>JBEKWH010000023.1:0-65253 GCA_049513255.1 Solirubrobacteraceae bacterium
CGCCATGCCCTCGCCGCTTCACCAGAGAACCCCAAGCGGCAGGAGACCCGCGAGCCCGTTACCGTCTGACCGTCAAACCGTGAGGACCGCCGCCAAAGTTCCACGACGATCCGGACATCCTCACGAGGGGAGGTCCGTCGGGCTGTCGAAGATGGAGTTTGCGCGAGCAGTTGCCGCGCGCAAGTCGCCGTTTGCGGACCTGACGTTCGCCGGATTTCAGCCGACGTTCGAGCGACTGCGTGAAGCAGTCACAGAGGCAGCACGCGACATTGGAGCTGCGCATTGACCCCGCACAGACAGGCACTGCGCCCTTTGCGAGATCAAACTGTCGCCTTCGCGCCATGCAGGCATTGTGGCGCACGTATAACTAGACGAACACTGGCGGCCGGGTTGGACGAAAGGGGTCAGGACAAGCGGCTCACCGGCCGCCAGCGTATCGTCGTCGGAGATGTTGGCATGGCAGCGAATCCGCGTGTTGCGAGCACGGCCGCCGGCGCGCGTCGAGGGCGAGCGTGCGGACGTGTTCGTGTCTGCGCTTGAGCAGGCCGAGCAGCTCATGCGCGCGGCAGCCGATGTCGGACCGGCCGCGTCTCCGCTGCTCCTGTTCTATGCAGTCAGTCAGGCCGGCCGAGCAATAGCCGCCGCCCGCCTCGATGGCCCGTGGCGCTTGTCCGGGCATGGCCTGAAAGCACCCGCGCCAGCGGACCGGTCAGCCGGACTGCTCCGTCGCGTCGTCAAGCCTGACGGCGAGCAAGCACCCGAGACGCGACGGCAATCCTTCGCCGGTGGCCGAGGCCACCGGATCAGGCCAGCTCAGCTCGGCGTTGGAGTTGGGGGCCGCGTGGGCCGCGATACCTGAGCTCATGGCGCCGTTGCCGCAGCCGCCGCTCGAAGATGGGACTTGGAAGCGTCCCCTGCGTGTCTTCCGCCCCATGTTCGACCCCGCCCACCAGATGCTCGCCGACATGCGACCACTGGAGTTGCTGATCGATGGTCTGCCGCCCGACGCCGACCTGGAGACGCTCCTTCAATACCTCGGCGACTATCCCACCGCAGTGGGTGCCTACATGAGGCACACCCAAGGTATGCGCGAGGACTCGCTCGTGACCCAGCTGAGCCCGGTGGGATTCCTGCCCGTGTTCTGCTGGCCCGATGTTCCGACGAATGTGCGCGTTCGCGCACAGCACTTGAACGCGATCGCTCCCGATTACAGGAGGCTCGGCACGCGTCTACTACTCCCGCGCGCTGGCGGCAAGGACGCGCTCTCCCCGCTGATGTTGTGGTGGGTGTTGCTCTTCGGCCTGTCGAGCATCGCCCGCTACGACCCCGAGCTATGGATCGCCGCACTCGACGTCAACAACTCGCAACTCGCGGTCCCAATCGAAGCCACGCTCGATATAGCGCTGGACGCACTGCCCGAGCTGATCCTCGACGCTCTGATCCACTGAGAATGGCTCCTGCTGCCGGCGACGGCACTAAGCTACAAATTGGTACGAAATTGGTACGAACGTCCGGGCTAACGGGCAGATCGTCCCACGAAAAAACCCCGCCGGAGCGGGGCTTCTTCGCATAGCGGGGGCGGGATTCGAACCCGCGACCTTCGGGTTATGAGCCCGACGAGCTACCAGACTGCTCCACCCCGCGTCGCTCCTTATGTTCTAGCAAAGAACCGCACAAGTGACCAGCCTGTCGCCGTGAGCGCCCTACTCGCCGCCGCCTCGCCGCGCCTCGCGCCGATCCGAGCCGGTTCCTCGCCAGCCACCCCCGCCCCTCTAGCATCCCGCCGATGCGCGTAGCTGTGGTCGACATCGGAACCAACTCCACCCGCCTGCTCGTGGCGGACGTCGATCCGCAAACGGGGTCGGTGCAGGAGCTGGAGCGCCGCTCAACCGTGACCCGCCTCGGCCACGGCGTGGACGCGACCGGATCGCTTGCCGACGAGGCGATCGAACGCGTGTTCAGCACGCTCGCCGCCTACCGCGCCCTGATCGACCAGCACGGCGCGAGCGCCAACCTCGCGGTGCTCACGTCTGCAGTGCGCGACGCGGCCAACGGCGCCGACTTCGCCGCCCGCGTGCGCGACGACTTCGGCCTCGACGCGCGCGTGCTGAGCGGCGAGGAAGAGGCACAGCTGACGTTCCTGGGCGCGATGTCCGGCCGACCCGCCTCGGCCACGGAGGAGCCGATCGTTGTGATCGACATCGGCGGCGGCTCGACCGAGTTCGTCGTCGGCGTCGGGCGCAGCGCGGGCTTCCACGCCTCGCTGCACGCGGGCGTGGTGCGCATGAGCGAGCGCCACATCCACTCCGACCCACCCACGCCCGACGAGCTGCACGCGCTCGCGCTCGACGTCCGCGCGACGCTGCTCGACGGGCTGCCAGCCGACGAGCGCGCCCCTGTCACGCACGGCATCGCGGTCGCCGGCACTGCCACCTCAGCCGCGTCGATCGACCAGGAGCTCGATCCCTATGACCCAGCACGCGTGCACGGCTACCAGCTGCAGCTCGCAACCGTCGAAATGCTGCTCGCGCGCCTGGCGGACATGAGCGAACAGCAGCGCCGCGAGGTCGTCGGCCTGAGCCCTGACCGCGCCCCCACGATCGTCGCCGGCATGATCCTGCTCGAGGAGTCGATGAGCGCGTTCGAGCTCGAGCAGGTCGAGGTCTCCGAGCACGACATCCTGTACGGGGGCGCGCTGCAGCTGGCGAGCACGCCGTAGCGGCGCCAGCGGCGCTCAAGCGACGTTCGCGCTCGGGCGAGGTTCGCGCTCAGGCGAGGTTCGCGCTCAGGCCAGGTTCGACTTGCGCGGGTATACGACCGTCGGATCCGTGAGCACGTTCACGAGCGCGGGCACGCCCGCCGTAAACGCGCGTTCGAGCGCCGCGCGCAGATCCGCCGGGCGCTCCACCAGCTCTCCGTGGCCGCCCAGCGCCTGAACCATCTGGTCGTAGCGCGTCCCCGGCCGCAGATCCGCCGCGACCGAGTACCCGTACAGGAACTCCATCGGGTGCTTCTCGAGCGCCCAGATGCCGTTGTTGCCCATCACGCCCACCACGTTCACGCCGTGGCGCGCGAGCGTGTCGAACTCCATCCCCGAGAACCCGAACGCGCCGTCGCCGACCAGCAGCACCACCTGGCGCTCCGGATGCGCGAGCTTCGCCGCGAGCGCATACCCCGAGCCCGTCCCCAGGCAGCCGAACGGCCCCGGGTCGAGCCAGCAGCCAGGCTGGTAGCTGTCGACCACGCGCCCTGCGTAGGACACGAAGTCACCGCCGTCGCCGATCACGATCGCGTCGCGCTCGAGCACACCCGCGAGCTCCGCGTAAAGCCGCATCGGATGCAGCGGTCCGCGATCATCCTCGCGCTCTACGCGCTCCCCCTCGCGACGCTCGCTCTCCGCCGCGCGCAGCTCCGCGATCCAGCTCTCGCTCGCCAGCGCCTTCGCTCCCGCGCCGGCGCGCAGATCGGTCAGGGTCTCGCCGATCGACCCGTAGCACTCGGCGGCCACAGCACGCGGGTGATCGCGCTCCGGTTCAGCCGCGTCGACCACGACGATCTCCGTTTCCTCGCCGAACGACGCGCCAAAGCCCAGGCGGAAGTCCATCGGCACACCCACCACCAGCGCCACGTCCGCGCCCTTCAACGCCTGCGAGCGCACCCGCGAGAAGAACAGCTCGTCATCCGCCGCCACGCATCCACGCGCGAGCCCGTTCAAGAACACCGGGATGCGCAGCGTGTGCGCCAGCTCCAGCAGCGCCTGCTCGCCGTGCGCCCAGTACAGGTCCGTGCCCGCCATGATCACCGGGCGCTCAGCCGCCGCCAGCAGCGCCGCCGCCCGCTCCAGCGCCTCGCCCGAGGCGCCCCTGCCGCCGACGCCCGCGCCGGCGAGCGGCGGGCGGTACTCACTCTCCGGCTCGGCCGCCTCCATAAAGACGTAGTCCAGCGGGAAGTCCACGAACGCAGGCCCACCGTGCGGCGCACACGCCGCCGCGAACGCGTCGTCCACCAGGCCCGGGATCTCCTCCGTGCTCTGCGCCGTCACCGCCAGCCGCGTCAGCGGCCGTACGAACGGCACGTGGTCGATCTCCTGCAGCGAGCCCTGCCCCCAGCGCAGCGCCGGCGCACGGCCACCCAGCACGATCATCGGCGAGTGGTTCGCCTGCGCCGAGGCGATCGCGCTCATCCCGTTCGTCACGCCCGGCCCCGCCGTCAGCGCGCACACGCCCGGTTCGCGCGTCACCTTCGCCCAACCCTCCGCCGCGAACGCCGCCGTCGACTCGTGGCGCACGTCGACGATCTCGATGCCCTCCTCGCGACAGCCGTCGTAGATCGAGAACAGGTGCCCGCCCGAGAGCGTGAACAGCTTGCTCACGCCGTGCGCCTTCAGGCGTCTGGCCACCAGGCGCCCGCCGTGGAAGGTGCTCGTCTCCTGCACGCTCGGCGTCGACATGGGATCGCGACTCTATCCGCTTTGCCGCGCGCCGGACATGCCCGGGGCGGGATTCGAACCCGCACGCCCCTCGACAGGGGCCATCGATTTTAAGTCGATTACGTATACCTATTTCGCCACCCGGGCCGCGCCAGTGTATGGAAGGCGTCGCCACCCGCAGCGCGGCGGCCAGGGCGGGGGGTTTGACGCCCGCAAACGCGGGGAACTACGCGTTAACCCGCAACTTTTGCGCTGCTACCGTGTCATTGGTAGCGACAGCAGCTGTCGGACTGTCTATGGAGGTCTCCGCTCTCACACATCCGAGCAGCATTCCGGGCCTTCGCGGTCCGTCGGCTTTGCTGCGCCTGCAGTCGGATGAGCGCCTGATCGCGCTCACGCGCCGCGGCCAGCACGCCGCGTTCGAGGTCCTCTGCGCGCGCTACCAGACGCGCCTGCTGTCCTTCTGCCGGCACATGCTCGCCTCGCGCGAGGACGCCGAGGACGTGCTGCAGGAGGTGTTCGCCGCGGCCTTCAACGCCGTCCTCGCTGACGAGCGCGACATCAACGTGCGCCCGTGGCTGTACCGGATCGCGCGCAACCGCTCGCTCAACCACCTGCGCCGCGCCTCCGCCATCGGCGTGGACTCGATGGACGTGCACTTCGCCGAAGGGGGCATCTCCACGGGCGACAAGGTCATACGCCGCGAGAGCTTCCGCGAGCTGATCGAGGACGTCCACCACCTGCCGGAGACCCAGCGCACGGCGCTGCTGCTGCGCGAGATCGACGCGCTCTCCTACGAGCAGATCGCCCACGCCATGGAAACCACGGTGCCGTCGGTCAAGTCGCTGCTCGTGCGCGCACGCATCTCGCTCGCGGAGGCCGCCGAGGCACGCAAGCTCAGCTGCGATGAAGTCCGCCTCGAGCTCGGCGAGGTCGCCGAGGGCCTGGCCAAGCTCAGCACGCCCGCCCGCCGGCACGTCCGTGACTGCGAGCGTTGCGCGTTCTTCCGCAAGCAGCTCAAGGACAACAACCACGCGCTCGCGCTGATCATGCCTGTCGGCCCGCTGCTGCTCGTCAAGAAGCTGCTGCTCGCAAAGCTCGGCTCGACCGCATCGGCCGGCGGAGCGCACGTGGCAGGTGGCGCCGGCGCCGTCGGCGCCACCGCAACCGCCAGCGCCGGAGCCAGCGCAGCGGCGGGCGGCGGGGGCGTCGCCGGAGGCATCATGACCGCCGGCGCCGGAGCGCTGGCCACCAAGGCCGTCGCCGGGCTCGCCGTAGCCGCGATCGTCACCGCCGGCGCCGTCGCCACCGACAACGCCGTCGTCGTGCACCACCATCCGCACGTGCTCGCCTCCGCGAGCGTCGCCGCCAATCACTACGCGAGCGAACCGCTCGTCGTGCATCAGGCGCTCCAGCCGGTCAGCGCCGGGACCCCAGCCAGCCCCACGCCCGTCGCGCTCGCCCGTCGCAACGCGCGCCACACCAAGCGCATCAAGGTCGCTCCCTCCGCCCCCACGCCCCCGTCTCCCACCGTGCCGATCGCCAGCACCGGAGCCGTGACCGCCCCGCCCGCCAAGCCGGCCGTCACGCCGCCCGTCAGCGAAGTCACCACGCAGACCACCGAACTGCCCGCCGCCGCCACCACCGTCCCGTCCACGACGCCCGGCACCGCAACCACCACGACGCCGAGCACGAGCACGCTGGCGGGCACGACCACGCCCTCCACACCGACGACGACGACGACAACAACAACAACAACAACAACGACCACAACCACCGTCGAAACACCGCCTGCGCCGACGCAGAACGCGACGGCCGGCGCCGACGACGAATCCTCCGCTGAAACCGGCGCCGCCACCTCCCAGGTGATCGTCGCGCCCGGGACCGGAGGCACCGAAGCTCCGGCCGCCGGCAAGCTCGGCGATGACCGCGCCATGGCCCGCGCCAGCCGCCACAGCGACCGCACCGGCGGCCGTGGCGAGCGTCGCTCGCGCTAGCCGAACGCGAACGACTTCAGCGGTCGCAGCAGCACGCCCGTCTCACCGACTTCCATCGGCGAGGCGATCTGCGCGCTGGCGGTCGGCGAGGTCAGCATCCCCACCACCACGCCTTCGCGCACGCCAGCCCGCTGGGGTAGCAGCATCACGTCCCGGCCGAACATCCGCTGGCCTTCCACCTCCGCCGTGAACAGCACCTGGTAGCCCGTGAGGGTGTTGCTGATGCGCGTCTTGCCCTCTCCGCGCAGTTCAAAGCCGAGATAGCGCCCGCTGAGCGTGTGGATGAAGCTCGTCGCGTACAGCGGCATCTCGGCACCCAGTTCCCCGGAGTACGCGGGCAGCGTCAGCGGATCAACCGCGTAGGAGTACTTCAGCGCGCCGTCCGGCCAGCGGCCCTGCACCTTCACATAGCCGCCCGGGTCGGGGGCCACGCGGTACAGGTCCCTGTAGCTGAAGCTGAACGGCACAGGGCCGCCATGCGAGTACGTCGCGTTCGCGAGCGTCAGCCCGATGGCCGCCAGCGCCGCGAGGAAGCCCACGCCCGCGAGGACCACCGCCACGCGCGCAAGCCTCGTGGCGGCATGCCAGCGAGGAGCCAGCAGCCGCCCGAGGGTCGGGCCGTACTCGGGCTTCATCACCGCCGCCATCGCGCTCAGGCGATCATTCCCCAATCGAGAACAGCGATTCGAGGTCGTGGCGCGAGTACGCCGCGAACGCGACCATCGTCTGCGTGCGCGACACGCCCGGCAGACCGCCGATCTGGCCGGTCACGACATCTGCCAGCTGCTCGTGGTCCGGCACGCGCACGATCGCCACGAAGTCCCACTCGCCGGTAACCGAGTACGCCTCGGCCACGCCGTCGATGTCCGCGAGCGCGCCGCCGAGGCTCGACAACGCATCGCGCTCGGCCTCGATCAGCACCACAGCGTTGGTCATCGTCATCGCGTGAGCATCATAGGACGCACGCGTGCGCGGGTCCTACGCCTCCGCCTTGCCAAGCCGGTGCGCGCCCAGCCCGAACGCCAGACCGAGCAGTCCGCCGACGACCCCAGCCAGCCAACTCGCCTCCGGCCGTGCGAACGGCAGTGCCAGCAGCAACGCAGCCAGCGCGCCCGCTCCCAGCAGGTCGCCCTCGCGATAGCCGCCCGCACGGGCCGTCTCCAGGTCGGGGGCCGCCCACGCCGCCAGCAGCGCCAGCGCCGCCGCGTTGCCGCCGCTGACTTCCGGAAACGGATACACCGCGAGCGCCGCCAGCGCGCCGGTCGCGCTCGCGCCGAAGAACAGCGCCAGCACCGCCGCCGGGCCATGGCGGCGCTCCAGCAGCCAGCCGAAGATCGCGATCGTCAGGATCGCCACGAACGCGTACACGCCGTCCACGTACGCGAACCCGTTCGTGAACAGCTTCCACCAGTCGCCACGCAGCGGACCGGCGAGCGCCGTGTGCAGATACAGCACCGGTTCGGCGTGCGCAACGACCCAGATCACGCAGCTCACCGCCACCAGCGCGATCGTCGCGTACGGCCGCTCCGCCGCCCAGCGACTGGGCCGATGACGCGTGCTCGCACGCGTGCGGCCGCCCGCGGGCGCCGGCTTGGAGCGTGTCAGCAGCGAGCGCGCGCGGCCGCGCAGCGTGCTGCGGGTGGGCGCGTTTGCCGGCGGCAGCTTGGGCGCGCGCCGGCGCAGTCGCGTGCCGCAGTAGGGGCACTCGGTGATGTACGGGCTCACCTCCGAGCCGCACTGCTTGCACACCACGAACAGGTCAGCTCCGGAGGTCATCGTCGATCCATTCTAAGGACCTCTCGACCGCAGCCCGCGCGCCTCTGGAATACTCAGTCGCATGAACCCCGGAACCGACACGAAGCTCTACATCCTCGCGTTCGACCATCGCGGCTCCTTCCAGAAGAAGTTCTTCGGGATCGAGGGCGAGCCGGACTCCGAGCAGACAGCCATCATCGCCGACGCCAAGCACCTGATCTTCGAGGGCATGCTGCAGGCGGTCGGCGCAGGCGCCGACCCGTCCGTCACGGGCGTGCTCGTCGACGAGCAGTTCGGCTCCACCGTGCCCGCCGAGGCGCACGAGCGGGGGCTGAAGCTCGCGATGCCCGCCGAGCGCTCAGGGCAGAACATGTTCGACTTCCAGTACGGCGATGACTTCGGCAAGCACATCGAACGCTTCAACCCCGACTACACCAAGGTGCTCGTCCGCTACAACCCGGACGGCGACCAAGACGCCAACCGCGAGCAGCTCGCCAAGTTGCTGCGCCTCAGCGACTGGCTGAAGCAGCACGAGCGCAAGTTCCTGTTCGAGCTGCTCGTGCCCGCCGAGGACGCGCAGCTGCAGTCCGTCGGCGGTGACAGCGACCGTTACGACGCCGAGCTGCGACCCGAGCTCATGCGACGCGCCATCGCCGAGATCCAGGACGCCGGCATCGTCGTCGACATCTGGAAGATCGAGGGCGTCGACCAGCGCTCGGACTGCGAAATGCTGGTCGCTCAGACACGAACCGGCGGCCGCGACGACGTCAAGTGCGTTGTGCTCGGGCGCGGCGCCGACGACGCCAAGGTCGACCAGTGGCTCACAGCCGCTGCACCCGTCGACGGCTACATCGGCTTCGCGATCGGCCGCTCGATCTGGTGGGACCCGCTCAAGGCCTACGTCGACGGCAAGATCGAGCGCTCCGCCGGCGCGCGCAAGATCGCCGAGAACTACCTGCGTTTCGTCGCCGTGTACGAGCGCGCCATCGCGCCCGTCAGCTCCTAGCCGAGGGCCAGCGATGAAGATGCGCCAGAGCCTCGCGGAGTGGGAGCGAGCCTTCGTCAAGGAGGCCTCGCTCGACCGCCGCCGGCGCGACTCGCTGCGCCGCACCACCGAGCAGCGCGCGTTCAAGCGCGATCTCGAGCGCCGTCACAAGCGCGGCTCCGTGCGCTTCGCGCTGCTCGTGCTCACGCTCATCCTGACCGCCGCTGTGGTCACGGTCGTGATGTTTCGCACGCTGTATCTGCTGCTCGGCTGAGGTTCGGCTGCGCGTCGGCCGGCCTGCGCCGGCGAGCCGCGCCACGGGCGCCGTCGGGTCTAGGTGCCGTCGCCGAGCTCGTGCAGCGACGCGTCGACGCCCGTCGCCTGCCCGGGCGCTGCGCTGTCCTTGGCCGGCGCAGGCGCGCCGGTTTCGCGATGGATCTCGAGGTAGATCTCCTTGCGAAACACGGGCACCCGCTGCGGCGCCTGAATACCGATGCGCACCTTCTCGCCCATGACCGAAAGCACGGAGACCTCGATCTCGTCCCCGATCATGATGCTCTGGTTGGACTTGCGTGTCAGAACCAGCATTTGGGTGCACCTTCCTCTTTGCCGATTGGCGACCCGGCGCAACCCCAAACCGCCGGAACGCCAAGCATAGTCACAGCGCCGGGGGAACGCGATACCAATCTCCTCGACCGCTTCCACGGTCGCCCGCGCGGGCGCCGCGATGCGTGCCCGCCGCGCCGCGCGAGCCGTTGCGCTAGTCTCCCGGACCGTCCATGCCCCGGAAATCTCTGCGCCCGCACCTCAACCAGATCCGTGCCTGGGTGCGCCAGGGGCGCACCGACGCCTGGGTCGCCCATCAACTGGAGGTCACCGTTCGCGACATCGAGCAGTTCAAGCGTCAGAACGAGCTCGTCAGCGACGATGAGTCCACCGAGGGCGCCGGCGGCGCCGGCGACTATCCCGAGGAGATCGACCTGCGCGCCGAGGACGACGCGCTGATAGCCGCCGAGCTCGAAGCAGCCGAAGCCGAGGCCGAGCGCGCCAGGGCCGAAGCCGAGGCGGCGGGCGACGAGGGCGAGGAGGACAGCGAGGAGTCCGAGGGCGCCAGCGGCACGCGCACCCGCCGCCGCAGCCGTCGTGGCGGACGCGGTCGGCGTTCGGGAGCACGCAACACAGGCCCCCTGGAGGGCACGTTCGATCACGGCGAGGAGGGCTACGGCCTGTGGCTCGACCCAGCCATCCAGGACAACCCAATCTACGCCGAGCATTGGGCCGGCCACCGGCCCGTGGAGGTCGAAGTCGAAGAGGACCGCATAGTCATCCGTCGCAGCGGCAGCGACGAGTCGGACGCCGCATAGCGGCGCTGCTACGCCTCTGACAGCGTCCTGCGGCCGCCGGCGAAGTCTGCGGCCTCGCGCAGGTATCTGGCGAAGGCCGCGTCCACGACCAGGCCGGCCTCCCACGCCCACGGCTCCTGCGGCGCGAGCTTCATCGCGATCTGCAGGCACCACGCGGCGCCCTGTTCGTACAGGTCCACGAGCTCGTCCGCCGAGAAGCGCCCGCCCAGGCGCCGGCGCAGCTCCGCCACCAGGGCGTCGGTCACGCGCTCGAGCAGCGCCCGTCGCTCCGCGGGCGCAGCCGCCAGCCGGCGCTCGCCCTGTTGCCACTGGTAGATCGCCGTCTCGAACGACACGCGCCGAGGCTAGCAGCGGCAGGAGGTCAGTTGTCTGGCAGGCCACTGATCACGTACGGCTGCTCGCCACTCTTCATCATCCCCAACTGGCGAGCCTCTGTTTCCAACGTGCCCGCGCCGGTGAGCGCTTCACGTTGACGCACCAGCGCCCTGTGTTCCCGTTCCATGCTCGCCACCGCAGCGTCGTCGCGGTGCGACTGACGCCATGTCGAGAACATGTGCACCCCCGCGCTCGCATACAGGTACACGAGCGCCACCAGCACACACAGCATCGCCACACGCCCCACCCGATCCCAACGCACGCGCGCTGCGAGGGTGCGGCTCGCGCCGGGACGAGCTGCCGAGATCGCAGGCATGACTACTTGGTTTCGCGGCCATCCGCGAACCTCCTGCCGGTGACAGAGGGCAGCCGGACACGATCCCGTATAGCGATGGCTATACAGCCGCCGCGCGGCGGGTCTCGGCCCGAGCGGCCCGAGCAGCCCGAGCGGCCCGAGCGGCCCGAGCGGCCCGAGCGACGCTCTCAGCCTGAGCGAAACGCGCTGCGCCCGGGGAAGCGGGCGTCTGCCCCCAGCTGCTCCTCGATGCGCAGCAGCTGGTTGTACTTGGCCACCCGCTCCGAGCGCGAGGGCGCGCCGGTCTTGATCTGCCCGCAGCCGGTGGCGACCGCGAGGTCGGCGATCGTCACATCCTCGGTCTCGCCCGAGCGGTGGCTGATCACCGCCGTGTAGCCCGCCTCGCGGGCCATCGCGATCGCCTGCAGCGTCTCCGTCAGCGTCCCGATCTGGTTGACCTTGATCAGGATCGAGTTCGCCACGCCGGCGTCGATGCCGCGGCGCAGCCGCTCGGTGTTGGTCACGAAGATGTCATCGCCGACGAGCTGCACGCTCGAGCCCAACCGCTCGGTCAGCAGCCGCCAGCCGTCCCAGTCCTCCTCGTCCATGCCGTCCTCCAGCGACACGATCGGGTAGCGCGCCACGAGGTCGCTCCAGTAGTCCGTGAACTCGGCCGCGCTCAGCGTGCGCCCCTCGCTCTCGAGCACGTAGCCGCCATCCCGGTAGATCTCGCTCGCGGCCGGGTCGAGCGCGATCGCCAGATCCTCGCCCGGGCGGTATCCGGCCGCCTCGATGCCGGCGACGAGCATCTGCAGCGCCTCCTCGTTGGAGCCGAGGTCCGGCGCGAAGCCGCCCTCGTCGCCTACGGCAGTCCCGAGCCCGCGCTCGTGCAGCGTGCCTTTGAGCGCGTGGTACACCTCGGCGCCCATGCGCAGGCACTGCGAGAACGTGCTCGCGCCGCACGGGACGATCATGAACTCCTGGAAGTCGACCTTGTTGTCGGCGTGCGCGCCGCCGTTGAGCACGTTCATCATCGGCACCGGCAGGACGACGGCGTCCGGCCCGCCGAGGTAGCGCCACAGCGGCAGGCCCTGCTCGGCAGCCTGCGCCTGGGCCGCCGCCAGCGACACTCCCAGGATCGCGTTCGCGCCCAGGCGCGACTTGTTGGGCGTGCCGTCGAGCTCGATCAGCGCCCTGTCCAGCGCCTGCTGATCGGCGGCGTCCGCGCCGGCGAGCGCCTGCGCGATCTCGCCGTCGACGTTTGCGACGGCGCGCGAGACGCCCTTGCCGCCCCACGGCTGACCGCCGTCGCGCAGCTCCGTCGCCTCGAACTCGCCCGTTGACGCGCCCGAGGGCACCGCGGCGCGGCCGTGCGCGCCAGAGCGCAGCGCCACTTCGACCTCGACCGTGGGGTTGCCGCGGCTGTCGAGGATCTGACGAGCGTGGATTCGGTCGATCTCGCTCATGCGAGCGCGGTGTCTATTCGGTGGCGGATTTCGCCGTGCCGCTGCTCTTGGGCGCTTTGTAGGACTTGCAGTCGGCGACCACGAAGCCGGAGCGGCATTCGGTTTTGCCCATCCACTTCTTTTTGAATTCTTTGACGAACTTGCTGAGCGCGGTCTGCTGTCCGGTGGCGATCAGCTGCTGCTTGATCGTCGCCTGCACCTTCGACAGCGGTTCCTGCGTGCCGGCGGTGACGCTCACGACTTCGTAGACGTAGTAGCCGAACGGCGTCTTGACGGGACCGCCGAGCACGTTCTTGGCGGCGGAGAAGATCGCCGTGTCGAGCGCCTTCTCCTCCTCGCCTTTGACCACTTCCTTGAGCAGCCCGCCGTTGGCCTTGCTCGTCGGGTCGATCGAGACCTTGCCGGCGACGCTGGCAAAGCTCTTGCCCGATTCGACTTCCTTCTTGGCGCTCGCGGCGGCGGCTTCGGTCTTGGTGAGGATGATCCTCACGTTGCGCTTTTCCGGCGTGCCGTACCTGGACTTGTTTTCTTCGTAGTACTTCGCGATCTGCGCCTGCGTGACCTTGCCCTTTTCCTTGACGACCTGCTTCTGGATTTTCTGTGAGAGCAGGTTCAGCTTGACGCGCAACAGCAGATCGGAGACCGTCTGGCCCGAGGTGGCCAGGAATTTTTCGAATTCAGACGCTTTCGGGAACTGCGAGGTCTTGATTTTCGTGAATTCCTTGTGGACTTCCGCGTCGCTCAGCTTCACGCCCAGCGAGCCAGCTTCGCCAATCACCCACTGCGAGGAGATCAGGAAGCCGAGCACCTCGGTCTGCAGCGCTTTGTACTGAACCCCGCACTCGGACTTCAGCTTCGCTTCCGTCGGCGGGGCCTGGCCTTTGGCGGGCGCGGGCGCAGTCGCTTTCAGGTGTGCGACGCACGCGGTGTAGTTCGGCGGTTCGGGTACGACCGTCTTTTCGGTCGAGCCGGCGACTTTGTTGGAGGCCGACGCGACTTCCATCCAGTGGTCGAACGCCGTCTTCGTGATCGACGTGCCGCCGACCTGCACGACCGCGTCGCCGGGGATGCCGCCGCACGCGGAGATGCCGACGAGGGCAAACAAAACGGCGCCAAGCGCCGATAGGGACCTGAGAGTCTTTGTCACGACGCGGGCACTTTAGCGGAAATGCGCTGAACGGTGCATAACGGCTGCTTAATGAGTTCCTAAGCGGCCTCGCGCATGATCGCCAGCAGCACGTCTGCGGCCTTCACCACGCTGGGGAAGCGCTCGGTCCCGTCCTTCGGAACGCGCACCGACACCTGTGAGCGACCTGATTCGTACAGCGCCTCGGGCAGCTCCTCGCGCAGACGTCGTGCGCGGGTCGAGTCGAGCTCGATCGGCACGACCGCGAGGCGATCGCCGTGGAAGCTCACAGTGCGCGCTCCCGCCTGACCGAACTTGATGCGCGCGCGCTGCAGCGCCAGCAGGTTCTCGACCGGCTCCGGCAGCGGTCCGAAGCGATCCTCCAGCTCCTCGCGCAGGCGCTCCACGTCCGCCACCTCGAGCGCACCCGCCACGCGACGGTGGACCTCGATCTTGGCCTGCTCGTAGGGGACGTAGTCGGCGGGCACGTACGCGTCGACGTTGACGTCCAGCCGCACCGGCTCCGGCAGCGCCTCGCCTTCGAGCTCCGGCTCGGCCGCGGCGACAGCTTCGTCGAGCATCTGCATGTACAGCTCGAAGCCCAGCGCGGCGACGTGCCCGGACTGCTCGTCGCCGAGCAGGTTGCCCGCGCCGCGGATCTCGAGGTCGCGCATCGCGATCTTGAAGCCGGCGCCCAGCTCGGTGTAGTCCGACAGCGCCGACAGCCGCTGCGCCGCTTCGGGTGTGAGCGCTGCAGCGGAGTCGTACAGCAGATACGCGTACGCGCGCTCGCGGCTGCGCCCGACGCGGCCGCGTATCTGGTAGAGCTGCGCGAGGCCGAAGCTGTCGGCGTGCTCGACGATCAGCGTGTTCGCCTGCGGGATGTCGATGCCGGACTCGATGATCGACGTGCACACGAGCACGTCGGCGCCGCCGCGCAGGTAGTCCATCATCACCGCCTCGAGCTCGCCCTCGCCCATCTGGCCGTGCGCGACGGCGAAGCGCACGCCCGGGCACAGCGCGCGCAGCCGCTCCGCGGTCTCGTCGATCGACTCGACGCGGTTGTGCATGAAGAACGCCTGCCCGCCGCGCTCGTGCTCGCGCGTGATCGCGCGCTTGACGAGCTCCTCCTCGTACTCGCCCACATACGTGCGCACCGGCCGGCGCCCCTCGGGCGGGGTCTCGATCACGGAGATGTCGCGCAGGCCGGCCAGCGACATCTGCAGCGTGCGCGGGATCGGCGTCGCTGACATGGAGATCACGTCGACCTTCAGCTTGAGCTGGCGCAGCAGCTCCTTCTGCTTGACGCCGAAGCGCTGCTCCTCGTCCACGATCAGCAGGCCGAGGTCCTTGGCGCGCACGTCGCGCGAGAGCACGCGGTGGGTGCCGATGAGGATGTCCACGCGTCCCTCGGCGAAGCCCTTGATCGCGGCTTTCTGCTCGGCGGCGGTGCGAAAGCGCGAGACGTGCTCGAGCGTGAACGGGTAGTCGGCGAGCCGCTCGGCGAACGTGCCGAAGTGCTGCTGCGCGAGGATCGTGGTCGGCACCAGCATCAGCACCTGCTTGCCCTCCTCCGCCGCCTTGAACGCGGCGCGCAGCGCGACCTCGGTCTTGCCGTAGCCGACGTCGCCGCAGATCAGCCTGTCCATCGGCCGCGGCGCTTCCATGTCGGCCTTGACCAGCTCGATCGCGTCGCGCTGGTCGGGCGTCTCGGTGAACGGGAAGCGCTCCTCGAACTCGCGCTGCCAGTCGGAGTCGGGGCCGAACGCGTGGCCGCTGCGGCGTTTGCGCTCGGCGTACAGGCTCAGCAGCTCGCCCGCGAGCTCCTGCGCGGCGCGCCGCGCGCGCGCCTTCATCGTCTCCCAGCGCGTGCCGCCGAGCTTGCTCAGCGGCGGATGCGCGCCGGCGCCCGCGCCGACGTAGCGCGAGATCTTCGCGAGCTGGTCGGTGGGCACGAACACGCGGTCATCGCCCTGGTATTCGAGGTACAGGTAGTCGCGCGTGACGTCCGCCACGGTGCGCGTCTCGAAGCCGGCGAAGCGCGCGACGCCGTGGTCCTCGTGCACGACGATGTCGCCGGTGCGCAGTTCCGTGAACGAGCGCAGCGCACCGCGCCGGGCGCCGCCGACGCCGCCGTGGCGGCCGGCGCCGGTGCCTGGACGCTCCGCGCGCCGGCGCCGCAGCAGCCGGTGCTCGGGGTACACGGCGAGCTTCAGCTGCGGAGCGACGAAGCCCTCGCGCAGCGACGCCGTCGCGAAGCGCAGCGACGGCTCCAGCGGCTGGAAGCCGATCGCCGAGCGTCCCGCGCCGCCATCGCCGTCGCCCTCGCCGCCCTCGCCCAGCCACGTCGCTTTGAGCCTGCCGAGGTTGTAAGCGGCGCGCTCGCCCTCGCCGCGCCGGGGAAACGCGACGACAGTCCTGTAGCCGGAGCGCACGAGCCTCTCCAGCTCCGGCTCTGCCTCGCCCAGCGAGCGTGCCGCCGTGTCCGCGGACTGCGCGCGAAGCTCGATCTGCTGGCCGCTCGACAGCCCCGACAGCCAGATGCGAGCGCGCTGCGCGAGCGTCGAGCGGATGCTCTGCGGGCTCACGTGCAGGTGGTGCGCGTCCTCGTCGCCGAACGCCGCGCACACGTCGCTCCACATGTCGTTCAGCACCGGCTCCAGATCCTCCTCGGCGGCCACGATCAGCTCTGTGTCCGTGCCGACGAGGTCGAGCAGCGCGCCAAAGCGCTCGACGGGCAGCAGCTGGGCGATGTCCGGACGCTCGGCGTCCTCGCCCTCGCCTCCGGCGCCGGCGAAGGCGCCGGTGGCCGCCGCGATCTCGGCCAGCTCGCGGTGCTCGAGCGCGAGCTCGGCGGCGGGCGCGATCTCGACTTCCTGAGCCTCGCCGAGCGAGCGCTGCGTGAACGTCGAGAACCAGCGCAGCGACTCGATCTCCACGTCGAACATGTCCACGCGCACAGCGCGCTCCTCGGTCGCGGGGAATACGTCCAGCAGGCCGCCGCGCAGCGCGAACTGCCCGCGCTCCTCGACCTGGTCGGTGCGCTCGTAGCCGGCGCTGACGAGCTCCGCGGCGCACTCGTCGAGGTCGAGCAGCTCGCCCACGCGCAGGGTGAACGAGTGCGGGCGCAGCTGCGGGTCTGGCACCTTCTCCGACAGCGCCACCGCGCTCACCACCACCACCGGGGGCTCCGCGTCAGCGCCACCTCCGCCGGCGCCCCCCGTGGTGCCCCCACCGCCGGCACCCGCGCCGGCGCCGAGCAGCGCGTCGAGCGCAGCTACGCGCAGTCCCACGAGATGCGCGGGCGGCACGAGGTGCGACTCGTAGGCGACGCCCCTGGACGGGTAGTAGCGCACGCGCCGCGGCGCCAGCCACGCGCCGAGGTCGCCTGCGAGGTCGCGCGCCGCGCGGTCGTCGCCGACGACCACCAGCGTCGGGCGCGCGCGCGCGTCGGCGTCGATCTCGGCGAGCGCGGCGATCACGTACGCTCGCAGCGAGCCCGACACGAACGCGTGGCCGCCGTCGCGCGCGAGCCGCAGCGTCGACTCGTCGTCCTGCGCGAGCCCCAGCAGCGAGCGCAGCGCGCCGCCTGTGCCGGTGGCCATCACAGCGCCTCTCCGGGCGCGGCGCCGCCGGCGGTGCCCCCGGCGACGTCGTCCCCGAGCACGACGCGCTCGGCCTGCTCGACCGCGCGCTCGACCAGCTCCGCCACCTGCGCGTCGCTCTCGCGGAAGCGTCCGAGCACGTACGCGGACACGATCTCGGGGTCGGTCGAGTCCGGGCGCCCGACGCCGACGCGCACGCGCATGAAGTCCGCGCCGCCGAGCTCGCGCTTGAGCGACTTCAGCCCGTTGTGCCCTGCGAGGCCGCCGCCCAGACGCGTGCGCACGTCACCGAACGGCAAGTCGATCTCATCGTGCACGACCAGCACGCGCTCCAGAGGCAGCTTCAACGCGCCGCGCGCCGGACCGACGGAGCGCCCTGCGTCGTTCATGTACGTCTGCGGGCACAGCACCGCCACTCGCGGGGCGGGGCCGCCGGGCGACGCGCCTGGCGCGCCGGCGCGCACGCGGCCTTCGGCGATGCGTCCGCGGAAGCGGTCCTTGGCCTTCCCCAGCCCCCAGCGCTCGACGAGCGCCTCAGCGACCACAAAGCCGATGTTGTGCCGCGTACCCGCATACTCGCGGCCGGGGTTGCCCAGCCCGACGATCAGCCAGTCAGCGACTCCTGCGCCGCCACCACCTCCACGGCCACCGCCGAACGGGCGTCGCAGCGCGGCTTACTCCTCGCCCGAGGAGCCCTCGCCGGCGTCCTGCGCCTGGGCGCCGCCCTCGCCGACGACTTCTGTCTCGGCTTCGATCTCTTCGGCGGTTTCGCTCTGCAGGCGGGGCGGCGACAGCGTTGCGATGACGGTCTCCTCGAGGTCGTCGAGCAGCTTCACGCCCTCGGGCGCGGCCAGCGCGCCGAGCAGGATCGTCTCGCCGATCTGCATCTCGCCGACCTCGTGCACGATCGACTCGGGGATCGCCGTCGGCAGCGCTTCGACGCCCAGCTCGCGCGTGATCTGCTCGAGCACGCCGCCTTCCTTGACGCCGGGGGCGTCGTCGATGCCGGTGAGCTCGAGCGGCACGACCGCGCTGATCGCCTCGTTGAGGTTGACGCGCAGCAGGTCCACGTGCACGGTCTCGCCCCGCACGGGGTGGCGCTGCGCCTCCTTGAGGACGACCGGCGTGCCTTTCTTGCCGTCGACGCTCAGATCGAGCACCGCGCCGGCGCCGGCGAGCGCGTGGCGCAGCTCGCGCTCGTCTGCGTCGAAGCCCAGCGGCTCGGCGCCGCCGCCGTACAGCACCCCGGGCACGCGCCCGCTGCGGCGCAGGCGGCGCGCGGCGCGCGAGCCGGCGGCGTCGCGGCTGTTGACGTTGAGCTTGGTGGTGGTGCTGGCCATGAGCGACTGCAGACTCTAGCAATCGCCGTTCATCGTTCTGCCGCCCTCGTTTCTTCTTCTTCTTCTCTTTCGATCGCCGACGGCTTCGTGCATCGCCCTTCGCCTGCGATCGGCGCGCTGATCCCGAGCAGATGCACGTGGATGCCTGACAGGAAGTTGCCGGTGCGGCGCACGTCCACGCACTGCACCACCGGCAGCGTGCCGATCACCGTCCACGCCAGGCGCGTCTTGCCGGTGGCGCCGGACAGCGAGTACGCGGTCGGTGATTCGAGCTGCAGGATCTTCACGGCTCCCGAGCGGCGCAGACGGGGGTTGCTGGCGTCGGCGGTCGCGCTGGCCACACACGAACGACTGGCGCGGCAGCCGCTGAGCTGCTCGAGCATGCCCGCCACGCTTCCCTTCGCCTCCGCCTGCACGAGCGCCAGATCGTCGCTGCGTTCGGCGTTCTCGACCGTCAGGAACCGCGCGAGCAGCACGCTGACGACGAGCACCAGCAGCACAGCCACCGCAAACAGCACGCGCAGCATCCTGCGGCGCCGCGACGGCAGCCGCTGCCACCACTCGCGCGGACCGCGCGCGCCCGCCGCAGGAGTCGCGATCGTGGAGGACATCGTGTGGGGATGATGACGGCAGGGTCACATGTGACCCTGCCCGGGACGCGCATGCGCGTCCCGCCGGGCGGCACATGTGCCGCCCGGAGATCGTTACACCTCGTAATCATTACAACCTGTAACGATCTCTCAAAACAACTGATTCTCGCCGCCGAAGACCTCGCTGACGGAGTCGTCGACGAAGATGCGGCGGATCGAGTCGGCCAGCAGCTCCGCGCACGGCAGCACGCGAACGTTGTCCGGGCGACTCGTCGCGATCGGGATCGTGTCCGTGACCACGATCTGCTCGAGCCCCGACTCGGCCAGGTTCTCGAACGCGTCGCCGGAGAACACCGCGTGCGTAGCTGCCGCGTACACGCGCGCAGCGCCTTCCTCCATGACAGTCTTGGCGGCCGCCTTGAGCGTGCCGGCGGTGTCGATCATGTCGTCCACGATCACCGCCGTCCTGCCTTTGACGTCACCGATCACGTAGCCGATCTCGGCGACCTGCTGCGCCGGGCGCTCCTTGTCGAGGATCGCCAGCTCGGCGCCGATCTTGGACGCGAAGTTCTTGTTCAGCTTGACCCGGCCCGCGTCCGGCGCCACGACCACCAGGTCGGGCAGGCCGAGGTCGGTGAAGTACTGCGTGAGCATGAACAGCGCCGTCATGTGGTCCACGGGAATCTGGAAGAACCCCTGGATCTGGCCCGCGTGCAGGTCCATCGTCAGCACCCTGTCCGCGCCCGCCGCCTCCAGCATGCGCGCCACCAGCCGCGCGGAGATCGGCTCCCGCGGCGCCGACTTCTTGTCCTGGCGCGAGTAGCCGAACCACGGCGTCACCGCGATCACCCTGTGAGCCGACGCGCCCACGGCGGCGTCGATCATGAACAGCAGCTCCATCAGCGAGTCGTTCGCCGTGACCCCCGCCTGCGGGTTGCCGCTGGTGGGCTGCACGATGAACACGTCCGCCCCGCGGATCGAGTCCTCGTAGCGGCAGTACACCTCACCGCCGGAGAACGTCTTCAGCTCGACCGGCCCCAGGTCCACCCCCAGCTTGTCCGCGATGTCGGTCGCCAGCTGCGGGTTGGCGCGCCCGCTGAACAGCATCAGGCGCTTGTTGTAATCGATCGGCAGGCTCGCCCGCGAGTAGTCGGTGCGCGTGTCGATCGCACTCATCTCACCAGGCAGTGTAAACGGCGCGCTGCGATCGGTCATCCCGATCGTGATCCCCCCGCATCGCCGCCCTCGCCGGCGCCTGCCGCCCCCTCGCCCGAGCGGCGCTCGGCGTAGCCCTCGACGTTCTTCTGGCGCGCTCGCGCGATGCCGAGCGCGCCCGCCGGCACGTCATCGGTGATCACCGACCCGGCGCCCGTGTACGCGTCGTCGCCGACGCTCACCGGCGCCACCAGCGTCGTGTCCACGCCCGTGCGCACCCCCCGGCCGACGGTCGTTCGGTGCTTGGCGCGGCCGTCGTAGTTGGCGGTGATCGTCGCCGCGCCCAGGTTCGTGCGCTCGCCGACGTCCGCGTCGCCGATGTACGACAGGTGCGGGATCTTCGCGCCGGCGCCCACGTCGGAGTTCTTGACCTCCACGAACGTCCCCACCCTTGAGCCCTCGCGCAGCACCGTCCCCGGCCGCAGAAAGCCGAACGGCCCGACGCCGGCGCCGTCCTCGAGCACGCAGTCGAGCAGGTAGGAGTGGCGCACGCTGCAGCCGCGCCCGATCCGCGTGTCGCCGCGGATCGTGCTGAACGGCTCGATCACCGTGTCCTGCCCGATCTGCACGTCGACGTCGATCACCGTCGCGTCCGGGTCGACGATCGTCACGCCCGCGCGCATGTGGCGCTCATGGATCGCCGCCTGCGCGAGCTTGCGCACCTGTGCGAGCGCCACACGATCGTTGATCTGCAGCACCAGGCGCTCGTCCTGCACCACGTGCGCCGCAATCGCCGCGCCGCCTGCCCGCAGCAGGTCGAGCGCCTGCGGCAGGTACAGCTCGCCCTGCGCGTTGTCCGCGCTCAGCCGCGGCAGCGTCGCGCTCAGCGCGTGCGCCGCAAACACGAAGATGCCCGTGTTCACCTCGCGGATCTCGCGCTCCGCCTGCGTCGCGTCGCCCGGCCGCTTCGTCTCCACCACCCGCTGCACCGCGCCGTCCGCGTCGCGCACCACGCGCCCATACCCCGTCGGGTCCTCGAGCACCGTCGTCGCCATCGTCGCCTGCGCGCCGCTCGCGCGGTGCGCGTCGATCAGGTCGCCGATCGCCTCCGCGCTCACCAGCGGCACGTCCCCGCTCAGCACCACCACCGGCGCCGTCGGCTCGAGCGCCGGCCCGCCCGCAGCTTCGAGCATCGCCATCGCCGCCTGCACAGCGCCGCCCGTGCCGTTCGGCTGCGCCTGCACCGCCAGCTCCACGCCGTCGGGCAGCAGCTCAGCCAGCGCCCGCGCCGGCGAATCCACCACCACCACCCTGCCCGCTCCCGCCTCCCGCGCCGCGCGCACCGGCCACAGCACCATCGGCAGCCCGCACAGCTCGTGCAGCACCTTCGGCGTCTTCGAGCGCATGCGCGTCCCCTGTCCCGCAGCGAGGATCACAACGATCGGGGCGCTCACCCGAACAATGCTATTCCAGTGGCCGCGCGCCGCCTCGGGAGTAGCGCTGGGCCCTTACTGGGGAGCCTGGACTTGAACCAGGACTTGAAGAGCCAAAGTCTCCCGGGCTGCCGATTACCCCACTCCCCAACGGCCCACATCGTCGCAGGTGATCCAGCCGGCCGGGTGCCGCACGAGCGCACGTTTTCGGCGCAGACCTCCGCCAACAAGAGCGGACGGCAGCCGGACGGCAGCCCCTCGGCCCGCACAGATGCCAACAGGGTGCCGCCGATGGCCCCTGGTAACACTGCGGCAACGCGCCCATCCACGGCTCCTGCAAGTATTCGCCCACTTGCCGGAAGCGACGACAAGATGCGGGCGCAAGCTGGGAGCTGTGCTGACCGGGGCGCTGCTGGCGTGCGTGGGCGCGTTCGCGGCGGACACCGCGGGGGCGGCCGCCAGCGCCTCTGCATGCCCGGGCGCGAACCTGGATCCCAGCGCCACGAACGTGCCCGCGGTCGACGC
Source organism: Solirubrobacteraceae bacterium (assembly GCA_049513255.1). Lineage (GTDB taxonomy): Bacteria > Actinomycetota > Thermoleophilia > Solirubrobacterales > Solirubrobacteraceae > Palsa-744. Next base: position 22,441 of record JBEKWH010000023.1, read on the forward strand.
GGCGACGCTGTGCCTGGTCAACGAGCAGCGCGCCGCGCGCGGGCTGCGACCGCTGCATGCCAACCGCGAACTGCGCCGCGTGGCGGTCAGCCAGGTGGCGAGCATGGTGCGCGGGGACTACTTCGCCGACGTCGGACCGTCGGGACAGACGCCGATGTCGCTGGTCAAGGTCACCCGCTACCGGGCGCACGCCGCGGAGGTCGCCGTCGGACAGAACATCGCGTGGGGCACCGGCGCCTATACGACCCCCGCGCATATCGTCGCCGAATGGATGGCGTCGCCCCCGCACCGCGAAATCATGCTCAGCGGCGAGTACCGCGACGCCGGCGTCGCGGCCACGCCCGCGGTGCCGGCGATCCTGCGCACGCACGGTCGCGGCGCCACCTACGTGATCGAGTTCGGCGCGCGCTTCTGACAGTCCTGCCGCGCAGACCGTAGAACCATAGTTATACGGTCTCCGTCGGGAGGGTCACAGCTCGCCCAGAGCCACCCCGAGGCTACGTCCGCCGGTTCGAGCGCCTGGGCACACGCCCGGCTTCGGCGCCGGCCTCAGACGCGGGACCGCCGGCCGAGGCGATCCCCAGCACGCGCATCGACTTGAGGCCCAGGCTGAGCTTCTCGCGCCCGTCGCTCGAGCTGACGTCCAGCCCGGACAGCTCGCGCACGCGCTCCAGGCGGTAGTAGATCGTGTGGCGATGGGTGAACAGCCGCTGGGCCGTGCCCGCGACGTTGCCGTCGGCCTCCAGGAACGTCTCCAGCGTGCGCACGAGCTCGGTCTCGTACTGCTCGTCGTAGGCCACCAGCGGCTCGACCGTCTCGGCGTAGAACCGCTGCAGCTCGCTCGGGTTCTCGCTCATCGCCGACAGCAGCAGCCGGTAGGCGCCCGTCTGATCGAAGGCCAGCGCGGCTCCATCGGAGGAGCCCTGCGCGACGTTCGCCGCGAGCAGCGCCTCGCTGGCGGCGCGCGGCAGCTCCGCGGGCTCGGCGGTGACGCGGCTGCGCCCGAGCGCGAACGTGTACCCCGCGAGGCTCGCTTCCATCTCGTTCAGCACCGCCTCCGCCGCGCGCGCCGCCGTGGCCTCATCGCCGCCGGGCACCAGCACCAGCACCTCCGCGCCGGGAATCCCCTCGCGGTCGGACAGCGCCGCGATCGAGCGGCTCGCCACCGCCCGCGCACCACGCTCGGCGACCGCGCGCACGCGTCCGCGCCAGCCCTCGTCGGTAGGCGACTGCGGGTGGGCGCGCGCGACGAGCATGCTCGCGCCGTCCTCGATCGCCAGCGAAAGCTCCTTGGCGCGCGCGAGCAGCTCGTCGCCGTCGGTCAGCTCACGGCCGAGAACCGCGCGCAGGAAGTCCGCGGTGGCCGTTTCCGAGACGCGCTCGGGCGCCCGCACCCGCTCGACCTCGGAGGCGATGATCGTCAGCAGCAGGCGACGCATCGACTCGCTCGGCTCGGTCTTGACGCGCATGTGCAGCGTGCCGACCACTGTGTCGGCCACGCGCAGCGGCGCGCTTATGACGCCCTCGCCCTGCGACAGCAGCGAGCGCTCCTCCGCGGGCGAGCGGGCCGCGACCGCCAGCGTGGCGCCCCACGCGTCGGTCACCGCGAGACTCGCCTCGAGCGCTCTTGCAGCCGCGCGCACCACCTCGGGCAGGCCGGCTCCTGACTCGACCGCCTCAGTGATCGCGTCCAGCGCCGCGAGATCTGACACGCCGGTCAGCCCCAGAGGTAGACGGCAGCAAGCGCGCCGACCACCCCGGCACCGACGAGCACCGCCAGCACGTACAGCGACAGCACGGTCGCGGCCAGCCGCTCCCACAGGCGCGTGTAGGACGACCACGCCGGCACGAGGATCAGCCCAGCGAACAGCACGACGCTGATCACTCCGGCGCCCGCCGCCACCAGCTCGTTGATTTGCGACCTGCTCATTGGATGCTCCCGGGATTGTTACGCACGCAGACGTCGTTTGCCCGTGCCGAGCGTCACGGCCCGCGCGAACGTGCCGTCCACCGGTGCGGCAAGGATCGGCGCCGGCTCCCGGCTCGCCAGGCTGGCAGCTGCCGCTTGCGCCAGCACCAGCGCGCCCTCGGGCGCGCGCCCGGCGTGCGCGAACTGGGTCGGTCCAAACAGGCCCAACACGGTCGGGCCAGAGCCGCTGACGAGCGCCAGCTCCGCACCCGCCTCGCGGGCTTGCATGAGCGCATCTGCGATCTGCGGGCACAGCGACACCGCAGCGCGCTGCAGATCGTTGTGCAGCAGCTCCGTGGCCGCCGGCAGCGAAGCGCCGTGCGCGAGCGCCGCCAGCAGCTCCCCGCGACGCTCCTCCAGCACGGCGCGCGTGCGCCCCAGCGCGAGCCGGTCTGCCTCGGCGTACACGGCCGCCGTCGACAGCGCCGCGGCCAGCGGCAGCACGAGCACGCCGAACCGCGATCGCCACGGCGGCAACTCCTGCAGTCGCTCGCCCGCGCCCGTCGTCAGCCAGCGCCCCGGCGATATCTGCGCGGGCACGTCAGCCCCGAGCTGCGCGCCAAGTGTGCGCAACAGCTGCTCGTCGCCAAGCCCCGACGCGTGCCTGGCCAGGCGCAGCGCAGCCGCGGCGTCAGCCGAGCCTCCCCCCAGGCCGGCGGCGACGGGGATCCGCTTGACGATGCTCAGTCGCAGCGGCGGCGCACGCCAGCCGGTGCTCGCTCGGAACGCGCGCAGAGCCGTCGCCGCGAGGTTCTCGCCGTCCGCGATCAACACACCCGGGCAGACGACCTCGTCGGTGTCGCTACCCGCCGGCGCTGCTTCGAGCGTCACCTCGTCGGCCAGCGAGATCGACTGCATCACGCTCACCAGCTCGTGCCTGCCGTCGCTGTCCCTGACCGGCCCGAGGAACAGCCCCAGGTTGATCTTCGCCGGCGCCAGCGCGCGGTGCACACCAGGGGCGAGCGAGCTGTAGCCAGCGCCGCGGCCGCGGCCAGGCCCGGCGCGAGCGCCGCTCATAGCTCCAGCAGGCGCGCAAGCGCGCGGAAGTCCTCGGGGGACAGGCGCTCCGCGCGCACGTCCGCGGGGTGGCCCAACCGCACCAGCGCCTCGCGCACCTGCTCGCGCGAGCGGGGTGGGAGGGATCTCGACCCGCCCGCCAGACCGAGCGAGCTCGACAGCGTCTTGCGTCGATGCGCGAACGCTCCGGCGACCAGCGCGCGCAGCGCGGGCGACACGCCCTCCGGCTCAGCGCCCGCACCGGCGGCGTCCCCGCCCACATCCCCTGCTCCGCCCGCGCGCGCCGTCCGCCGGCGCATGCCGACGAGCACCGAGTCGACGTTCGGCACCGGGTAGAACACAGTGCGCGGGATCGCCCGCAGCACCTCCACCTCGCACGCCAGCTGCGCGAGCACCGACGGCACGCCGTACGCGCCGCCGCCCGACCGCGCCGCCAGCCGCTCGCCGACCTCGCGCTGCACCATCGCCACCCACACGGACACGCTCGGCAACTGCTCGATGCTGCGCAGCAGCACGCTCGCGGCGACGCCGTAGGGCAGGTTCGCGACGACCTTGCCAGGCGCCGGCTGCAGCGCGGCGAGGTCGAGCGTCATCGCGTCAGCCCAGTGCACCGTGACGTTCGTGTGTGCGTCGGTCGCGTCGAGCAGCGCCTCGCGCAGACGCTCGTCGATCTCGACCACGTGCACATGCGCAGCCCGCGCAGCGAGGTACTCCGAGAGCACCCCCAGGCCACCGCCCACCTCCAGCACGACGTCGCTCGGCTCGAGCGCGGCCGCGCGGCCGATCACGCCGAGGATGTTCGAGTCGATCAGGAAGTTCTGGCCGAGGTCGCGGTCGGGGCGCACGCCGAAGCGGCGCATCCGCCGCAGGCTTGGCTGCACGGGGCCGTCGGACGGCGCGCTCGGCTGGACGGGGCCCTCGGCCACGGCGCTCATGCCCAGCCGAACACGCGCGCCGCGTTGCGCGTCACGGCCGCGCCCAGCTGCTCGACGCCGATGCCGCGCAGCTCAGCCACGAAGGCCGCCGTGTGCACGACGAACGCGGGCCTGTTGCGTTCCTTGCGAACCGCCTGCGGCGTCAGGTACGGGGCGTCCGTCTCGACCAGCAGCGCCTCCTCGGGAACCCGCCGCGCGGCGTCCGCGAGATCGGCGGCGTTCTTGTACGTGACGTTGCCCGCGAACGAGATCGCGTAGCCGCGGCGCACGCACTCGTCCACGCGGTCGGGCATCGAGAAGCAGTGCATCACGACGCTCACCCCGTCCGCTTCGGCTGCGAGCTGATCGAGCGTGTCCTGCGCGGCCGCGCGCGTGTGGATCACCAGCGGCTTGCCGGTCTCGCGGGCGAGCTCGATCTGCGCCGCGAACGCGCGCTGCTGGTCGGCGCGCGGCGGCGCGCTGTCGCGATAGAAGTCAAGGCCCGTCTCGCCGATCGCCGCGCAGCGCTCGTGCGCCGCCAGCGCCCGCAGCTCGGCCAGGTCTGCGTCGTCGAAGCCCTTGGCCGCGTTCGGGTGGCGTCCGACCGCCGCGTACACCTGCGGGAAGTCCTCCGCTACCGCAAGCGCAGCACGGCAAGAGACCCCGTCGATGCCGACCGTCAGCATGCGTGTCACGCCCGCCGCATCTGCCTCCGCGACCAGCTGCGCGGTCGGCTCTTCGCACAGGTGCAGATGGGTGTGGGAATCGATCACCGGCGGCGCGGGCGGGCGGTCAGCTGATGGGCCCGACCGCTCATGAGGACTTGGGGAACAGCGACTCGAGCCGCCCGATCGACCGGCCGAGCGCCTGCGTCGAGTCCCAGCGCGCGCCCGCCAGCGAGCGGTCCTCGCAGCCGAGCGCGGCCAGCAGCTTGTCGGTGCTGTCGGGTATGTAGGGGTGCAGCAGCAGCGCGAGCACGCGCAGCCCCGCCACCAGCGTCGAGAGCACGCTGTCGAGCTCCTCCGCGCGTGCGTCGTCCTTGGCCAGCTGCCACGGCGCGTGCTCCTCGACGTAGCGGTTGAGCCGTCGCACGCGCTGCCAGATCGCGTCCAGCGCCGTGGTCAGCTCGGCGCGGTCTACCAGCGCTCGCACCTCCGCCGCGAGGCCGGCGAATTCGCCGTCGAGCTCCGGGTCGGGCGTGCGCGCCTGCGGCACGCCGTCGCGGTAGCGATGCACCATCGCGATCGTGCGGCTGGCGAGATTGCCGAGCTCGTTGGCGAGCTCGCTCTCGTAGCGCAGCTCGAACGACGCAGTCGAGACCGACCCGTCCTGGCCAAAGGGAACGTCGCGCAACAGATAGAAGCGCAGCGCGTCTGGGCCGTAGCGCTCGATCACTGCAAACGGATCGAGCACGTTGCCAAGCGACTTGCTCATCTTCTCGCCGTCCATCAGCAGGAAGCCATGCACGAACACGTGCTCCGGCAGCTCGAGCTCGGCGGCCATCAGCAGCGCCGGCCAGTACACGGCGTGGAAGCGCAGGATGTCCTTGCCGATCAGGTGGTACGTGGCCGGCCAGAAGCTCGCCGTCAGATCGCCGCCCGGCGCGAGCGCGCCATCCGGCCCCGTCGCGCCACCCGACACCGGCATCCCGTCCGGGGCGGGCGCGTAGGAGAGCGCCGTGTAGTAGTTGAGCAGCGCGTCGAACCACACGTAGAACACGTGCTCGGGATCCCACGGCACCTGCACGCCCCACGTCAGCTTGTGGCGCGTCAGCGGCACGTCACGCAGACCAGAGCGGATGAACGACAGCGCCTCGTTGTAGCGCGTGCGCGGCATCACGAAGTCCTCGCGCTCGGCGTACAGCTCCTGGAGGCGCTCCTGGAAGGCGGACAGCTTGAAGAAGTAGTTGTCCTCCTGCTCGCGCGTCAGCTCGATGTGGTGGATCGGGCAGCGCCTGTCCTCGCCGATTTCGTTCTCCGCCTTGAAGTCCGCGCAGCGCGGGCAGTACCAGCCTTCGTAGGTCCCTTCATAGACGTAGCCGTTCTCGCGCACCCGTGAGAGCACCCGCTTGACCATCGCTTCGTGCTGCGGGTCGGTCGTGCGGATGAAGAAGTCGTTGCTCGCGTGCAGCTGCGGCGCCAGCGCCTTGAAGCGCTCGGCGTTGCGGTCGGCGAGCTCCTGCGGCTCGATGCCGAGCGCGTGCGCCGCGTCCGCAACCGGCTCGCCGTGCTCGTCGGTGCCCGTCAGGAAGAACACCTCCTCGCCGCGCTGGCGATGATGGCGGGCCATCACGTCGGCGGCGATCGTCGTGTACGCGTGCCCGAGATGCGGCGCCGCGTTGACGTAGTAGATGGGGGTGGTCACGTAGAAGGACATGCGCGATCCACGCTACTGGGGTGCGATCAGATTCGTCACCGATGTGGATGCGCGGGCATCCTGAATCGTGACCACGAGCACCCGACCCACCGGCTCCTCGTACACGTAGACGAGCAGCAGCCAACGCCATGGCCCCACGATGAAGCGAAGATCTCCCCACCGCTCATCGAGCTGGCGTCCAATTGATGCAAACCGCTCGAGCACACGCAGTGATCGTTGCACGCGCTCCCGTGTGTCGACAGGCAGGCTGTGCGTCACGATCATCCGATCGAGTCGCTCGATCGCGGCGAGGCTCAGATCGACGTGCGCCACACTGCTTATTTCGACCGGAGCTCATCGAGCGGGACGGTCTTGCCTTCCCTGCCCTGCCTCAAGCCCAGCTGGGCTTCCTCGAAAGCGCCCGGGATGCCGTCGAGCAGTGCGGTGATCGTGCGCGGGTCGGGGTCGGCCTCGTCGAGCGCACTCGACAGCAACGAGCGCGCCAGGGTCCCCTCCTGGACATGCGTGCGCGCAGCCAACATGGACAGCTTTGCGGCGTGCTCGGAGTCCAAGGTCACGTTCAAGCGGGTACTCACCTGATCCATTGACCCCATGCTACACGATTCGACACCTAACGTGTAGTGGCCGGCTCTTTGCGTGTGACTTCGCGATACAGCTCATTCGCACGCAGCCCCGTCAGCTTCGCCACCGCCGCAGCCGCCGGCCGTGCCTTGGCGCCAGCGTTGATCAGGTCGTGCAGCGCCGCCAGCGCGTCACGCAACGACGCTCGCTCTGCGGAAGTCGCGCCGACCACGAGCACCACCTCTCCCCGCGCGGGAGCCTGTCGGTAGTGCTCGGCCAGCTCGGCGGCCGACCCGCGGCGAACCTCCTCATGCAGCTTGGTCAACTCCCGGCACACCGCCACTGCCCGTGCCGCGTCCTGCGCGGCGAGCAGCTCGAGCGTGCCGGCCAGGCGTCGAGGCGACTCGAACGCCACCAGCGTCTCGGTGGCGCTCGCCAGCAACGCCACCAGCTCAGCGCTCTTGCGCGGCAGGAACCCCACGAAGCGCCAGCGCTCGGCCGGCAGGCCGGAGGCGACGAGCGCGGTCAGCACAGCGCTGGGGCCTGGCAGCACCTCGACCGCGAGACCCGCCGCGAGGCACTCGCGCACGAGCGCGAAGCCGGGATCGGAGACCAGCGGCATGCCCGCGTCGGACACGAGCGCCACGACCGCACCCTGGCCGATGCGTGTGACGAGCTCGGCTGCGCGCGCGCGTTCGTTGTGCTCGTGCAAGCTCAGCAGGCGTGCGGAGATGCCGTGGCGATCAAGCAGTACCCTGGTGTGGCGGGTGTCCTCGCAGGCCACCACGTCGGCATCGCGCAGCGTTGCCAGCACGCGCAGCGTGACATCCTCGAGGTTGCCGATTGGGGTCGGGCATATGACCAGCCGACCGACCGGCGCCTCCGTGGTGGTCATCTCGCAAATATAGGGTCCTGTCGATGGCCAACGACCGCTCCGAGCCTCCGCGCTACACGCGCTACCGCGCCCGCCCGCGCCTGTCGCCCCGTCGCGACGACGAGCTGCGGCCGCCCGGACGCCTGCCGGCCACGCCCACGCGCGGGCGCCCGGGCAGCGCGCGGCGGGGCGGCGCGCAGGCGGGCGGCGGCCGCGCGGGCGGCTCGAGCGGTGGCCTCGCGCACGGAGGCTGGCGGCGCTGGGCGAGACCCAAGCGCATCGCGCTCGGGCTGGTCGCGCTCGTGTTCGCCTGGCTGGCGCTGTCGCTGATCCTGTTCCTCCTCAGCTCGCACTTCGAGCGCACGTCGCTGCCGTCGAACGTCGCGAGCGTGCTCGATCCCGCGGGCTATCCGCTGACGTCGGTCAACAACATCCTCGTGCTCGGCTCGGACAGGCGCCAGAAGAACAGCAAGGAACCGGGAGCCGAAACCACCGGCTTCGGGCGCTCGGACACGATCATGCTGATCCGCACCGGCGGTGGGCACGCCGCGCGCCTGTCGATCCCACGCGACACCGTCATCGAAATTCCCGGGCATGGCCTGCAGAAGATCAACGCCGCGCACGAGTTCGGCGGCCCGGCTGAGTCGGCGTCGGTGATCAAGAATTGGCTCGGGATACCCATCAATCACGTGGTGGAAGTCAACTTCGAAAACTTCCCGCAGCTGATCGAAGCGATGGGCGGCGTCACGTACACGGGCGGGTGCATCATCTCCAAGCTCGACGGCGGCTTCGCGAACGGCGGCTTCACGCTGCGGCTGAGCGCCGGCACACATCACCTCGACGGCAAGCAGGCGCTCGCGCTGGCGCGCACGCGTGAGAACCTGTGCGCGCCCAACGAGACGGACATCCAGCGCGAGGAACACCAGCAAGCGCTGTTCACAGACATGAAGAACCAGCTGCTGTCGCCGTCGAGCTTCCTGCGCCTGCCGTGGATCGCGTGGCACGCCCCGCCGGCGATCATCTCGGACATGAGCGGCGTGGAACTGATGGGCATGTTCGCCGCGCTTGCAGTCACGGGGACACCGCCGACGCGCGTGCTCAAGCCAACCGGCCAGGTGACGCTGCCCAGCGGCGAAGAAGGCCTGACGATCTCAGAAGAAGCGCGCAAGGCGGACGTCGCCCGCTTCATGAGCGGCTGAGCTCAGCTCTTGGCGGCCACGGGCTTGCCGTCGCTCTTCCCGCTCTTGCCGTCCGAGGAGGATGACGAGGACGAGGAGGAAGAGGAGGAGTCGGACGACCCCCCGGAAGACTTGTCGGCGGAGGGCTTGTCCGAGGAGGACTTGCCCGACGAGGACTTCTCTGACGAGGACTTCTCCGAGGAGGACTTCTGGGCGGCAGCGGCGGCGGTCTCCCGCTGGCGGTTGCGCGTGCCGTAGTCGGTGTTGTAAAAACCTTTGCCCTTGAAGTGAACAGCCGGAGCATGCAGCACGCGCTCCACCGGCACACCCGTGTCGGGGTCGACGACGAGCGGCTCGTCGCTGAAGGACTGCTGGAGCTCGAACGTGGTGCCGTCCGGGCGCCTGTACTCGTAGATCGGCATCGGGCTGCCGATTATAGGAGCGTCAATTGAGCGGTCATACGATCGGTGGGCCGGCTAATCGGTGAGCAACGCTCGCGCGCACGTGATGCCGGCGTGGATCGTGTGGGCGAAGTCGCGCTTGGGCTCGGTGAGCATGCGCAGCGCGAGTCCGTCGCCGAGTGAGAACAGCACCTCGGCGACCGCCTCAGGCTCGGCGTGCAACCGCAGCACGCCTTCGCGCTGCGCGGCGGCGAGCATCCCAGCCACGTGTTCGCGGGTGCTGCGCATCAACCCGGCGTACTCGACGGCGATGTCTGCGTTGCGCCGCGAGAGGGTGAACAGCTCGAACACGAGTGTCACGAAGTCCGGGTCTTCGCGCACGGTCTCCTTCAGGTTCTGGGCCATCAGGTCGATGAAGTCATCAGCGCTCTTGGCCGTTGACAGCTGGCGCTCGAGCCGCTCCAGGCGCAGCTCGCAGTCGCGTCTGACGGCCTCGGCGAGCAGCTGCTCCTTGGTGCCGAAGTAGTAGTGCAACAGACCCCGCGACACGCCGGCCTCGCGCGAGACATGGTCGAACGTCGACGCGGCGGTTCCCCGCCGCGCAACGCTGCGTCGCATCGCATCGATGATCCTGCGCGCCTTCTCGCCCGAGAGCGAGCGGGCCCGGGGCTCGCTCTGGCGCGTCTGCGAACCGGCGCCGGCGGCGACGTCACGGTCCTCCATGACAGCTGCGTCCATGCTCATCGTCTTGGTGGCGGGCGAGCTGCTCAGCTGCCTGCAACACCCGCGGGCGCGGGCGTCTCAGGAGCGGTGGTGGGGCTGTAGTCGAACTCCTCCTCCGCCCCGAACAGAAGGTCGAGCACCTTCGAGCGCAGGCTCTCGCTGAGCGCGAGCGCGAGCACGGACCCGACCGCGAGCAACAGCAGCGAGCGTCCGACTCCGACTCCGCGGCGGCGCCGTGCGGCCTTGGGCGGCTCGCGCAGCGAGCTGGCGGCCTGACGCAGCGCGTTGGCCGCGTCTGTGAGCTCCTGCTGGAGCTTGCGGTCCTCGAACAGCGCCTGGGTCGCGGGCTTGCCGTTGCTCATACGCCCGTAGGCGCTGCGTGCTGCGGCGTATGCCGAAAGGAGATTGCTGCGCAGATCCTCGTCTTCCATCAGCCGCTGCAGATACCGGCTGTCGTGCGCCGCGCGCGCGGCCTCGCCAGCCTTACCGATTTTGCCTTTCGCTGCCATTGTGGCCACCACCTATGCCGAAAGCTTGCAGGTCTGGCACCAATATACCCCTCCCGGCCAGGCGGTATGCCTGGCTAGGCGTGCAGAGCAGCCTGCTCCTGGGCGGACGGAAACGCCCACGCGGCGCGCGTGCGCCGCTCCTGGCGAAACACGAAGCGCAGTTGCTGCGGCGGTTTGAGCTGCGCGTCGTTGGGTCGAAAGGTCGAGCACGGCTCGGCGAGATCGAGCGCGCACAGCAGGTTTACCCGGAAGTAGCACTCCTCACAGCTCACTTTGCGCGCCGCGCGCTTGGGCGCTCGTTTAGTCTGCATTGCCTGCACCAGCAGATACCCCCGGGGGCGAGTCGATTGAACGGGACGGCCGCGATCAAAGCAGCATTCGGCAGCCCGCTCAAGGGGCGAGGAAGGCGCACCCCGCAAATCGCAGACAAATCCTCTTACCCCGGAAATAGCCCGCAATCGGTCACGTTCCTGTGACAATCGGGCCGTTCACGCCGCACTTTCCGAGAGTTCCCGGCGCGCGCGGCGCGACCGCGTCATCATTTGCGTAGATGCGCATCCTCGTCACCGGCGCGAGCGGCTTCGTGGGCTCGCTGCTCGTCCCCCGGCTGTGCGCCGACGGGCACGCCGTCCGCGCGCTCGGCCGAGATCCGCAGCGGGTGCGCGACGCGCTCGCTCGGACGTGCCAGCCCGAGCAGCGCGGCGAGGTGGAGGTGGTGCGCGCCGACGTGCTGAGCGCAGATGGCCTGCAGCCGGCGCTCGCCGGCGTGGAGGTCGCGTATTACCTGATCCATTCGATGGAGCGCTCGCTCGCCGACGACTCGCCGTTCCCGGAGCGCGAGCGTCTCGCAGCCGAGAACTTCGCCGCCGCGGCTACGCGCGCGGGCGTTCGCAGGATCGTGTACCTCGGCGGTCTCGTGCCGCTCGGCAGCGCGCCTGCGGCCCGCACCGGCGCGGCGGCACGGGCGCGGATCTCGCGCCATCTGGCCAGTCGTGAGCGGGTGGAGCACGTGCTGCTCGAGGCGGTCCCCGATTCGCTGGCGCTGCGCGCGTCGATCATCATCGGCGCGCGCTCGCGCTCATTCCGTCTGCTGGTGCACCTGCTCGAGCGCCTGCCCGTGCTCGCGCTGCCCGCCTGGCAGAGCTTGCGCACCCGACCAATCGACGCGCGCGATGTCATCGCGATGCTGGCCGCATGCGCCACCGCGCAGCCCCCGCGCCACTCCCTCGACGTTGGCGGCCCGGACGTGCTCACCTATGGCGAAATGCTGAGCACCATCGCCGAGGTGATGCTCGTCAATCGCCCGACGGTCACGCTCGGAGTGAAAATGACAGGCGTGACAGCGCGCCTGGCGGCGGCGATCGCCGGTGAGGACCCAGCGCTGGTGGTGCCGCTGATGGAGAGCCTGCGGGACGATCTGCTGCCGGCGGAGCACCATGCCGCGGAGCTGCTGGGCGTGCGACTGCACTCGTTCGAGGCGGCCGTCGAACATGCTCTGGCCGAGTGGGAGCAGTACGAGCCACTGGCCGCCCGATGAGCCTCGTAACCGCCTCGATTCGCATCGCAGTGCCGCCGGCCGATGTGTGGAAGCTGGTCATGGACCCGGCCTGCCTGGGCGACTGGGTCACGATTCACCGCAAGCTCGTGCACGCCGACGACGGCCCGCCACGCGTCGGATACACGATGGATCAGCAGATCCACATGCGCGGGGTGAGCCTGGAGGTTCACTGGACGCTCACCGACTGCCGCCCGGCCGAGCGCGCAGTGTGGGAGGGTCGCGGTCCGGCGCGCTCGCACGCGCACAGCGAATACATCCTGCGCGCCGAGGACGGCGGCACGCGTTTTGACTACCGCAACGAATTCCGGCCGCCGCTGGGACCGGTCGGAGCACTGGTCAGCCGCGCGCTCGTAGGCGGCATGCCAGAGCGGGAGGCGATGCGCACACTTGAACGTCTCCGTGCACACCTAGAGCGGGGAAACGGACACGACTAGTGTAAGGTGAACCAAATAAGTGATGTGACTACCCACATCGACACTAGTGAAGAGGACTCAAATCGTGACCGACTTCCTTGATGAGAAGCGCCAAGAGATCACAAGCCGGCTGAAGGAGCTCAAACCCCTGGTGGACGAGTTCCAGCGCCTCGAGGCCGCCGCGACGGCGCTCGCGGGCGTGATCGGATCGGCCGCATCCGACGCCACATCAGCCGCCACCGCAACCGTCACCCGCCGCCGCGGACCGGGACGTCCGCGTGGCTCCAGCACCCGCAAAAAAGCCGCAAAAGCAGCCGTCGCAGCAGCGCCCAAAGCGGCGGCAGCGAAAGCGCCGGCTAAACCCGGTCGCCCCGCCAAAAGGCGTGCAGGACGACGCAAAGGCAGCGGCACTCGCGCGGCCGAGGCGCGTTCGTTCGTGCAGGGACAGCCCGGCATCACGATCCCCGAGCTGGCCGCCAAGATGGGCATCAAGCAGAACTACCTGTACCGCGTGCTTCCTGGGCTCGAGCAGGAAAACAAGGTAGAGAAGAAAGGCCGCGGCTGGTACCCGAAGGGCTAGTCTCGTCGCCCTTACCCTCCCCGAAATGCTGGACTCCTTCTCGTCTCTAGCGAAATCTCGGTGAGTTGAAGTTGAGGGGCGTGATCCTTGCGATCACGCCCCGCTTTCTTTGTCGAGCCCTTGTTGCTGGGGGATCGAGAATGCAGGCTGAGCCGGCTCTCGCGCGTCTAGATCAGGCCCTGGCCCGACACCGTGTCGCGCTCACTGACCAGCTCGGCGATCGAGGCGTCGATCTTCTCGCGCGAGAAGGCGTCGAGGTCGAGCCCTTGAACGATCTTGTGCTCGCCGTTCTCGCACGTGCACGGGAAGCCGCTGATCAGGCCCTCGGGGACGTCGTACGAGCCGTCGGAGGCGATGCCCATCGACACCCAGCCGCCGTTCGTGCCGGCGACCCAGTCGCGCACGTGATCGATCGCGGCGTTCGCCGCACTAGCCGCCGAGGAGGAGCCGCGCGCCTCGATGATCGCGGCACCGCGTTTGCCGACGTTGGGCAGGAAGTCGTTTTCAATCCATGCCTGGTCGTCGACGGCGTCGGCTGCCACCTGCCCGCCAACCTTCGCGTGGAACAGATCGGGGTACATGGTCGGCGAGTGATTGCCCCAGACACCCATTTGCGAGACGTCGGTGACGGGCACGGCGAGCTTGTTGGCGAGCTGTGCGATCGCGCGGTTGTGGTCAAGGCGCAGCATCGCTGTGAAGCGCTCGCGCGGGATGTCGGGCGCGTGGTTCATGGCGATCAGGCAGTTGGTGTTTGCGGGGTTGCCCACGACCAGCACTTTCAGGTCCGCGGCCGCGTTGTCGTTGAGAGCCTTGCCCTGCACCGTGAAGATCTTGCCATTCTCGCTGAGCAGCTCGGCGCGCTCCATGCCCTTGGTGCGCGGGCGTGAGCCGACGAGCAGCGCGATGTTGACGCCGTCGAACGCATCGTCAGGGTTGTCGTGCAGGTCGAGGTTCGCGAGCAGCGGAAACGCGCAGTCGACGAGCTCCATCGCCACGCCCTCGAGCGCACCCATCGCCTGCGGGATCTCCAGCAGGCGCAGGTCGACCGGCTGGTCGGGGCCGAGCAGCTGTCCGCTGGCGATGCGAAACAGGATGCTGTAGCCGATCTGTCCGGCCGCGCCGGTGACTGTGACTCGTACTGGATTGCTCACAAGCTCATCTCCTTTTGAAGGTTCTCGTCGATCGAAGCGAGGAACTCCTGCGTGGTCTGCCATGGCTCGTCAGGACCGACGAGCAGTGCCAGGTCCTTGGTCATCTTGCCGCTTTCGACCGTCTCGATACACACGCGCTCGAGTGTCTCAGCGAAGCGCGACACCTCGGGCGTGTCGTCCATGCGCCCACGCGCAGACAGGCCGCGCGTCCACGCGAAGATCGACGCGATCGGGTTGGTCGACGTCGGCTTGCCCTGCTGATGCAGGCGATAGTGACGAGTGACGGTGCCGTGCGCGGCCTCTGCCTCGACGGTCTTGCCGTCGGCGGTCATCAGCACGCTGGTCATCAGCCCCAGCGAGCCGAAGCCCTGCGCGACGGTGTCGGACTGCACGTCGCCGTCGTAGTTCTTGCACGCCCACACATAGCCGCCCTCCCACTTCAGCGCGGAGGCGACCATGTCGTCGATCAGCCGGTGCTCATAGGTGATGCCGGCAGCCTCGAAATCGGTCTTGAACTCGCTGTCGTACACCTCTTCGAAGATATCTTTGAAGCGCCCGTCGTAGCGTTTGAGGATCGTGTTCTTGGTCGACATGTACACCGGGTAGCCGCGCTCCAGGCCGTATCGGAGCGAGGCGCGCGCGAAGTCGCGGATCGAGTCGTCGAGGTTGTACATCGCCATCGCGATGCCCGCGCTCGGAAAGTCGTACACGTCGAGCTCGATCGGCTGGCTGCCGTCGGCGGGCGTGAACGCGAGCGTCAGCTTGCCCGCGCCGGGAACGAGCATGTCGGTGGCGCGGTACTGATCGCCGAACGCGTGACGGCCGATCACGATCGGCTTGGTCCAGCCGGGCACCAGCCGCGGCACGTTGGCGATCACGATCGGCTCGCGGAAGATCACCCCGCCGAGGATGTTGCGAATCGTGCCGTTGGGCGAGCGGTACATCTCCTTCAGCCCGAACTCCTTCACACGCGCCTCGTCGGGCGTGATCGTCGCGCACTTGACGCCGACGCCATGACGCTTGATCGCTTCCGCCGCGTCCACCGTGACCTGATCGCCGGTGGCGTCGCGGTGCTCGATGCCGAGGTCGTAGTACTCCAGCTGCACGTCCAGGTAGGGGACGATCAGCTGCTCCTTGATGAACGACCAGATGATCCGTGTCATCTCATCGCCGTCGAGCTCGACGACGGGGTTCTTCACCTTGATCTTGGCCATGGGGAATCCTTGTTGTGTCTGGGGCCGGAGGCGCCGGGCCTGCATGGGGGGGTGCGCCGATCCTCCGTGGGGATGGGGCGGCCGATGCTATCGCCCGGGCGCTTGCGCCCCGCGCGTCAGTCGTTCCAGCTGGCCTGCGCACCGTGCGCTACGAGCACCTTGGGGCGCCCGCCTGCGAACGGGACCGTCACGATCCGGCCGTGCGAGGGCGGCTGCTCGAACGAGCCTTCGTCGAGCAGCAGCGTGCTGCCGTCGCTGGAGATGCCCGCGCCCTGCACCATCTGGCCGTGGACGGTCACGCTGTGCACGCGACCGGTGACGACGTTCACCGCGTACGCGGCGCTGGTGTCCTGGCCCTCGAACTCGGCCAGCAGCCTGCTGCCGCCGGCGGAGAACGCGAGCGGCACCAGTCCCTGCACGAGCGCGCCCACGTGGATGTGCGTGAGCTTGCGCACGCGCACGCCTGCCGGCGTCGCCAGCCAGATCTGGTATTCCGGCGACAGGTGGCGCATGCGCTCGCGGTCATACGCGATGTACGTTGGCCCCCACAGCGGCTCCAGGCTGCGCCCGTCGCTGGTGATGCGGTGCACGCCGGCGCCGTCAGCTTCGCTCTCGTACAGGTTCGTCGACGCTGACGGCGACAGTGAGTGCGACAGCGCGAACACGAGCCTGTCGCTGCCGTCGCGCGCGAAGCTCGCGCCGTAGATCGCGCCCTGCGCGATCGTCTTGACCGTTCCGCTCTGCGTGTCGATCACATCCAAGCTCGAGCCGGCCGCGATTTCGACGGTCTGGTTGGACTGCATGTAGATCGCCAGGTAACGCGAGTCCGGCGACCATGCAAGCGGCGTCGCCGTCGAGGTTTCGAGGTTCAGGTAGTCCGCGACCGCAGCGCCCGACGCGGGGTAGATGCCGATCGACGGACCGTGTTCGTCGACGCCGGGCGCGGTGCCGAACAGCGACACCGCCACCGACTGCCCGTTCGGCGCCAGCAGCGGCTGCTGCCCCGGCCCGAGCAGTTTCGCTTCGCCCCCGCTGGCCGACGCGAGCCACACCTTCGGCGTGGACGTGGCCGTCTCGGTCAGGTACGCGAGTCGCGGCTGCTGCGGTTCGAACGCGTTCGGCAGGTTTTCCCTCGCCGCGCTGCGCGCACGGGAGACAGCGGGCCGCGCGAACGAGCCCGCGGGTCCGATCGAGAGCGCCATCAGCGCGAGCACCAGCGCAATCGTCGCGAGCCACGCCCGCCGGGAGGTGCCCGCCTTGAGCATGGCGCGGCAGCCTACTCTCTGCTTCACTGTCATGTGATGGCAAGCACGATGTCGGGAGCAGCGATCGAGGGCGCGCCGTGGCAGACGCACACGGTCTTCAACCAGGTGCCGCCGCTGCAGGACTTGGACGTGTTCGCGAGCAACCTGCCGCTGGTCGAGGCGGTCGAGCGCGAGGGCGCCGGCTGGGTCAGCGAGCGGGCGTCCGCGCTCGGACGCTTCGTCGGCGCAGCGGGCGGGCCGCAGCAGGAGTGGGGCCGCCTGGCCAACGAGAACAAGCCCGTCCTGCGCACGTTCGACCGCTACGGGCACCGCATCGACGAGGTCGAGTTCCACCCCGCGTGGCACCAGCTGATGAAGCTGGGCGTCGAGCACGAGCTGCACTCGCTGCCGTGGACCAGCGAGGAGCCGTTCGCGCACACAGCGCGCGCGGCGCTGTACATGACCGCGATGCAGGCCGAGGCCGGCTTCTGCTGCCCGATCACGATGACGTTCGCCGTCGTGCCCGCGCTGCGCGCGCAGGCCGAGCTCGCCGCCGAGTGGGAGCCGCTCGTCACCGCCACCACGTATGACCCGCGCCTGATCCCCGCATCCGAGAAGGGCTCCGCGATCGCCGGCATGGCGATGACCGAGAAGCAGGGCGGCTCGGACGTGCGCGCCAACACCACCGTCGCGACGCCTATAAACGGGGGCGGAGCGGGCGCCGAGTACACGCTCGTCGGGCACAAGTGGTTCTGCTCGGCGCCGATGTCCGACATGTTCCTCGTGCTCGCGCAGACCGACGACGGCCTGTCGTGCTTCCTGCTGCCGCGCATCCTGCCCGACGGCACGCGCAACGCGTTTCACATCCAGCGTCTGAAGGACAAGCTCGGCAACCACTCCAACGCGTCATCTGAGATCGAGCTGCACGGGGCGTGGGCGCGGATGGTCGGCGAGCCCGGCCGCGGCGTGCCGACGATCATCGAGATGGTCGGCCACACGCGCCTCGACTGCGTGATCGGCGCTGCCGCCGGCATGCGCTCGGGCGTCGTCAGCGCGCTGCACCACACCGCGCACCGCAGCGCGTTCGGCAAGACGCTGATCGACCAGCCGCTGATGCGCAACGTGCTCGCGGACCTGTGCCTGGAGTCGGAGGCCACGACCGCGCTGGCGATGCGCCTGGCGCGCGCGTACGACGAGGCGCACGCCGACGTTGATTTCGGTGCCCACCCATCACAAAACGAGAGCGACGCGCAGCTGTTCAAGCGCCTGGCCACCGCCGTCGGCAAGTTCTGGACCTGCAAGCGCGCGCCCAACCACGCGTTCGAGTCGCTCGAGTGCCTCGGCGGCGCCGGCTACGTCGAGGAATCGGGCATGCCGCGCCTGTACCGCGAGGCGCCGCTCGCGTCGATCTGGGAGGGCTCGGGCAACGTCATGAGCCTCGACGTGCTGCGCGCGCTGACGCGCTCGCCGCGCTCGCTGGAGGTGTTCTTCGAGGAGGTCGAGCAGGCGCACGGCGCCAACGCGCAGCTCGACGCGGGCGTCGCCAGGCTCAAGGCGCAGTTCAGCGACCCGGCCACGCTCGAGCAGCGCGCTCGGCGCGTGGTCGAAGGCATGGCACTGTGCCTGCAGGGCTCGCTGCTCGTGCGCAGCGCACCGGCCGCGGTCGCGGACGCTTTCTGCGGCTCGCGCCTGGCTGGCGACGGTGGCCTCGAGTACGGCACGCTGCCCGCGGGCGTCGACTTCCAGGGCATCATCGCCCGGTCTCGACCAAGCGTCTGAG
The DNA here is from genome assembly GCA_049513255.1 of Solirubrobacteraceae bacterium. Taxonomy (GTDB): domain Bacteria; phylum Actinomycetota; class Thermoleophilia; order Solirubrobacterales; family Solirubrobacteraceae; genus Palsa-744. Next base: position 40,903 of record JBEKWH010000023.1, read on the forward strand.
CATCGCTCGGTCTCGACCACACGTCTGAGGATCCAGGGCGAGCCAGGCCCCAGCCCTTCCCGGGCCTACCATTGAGATCATGCCTCTGCGCAGGAACATGCAGCTCGTACGCATCTTCGGCATCCGCGTCGGCGTGAGCGCCAGCTGGTTCGTCGTGCTGTTCGTGCTGATCTACTGGCTCTCGCACGAATACTTCCCCAAGGTCATGAGCGGCTCGCAGACGACCGCCTACGTGATCGCGGTGGCAGGCGCGCTCGGCTACTTCGCGTCGCTGATCCTGCACGAGCTCGGGCACGCGCTCGTCGCGCGGCGCCTGGGCATCCCCGTCGTCGGCATCGACCTGTGGGCCTTCGGCGGGCTCTCGCAGATGCGCCGCGAGCCGGCGAGCGCCGGCGAGGAATTCAAGATCGCGGCGGCGGGACCGGCTATGACGCTGACGCTGTTCGCCGTCTGCCTCGGGGCGATCGCCCTGATCGCGACCGGCGGCACCGTCTCCGACGTGGCGCTCGCGCGCGAAAGCCTCAAGACCTCCCCGGCGCTCGCGCTGCTCGGCTGGCTCGGCTTCGTCAACGCGCTGCTGTTCGTGTTCAACATCATCCCCGCGTTCCCGCTCGACGGCGGGCGCATCGCGCGGGCGGCGATCTGGTGGAGCACCGGCGATCGCAACCGCGCGACGCAGGCCGCCGGACGCTCGGGGCAGGCGTTCGCGCTGCTCGTCGGGCTGTTCGGGCTGTGGGTGTTCGCCAGCGACGAATCGTTCTTGGGGCTGCTGACGATGCTGCTCGCGTTCATCCTCTACCAGGCCGCCGGCGCCGCCGTGCTGCAGGGCACGCTCGGACGTCGCATCCAGAACGTCACCGTCGGCGACATCATGGACCGCGAGCCCGTCACGATCCCCGCCGAGGTGACGCTGCTGGACGCGCAGGAGCAGTTCTTCCTGCGCTACCGCTGGGCCTGGTTCGCGGTCGTCGACCCCGCCCGCCACTTCCTCGGCGTCGTGCGCCAGCAGCGCGTCGACAGCGAGATCGCCGCCGGACGCCCGGCGCTGCCCGTCCTCGACGTGCTCGAGGAGGACATGCCAGTGCGCATCGGCGAGGAGGCGCCGCTGGCATCGCTGCTCGGCGCCGAAGGCATGGGCCGGCTGGGGGCGATGGTCGCCGTCGACAAGGACGGCGTGCTGCAGGGCGTCGTCACGCTCGCGCAGGTACGCAACGCGCTGCGCCCCGCGCAGTCCGCGCGACCCGCCACCTGAGGCTCGCGCGACGGCCCGAAGGTCCGCGTGCGCCCGGCGCAGTGGGGATCGCCGACCGCCCGGCGGGCCGCTCGTTATAGAGTCCCGGGCGCAGTCCTTCCCCCTCTCAGTCCGCAATCCCCTCCTTCCCTTCCCCGAAAGCGACCCCAGGGAGCCATGCCAGCACACGACGTCTTGATCATCGGGGCCGGCCTAGCCGGCCAGCGCGCGGCACTGGCGGCCGCAGAGGACGGAGCGAGCGTGGCGATCATGAGCAAGGTGCACCCGGTGCGCTCGCACTCGGTCGCCGCCGCCGGCGGCATCAACGCGGCGATCAGCGTCGACGACGACTGGCACTCGCACGCGTATGACACGGTCAAGGGCTCGGACTTCCTCGGCGACCAGGACGCGATCGAAGTGATGTGCTCGGAGGCGCCCGCCGAGGTCATGGACCTCGAGCACATGGGCGTGACGTTCCACCGCAACGACAAGGGCGAGATGGACCTGCGCGCGTTCGGCGGCGCCTCGATGAAGCGCACCGCCTACGTCGCCGACATCACCGGCCAGGCGCTGCTGCACGTGCTCTACGAGCAGCTGCTCAAGCATCACGAGACGGTCGCGCGCTACGAGGAGTGGTTCACGACCTCGCTGCTGCGCGACGACGCCGGCAACTGCTGCGGCGCGATCGCGCGCGATGTGCGCAGCGGGCGCATGGAGGCGTTCACCGCCAAGAACGTGATCCTCGCGTGCGGCGGCGCCGGACAGGCGTACAAGCCGACGACCAACGGCCTGATCGTCACCGGCGACGGCATCGCGATGGCCTACCGCGCGGGCGCGCCGCTGATGGACATGGAGATGGTCCAGTACCACCCCACGTGCCTGGTCGAGACCGGCATCCTGATCACCGAGGGCGCGCGCGGCGAGGGCGCGCACCTGCTCAACGCGAACGGCGAACGCTTCATGGAGAAATCCGCGCCCAACAAGATGGAGCTCGCCTCGCGCGACGTCGTCTCGCGCGCCGAGCAGATCGAGATCAACGAGGGGCGCGGCGTCGGCCCGAACGGCGCCGGCATCTACCTCGACATCACCGTCGTGCCGCGCAAGCGCACGCTCGAGGCGCTGCGCGAGATCGTCAACCTCGGCAAGGACTTCGCCGGCGTCGACATCACGCGCGAACCGATCATGATCCGCCCCGGTCAGCACTACATCATGGGCGGCGTCAAGACCGACGTCGACGGGCGCACGCCGATCGACGGGCTGTACGCGGCCGGCGAGGTAGCGTGCGTGTCGGTCCACGGCGGCAACCGGCTCGGCGCCAACTCGCTGCTGGACACGCTCATCTTCGGCCGGCGCTCAGGCGAACACGCCGCCAAACGCGCCGCCAGCATGGGCATGCCGAGCGTCGACGCGAACGCACAGCTGCTCGAAGATGCCGCGCGCATCGACGCGATCATCGCCCGCCCGCGCGAGGGCAGGCGCGTGTCCGAGATCAAGAGCGAGCTCGGCGAAACGATGAACCGCCACGCCGCTGTGTTCCGCGACGAGGCCGGGCTGCAAGCTGCGCTCGAGACGATCGGACGCCTGCGCGAGGAGTCCGAGAACGCGTGGATCGACGACCGCGGCACCGTCTTCAACCAGGACGTGCTCGGCGCGATCGAGCTCGGCTACATGGTCGACTGCGCCGAGACCACCGTCGTGGCCGCGCTCGAGCGCAAGGAGTCCCGCGGCGCGCAGTTCCGCACCGACTACCCCGAGCGCAACGACGGCGAGTGGCTCAAGCACATAGACGTCTCGCTCGGCGAGGATGGATCCCCCGCAATCACCTACTCACCGGTCACGATCACCCAGTGGGAGCCCGAGGAGAGGAAATACTGATGGCCGAAGTGCACGATCGCCCGCCGGAGCAGTTCAAGCTGAGGCTGCGCCGCTATGACCCCGAATCCGGCGACGCGCCCTACTGGGATGAGCACACGATCGAGCTCGAGCCGCACCGCTCGGTGCTCGAGGCGATCCTGCAGGCCAAAGATCGCTTCGACGGCTCGATCGGCGTGCGCTGCTCATGCCGGCAGGCGATCTGCGGCTCATGCGGCATCCGCGTCAACGGCGAACCCGCGCTCGCCTGCCACACGCACCTCGACGCCGCCAAGGCCAGCGCCGAGAACGGCGTGATCGAGATCGAGCCGATGGGCAACATGCCCGTGATCAAGGACCTGATCGTCGACATGGACGCGGTCCACTGGAAGAAGATCCAGCGCGTGACGCCGTGGCTGCTGGCCAAGCAGCCGGTGCCCGAGCGCGAGTACCTGGTCTCGAAAGAGTCGATGGTCGACGTCACGCAGACGATGGCCTGCATCCAGTGCGGCGCGTGCGTCTCGGACTGCCTGGCGATGGAGGTCGACCCCGGCTTCATCGGCCCGGCGGCGCTCGCCAAGGCCTACCGCTTCGTCGGCGACCCGCGCGACGACCAGCAGCGCGAGCGCCTGCTCGACCTCTCCGAAGATCCACAGGGCATCTTCGACTGCACCCACTGCTTCAAGTGCGTGCAGGCATGCCCCAAGGACGTCAACCCGATGGGCCAGATCATGCGCCTGCGGCGCATCGCCATCGGCGACCACCACATCGTCGACCAGAACAACGGCGAGCGCCACGAGGCCGCCGTGACAGGACTCGTGCGCAACTACGGCCTGCTCCACGAGGCCGAGCTGATCCCGCGCTCCTATGGCGGCAACTCGTGGTTTGCCAAGTTCACGCCCGCAGCGGGCAAGGAGCTTCTGGGCTCCTTTCCCGTGATCCTCAAGGGGCTTCTGCGCGGCAAGCTCAATCCCAAGATCGCGGTGTTCGGGCACAAGATCCCCAGCGCCGACCTCAAGGCCGTGCAGGCCATCTACGACAAGATCGAGAGCCGCCCCGAGCGCTACGAGCTGAACCTGTACATCGCCGGCGAGGACGAAGACGCGACACCCGTCGCCGTCGCTGCCGGTGCGGGCGCCGACGGCGGCGAGACCGCCGCGGACCCGACGAGCCCCGAAGGGAGCGCCAACTGATGAAGGTCGCCTACTGGCCCGGCTGCGTCAGCCGCGGCTTCACTCCCGAGCTGCACGGCTCGATGGCCAAGGTCGCGCCGCTGCTGGACATCGAGCTGGTCGAGCTCGACCGCGCCTGCTGCACCGGCGCGGGCGTGATCGCCGAGCACAACCAGGAGCTCGCGGACACGCTCAACGCGCGCACCTTCGCGCTCGCCCAGCAGGTCGACGGCGCGGAGCTGATGATGAACATCTGCTCGACGTGTCAGGGCGCGCAGAGCGAGTGCCAGGAGCGCCTGGACGCAAACGCCGAGTACCGCGCGCACGTCAACACGACGCTCGCCGGCGAGGGCCTCACGTACGAGAAGGGCCTCACCAACAAGAACTTCCTGTGGCTGCTGGTCGAGGAGATCGGCCTCGACAGCCTGCGCGCACGCGTCAAGCGGCCGCTCACGAACCTCAAGGTGGGCCCCTTCTATGGCTGCTACATCGTGCGTCCGCGCGAGCGCCTGGGCATCGACTCAGAGCACCCGCGCGATCACTACCTCGACCAGGTGATCGACGCGCTCGGCGGCACCGTCATCGAGTACGCCGGCATGCGCAAGTGCTGCGGCTTCCCGATCATCACGATGAACAAGGAAGCCTCGCTCAAGCAGGCCGGGCGCCACCTCGGCGACGCCGTCGACGCCGACGCCGACTGCCTCGTCACGCCGTGCCCGCTGTGCCACCTGAACCTCGACCTGCAGCAGCCGCTCGCCGAGAAGGCCGTCGGGCGCGACCTGAAAATGCCGGTGCTGCACCTGCCGCAGCTCGTCGGACTCGCGCTCGGGCTCGATCCCAAGGAGCTCGGGCTCGGCCGCCACGTGGTGAAGCCGACGTCGGTGATCGACTGGTCGACGTCCGTGGTCGCCGCCGCGGCGTAGAGCAGCGGGGCGCGCGCTAGGCGTCGGCCGCGACTGGCTCGGCCTCGGCCAGCTCGCCGTGAGCGACACCGGTGATCCTCACGCGCGCGCTCGCCGAGCGCCCGAGGCGCGCGACCTCCTCGTCCATCAGCGGCATGATCCGCTTGGCGTCGCGCCTGGACAGCAGCGCGAACAGCCCCGAGGTCAAGACCGGCTTCAGCCAGCGCAGCAAGCCGACCCAGCCCGGCACGTTGACCCGCTTGGCGCGCTTTTCGATGCCGTCGACGAACGCCGCGGCGCACTCCTCGACGGAGGTCGTCGCGCCCAGCGGCCCCGGCAGCGACTCCAGCATCTCGCGAAACGCCGCCAGGTCCTGCTTGGCGTCCCGCACCATCGGCGTGTCGATCCACGACATGTGCGCGCTGCCGACCGCGACGCCCTTGTAGCCGACCTCCAGGCGCAGCGCGTTCGCGAAATGCTCGACGCCGGCCTTGCTGGCGTTGTACGCCGCGAGACCCGGCGCCGCCGCGTACGCCGCCTCGGAGGAGACCACGAGGATGTAGCCCCGCCGCCGCTCGATCTGAGCGAGCGCCGCCCGGACTGTGTGAAACACGCCCGTGATGTTGACGTCGATCACGCGGCGAAACATCGCCGGGTCGACGACGTGGACCGAGCCGTAGCTCGCGATCCCGGCATTCGCCACCACCACGTCTACGCCGCCGAAGCGCTCGACGGCGTGGGCGACCGCGGCCTGCATGTCCGCAAGCTCGGTGACGTCGCCGGTAATCGACGTCGCGCTGTCCTCGCCAAGGCGCGCCACGAGCTCGCGCAACGGCTCCGCGTCGAGATCGACGAGCACGACCTTTGCGCCACGAGCGACCAGTTGCGCAGCCGTCGCCGCGCCGACGCCGCAGGCGCCGCCCGTGATCAGCGCCACCTTCCCTTGCACCGTGCTCACGCGCCAACCATACACGCGCGCCGTGCACGTCGGGTCGATGACTACGCTACCGGCGTGCGGATCCTCACCGTCGTCGGCAACCGGCCGCAGTTCATCAAGGCCGCCGCGGTGTCGGGACCGCTGCGCGAGCGCCACGAGGAGATCCTCGTGCACACCGGCCAGCACTACGACGACTCGCTCTCGCGCGTGTTCTTCACCGAGCTCGGGCTCGAGCGCCCGGACCGCGAGCTGGCGATCGGCGGCGGCTCGAACACGTCGCAGACCTCGCGCATGCTCGCCGCGCTCGAGCCGCTGCTCGCGCACGCCCAGCCCGACGCGGTGCTCGTCTACGGCGACACCAACTCGACGCTCGCCGGCGCGCTCGCCGCGGCGCAGGCGGGGATCCCGGTCGTGCACGTCGAGGCGGGCATGCGCTCGTTCGATCGCGCGATGCCCGAGGAGCTCAATCGCGTGCTCACGGACCATCTCGCGACGCTGCTGCTGTGCTCCTCACAGCTCGCCGTCGAGAACCTCCGCGCTGAGTCGCTGTCCGGGCGCGCGGTGATGGTCGGGGACGTGATGATCGACGTCGCCCTGCGCTGGCAGCCTGCCGCCCGGGCCAACGCCGCGGTCCCGGCCGCGTACGGGCTGACCCCCGGCTCCTACCTGCTGCTGACGGCCCACCGTGCGGGCAACGTCGATGCCCCCGAGCGCCTGCGCGCGCTCGTGGCGCTGATCGAAGCGCTGCCCGCGCCGGTGCTGTTCCCGGTGCACCCGCGCACGCGCGCACGCCTGCTTGACGCGGGCCTGCTCGCCGGGCTGCAGGCCAATGATCGGCTGACGTTGAGCGAGCCGCTCGGCTACGTCGAGTTCAGCGCGCTTCTGTGTCAGGCGCGAGCCGTGCTGACCGACTCGGGCGGTGTGCAGAAGGAGGCGTACCTCGCCGGCGTGCCGTGCGTGACGCTGCGCGCCAACACCGAGTGGCTGGAGACCGTCGACGCCGGCTGGAACACGCTCGTCGACCTCGATACGAGCGCGGCGCTCGCGGCGCTCGAGCGCCGGCCGCCGGCCGCGCGTCCCGCGCTCTACGGCGACGGGCACGCCGCCAAGCGCTGCGTCGCGGCGATCGAGACGCTGTGAGTACGATCGAGACGCTGTGAGGAGCTGCTATCCGGAGAATGTCGTCCCCTCGCTCGAGCCGGTCGACGGGTGCCGCCGCACGACGATGCCGGCGATCGCGGTCGCCATGGCGACGATTGCCAGCGCGACGTATGGGAAGTCGCTATAAGGCGCCGGCTGCCCTGGCTTGCATAGCTCGACGAACGGCACGATCAGGGTCACGGACCCCAGGATCGGGATGCCCACGTGCCGCAGCAGCGAGAACGTCTGTCTGTGGCGACGCCACATGAAGAACGGCAGAGCCAGCGTCGTCAGGAAGTAGACGAACAGGATCACAATCGTGCCCATCGTCGAGCACTCGGCGTAGAGACCGACAGGGTTCGTCGATCCCGTGTCCGCGCCGATCAGGTGAATCCCCCACCAGACTCCGATGATCCCGAGGCCGACGCCGGCCATCACCAGCAAGGCATTCACCGGCGCGTCGCGCGGTGCACGCACCTGGCCGAGCCATCCGGGCAGCAGCCCCGACCGGCCGCCGTCGAACAGCATGCGCGCTTGAGAGTTCGCGCCGGAGACGAGCGTCGCGAGCACGGAGACGATCCCCGCGACCCACGCCAGCACGGCTGCCCCGCCGAGATGCTGATCCGCCACCGTCAGGAACGGCACCGACGAGCGGCCAATCGAGGACACGTCGTAGTTGAAGCCGGTCACGGTCGCGTAGGCGAAGAACACGAACAGCGCGGTACCGATCGCGATCGAGATGTAAAGCGCTCTCGGGATCGTGCGCCTCGGATCGCGCGCCTCCTCGGCGAGCGCCGGACCGTTCTCCCAGCCGATGAACATGTAAAGCGCGAGCGGGAAGCCTGCGGACATGCCAGCGAGCCCGCCGGTGAGGTGCGACCAGGAGAAAGGCACACCCGAGAGGTGCGCGCGCCGGTCGATCAGCACGATCACGCAGACGACCACCATGACCGCCACCTGCAGCATGACAGCGAGGCCCACCGCCCTGGTCGAAAGCCGGACGCCGCGTGCCGTCAACCAGATCGCGCCGACGGTCAGCACGAGCGTCAGCGGCTCCCACGGTGGCTGCCACGACGTGTAATGGGCGAGCGTGAGACTCACCATGCCGCCCGACATCGTGAATACCCCCGCTATCGCCACCGAGTAGCCAACCGCCACCAGCAGCGCCGTGGCGACACCGGCCCGCGCTCCGAGCGAGGTCTCGACGTAGGTGATGAAGCTACCCGCCGACGGCTCCGCCTTGGTGAACTCGGCCACCGTGAAGGCGAGTAGGACGACGGCCACGCCGGCCGCGAGAATCGTCAGCGGAGCGGCCACGCCGGCGGTCACGGCGATCACCCCGAAGGCGAAGTAGAAGTCGATTCCCGGCCCGATGTTGGCGACCGTCGAGGCCGTCACATCCACCGTGCCCAGCTGACCCGCCTTGAGGTGCTCTACGCCGTCGCTCACAGCGGGCAGTATGGTGCGAGTCGATGGTCGATCAGCAGCGACCGCTCGCCGACCGCCTCGAGGTGCGCGCGCCGCGTCTGGCCGCGCGCGGCGCGCAGGCCGTCGGGCGCCTGCCGGAGTCGCTGCGGCGGCGCATACTTCGGTCCGCTTTCGACCGTGCCCGCGACGCGTTCAATCGGGGAGACATGGAGGTCGTGTTCGCGCTGTTCGCCCCGGACGTCGAATACGGCCCGCCGCCGCCGCTGTATCACGGCGATCTCCTGTTGGGCCGCGTGGCCGTGTTCGAGTTCTGGCGCGGCGTGCTCGACCGCTTCGACGAGAACACGATCGAGAACCTCTCGCTCGCGGAAGCCGCGCCCGGGCGGGTCGTGCGTCGCGCACGCCTGAGCCATCGCGCGAGCACGACCGGCGAGGCGCTCGACTACGTGATCGTGCAGTCCACCGAGTTGCGGGGCGGTCGCGTGGTCCGGCAGGTCAACGTGCTGGATGACGCCGTCGCGTGACCCCGATCGGGGACACTATGGCGCGATGAGCCCAGCGCCCGTAAGCAGCCAATGAGCGAGGAACAGCCAGCAGTCCGGGTCGGCGTGGTCGGCCTCGGCTACTGGGGCCCCAACCTCGCGCGCAACTTCGCCGCGATTCCCGGCTGCGAGCTGGCGTGGCTGTGCGACGCCGACGAGCACGCGCGCGCGAAGCTCGAGCGCGCGTTCCCGACCGCGCGCGCCACCGCCGAGCTTGCGGATCTGCTCGCCGACGAGCGGCTCGACGCGGTCGTGCTGGCCACGCCCGTGCCCACGCACGCCGAGCTCGCGATCGCCGTCGCGGACGCCGGCAAGCACTGCTTCGTCGAGAAGCCGCTCGCCACCACCGCCGCCGACGCCGAGCGCGCGGTCGCGGCGGCAGCCCAGGCGGGCAAGATCCTGATGGTCGGCCATCTGCTGGAGTACCACCCCGCGGTCACGCGGCTGAAGGCGCTGGTCGACTCCGATGAGCTCGGCCGCCTGTTTTACATATACGGCAACCGCCTCAATCTCGGTGTGCTGCGAGAGGACGAGAACGCGCTGTGGAGCCTCGGCGCGCACGACGTGTCGGTCGCGCTGCACCTGATCGGCGAAGAGCCCGAGGAGTGCATCGCCCACGGCGCGAGCTACGTGCGCGAGGGCGTGCAGGACGTGGTCTTCTGCTACCTGCGCTTTCCCTCCAGCGTCGTCGCGCACCTGCACCTGTCGTGGCTCGATCCGCACAAGGAGCGGCGCATCACCGTCGTCGGCGCGCGGCGCATGGCCACGTTCGACGACATGTTGATCGAGGGCAAGCTGACGATCTACGACAAGGGCTTTGACGAGGACACGCGCTCGTGGGGCGAGTACATCGCGCGCTCGGGCGACACGTTCTCCCCCCGCATCCCCAACCTCGAGCCGCTGCGCATCGAGTGCGAGCACTTCGTCGAGTGCGTGCGCACCGGCGCGACGCCCCGCTCCGACGGCCACAGCGGCCTGCGCGTGGTGCGCGTGCTCGAGGCGCTGCAGCGCTCGCTCGACAGCTAAGCCGCGCGCGCGTGGCGCCTGTCGACGCCGTCCAGCGGACGCCGCGCCTGCCTGCGGTCGGCGCGCAGGACCGGCCCCATGCGGCTGCCCACGCCTCGCAGCACGTAGGCGTTGCGAGGAGAGCTGTAGCGAAGGAACGGTCGCATCAGCACCAGCCAGCGGCGGGCTACATATCGACGCGGTCTTTTGACGGTACGCATGTCTCGATCAACCTCGAACAGTCCAGAAAAGCGCAGCTATGAGCAGGAATTGTGACAGACGGCCGCCTGTCGGCGAGCCGACTGCGCCGACGGCCTATTCGACGCTGACGGTGCCCTCGCCGGACAGCTCGAACGCGCTGTGCAGGGCCTGGACCGCCCGCTCGACGCGGTCGCGGTCGATCACGCACGAGATCTTGATCGGCGAGGTGGAGATCATGTCGATGTTCACGCCCTCGCCCGCGAGCACGCCGAAGACCTTCGCCGCGACACCCGGGTGCGATCGCATGCCCGCACCGATGATCGACACCTTGCCCATATCCTCGTGCGTGGTCATCTCCGCGAACGCCTCGCCCGTCAGCGGCTCGAGCGCCGCACGCGCCACGCGCAGATCCTCGCGCGGGACCGTGAACGAGATCTCCGCCTGCCCGCCGGCGGCGACGGGCTCGTTCTGAACGATCATGTCCACGTTGATGTTCACCTGCGCCAGCGCCTCGAAGATGCGCGCCGCCGCGCCCGGCGCGTCGGGCACGCCCGTGAGCGTGACCCGCGCTTCCGAGGTCGAATGCGTGACCGCTGTGATCAGTGGCTGCTCCATCGTGTCTCCTTCCGCCACCACAAAGGTACCGGGCTCTTCGTCGAACGAGGAGCGGCAGTGGATGCGCACGCCGTGGTTGCGCGCGTACTCGACCGAGCGCAGCTGCAGCACACCCGCGCCCGACGCCGCCATCTCGAGCATCTCCTCAAACGACACCGTCTCCAGCTTGCGCGCGTTCGGCACGATCCGCGGGTCGGCCGAGTACACGCCCGCCACGTCCGTGTAGATCTCGCACACCTCGGCATTCAGCGCCGCCGCCACCGCGACCGCGCTCGTGTCCGAGCCACCGCGGCCGAGCGTCGTGACGTTCCTGGCGTTGCTCGAGACGCCCTGGAAGCCCGCCACCAGCACGATGTTGTCCTCCTCCAGCGCCGCGCGGATGCGATCCGCGCGCACGTCCACGATCAGCGCCTTCGTGTGCGACTCATCAGTCAAGATCCCAGCCTGCGAGCCCGTCAGCGAGATCGCCCGGTGGCCGAGATCATTGATCGCCATCGCGCACAGCGCGCACGAGATCCGCTCTCCGGTCGACAGCAGCATGTCCATCTCGCGCGGGTCCGGCGACACCGAGATCTCCTCCGCCATCGCGATCAGCTCGTCCGTCGTCTTGCCGCGCGCCGACAGCACCGCCACCACCTCGTGGCCTTCTTCGCGCTTGCCCACGATCCGTCGCGCCGCGCGCTTGACGCGCTCAGCGTCGGCCACGGACGTGCCGCCGAACTTCATCACGATCAGGGAGGACATCGCAGGGCAGGATATTGGGCCGGTGGCGATTGCTCGGCTCCTCCGCGATCAGCCCGGGAGGAAGACCGTGCCGAGGATGCGTCGCGTGCGGCCGCACCTGGGCGTGTTGGCCAGGTGCGGCTGCAGGACGGCGGCGAGGTCGCGGGCGAGCTCGTTGAACTCGGTGTCGTCGAGCCACATGCCGAGGATGCGGTAGCCGACGCCGTCGCGACGCAGGTCGACGTCGCCTTTGGCCAGGTAGCGGTCGAAGTCGCCTAGCAGCCCCGCGATGTAGGCCATGAACGCGCCCCGGTGCTCCTCGGGCGTCATCTCGGCGAGCTCGCGGTCAGAGATAGTGCTCGCGGCCGTGCGCAGCATGTAGGTGCGCTCCACCGCGCCCCTCACACGGCGTTCGGCAGCCACCGCGAGCACGCCGCTGGCGACCAGCACGCCGATCTGCCGGTAGAGGCTCGCCGGCGGCACGTCCGGGAGCTCCGATCGCAGCTCGCCGGTCGTCAGCGCGCGGTCGCCGAGGAACCTCGGGACGCACCGACAGCGTGACCCGAAAGGCAGGGCGACCATGACCGCCGACTACGAAGACCCCCGCATCGTGTGCTCCGCCGATGGCCTGCGCATCAGCGGCTACTACGTCCCCTGGGGCAGCAAGCGCATTCCCTACGAGGCGATCCGCTCGATCCGCCGCGTCAACACCGGCATGCTGACCGGACGTGCGCGGCTCTGGGGCACCGCCAATCCTCGCTACTGGGCCAACCTCGATCTCCAGCGGCCGCGCAAGAAGGTCGGCTTCATCCTCGACACCGGCCACCGCGTGCGGCCCTTCCTCACGCCCGATGACCCCAACGCCTTCGAAGCCGCGCTGACGGCCCACCGCGACATAGCGGTCGAGCAGGGCGGCCGCGGCGTCGTCATCTGACGCGGGGGTCGCGGGTGGCGGCCCACGTGCCCAGTCACGCCCCTACGGCCGCTGATTCGCGCCGTCCTCGAGATATGGCTCTACCCACTTGCGATAGCGAGCGATGAAATCGCGGGCGGTCTCACGCACCAGCCCCGCGGCTTGGTGGACGTTGCCGGCCGGCGTCTGCACGTAGCTGTGCTCGATCATCGTCCGCGCGTTCTGCGCACGCGTCAAGCGCCGGCACAACTCGCCGTCGATCGCCCCCGCTTCGCGGAGAGCGGCGAACGCCTGCTGCGTTGGAGGCCCGTGGCCATCCGTCGCAGGCGGCAACTGCGCAAGCTTCACACCCGCCTGGGCCAGATCCGCGACAAAGTTCTGGACACGACCCAGGGCACGCTCAACCGCCTGCACGCGGTTGTACGCATCCATGTCGTCAACCGTGTCAAAAGCCTCCTTGAAGCGCCGCAGGTCGAAGTCGCCGCCGAATGCCGCCATTGCATGCTCCAGAGCGGCGTACTGGCGGGGGAAATCCTCGAGATGACGCGCGATGTCCCGCCGCCAGCGCCTCCGATCCACCGCGCGCGGCTCCGCGGGCGCGGCATCGCTCACGATGCCAGCAGACGGTCGATGCCAGCGAGAGCCCGCTCCAAACGCTGAGCGTCATCCTGGCGGCCGCGGCGACGCAGCGCGGCCTGCCGCCGACGCAACTGCGGCCACAGCTCCGCGCGATCGACCAGCACTCGCCCATCGCGAACCGCCTCGGCAAGCAACGAGGCGTCGGCCTCCGCGTCGCTGAGCTCGACGACGTCGACGCGACGACCAGCGAGCTCCGTGAGCTTCGCAGCGAGATCAACGACCCGCTCAAAGCTCGCGTCACGCAGGTCAACGAGCAGATCGACGTCGCTGTCTGGCGTGTCCGTCGCGGTCGCCGCCGAGCCGAACAGCAGCGCGAAGCGAACGTTGGGCTCGGTCCGCAATGCCTCACGCAGCGTGGAGAGCAGCCACCACGAGCGACGAACGTACTCGCGCTCGCGCAGCGGCAGCTCGAGCTTCCTCGGCGTGGACCTGGTTCCGCGAAGCGTTCCCTGGCTGATCGCCCGCCGCAGCGTGCGCTCATTCAAGCCCACCTCCTCAGCCAGCAACGTCAAGTCCTTCATGTGTCCATTATTTCACATGCATGCGTCCGAAACAATGCAGGACGATCGCACTCCTTCACACAGCGCGACGGCCTGCGAACGCCTTTCCCAGCGTCACCTCGTCCGCGTACTCCAGGTCCGAGCCCACCGGCAGGCCGCTCGCCAGGCGCGTGACCTTGACCTCCGGCGCGCGCGCGCGCAGCTCATCGGCCACGTGCAGCGCCGTCGCTTCGCCCGTGGTGGTCGGGTTCGTCGCCAGCACCACTTCCGTCACCGTGCCGCCAGGCGCCACGCGCGCGAACAGCTCCGCGAGCTTGAGGTCCTCCGGGTCCACGCCGTCGATCGGCGACAGCGCGCCGCCCAGCACGTGATACACGCCGTGGTACTCGTGCGTGCGCTCCATCGGGATCACGTCGCTCGGCTCCTCCACCACGCAGATCAGCCCGTGGTCGCGGCGCGGGTCCTCGCAGATGCGGCAGCGCGCCTCGTCGGTCAGGTTGAAGCACACCTCGCACAGCCCGATCTTCTCCTTCACCTCGACGATCGCCGCCGCCAGCGCGCTCGCGTCCTCGCCCGACGCGCGCAGGATGTGAAACGCCAGCCGCTGCGCCGTGCGGTTGCCGATGCCCGGCAGCTTCGACAGCTCCGTCACCAGCCGCTGCACCGGTGGCGCGTAGGAGGTGCTCACAGGCGCATCACAGGCCCGGCAGGCCCAGCCCGCCGAGACTGCCCAGATCGAGCCCAGCGGTCGCACCGCCGAGCTTGCGCTCCGCCAGCTCCTGCGCCATCCGCAGCGCCTCGTTGACCGCCGCCAGCACCATGTCCGCCAGGATCTCCACGTCCTCGGGGTCCACCGCCGATGGATCGATCTTGACCTCGCGCACCTGCAGGTCACCGCTCACCTTCACCGTCACCATGCCGCCTCCCGCCGAGGACTCCACGACCTCGTGGCGCAGCTGCTCCTGGGCGAGCTCCATGTCCTTCTGCATCTTCTGGACCTGCTGCATCATCTGCTGCATGTTCGGCATCCGCGGCTGCTTGGCCATCACGCGCCTTTCTCGTTGCTCGTCGTCGCGGCCCGTGCGCCGCGCTCATCGTCTTCCCGCGCACCCGCATCGTCCTCTTGCCCGCTCGCGCCGCCCGGTGGAGCAGCCTCCTGGTCGATGAGCTCCTCCGCGTCGAACTCGTCCACGAAGCGCGCAATCCATTCCTCCTCGGAGTGCTCCTGCGCGGCCTCCTGCTCGCCGCCCGCGGGCGCGTCACGCAACTCGTAGCGCAGCCGCCAGCGTCCACCTGCCAGCGCGCCCAGCGCCTCGCCCACCGCCACGCGGTTCGCCGGGTCTTCCGCCTTCTTCTTGTAGAACTCAGCCGTGAACGGGTACGCGAGCGTCAGCTCCTCACCGTCCACCGCCACCGGGCGCGCTTCACCGATTACCGCCCCCAGCAGCGCGTGCTCGCTGCGCACCAGGTCGACCACCGCCGGCCACAGCGCGTACACCGCCTCGATGTCCCGCGGCACCGCCGCGCGAGCCTGCTCGGGCGCCGACGGTGGCTCCTCGCTCGACGCGGAAGCCTCCTCGCTCTGATCGGCCGCAGGCGGCACGGCCACAGTGGGCGTCGCCGCAGTTGGCGTGCCCGTGACTGGCATCGCTGCCGGCGCTGCCGGGGCCGCAGGACGCGCCGGGTCCGGACGCGCGTCCCCGCGCTCCAGCCGCTCGATCCGCGCCAGCAGCGCTCTGACCGAGCCGTCCGTCTCCGGGCGCGCCGCCTTGACCAGCGCCAGCTCCAGACGCGTGCGCGCGTCCGCGCCCGCCCGCACACCCTCCATCGCCGCGCCCAGCAGGTCCAGCAGGCGCACCACCGTCGCGTGATCCACACGCTGCGCCTGCTCGCTCAGCGCCGCGTCCGCCTCCGGCGTCAGCGACAGCTCCGCCGGCACCTCGCCGAGGATCTGCACCACCAGCAGCTCGCGCGCGCGCGCCTCCAGATCCGACGCGAACGACGCGGCGTCGCGTCCCTGCTCCACGCACTCCTCCAGCGCCCGCAGCGCGGCGGCCGCATCGCCCGCCGCCACCGCGTCGACGGTCGCCTCCAGCAGCCTCGCATCGGCCACGCCCAGCACCGCCAGCACATCCTCCAGCGCGATCTCCGCGCCGCTGTACGTCACGATCTGCTCCAGCGTCCCCAGCGCGTCGCGGAAGCTGCCCGTCGCCGCGCGCGCCAGCGCCGCTACCGCCGCCGGGGGGATCTCGATCGACTCGGCCTGCGCCGCCCTGCGCACGACGCTCGCGATCTGCTCGACCGTCGGGCGGTGGAAGTCGAAGCGGTGGCAGCGATCGACCACCGTCGCGGGAACCTTGCTGGCCTCCGTTGTCGCCAGCACGAACACCGTGTTCGGCGGCGGCTCCTCGAGCGTCTTCAGGAACGCGTTCCACGCCGCCGTCGAGAGCATGTGCGCCTCGTCCAGGATGTACACCTTGCGCCTGCCGCTCACCGGCGCGTACGCCACGCTGTCGCGCAGCTCGCGGATGTCATCCACCGAGTTGTTCGACGCCGCATCCATCTCGATCACGTCAAGCGACGTCGCCCGCGCGATCGACACGCACGAGTCGCACTCGCCGCACGGCTCGATCGTCGGGCCGCGCTCGCAGTTCAAGCACGCCGCCAGGATCTTCGCCATCGACGTCTTGCCCGTCCCGCGCGAGCCCACGAACAGGTACGCGTGGTGCACCTTGCCGCGCTCCACCGCATTGCGCAGCGTCCTCACCACCGGCTCTTGGCCCACCACCTCAGCGAACGTGCGCGGCCTGTGCCGGCGGTAAAGCGAGCGCTGCTGATCCTGTGGCTGCTCGTCTACCGACACCGTTGCCTGAGTCTACCCACGCCCGCCGGGGCGCCGGAGAAGCCGTTCGAGCGGATAGCGTCCGCGCCATGACCGCCTCGATCAGGCGCTTCGCAGCCGTGCCCGCGATCGCCGTCGGAGCCGTGCTGCTGCGCGTCATCGCCGGCGTCGGCTTCGCCAACTACGACACGCTCTACGCGCTCGCCTGGGGCGGACAGCTCTCGCGCGGCAGCACGCCCGCCTACGGCGTGCCCATCGCCCCCACGCCGCACCCGCTGATCGAGGCGCTCGGGCTCGTGCTCGCGCCGCTCGGACCGCACGCCGCCGAGAACATGACCGTCGCGCTCGGCTTCCTGGCGCTGTCCGCCTGCGGTTGGGTCATCTACCGGCTCGGCGCGCAATGGTTCGGGTGGGCCGCCGGCGCGCTCGCCGGACTCATCTTCCTCACGCGCGTCCCCGTCCTCTCCGACGGCGTGCGCGCCTACGTCGACCTCCCCTACCTGCTGCTCGTGCTCAGCGCCCTGCTCGTCGAGTCGCGCCGGCGCAGGGCCGGCGCGCCCGTGCTCGTGCTGCTCGCACTCGCGGGGCTGCTGCGCCCCGAGGCGTGGGCGTTCTCCGCGCTCTACTGGCTGTACCTGATGGATCTGATGCCCGGCTCCCTGCACGCACGCCTCGGCGGAGGGGCGTCCTGGCGACCGCGCACCCGCAAGCAGATCCTGCGCCTGACGCTGCTCGCCGCAGCCGCACCGCTCCTATGGGTGCTCAGCGACCTCGCCATCACCGGCGATCCGCTGTGGTCGCTCACCAACACCCGGCACACCGCCGAAGCGCTCGGCCGCGAGACGGGCATCACCAAGGTGCCCGAGTACATCCCAAGGCGGATCGGCGAAATCCTGCGTCCGCCCGTGCTGTTCGGCGCCGCACTCGGTGGCGTGCTGTCGCTGCTGTGGCTGCGCCGCCGCGCGCTGTTCGGCGCCGTCGCCGGCGTCATCGCGGTCATCGTGTTCGCCGCGTTCGCGTCCGTCGGCCTACCCATCAACAGCCGCTACGCGTTCCTCGCCGCGGCGATCCTCTCCATCTTCTGCGGCGCCGGCGCGTTCGGCTGGACGTGCTTGGCGCGAGGCGACCCGCGACGGCGCTTGTGGATGGCCGGCAGCGCGCTGGTGCTCGTCGCGCTGGTCGCCTACATCCCCTCGCAGTACCGCTCGGCGCAGCGAGAACTGGACAAACTCGCACACACGCACACCATCGAAGACGAACTCGTCGCGCTCGTGCGCAGCCACGCCATCAACCTGCGCTGCGGCCCGATCGGCGTGCCCAACCATGCGCCCGTGCCACTGCTCGCGCTGTATCTCAAGACCAGCCCGCGCAACATCGTCAGCCCCGAGGCCGGCCACATCGCGTCCGGCATCTACGTCGACCCAGCCAGCAGGGAAGTCGAAGAAGACTACGTGCTCGACCGGCTCGATCCCGTCGAGAAGGTGAGCGTGCCGCCAGGCTTCAGCGAGTCAGCCGCGAACCGCTCGTGGCTGATCTTTCAGCGGTGTGTCTGACCATCCCCGCGCACATACACCTTGCAGCACAACCGTATAACCATGGCTATACACCCGTCGTCGCGCGGCGACATATGGACCGTGCACCCCTCGTCGAGACTCCGGCACCCGGCGCCTGTCGCCGCCCGCGACTCCGGTCCGGGAGCTCCCGCTGCGCCTGCCGGTGATCGCTTAAGGCTGCTTCCTTCCGGACCTGACCTGGTTCGCAAGCCGACACCGCGCGGGACCCGAACCATCGACGCCCCGAGCAACGGAGCAACCGGGGTCGGAACCCCTCGGAGGGGAGTTCAGCCCCGCTAGAGCGGATTGCGGATTCAGGGCACCGCTACCTCCCCGCCTAGCACGGTCCAGCAACGATCCTAACGCACGCGGCAACGTCCGAGTTCCGGTAGGCTGCCCGGCCGTGACCTACTTCAAGATCTCCCCCTCCACCATCCGCTCCCGTGCGACGCTCGCCGCCGCAGCGCTCGGCGCGACGATCCTGATCGCCGGCTGTGGCTCCTCCGGCGGCTCGAGCACGATCACGGTCGGCAACGAGAACAGTGCCGACAACGCGCTGATCAAGGCCGGCGAAAGCACGAGCAGCACGACGAGCACGAAGTGCCCGTCGGGGACCCCGACGCCGTGCGCGCTCGCGGCGACGACGCCGACGAGCGGCCCGCTTTCCAAAGAGCCGACCGTCACAGTGCCCTCAGGTCCGGCGCCGAGCACACTCGAGACCAAAGACCTCATAGTCGGCAAAGGCACCGAAGCCCAGGCCGGCGCCACGGTGACGGTCAACTACGTGGGGGTGCTGTACAAGAACGGCAAGGTGTTCGACGCCTCCTGGCTACGGCACGAACCGTCGACGTTCTCGCTCAAATCGGTCATCCCCGGCTGGACCAAAGGCATCCCGGGCATGAGAGTGGGTGGCCGGCGTGAGCTGGTGATCCCCGCCGCGCTCGCCTACGGCGCCAAAGGCTCGCCGCCCACGATTCCACCGAACGAACCGCTCGTGTTCGTGGTCGACCTGCTGGGCGCATAGGCAGGCCGACGGCGGCCCCGCGCAAGACCGCACCGCATGGCGCCGGGCTAGCCCGGACGATCGTGCGCTCCGCCGCGCTGCTGATGCTCAGCGGCGCCGCGCTGGCGATCGGCGGCTGCGGCGCAAGCCGCGGCGCAACCCCACAGTCCCAGCGACTGCAGCGCGCCGATCTCGTAGTGGTGTCGCGCGCGCTCACCGAACGTGAGCCCTCGGTGCGCCGCGAGGTAGCGGCCACCAAGGCAGCGTGGCCGCTGATCGCCCATGGCCTGCCGGCCGACCCCGGCGCGAGCTCGCACCCCGCGATTCGTGCGGCAATCGAACGCGCGGCCGCGCTCACCCTGC
Organism: Solirubrobacteraceae bacterium; assembly: GCA_049513255.1. GTDB lineage: Bacteria > Actinomycetota > Thermoleophilia > Solirubrobacterales > Solirubrobacteraceae > Palsa-744. The sequence goes on from JBEKWH010000023.1 coordinate 60,463, forward strand.
CGGGTGTGCTCGACGAACACCAAGCCGCGGCCGTTACAGGGCCGGGGTCGAGCATCGTTGGCGTGTTCCGCGTCTACAGCCTCCTCGCAACGCGTGGATGGCAACTGATCGGAGCGGCGATTGAACAGGTCGAACATGGCTCGCCGGCAGCCGCGCGCTTTGCCCACGCGAACGTCGCCCTGTACATCGAGAGCGTCTACGACGCCCACTACAGCCTCGCGCAGATCGGCAAGAGACTGCTCGCCGGCTACAAGAAGCTCGGCGGCGCCGCCGAATTCGGCACCTCGCTCACGCAGTCCGAAGTCGATGCCCTCGCCGGCACCTACTCCGAAGCCAACGACCGTCTATACCCGCACGCCACCGTCCGGCTGGGGTCATGAGCGCGTTCGTCACCGCCGGCGCCGGCTTCCTGCTGGCGGTGCTGTGGTTCGACCTGATGTTCGACGTGCAGGTGCTCGGACACCACGATCGCGAGCTGTCCGAGGAGGTGCTCGCTTCGATCGCCGGCTACTACGGGCGCGTGACCACCGCCGCACGGCCGATGAACCGCCTGATCGCATTCGCGATGCTCGCCACACTCGCGGCGATCGTCGTCGAGATCGTCCACGGAGACGGCCCTACGTGGGCCCCGTGGGCCTCCCTCGCGCTCGCCGTCCCGCCGATCGCGCTCGCCGGCGCCCGCACGGTGCCGAGCGCGGTGCGGCTCGGCGCGCGCCGAGAGCCGATCGAGCGCCAGAGCGCGCTCGCGCGATCGATCTGTCGCGAGCACATCTTCTGTGCGACATCGATCGCGGCGCTGCTGGCGGTGCAGCTCGCGTTCGTTGCCTAGCTGGGCGTCTGGCTCACGCGCGCGCCCTTCGGCGGCGCCGTGCCGCTCCAGCGGCCATGCCGGTGAAACCGACGGTGGTCAGCACGAACGAGCTCACCGCACACGCCACGTATGCGGGGTGCTCGTCGAGGTCCGGCTTGAACGCGAGCGGCAGAAACGCCATCGCGTTCGTCCACGCGCCGACGCCCAGTGCGGCTGCGGGGATCGGTGGCGCGTCCGGCAGCGCGAGGCCGCAGGCGACGGTGGCGGTCCCCAACATGGCCAGGTCCAGGTGCCACTGGCGCACGCGCGCGGCGCTCTTGATGCCGAGTCGACCGGCGAGCTGCGGCTGGGTGCGAGCGACCGTGTAGACCCAGCCGCTGAGCGCACCCGCGGCAAGCTCAGTCAGCCCGGAGGTCACAAGGCGCGACGGCACAGGGCTCGAGCGTGGGGGGCGTGCGGTCGCGCGGATCGGTTGTAGTGCCACTCTAAGACTGAACGCTACTTGTACGTCCACCAATCCGTTCGAGCGCGCAGGCTAGGACGATGCGTGCGGCGAGCCGCCGCGGCTGCGGCGGTGCATGTGCGCCGGCGCGCGCGGCGTCACGCGGCGCACGGTGAGCTCGCGCAGCGCCGGCGCGAGCTGCGGCTGACCGCTGCGCTGGCGCTTGGATTGATACATGGCGGCGTCCGCCTGCGCCACCAGCGCGTCGGCGTCGACGTCGTCGCCGTCTGACCAGGCCACGCCGATGCTCACCTGCGGCGAGACGCTGCCGGCCGTCAGGCGGACGCGCTCGTGCAGCGTCCTGGCCAGCCGCTCGGCGAGCCGCATCGCGCCGTCCGCGCCGCCGACTTCGGGGCACATCACGAGGAACTCGTCGCCGCCAACGCGGCCGACGAGGTCATTGCCTCGCACGGTCTCGCGCAGCCGCTCGCCGAGCACGCGCAGCAGCTCATCGCCGGCGGCGTGACCGTAGCGATCGTTGAGCTCCTTGAAGCGGTCCAGGTCGACGAACATCACCGCTCGCTCCCCGCCGGGCGCGACCGCGGTGACGTTCGCCTCCAGCGCCCGCATGAACGACGCGCGGTTGTGACAGCCGGTGAGTTCATCGAAGGTCGCGCGCCGCTTCAACTCGTCGCGCATGCGCGCGCTGTCGGTCACGTCGGCGACGCACGCGATCGCACCGCTGATCGTGCCGTCCTCGTGCGTGAGGGCGCGCAGGCTGATGCTGCAGAAGCGCAGCTCATGGTTCGACGGCAGCCGCAGCTCGACCTCGACGTCGGCATGACGGCCAGCGCCGAGCACCTCGTCGAGGGCGCTCTGCAGCGCCGCCTGGTCGTCCTCGACGACGGCCTCCAGCTGTTCCTGCACGGTCGCGACGCGCTGCACGCCGAGGATCTCGTGCAGCCGGTCGTTGGTGTAGACGATCTCACCCGCCGCGTCGACCTGGAAGAGGCCGAGCGGGATCGCCTCGGCGAGGCGGTCCAGCAGCTGCTCGCGCGCCCTGAGCTCCTCTTGCGCAGACATCTCCTCCGAGATGTCGACGATCTCTGCCACCACGCAGGCGCGGTCGGGGTCGTCGAGCAGGTTGTGGTTGGTCACCTCGAACCACACCCACGAGCCATCGCGGCGCCGGTGGCGCAGCCGCACGCGGCGTCCCGGGCCGGGCGAGGCGAGCATCTCCATCCAGTTGTCGATCGCGAGCGCGTGATCGTCGGGGTGTATGAACTCGATCGAGCGATGGCCCACCATCTCTTCGGCGGTCCACCCCAGGATCTGCGTGAGCGCGCCATCGATCTCGACGACGAAGCTGCGCTCGTCCTTGACGATCGTCGCGAACCGCGGCGGCGGCTTGGGTGCGCGGCGCACCGTCACCTCGGTGCCGCCGCTCGAAGCATCGGCCGGCGTGAATACCACGAGCACCACACCGTGGGCCTCGCGCAGGTCCAGCCCGTAGAACGCGACCGTGACGTCGGGCTGCTCGACGAGATGCGCCAGACAGCGACCCGAGCCCTTCGCCAACACCTGATCCCACGTGCTCAGCAGCCTCACGCGATCCTCGTGCACCACGAGGTCAAGGCCCGAGCGCGCCTCGAGCACGGGATTCTCGAGCAGGCGGATCGACTCCGGCAGGGCCACCATGACGCCATCCGGCTTGAGCGCGGCGACCGGCGCCCGCGGGTAGCGGCTCAGCAGCGACTCCAGCACGGTCTCCAAGGTCTCCGCATCGAGATGCTCCTGGTGCTCGGTCTCGAAGACCTCGTCAGCCGAGTTCGGGGGCTCGGAAGGCGGGCCGGCGGGAGGTGAAGATGAGCTGTCGGCGGGCGGCATGGCGTCGGTATCGGCAACGCCCACCGCTGAAAGCCGCGGACGGGCTCGGCTTTGCCGCGGATGGGGTCGACCTGGGAAAGCTAGAACCATGATCGACAGGATCCCGCCGAAGATGAGGCAGGGTGGTGAATAGTGGACGGCTCGTTCCGCGTCGAGGAGCCCCGCCGTTCCCAGCGCCGAGCATGTGGACCGGGTGCTGCGTCTGCCCGACGCGCGCTACGCGCTCGCAGCCTCCGGCCGCCCACGAGGCCACACCCCACGCGACGGCCTCGACTTCACCGCCACCGTCAGCCGAATAGACTCAGCACTCCAGGGCGCGTAGCTCAGTGGGAGAGCGCTCGCTTCACACGTGAGAGGTCGGTGGTTCGAAACCACCCGCGCCCATCCAGAAAATGCCTGCAAATCAGCGGGTAGTGTAGGTGTATTGTCTGCAGAACGGGTGCCAGATTTAGGCCCATAGGGTCGTTCGTGGGCCTAAACTCTGGCCGTCTGAATTCCGCTCGTATGCTGGCGAAACTCCGGCCGGGGGTGTTCGCTTGGCTCGCGAAAGGTCGCTGAGCGGCTTTGTGCGAACGGTTTGCTCTGTAGTCGAACGCCAGAGTCGTCCACCTCGAGCGTCTCGCTGGCTGCGCGAGGCGCGCCTGCTTTCCGCGCGTTGCAGGGCAGTCGGCATCGCCCCCAAGATGCTCGTCGCGGAATCAGAGCAGGGGTTCCGAGAGCAACCTTCGGCGCTGCCGGATCACGCCTGAAGCGGTCAGGCCGGTGCAGCTACCGCGCGGCGCGGGCAGGGCAGGCAGCCTGATGGAGTTGCCCCGGTTTCGCCGACACTGTCCGCTCCCGGCGAGAGCATCTACTCAATGACGGTGCCCATGGCTCTCGACTGGCCGACGGTTGCCTCCCTGGCGACCGCTTTTGGCACGCTCGTGCTAGCCGTTGCGACGTTCTCGTCGGTGCGGTTCGGGCAGCGCTCGACACGCATCGCGGAGCGTTCGACCGCCATTGCCGAGTGGGCGCTCTTGCTCGGCCTGCGACCTGTGCTCGCTCCCTCGCGCGCGAATGATCCGCCCGAGACGGTCCGCTTCGGAGAGGGGCGGATGGTGCACGTCGAGGGTGGCACCGCCGCGGTCGAGCGCGACGGCGAGAGCTACTACTTCGTGATCCCGCTTCGCAACGTCGGCAACGGTCTCGCAGTCCTTCAAGCCTGGCGCTTCATGGCGCGACGCCCGGAGATCGACGCCCCGCACGCCGAGCCGGCCGAGCATCGCCCGCAGACACGTGACCTTTAGGTGCCAGCGGGCGACACCGGTTTCTGGCAGGGGGCGATACGCGAGCACGAGGATCCCTTCCGCGAGGGCCTGCCCGAGGCCTTCCTAGCGGGTGGGGTCCTGACCGTCGACCTGCTGTACGGCGACCATGAGGGCGGCCAGCTGACGATCAGCCGCTTCGTCCTCACGCGCGAGGAGGATGGCCGCTGGCTCCCCGGCGTGGTCCGCCACTGGCCGCTTGGAGGCGTCGATCCCCGTGAGCGCGCTGACGTGCCCGGGGACGTTGCGAACGCGGTGAGGTAGGTCCGGGCCTACCGAGAGGCTGTGGGTGTCAAAGCTCACGACCTCAAGGAAGGCCCGGAATGCAACACGCTAACGCTCCGCTG
>JBEKWH010000024.1:0-61902 GCA_049513255.1 Solirubrobacteraceae bacterium
GAGCGTTAGCGTGTTGCATTCCGGGCCTTCCTTGAGGTCGTGAGCTTTGACACCCACAGCCTCTCGGTAGGCCCGGACCTACCTCACCGCGTTCGCAACGTCCCCGGGCACGTCAGCTAGCGGGCGTGTCGCTCGCGGTCGGGGAGCCGGCGAGGGGAATCGAGGGGTGGCGCGAGACACACCGGCAGGCCCAGGAGGCTCTGCAAGTGGTGCTGCTCGGGCGAGAGAAGCGCGCCCGGTATGCGGATATCGCAGTGCTCACGCCCTGGCTGCAAGACCCTGACCGGGCTCGGTCGCTGATCGAGCTGTACCTGTCGCCGCTCGAAAACCAGAAAGACGGTGGCGCGGTGTCGCGCGAAGCGCTGCGCGCATACTTTGAGGCGGGTCGCAACGTCTCAGCTGCCGCTTGCCAGCTCGGCATAGATCGCCGCACACTCGCGTATCGCCTGCGCGCGACTGAGGAGTGCTTGGGCTACCAACTAGACACCCACCTAGCGGGGCTGTGGGTCGCGCTGCGGCTGCATGACCTACTCAACGGTCAAGATTGTACAAACTGGAAAATATCCGCGCCTCGGATTTCCACATTGGCGTAGCGCTCGCGCCAGCGAACTGTTACAGATAGCTGACGCGCGGCATCGCGCTACCGAATCTCGGTGCAACCGCACCGAGCGTCTGACCGCGCGGTCGCTCCCAATAAAACCGACTCAAGAAAGAGGCGAGATGACGAGGAGAAGACTCAGACGAAGTTTGATTGCGCTTGTACCGTCGCTGGCTGCTGTCGCCCTGTTGGTGCCAGCGGCTGCGTCGGCCGCGTGGTCGGTCCGGGAAACGCCTGCATTCCCCAAGATAGAAACCGAAGCCGTCTTGCTGGGTGTTTCGTGCACCTCAGCCGAATCGTGTACCGCCGCAGGATATTACCAACACACTCCGAGCATCAGGCTGCCGCTCGCGGAGTACTGGAACGGGAAAGAATGGTCGGCCCAAGAAGTCCCGAACTCGCCTAATGGGGCATACACCACCACGAGCGAACTGAAAGGCGTGTCGTGTCAATCGTCTGCATCGTGCACCGCTGTAGGCAGCTACACGCCTGGCAAAGCCGTCAAAGGCAGCTTGGTCGAACACACCTTGGCCGAGCGGTGGAACGGCACGGAATGGACGATTCAGACCACCCCGAACCCGACAGAAGCGAAAGATAGTTATTTGGCAGGCGTTTCATGTACGTCTGCCGAAGCGTGCACGGCTGTGGGCAGATACATCAGCAGCGCGGGCAAAACACTCGCGTTGGCTGAGCGGTGGAACGGTAAAGAATGGTCGATCCAGGAAACCAAAATCCCGACGGGATCGGAAAGCAGCAGCCTGTCCAGCGTGTCGTGCACGACCAGTGAAGCGTGCAGCGCCGTGGGGCACTATGTGAACAGCTCAGGCGTGGAAGTGCCGCTTGCTGAGCGTTGGAACGGTAAAGAATGGTCGATCCAGGAAACCAAAATCCCCACGGGAGCGAAAAGCAGCAGCCTGTCCAGCGTGTCGTGCACGACCAGTGAAGCGTGCAGCGCCGTGGGACACTATGTGAACAGCTCTAGCGTGGAAGTGCCGCTTGCTGAGGGCTGGAACGGTAAAGAATGGTCGATCCAGGAAACCAAAATCCCCACGGAAGCGAAAAGCAGCAGCCTGGCGGGTCTGTGGTGTACGTCAAGCAAAGCCTGTACCGCTGTCGGGAAGTACACCAACAGCGCCGGGACGGTAGTTACACTGGCTGAGAGCTGGAACGGACTCTTGTGGTCGATCCAGACAACCGAAAACCCATCAGGGGCCAAAAGTAGCATCCTCTCGGGCGTGTCATGTACATCAGCTGAAGCGTGTACCGCCGCCGGCAACTACACCAACAGCGCGAGCAAGCAGATCACTCTTGCTGAGCGTTGGAACGGGAAAGCATGGGCGATCCAAACCTCAAACCCGAAAATAGAGGCGGAAGGCCAGCTCGCCGGAGACAGTACTGGTGTATCCTGCACATCCACCGAAGCGTGTACCGCGGTAGGGTGGTATCAGAACAACTCTGGTAAGAACCAGACACTTGCCGAGCGGTGGAACGGCAAAGAATGGTCGATCCAGTTGACGCCAAATCCCAGTGAAGCGATCGAAAGCCACCTCTTTGGGGTGTCGTGCAGTTCTGCCGAAGCGTGCATTGCCGTGGGCTATTACAGTTCAAGTGAAAACCCGCTCAGGCCGTTCGCTGCGCGATGGAACGGAAAAGAATGGTCGCTACAGGAAGTGAAAGCGCCCGCTGAATCGAAAGGAACTGTCCTATACGATGTGTCTTGCAGCTCGTCTGAAGCGTGTAGCGCGACGGGTGCATACACCAACAGCGCGGGCACAGCAGTCTCGTTGGTTGAGCGCTGGAACGGCAAAGAATGGTCGATCCAGGAAACCCCGAATCCAGCAGAAAGCACCAGTACCAATCTCCACGGTGTGTCGTGTGTATCCGCAGAAGCGTGCACGGCGGTAGGAGATTACTCCACGAAAAGTTCGGGCAGCCACGACCTTAGTTTCGCTGAGAGGTGGAACGGCAAAACGTGGTCGCTTGAGGAAACCAAAACTCCGACAGGAGCAATAGGAACCTACTTGGTGGGTGTGTCATGTACCTCTAGTGAAGCATGTACCGCCGCAGGCGACTACATCAACAGCGTGGAAACGCAGCTGACGCTTGCTGAGCGTTGGAACGGAAAAGAATGGTCGATTCAGGAAACCAAAACTCCTCCTGGAGCTACAAGTAGCAGCATAATTGGCGTGTCGTGCGCGACATCCGAAGCGTGCACCGCTGTGGGAGACTATACAAACGCTGCGGAAATGCAAGTGTCGCTTGCTGAGCGTTGGAACGGAAAAGAATGGTCGATTGAAGAAACCCCCAATCCGAAAGGAGCTCAATCCAGCAGTATGGGAAGCATATCGTGTACTTCGGCCAGTTCTTGCGTTGCGGTGGGCACATACCGCAACAGGGCGGGCCTAAACGCGCCCTTGGTTGAGGAAGTCTGACGTAAGCACAGTGAGCCTCCGCACGAGGGTCTCCCTGGGGTCCATCCCCAGGGAGACCCTCGTCGGGGCTTCATCGCCCTTGCGGGGGAGGCTGGAAACACCTCGAGTGACCCGAGCTGACGTCGGTCGGAGCGACGAACGAGTTGAGCCACTGTCGGCCTTGTTCACGCTGCGGCGGAATCGCCGGCCTGTGGCCGGTGGTGGGCGAGCAGGCCGGGTCCGCCCAAGCGGGCCAATGGACGACGGCCGCTAAACGGGCGAATCGAGCCCCCGTCTTGCCCGCGCGGGCGACGGGCGCTCGGCATGGAGACGACGAGCCCTAGCGTAGTCTGTAGGCGCACTTTCGGCCTGCGGGAGCGTTGCCGCAGCATGAGTTGACCTGCATCTTGACAGCCGCAGCCGATAGCTATAGGCTGGCAGCTGAAGTGTTATCCCACAGGCGGGCATGAGGAGGAGGAGAAGGGGCGATGAACACACCAACGGACGATGGCCGCGTGCCGCGCTTCAAGCGGCGACTCTGGTCTAAGCGAGAGTCAAGGTATTGGCGCGGCTCCGTCCTAAGCGCCGTGGCGCTGACCCTGCTCGCAGCTCTTGCAGCAACAGCGTGGGCGGTCGGAGTGACCAATGCTGGGAAGGCCGCCAAGAAACCAGCTTTGGCTAGCCATGTCGTGACAGCTTCCGTCAGGCGCGCAAGTGATCGCCCCCGTGTGAAGGTTCGCCGCGCCGACGGCAAAGCCCAGCAAACCACCGTTAAGAACACCGCAGTGAAGGGTGCCGCCAAACCCCTTATCTCGTCAGGCTGGGAACTTGGGGAACCGCCCGCGCCATCAGGGGCGAAAAGGAGCGTTCTGGACCAAGTGTCGTGTACGTCTTCCACGGCGTGTACTGCGGTCGGCAATTTTGAAAATAGTTCGGGGACAACGGTTCCGTTGGCTGAGCGTTGGAATGGTACGTCGTGGTCCGTCCAGGAACCCCCCGCGCCGCCGACAGGGGCGTTTACTAGCGGTCTGCGCAGCGTGTCGTGTACGTCCTCTACAGCTTGTATCGCTGTCGGGGAAGCGAGGGAAACGTCAACTACGGGTACAGAAAAGCCGTTCGCTGAGAGTTGGAATGGCACGACATGGTCCGTCCAGGAACTTCCTATGCCGGCTGAAACCAAAAGGGCTTTCATGCAAGGCGGCGTGTCCTGTGTGTCCTCTACTATGTGCGAGGCAATCGGTGATGTTGAGAGCACTAGCAACCAACTCTCCCCTCTTGCTGAGAGCTGGAATGGCACGAAATGGGCGCTTCAGGAATTTCCTGTCCCGACAGGGGCTCAACTTACCGCCCCAAAGAGTGTGTCGTGTGTGTCCTCTACGATGTGCATCGCTGCCGGCATGTTCAGTGATAGCTCAAGTAAGAGTCACCCGTTTGCTGAGAGTTGGAATGGCACTACGTGGTCAGCTCAGGAACTTTCCGCTCCCAAAGAAGCAAGGGCAGCCGGGCTGGAGGGGATATCGTGCACGTCCTCTACGGCATGTATGGCTGTCGGCGAGTTTATAAGTGGCTCGGGATCGGGAGGATGGGTGCCGTTGGCTGAGAGCTGGAATGGCACCGAATGGTCGGTTCAAGAACCGCCCATTCCGTCAAACGCGAGCTGGGGCACTATTCTGTATGGTGTGTCATGTACATCGTCAACGGCGTGCACAGCTACAAGCTACATCAGAACAAATAGCTCGAAAGTCGGGATACCTTTGGCTGAGAGCTGGAATGGCACCAAATGGGCGGTGGAAGAAGCTCCCGCACCCGCAGGGGCGACATACGTCTTTCTTTACGGCGGTGTGTCGTGTACGTCGGGAACGGCGTGCATGGCTGTTGGTCAGTTCGGGAATAGTGCAGGTGAAACCGTGCCGCTGGCGGAGCGCCACGAATAAGTAGTAGGACCCTTTCCGTTCTCTGGTGAGAACGGAAAGGGTCTGGGTCGATCTTGACTGGATCGGCAGACGGGTGTGGAACTACACGACACCCGTTCTCGCCCGATCCCCAGCCAAGATGGTTGGAAGCTGGTAAAGAGACGCTGAGGCTCCGCGAGGAGGACGCGCGTGACGCCCACAGGCCCGCGACGGACTCAGTGGCCCTCGCCGGCGATGTGTCTGCGCACGTCGCGGACAATCAGCGTGATCTCGGCTTGCGTTCAGCGGTCTGGATGATCACCGAGACGGGCACGTCGAGCGCCGTGCGAGGCTCGTGATCTTTGTCCCACGGGTCGGGTTTGCGCACGCCGCGCTCGATCCCCTGCGTGAAGGCCGGAGTGACCGTGGAGGGATGCTGGGCTTGAGGACTATCGGCCGAGGTCGCGGCCGGTTTGGATTCGCCGGTCTCGCGCGTGCTGGCGCGCGACGCTCTGGTTGGCCGCGGCTTGGGCTCGGCGGGCGGCGACTGCGGCGCGCTGGTGGTCGAGGCGCTGGCCCTGGCTGCTCGGCGCTTGGCCGAGCGGGTCGGTTCCGCTGAGGCGGTAGCGGTCCCGATACGCCGCGACGGTCCGGATCTGCTGTTGCCAGGTGGCACGTCGCGCCGGGTCGCTCGGCGTCGGGCCGAGACTCGCTACCCACGGCTGGTTCTGTTGGATGGCGTGTTCGGTGAGCGCGTCGGCGCGCTGTTCGATCAGGTCGCCGAGTTCGCTCAGCGTCCGGCGCATGTCGGCGGGCATGGGTCCTGTGGCTTGGGGGATGAGCCCGGCGAGGTAGCGGGGACGCTGGCGTGGTCGGGTGCCGCCGGCGCGTGCGGCGGTGAGCTTCGCGAGGCGGGCTTGAAGGACGGCGGCGGGGTCTTCGGCCCCGTCGAGCCCGCCGGCCCGCATGACGCGAGCAAGGCTCCAGGCCGGCTCGTACCCGTCGGCCTCCATGCGACGAAGCTGTGCCACGAGGGAGCCGAAAGACTCCGCGCCGGTGATTGCCTGAACCTGCTCAGCGTCAAGGCCGCTGCTGTAGACGGTGGCGGCGTATCGGTCGTGTTGGGCGGCCTGGGCGATCGTCTCGTACTCCGCTGCGAGCTGGCCGATACTCGTCCAGGCGTCTTGCTCGGTGGCGATCGTCTCGTGCGCGGAGCGTTCGGCGCCCTCGTGTTGCAGGACGCCGTAGAGGATGCTGCGAGCCGTGAGGTGCCCGGCCTGGAAGCCGGGGGTGTGCTGGTGGTCCTCGAGGTGCGCCTCGTCGGTTGCAACATACGCTGTGTTGGTCTGCCGGCCGCGGGTCATGGCGACGTAGAACGCTTCCCTGGTCATCGAGGAGGAGTGGACGAGCAGGTGCGCGGTGTCCACGGTCGCGCCCTGGGCTCGGTGGGCGGTGATCGCGTAGCCGAGCTCGACGTGCTCGGCGACGTAGCCGGCGGGGAGTGTGACCCTTCCCCGCCGCCCGCGAGCACCCTGGCGGCGGACGGTCAGGCTCCCATCGGCGTGGGCGTGAAGGACGGTCCATTGGTCGCCGTTCTTCACCCAGCCCTTGCCGGTGCTGAGCCGCCGGTCGTTCTGACGAGTGACGATGCTGTCGGCCTGGCCGGCCACGGTGCCGTCGTGGAGGCCCACGCCGTCGAGGCTGACCTGCCCGGCGAGCACCCGGTCGGTTCGGGCGCGGTTGTTCAGGGCGGTCACGGTCTCGCTGGTCTCGGCGATCAGGATGCTTGCGCGGCCGGCGGCGGTGTCGGCTCGCCAGGCGTGGTAGGCCGCGTCGAGGATCTCCTCGTGCTCGCCGTCGACGATGCGGCCGTGCTCGTCGTAGAGGTCGATCACGTCGGTGTCGCCTTGGCGCAGGCGCAGCGAGGCGGCCTTCTCCCACTCGCTTCCGAAGCGGCGGACGTCGGCCAGCTCCGGCGCCGGGTCACTGTCGGGCTGGCTGTTGCGGTCGCGGACGAGCATCCCGAACGCGCCGCCCGCGTCGATCGCGGCGAGCTGTGCCCAGTCGCCGGCCAGCAGGACCTTCGCGCCGGCTTGGGCGGCGTGGGTGGCGAGCAGCTCAAGCGTTGCGGTGCCCGCCAAGGACGCCTCGTCGACGATCACCAACTGCCCCGCCGCGAGGTTCCAGCGATCGTGGGTGTGCTCGTGGACCCACTTGGCTGTGTTCTCGGTCGGAATGCCGATCTCGCCGGCGAGCACCTCGGCCGCGGCGGCAGACGGAGCGAGGCCGATCACGCTCCCCGGCCCGTAGCTTCTCTCCCAGCCGCGGCGCAGCGCCCCCAATGCCAGGGTCTTGCCTCCGCCGGCCGGGCCGACGAGCAGGTCCAACGTGCGGCCGGAGGTGGCGATCCGCTCGACCACGCTCTGCTGATCGGCCGAGAGGACACGCCCCAGCTCGTCCCGGCTGGCGGTGACACCGACGAGTACCTTGGTCTCGAGCGCCGGGCCGGTCGGTGTGCGGGCGAGATCGAGCAGTCGGTCCTCGGCGGCCAGCAGCGTCGCGGAGGTGTAGAGGGTCGCGTGGCGGGGACGAAACACGCTGGAGCGGTCCGCGCGGGTGAACGCGGCCGGCGCAACGGTCAGCTCGGGCGGGGTAAGCCGCAGCGAAGCGGCCTCGGCTGCGTCGGCGATAAGTCCGACAAGCGTTTCGCGGTCGGTGGTGGCGGCGAATCGTAGGCCCATCGTCTGCCGCGACGCCTCGGCCTGAAGGTTCCAGCGTCGCCATGTCGATCGCTTCGCCTGCACCCGTTCGACCACGGCCTGTCCGACGGAGGCGATGTCTTCGAGCGTCACGTCCTTCGCGCGGATGAGCGGCGAGGGCTCGGCGGCGGCGAGCAGGTGCTCTGCCCAGGCGCGGGCGTCCTGCCCCAGCACTGAGCCGGCGCGGCGGCGCCACTGGCCGGTCAGCTCCGCCAGCGAGTACAGGGTCTTCTCGGGCCGCGTGGAGAGCGTGGCCTGCTGGCGCAACCGCAGGATCGTTGTCGTGTTCGGCTGGTGCCGATGCTCGGCGACGTAGGCGGCGATGAGCTTGTCCTTCTCGGCGTCGATCGCCGCGCTGCGAGAGGAGAACTCGGCCAGCAGCTCGTCGGGCACGCCGGCGATCTCCCATGCTGGGTTGCGATCCGCTCCGCGGTTGCGTTGCTGCCAGGCAACCCCGAGACTGCGAGTGAGCTGATCGGCGAGCAGAGCGTTGTAATGCTCGGAAAGAGCAACCACGGCGGCGTGCATCGGCCGGCCGTCCAGCGCACGCCACTTGCCGTCCGCGCCTTGCACCTTGTTCGCGATCACGACGTGGGTGTGCAGTTGCGGGTCGGCTGCACGCGAGTCGTAGTGGTCGTAACAGGTTGCGATCAGCCCGCGGGTAGCGACTTGCGCAACGCCGTTGTGCCCGACCCTGGTGGCTGCAACCTCGCGCTCCATCAGCGCAACCACCTCGTCGATTGCCGTGTGGTGCGCTTGCACGATCCGCGCCTGGGTGCCCGCGTCGGCTACGGCCCATAGCGCAGAGACGCTCTTGGGCACCGAGAACGTGTAGTCATAGCCCGCGACGACTCGGCGGGTGCCACGTTCGCGCTCCTCGATCTCGATCTGCTCGACTGCGGTCGCCCGGTCGGCCGGGCGCAGGTCCGCGTCGAGCTGGTCGATCCGCGTCGCGACTCGCTCCTTCACCGTGGGCCGGTGGTAGTAGGGCAGGCCGAGCGGCGCGCCGGTGATCGGATCGCGGCCCTGGCCCAGCAGTCGCCGCAACTGCTCCTCGCTGATCGTGCCACCCGGATCGACTCCGTGCTCCTCGGTGCCGAGCCCGGCGATCCCGCTGCCGAGCCAGTAGCCCGGCGGCGTGCCCGTCGCGGCGTAGTAGTCGATCAGCGGAGTGCTCAGCGAACGATGCCCGTCGCCGGCGGCGACCGAGGCGAGCAGGTAGCGGTAGCCATCGCCGGCGGACATGATTCGCATCGAGACGGTCACGCCCGCCAGGTGCGCCGGGGATACCGGGTTGACCTCGTGATGCAAGACGTGTGAGCCGGACAGGAGGGTCAGGGCTCAGGACCGGCGGCAGGGGGGATGCGAGCGGCAGACCCGTCCGAGCTGCGTGCGCGCTCGGACGGGTCTGGACGGGCGGCGTATGCCGTGACAGGGCGGAGGGCTTGTGTCAGTGGACCTGCGCGTGGTTTGTCAGCGATTTGTCAGCGCTGCGTGGGATGAATCGCTCGATGCACGCCCCGTCGCCTCGACCTCGCAGCGAGCGCCGTCGAGAACGGGGGACGGGCTGTGTGAGTGGGCGCGCTCAAGTGCTTGGCCGGTTGCGGGCGGTGAGGGTCATTTAACCGTAGGAAGCACGAAATGCGTCCGGGGGCGTGGCGCCCTGTGGTCCGATAACGAACTGGAGCTGAATGCAGATGACGAGACCAAGAAAGCCGTCTGAGCCGTCCGGGCCGGTCGCGGGTCGTTCGGTTTGCGTGGGGGGGCCGTTGGTCGGCTGACACGTCGATGGGTTGTGCGTACGCATGGGAGCAGAGCGAACCGGGGCGTCCGGTGGGTCTTCAACAGCCAAACACCTCTCGCCGACTGGCTCCGTGTGAGTGATCTGTGAGCAATCCGTGAGCTTCCTGTGGCACAGCTACTCCATGAGTCGACGCACCGATACGCACCGGGGCTCTGCGTGCTGCTTGCGTGTTCCTTGCAAGTTCTCTGCAAGTGCCTTGTGCGAGAAGTGGTCGATGGGTCGCTGCCACGCGCCGGTGCGCCGGAAATCTCGATCTGGCTGGCTGTCGGGTCTTGCGCACCTGGCGTTCGACACTCCGCCCGTCGGCGGTTCGTGCGGTTCAGGAGAGACGACGATGGCGCCACGCAGGACGACAGCCGAGATGGCGGATGAGTACCGCGAGGTTCGTGAGGCGAAGCTGACGGTGTTCGCGATGGCCGCGCGACTGTCGCTGGCGCAGGCCGCGGCGGCGTATGCGGCGGCTGGAGTGGCGGTGTTTCCGTGTGTACCGGGCACGAAGCGGCCGTTGACCCGCCACGGATTCACTGAGGCGAGCACCGATCCGCGGCGAATCGCGTGGTGGTGGCGGTGCTGGCCAGAGGCGAACATCGGCGTGCCGACCGGCAGGCCCGACGGGTTCGACGTGCTCGACGTTGACGTGCATCGGTCCGGGTCGGGGTTCCCGGCACTGCTTCGGGCACGGCAGGCGGGACTGGTCGGCGGATGGGCCGCGCTGGTCCGTAGCCCGTCGGGCGGCGTGCATCTGTACTTCCCCGGCGCGGAGGATCGCGGCCAGGCGTCGTGGGCGCTGCCGCGCGCGCATGTGGACTTCCGTGGCATGGGCGGGTACGTGATCGGCCCGCCCTCACGGGTGCTCGCCGGCGATGGCCGGCGACGCGGCTATGCGCTGCTCGCGACCGGCCGTGATCCCCGTCCGCTCGATGCCGGGGCGCTGCGCCGGCTGCTGGCTCCTGCTCCGCGCCGCCCGCGTGTGCGATCTGGAGTGGACCGGGCTGGACGGTCCGGGCGACGGCTGGCGGCGTGGCTTGAGCTCCAGCCGGAGGGCAACCGCAACCGGGCGTTGTTCTGGGCGGCGTGCCGTCAGGCCGAGGCTGGCGTTGCGGAGGATGAGGCCCGCCATGTGTTGGGAGCGGCGGCTGCCCGCACGGGTCTGGGCGAGCGAGAGATCGAAGCGACCCTCACCTCTGCCTTCCGCACGCTCGGTCGCCGCCCCGCCCAGACGGCAGAAGTCTCCTACCGGCTGGCACCATGAACGGCTCGGACGCACTACTTCCGAGGCGAGCCGGCCGGCGGCGACGAGCTGAGCGGCTGGTGCTGGCCGTGGCAGTGGCCGGGACGGTGTTCATCGCGCTCGGCGCGTTCTGGCTGTCGTTCACCTCGCTGTCCGAGCTGGCTCGCCGGTGCGGGATCGCGCCGGATCGCGCGTGGGTGTGGCCGCTGATCGTGGACGGCGTGATCGTCGTGGCGACGGTCTCCGTCGTGGCGATGAGCGGCGGCGGATGGGACCGGCGGGCCGTCCGCTACGCGTGGACGCTGTTGTTGGCGGGCGCGTGCATCTCGGTGCTGGCCAACGCCAGTCACGCGGTGGTTGCCGTCGACGCGCGTGTGCCGTCGGTGCTGGCGGCGCTGGTGGCGGCGGTCCCGCCGGTGGTGCTGGTCGCAATCACCCATCTGACGGTCGAGCTGACTCATCTCCCGGCCCCCGTCCCAGCGGCGACGGCGAGGGCAGCGACGCCGGTCGCAGCGCGTGGCCCAGGACGGCCGGCGAGAGTGAATCTCCTCGATCAGGGCGGGTCGGTCGGCGAGGCGCTGCGACTGCGGGCGCAAACGTCGATGACCAACCGCGAGATCGCGGCGCGACTGGGGGTGCATCCCTCCACGGTGGGCCGCTGGTTGAAGCCCCATCGCGCCCCGGCGCTTGCAGCGGCCGAGCAGCCGGTGGCCGAGCGGTCGGTGACGAGCTGATGGGTGTGGACGGATGTTTGGGGGGGGCACGGTGGGGCGGGGAACGTACATAGGGGTTATATGCCCGCATATCCGCATCGTGTTACTCCTTGGCCGGCCGTAAGGCCGGCGGATACCGAGCCGGCGTTCGCCAGCTCGGCGGGGTCACATCAACTAGCAGCAGGCTCTCCGGACGATCCCAATTACCCGACGCCTGCGGATCGCGATTCCAGGTGTTGTCCGGGGGTACGGCGGCGGTTGGCGCGACATACAGGTGCCATGTCCTTCCGTCCGCATCCCGCTTCTGCCTTTTCGCCGGCCGTCAGGCCGGCGGGTTTCCAGCGGCCGTTCGCTTCCGCGGCGGGGTTGCGTGCGCTGCTGGAGCGGCTGCACGCCACTGGTCCGGGGGCGTGGCGGGAGGACCCGGAGGCGAGTGCGCTGTTGGCGTACACGATCGAGCGGTACGCGCCGCTGGCGCGCAGTTGGCATCGCGACCCCGGCGAGGCTGGCACCGCGGCGTTCCTGGCGATGAGGAACGACGGGGTACGTCGTGCCGCGGACCCGTGGGCGGTGCTCACCCGTGCGGTGCAGATCAGTCTCTCCGCGGAGAGCCATGCCGAGCGGCACCTGACCTCGACCGCGAGGGCTCGACGCGAGCAGCACGAGCAGCGAGAGATGCCGCTGCGGACTGGCGAGCTCGTCGAGACTCTCACCGCGGAGACCGTTGGCGCGGTGGACGAGGGGCCGCAGGACGAGCCGGTGATCGCTGAGACGGTGCTCTTGTTCAGGCTTCTTGGCTGGCCAGAGACGGTGGCCGGCGCGGTCGTGGAGTACATCGCGGCTCGCCTGGCGGACGCCGGGAGCATCACCGCCGCTTATGAGACGCTGCGACGTGACACCGCGATCCGCGCCCAGCTCGACATTGAGCGCGCGACCTGGACGGGGCTGCTCGGCGTGCTGCTGGGCGGCCGTCCGGCGCCGGGACGCCCGAGGCGCAAGGGGGTGCTCGCGCGGCTGCTGTTGGGCGAGAGCGTCCGTGACCTGCTCGAGGACGACCAGCTCGTGCGAGCGGTACTCGCCTGCCACCCAGATCGCGAGAGCTTGCCTTGGGGGGGTGAGGCGGGTGAGTAGCGGCGGTGGCGGCGTGGAACTCGACCGGGCCGTCGATTCGATCCGCGTCGGCTACCGATACCGCCACGACCTCGGCGACCTGGACGAGCTGTGCGCTTCCATCCAGAAGCTCGGGATCTTGCAACCGATCACGATCACCCCGGACGGCGTCTTGGTTTGCGGTGCCCGCCGGCTCGCCGCCGTGAAGCGGCTGGGATACAAGCGCGTCAAGGTCTGGGTCACTTCGACGGTTTCCACGAGTTTGGCGGAGGTGCTGGCCGAGCAGCACGAGAACACGGTCCGCAAGCCGTTCACTGCGACCGAGGCCGCCGCTTTGTACGCGGAGCTCAAGCAGCTCTACGCCGCCGACGCTGCGCGCCGCCAGCAAGCGACCCGCTTCGGCGCCAGCGGTGGCGACGGTGGTGGAAAGTTTCCACCACCGCACGGCCCGGCCCCGGTGGCCAGCATCCCAGCAGGCAAGGCACGGGAGCGAGCGGCGCGCGCGATCACCGGCCAAGACTCCTCCAGGTCGCTGGACCGCGTCATCGAGGTGCAACGCCTCGCCGAGGACCCGACCACCCCGGAGCGAGTGCGAGAGATCGCGCGTCGCGAGCTGGCAGGGATGGACGCCGACGGCAAGGTCAACGGCCACTACCTGACCGTTCAGGCCGCTGCGAGCACCGACGCGCTCGCGCGCCTGGCCGCCGATCCGACCCACCCAACGGCGGTCAGAGAGCGAGCCGCTAGCGAGCTGGCCGGGCTCGATCAGGATCGGCCTGCGGTTGAGCTGGTCAGGGCCGCCCGCGCGGCGATCGTTCGCGCCACCAGCCACGCGCCAACCGGCGAGGACGGCGATGGGACTGGCGCGGGGCTGCGGGTGGTGGCGGTCAAGCGGTACGGGCTGCGAGCGTTCCTGGCCACCGTGCAGGAGCTGGACGGTTGGTGGCAGCACTACGACCCCGCTGAGATCGCCGCCGGGCTGACTGAGGAGCAGTGGCAACGGTTGTGCGCCAACCGCGACGGCAGTAGCGCCTTCATCCAGGCCATCGGCGCGGCCCGACACGCCGACGGCCGCGAGGCGCGCGCGACGGAGCGCCCGTCACGCGCCGCCTCGTAGGCGGACACCACCGCACGGCACGGATCGCGTACCTGCTCAGCGACCCATCCGTGCCGTTCGACCTGTCTGGGAGTGACCGTGCCTGCTGTTAGCCGCCGCCTGATCGTCCTTATCGCTGCCGCTTCTGTGATCGTGCTGGCGACGATCGGCGTCGGCGTCTACGGGCTCATCCGTGGCCCCGGCCACCCGAGCAGAGCCATCGCCGCTGCTCCTGGCAGCTCGTCGAGCTCCTCTGGTTCCTCGAGCGCGGCTGGGCAGGGTCCAGCGGTGCTACCGCGGACCGATGACCGGGTCGTCTACGCCGAGGCGGTCGCGGCGGCGCTGTTCGACTGGTCCACGACCTCGGGGTACGGCCCGTCGGATTACACCGCCCCGGTGCTCGCCGATGCGGACCCCTCCGGGGAAGAACTTCCCGGTCTGGTCGAAGACCTCGCCGGTTACGAGCCGACCAGCGAACAGTGGACGCAGCTGGCGACGATGCAGGTCGCGCAGCACCTGACGATCAGCAGCGCGGTGGTGCCGTCGCTGTGGGGCGAGGCGTTGGCGCAGGCGCACGGCCAGTTGCGGCCGGGAACGACCGCGATCACGATCACCGGCGTGCGGCACCGCACCGGCGTCTGGTACGGGCAGCCGGCAGCAACCAGCAACCCGGTGAGCTTCACGATCTTCGAGGCGTGCAGCCCGGCGTTCTCGCGCTGTCACACGCTGCGCCTCTCCCAGCTGGACGACCCCCTTCAGTAGCCGGGTGGCCTTCTGATGCTCCGCAAGGCGCTGATCGGGGTGCTCGCGGCGCTGGTGTTTCTCGGTCCCGGCGTCGGCCTGGTGGCGCTGGCGGTGCTGTTTGCCCCGGCGATCACCGACGCCGCCTGCACCACCGCAGGCCAGGAAGGCGCGGGCGTCTCGGGTCCGTCGCTGTCGGTCACTAGCAGCGTCCCGTCGAGCTTGACCGCGACCAACGCGGACGGGCAGACGCTCACCTTGGATCACACCCAGCTGGAGCGCGCCGCGACGATCGTCGCGGTCGGCAACACGGAGGGGATCGACGAGAACGGCCAGTTGATCGCGCTGATGGCGGCGCTCACCGAGTCCACGCTGCGGGTCCTGGCGAACACCAGCGCCTATCCCGAATCAGCCAGCTACCCGAACGACGGGGACGGCAGCGATCACGACTCGCTGGGCCTGTTCCAGATGCAACCACCGGACGGGTGGGGCACGGTCGCGCAGCTGATGGACGCGGTGTGGTCGGTCCGCGCCTTCTACGGCGGCGCGGACGGCCCCAACCACGGCTCACCCGCCGGGCTGCTCGATGTCCCCAACTGGCAGCAGCTCTCGCTCGGCGCCGCCGCGCAGGCGGTCGAGGTCTCCGAATACCCGGAACGCTACGCGGTCAACCTGCCGGTCGCCGAGAAGATCGCCGCCGCGCTCACCGGCGTCACCCTGTCCGGTGAACCCGGCGGGCAGTGCCCGGCCGGCACCACGACCCCGGCGAACCTGCCGCCGGGATTCGCAGGAAAGTTCATCGCCGCGGCGGAGAAGGAGATCGGCCTGCCCTACGTGTGGGGCGGCGGCACCTACGCCGGACCGTCCGGGCAGGCCACTGACGGGCAGGGGCCGGGGTTCGACTGCTCCGGGCTGGTGATGTATGCCGCTTACCAAGCCTCCGGCGGCGCGATCCGGCTGGCGCACTACACCGGCGATCAGGTCAACGAAAGCCAAGCGGTCTCGTGGGCGGATAAGCAGCCCGGCGATTTGATCTTCTACACCTACCCCGGCGAAACGGTGCCGCACCACGTCGTCATCTACCTCGGCGGCGACCGGATCTTCCAAGCCCCGGAGACGGGGCAGAACGTCGGCTACGGCACCCTGTCGGAGTTCGCCGGACAGATCGCGACCGTGCGGCGCCTCGGCTGACCCGTCTGGGTTGGTGGGGTGGCGCACCTGACGGGCGTGAGCGACCTGACCTCGATCCACGCGCCGTTGAGCGCCTCTATCGCCGCGACCGGCGTGTACCCGAACCTCAACGGTGTCGCCGGCGCCGGTGAGCTTGAAAGCGTGATCGGCGCGCTGATGACGATCGTGCTCGTCGTCGCGGTACTGATGATGCTCGTTTGCGCCGCCGCGTGGGCGGTCTGCTCCTCGCACGGTAACTACCACGCCGCCGGCAAGGCGCGTACCGGGCTGCTCGTCGCGCTCGGCGCCGCTGTCCTGGACGGCGCCGGGATCGCCTGGATCAACTTCCTGCTGCACATCGGCCCCACCCTCTGAGGGCTCGCCGGTCTGCGCCCGCAGGGAGCGGAAGGGGTGCGGGGCGCGCACCTGTGGTGTGAACCCCGCCAGCGAACCGGGCTTGCGCCGGTGGCGTGCGGGTCCTCTGCTGCAAGGGAGTCCCGAGCGATGACTGCTGTCCTTACCCCCGTCACGAGCGGTGTGAGCGCCGTCCTTGACCGGTCCGCGTTGGTGTTGGCCGACATCAACATCACGCCCAACTCGACCGGCCTGCCCGGCATCGACGCGCTGCGCACGATCGTCGGCGCGGTCATGACGGTCGGCCTGATCCTGTCCGTGCTGGCGCTGGTCGTCGCCGCGGTCGTGTGGGGCTTCGGGTCGCATTCGTCAAACCCGCACCTGGCCACGCGCGGCAAGACCGGCGTGCTGGTCGCGTGCGGCGCGGCGATCATCACCGGCGGCGCGGTGGCGTTCATCAACTTCTTCTGGAACGTCGGCCAGGGCGTCTGAGCCCCGGCTTCGGGTCCAGAGAACGGAGCGTTCGTCATGGGTGTCTGCGATATCCCGGTCGTCTCGACCGTCTGCCATGCCGTCGGCAAAGCCGCCTCCTCGGTGATCTCCGCGCCGTTCGATTGGCTGGCTGAAGGCGTCGGCAACGCCGCGGAGTGGATGTTCAAGGGCGTCTGGCAGCTGTTCAACTCCACGACGCTGGTCAATGTCACCGAACCCAACTACCTGAAGGTCTACGACATTCTGTTCGGCGTCGCGATCTTCCTGATGCTGCTGTTCTTCAGCCTCCAGCTGATCACCGGGCTGATCCATCGCGACCCCGGCGCGCTGCAGCGCGCGGCGATCGGGTTGGCGAAGTCGGTGCTCGGCTCCTTCCTGGTAGTGACGGTGACGGGGTTGGCGTTGGAGATCACCGACGAGCTGTGCGTCGGGATCATCCAAGCGAGCGGCAACACACTGGCCGAGATGGGCGGCAAGATCGCGGCGCTCGCCGCCGGGATTGGCGCGATCAGCGTCTCGGCCCCCGGCGCGGGGGCGGTAATCATCATCTTCCTGGGCTGCCTGGCGATCACCGGCGCGGCGATCGTCTGGTTCAGCCTGCTGATCCGCAAGTCGCTGCTGCTGGTCGCGGTCGTGCTCGCGCCCATCGCGCTGTCCGGCCAGTCGTGGGACGCGGCGCGCGGCTGGTTCTCCAAGTGGGCGAGCTTCGTGGTCGCGCTGATCGTCTCCAAGCTGGTCATGGTCGTGATCTTCCTGGTCGCGATCAACCAGATGAACGCTCCGCTGAACCTGGACCTGTCCTCGATCGCGAATCCGGTGGCGGGGATCGTGCTCATGTTCATCGCCGCGTTTGCCCCCTACATGGCCTACAAGTTCATCTCCTTCATCGGCTTTGACCTGCACCACGCGATGAGCACAGAGTCCGAGGCCAAGCAAGCGGTCAACCGGCCGGTCCCGGCTCCCGCCGCGTCACGTCTCGGGTCAATGCGCAAGATCCTCGGCGGCGGCACGTCCGATGGCGGCGAGGACGGCGGTACGGGCGGGTCGGGGGGTGGGGGTACTCCAGGTGGGCAGCACGGCGGCCCGTCCGCCGGCGGGGCCACAGACGGTGCTAGCCAGGGTGCGGGCGTCGCGCCGGGCGCTGGAGGCGGTGCGGCCGCCGGCGCGCTGGGGCTTGCCGCGGTCGCTGGCGCGCAGGCGCTCACTTCGGCTGCCAAGGCCGGGCCGGCGGCCGGTCGAGCGGTCGCACGATCAGCCGAGCAGCACGCCGACGCCGGGCAGAAAGTCGCCGGACAGACCAGCACACAGACCCCCGACGCGGCCGGCCGCGCCACGCCTCCTCCGGTGCCACGACAGCCCAGCACGTCAGCGTCCGCGCAACCGCCGCGATCATCGCAACCCGGTCCCGCGGCGAGCACACCGCCACCCGCGGCGAGCGAGCCGCCCTCCGGGCCGACGCCAAATGCCCTTCCGCCTGCTGCACCGACGGTGCCACCACCGCCGGCTGTGGCGCCGGGGAGTGACCTTGCGGGCGAGGGGTCGTGATGGCCGGGCAAGAGAGCGATGATGCGCGGCAGTTGATGGCGGTGAAGTTCTCTCGCCTGGCCCGCCGTGGCTTGCTGCTCGGCCTGGATTTGGCGCAGGTGATCGTGCTCGGGTTCGCGTTGGCCACGCTGGTCGGCGCGCTTTACACCGCTCGCGGGGAGGGGCTGCTGCTGGCGGTTCCGGTGTGCGGCTTGTGCGCGGTGCTGGTGTGGGTTCCGGTCGGTGGGCGCAAACTGATCGAGTGGCTGCCGTTGGCCGGGCATTGGGCCTGGCGCACCGCGGCCGGACAGATCGTGTATCGCTCGCGGGTCACCAAGCCCAGGCCGGCGGGCACGCTGGCGTTGCCCGGTGATGCGGCCGGGTTGCGGCAGTACGTGGACCCCGAGACGGGGGCGGTCATGGTTCATGACCCGCACCGGGCGACGCTGACGGCGGTGGTCGAGGTCACCCACCCGAGCTTCGTGCTGCTCGATCCCGGCGAGCAGCAGCGCCGCGTCACTGCCTGGGGGCGTGTTATGTCGACGGTGTGCCGGTCGGGGCGAATCGCCCGCTTGCAGGTGCTCGAGCGCACGGTCCCCGACACGGGCACGGGGCTTGAGCAGTGGTGGGCGGCGCACGGCACCGACGACGGCTCCTGGGTCGCGCGCACCTATCGCGAGCTGATCGACCGCGCCGGGCCGACCGCCGAACGCCACGAGACCACGCTCTCGCTGACACTGGACATGAAGGCCGCCGGTCGCGCGATCCGCTCGGCCGGGCATGGGATGCGCGGCGCCGCCGCGGTGCTGCGCGGCGAGATGCACACGCTGACCACGGCGCTGCGCGCGGCGGACTTGACCCCAGGCGGCTGGTATGGCCCCGGCGAGCTGGCGGTCCTGTTGCGCTCCGCGTATGACCCGGCGGTCGCGTCCACGCTTGAGCGCAGCGAGCTCGGCCGGGAGCTGGCGAGCGCCGGGCCGGTCGCTGTCGAGGAGACCTGGGATCGCCTGCGCTCGGACTCGGCGTTTCACGCGGTGCTGTGGATCAGCGAGTGGCCGCGCTCCCAGGTCTATCCCGGCTTTCTCGCCCCGATCCTGCTGTCCTCCGGGGTGCGCCGCGCGTTCACCCTGCTGTGTGACCCGGTACGCGCCGATGTCGCCGCCCGCGACATTCGCCGCAAGAAGACCGGCTATCTCTCCGACGCGACGCAGCGCGCCAGGATCGGCCAGATCGAGGACGCCGAGCAGACCGCCGAGTACCGCGACGTGCTCCAACAGGAGGCCGACCTGATCGCCGGGCACGGCGTACTGCGCTACGTCGGGCTGATCGCGATCTCCGCCCCTGGCGTGGCCGAGCTGGACGCGGCGGTCGCCGGGATCGAGCAGGCCGCGATCCAAGCCTCGTGTGAGACGCGGCGACTCGTCGGCCAACAGGCGCAGGCGTTCACGGCCGCAGCGCTGCCGCTCTGCCGCGGCCTGTAGCCGAGCGCTCGCGGCGCCGGCCGCGCACCTACGGGCAGTCAACCCCGATCTGCCGCGAAAGGTGCTGGCCGCTGATGAGTCCACGTCCTGAGAAGAGGCTGTATTCGACGGTGCTGGTCGGCCGCGCCGAGCAGCACCGCCGCAGCCGACGTGCAGCCCGCCGGGCAGCGGCACACGCCTACGCCGACGACGCCGCGCAACGCAAGGCGCAGGCGCGCGCCCTCGCGGAGGCACAGCGGGCGGAGCGGGCAGCGACCGCGTACCTGCCTCGCAGCGGGGAGCCGGGCCGCGCGGCGTTGCGGGCGTGGCGCCGGTTGCGGCTCCCCGCCCATCAGGACACCTCCGCCACCCTCGCCGGTGCCTACCCGTTCCTCGCGGAGGGTGGCCTGGGTGGCGAGGGCGTGTTCGTCGGCCAGGACCTCTACTCCGGCGGCAGCTTCGTCTATGACCCCTGGGTCCTGTATGGGCGCGGACTCATTACCGCGCCCAACGTCGTGCTCGCCGGGATCGTCGGCGCTGGCAAGTCCGCGCTCGCGAAGTCGCTCTACACCCGCTCGATCGGCTTCGGCCGCCGGGTGTATGTGCCGGGCGACCCGAAGGGCGAGCACACCCCGGTCGCGCACGCGGTCGGCGGACAGGCGATCGTGCTCGGCCACGGCCTGTCCACCCGCCTGAACCCCCTGGATGCCGGCCGGCGACCCTTCGGCGTCTCAGACGTGGAGTGGGCGGCGATCGTCACAGCCCGGCGCCGCGACCTGATCGGTGCGCTCAGCGAAACCGTGTTGGGCCGGCCGCTCTCGCCGGTCGAGCACACGGCCGTCGATATCGCCCTGGCGTCCGCCGTCGCAGCGTCGCAGACACCGATCCTGCCGATGGTCGTCGAGCGCATCCTGCACCCCGACACCGCCGCGGACCCAAGGTTGGCGGAGGACGGACGGATCGTCGGTCACGCCCTGCGCCGCCTCGTCGCTGGTGATTTGGCTGGCATCTTCGACGGGCCGAGCACGGTGGCGTTCGACCCGGACCTGCCGATGGTCAGCTTGGACCTGTCGCGGGTGGCGGAGAACAACGCCCTGATCTCCGTGCTGATGACGTGCGCGTCGGCGTGGATGGAGTCCGCCCTGCTGGACCCCAATGGCGGGCAGCGATGGGTCATCTACGACGAGGCGTGGCAGCTCATGCAACACCCCGCCCTGTTGCGGCGGATGGACGCGCACTGGCGGCTGGCGCGGCACTACGGGATCGCGAACATGCTGATCTTCCACAAGCTCAGCGACCTGGACAACGTGGGCGACCAAGGCACCGCCGAGCACGCCCTGGCGGCGTCGCTGTTGGCGAACGCGGAGACCCGGATCATCTACCGCCAGGAGTCAGACCAGCTCGGCTCGACCGCGGCGATGCTGAACCTGACCGGGACCGAGCAGAAGATGCTCCCGCAGTTCGGCACCGGGCAAGGGCTCTGGCGGATCAAGGACCGCTCCTTTGTCGTGCAGCACCAGCTCCACCCGGGCGAGCTGGGGGTCTTTGACACGACGGCCCGGATGAGGACGAGCTGATGCGCCTGGCGCGGCGCGTGCCCCGAGGAGACGCCGAGCAGCAGGCGGTGGGCGTCGTGCCGGTGGTGTTGGCGCAGGTGCTCGTCACCGTCGATGAGAGCGGACGGGCTCGCGTGCGCGTGGACGGCATCGAACACCCGGACGGACCCGTCGACCGGGAGCGGCTGGGTGGTGTGCTGGCCGGCGTCGCCGACGCGGCAGACGGCCCGGTGCGGGTCGAGATCCACGAGCCCGACGGAACCAGCTACGCCGACATCCTCCAACCCCCGCGCCGCCGCCCCGCAGCACGCCAAGAGAAGGACGCTCCTACGCCGGCTCGCGGGCCGGTGCTGCGCGCCGAAGGGTTCGCGCCCGGAGAGACGGTTCTCGTCGCGGTGCTTACGATGAGCGTCCGCGCCGACGCGGACGGCACTGTCTGCTTGCTCGCTCTACCGAACAGGCCCCGCCGCGTTGACGAGCTGATGCTGCTCGGCTTGGCGTCGCGCCGGACGGTATTCGGCCGCAGAATCCCGGACGCGAAGCCGGGCCGGTGGCGGCGGTGAGCGGGCAGACGGCTCGGCCAGTCAACGACACCGCGATCAACGTCGGCCTCGGTGTGGTCGCCGCGCTGGGTGTGCTCGCTGAGCTGTTGCGCGTTGCGGGGACGATCGCCGCGTGGCTCACCGGCGCCAAGCAGCCGACCGGCAACCTCGGCGCCGGGCTCACGGTGCTCGCCCACCCGACACGACCCGCGCTGTCGTTGCGGGCGCCGGGGCTGAGTCCGTTCGCCTATTGGGTCGTGCTCGCTGGTCTGCTGATCGCCGCCGGGCTGGTCGGGTGGCTCGTCGTGCGGCTCGTGCGCTCGCAGCGCTCCGGCGACGATCCTCGGCGGCGGGCCGGGCTCGCCAGTGCGGCGGAGATCGGGAAAGTCGCGTCGGGCCGGGCGTTGCGCGGCCGGGCGGCGAGTTTGCGCCCGTCTCTGCACAAGCCCGATGCGTGCCAGGTGGGGTATCTGTTGGGCCGTGCGAAGGGCCGTGAGGTGTGGGCCAGCGTGGAGGACTCGATGCTTTTGATCGGCCCGCCGCGATCCGGGAAGGGGCTGCATATCGTCATCAACGCGATCCTCGACGCTCCCGGCTCGGTCGTGACGACTTCGACCCGCCCGGACAACCTGACGGTGACGCTCACCGCCCGCCAGCGGCACGGGCCCGTCGCGGTGTTCGACCCGCAACGTCTCGCGCCAGGGCTGCCGGCCGGGCTTCGCTGGTCGCCGGTGCGGGGCTGTGAGGACCCGCTGACGGCGATGATCCGCGCCGTTGGCCTGGCCGCCGGCACGGGCCTTGGCTCCGGTGGCGTTGAGGGCGGCGGCTTCTGGGAGGGCAAGACCGCCGCCGCGATCCAAGCCCTGCTCCATGCCGCGGCGGTGGACGGCCGCGACGCGCGCACCCTGTATCAGTGGGCGCTCAACCCGACCGCCGCAGCTGATGCCGTCCACATCCTGCAAAGCAGCCCTGGCGCGGCGGAGGGATGGGCGGACTCGCTGGGGTCCATGATCGACTCAGACCCGCGCACCCGCGACTCGATCTGGCAGGGCGTCGGCCTGGCGTTCAACGCGCTGGCCGACCCGCGCGTCCTGGACGCCGTGATGCCACAAGCCGGGGAGGACTTCAATCCCGAGGCGTTCCTTGCCGAGCACGGCACCCTGTACCTGCTGGCAACCGGCGCCGGGGCCGGGGCGTCCGCGGCGTTGGTCGCGGCGTTCATCGAGGACCTGACCGAGACCACACGCCGCCGGGCGGCCCGCTCACCCGCCGCCCGCTTGGACCCGCCGCTGCTGCTGGCATTGGATGAGATCGGCAACCTCGGACCCCTGCCCAGCCTGCCGACGCTGATGGCGGACGGCGGCGGCACCGGCATTACCACCCTCACCGTGCTCCAATCACTCGCCCAAGCTCGGCAGAAGTGGGGCGAGAACCGGGCCGCGGCGATCTGGGACGCCGCGATCGTAAAGATCATCCTCGGCGGCGCCTCCCACAGCCGCGACCTGCAAGACCTCTCCACCCTGATCGGGGAGCGCGACGAGGCCACCGGCTCGACCACCACCGACGCCGGCGGCGGACGATCCCATCAGCGCTCGATCCGCCGAGTGCCGACCCTGCCCCCGGACGCGCTGCGGACGATGCCGTTCGGTCTCGGGACCGTCCTGTTGCGCGCCGCCCCGCCGATCATCACGGACCTGCGCCCCTGGACCGGCCGCCGGGACGCCGCCCAGCTCACCGAGCAGCGCCGCCAGGTCGAGCGAACGCTGCGCGTCGCTGCCTGACCCACAGCGCCCATTCGCCCGCTTCGCGCTGTTGGGGAGCTGTCGCGTACCTGCCCGGTAGGACGCCGATCTGCCGGCGCCCAACACCGACAGAGAGATGGAGGTAGTCGTGGCGCTCAAGACCTCACAGTCGATCAACGGGTTCATCGCCAGCGACCCGAGGTTGACGTTCAACGATGACGGCCAGGCGCGCTTCTACGCCCGGATCGGGATCAACCACTACCGCCGTGAGGAGGACGGCACCTTCACCGAGCTGGAACCGAGCTTCCATGACCTGATCCAGTTCGGCAAAGGCGCCGAGCTGTCGGCGGAGCGGTTCCGCAAGGGCGACAACTTCCTCGCCCAAGGCTACGTGCGCGACTACACCCGCGTCGTCGACGGGCAGGAGCGCACCGATGAGCAGTTCGTGACCAAACGCCTCGCGCACGACCCGAACATCACGACCTACCACGTCGAGCGCCGCGCCCGCAGCAGCGAGCGGGACGCACCTGCTGCCGAGCGGGATTCGGCCGGCCGCAACGGCACGCGCGAGCTTGCAAGCCAGTCTGTGGTGGCCGCGGCGTCCGACGTTCTCGGCTTCTGACCCCGGCCGCTTACGCGACTGGCCGATAGAAGACAACGGGCATGGGCCGCGAGGCGTCCGGCCAGTTGGAGCTGGACCTGTGGGGGCTGAGCCCGACCGCCGCGGAGGAGCAGATCGCCGCCACGCCCGCAGAGGAGGCCGGCACCGAGCAAGACAACACGCGAGAGGATCGGGATGAACCACTACGGGATGATCGCGCAACGCCATTGGGAGAGATACGCACCGAGCCCGGTAGCGGGGCTGCCGGACCCGACGGCGTTCTTCACCGAGCTGGGGCTCGAGGTGCAGGCGCAGGTGGACGCGCTGATGGCGTCCCTGGCCGGACTAGACTGCACAGAGGAGACGTATTTGGAGAAGGTCGCCCGGCTTCAGACAGCGAGGAGCACAGCAGAGGAGATCGTGATGGCAGAGCTCGTGTGGATCAAGGACCCGGAGCTGCCGCTGGATCAGGCCCGCGAGGAGTGGGAGCAGACCCGGCCCTCCGACGAGAACCTGATCAGCTGGGCCGAACGCATCCAGGACCATCCCGACTCGATGCCCTCGACCGCCGAGCTGGAAGACATGGCGAGGACCTGGGCGCTGAGCGTGAACTTCCTTTCCGAGCTGGCGGGCAGCGAGCCACCGAGGGAGTACATGCGGGCCAACCAGGCGGCGCTTTCCGAGGCGGCGAGCATCCGCTTCCTGCGCGAGCTGCACCAAGCCTAGAGCCGCCCGCCAGGTTCGTCCCGGCCTCCCAGGAGGACCTCGCGCCTAAAGGGCGCAAGGCGCGCTTCCAGGCGAACCTCGCCGCGATCCGACTCGCCCGCGGCCTGGCCGGCGAGGACCGTCAGGCGAGCATGGACGAGCAACGGGTGCTCGCGCGCTGGTCGAGCTGGGGCGCGATCCCGGACGTCTTTGACAACGCGAAGGACGACTGGAGCGCCGAGCGGGCCGAGCTGCGCAGCCTGCTCTCCGATGCGGAGTGGGACGCGGCGGCCAGGACGACGATCAACGCGCACTACACCGACCCGCTGATCGCGCGCCAAATGTGGCGGGCGCTTAACGATCTCGGCTTCACCGGCGGGGCCGTGTTGGAGCCGGGCAGCGGCGCCGGCACCTTCATCGGCCTCGCGCCCGAGTCAGCGCAGATGACCGGCGTAGAGCTTGACCCGCTCACCGCCTCGATCTCCACCGCCCTCTACCCGCACGCGAGCATCCGGGCCGAGTCGTTCGCCGACACCCGCCTGCCCGAGGGCACGTTTGATGCGGCGATCGGCAACGTGCCGTTCGGGAACGTGACCCTGCACGACCCGGTACACAATCCCACGCGCCAGTCGATGCACAACCACTTCATCCTCAAGTCGCTGCGGCTGACTCGGCCGGGCGGGCTGATGGCGGTCCTGACCTCGCATTTCACGATGGATGCGCAGAACCCCGGAGCCCGGCGGGAGATGGGCGAGCTGGCCGACCTGCTCGGCGCGGTCCGCCTGCCCACCGGCGCGCACCGCCGCGCCGCCGGCAGCGACGTGGTTACTGACCTGTTGATCCTCCGCCGCCGCGAGCCGGATCGGCCGCCGGCCGGCGAGCAGTGGGAGACCGTCGTGCCGATCACCGTGGACGGCAGGCCGATGAAGCTCAACACCTACTTCGATGCTCACCCCGAGCACATGCTCGGCCAGCTCGGCATCAGCCGCGGTATGCACGGCGCGGACACGCTCACCATCACCGGGAACCTCGACGATCTCGAAGACGAGCTGGCCGACACGCTCGACCGGATCACCCTGGCCGCCCGCCGTGAGGGGCTGGTGATGAGCGACCCGACGCCGGGTCAAGAGGCACGCCGCGCGGCGCACGCGCCCTCGCCGCCGGAGCTGTGGGACGGCACGATCGTCGTCGCGCAGGGCGGCGGCTTCGCTACGGTCGCCGGAGACGGGCTGGAGCGGCTACAGGTCCCAAAGTCGGCTGCGCGCGAGCTGCGCGCCCTATTGGGGCTGCGCGACGACGCCACCCGTCTGCTGGGTCTGGAGGCGGCGAGCGTCGATGACACCGAGGAGATCACCGCCGCGCGCGCGTCGCTGATGCGCGACTACCAGCGCTACGTCGGGGCGCACGGGCCGTTGAACCGCTACAGGCTGCGGGCGACCGGCCGCACCAACGACACGGGCGAGCCGACCTACGCGCGGGTCGCGCCCACGCCGATCCGGCTGTTGCGCGCCGACCCGTTCGGGCCGCTGGTGCTGGCGTTGGAGCAGTTCGACGAGGAAGACCAGACCGCGCGGCCAGCGGCGATCATGACCCGCCGCGTCGTCGCACCCCGAGCCGAAGTTCAGGGCGTGGAGACGCCGGCGGACGCGATCGCGGTCAGCCTGGACCGCATCGGCCGCATCGACCTGCCGCTGGTCGCCGATCTGCTCGGAATGGGAGAGCCCGAGGCCCGCGCCGCGCTGGCCGGGATGGTGTTCACCGACCCTGACAGCGGCGAGCTCGTCCACGCCCCCGCCTACCTGTCCGGCGACGTGCGCGCCAAGCTAGGAAGCGCCCGCGCCCACGCGGCTGAGGAGGAGACATTCCAGGCCAACGTCGACGCCCTCACCGACGTGCTCCCGGCCGACCTGGGCGTGGAGGACATCGCGGCCCGGCTCGGCGCGGTATGGATCAGCGAGCAGGTTCACGAGGAGTTCCTGTGTGAGCTGTTGCGCTCTGAGGAGGTGCGGGTGGAGAACCCGCTGGCGGGCATGTGGGAGGTCCGCGGCGGCCGGCAAGGCATCCTCGCCACCTCGGAGTGGGGCACCGCCCGCCGGCCGGCGCCTGACATCGCGCAGGCGCTGATGGAGCAGCGCACCCTTTTGGTCTACGACGAGTACGAGGACGCCGACGGCAAAACCCGCCGCGTACTGAACCCGATCGAGACGACCGCCGCGCAGGAGAAGGCCGACGCCCTCCAGGAGCGCTTCGGCGAGTGGGTGTGGGAGGACCCCGCCCGCGCGAAGGCGCTGGTTGACGAGTACAACCGCCGGTTCAACAGCATCGTGCTACGCGACTACACCGGCGCCGGGGAGTACCTGTCGCTACCCGGCATGGCCGCCAGCTTCACCCCCGGCGAGCATCAGCGGGGAGCGGTCGCGCGGATGATAGCCGAGCCCGCCGCCGGCCTGTTTCACGAGGTCGGCGCCGGCAAGACCGCCGAGATGATCATCGGCGCGATGGAGATGCGCCGCATGGGACTCATCGCAAAGCCCGTGGTCGTCGTGCCGAATCACATGCTGGAGCAGTTCGGCCGGGAGTGGTTGCAGATATACCCGCGAGCACGCATCCTCGCCGCCTCAAGCCAAGACCTCACCGCCGAGAAGCGCCGCCTGTTCGTCGCTCGCGTCGCCGCGAACGAGTGGGACGCGATCGTGATGACCCAGGGTGCGTTCGCGAAGATCCCGCTGCGCGCCGAGACCCAGGCCGCCTACATCCAAGGACAGGTGGATGACGTTCGGCGGGTCCTCCAAGACGCCAAGGGCGAGCAGCGGATGAGCGTCAAGCGGATCGAGCGCAAGCTGCTCGCCTTGGAGAACAAGCTCAAGACCCGCACCGACCAGGCCCGCGACCAAGGGGTCTGCTTCGAGGACACCGGGATCGACTACGTGATCGTCGACGAGCTGCACATGTACAAGAACCTCGCCACCGACTCCAACATCCGCGACGCCGCGATCGAGGGCTCCGAGCGCGCCTCAGACCTACACATGAAGCTGGAGTACCTGCGCTCACAGGGCCGCGAGCGGGTAGTCACCGGCGCCACCGCCACGCCGATCGCGAACAGCGTGACCGAGGCGTACGTGATGCAGCGCTACCTGCGGCCCGACCTGTTGGAGAACGCCGGGATCGGCGCGTTCGACGCCTGGGCCGCCACGTTCGGGCAGACCGTCACGCAGATGGAGATGGCCCCGACCGGCAACAACACCTTCCGCATGAAGACCCGCTTCGCGAAGTTCTCAAACGTCCCCGAGATGCTGCGCATGTGGTCCGTCTTCGCCGACGTGAAGACCGCCGAGGATCTGCGCCTACCCACCCCGGATTTGGCTGCGCGCGAGGACGGGCAGCGCGCTCCCGCCACGGTCGCGGTGCAGCCGACCGTGGAGCTTGAGCAGTTCATCGAGCACCTCGGCGAGCGCGCCGAGGCGGTCGCGGCCAAGCGCGTGGACCCGAGCAAGGACAACATGCTCACCATCTCCACCGACGGCCGCAAGGCCGCCCTGGACATCCGCATGGTCCTCACGGACGACCCGTCCGGCCCGACGAAGATCGACGCCGCCGCCGACGCCATCCACCGAGTCTGGGAGCAAACGCGCAACAACGAGTACCTCGACACGATCACCGGCGAGCCCTCACCCGTGCGCGGCGCGCTGCAACTGGTGTTCTCCGACATCGGCACACCGAACCCGGACCGCTGGAACGCCTACGACGAGCTGCACCTGCAACTCGTCGCCCGCGGGATGCCCGGCGAGCAGGTCCGCTTCATGCACGAAGCCAAGACCGACGTCGAGAAGGCCCGCATGTTCGCCGCCGCGCGCGCCGGGCACATCGCCGTGCTGATCGGCAGCACGCAGAAGATGGGCGTAGGCACCAACGTCCAAGCCCGCGCCATCGCCCTGTATCACCTCGACTGCCCGTGGCGGCCCTCCGACATCGCCCAACGCGAGGGCCGCATCCTGCGGCAGGGCAACCAGAACACGGAGGTCGCGATCGTACGGTTCGTCACCGAGCGCTCCTTCGACAGCTACATGTGGCAGGGCGTCGAGCGCAAGGCTACGTTCATCGCGCAGCTCATGCGCGGCCGGCTCGACAGTCGCGAGATCGAGGAGATCGACTCCAGCGCACTCTCCGCAGCAGAGGCCAAGGCCATCTCATCCGGCAACCCCCTGCTCTTGGAGCACTCCACGCTCTCCAACGAGGTCACGCGGCTGCGCCGGCTGGAGCGCGCCTACCAGCGCAACGAGCACATGCTCACCCATACTCGACGAGAAGCTCAACATGCGGCCGAGCGTGCCAGCGACCAGATCGCCGGCCTGGAGGCCGCGCTGCCGCGGGTGATCGACACCAGCGGCGAGCGCTTCCGCATCCAGCTCCACGACCACAGCTACGACTCCCGCGTGCAGGCCGCAGCCGCGCTCGCACGCTGGGCCAACAACACGGGCCTGAAGTACGCGCCGCGCTACACCAAACGCGACTACGGGACTATCGGCCAGATCAGCGGCTTTGAGATCCAGCTCGCTGTGCGCCCCGGCCTCGGCGGCCTGGAAGCCGAGATCACGCTCGACGGCGTACCCCGCAGCACCTTCAGGATCGACATCGACACTCTGCTCGACGGCCAGGTCGGTCTCATCCAACGCATCGAGAACCGCGTCTCCGGCATCCCCACCCTGCTCGCTTCTGCCCGCGAAGACCTGGCCACCGCGCAACAGACCGTCGTCGACGCTGGCCAGCGCATCGGCCAGCCATTCCGCCACGCCGAGACCCTCCACGACGCCGAGCGCCAGCTGGCCGACGTCGAGGCGCAGCTCGCCGAACTAAACGACGACACAGAACCGGGCCTCAAGGACCCACCAGAGGAGCCGCTCGAGACCCGGCTCACCGCACAGACGCTCCACGCCCAGCATCCGCCTCCCACCACACCGGCGCCAGCAGAGCGCCCGACGCCACCGAGCTTCGTCCCCGCCGCACGCCAGGCGTGCCAGCCGCGCAAGACGCCCGACCTCAGCATGTAGCCCACGTCTGCGCAACGCGGCTCGATCCGATCAACCCGATCCATCGCTGGGGAGCCGTCTCGCACCTGCCCAGTAGCGCACCGGACCCGCCGGTGCCCAACGCGCAGGAGAGCAAGAGACCATGAGCAGCCAACCCCCCGAACCACCGAGCAACCGCCCCTACGACCAGGACAACGACCCGGACACCGAGGACCTGGAGCCCGAGCAGATCACGGCCCAAGCCGGCCAGGACATGGAGCTACCGCACCCGGTCAACTGGCGTACCCTGACCGCCGAGGACGCCGAGTACGAGTGGCTCGCGCTCAACGAGTGGGTCGATTGGCTGCGCCACACCTTCGGGCTGCCGGCCTCTGTCATCCCGCCGGCATGGCACCGCCACCCCGAGCTCGTCTGGGAGCTATCCGCGCTGCACCTGCACTGGCTCGGCGCCTACGACCCCGCCCAGCACGCCTCCGCCCCGATCGGCTGGCTCGCCGACTTCCACGCAGCACAGGCTCGCCTGCGCGAGTGGGTCGCGCTGTCCGGCACCCGCCCGGACCGCGACCGCCCCACCCGCCAAACGATCTGGCCCGGCGAAGAACCCCGACCCGCCCAACCCGAGACACCGATCATCAACCGCGACGAGGAGTTCGTCGCGTTCGTCATCGCCGACGTCAACCGCCGCACAGAAGACGAAGCACAGTCCCCCCGCCGGGACAAGGCCGAACCGCAGGACCGGCCGTGATGCTCCTTGCCCGCGCCACGCACCAATCGCCGGGCACGACCAGGGTGGCGAGCCCAGGCGAGCCGGCGCAGGCCACCGAGCCGGTGTCGAGCTGGCAGACGAACCTACGGCAAACCGCGGCCGAGGTGGCGCAGCGGTTCCCGCCGATGACCGCCGAGCAGGCAGCCGCGGTCCGCCGCGCCCTGCGAAAACAACGGCGATGACCGACGCCACGGCTCATCAGACCCGTGGCGCGATCAGGACTCGCTCAGGCTCAAAGGCGTTCTGCCCCCGGTTCGCGGTCCGCTGCACCCGCACGTCGAAGACGGCCTTGACGATCTTGCGCTGCTCCGCCAGCGCCAACTCGGCCCACGCCGCCCGCACGTCGCCGGCAGTGACCAGGGCACGGATGTTCTCGTCACTGATCGGCGGGACCAAAGCACGCTGCGCCTGCTCGATCTTCGGCCGCAACTGCTGCTCGACCCTGCTCAACATCGACAACGGCAACTCGCCAGCCGCGTAGCGGTCGGCCGCCTCATCCAACCGCTGCTGCAGCGAAGCCAACTCCTCCTCGACCGCGCGGGCCTGCGCGAGCCACCCGTCGCCGTCGCCGTCGGTCGCGGTCAGCCGGGCCAGGTTCGCCGGCTGCTCAAACCACGCCAACGCGACCTCCTGCACATAGGCGTCCAAACCGGGCTGAGAGATCGTCGTCTTGAAGCACCCCCTGAACTGGCAGTGGTACTTCACCGCGTCGGCCTTGTTCTTGCGCCGCATCACCGACCGCTTCAACGGCCGCCCGCAGTAATGGCAACGGGCGATGTGAACCATCAGCGTCTTCGCCGGCATCCCACCGCCGCCCCTGACCCTGCGACCAGGGTCAGCGAACAGGCGCTGGAGCTTCTCGAAGTCCTCGAGGGAGATCAGCGGCTCCCAATCGGCATCGCCGATCACCTCACCCCGGTACACGCGCTTGCCAGCGATCGTCGGGTTCTGAAGTATCTGGCGGATCGTGTACGTGTCCCACCCGCGCGGATGCTCGGACCAGGCGCGCATCGGCGTCGGCTCACCCGCGTCCTGCAATCGCATCGCAACCGACCACATGCTCGCCCCCGCCAGCACGTCCCGTGCCGCGTCCCTGACGATCTGGCCGGTATGCGAGTCGGGCTCCTGACGAACGAGCACCCCGGTCCGCTCGTCATACACCCGCCGATACCCATACGCCAGCCGGCCGTGCGGACGACCCTTCTCCGCATTGCGCCGGGCCGTGCGCAACTGGCGCTCGCGCATCGTGTTCGCGTCGGCCTCCGCCCGCAAGAACTCGAAGCCCATCATGAAACTGTCATCCGAGCGGGAGAAGTCGTAGACCCGGCCCTGCGTCAGATACAGCACCCCAGCTCGCTGGCACGCCGCCCGCAACTGAACATAGATCGCCAGGTCACGCCCCGCCCGTGAGGGCTCCCAGGTCACAAACCCCTGAATCCGCCCCGACTCGATCAAGCCCAGGGCCACCTCGAACCCCTCCCGCTCCTTACGCCGCCACTGCGACGCCGAACGATCCGCGTCCGTGATGACCTCCACCACCCGCCACCCCAACGGCTCACACCACGTCCGGCAATCAGCGATCTGATCACCGATCGAACGCAGCAACCGCAGCCGATCCTTCGACGCCCGACCATAGATCACCGCGTCGATCACACCACTACTCGCCTCAACACCCAGGCCCTTATTCTTGCTGATGCTCTGCACGCCCATGAGGTACGCGCTCCTTTCCAACCCCCCCTTCGCATCCTCGACGAGCCCACCACCGGCCTCGACCCCACCAGCAGGGTGCGCATGTGGGACATCATCCGCGCGCTCGTCGCCAACGGCGTCACGCTGCTGCTGACGACGCAGTACCTCGACGAGGCCGACGAGCTCGCCGATCGCATCGTCGTGATCGACCGTGGTCGCGTGATCGCCGGCGGCACCGCCGCGGAGCTGAAGGCGCAGGTCGGCGGCGCGCGCCTGGAGGTGACGCTCAGCGAGCCTCGCCCCGACGCGCCCGCCGCGCTCGTGCCGTTCGTATCCGGCCCCGTGCACGAGAGCCACGACGGGCGCCGCCTGCGCGCGCCCGTCGATCGCGCCGACGGCCTCGCCACGACGGTCGTGCGCGCGCTCGACGACGCCGGCATCACCGTCGACGACGTGCAGGTGCACCAGCCGTCGCTCGACGATGTGTTCTTCGCTCTCACCGGCCACCCCGTCGCATCGTCCCCGGAGGGGGACGCCGATCCGCAAGCGACGGAGGTGCCCGCATGAACAAGCTACGCGACGTCGGCGTGCTCACCTGGCGCAACCTCGTGCACATCAAACGCGAGCCGCTGCAGCTCTCCGACGTGACCGTCCAGCCGGTGCTGTTCACGCTGCTGTTCGTCTACGTGTTCGGCTCCGGCGTCGTCCTGCCCGGCGGCGGCAGCTACAAGGACTTCGCGATCGCCGGGCTGCTCGCGATGAACCTCACGACCTCCGCGATGGGCACCGCCGTCGGGCTCAGCTCGGACCTCGGCAGCGGCGTCATCGACCGCTTCCGCACGCTCTCCATGTGGCGGCCCGCCGTGCTCGTCGGGCGCTCGCTCGCGGACCTGCTCACCGCTGTCATCTGCACCGCCTTCGTCGTCGTCACCGGCCTCGTCATCGGCTGGCGCCCCGACGCCAGCGCCGCCTCGATCGCCGCCGGCCTTGGGATCTTCCTGCTGTTCAGCTACGCGATCTCCTGGGGCTGCGGCTGCCTCGGCATGATCAGCAAGAGCCCCGAGTCGGCGCAGGGCGTCGGGCTCGTGATCCTGTTCCCGCTCGCGATCGTCTCAGACGCGCTCGTCCCCACCGAGCACATGCCCGCCCTGTTGCGGACAGTTGCCGACTGGAATCCTGTCAGCGCCGTCACCAGCGCCTCGCGGAAACTGCTCGGCAACCCCAACCCGTCCGCCAGCATTCACGCCTGGCCGATGCAGCACGCGGTGCTGGCGTCGCTGCTTTGGTCGGTGGCGCTGATCGCGGTGTTCGCGCCGCTGGCCAGTCATCTGTACCGGCGTCGCACCACCGATTAGGTGGTATAAGCCGGGGGTGCCGTCAAGGATGATCGCTGCCGCGCTCGTTGCGCTGGCGCTCGCCGCGTCGCTCGCCGTCGCCGCCGTCGCCGCGCCCGCGACCCTACGGGTGGGAGCCGCGCCGCGCGTGCCCGTCGGCGCCCGCGCCGTCGGTCCGGTATCGAGCTCGGCCGCGGTCAGCGGCGCCGTGATCCTGAAGCCGCGCGACGAAGCGGCATTGACGCGGTTCATCGGCGAAGTCACCGACAAGGACTCGCCGATGTTCGGGCGCTACCTCGCCTCCGGCGCGTTCGCGAGCCGCTTCGGCCCGACACAGGCGACGATCGACGCCGTCGAGTCCGGTCTGCAGGCCGACGGCCTGCACGTGAGCTCGGTCTCGAGCGACCGTCTGCTGATCGACTTCAGCGGCTCGGCGGCGCAGGCCGAGAGCGCGTTTCAGACGGGCCTTGAGAACTATCGCCTGAGCGACGGCGCGATCGCGCGCGAGGCGACGTCCGCGGCGGCCGTGCAGAGCACGATCGCCGGATCGGTCGTCGGCGTGCTCGGCCTGAGCGACCTCGTACACGAGCACCCAGCTGGGCTCGTGAGCGCGCCCGCGGCGGCCAAGCGAGCCGACCGGGCGGCCAAGACCGGTGGCTTTGCGCACCCGGCCGGCTCGCCGAAACCGTGCAAGGACGCGAGCGAAGACGCCGTGAGCTTCGGCGGGCTGACCGACGATCAGATCGCCAACGCCTACGGAGCGTTCGGTCTGTACTCCAGCGGCGATCTCGGCGCCGGCCAGCGCGTCGGCATATACGAGCTCGAACAGTTCGCCCCGTCTGACATCAAGCACTTCGACCAATGCTTCTTCGGCTCCAAGCAGGCGGCGAGCATGGCCGCGCGCCTGAGCGTGATCCCGGTCGACGGCGGGCAGCCGACCGGTCCCGGCGAAGTCGAGGCGGACCTCGACATCGAGGACGTATCCGCGATGGCCCCCGGAGCCAGCATCGACGTGTACGAGGCGCCCAACACCGCGACCGGCTCGATCGACGAGTGGGCGGCGATCGTCGGCGCCGACCGCGAGCGCGTGATCACGACCAGCTGGGGCGATTGCGAGCAGGAGCTGCAGCTCGGCGAACCCGGTATCCAGCAGGCCGAGAACCTCCTGTTCGAGCAGGCCGCCGCACAAGGGCAGACCGTCTTCTCGGCCGCCGGCGACACCGGCTCGGATGACTGCAACGCGTTCAGGACGCCGAACGTGGCGCCCGGGCAGAACCCGCTGTCGGTGGACGATCCCGGCAGCCAGCCGTATGTGATCTCCGCCGGCGGCACGACGATCACCGACGCCGCCACGCAGCCGGCCCAGGAGCACGTCTGGAACGACGGCGCCGAATGGGGCGGCGGTGGCGGAGGCATCTCGATGTCATGGACGATGCCAAGCTGGCAGCTCGACTCGAAGGTCCCCGGGATCCCGCTTCCCGGCAGCGCCGACTACACGAACGGCGACAGCATCGAGCAGAGCTACGGCTACCCGCAGAGCTTCTGCCAGTCGTTCCTGCCGGGCGCGACCGCGACGACGCCATGCCGCACGGTGCCCGACGTCTCCGCGCAGGCCGACGAGTTCACCGGCGCGATCACGATCTACAGCAAGGCGTTCAAGTCAGAAGTCCCCGACGGCTGGGTCACGATCGGAGGCACCTCTTCGGCCGCCCCGATCTGGGCGGCGATGCTGACCGAGGTCAACGCCTCGCCGACCTGCGCCGAACACCCCGCCACCGCCGCCGGCGTCGGCTTCGCCGCGCCGCTGCTATACGGCGTCGCCTCCAACCCGGCGCAGTACGCCGCGTCGTTCAACGACATCACCGAAGGCGACAACGACATCTACGGCCTCGACAACGGCCAGGTGTTCCCGGCGAGCAGCGGCTATGACCTCGCGTCCGGTCTCGGCTCGCCGCGTCTGACCGACGCCGGCGGCACCGTTGGACTCGCGTACTACCTGTGCAGCCTCGCCGGCAGCGCGCAGCGACCGGTCGTGACCGGCCTCAGCCCGAGTTTCGGCAGCACCGCCGGCGGCGAGAGCGTGCAGGTCAGCGGCAGCGGCTTCGAAGCCGCCGGCAGCCCCGACGTCGCCGGCGTGCAGGTCGGCACCGCGCACCTTCCCGCCAGCGACATCAAGGTCAACAGCTCCAGCCTGATGACTGTGACGATGCCCCCGGCACGCGAGACGCTGCCGCCGGAATCGCCCGCGCCGCTCGACGGCGCCGGGCCGGCGAACGTGATCGTCACGCTCGAGGACGGCGAATCGAGCGCAGCCGGTCCCGCATCGAGCTTCCAATACGTCGACACCAGCGAAGGCAGCACGATCCCGAGCGTGACCGGGGTGAATCCGGCCGGCGGCCTGCAGAGCGCGCCGCAGGAAGTGACGATCCTCGGCTCGGGCTTCACCGGTGCGAGCAAGGTCAGCTTCGGCGGCGTGCCGGCGACGAGCTTCAAGGTGCTAAGCGCGTTCGAGATCAGCGTCACCCCGCCGGCGTTCTCATCGCACACCGTCTGCGCGCCGCTGCCCAGCACCGGCTCCTACGAAGGCGAGAGCGCGAGCAACGACATCTGCCAGGCGCAGGTGCAGGTCTCAGGCGCACACGGTGCGAGCGCCACCAGCAAGATCCTGCCGCCGCTGGAGGGCGCGATCGCGGTGGACGCCGAGGGGGCGTTC
The DNA here is from genome assembly GCA_049513255.1 of Solirubrobacteraceae bacterium. GTDB lineage: Bacteria > Actinomycetota > Thermoleophilia > Solirubrobacterales > Solirubrobacteraceae > Palsa-744. Next base: position 36,031 of record JBEKWH010000024.1, read on the forward strand.
GTGACACCACCAGCGTGCGGCTGCGAGGTGCGCCCCCAGCCGAGCGAGTTCGACTACGTCCCTGCGCCCACGATCACCTCGGTCTCGACCGCCTCCGGACCCGCCGACCTCGCCGACGAGTCCGGCGGCACGCTGATCACCGTCCACGGCGCCGGCCTGAACTTCCTGACCATGGACTGGGCCAGCTTGGGCAATCCATCGCTCGAGGCCGGTCAGCTCTCGATCGACCCCAGTTTCAAGTTCCTCACCGGCACCGAGCTGCAGATCGAACTGCCAGCCGTGGTCGCGCCGGGCGAAACGCCCACCGTGAACCCCGTCTCGCTGCCCTTCAGCCTCCACACGCAGGCCGGCCAGTCCGCGCCCGCGGCCGTCACCTACGCGGGCGTGCCGACCGTCGCCGGCGCCACCAACACCAGCAACCCAGCCAGGCTGAACGGCGCGATCGGCGCCGCCGACACGGGCGGCACGCCGATCGAGCTGAGCGGCGAAGGCTTCAGCGGGCAGGTGCTGCGCCTGCAGTTCATCGACACCAGCGGCCCCTTCTCCGAAGGCACGCAGTACACGGTCAACGCCAGCTCGAACACGAGCCTCAGCGCGCAGACCGTCTCGCAGAACCCCGGGCTGGACAACATCCAGGCGTGCACCGTGTCGGGCTGCAGCGCCAGCACCGCCGCCGATCTGATCTACCTGTACCCACCGGGCAACCCGCAGGTCGAATCGGTTTCGCCGGCCTCCGGTCCCGCCGCCGGCGGCACCAAGGTGGTGATCCACGGTCAGAATCTCGGTTGCGCGCTCGGCGTGTTCTTCGGCGAAGCCGAAGCCGCATTCACGCCGGTTGAAACACCCCTCGACTGCGGCTCGAGCACCGTCCTCGACGCCACCTCGCCGCCGGGCACCGCAGGCGCGAAGGTGCCAGTCACGGTCACCACCGTCGAGAGCTTCTTCACCGGCTCCGGGCACGGCAGCACGACCGCCAAGTTCACCTACAAGAAAAGCTGACATCGCAGGATCGCGCGCTCCACGCGCGCGGCGCGATCGCGGCGAGGTCGCTACTCGGTGAGGATCGTCTTGATCACGCCGCCGCGGAAATGCTCCGCCAGCACGCTCGGAGCCTCGTCGAGCCCCGCCACGCGCGTGCTCACATCCAGCGGGCGCAGATCTGCCTGACGCAGCAGCTCGAGCACATGCGGGATCAGCGCGCGGGCGTGTGTGCGCCCGACGTGCAGGGTCATGTTGCGCCCGTACATCAGCAGCGTCGGGATGCGCGCGCTGCGGTGCAGGCTGCCCGAGCTCGAACAGATGCCATCCGGGGCCGTGCACGACAGCGACCGGCCGAGCGCGTCGAAGGTCATGTCGATGACCAGCGGCGCCGGCGGGCGCTTTGCGAGCGCTCGCGGCTCGAGCGCCTCGATGCCCAGGCGCTCGGCCTCGGCGCGGATGTGCGGGCGCGCGTCGGCGAGCACCACGCGCTGCGCACCCAAGGCGCGGGCGACGAGGCCCGTGTACAGCTGGACGCTGCCGCTGAACAGCGAGTTGCGGTCCGCGACCGACACGATCAGCACCTCGGCGTCGCGGTCGCGCTCGAGCAGCGCCGGCAGGTGCGGCGCGACGTGGCGGTAGGCGTCGCACACGTTGTCCGCCAAGCCGCTCGCTGCCGCCGGCTCGACGCCGTCGGGCAGCTCCACGAGCATCGCGTCGGCGTACGGGACCGCCAGCTGATCGGAGAACGCGCCGCCCCAATGCCCGCCCGCGAGCCCGAAGCCGTACATCGAGATCGGCGGCACCGACGTGCAGTTGCCCGTGTGCCCGCCAACGCACGCCTGGCACTCGCCGCAGCTGACCTGGAACGGGACGATCACCCGCTGTCCCGGCTTCACGCCGGTGACGCGCTCGCCCACCTCGAGCACCTCGGCCACGCATTCGTGCCCGAGATGCAGCGGCAGCGGCAGCTGCGTCGCACCGAGCGACAGCGCGCAGTCCAGGTCGCACGTCGATGCGGCGATCGGGTGCACGATCGCCGCATGTGGCCCTGGCGGGGCAGGGGCCGGCGCGTCCTGCCAGCGCAGCCGCCCTCCCGGAGCTGCCAGCAGCGCGCGCATGCGCCGCGCGCCGGCGCTCGCGCCTCGTCGCCCGCTCGCCGCGCTCACGAGGCGGTCTAGGCGCTGGCGGTTGTTGCGTTCGAACGCCAGCTTCGCCGCGACCGAGCCGCCGGGGCCGAGGAGCTTCGCGTAATGGCGCAGCCAGCCGTGAGCGCGGTGGCCGTGCGGCGGCCCTGCAGTCGTCGTCGAGTGGCGCTCAGCCGATGTCTGCGCTTCGGGCATCAGATCCATACCTCACGCTCGCCCACAGATTAGATAGATCGCTCTAGTCAGGGTGGAGCCTAGCAGCGCTGGGGCGACCGCGAGTTGCAGGATCTCGGGCGGCCGGCCTGGGGGACGGGTGACGGGTGACGGGTGACGGCTGGCCGGCTGGCGGGCCGGCGGGCCGGCCGGCCGCGGTACTTGCGAATCGCGATCGTTCCACTTTGTAATGATTCCGAGGTGTAACGATCTCGTGGCGTGACCACATGTGCCGCGAGAGCTATCGGTCGCGATCGCCTGCATACACGCGGCGCGCGACGTACGCGCGAGCGTCGCGCCCAGCGTCCGCCGGAGCGCGGATCGACCCTCGTGGCGCGATCGAGTTTGGATCTCTGGGGCGCGGGCAATTGACTGATGTTGCTCTGCGCGAATGCCGGAGGAGGAGGATAATCGGGGCGATGGCCCTGGATCGTGATCGGCCGGTCGAGGGGCTGCGTGGCGCGCCCCAGCCCGGCGGTGCGCCCTCGCTTTCCATCAGCCTCGAGCGCGATCTGCAAGCGCCGTCGCTCGCACGCGCGGCTGTCGTGAGCTTCGGCGAGGAGAGCAAGATCGCCGCAGGCGAACTGGACACGCTGCGGCTGCTCGTGTCCGAGCTCGTGTCAAACGCCGTGCTGCACTCTGACGCGCCGCCCGCAAGCGACATCCTGCTGTACGCGCGCCTGCTCGACCGCGACGCGGTTCGCATCGAAGTGATCGACAGCGGCTCTGGCTTCACCGCCACGCCGCGCGATCGCGCCCGGACCACGGGCGGCTACGGGCTGCTGCTCGTGGCCAAGCAGGCCAGCCGCTGGGGCGTCGACCGCAAGGGCGGTACGCGTGTCTGGTTCGAGCTCGGCGGCACCGAGCGAGGGTCACCCGCGTGAGGCCGGTAACGCAGCGAACGGTCATCGCAGCAAACGGTCATGAGTGACTCGCAAACGCGACCGCCGCACGACGTTGCCGTGGAGCTGCTCGTCGAGGCGGGCGCGGTGCTGGCGAGATCGCTTGACCCGACGACGACGATGAACCAGGTGGCGCAGCTGATCGTGCCGCGTCTGGCTGACCTGTGCGTGATCGACCTGCGCCAAGAGGACGGCTCGATCACGGAGGTGGCGGTCGCGTCGGCCGACCCGGCGATCGCGCCGGCGCTTGAAAGGCTGCGCATCGAGCACCCGCTCGACCCCGCCGGTGAGCACCCGGTCGCGCGCGTGATTCGCAGCGGCGAGCCCGAGCTCCAACCCCAGATGAGTGACGCGCTGATGCGCTCGTTCGCCCAGGGCTCCGAGCACGCGCGCTTCATGATCGCCCACCACTACCACTCGGCAGCGGTGGCACCGCTGCGTGCCCGCGGTCGCACGCTCGGGGCGCTGTCGCTGCTGCGGCTCGGTGACGGCGAGCCGTATGACAGCGCCGACCTGACGCTCGCGTGCGAGCTGGCCGGGCGCGCGGCGCTGGCGATCGACAATGCGCAGCTGTTCTCGGAGGTGCGTCGCGTCGAGCAGCGCCTGCAGGCGATCCTCGTCAACCTGGCCGAGGCGATCACGATCACCGACGAGCACGGCCGCATGGTCTTCGCCAACCAGGCCGCTGCCGAGCTGCTCGGTGCGAGCACGCCGAGTGAGCTGGTGAGCGCCGAGCCGGGGACGATCATGCCCCGCTTTCTCGTGCTCGACGAGCAGGGTCGCGAGCTCGACCTCGAGCGCATGCCCGGCAGGCGCCTGCTGGCCGGCGAACAGCCCGAGCCGCTGCTCGTCAGGAACATCGTGCGCGCGAGCGGGGAGGAGCGGTGGCTGATCGTTCGCTGCTCGCCCGTCACCGACCCCGACAGCGGACGCGTGCTGTATGCGGTGAACGTGTTCGAGAACATCACCGAGGTCAAGCGCGCTCAGCTCGCTGAGAGCTTCATGGCGGAGGCCAGTCGCGTGCTCGCATCCTCGATGGACTACGTCGAGACGCTGCGCCGGATCGCGCGGCTGGCGGTGCCGCACATCGCCGACTGGTGCGCCGTGGACGTCGTCGGCGAGAGCGGCGCGATCGAACGTGTCGCCGTCCATCACGCCGATCCGAGCCGCCTGGAGCTGGCCGAGGAGCTCGACCGCGACTACCGCCCGGTACTCGACGAGCCCCTGGGCGTGCCCGAGGTGATCCGCAGCGGGCGCGCGCGCATCTACACGGACATCGACCGAGACGCGCTCGCCGCCTACGCGCGCGACGACGCTCACCTCGCGCTGCTGCAGGCGATCGAAGCCAAGTCCGTGATCATCGTGCCGCTGGCCGCGCCCGCGCGCACGCTCGGCGCGATCACGCTCGTCTCCTCGGACTCGCTGCGCCGGCTCACCCACAGCGACGTCGCGCTCGCCGAGCGTCTCGGCCGCCGCGCCGGCACGGCCGTCGAAAGTGCCCGCTTGTACACGGAGCGCACGCGCATCGCCAAGGTGCTGGAGGCGGCATTGCTGCCCGAGTCGCTGCCCGAGATCCCCGGCATCGAGATCGAGGCCCTGTATCGCGCGGCCGGCGAGCTCAACGACGCCGGCGGCGACTTCTACGACGTCCTGCCATACGGCCCAAGTCGCTGGCTGCTCGTGATCGGCGACGTCTGCGGCAAGGGGCCGCGGGCAGCCGGCGTCACGGCGCTCGCGCGGCACACGCTGCGCGCCGCCGCGATCCTCGGCCTGACGCCCACCGGCATGCTCGGCACGCTGCACGAGGCGCTGCGCCGCCAGCCGGCGGGCGCCGACCTGTGCACCGTCTGCCTGGTCACGCTCGCGCGCGGCCGCGGGCACGCGCGGCTCACAGTCACGCTCGCGGGGCATCCGCCGCCGCTGCTGATCGGCGCGGACGGCCAATGCACGAAGCTCGGCAGGCCCGGAACACTGCTGGGCGTGCTCGATCCGATCGACATCAACGAGGTCGGTGTCGATCTACACGCCGGCCAGACGCTGCTGCTCTACACCGACGGGCTCCCGGAGGCCGGTCGCGCAGGCGCGCAGCTCGACGAGCAGCGCCTGTTCGACCTGTGCGCCGCGGCGGCGCAGCACGACACGCTCGACGGCCTGCTCGAGCAGATCGAGCAAGTCGCGCTGCAGCACGCCGACGGCAGGCTGCGCGACGACATCGCGCTGCTGGCGCTGCGCATCGCATCCGAGCGGCCTGCGCCACGTCCGTAGAGATCACCGATGCTCCGATAAAATCCATCCGATGGGGGTCAACGATCAACTCACCATCGATGTGCGGCGCGACGCCGGTCGCGCGGTCATCGTGCTCGACGGCGAACTGGACATGGCCAGCGCCGAGCTGCTGGCGCAGGCGGTCGACCGCGAGGACGTGCTCGGCGACGGGATGATCGTGCTCGACCTGCAGCAGCTCCACTTCATCGACTCCACCGGCCTGCGCGCGATCCTCACCGTGCTCGAGCGCTGCCGCGCGCGCCAGCAGCAGTTCGCGATCACTCCGGGCTCGCAGCAGGTGCAGCGGCTGCTGAGCGTCACCGGCGTGGCCGAGCATCTGCCAACGATCGCCGCTCCCGGCGAAATCGTCGCCTGACGGCGGCACCTCGAGCCCATCCGTGCGATGGGCGAACAGCTCGACGACGTGGACCGCTCTATTCGCCGCGTTCGCTCCGTAGTCGCGCGAGGAGCCCGGGAGCCAGGACGTCGGGGTTGTCGATCAGGAGCGGGATCGCCTTCTCGGCTTGGCCGTTGTCCGCAAGCACCCGCGCGTAGGTGTAACGCGCCTGGGGATCCCCCGATTTCGCTGCCTTCTCGAGCGAATCGAGCGCCCGCCCGGTCTCGCCGGCCTTCTCCAGCAGCAGGCCGAGTGTCCCCGCCGCCATCGGATCGTCGGCGTCGGCCGCAGCTTCCAGCAGCGGGCGGGCCTTCTCCGCCTCGCCTTTTTCCCACAGCCGCACGCCCAGCGTCGCGGTCACCGCCGCGGGCGGGAGGTCGAGCTGACCGGCGAGGCTCGCGATGTCCTCCTTGACCGACTCCTCGACGTCGCTTCCCGACCCCACGATCTCGACCGGCGGTTCGCCGCGGGCGCGCTTGACCGCGTTCAGGGACTGCTCGAGGCTGCGCAGCGAGGATGTTATGACATCGGCCCGCGCATAGTCCGTGGCCGAATCGACCCGCAACGGTCGGTCGCGCTCGGACCGCTCGTCTTCAAGCTCCTGCAGGATCTGGTCGATGCCCTTGCTCGCGCTCGCCATGGGCTCAGTCTAGCCCTCGCTCGACCATCTCACGAGTCGCCTCCCGCGGGGCCTTCGAGGCGTGCGACGCGCTCTTCGAGGCTTCGCACCACCCGCACCGCGTCGATCAGCCGGTCGGCATCGCGATCGTTCGTGCGCTTGATGTCTCGCACGTCGTCCGTCAGCTCGCCGACGCGCGCGTCGAGTTCGCGGGTCGTGCGCCCGAGCGCCTCCCCGCTCTCGATCACCGTCGTCTGCACCTCGTGGAGATCGCGCTTGAAGCTCACGCCGCCCACACTCACCTCCGAGAGGTCTGGCAGCAGCAACACGAGAGCCGGGACGAACAGCAACGCGAACTGCGCGACCGACGGTGGGGCGCACACGTGCACCACTCGCGCGCCCGCGATCGCGCTCTTGCAGACCTGGGCGCTCCCCACGTACACGCCCGCGATCGCCAGCCCGACCGCACCGAAAGTGAGCACGAACGCCACCGGCCAGCGCCACCTGCGGCTGTCGCCGGCCCGACTGAGTGCGAGTCCGCTATCGGTCACTCATCCAAGGCTACGAGCCCGTAAGGACGGTGCGCCGACCAGATTTCGATGATCTCCAGCCCGAGCGTACATGGCGATCATGCAGACCCCAGGCGTCAGTGCCGGGGCGCAGCTGCAGCTTGCGATGACCGCCACCACCGTGCGGCCGTGGCAGCCTCGCTACCAGCGGCCATACCAGCGCCTGCGCCCGCCGCCCTCGACGCCGCCGATGAAGAAGCCGATCAGCCACAACAGCACGGCGAAGATCAGCACGTACCAAAGCACGTGCGCGGCAAATCCGAGGCCTCCGAAGATCGCCAGGATCAGGATAAGGGCAAGCAGTGCGACCATTCTCTTAAACCTCGATTCGTAGTGGGGTCTCTTTCCGAAGTTGCCCGGATTCGCTGCCCGCAAACGTCGGCGTGGGGGACTCCGACGCGGAGAACGTGCGTCCGTCGGCGGTCAGCGGCTTGGCGATGCTCTCGAGGCTGCGGCGCTCGGCCTTGAGCCCGAACAGCGACTCGGCCACACCGCCGGTGAACATCATCACCGCCCCCAGGGCCAACGCCAGGAACACCTGCTCGTAGCTGTCCGTGTTGATCATGCGGCTGAACACCTGCGGGCCGATCACGCCGCCGACGCCCGTGCCGACGGCGTAGAACACCGCGATGCACATCGCGCGCGTCTCCATCGGAAAGATCTCCGACACCGTCAGGTAGGCGGCGCTCGCGCCGGCTGAGGCGAAGAAGAACACCACGCAGCAGCACAGCGTGAATGTCGTCGCGTCGAGCTGATGCTCCTTGAACAGCAGGCCCGTCGCGATCAGCAGTACGCCCGAGAGGATGTAGGTGCCGCTGATCATCGGCCTGCGACCGACGATGTCGAACAGCGGGCCCAGCAGCAGCGCGCCGGCGAAGTTCCCGGCGCCGAACGCAACGAGGTAGTACGGGGTGTCGCCAGACGGCGTGTGGAAGTACAGGCTCAGCAGGTTGCCGAACCCGAACAGGATCGAGTTGTAGAGGAACGCCTGGCCGATGAACAGCGACAGCCCGAGGAGCGTGCGGCCGGGGTACATCGACACGACCGAGCGCACGATCATCCGCAGCGGGATCGTGCGCCGCTGGCCCACGACCAGCGGCCTGCCCTGCGGCTCCGGGAGCGGCTCGCCGGTCTTGGCTTCGACCTGCTCTTCGATCCCTCTGACGACCCGCTCGGCCTCCTGCTCGCGGCCATGTATGAACAGCCAGCGGGGGCTCTCGGGCACGTTGCGCCGCACCAGCAGGACCGCCAGGCCGATGGTCGCGCCGAGCACGAACGACAGGCGCCAGCCCAGGTCGGTCGGGAAGATGCTCGTGTTGAGCATCAGCACCGCCAGCAGCGAGCCGCCCATCCCGCCGGCCAGTAGCTGCCGTTGATCGACACGTCCGCCGGGGTCAAGCCCACGCCGGCGCCGTGTTCGGAGATGCGGCTGGAGATCGAGCCGATGACGTGCCTCCTTGTCGGTTGTGCCACGCACCCATTCCCCGACGCGCTTCCCGACAAACCACAGGCCGACGCTGCACAGCAAATCCGGTAGGAGGTTTAGAGCTCCCAAGAAGGGGCAACCCCCTTCTGCAGTGTCGTCCCCGGCGGACGTGAGCCGCAACCCCCGACGGCTCTCGTCCATCAGCGGGGACACACGGCGGCATGTCGGTATGGCGCTGCCTCGCGGCGACTGCCTGCCGGCATGCCGCCCCCTGCACTGACCGCAGCGAGCAGCGAGAGGAGTCGAGAGGTGGATGTGGCGGAGAAGTGGGCCCGCCTCGCTCAGCCCACCACCGGTCGCCATACTGCCTGGCATGCAGCCAAACGGAACCTCGAAGTGGTCGCTCTGGTCGGAGAACTCGCTGCTGTCGATCGGCTCGCGTGGCTCGGTGTTGTCGATCGGCTCCGTCGGGTGGGCGCTCTCGATCGGCTCGATCGGATCAGTAGCTTCCGCGTTCTCCATAGGCTCCGCGCTGTCGCTCGCGTCGATCATGTCTTTCCGCGCTCGGCGGGGCGTCATGAAGCGCGACGCATAGCGACGTAGCGGCGTTGCCCAGCCTGAGTCCTCCCGGCTCTAGCGCTGATCCACCAGCCGCAGCTCGAGCGTCTCCGCGAAGTCCGTGCGCGTCGCCGCGATCCGCTGGCCATCGGTCAGACGCTCGATCACCGGCGCGAGACCGTCGGCGGCGGCCGTCATCAGGCTTTCGCCGCGGCCCGTCACCAGCGGCCCGATGCGCAGCTCGAGGTTGCGTGGCGCCACCGCGACGCCCACGTCCAGATGGCTGCCAGTGATCGAGTCGCCGGCGTTTGCCGCAAGCACGTCGGCGACGAGCTGCACGTCGGAGATGCGATCGGTGGTGAAGTGTGCGCGCGCGGCGAGCACGCTCAGGACCCTCGGCAGCACGGCGCGCGCGATCGCCGTCGGCGCGAGTCGCAGCTCCACGGCGCCGGCGAGCTTGCCAGGGTCGGGGACGGTGGCAAGCGCCGCCTCCCAGGCGTCGCCCGCGAGCGGCTCGAGCGCGGTCGCGTTCGGGGTGTCGAACTGCATCCGCACCTCGGTTCCCCCGTCCGCCGGCTCATCGAAGCGGACCTCGCTGGTTAGCGCTTCGATCACCGGTATGCCCATCGCCGTGTGGTCGGCAGTGTCCGTGTGCTCAGGCGAGCGCATGCCGCGGCCGTGGTCGCGCACGACCACCACGACCGCTTGCCGGCGCGCATACAGCTCGACCTCGAGCGGTCCCTCCTCACCCTCGTAGGCGTGCATCACGACGTTGTTGCAAGCCTCCGTCACGGCGGTGTTGAGGTCGTTGGTCTCGATCGCGTCGAGCGCCAGGCAGGCGGCTGCTCCGGTCAGCGCCTGGCGCACGACCAGGACGTTCTCCGCGCTGTTTGTGAGACTCAGACGGAGGTTCGGGATCTCGGCCATCGAGCGGCGGCGATCGGCCGGATCGGCGTGCTGCTGCCCTCAGCCCGCATGCGTCAACGTCCGCAGCTGCTCGAGCGAGCGGCGCAGCAGGCGCGAGACCTGCATCTGGGAGATGCCCACCCGCTCGGCGATCTGCGTCTGCGTGAGGTCCTCCACGAAGCGCATGCGCAGAATCGCGCGGTCGCGCGGCTGGATATGCCCGAGCACCGCCGTCACGGTCGCATCGAGCTCGACCAGCTCATAGCGCTCGTCATCCTCGCCGACCGTGTCACCGTAGGCTGCCGTTTCGCCGTCGGCCCGCGGCCGTGGCGCGTCGAGCGACAGCGTGTCGTAGGCCTGGATCGCCTGCAGCGCGTCGAGCACGTCCTCGACGTCGAGCTCCAGGTACTCGGCGAGTCGGCCGATCGTCGGCGCGCGCCCGTGCTCGTTGGCGAGCCGCTCCTGCGCGTCGCGCACCTTCAGCGCGCGCTCCTGCGCGCCGCGCGGCACGTGCACTGCCCAGCCCGAATCGCGGAAGTAGCGGCGCATCTCGCCGAGGATCGTCGGCACCGCGAACGACGCGAACGGATGGCCACGGTCCGCGTCGTAGCGGTCCAGCGCCTTCAGCAGCCCCAGCGACGCGACCTGCAGCAGATCCTCGAACGGCTCCGAGGAGCGCCCGTAGCGCCGGGCCAGGCCTCGCGCGAGCGGCATGTACTGGCGCACCAGCGCCTCGCGCGCGGACGCATCGCCGTCGCGCTGCCAGCGCCGGAAAAGCTCCTGCGGATCGCTGCCCGTCACCGGGGCGGTGCGCAACCTCGTCTGCTGCTTGGTGACCGTTGAAGGCATCTTGCGGACTCCTTCCTGATCGAAGACGTTGCGGCGCTCGGTCAGAGCGGCCGCTCCCGGCGATTCTACCCCGCCTGGGTTGGGTCTAAACGGGAGACTGGGTCACAGTGACGCTGATACTGGCCCCGATTAGCACAATTACGGCCGCGTTAGCACGATTCACGACCAGCGGCCGCCCCGCCGCTAGGCTCACCTTGTCATGGCGATGCCCGGCGATCTCCCGCCCAGCGTGCAGCAGGTTCTGGAAACCCGCAGCGGCGAGGAGATGGCGCTCAACGAGCGCCACCTGAATCCGCAGATGGGGCGGATCCTGCGCACGCTGGGGTTCGACAAGGTGTGGAGCGGGGGGGAGGGCGCGCACCTGATCGACGCCGACGGTGAGCGCTACCTAGACCTGTTCGGCGGCTACGGTGTGTTCGCGATCGGCCGCAACCATCCGGACGCGATCGCCGCGATCGAGCAGGTGCTGGCGGCGCGCACGGGCAACCTCCCGCAGCTGGGAGTGACGCTGCTCAGCGGCGTGCTCGCCGAGCAGCTGCTGGCGCGCGCTCCCGGCAGCGTCGCGGCGATGGTGCCGGCCAACACCGGCACCGAGGCGGTCGAGGCGGCAATCAAGATCTCGCGCGCCGCCACCGGGCGCCCGCGGGTGCTGTACGCCGAGCACGCCTTCCACGGGCTCACGCTCGGCTCGCTGTCGCTCAACGGCGGCGTCGAGTTCCGCGAGGGCTTCGGGCCGCTGCTGCCCGGCTGCGACCCGGTCGGCTTCGGCGACCTTGACGCGCTCGCGCGCGAGCTCGCGCGCGGCGACGTCGCGGCGTTCATCGTCGAGCCGATCCAGGGCAAGGGCGTCAACCTGCCCGACCCCGACTACCTGCCGGCCGCGCAGCGCCTGTGCCACGAGGCCGGCGCGCTGTTCGTGTGCGATGAGGTCCAGACCGGCATCGGGCGCACAGGGCGCTTTCTCGCGCTCGAGCACTGGGGTCTCGAGCCCGACATGATCTGCGTCGCCAAGGCGCTTTCCGGCGGGTTCGTGCCGATCGGCGCGGTGCTCGTCTCGCGCGCCGCCTTCGAGAAGGTGTTCGACGGCATGGAGCGCGCCGTGCGCCACGGCTCCACGTTCGGCGGCAACGACCTCGCCGCGGCCGTCGCGCTGGCGACGCTGGGGGTGCTCGAGCGCGAGGGTCTCGTCGCACGCGCCGAGCGCATGGGCGCGCTGCTGCTGGAGCTGACCACGCCGCTGATCGAGCGCTTCGACGTCGTCGCCGACGTGCGCGGGCTGGGCCTGATGTGGGCGATCGAATTCGGGCCGCCCGCGCGCGCGAGCTCGAGACGCCTGTGGGAGCGGGTCGAGCGCCGCCAGCCGGGCCTGTTCTCGCAGCTGGTCACCGTGCCGCTGTTCCACGAGCACAAGATCTTCTGCCAGGTCGCCGGCCACCACATGAACGTGATCAAGGCGCTGCCCGCGCTCACGATCGAGGAGTCGGAGATCCGCCGCTTCGCGGCCGCGCTGGAGCAGACGATCGCCGCCGCCGAGCGATACCCGGCGGCGCTCGCGCGCTTCGGGCTGCGCACCGGGATGCGGGCGGTGCGGGTGGGTCGCTGAGCCGCCAGCACGCGGCGGCCTTCACACGTCCGTTCCGGTCCGGGCGGCTCGCGCCGCTAGCCTAGTCGGCCGTGCTCGTAACAAGAGATGACATTCGCAACGTCGCGATCGTCGCGCACGTCGACCACGGCAAGACGACGCTCGTGGACGCCATGCTGTGGCAGTCCGGCGCGTTTCGCGTCGGCCAGGACGTCGCCACGCGCGTGCTCGACTCGATGGATCTCGAGCGCGAGAAGGGCATCACGATCCTCGCCAAGAACACCTCGCTCCGTTACAGGGACGTCAAGCTCAACATCATCGACACCCCCGGGCACGCCGACTTCGGCGGCGAGGTCGAGCGCGGCCTGACGATGGTCGACGGCGTGCTGCTGCTCGTCGACGCCTCCGAGGGGCCGCTGCCGCAGACGCGCTTCGTGCTGCGCAAGGCGCTGGAGGCGAAGCTGCCGGTGATTCTTGTCATCAACAAGGTCGATCGTCCCGACGCGCGCGTCACAGAGGTAGTCGACGAGGTCTACGAGCTGTTCCTGGACCTCGACGCCGACGAGCACCAGATCGAGTTCCCGATCGTCTACTGCAACGCCAAGGCCGGCGTCGCCTCATTGAAATACGACCCCGGGCATCCGATCGAAGAGGAGAACCTCGCGCCGCTGCTGGACCTGCTGCTCGAGCACATCCCCGCGCCGACGTACGACCCCGAGCATCCGCTGCAGGCGCTCGTCACGAACCTCGACGCCTCGCCGTACGTCGGCCGGCTGGCGATCTGCCGCGTGCGCCACGGCAACATCCGCAAGGGCCAGCAGATCGCGTGGTGCCGCGCCGACGGCTCGATCCAGCGCGCGACGGTGGCCGAGCTGTACGTCACCGACGCGCTCGACCGCGTCGACGCTCCCGAAGCGGGGCCGGGTGAGATCATCGCGGTGGCGGGCATCGCCGAGGTCACGATCGGCGAGACGCTCGCCGATCTCGGCGACCCGCGGCCGCTGCCGGTGATCACCGTCGACGAGCCCGCTATGTCGATCACGCTCGGCGTCAACACCTCGCCGCTGGCGGGCAAAGACGGCGACAAGCTGACAGCCAGGCAGATCGAGGCGCGCCTGGCGCAGGAGCTCGTCGGAAACGTGTCGCTGCGCGTCAAAGAGACCGCGCGGCCGGACACCTACGAGGTTCAGGGGCGCGGCGAGCTGCAGCTGGCGATCCTCGTCGAGATGATGCGCAGGGAGGGCTTCGAGCTGACGGTCGGGCAGCCGCACGTGGTCGAGCGCGAGATCGACGGAAAGCGCCACGAGCCGGTCGAGCGCCTGTCGGTGGACGTCCCCGAGGAGCACGTCGGCACGGTCACGCAGCTGCTTGCCGCGCGCAAAGGCCGCGTCGAGCACATGACCAACCACGGCACCGGCTGGGTGCGGATGGAGTACCTCGTGCCCGCGCGCGGGCTGATCGGCTTTCGCACGCAGTTCCTCACCGAGACTCGCGGCACCGGCATCATGCACCATGTGTTCGACCGCTGGGAGCCGTGGGCGGGCGAGCTGCTGACGCGCAACTCCGGCGTGCTCGTCGCCGACCGCCGCGGCACCACCGTCACGTTCTCGCTGTTCACGCTGCAGGAGCGCGGCTCGCTGTTCGTCGGCCCCGGCGAGGAGGTCTACGAGGGGATGATCATCGGCGAGAACTCGCGCTCGGAGGACCTCGACGTCAACCCCGTCAAGGAGAAGCACCTGACGAACATGCGCTCCTCCACCTCCGACGTGCTCGTGCGCCTGGACGCGCACCGCAAACTGACGCTCGACGAGGCGCTCGAGTTCGTGCGCGAGGACGAGGCCGTCGAGGCCACCCCCGTCTCGGTCCGCATGCGCAAGGTGGTCCTGTCCAAGGTCGAGCGCCTGAAGGCAGTGCGGAGCGCGCGCAAGTGAGCGCTGGCTCGGTCGCGCGCGGCGGCGGTGGGCCGGCGACCGAGATCCAGCTGCAGGGCCTGGTGAAGTCCTTTCGCGGCCCCGACGGACCGATTCGCGCGGTGCGCGGGATCGACGTGCGGATCGCGGCCGGCGAGACGGTCGCGCTGCTCGGACCGAACGGGGCTGGCAAGTCGACGACGATCGACATGCTGCTCGGCCTGCTCGCACCCGACGAGGGCAGCGTGTCGGTGTTCGGCCGCCCGCCCAGCCAGGCCATAGCGCAGGGCGCGGTCGGCGCGATGCTGCAGACGGGCGCGCTGATTCGCGACCTGTCGGTGCGCGAGCTGGTCGGGATGATCGCCTCGCTGTATCCGGCGCCGCTGGACGTGGAGGAGGTGCTCGAGCTGACGGGCATCGCCGCGATCGCCGCCCAACGCACGCAGAAGCTCTCCGGCGGGCAGACGCAGCGGGTGCGCTTCGCGGTCGCGCTCGTGAGCAACCCCGAGCTGCTGGTGCTCGACGAGCCGACCGTGGCGATGGACGTCGAGGGCCGTCACGCCTTCTGGGCGACGATGCGCGAGTTCGCCGCGCGCGGCAAGACGATCCTGTTCGCCACCCACTACCTCGAGGAGGCCGACGCGTACGCCGATCGAGCGGTGCTGATGGCGCACGGCGCGATCGTCGCCGACGGTCCGACGACCGAGATCAGGGCGATGGTCGGCACGCGCACGATCCGTGCGACGCTGCCCGGCACCGACGTCGATGCGCTCGCCCTGCTGCCCGGCGTCAGCGGCGCCGAGCGCCGCGGCGAGGCGGTGGTCCTGCGCTGCGAGGACTCCGACGCTGCGATCCGGGCGCTGCTGGCGGCTCACCCGGATGCGCGCGACATCGAGATCGCGGCGGCCGGCCTGGAGCAGGCGTTCCTGGAGCTGACCGCCGAGTGAGATCGTTCGTGTACACCCGCTACGAGCTGCTGCGCACGCTGCGCAACCGGCGCTTCGCCGTCCTCTCGGTCGCGTTCCCCGTGCTGGTGTACCTGCTGGTCGCCGGGCCGAATCGCAACGTGCACGATCTCGACAGCACCGGCCTGTCCGCCCCGCTGTACTTCATGATCGGGTGGGCGTCGTTCGGGGCGATGAACGCGATGCTCTCGTGCGGCGCGCGCATCGCGACCGAGCGCTCGGTGGGCTGGACGCGGCAGCTGCGCATCAGCCCGCTCTCGCCGCGCGCGTACTTCCGCGCAAAGGTTCTGACCGCTTACATGATGGCGCTGATCAGCCTGCTGGCGCTGTATGTGGCGGGCGCGTCGATGGGGGTCAGCCTGCGCGCGAGTGGATGGCTCGAGATGACGGGATTGATGATCGTCGGCCTGATCCCCTTCGCGGCGCTCGGGATCCTGTTCGGGCACATGTTCACACCTGAATCGATCGGCCCGCCGATGGGCGGCGGCATCGCGCTGCTGGGCCTGCTCGGCGGCACCTTCTTTCCCCTCAGCGGGCATGGCTTCCTGCCCGAACTCGCTCACTACCTGCCCTCCTACTGGCTGGTCCAGGCCAGCCACGTCGGCGTCGGCGGGCAGGGCTGGTCGGCGAAGGGCTGCGTCGTCGTCGCCGCCTGGACGCTCGTGCTGAGCCTGCTCGCGGCGCGCGCCTACCGCAAGGACACCGGGCGCGTCTGATGAGGACGCGAGCGTGGGGGAGACGCCGCATGTCGTGTTCGGCGTCGTGGCGGGCGTGCCCGCGCGTCCATGCACGTCGCGCCGAGCGACGGTAGGGTACTCGCCATGATCGCAACGACAAGAGCCTCCCTCACCGCCACGATCGCCGTCTGCATGGCGCTGACGTGTGCCTCGCTACTCGCAGCCCCGGTCGCGGCAGGCGCCGCGGTCATCTACCAGAACGAGACCTACCCGGAATACCAGCAGCAGCTCGCCGGTGGCCAGATCCAGGCGGTCACGATCAACAAGTACCTGCGCTCCTTGCGCATCACGCTGAAGGATGGGCGCTACGTGCTCGCCAAGTACGCCAAGCACGAAGAGCCCGCGGTCGCTGCCGCGCTGGAAGCCAAGCACGTGCCGGTGACCGTGCTTGCGCAGTCGGTGGCCCGCAAAGAAGTCCCGAAGAAAGCGGTCCACCACAAACTCCGCTACATAGCCGGGGGGATTGTGATCGTCGTGATCGTGATCGTGGGCGCCGTGCTGTTCATCAACCGCAGACGCACAGCCGATCGCGACTGACGCCTGCGAGATCGCTGTGCGCCTGACGCCACGGGCGCGGGCGAACGAGGTCGTGGGCGAACGCGGCGGCGTACTGCTCGTGCGGGTGACCGCGCCGCCGGTCGACGGACGCGCAAACGTTGCGCTCTGCCGCCTGATCGCCAAGCGGGCGCGCGTGGGTGTGCGCAGCGTGACGATCGTGCGTGGCGAGAGCGCGCGCGAGAAGCTGGTGCGCGTGGAGGGGATCGCGCTCACGGAGCTGCGGCTGGCCCTCGGCGTTTCCGGGCAAGACTAAGAACAAGACTCAGTCTTATGATAGGTTTGTCGCTCGACAGCGCAACCGATCGCCTGCAGCGCGCGAGCTGCCCGGCCAAGGAGCCTTCCCCGTGGAATACGACCGCTCGACCAATCGCCGTCGCCTCGCAACGTGCGCCGTACTGCTCATCGCGCTCGCCGCCTGTATAGCCGGCTGCGCCGGCACGGGGCTTGGCGCGAGGCCCGGTGGCAGGATCCTCGCGATCGGCGCTGAGAACCAGTACGCCAACGTGATCGCGCAGGTCGGCGGGCGCTACGTGGACACGCTCGCGATCGAGAGCAACCCGAACACCGACCCGCACACGTTCGAGGCCAGCCCGAGCGTCGCCGAGCTCGTCAGCTCGGCGCGGCTGGTCGTGCAGAACGGCGTTGGCTACGACACGTTCATGGAACGCATCGAGTCCGCCTCCGGGGGGGTGCGATCCAATTCCTCGCGCAAGGTCATCGACGTGCAGAAGCTGCTCGGGCTGCCGGACTCCACGCCCAACCCGCACCTCTGGTACAAGCCGCGGACGATGCCCGCGGTCGCGCTCGCGGTCGCCGCCGACCTGTCCGCGATCCAGCCGGCACATGCCGCCTACTTCCAGGCCAACGCGGCCGCGTTCGTGCGCTCGCTGACACCGTGGCTGCAGGCGCTCGCGCGCTTCGCCCGCGAATACCCGAACACCCCCGTCGCGACCACCGAGCCGGTCGGCGACTACATGCTCGAAGCCGCCGGGACCGTCAACCTGACCCCGTTCTCCCTGCAGGCGGACATCATGAACGGCGTCGATCCGGCGCCGCAGGACGTGACGTTGCAGAGCGGCCTGTTCGCCGACCACAGGGTCAAGGTGTTCGTTTACAACCAGCAGGTGACCGACTCGGTCACACAGTCGTTTCTGCAAGCCGCCGAACGCGCAGGCGTGCCCGTGGTGGGGGTCTACGAGACGATGCCCACGCCCGGGTACGACTACCAGACGTGGATGCTCGCGGAGGTGCGGGCGCTGCGCCGTGCGGTCGCCGAAAAGGTCTCCACGCGGAAGCTGTGATGGACGGCGCCGCCGAGATCCTGTCCGTCGAGGGCGTCAGCGTGCGGCTGTCCGGGCGCGAGATCCTGCATGAGGTCAGCTTCTCGATCCGGCCCGGCGAGTTCACCGGGCTGATCGGCTCCAACGGCGCCGGCAAGACGACACTGCTGCGCGTCATCCTCGGCCTGCAGGCAGCGCACGCCGGCCGCGTGCTGCTGGACGGGCGCCCGCGCTCACACCGCAACCCGCTGATCGGCTACGTGCCGCAGAAGTTCCTGCTCGACTCGGACATGCCGCTGCGGGCACGCGACCTCGTCGGCCTCGGCCTCGACGCGCACCGGCTTGGCATCCCGCTGCCATCCCGCGCCCGCAGGGCGCGCATAGATCTGATGCTGCAGGCGGTCGACGCCGAGCGTTTCGCTGACGCGCGCGTCGGTCTGCTCTCCGGCGGCGAGCAGCAGCGCGTGCTGATCGCCCACGCGCTGATCGCGCGCCCGAAGCTGCTGCTGCTCGACGAGCCGCTGGCCAACCTCGACCTGCGCGCCGGCCAGGAGGTCGTGGCGCTGCTGGCGCGGATCGCCGCTGAGCAGCAGATCGCCGTGCTGATCAGCGCGCACGAGATGAACGCGCTGCTGCCGGCGATGGACCGCATCGTCTACATCGCCGGCGGGCGCGCGGCGAGCGGCACCACCGCGGAGGTCGTGCGCGCGGACGTGCTCAGCGAGCTGTACGGCAGCCACGTGGACGTGCTCAACGTGCACGGGCGCGTGCTGGTCGTGGCCGGCGCGGGCGACAGCTCGGATCTGCACGGGCACGAGGCCGCGCTCCCCGGAATGGAGATCGTCTCGTGAGCGCCGGCGCGGTCGGCGCGCTGCTGGCGCCGGTGATCGAGCCCGGGTTCTTCGCCGCCGAAGACGTGCGCGTGGCGATCGCCGTCGGCGCTGTGGTGGCGATCGTGTCGGGCACCGTCGGCGTGTTCACCGTCATCCGCGGGCAGTCGTTCGCCGGCGAGGCGTTTGGCGATCTCAACACGACCGGCGGAGCGGGGGCGTTCCTCGTCGGCGTCTCCCCGCTGTGGGGCTTCGTCGCGGCGGGCGTCGCCGCGGCCGCGGCGATGGAGCTGATCGGCATCCAGCGCCCGCGCGGACGCGACCTCGCGACCGGGATCGTGCTCGGCGCCGGCCTCGGCCTGGCGGCGCTGCTGCTGTATCTGGGCACCACCCTGCACAACACCACGGGCGCGACCGTCACGATCCTGTTCGGCTCGGTGTTCACCGTCCCCAGCTCGACGATTCCGCTGGTCGTGCTGCTCGGCGTCGCGGTGCTCGCGATCGTGGCGGCGCTGTACCGACCGCTGCTGCTCAGCTCCGTCAGCGCCGAGATGGCCGCCGCGCGCGGAATCCCCGTGCGCCTGCTGGGCGCCGCCTACCTGCTGGCGCTGGCGCTGGCGGTGGCGCTCGCGGCGTTGACGATCGGCTCGATCCTCTCGACCGCGCTGCTCGTAGGGCCGGCCGCGACCGCGCTGCGCCTGACCAGGCGACCCGGCGTCGCGATCGTCCTTGCCGGCGCGATCGGGATCGCGGCGATGTGGCTGGGAGAGCTGCTCGCCTACGACAGCTCCCACTGGCCGCCCGTCGGCATCGGCTGGCCGGTGAGCTTCTTCGTGGTCACGCTGATCTTCCTTGCCTACCTGCTCTCCGGCACGCCCGATCAGGTTCGCAGGCGCACGCAGCGGGGCGCCTAGATGTTCTCGGGCTTCATGGTCAACGCATGGGAGGTCTCGAGCATCGTCGCCGTCGTCGCCGGCCTGGTCGGCTTCTTCGTCGTGCTGCGCGGCTCCGCGTTCGTCGCGCACGCGGTGCCCAACGGCTCGTTCGCCGGCGCCGTCGGCGCGACTCTGGTGGGAGTCAACACGCTCATCGGGCTGGGCGTGTTCTCGCTGTTCGGCGCGCTGGGCATCGGCTTCCTGGGCAGACGCGGGCGCCACGACGTCGTCACCGCGCTGGCGCTCGTGATGATGCTCGGGCTTGGCGCGCTGTTCCTGAACTTCAGCGCCGAGTACGCGCCGGAGGTCGAGTCGCTGCTGTTCGGCGAGGTGCTCGGCATCTCCAGCAACCAGGTCGCGCCGACGGCCGCGCTGGCGCTCGTGTGCGTCGCCGCGATCGCGGCTCTGTACCGCCCACTGATGCTCTCCTCGGTGCTAGCCGAGGTCGGCGAGGCGCGCGGGGTGAGCGGCTTCAGAATGGAGCTCTGCTTCCTGGCGGTCGTCGCGCTCGCGAGCACGATGACCGTGCCGGTCGTCGGCACGCTGCTGATCTTCAGCCTGATGATCGGTGCGCCGGCCGCCGCGCGCTCGCTCACCAGCCGCCCGCTCGCGGCGATGGCGCTGTCGGTGGTGATCGCGCTGATCACCGTGTGGAGCGCGATCGCCGCCTCCTACGAGACCAACTACCCGGTCGGCTTCTTCGTCGGCAGCATCAGCGCCGGCGCATACGCGCTCGGGCGCGGCTGGGCGGCGTGGCGGCGCACGCGCGCCAATCGCGACGCCGGCAGCTCGGCCCCGAGGCTCGGCCACACCGTCGACGCCGCCTCTACCATCGTCACATGAGCGCTAACGCCCACACCGCCGACGTCCCCAGCGCCGACGCGGGCGCCGCGCGGCCCGGAACGCAGTGGGTCGAGCGCGCCGAGCTCGCGCTGGCGGCGGCGGGCCGCAAGCGCGGCGGCGCCAGACGCGCGCTGCTGGAGCTGCTGGGCAGTCAGGAGTGCGCGCTGACGGCGCTCGAGCTCGAGGACGCGCTGCGCGCGAGCTCCCCGCGCGCGGTCAGTCGCGCGAGCGTCTACCGGATCCTCGACGAGCTCGAGGCGCTCGGCCTGGTGCAGCGCGTGGAGACCGGCCAGGCGATGGTGCGCTACGAGCGCGTGTGCGAGCACGAGCAGCACCACCACCATCTCGTGTGCGACGCGTGCGGCCTGGTGATGCCGTTCTCGGACCCCGCCCTCGAGCGCGCGATCGAGACACTCAGCGAGCGCGTGCCGCTGGCGGTCTCAGAGCACGAGATCGTGCTGCATGGGGCTTGCCGGGACTGCGCTGCCTGACGGGGCGCGCTCGGGTTCGCCGTCAGCGGCTAAAGCCCGCACAGCCGATCGCTGAGCTCGCGTAGCCGCGCTCGCGCGTCCACGTCGTGCGCCTGCAGATGCGGCTCGGCGGCGCGCAGGCCGTTGAAGTAGCACCCGCTGACACCGTCCAGCTGCGGATCGACGACGAGCCGTAGCGTTGCGTCGACGCCGTCCTGCAGCGAGCTGATCGGGCTGATGCCACCCTCCAGGACCATCTTCGTGGGCATGTAGGTGGCGGGATGCAGGCACGTAGCGGTGACCTCGCTCTCGCGCAGCTCGTCGGCCAGGTCAAGCGTGAACATGATCTGGGCCAGCTTGCTCTGGCAGTACGCCTGCACACCGCTGTAGCCGCGCTCGAGCATCACGTCGTCAAAGTCGATCGGCGCCTGTCCGGCCGAGCTGACGTTGACGATCCGCGCGGGCGCGGAGCGCTCGAGCGTAGCCAGCAGCAGGCGCGTGAGCAGGTAGCCGGCGAGGTAGTTGACCGCGAAGCGCAGCTCATAGCCGTCGCGGCTCTCCAGCCTGCGGTGCGCTATGAGGCTAGCCAGGCGCTGCATGCCGAGAAGGAAACGGGCGGCGGGCATGAGGACATGAGCTATGGAGAACTTCTGGTCTGGCTGCGACAATGGAAGGACACGTGGCGACCGTCGTAGCCCTAGATGCCTCACCGACAACTGTCCTGCGCTCGATGCGTGGACCGGTCGTCGACGCGCGCATCGCATATCCGGATGTCTTGCACGTCGAAGTTCGCGACTCGAGCGGAGGCATCTGGCGTCTCGCCACCCAAGACGCTGAGTGGTTGCCATCTGACCCCGCTCAGCTAGTCGGGCGCTCGATCGAAGATGCTGACATCGACGAGGAGTCTGGCGAGCTGCGTTGCAGGCTTTCCGACGGTTCAGTGCTCGACATCAAGCCCGCCCCAGCCGAGACAGAGGATGACCCGCCTTACTGGGAGCTGATCAGCCCCGCCGGGGTCGTCCTTGAGTTCGGCCCAGGAGTTCGCTGGCAGATCAGCGGCGCTGACGCGCCGGCCTTGCGTCGCTGAGCGGCGAACCGGCTGAGGTGACGTGCGCGGTTAGGCTCGTCTCGGTGAGTGTGCTCACGACAATCGGCGACGGCTTCAAGGACGCGTTCTTGATGGCGTGGGAGGTGTGGTGGGCGCTGGTCCTGGGCTTCGCGATCTCCGCGATCGTGCAGGCGTGGGTCCCGCGCGAGCGCATCCAGAGCGCGCTCGGCGGCTCTGGCCTGCGCCCGGTGGCGCTGGCGACGGGTCTCGGTGCGGCCTCCTCGTCATGCAGCTACGCCGCTGTGGCGATCGCAAAGAGCCTGTTTGAGAGGGGGGCGAGCGCGGCGTCGGCGCTCGCCTTCCAGTTCAGCTCGACGAACCTCGTGATCGAGCTCGGGATCGTGATGTGGGTGCTGATCGGCTGGCAGTTCACGCTCGCCGAGTTCGTCGGCGGCCTGGTGCTGATCGCGACGATGACACTACTGCTGCGCGTATTCGTGTCGAGACGCGTGGAGGAGCAGGCTCGCGCGCACGTCCAGAACGCCGAGGCGGGGCATCAGCATCACCATCACGATCACGGCGCAGGCGCGCAGATGACGATTTGCCGGCGGTTGACCAGTGCGAGCGCTTGGTCGGAGGTCGCACACAACTTCCGCAGCGATTGGTCGATGCTGTGGAAGGAGATAACGATCGGGTTGCTGCTCGCCGGGTTCGTCGGGCAACTTCCCAACAGCTTCTTCAACGCACTGTTCATCACGCACGCCGCCGGTGGCGTGAAGCTGATCGAGAACGCGATCGTCGGGCCGATCATCGCGATCCTCAGCTTCGTGTGCTCCGTCGGCAACGTGCCACTGGCGGCCGTGCTGTGGTCCGGCGGGATCAGCTTCGCCGGCGTGATCGCCTTCATCTTCGCCGACCTGATCGTGTTGCCGATCGTCCAGATCTATCGCAAGTACTACGGCGACGCCTACGCGGCGAGGATCGTCGCGCTGATGTTCGTGACGATCGTGATCGCAGCACTGATAGTCGACGGGCTGTTCAGCGGCGTCGGGCTGATCCCGCATGTCCGCCCCACGCGGGCTGACGTCTTCAGCTCGGTTGCGGTGAACTACAAGCTGTTCACCAACATTCTCGGCCTGTGCATCTTTGGCGCGCTGTTCCGACTGACGATGCGCGGTCGCATACAAGAGGCGTCGGCTACCGGGCAGCAAGGGTAGAA
Source organism: Solirubrobacteraceae bacterium (assembly GCA_049513255.1). Taxonomy (GTDB): domain Bacteria; phylum Actinomycetota; class Thermoleophilia; order Solirubrobacterales; family Solirubrobacteraceae; genus Palsa-744. The sequence continues at coordinate 59,238 of JBEKWH010000024.1, forward strand.
TGAGGCTATGGGACGCGCATCGCAGACTCCGCTGCTGTCGGTAGGTCACGAGGAGCAGTGGGCGCAGATCAACCGCGAAGAGGCCGAGCAGCTTCGTGCGAGCAACATGGCGTTGACACCTGCTCAGCGGCTTGAGGTGGGCCAACGGCTATCTCAGCAGGCGGTCTCCCTGCTTGCCGCGTCCATCAAGGCGGGCCATGCCCCAAGACGAGCTCTCTGGTCCTGATCTATCCGGCGTCGTCGCCGACGCGGACGCGGTGGGCCTCGAATATGTGGTGATCGGTGGTTTCAGCGTGATCTATCACGGCTACGTGCGCGCTACCAAGGACAGCGACCTGCTGGTGCCCGACGGTCCGGATGCGGACGCCGCGGTGCTCCGGTTCCTCGAGCGGGTGGGCGGACGGCGATTGCGGGACGACAAGGTGCTCACGCCTGAGGATGTTGCCGGTGGGGAGCATCTGCGTGTGAGTAGTGCTCACGGCATCATCGACATCATGCGCGGCGGGCTTTCACCGCTGGACTACGACACGGTAGCTCGGCGCGCCGAGGTGACCGAGTGGAATGGCCAGCCGGTCCGTGTTGCGGCGCTTGCGAGCGTGGTTGGTTTCAAGCGCTTGGCCGGACGACCTCAGGACCGTCTGGATCTTGCCGAACTTGAGGAGCTCTACGACGAGCTGCCGATCGAGCCGATTCCGGGGCTCGACACGTAGCGCCGACTCCGGCTTGGCAGATAAGCGTCGCGACGCTCGATCACCGTCACTTCTCAGTCGTACGTCCTCGCCACTGCTCTCACCTCACACTTCTGCCAGGCTGAACAGCCTCGCCTGCGACAGGTGCGGGCCTCCCCCACAAATAGCTGAGCACACACCCCAGCGCGAACACGGCGACGACCAGCAGCACCGGGCCGGAGTCCTCGACGAGCGCTCCGACGACGCCCGCGGCGAGCCCGCCGGTGAGCGCCGCGAGCCACGCCGGGTCGCCGTCCACCGGTGCGAGCAGGCGCGCGCGCCAGCGCACGCCAAGCGCTGCATACAGCAGCGCGAAGGCGGTTGCCACAGGCATTGCGTGGTTCTTCAGCTCGTTCCACGCTGCGCCGTAGCGGCGGACGATGATGTCGCGAACGTCGCCCGCTGAGCGCGCGTGCAGGACGCTGCCGGTGAAGTGGCCGCCGCCATGGGCGGTGGCAAGGTCGATGCCCGCCAGCGCCACGAGCCCGGCGACGGGGCTGATGAGCACGATCAGCGCACGCCTGCGCGTGAGCACGCCGGGTGCGAGCATGACCGTGGCGACCGCAAAGCCGAAGCTCACGAGGATCACGCCGCCGACGCCCGCGCCGATCCGCGCGGAGCCCTCGACCACGGCCAGCACCACACCGGCGCCCGCCGTCACGAGCGCCGCACGGCGTCCGCGCACCGCCGGCGCCAGCGCGGCCGCGACGGCCGCCAGCACCAGCACCGCCAGCCCCGACTTGAGCTCGTTGCCGATGCCGTAGAAGCGCGCGCCGAGGATCGGGTCCGGACCGAGCAGCGAGCGCATCAGCAGCTGCGTGCCCGCGAGCGCGTCGGCCGTGAGCGCCAGGATCGCCACGATCGCCGGCGCGAGCAGCGCGCGCGGCCACGGTGTGAGCGCGTCGGCGAGCGCACCCAGCCCGATGCACGCGAGCGCGATCATCACGTATTCGACGGCGGCGCTCGGCTCGATCGCAGCTGGGATCAGCACGGCGATCGGTGCCCACAGCACGCCGAGCGCGCCGGCGCGCATCGCCCACGCCCGCGCGCGCGGCGACGGCGTCGCGAGTGCCAGCAGCAGCGCCCACACGAGCAGCAGGCACCCGAGCGCCGGCAGCCGCCGCCCGGCGATGACGTGCAGGCGCGCCATCAGCGCGCGCAGGCTCGCCGAGTGCAGCGCGCCGTCGGTCTCGATCGGCTTGCCGCGCATGTCCGCCGGGATCGGTGTCAGGTGCAGGTAGGTGAGGATCGTCGGCGCGAGGTCGAACGACGCAATCAGCCCGCGCTCGTTGGTGCTCTGTGAGCGCAGCTCTTTACCGCCCCCGCCGCTGAGCCCGGCCGCGGCCGTCCACAGCAGCTCGCCCGCGGGCTGTTCGGCGCGCTGCACCACGATCAGCAGCTCCGTCGCGGGCCGCTCACGAGTCAACTGCAGCAGGTCGGAGTGGCCGGTGGCGCCAGGCGGCAGGTCGGCGACGACCAGACGCCTGGCGCGTTGCAGGCTCGACAGGCGCGTCAGCAGCGTTGAGGCTGGGCCGAGCGAAACGCTCGCAATCTGCCCGCCCATGTTCGCCGCGACCGTGCCGTCGGCGTCCGGCGCGCCTGTGATCCCCGCATACCCGGCCCCGCCAGGGACCTGGCTCGCGAGCAGTCCCGGTCGCAGCAGCTGGGGCGCGTCTTCGGCGCGCTTGCGCGCGGCCCGCCAGCCCAGCACGGTCGCGCCGCCGCCGGACGCTCGCAGCGACAGCGGCGCCGGGCTGGACTTGGGGTAGGACGACGTGGCGACGCGCGCGCCCTGGGTGATGTCCAGCACGAGCTGGTCGGTCGAATATCGACCCTGGCTGGCGGACATCATCCCCACCGAGAGCCCGCCGATGCTTGCCAGCTGCTGCTCGTCGGTGGTCGCGAACACAACCAGCGCAGAGCGCTGCGTGAGCGCG
>JBEKWH010000025.1:0-58466 GCA_049513255.1 Solirubrobacteraceae bacterium
AGTTTGCCTTCTCCGCTTGTCCCCGTGGACGGGGTTGCGACTGTCCATGAGGGTAAGGTCATGTGCGCTGCGGACGCGCTCGCCACCATAACGGCAGCCAGCGTGAACATGCTTACCAGCGCCAGGCTAAGCAGCTTGAATCGATGCATAGTCAAACAACTCCTTCATGTCGTGGACCAAATTCGGCCTCGGGCACGCCAACAGCGAGCGCCCAAAGCCAGCTACGCTCGGCAGCCCACCAGACGGGCTGGTAGGTGCCGTGGCTATCGTGGCAGCCCTCGACCCGGGCTGTCAAGCTAATCCTCCCGGCGTCTCCGACCCTTCCCGGTGTCTCCAACTCTCACCCGTAGTAGCGCCCGACGAGAAGCAGCTGGCTGAAAACGTCATGAGCGATGAGCAGCAGCACGACCAGAGCCCCCGCCACGGGCCCCCAGCGCCGCCCGGCGCCCCGCGCCGCCACCGCCAGCACCGCCGCGAACAGCACCGCCAGCGGCAACAGGTAACGCGGATCGGCATAGCCGCCACCAGAAGCCGGGAAGCTCAGGTAAGCATCGGCGCCGACCAGCGCCAGGACACCCCCGGCAATCAGCAGATAGCACCCCAGCTCGCCCGCGCGGGCACGAACAGCACCGCGCTCCACAAACAGTGTGCGCACACACAGCGCCATGATCGCGCCGGCGGGGATCAACGCGAGCTCATACACCCAGTTCGGGAAATACGTATCGCCCCAGCCGTACACCCCGACCAGACGATCGAACCAGACCTGACGCGTCATGAGAATACCGGGAAAGTCGCGTGCCATCCCCGGCAGACGCGGGAGATAGAACTGCCAGATGTAGCTGAGCCCCCCAACGATCGACCCATGCGCACTCGCCTTCTCCAGGCCGATCGAGAGCAGACCCAGCGCCGAATGCTCAGACAGCAGGTTGACCGCGACATACACACACACCGGGACCGCCGGGATCACACCAGCCAACACCAACGACTCACGGGCGACCCGCCTGGAGCCGCGCGCCGCCCTGCGCGCCAGCAGCACCAACGCCACCCCAGCACCCGGCAGCAAGCCGAGAAAGTTCAGCTTGCTCAGCAAGCCGATCATCAGCACACCGCCGACCGCGACCGCCAGCCGCCGCGTCAGGCCACGCCGGAAAGCCCGCGCGAGACAGTAGAACAGCGCCGCGCTGAGCGCGCACAGCATCGAGTCCGGGGTCACAGCGCCCGCCGTGAACCCGACCAGCGGGGCCAGCGCCGTCGCGAGCCCCCCGACCGTCCACGCCCACGAGACCCGCGGCAACGCCTCGCGCAGGAACAGGAACGCAAACAGCGCCGTGACACCCGCCATCAGCGAGCTCAGCAGCCGCATCAGCTCGAGCTGATCGAGCAGCGTGCCACTGGAGCCAGCCAGGTAAGGAATCGTCTCCAACGCGTAATACAACGGCGGCTCCGAGGACGCCACGCCCGCGCTGCCCGACCCTCGCCGCGCCAGCGGCTGCGCGAGATCGCGCTCGAGGCGACGCTCCTGCGAGACGCTCGAGATCGTGCCGATCGCAGGGTTAAACCGGACTTCCCCGTGACGCAAATCCCGCAGCACAACTTCCTCCTCCTCAGAGAAGCGACCCTCGCTGGAGCTCGGCAGCCTCCCGGCCTCCACCAGCTGCTGCACATAGGCGAAATGAGACGGTTCGTCAGGAACCTGAAACGGAGGGGTCAGAACCGACCAGCTGGCGGCGCTCAAGCAGGCGATGCCCGCACAGACCCACGCGGGCGCGGGTACGCCCCCCCTCCCAGCGAGCGAGGACGCTCGATCCGGCGCCACCGCCAGTTGCCGGATCGCCAGCCGCACCGCGAGGAAGACCGCGGCCGCCATCAGCACGACCGGAAGGAACGCCACCCACGAGCCACCCGGAGCCCGCCCGAGACCGATACGCCGAGCCACCGACAGCGCCATCCCCCACCAGCTGCGGTGACCGCCGCGCAGATATTCGACCCGCACCCTGAACGCGGCCTCGCCGCGACGAGGACGCGCCACGTCCTGCCCGATCAGCAAGACGGTTTCCACCGCCGGCCCGAACCTGAAGCACACCCGCGCGCCAGAGATCGCGCCAGACACCCGCGCGACAGGTATCGCGACCGCGGCCGTCAGCGGCCCCGCCTGCTGCCGGCCTCCAGTCAGGACCCGCGAACCCGACATCACGACGACCTGCACAGCCGGGCTGATATTCGTGTGCACCCACAGGCGGACCGCCGTCGTACCCGACGGCACACGTTCGCCCCCCTGACAAAGGATCGAATCCCCCTTCGTCTTAGCGACAGCCATGCGAGGCGCCACCGAATTCGTGCCAGCCACCACCAGCGGCGAGCGCGACAGCGTCACCACGACCGCAACCGCGATCAGCGCCAAGCCGACAAGCAGGACCATCCGAACACGCGCGCCCCCCTCGCCGAGGCGCACCGCCTACCTAACCCGCGCGCAGTACCTGAACCCGCCACGCGTCCCCACGACGAGCAACTGACGCTTCGCTGCCTCGGCCGACCGCGCAAGCACAGAGATAGCGCGAACCTCGCCGCGCCTGCCGAATTCGTCCAGCTCGACGACATACCTCAGCAACACCCTGCTATACGCAAGCACCTGCCGCCAATCGCCCGCCATCGACGCAGGCGGCGTCAGCCTGGCCAGATCGGTGAATGCTGCCTGCTCCACGGCGACGCTCCGCGAGGCAAAGCGCGCGATATCCGCAGCACTCGTGCCCCTCAGCTTGATCGCGTCGATCGCAACGTTACGCCGCCGGCAAATCGCTTCCGCCTGAGCCATCAGCTGGGGACGGGAAAGCGGAGGTCCACCAGCAGCATCACCGGAGCCACCACAGCCAGCGACCGCGACCGCGACCGCGACCGCGACCGCGACCGCGACGAGCATCCACATCGTCCAATGCCTCGAACCTCGCGCCAAGCGATGCCGCACACGCGTTTGCTGAGTGAACATCACGGCTCCTGTCATCGTCGCTGACTGTCCCATCTCACAATTCGTCGAGCCGCCTAAGCAGCGCCCCGCACAATCCCAGGGCACGGACACGAAGTCAACAATCACGCGGAAATGTCTCTCACTTCACCTCCTCCACCAGCCCGAGACTGAAAGCCACCATGACAAGTAAAAAGAGAAACATCGACGCTAACACATCGACACGGAATAGCCACTCCACGCTCACACTCAACTCGACGCGCGCGCCTGCCACGCTGCTCGCTGGACCTTCGCTGACCGCGAGTCCCGCGACACGCGCCAGCAGCGACGTGGGCGTACGCACTGGTGGCCCGCCCGAACGCGGCGTGCCGGCCTGCGATCACGCCGCCACTTCAAATACCGGACGAGCCAAACCACTTCGCCTATACGACGCTGCTCGCCGAAGGCCGACTCCCCTCACCCGACCGCACAGAGACGTCTCCCGCGATACACGACATCATGCACAATCTCGATTCCTACAAGATCCGCTGCGCACCACAGCAACGCTCGCTCGCCAACGCGGCACAACAACGCACACTCGAACGCGACATCGCTGCGCCGCACTCACGCGAAGGGGCCCGGCGGAGCGGGAGCGGCGAGCTCTGAGCCACCCCTCTACTACGGCCTAGAGACGATCCCATATGAGTTGGGCTCGGACGGGTCACTGCTCGAGAGCCTGCAGTTGATGAGACTGCTATCAGCGCTGATGGCCGCGGTCACCGCGCTGTTCGCCTACATGTTCGTGCGCGAGGCGCTCCCCGGATCGCGCTGGGCATGGACCGTGGGCGGACTCGCCGTCGCGCTGCTCCCGCTGCTTGGCTTCATATCCGGCGGAATGAACCCCGACGCGATGCTGTTCGCGGTCTGCGCCACACTCTACTACTGCCTCGCGCGTGCGTTCCGCCGCGGCTTGACGACCCGGCTTGCGATCGGCATCGCCCTGCTCACAGCGATCGGCTTCTTGACCAAGCTGAACTTCGTCGGGTTCGCACCCGGCGTCATCCTTGGGCTGATCCTCCTCTGCGCGCGCGCAGCAAGACGCCGCGCACCCGACTCAAAGAGCGTCAGATCCACAGCCACCCACCTAGCGACCGCGATCGCCGTCAGTCCCGTGCTGCCGTACGCGATCACGAATCTACTCTCCACGGCGGCACGGCCGTCGGCGTGATGGTGCTCGTCGGAGCACAATCATACGTATCCGATGTAGTCGATTCATTCGAACCCTTATGGGCACCGCGCTACCTGCTGCCCATGCTCGGCCTCTGGGGTCTCGTCGTCGCGCTCGCCGCCCGCGGCGCAGGACGGCGGTGGGGGCCGGTCGTGGGAACCCTCCTCATAGTCCTGCTGTTCGCCCATGACCTCTTCAGCCAGCTCCAGGTCATCGCCCGCTACTACGGCTGACGACCCTTGGCTTAAGACACGCCCTGCGCCAGCAGGCTGTTGCAGCTGGCCTCCGCGGCCTTGAACTTAGTGCCGTTCGTGTCCAGATGACGAGTATCGAAGATCGAGCCTCCCGTCGTGAGCGGCGGCGACAGGTTGACGCCGTGTGCGCGCATGCAGGCCGAGAACCTTTCGAGCGCAAGCTCGAGCGCGGGCTGAATGCGATTGCGCGGTGGCATGGTATGACGACTGGCGCCCCCACCCTTCGGTGCTTCGGTTGCGCGCGGTCGGTCCTGTTCGACAGCGCTTCTCAGGCCGGCGCCGCACTTGCGCGCGATGGTCCGGTAGGACGCACTGCCGGCATCGATGCTGGCACCCGAGCCTTGGCGCGACGTCGGCACAGTCAGCGGGTTCACGCCGTTGGCCCGCATGCAAGCCGAGAACGCGTTGAACGCCTGATCGAGCCTAGCGCGCTGAGCCACATCGTCGACACGTACAGACCGGCGGGCGCGTGAGGATGCTGCGCTGGACCGGACTGCGCTAGACGGGACTGCGCCCGACGACGCTGTCTTGGAGCGCGGGGGGACGGTCTTCGCCTCGGGAGGTCTTGCGGCGCTGCCGCACGCAGCCAGCGCGAGGCTGCCAAGCACCACCATCATGATCATCGCGCGCTTGTTCGTCATCGTATCGGTAGGGGACATCGGGCTTCGACTCGCGGCCTTCTGACGCTCCGGCCGAAGGCATCATAGCGCTGGCTGGTCGTCCCGGCGCGTTTCGCACGCACATCGGGCCCGCGTGAAACTACCGCGGGCCCGATCGGTGTGCTTAGGCGAGCTCAGGCGCTATGGCCTGGGATGTGCTGCTATTCACTCGCTTTCACCGCTGCCGCAACGGCGACCTGCAGTACGCCCTTGAGGATCGCCGTGTTGTGCCCGGCCGCCGACGGGAGGCCGAGTTTGCTGTTGACGATCGGGTCAATCAGGAACGAGAAGATGCCACCGCATCCTTCGGCTCCCGGAGCCCCGTAGGAGTTGTTGACCAGTTCATTCCCAGTGTTCGTGAGGATTGTTCCGGCTTCGTTGAATTTGTTTTCGCCGGGCTTGCCGGTTATCGGTTTGTTCGGTGCTGGCGGGCTTGTCGTACCCGAGGTGAATTCGATCACGATCGGAGCCGAGTTGGACCCGATGTAGCAGCTGCTGCCGAGGAACGGGTTTTCCAGATGGATCTTGAGCGGCAGCGACAGTGCTGTGCCCTCTTGGCCGAGGAGCGCCAGCGTGTTGACGTGGATCGAGCTGGCAGGCGCCGCGAGTTCCGTCGTCGCGTTGACGCCCGTTACGCCGTTTTCGAAGAACACTTCACAGGCGATCCGCTCGATGAAGTTGCTGATTTCGTTGCACTTGACGAGACCAAGCAGTCCGCCGGGGACTTTCTGCGGTGATTTCGTCAGGGTGTTGCCGTTTTCGGCTCCGAAGAATTCTTCTTCGCCGGTGAACAGGTGGTCCAGTCCACCCTGCAGCGTGATCGTGTTCGTGATCGGCACCTTTTCCTTGCCGATCGAGAATTCGCCGTGTTCGGTCTTTGCGACGATGCAGTCTTCCACCGTCGAGTTGGCCAGCGGGCATTCTGCGAATTGGGCGTATTCCCCTTTGGGGTGGTGCGTTGCGGCCAGTGCTGGCGACGCAACCGCGAACATCGCGATCGAGGCCGTCAGGCTTACCGCAGCGACCAACGTACTGCGTACGGATCGAGTCATTAGTCCCACCTTCCGTCTAGCTGTTAGTTTGCGTGTGCAAACCCTCACTCGACGCTCGACGAATGCCATCCGGGCATACGATGCCTTCAATCTGTCTGCTACTGGTCCCTTGCGAGGTCGATCAAGGCCGTGAGCTCGACAAAGTCAATTACAACACGCTGCGGCTGAACATAGCTCCCCTAACCGTGGCCGACAAGCCGTGTTTCCCACTAGTGAGCTTTGATGTTTCTGACTATTTGCATAGGCTGACTCATTGAGCCTGGCGAAAGGGATGCCGGCACGCCCATGGCCTTTCCTGGCGCCTGAGAGTCAGAGACAAACTGGGAGGTCGCTGGAAGGTGAGATACCCGGCGAACTAGACTCCGCCGGGTAACCGAGACAGGAGAAAGATAGGGACCGTGAAACTGGGGTTTATCCTGGAGCCGGAGGCGCCGAACTCGAACTATCGTGTGATCTTGCCGATGCGCGCGCTGGAGCGCCGCGGACACACTGTGGTCTGGCCATCGAGCATTGACGACGACATTCCGCTCCGTGCATTGCTGAATTGTGACCTCGTGCATTGCTTTCGTCGCCTGGACAGGATCAGGGACCTCAAGCAGCTCTCGTCGCGAGGCGTCGCCATCAGTTTCGACAACGACGACTATCTCGCGGCCATCGACATCAGCTCTACCGACTCTGGCCGCACCGTTTCGGGCGCCAAGGGCCGGTTCATGAACGTCAGGAAGTTCACCGATATCCTCAAGGTCACGCGATTCGCAGACCTGACTACGACTCCGAGCGAGGCGCTGGCAGCGAGGTACCGCACAGCGGGCGCCGAAAACGTCGCTGTGATCGAGAACCAGCTCGATGGGGGTGCGATGTTGGGCTTCGGCCGAAGAGTCAGACACGAGGGCATCGTCATCGGCTGGATCGCCAGCAAAGAGCACGAGGCCGACCTCCCGCATCTCACCGTTACCGACGCAATCGCGAGGCTGCTCGACATGCACGCCAATCTGCGCGTTCTGACGGTAGGATCTCGGCTTCCCCTGAGCTCCACCCGGTACGAGTATCTCAAAGAAGTGCCCTTCGAAAAACTGCTGCAGGTCTCCGGGCGTATCGACATCGGGATCGCGCCGCTCGCGGACACGCAGTTCAATCGTGCCCGCTCGAATGTCAAGCTGAAGGAGTACGCAGCCGCAGGCGCCACCTGGCTTGCCTCACCGGTGGGCGCCTATCGTGAAATGGGCCGCGGGGAAGGAGGACGGCTCGTCGAGGACGACCAATGGTTCGACGCGCTCGACGGGTTGATTCGCGGCGGCTTCAGGCGCCGGCGGCGCGCACGCGAGGCCATGAAGTGGGCGCAGTCGCAGACTGTCGACAACCACGCCTCGATCTGGGAGGAGGCGTTCATCGGAGCCATCGGCCGCACGCATGCCCGGACCACCGGTTCGCGAGCCGCCTCCGCCAGATGAGGGACCGATACCTGGGGTAGGCGCCCCAAGCACGCGACCGGCTGCATCCGGCGTACCGCCCGAGAGGGCCCGGCATCGTGCCGGGCCCTCGTGATCTGTATCGACAGCTGAGCGGATCCAGCTCAACGGCTGCCTACATCATCCCGCTCATGTCCGGCATGCCACCGCCGCCACCGCCGGCGCCTTCCTTCTCCGGCACCTCGGCGACGATCGCCTCGGTGGTGAGGATGTTCTTGGCGATCGACGCGGCGTTCTGCAGCGCCGAGCGCGTGACCATCGCCGGGTCGATGATGCCGGCGGCGACGAGATCGACGATCTCGTTCGTCGCGGCGTTCAGCCCGTAGCCTTTCTTGGCCTTGCGCACGTCGTTGACCACGACGGAGCCCTCGAGGCCCGCGTTCTCGGCGAGCTGACGCAGCGGCTCCTCGAGCGCCCGCAGCACGATCCGCGCGCCCGTGCGCTCGTCGTCTGAGCCGTCGACCGACGCGCCGTTTTCGCTGACCGTGACCGACGCCGAGGCCTGCAGCAGCGCCACGCCGCCACCGGGCACGATGCCCTCCTCGAGCGCCGCCCGCGTTGCCTGCAGCGCGTCCTCGACGCGGTGCTTCTTCTCCTTCATCTCCGTCTCGGTCGCGGCACCGACCTTGACCACGGCGACGCCGCCGGAGAGCTTGGCCAGGCGCTCCTGGAGCTTCTCGCGATCGAAGTCCGAGTCGGTGTTCTCGATTTCGGCTTTGATCTGGTTGATGCGGCCTTTGATCGCCTCCGTGTCACCGGCGCCGTCGACGATCGTCGTCGTATCCTTCGCGACGACGACCCGGCGCGCGCGTCCGAGCTGGGACAGCTGGGTGTTCTCCAGCTTCAGCCCCATCTCCTCGGTGATCACCTCGCCGCCGGTCAGGATCGCGATGTCCTCGAGCATGCGCTTGCGACGGTCGCCGAAGCCAGGCGCCTTCACCGCGACACCGGTGAACGTGCCCCGGAGCTTGTTGACCACGAGCGTCGCGAGCGACTCGCCCTCGACGTCCTCGGCGATGATCAGGATCGGCTTGCCCGACTGGATCACCTGCTCGAGCACCGGCAGCACGTCCCTGACCGAGCCGATCTTCTGGTTGGCGATCAGGATGTAGGGGTCCTCCAGGGTCGCCTCCATGCGGTCCTGATCGGTGACCATGTACGGCGAGATGTAGCCCTTGTCGAACTGCATGCCCTCGGTGAACTCGAGGTCCATGCCGAACGTCTGGCCCTCCTCGACGTTGACGACGCCGTCCTTGCCGACCTTCTCGATCGCGTCCGCGATCACGTCGCCGATCTCGTCATCGCCGGCCGATATCGTCGCCACGCGGGCGATCTGGTCCTTGCCGGACACCTCCTTGGACTGCGAGGCGATGTTCTTGACGACCTCGTCGACCGCCTTCTCGATGCCGCGCTTCAGCGCCAGCGGGTTAGCGCCGGCTGCAACGTTCTTCAGGCCCTGGCGAACGATCGCCTGGGCCAGCACCGTGGCCGTCGTCGTGCCATCGCCGGCGACGTCGTTGGTCGCGGTCGCGACCTCGCGCACCAGCTGCGCGCCCTGGTTCTCGAAGACGTCCTCGACCTCGATCTCGCGAGCGATCGTGACGCCGTCGTTGGTGATCGTGGGCGCGCCGAACTTCTTGTCGAGCACCACGTAGCGGCCCTTCGGGCCGAGCGTGACCTTGACCGCGTTCGCGACCGCGTCGACACCCGCCTCAAGCGATTTGCGCGCCTCTGAGCCGTACTTCAGTTCCTTGTGAGCCATTGTTCCTCAGATCTCCTTAGGACTCGACGCGGGCGAGGACATCGGACTCGCGCAACACGAGCAGATCCTCCCCGTCGACCTTGATCTCGGTCCCGCCGTACTTGCTGTAGAGGACCTCGTCGCCCTTCTTCACGTCCAGCGGGATGCGCTTGCCGTCCTCGTCCAGCTTGCCGTCGCCGACGGCGAGGACCTCGCCCTTCTGCGGCTTCTCCTTGGCGGTATCGGGAAGGACGAGGCCACTTGCCGTGGTCAGCTCCTCCTCGATCGCCCGCACGATCAGACGATCGCCCAGGGGCTTGAGCTTCATGTTGAAAAACCTCCGTCTCTGAGAATGCGACCGGCGGCCCGCGACCCTCTATTGCCTGGGCGAACCGCCTCTTTTTGGCACTCTCACGGGGAGAGTGCCAACGACACCCTCAATATATAGAACATCCCGCCGAAATCAAGAGCTGTTGGCAGTCATCCACCGCGACTGCCGAACGGCCGGCCAGGCGGTCGAGGGCCAAGCGGAGCAAGGACGCAGGCGGCGTGGCGTGCTTCGCACGCGAGCCGCCGAGGACGCCGCTCCGCGCCGCGCCATTGGCCGCCTGGTCAGTTCTGCGCGCCGCCGAAGCCCTTGATCGCCTCGGTCATCCCCGTCGGGTTCTCGAGGATCTGGGAGAAGCGCACGACCGTGACGGTGTCGTCCATCGACACGCTGCGGCCGTAGATCTGCTCGAGGAACTTGATCAGCTCCTCGTGGCGGCGGAACTCGGGGTTGTCGTGCTTGATGTCGCGCGGGGACAGGTCGGCGAGCTTCATCACCTCGACCTGGTCGATCACGGCTTCGAAGATGCGTTCGCGCGGCGAGTACTGGTAGCCGATCGTGACGAGCACCGCCTGGTTCTTGCGGTACTTGCCCGACTTGTCGCCAAGGCGGATCGTGGCCGTCTTGCGGCCGCGCTTCAGCTCGTCGGCGAAGATCGTGGAGTAGAAGTTGAGGACCTGCATCGGTCCGGGAGGCTACCGGTCTTCATCCAGGTAGGCACGCGCGAGCTCGACCATCTCCCGCTCGGCCGTATGGCTGAGCGCCGTCTGCGCCTCGGTGAGGGCGATCCAGCGGACCTCCTCGACCTCGTCGTCGTGGTCGGCGATGTCGCCTTCGATGAAGTTGAACAGGAAGAACGCGACCGCCTTTGAGATCGTGCGCCCGTCGCGCCGGTACCAGTAGCGCGACTCGCCCAGCTCGCGCACCGGCTCGGCCACGATCCCCGTCTCCTCGCGCACCTCGCGCGTGGCCGCCTCGATCGGCGTCTCCCCGGGATCGACGTGGCCCTTGGGCAGCGCCAGCACGCGCGAGCCGTCGGCGGCGCGACGGGTGGGGACGATCACGACCACCTGCTCGCCGCGCACGACGACGCCGCCGGCGGAGAACTCGCGGGCCTGCCCGCTGGGCGCCTGGGACGCCCGCCTGGAGGACCGAGAGGACCGCGTCGACTTGGATCGCTTGGAGGGCCTAGAAGACATACTGCTCGAGCGCCTTGGGGTCGTGGACGGTCAGACGCCCGCGCCCCTGGGAGATGACCCCGGCGCGCTCGAGCACGGCCAGGAAGCGGCTGGCCGACTCGCGCGAGGAGCCGGCCAGCTGTGCGAGGTCGGCCTGCGTGGCGGTCACGAGCACGTCCGCTGGCTCCGCGCCCGCGGCGATCTCCTGCCCGACGAGCTCTGAGAGGATCACGGCGACACGGCTCTGCACGGTCTGGAAGGACTGGCGCGTGAGGCGCTCGTTGGTCTCGCGCAGGCGCCGGCCGAGGGCGATCACGAGGCGCGCGGCGATCTGCGGGTGCTCGTTCATCAGCCTGCGCATGTCCGGCCCGAGCACGCCGACAACGCTCGTCGGCTCGATCGCCTCCACGGTCGCCGAGCGGCGCTCGTCCTCGAACATCGCCAGCTCGCCGAAGATGTCTCCAGGCCCGAACGTCGCGAGTGTGATCGTGCGCCCGTCGCCGTGGCTGCGCACCGCGCGCGCGTGCCCCTCGCGCACGACGTAACAGGTGTCGCTCTGATCGCCCTCGCGAAAGACCGCCTGCCCGGGCTCGAAGCGCCTGGGCACGGCCATCAGCGCGATCTGCTCGAGGTCGCCGGGCTCGAGCGTCGAGAACACGGGCACGCGTCCGAGCAACTCGACCACGTCCGCTGAGCGCGTCGCCCCCATCTCTGGAGGGAATACCACAACCGGGTCAGCGAAACGTCGCTGGCTGCGCGGGGCGCGACCGACGCTATCGTCACTTGGATGGTCCTTTCCAAGCGCCTATTCGCCGGCTTGGCCGCGATGGCCGTGGTCCTTCCAGCGGCCACGCTGGCGAGCTCCGCCGACGCGAAGGCGGGCAAGCCGAGCACGCTGGAACGCGCGCTGCTGCACTCGCACGAACTGTGGGCGACGATCGACGTCTGCAACCCCGCCGACCAGCCCAACACGGTCGGCATCCGCGGCTCGATGCCCGGCGACGGCCACGCCCACGACAAGATGTACATGAGCTTCCGCCTGCAGTACATGAACGCGAGCAGCCAGTGGGTCAACCTCGCAAGCGGCGCGAGCTCCGGCTTCGTCGCGGTCGGCAGCGGCGCCTCAGCGCGCCAGGGGGGCACCAGCTTCGAACTGAAGCCGGTGGCCGGCAAGCCCGCGGTGACGCTGCGCGGCGTCGTGGACTTCGAGTGGCGCCAGGGCAAGAAGGTCGAGGTGTCGGGCACCGAGCCAACGTCCGCCGGCCACAAGAGCCTCGCCGGCGCCGACCCGGCGGACTACAGCGCGGCTACTTGCGTCATAGGCTGACGAGCCAGATCAGGCCTATCCCGGAGGCTCCTGTGTCCCTGTCGAAGGGCATGATGCTAGTATGCAGTGATGATGCGCACCACAATATCTCTACCCGATGACCTCGCACAAGCCCTCAATCGCGAGGCACAGAGACGACACACCTCCGCATCCGAGGTGACACGCACGGCCCTGGCGCAACACCTCGGCCTCGCCGCGAGCGAGCCGCGCACCCTGGCCTTCGCAGACCTCGGCCACAGTGGTCATGACACGACCGCCCGAGACATGGAGCAACTCCTGGAGCAGGAGTGGCATGACGACCCTGGCCGTCGTTGACGCAGGCCCGCTCTACGCGGCGGCAGACGCCGACGACCAGGACCATCTCACCTCTCGCACAGCGCTCTCGCGGGCCGATCTCCGCCTGGTTGTGCCAGCGCTGGTCATTGCCGAGGCAACCTACTTCGTGGGACGACGACTGGGTCCCGCCGCCGAGAGCAAGTTTCTTCGCGGCGTAGGGGACCTAGACGTCGAGGGGCCGAGCAGCGAGGACTTCACCCGTATCGCAGAGCTCGTCGACCAGTACGCTGACTTCCCGCTCGGAGGAACCGACGCCTCGGTCGTCGCGCTCGCAGAGCGACTCGATGCCTCGACGATCCTGACCCTCGACCGCCGCCACTTCGCAGCAATCGCACCCCGTCACCGCAAGGCCTTCGAGCTGCTGCCGTAGAAACGCACGATCGCGCGATTACACAAGGGCCTATGTACTACACGGGCTGTGTAGTACCAGGCCCTGCGTCGAACAGCCGCGGGTCGTTCGTGATGATGCCGTCAACGCCCATCGCGCTCAGCCGCTCGATCATGCGCGCGTCGTCGACCGTCCACACGTAGAGCTCGCCGCCGCCTTCGGCCACGGCGCGGACTAGGCCGCGAGTGACCACCCGCCAGTGCGCCATGATCGCGTCGAAGCGACCCTCTCGCAGCGCTGCGCGTGCGCGGCGGGGAAGGGTGGCGCGGTAGCCGGTGAGCATCGCCAGGGCCGGGATCGCGGTGAGCATGTCGGTCGTGTAGTCGCGGCGCACGCGCGGCACCGACCAGCCCAGACGCAGCGCCGGCTCGGCCGCGCGGATGCGCGCGAGCGCGGCGGGGAACATACCGCTGACGAGCGTGCGCTCGACGAGCACATGCTCGCGCAGGGCATCGAGCACGCGCAGCTCATAGCCGGGGAGCTTGACGTCGACATCGAGCTCGAGGGCCTCGAACGCCGGGCTCGAGAGATGCTCGAGCGCCTGCTCGAACGTCAGCGGCGCGCGCGAGCGCATGTCCTCGTGGTCGTGCGCCACGAGCAGGCCACCGCTGCCGTCGGCGTGCTCGCTGAGCACGTCCAGCTCGATCATGTCGACGCCGTGGCGCAGCGCCGCGTCGAAGCTCGCGAGCGTGTTGCCCGGCTCGATGTGCGCGGCGCCCTTGTGGCCGACGCGGCGTGGGGGCTTGGGCGATGACTCGATCATCGCCGCCCACGATCGCAGAGTCTTCTCAGACGGAGCGGAGCGGTCGGCGCGACGCCTGGATCGATTCGACCGCGAGCTTCGGCCCGACGTACGGCGCGAGCACGGTGAACGTGAGGTGATCGACCAGGCACGGCAGCCGCCCGAGCCGCGCGCCGGCGACATAGCCTGAGATAATCGCCCACAGCGCGCCGGTGACCGCTTCGCGAGCGACGTTCGGTCCGCGCACAGGAGCTGGGCCCTGCTCGGTCAGGAACTTGGTGAAGCCCTCGACCGAGCGCGTCATGCGTCCGATCATGCCGGGGCCGACCTCGAACACGTCGATGAACGCGATCCGCAGCAGCGCTTCGTGGGCGACGAGGTACTCGACGAACGTGACCATCGCGCGATAGACGCCTTCCGGCCACGACGCGGCATCCTCGAAGCTGCCGCGGACCGAGTCGAGCGCTTCGCGGACGAATTCGTCCAGCACCGCGAGGAAGCACTCCTCCTTGTTGGCGAACTGCTTGTGGAAGGCCTCGGTGGAGACGCCCGCGAACTGGGCGATCTGGGGGTCGGTCAGGTGCGAGTAGCCCTCGTCGAGCGTCAGGTGCACGACCGAGCCGAGCACCCGCGCACGCTTGTCGTCGCGTGCGAGAAACGCGGCCGGTACCGGTGGCTGGTGCCCTGACGCGCTCAGCGCGGGCACGCCGAGCCGCGCCACGGCCGGGATGCGGTAGGACTCGATCCAGTCGAGCACTTCGTCGGTCATCGCGTACAGCTCGCGTTCGCGGTGCTCGAGCATGCGCATGAACACGGCGTGACGGACGCCGCCAACGATCCCGCGAGCGGTCAGCCGCGGGAAGCCGACGCCGTCGGGCGCCATCTGGAACGCGCTCGTGACCAGGCGCTCGAACGTGAGGCCGGCCAGCTGCATGCGCTCGCGTGCCGCCGGCCCGACCCCGAGCGCGTCGACAAGCACGAGCCGCGGGCCCTTGGGAAACTCGGCGATGTCGTCGAGCAGCGCCTTGCAGCCGGCGTGCAGGCGGTTGGCCCAGCCGCGCTCCTGAACCCAGGCGTCGAGCACACGCTTGCGGGAGCGCGCGACGACGATGTCGTACGTGCCGAGGAAGCACTGTTCCTTGTTGGAGAACAGTTCATAGAACGCCCTGCGCGAGACGCCGGCCAGGCCGATCACGTGCGCCACCGTGGTCGCCTGGTAGCCGCGCTGCGACACCGACTCGATCATCCCGCCGTAGAGGCGGGTGCGCTGGTTTCTGGCAACCTCCTCGCGCTCCATACCGCTCGGCCCATGGGGCAGTCTGCGGTACAGCGGCGCGAGGTCGCTGCCTGTTCTACCTATCCCCACTGTTCTACAAAGTAGACCACAACGCCTCCTTGTGCAAGTTCTCTCGACTTTTAATAACAGGGCTCGCGAAGCGATTCCAGCAGTGTCTCCATCCAGCTCAGACGTCCGACAGACAAAGCGATTCGAACCAGCGGTCAAGAAGTCCCGGATACTGGGCGAAACCCGCATGGCGCTGCGGATTCTGCCAGTCTGAACACGGACGGGTGGGGTGTCTCTGACAAGACGCCGAGCGGCCCTGAGGCGAGCGTAGGCCGAAGCTCGGCTCAGGCGCTCAGCGTGAGGCGGCGCGGCCCGGGGTGGAAACCGAGCTCCACGAGCACGCCGGCGAGGCTCGACGCGATCGCCGGATCGCCGTCGATGCGCTCGAGCGCGAGCTTGCCCAGGCGCCCGACGCGCACCGACTCGGCGAGCGCGACCAGCGCCTCGCGCAGCGGCTCGGCCCCAAGTCCGCCGGAGGCATCGATCAGCGTCAGCAGGCTGCGCCCGCCGCGCTCGACGTACAGCACGGGCACATCCGCCACGAGCACGACGTAGGCGCCGGCGGCGCGCGCTGGGCGCCCAGCACCGGCCTGCGCATCCTCGCGGCGCGGCCAGGGCAGTGCGGCGCCGTAGGGCTGCGCGGGGTCGGCGGCGGCGAGCACGAGCGTGCGCGCGCGGGCGCCCTCGCCGGCGTTGGCGGGCAGGGTGGTGGGGGCGGGCGCGGCGCGCAGCCGCTCGACGGCGCCCGGCAGTGCGAACTGAGCGCCGCCCATGCCCTCGATGAAGTAGCCGCGGCGGCAGACGCCGAGCGTCTCGAGGTTGGCGAACGTGTCGTAGAGCATCGCGAAACCGCCCTTGACGCCCTCCGCGAGCACCTGCTCGCGCGCGACGATGCCGTAGCGCTCGAGCAGCAGCTCCGCCAGTGCGCGCCGGCGCTCGGCCGCCCCGGCGGGCCCCTCCGCGGCGCCGCCGCGGAAGACCGGCTCGGTCAGCGACCAGCGGCCCTGAACCTGAGATTGGGCGCCGCTACGTCGGTGGCCACTGAAGCGGCGCTGGACGGATGTTCGATGCTCGGGGCGCGCTCGGGCGAGCGCGAGGCGCGGCGCGCGCAGCGGCGCCCACGCGTCGTTCGTGGCCTCGCCCGACCACACGAGGTCCCACAGCGCCTCGCGCAGCGCCTCCGCAGGGGCGTCGAGCTCTGCGAGCAGGTCGCTGAAGAAGCACGGGCCGGCGGTCAGGCGCGCGCGCAGGAGCTCGTGCTCGGGGCCGCTCGGCGGCGACGCGCCGGCACGGCCGGTCGAAGCTAGGCCAGCCGCGCCACCGCCGGGCGGGCCGATCGCGGGGGCGTCCTCGCGGAAGTACAGCGCGACGCGCCCCGAGCGTCCCAGCGGCCCGGCGCCGACCCAAACCAGTTCACCACTCGCACAGAGGCTGTCAAGCCACGACTGCGAGTACGCGCCGACGCGCCGCGGCAGCACGTCGCGCTCCCAGATCTCGACGGGCAGCGCGAGGCCCTGCAGCGGCACCAGGACCTCGCGCAGGCGGTCGACGCCGGCCCCGGCGGACCCGTGGCGGTCGATGCCCTGCCAAGACGGCAGGAAGGCCGCCAGGCGCCTCTGATCGGCCGGCTCGATCTCCTTGCGCAGGGCTGCCACCGACGCGCGCCTGAGGCGCCGCAGGACCTCGACGTCGCACCACTCGCGCTCAGTTCCACCTGGGCGCAGCTCACCGCGGACGAGTGCGCCGGCGCGCTCGAGCTCGCGCAGGACCGCGCTGGCGTCGACGCCGTAGCGAGCGCGCAGCTCGTCGGTCGTGAACGGGCCGTGCGTGCGGGCGTAGCGGGCGACCAGCTCGGACAGCGCGTCGGGCACGTCGGCGAGGAACGCCTCGGGCAGCCCGCCCGGGGGCACGGCGCCGAGCGCGTCGCGGTACAGACCCGCCTCGTCCGCGGCGATGTAGCGCTCCCGCCCGCCGATCCGAGCACGGATCACGCGCCGTTCGCGCTCCAGCTCCCGCAGCAGCCCCTCGGCCTCGACGCCCTCGAACACCCGCTCCGCGACCTCCGCGTGGTTGAGGTCGCCAACGCCGCGCAGCACATCGTGCAGGCCGTCGCGGCCGGTCGCGCGCGTCATCTCCGAGCGGTGCTGCAGGTCGTCTTCGACGCGCCGCAGGGCGCCCGGGTCGATCAGCTCGCGCAGCTCCTCTTGGCCCAGCAGCTCGCGCAGCAGGTCGCGGTCGAGCGACAGCGCCGCCGCGCGGCGCTCCGCGTTCGGCGTGTCGCCCTCGTACATGTACGTCGCCACGTAGTCGAACAGCAGCGACGACGCGAACGGGGACGCGGTTTGGGTCTCGACCTCGACGAGCGCGATCTCGCGCGTGGACAGGCCGCGCAGCAGCTGTTCCAGGCCCGGCACGTCGAGCACGTCCTTCAGGCACTCGCGGTAGGTCTCCAGCACGATCGGGAAGTCCGCGTAGCGCTGCGCGACCTCAAGCAGGTTCTGCGCCTTCAGGCGCTGCTGCCACAGCGGCGTGCGGCGGCCCGGGTACGCGCGCGGGATCAGCAGCGCGCGCGCAGCGTTCTCGCGAAAGCGCGCGCCGAACAGCGCCGAGCCGCCGAGCTCGGCGGTAACCGCCTGCTCGACCTCGTCGGGCTCGAGCAGGATCAGCTCCGCGGCCGAGGGGAGGGACTCGGCGTCGTCCGCGTCGAGGTCCGGCAGGTGCAGGACGATGCCGTCATCAGAGGAGATCGCGTCCGCCTCCAGGCCGAAGCGCTCGCGGATGCGCGCCGACAGCGCGAGGCCCCACGCGGAGTGCACGCGCCCGCCGTATGGCGACAGGATGCACAGGCGCCAGTCGCCGATCTCATCGCGGAAGCGCTCGAGCACGATCGTGCGCTCGCTCGGGAGCACGCGCGTCGCCGCCTGCTGCTCGCGCAGGTACGCCAGCAGGTTGCGTGCCGCGCGCTCGTCGAGGTCGTAGTCGCGCTGCAATGTCTCTGACTCCTGCTCGACCGCCCAGCGCGAGAACGCGCCGATCGCCTCGCCCAGCTCCTTCGGGCGGCCCACCGCATCGCCCTTCCAGAACGGCACCGCGCCCGGCGCGCCCGGCGCGGGCGTCACGATCACGCGGTCGCGGCCGATCTCCTCGATCCGCCACGTCGACGCGCCCAGCAGGAACACCTGGCCCGGGCGCGCCTCGTACACCATCTCCTCGTCCAGCTCGCCCACGCGGCGGCCGTCCGGCAGCGTCACGGTGTACAGGCCGCGGTCGGGGATCGTGCCCGCGTTCGCGATCGCCAGCTGGCGCGAGCCCTTGCGCGCGCGGATCGTGCCCGCCACGCGGTCCCAGACGATGCGCGCGCGCAGCTCGCCGAAGTCCTTCGACGGGTAGCGGCCGTCGAGCATGTCGAGCACGTTCTCCAGCAGCTCGCGCGTGAGCGTCGCGTAGGGGTGCGTGGTGGTGATCAGGGCATAGAGGTCGTCGACCGCGACGCCAGCGTCTTCGGGCTCCCCCTTCGGGGACGATGCGGCGGAGACGGCGATCGCGACGATCTGCTGGGCGAGCACGTCGAGCGCGTTGCGGGGGACGACCGTCGGCTCGATCAGGCCTTCGTGCATGCGCCGTGCCACCACCGCGCACTCGAGCAGGTCGCCGCGGAACTTCGGGAAGATGCGCCCCACGCTGACCTGGTCGACGCCGTGGCCCGCGCGGCCGATGCGCTGCAGGCCGCGCGCAACCGACTTCGGCGACTCGATCTGGAGCACCAGGTCGACCGCGCCCATGTCGATGCCGAGCTCCAGCGAGCTGGTCGCGACGAGGCACGGCAGCTCGCCGGCCTTGAGCAGCTCCTCGACCTTCGTGCGCTCCTCGCGCGCGAGCGAGCCGTGGTGGGCGCGGGCGATGTCGGGAGGCGCCGCGGCACCGTCCTCGCGCGGGGCGTCGTGCTCCTGGGCGGCGAGCTCGTTCAGGCGCAGCGCTACACGCTCGGCCGAGCGGCGGTTGTTGACGAAGATGATCGTCGAGGTGTGCTCACGTACGAGCTTGAGCAGCTCGGGGTAGATCGCAGGCCAGATCGAGCCGCGCGTGGACTCGCCGCCGGGGACGGGCTCGAGCGGGTCCCGCTGCTCGCCGCCCGGGAGCGCGTCGGGTTCTGACATCGACTCGACCGGCACCTCGATGCGCAGGTCGAGCTGCTTGCGGATGCCCGCGTCGATGAGCTTGACTTGGCGGTGCGGGCCGACGAGGAAGCGCCCGATCTCCTCGAGCGGGCTCTGCGTGGCGCTGAGGCCGATGCGCTGGATCTGCGCCGGCTGGCCGCCCGCGCCCCTGGCGGGCCGATGCGAGCGCACGTGGGCCTCCAGGCGCTCGAGCGTCAGCGCGAGGTGCGAGCCGCGCTTCGAGTGCGCGACGGCGTGGATCTCATCGACGATCACCGCCTCGACGTCGCTGAGCATCTCGCGCGCGTTGGAGGTGAGGATCAGGTACAGGGACTCGGGCGTCGTTACCAGGATGTCGGGCGGGTTGCGCGCCATCGCGGCGCGCTCGCGCTGGGGCGTGTCGCCGGTGCGGATCCCCACGCGCACTTCGTCTGCGCCGATGCCGCGCAGGGGAGCGCGCAGGTTGCGCTCGATGTCGTAGGCGAGCGCCTTGAGCGGGCTGACGTAGACCACGCGGGTGCCGCTGTGGTCGGTGACGCCGTCGACGCAAGCGGCCCCGTCAGCGCGATCGCTGCTCAGCCGGTCGAGCGCCCAAAGGAACGCGGCGAGCGTCTTACCCGAGCCCGTGGGAGCTGAGACGAGCACGTGCTCGCCGGCGGCGATCACCGGCCAGGCCTGCGATTGGGCGGGCGTGGGAGCGGCGAAGGCCTGCTCGAACCAGTCGCGGACGCGCGGGCTGAAGCTTGAGAGGGGCACTTGGAGTGAGGCTAGCGCGCACCATGAACGGTCATACGAAGCTCTATAGTCCTCAAGAAGTGGAACTCCCTGTGCTGGCTCGTGAACTAGGTGTGGACGGTCGTACGCTGCGGCGGGCCGCAGCGGACGGGACCATCCGCTGTGAGCGCGTGAGTGCCCGCCGACAGCACGTCAGCGAGGACGAGCGACGCTATGTAGCGGAACATTGGCTGCTGCTGTCCGCGCTGCGGCGTGCGCTGCGTACAGAGCCGAATGTACGCCTCGCGGTGCTCTACGGGTCGATGGCGCGCGGCGATGACACGCTTGACTCGGATCTGGACTTGCTGGTCTCCCTCGGCGAGGACGGCCCCGACACAGCGGTCAAGCTCGCTGTGCGCCTGGAGCGCGCGCTGGGCCGTCAGGTGGACGTTGCTCGGCTGAATCGCATCGAGGACACGGCACCGCTGCTGCTGCTGCAGGCCATCGACGAGGGCAGAGTAGTGCTCGACCGAGACCGCGAGTGGAGCGGCCTGAGGGCGCGCCGCGGCGAAATCGCTCGTCGTGCGCGACGCGTGCGCGAGGCCAGGCGCCGTCGCGCCCGCGCCTCAATCCGCGAGCTGCTTGCCGACGAGCGTTGACGGGCACACCGAACGAGGCCGTGGACGACCCGCGCCGCCGAGACAAAGACGACGCGCGAGCGGCAGCGCTCGAACGCGTGGACTCCAAGCTCGATCGGCTCTCAGCCCAGAGGAAGGCACTTCGCGTGGCGATCGCGCAGTTCGGAGATGGCTTCGGTGCCAAGGCGTGGACGGAAGCCTTCAACTCGCCGGACCCCGAGGACATCAACCGCGTCTTCGCGGTCACGGGCGGCTACCTCGCACTCGTGAACAACACGGCCGAGGCAATCCGGCTGGGAACGAAGCTGACGGACCTGAAACCAACCCCAGGTATGCCGGGTCTTCCCGGAGTCATCGACGCGATCCGCGCGGATGGCGGTTTCACGAACGGACAGGCTGAGACGTTCACCGAGCTGTATCGCACTCGCAATCGGCTGCAACACGCCTCCCCCGACATCGAGGCCGACGAGGTGCGCCGGCAGGCTCTCCTCCTGCTTCGCCACCTGCCGAGACTCGTTGAGAGCTACCTCGCGTGGCTCGGGCGCCGCGGAGTCGAGCTCTAGCTTCTGGCGCAAAGAGCCGAACTTGCCCGGCGAGCGCACTCCGTGAGTGGCTGGCGTGGCTTGGCGAAGTCGGCCTGGCTCGCGGGCCGCGGGGGTGCCCCGCCCTACGCTACCCCCACAACGCGCATATCGGCAGCGCGAGGATTCGATCGTCCAGCTCGAACGCCCGCCGGCAGCTCCGCGAGCAGTCCATCGAGCACACGACTGCGGTAACGCGTGCCGGTCGAACCATCAGACTACCGTATTTCGACAGTCCTGAGTACTCGATCTCGCCGCCTTTCGGTGCCGGTTTTCGCCGCGTCCGGGCCGTCAGGGGTTGTCCAACTTGCCAACTACGGTTGGCGAGTTCGCCAACAGGCTTGATCGACTGGAGCGTGGTCGCCGACCACTCAATAGCGACCGCCTCTCGACTGCGCTTATCACTCAAACCGTGATACGCCATCACGTCGAGCGTGATATCGCGACGCTACCTCGCCACGCGCCGCATCGAACACCCGTTAGGCCGCGGTCGCCCCCGCCCGGCGCAAAGGACACCGGCCCGACGTATTCATGGCTGGCTAGAAACACGCAGAGGCAACTACGCCCGATTCGCAGTGTGAATATCTGCCAGTTCGCCCCGCGTGTTTCCCTCTCGCGGTCTCACTGTCGCCTGCCGTTCTCCCGGAATCCCGCCTGCCTGAGCCGTTTTTGGACGTGCAATGCCGATCTGTCGCGTCGACCGTGACAGAAGATGTCCTTGCTAGCTGTGGTGCACCACACTTAGGATGGCACGCGAGCCACGGCTCGATCCGCACCAGTACCTTAATCGGTTAAAGGTCCGGTCTTAAACACCGGCGATCCGGGTTCGAGCCCCGGCTGGTGCATGTGACAGTTAATATCTTTGACTACTTCGAGGACCTGCCGACACGCGAAGGCGCACCGGTGTGGTGGGCGGCGCGCGCTCCGCGACGGCCGCGCGCCGATTACGACCTGAAGCTGACACCGCGCGCGTCGCAGTGGCGCGAGGATCCCGACTCGCTGGCGGAGCTCGATCGGCTCGCGCGCGAACCGTGGGTGGCGGCGGTGACACGCGGCCGCGACGGCGTGCGCCTGCGCCTGGCGGACAGCTGGGTCGAGCTGGCGGGCGCGGCGCTGGAGGCCGGAGGCAGCGCCGAGGCGCCGCTGGCGGACCTCGCGCAGGGACGGCACATCTCGGTGCAGTTCTGGGATGCGAACGCGACCAAGGCGCTGCACGTCGGACACCTGCGCAACCTGGCGATCGGCAACGCGCTGGCGGCCGCGCTCGCACAGGCGGGCGCGCAGGTCGAGCGGCGCAGCCGCATCTCGGATATGGGTCGCGCGATGGGGGAGGCGATGGCGGGCGTGATGCAGAGCGGGCGCCACACCCAGGGCTGGTCCGATGGCGATGAGAAGAGCGACCACTTCGTGGGGCTCTGCTACGCGGAGTACGTGGCGGCGGGCGGCGCGGTGGCTGGCGGCGATCTCGAACAGGCCGAGGACTCGCTCTCGCGCGAGGTGCACGTGCAGAACGACGCGGCCGACGACCTGATCAAGCGCGTGCTGTCTGGTGATCCTGACGCGCTCGAGCTCTGGTACAAGACGCGCGCCTGGGTGATCGCGGGGCAGCGCAAGACGCTCGCGCGCCTGGGCATCGCCTTCGACCGCGTGTTCTTCGAGTCGGACTTCCTCGGCGAGACGGCCGCGCTGACCGCGACGGGCCTGCGCAACGGCAGCCTCAAACGGCGCGCGGACGGCGTGATCGTCTACGCGACGGGTCTGGAGGAGCTCGAGGAGCTGCCGCTCGTGCGCGCGGACGGCCTCTCCACGCAGCACATGCGCTCGCTGACCTACGCGCTGTCGGCGCCAGAACTGGAGGGCATAACCTCGCTGCAGGTCACCGGCTCGGAGTGGGTCGCGCACGTGGCGAGCATCCGCAAGCTCGCGCTGGAGCTGCGGCCGGGCCTCAACGGCGACTTTCACCCGAGCCGCAGCATCTTCCACGGCATGGTCTCGAGCGACCGGCGCGCGATCACCTCCAGCGCTGGCGCACAGTTGATCGACGAGCTGACCGACTGGATCGACGCGCGCATCGACGGCGACCGCGAGCTGCACGAGGTGCGCCGCACCCATCCCAACCCCGAACGCCTGGCGGCACAGGTGGCGCTCGGGTACTTCCTGCCGCAGCCGGCGACGCCGGACGTCGACTTCGACCCCGAGCGGCTGCTGTTAGCCGGGGAGAGCCTCGGCTGGGATCTGGCGCGCGCTCGCGCACGCCACAGCCACGACCGCACGAGCGCGTGGCCGGCGAACGACCCCGACTACCGCTTCGCGGTGATCCAGGCTGAGCTGTACCGCCGTTACCTGCGCCTGGCGGTGCAGCGACTGGACGTGAGACCCCTGGCGCACTACCTCAAGCACCTGTCGCTGTGGTACCTGGAGGGCGAGCACAGCGAGTCGGTGGAGCGCGTCGTGCACACGCTGCTGGACCGCAGCGCACGCGGGCTCGGCTTGGAGCCTTCGCAGTGAGCACGCTGCTGATCGACAACTACGACTCATACACGTACAACGTGTTCCATCTGCTGGCGGCCGTCTCGGGCGAAGAGCCGATCGTGGTGCGCAATGACGTCGTCTCCTGGAAGGCGCTGTCGCGCTGGGACTTCGACGCGATCGTGCTCTCGCCCGGCCCGGGCCGCCCGGAGCGCTGGCACGACTTCGGCGTGTGCGCGGACATCCTGCGCTTCAGCGAGATCCCTGTGCTCGGCGTGTGCCTCGGTCATCAGGGCCTCGGCCAACTGCTCGACGGCGCGGTGCGCAGCGCGCCGGTCGTCATGCACGGTCGCATGAGCGCGGTCGCACACGAAGGCACCGGCCTGTTCGAGGGCATCCCCCAGGGCTTCTCGGTCGTGCGCTATCACTCGCTCGCGGTCGCAGACGAGCTCGGGCCCCAGGGCCGCGTGACGGCTTGGACGGATGAGGGAGTGGTGATGGGCATCGAACACCGCGGCCGCCCGCTGTGGGGCGTGCAGTTCCATCCGGAGTCGATCGCGACCGAGCACGGGCGCAAGCTGTTCGAGAACTTCTACGCCCTCGCCCGCAGCCACCGCGCCGCGCACGGGCGCCCGTCGAACACCCCGCGCCCGCCGGCGCGCCCGCCACGCCAGCGCGGCCGGCGAGCCGGCGGCGGCTCTCGACGCCTGCTCGTACGCTCGCTCGAGGGCGAGCCGTCGACGGAGCTGCTGTTCGAGCGGCTGTTCGGCGACGCCGAGCACGCCTTCTGGCTGGACAGCGCCGACGCGCCGACGCCGCTGGCGCAGTGCTCGTTCCTGGGCACGACGATGGGCGCCGAGCGTTGCGTGATCGAATACGACGTCCACGAGAAAGCCGTGAGCACGCATCGCGCAGGCGGAACGACCACCGAGCTCGGCTGCATCTTCGACGTCCTCGACCGTGAGCTCGCCAAGCACACGATCGAGCCGGCGGCGGATCTGCCACGCGGCCTGCTCGGCGGCTTCGTCGGCTATCTCGGCTACGAGTGCAAGGCCGACTGCGGCTCACCGAACGTCCATCGCTCGGACGTCCCCGACGCGGTGATGATGCTTGCCAACCGCGTGGTCGCCGTCGATCACGTGGCCCACCGAACGCACGTGGCAGCGCTGTGCGGTGACGATGAGCAGGAGGCCGAGCGCTGGCTCACGGACGCGCAGGCGGCGGTGCGCGAGACGCTCGCACAGCAGGTCCCAGGGCCCGTGCAAGATGCGCGGCAGCCAGACGAGGATGAGCCGGCAGAGGAGCATGTGGCGTTTCGCTGCGGGCGCGGGCGCGAGCAGTACCTGGCCGATATCGCCCGCTGCCAGGCGGCGCTGAGCGCGGGCGAGTCCTACGAGGTGTGCCTGACCGACCAGATCCACACGGACGCGAGCCCCGAGCCGTTTGACCTGTACCGCCTGCTGCGCCGGCGCAACCCCGCGCCGTTCGCCGCCTACCTGAAGCTCGGCGAGCTCGCCGTTGCGAGCTCATCGCCGGAGCGCTTCATCGGCATCGACCGCGAGCGCCGGGTGCAGGCGCGGCCGATCAAGGGCACGGCGCCGCGCTCGCCCGACCCGCAGCGCGACGCGCAGCTGCGCGACGGGCTGCTGCATGACGAGAAGACGTTTGCGGAGCACCTGATGATCGTGGATCTGCTGCGCAACGATTTGGGACGCGTGTGCGAGATCGACAGCGTGCGGGTGCCGCAGTTCATGGTGGTCGAGGAGTACACGACGGTGCACCAGCTGATCTCGACGATCACAGGCGTGCTCGAGCGTGAGCGCACGCCGGTGGAGTGCGTGCGTGCGTGCTTCCCGGGCGGCTCGATGACGGGCGCGCCGAAGCTGCGCACGATGAGCATCATCGATGACATCGAGCGCGAGGCGCGCGGCGTGTACTCGGGCGCGATCGGCTACTTCGGCGTCGACGGCAGCGTCGACCTGAGCATCGTGATCCGCACGATCGTGATGCGGGCGGGCGGGCCCGGGAAGACGACGATCGGCGCGGGTGGCGCGATCGTGATGCAGTCAGACCCGCAGGAGGAGTTCGACGAGATCCTGCTGAAGGCGCGCGCGCCGATGTCCGCGATCGCACAGGCGGTGACCGGCAGCGATGCGCCAGACGCGTGGACGGTCGAGCTCGAGCCGGGCGGCGTGGCGGCGGGGATGAGATGAGCGAGATGGGCGACATTCGCGATATAACGCCGATCGAGTCAGATGCGACGCCCGGCGCCGAGCCGGGCGCGGTGTGCTGGTATGTGCGCGTCGCTTGCGAGGAGGATCTGCCAGCGGTGGCCGCGGCGGTAACGGAGCTGCTGCTGGAGCTGGGCGCCACGCCGCCTGCGCCGCAGGCGATGCAGGCGACAGCGCGGTCGTTGCTCAGCGACGTCGATGCCGGCGTGCTGCTGGTCGCCGAGGCGGAAAGCATCGTGGTGGGCGTGCTCGGCGCGAGCTGGCAGACGGCGATCCACGTGCCGGGCCGCTATGCGTTGATCCAGGATCTGTGGGTGCATCCCGCGTGGCGCAGTCGCACGATCGGCGCGGACCTGCTCGCGACGCTGTCAGACCTTGCAGGCGGACGCCAGATCGCACGCATCGAGGTCGGACTGCCACACGAGAGCTTTGACGGGCTCGGCGCGACGGCGGCGTTCTATCGCGCCAACGGCTTCACGCCGCTCGGTCAGCGCATGCGGCGGCTGATCGAATGACCGGCCTCGATCCGTTCCGCAGGCGCCTGGACGCGCTCGACGACCAGATCGCGCGGCTGCTGGGCGAGCGTTTCGAGGTCTGCCGCGAGATCGCGCTGTTCAAGCGCGCGCACGAAGTCCCGATGATGCAACCCGGCCGCGTCGCAGAGGTTCGCGCGCGCTACCTGGCGCGCGGCCGCGAGGTCGAGCTGCCGGCCGACTTCACCGAGGAGCTGTTCGCGGTGCTGATCGCGGCGACGTGCAAGATGGAGGACGAGCTGATCGGCACGCCCGCCACGGCGCATGCGGCCACAGCGCATGCGGCCCCGCCCCCCAGCGCCCGCCCGGACGACGCCGAGTGACACGCCCAACGTTCATCACGCTCGGTCCGGCGGGCACATGCCACGAGAACGCGCTGCTGCACTACCTCGAGTTCCAGGGGATCGCGTCGTTCGACACGCTCTTGGTAACGGATCTGCTCGAGGCGATCGGCGCAGTCCGCGAGCGGCCGAACACCTTCCTGGTTCAGTGCAGCGCTCACGTGCAGGTCCATCTGGTGACTGAGCGCTATCACGCGGAGGTGTTCGTGATCGACACGTTCATCTACCCCACCAAGGAGCTGGGGCTGCTGGTGCGCACCGACGTAGGTGAACCGAGAAGCCTGGGCATCGTCTCGGCGACCCGCGGCTACCTGGACCTGTCACCGTGGGAGACGATCATCGACGAGCCGTCGAAGCCCGTCGTCGCCGCCAACCTGCTCGCCGGCCGCTACGACGCCGGCCTGACGCATGTCCACCACGCCGACGAACATCCCGACGCACTGCGTCTGACGGAGTACTACGGAGCGGTTGACACGACGTGGGTCGTGTATGGGAGGCGCAAGCGCTTCCACGGTGAAGTCATCGGCCAGCGCGCCCCAGCGCTGTTCGACGCCGAGACCGCCTGACGCGACACGTCGTCGCTGGACAGATAGCAAGCGCCCGTCAGCACGCTGTCTGCAGTGGCAGGGCTCGACGACAGCGCCGGTAGTCGCCTGCTCGAAACTCCAGTGTTTATCGTTGCCCTCGCACACGCGCCGAACTATGGTCTGTTAGTCAGCCCATTGAACTTCTCGACTAGGAAGACCTACTCGGGACAACCACGAGCCAAGGTGCCAATGCCCAGAACGAGTGCAGCTGCGTCAAGAACCAAAGGCGAGCAGGAGCCAGCATGGTCGATCCCCAGCCTGCGCGAGCCGCGCTACTCGCAGTCGCTCGAGCGCGGCCTGGCGATTCTCGGCTGCTTCACGCCCAAGCGACCGGTGCTCGGGATCGCAGACATCGCCGACGAGCTCGGCATGAGCCGCTCCACCACTCACCGCTATGTGATCACGCTCGTCGCGCTCGGTTATCTGGAGCAGGGCGCCTCGCGCAAGTACCGCCTCGGGCTGCGCGTCACCGACCTTGGCATGTCCGCGTTGAACTCGACGGGCCTGCGCGAGCACGCTCACCCCTACCTCGAGGAGCTGCGCCAGCGCACGTCCTACACGACCAGCCTCGGCGTGCTCGACGGGACCGATGTCCTGTATGTGGATCGCGTGCGCAGCTTCCGCCGCGGGCAGGGCAAGATCGACCTCGACCTGCACACCGGCTCACGCGTCCCCGCGTACTGCACCTCGATAGGCAAGCTGCTGCTTGCGAACCTGCCCGAGCCCGAGCAGCGCGAGCTGATCGCAGAGATGAAGCTCACCAAACGCGGCCCCAACACGATCACCAGCAAGAAAGCGCTGCGCGACGAGCTCGACGAGATCCACGCCGCCGGCTTCGCCGTCGACGATCAGGAGCTCGCGCCCGAGCTCTACGCGATCGCCGCACCCGTGCGTAACGAGGCGCGCGACGTCGTCGCCGCGGTCAACCTTGCAGCGCACGCGAGCATGATCTCCCTGGAGGAGCTCGTCGACGCGCTCGGCCCGCACCTCGTCTCCACCGCCGACCGCATCTCGGCGCGCCTCGGCTACAGACGCGACGACGAGACCAACTAGCGGGATGGATATGAGTTCTCCGGCGCCGCGCCTTCGGCGCCTGCCCGGATTAGTCCTGTAGCGCGAGCGCGGCCGGCACCCGTGTCGCGAGATAGCCGGGGACGGCGAGGATCGCTACGGCGACGACGGTGACGAGCGCGAGGCTGCTGAGCGCGGTCGATGCCGCGATCGTGTGCACGACGGGGTAGTTGATGGTCGTGCTGAGCGCGCGGTCCAGGAGCTGCTGGCCGAGCAGTCCGAGGACCGCGCCGCTGAGGCAGCCGACGGCGAGCAGCAGCACGCTCTCGAGCAGGATCGTCGCCCACAGTTCGACGGGTGAGAAGCCCTCGAGCTTGAGCTTTGCCAAGCGTGGGCGGCGCTGCCAGATCATCGCGCCCATGGCGGCGGCCATCGCGAGCACCGCGGCTGCGAGGATCAGCGTCGCGATCTGCGTCAGGCGCTGTAGTCCCTGGCGGGTCAGCGTGCGCTGCTTTTCGGCGTGTTGCCGTGCGGTCTGTACCGTCAGCCCCGAGCCGAGCCCCAGCGCGCGCTGCACCTCGCGGCGCCCCTGGGCTGGCGGGATGCCCGGCTCGAGCAGGATGTTGTAGGCGCTCGGCTGCGCGCTTTCCCAGGCTCGTTCGTAGTCGGCGGCGTTCATGATGATCGCGCCGGGCGCCCAGCCGATGTTCGTGGAGACAGCGGCGAGGCGCAGGCTCGAGGGGTGCGGCGCGGGCAGCGTGAACGCCTGCCCGATATCCAGGTGGTGTTCGCTGGCGAGCGCCTGTGAGAGGACCGCCCAGCCACCGGCGCGGACGCGCTGTGTCGCGAGCCGCAGGTTGCCTTCCACCAGCTGGCTCGGGGGGATCAGCGGGACGGCCTGGGTTGGCGGCGCGATCACCCATGTGCGCCGCTTACCCCAGTCGAGCAGGCCGCCACGATAGAGGCGCACGGCCGCGACTCCGGGAAGGCGTTCGAGCCGGCGCTGCGCCGTCGCGGGAAACGGCTGTGTCATCAGCAGGTTGAAGCTGCCGGTGGGCGAGACCCAGATGTCGGTGAACGCGTTCATGTCGTGCGCGGCGTTTTCAAGGCCGCGCTGCAGGTCTGCATGCGCGCCCTGGATCGCGACGCTGCCGAACACCGCGATCGCGCCGGTGGCGGCGATCGCGACAGCGCGCGCCCTACTCGCGCGCAGCTCCATGATCGCGACGTGGGGCACGGCACTCGTGATCGCGGGCGCGAGGCGCTTGACCAGCGCGAGCGTTGCGTCTAGGGGCAGCGCCAGCAACAGCAGCAGCGCGCACGTCAGGCTGAGCATGCCCGCGACCGCGAGCTGCGGCGCGGCCAGGAGGATCGCGACCGCGCCCGCCAGGCATGCAACGCCGGCAGCTGTGAGCAGGCGCGCGCGCCGCGTTCCGGGATCGCGGTCGCCGGGGGCGATCGCGGCGAGCGGGTCGCGCGAGAGGATGTCGCGCAGCGGGCTGAGCACGGCGATCACCGCCGCGAGCATCCCGCCGCCGGCGGCCACGAGAACGCTCTGCACGCTCACCACCCGCCCGGAGCCGACTGCGAACGCGGAGGACAGGTAGCCGGGGTTGGAGTGAAACAGATGGATCGAAAGCTCATCGCCCAGCCCCAGCCCGAGCACGCAGGCGATCGCGCCGAGCACGAGCGCGTCGAGCAGCAGCACGCCGATGACGGCCCGCGGCGTGTAGCCGTCGCGGCGCAGGTCGGCGATCAGTCGCCGGCGCTGGGACACGGTCAGCAGCATCGCGTTGAATGCGAACAGGAAGCCCACGAGCGCGCTGATCACGGCGAACAGGACGGTCGACTGGTTGCTCGCGGCGGCGGCCTTGGCGAACAGCGTTTCGTCGTAGCTGGCCGGCTCGATGTCGAGCCGGCCCCCGGCGAGTCGGGTCAGCGCCGCCCGCACCGCTGCTTCGCGTCCGCGCGCCGGCGCGACCAGGACACGCGTGATGCGCCCTCCCAGGCCGGCCGCTTCCTGCGCGTAGGACAGCGGCGCGACCACGATCGGACTGTTGACCAGGGGCCCGATCTGCTTGGCAGAGAGCTGGCGGTAGAGCGGCGCGCTGCTGACGTGCCCGCCGACCTCGAGCGTCGCTTCCGCTTCGAAGTGTGTGACGCCGATGCTCCGCGCAAGCGGCACCGGCAGGAGAATCGCTTCGATGCCCCCGAACGGCGCCAGTTCGGTGTGGCGCACCAGCGCGCCGCCGAGCTGCTTGAGGCTTTCATCGGCGCCCACCAGCTCGACCGAGCGGCTTCCGCGCGGGCCAATCGCATTGGCGTTCGCTTCCAGCAGCGGCGCCGCCACCCGCACGCCCGGGATGTGACGCACCTGCGCGAGCAGGCGTTCGTCGAAGCCCTGCGGCTCGCGGGCGAGCAGCTGCAACGTTGCGTCGCCGAGGATCCCGCGCGAGAGCTGCGCGACCGAGCTCGACAGACTCTCGCTGGCGATCTGCGAGGCGAACAGCAGCGCCACACCCGCCGCGATTCCGGCAACCGCGAAGCACTCCTGCAGCAGGCGCGCACGCAGGCGCACCCGATACAGGTGCAGGAGGTTGAGAAGCGTCATCGCGGTTGAGGCGGGCCGGTAATTCGGGCGCCGCCCGCTGGCGACCGCCGTCGCAGCTCAGTCATTCGGCGCTGCTCGCCATCAACCCCGGATCGACCTGATGGTCGGTCAGCTGCCCATCCTGTAGCGCGAGCACGCGGTCGGCGTAGCCCGCGGCCAGCGGATCGTGGCTGACCAGCACGATCGCCATCTCGCGCTCGCGGCACAGGTCGCGCAGCAGCGCGAGCACTTCGCGGCTGCGCCTGGTATCGAGGCTCCCCGTCGGCTCATCCGCGAGCAGCAATCGCGGCCCGGTGGATAGCGCACGCGCGATCATCACGCGCTGGCGCTCGCCCATCGAGAGCGTCTCCGAGCGGTGCTCGAGTCGCTCGCTGAGACCGAGACGTTCCAGCAGTGGCGTCATCTGCCTGTGCGCCTCGCGCCATGGAACGCTCTTGAGCAGCTTCAGCACGGCGTTGTCGATCGTGCTCACACCGGGCAGCAGATCGAAGTTCTGACGGATGAAGCCGAGTTCCGACAAGCGGTAGCGCGACGCTTCACGCTCTGACAACTTTGAGACGTCGCGCCCGCTTACGAGCACCGAGCCGCCGGTCGGCTCGAGCAGCGCCGCGACCATCAACAGCAGCGTCGTCTTGCCCGACCCCGACGGCCCGTACAAGGCCAGCATCTCGCCCGGCGAAACCGACAGCGACACCCCGTCGACCGCGCGCACCGGCTCGGCCGCAGGTAGCTCGTAATGCTTGACAAGCTCACGCAGCTCGAGCATCCACGCCCCGCTCGTCGCCCACGCGGATCGCTGGCGACGCCGGTTCGACGCGGACGGGGCCGTGTCGACGTCGCCCCGCGAGGCGCCGTGCCCTGAAGACGACCAGTGCCGGTCCAGCCAGAGCGCCGAGGGCCTCGCGCACTGCCCACGCAGGCTCTGGCTCGCCGGCAGCTGTGCCGTCCAGGGCGGACAGGTAGTGGCAGGCCATCGCCGCCACCAGCAGCTGGTGGCTACGGCCATCGGGGAGCGTGCGTGCCGCCGCCAGCGCACGCACGGTGAGCGAGCGCATGCGCGACGCGGCATCGCGCGAGCAGCGATAGCGACCGACGAGACTGAGCTGGCCGGTCGCAGCGTCCTCGAGCTCGTCGAGGAGGCTGTCGAGCAGCGAGTGCAACGCCCCGATCCACGGAAAGTAGGCGCCCTCGATTGCGGCGAGCTCCTCGGCGGGCAGCGAACGCACAGCAGCCGCGGCGATCAGTGCGTGCACGCCGAGCGAGGACCCGCCGGCGGCGGCCGTCTCCCACCACTCCAGCGCGCCATCTGGCGAGAGCTGCGTGTGCGCCCAGCGCTCGAGCTGATCCTGGCCGCTGACACTGAAGCTCTGGAAGGCGACGATGCGTGAGGCGGCCCGGCGCGCGGGCGCCGCAACCGCGGCAAAGGACGGCAGCCCACCGAGCGCCGTGCGACAGCAGTCCACGATCTCTGCGAGGTAGCCGGCATCGTCGTGTTGGGGATCCAGGGCGTAGTAGTCAGGATGCTGCGCATCCGGATCGAGGGCGACGAGCAGCGCCTCGTGCAGGCGGCGTGCGTTGGCGGCCGGCTCGCCGCTCGGCTGCTCGGCGAGCATGTCGGCGTGGTTGTAGGCCACCTGGAAAGCGACCAGCGCCCGCACG
This sequence comes from Solirubrobacteraceae bacterium, assembly GCA_049513255.1. Taxonomy (GTDB): domain Bacteria; phylum Actinomycetota; class Thermoleophilia; order Solirubrobacterales; family Solirubrobacteraceae; genus Palsa-744. The sequence continues at coordinate 32,518 of JBEKWH010000025.1, forward strand.
GCCCTGCCACGCCATCGCCATGGCACAAACGCGGCGAAGGCGGCGGCGCCCTCGATGTTTCCGCGCTTGTCGAGCGCTTTCAGCGCCGTATCGCGCAGCATCGGATCAGGTATGCGCGCAGCACGGCGTCGCCAGCGACGAAGCTGGACAGCGGTGCGTGGAAAGACCACCAGCCAGTAGCGGATGGCAGCGAGCAGGAATGCGCCCGCGAGCTCAACATGCTCGACGAGGCCACAGCCAGCCGCCGCCGCCAAACCGTCCTGAGCGTCAGGGGCATGCTCCATCGAGACTCCTGCGGGCTATCTCCGCCGCGGACAGGGCACGTTGCTCCTCGCGATCACGCTGGTGCCGTCCTGAAAGGAGAACTGCCCGGAGAAGGCAAACCCACCGCGGGGACAGCGCTGCGGCACCGAGACGCCGATCGGATGAAAGCTCACGGTGCGGCCGTGCACGCGTTCGTAGTAGGTGAGGCCGGCGGGGCCGATCGTCGCGTTGACCCTGACGATCGATACCGGCGGACCGCCCGCCACGCTGGGAATCAACGGCACCGCCATCGTGAGACTCCCCCCGAGCGTCTGCGAGCCCGCGATCAGTTCCCCCTGAAAGACGATCTGCGCATCGACCGGTTCCTGCCCGTTGGCGTAGAACAGCACGACTATGTTGCCGTCGTGCGGCGGACCCATGAGGGCTTGTATGTCGGGGATCTCGCGCCCCGTGCTGAGCCCGAACGGCACTTCCACATACGCGCTGCCTTGACCGAGGCGCGAGTTCGGCGGGCAGCCCGCCAATCCGTCTGCGGCCAGCGCCGCCGGCTGGCAGATCGCGAGGCCGAGCGTTGTCGAGAGGTAGTTGATGCCCGCCGGCAGGTGCAGGCTGACGCTTTCGAGCGGCGACGGCACGCCGCCGCTCGAGCCGGCGATGTCGAAGCCGAACCCGATCGTCGTGCTCGCACCGAGGCGGTCTGGCGAGAAGGAGGTGTGCAACGTGACCGTCTCCGCTGCGCCGGCCGTCGCCGGCAGGCCCGCCAACGCAAGCAGCGCCGCGCCGAGGATGGCGAGCCTGGCAGAGATAGCCATCGTCAGCCCCCCAGCTACACCGACAGCGACCCGCTGAGCTGCACCGTCACGGCGTCTGTCCTGCGCAGGATGGCGCCGGTGAACTTCAGGCTCGACGCGTGCGCGTTGGCATAGCTTCCGGTTCCCCGAGTGATCGAGAGCTTGCCGCTGAACACGGCTTCGGCGCCGTCCACCGCGTAGCTCGCGGACCCGTAGCCCGTCAGCGAGCCACCTTGCGGGTAGATGTTCACTTCAGCGGTGACCCCACCGTGGTTGTTGGCGATGTGCAGGTGGATGTAGATCGTTCCCCTGATCGTTCCGGACGCCGAGCCTTGCTCGTTGAGCGTGAAGCCGTGTTTGCTCGTCAGATGGAGATGCCCCGTCTCGCTCAGGGACAGCGTTCGCGCCGAGCGCGCGACGGGTGCCGCTGCTGCCTGCGCGCTTCCCAACAGCCCGCCGCCTGCGAGGACGCAGATCGAGATGCAGGCGCAGACCATCTGCGCGGCCGCAGAACCGCTGCGCCGACTCATCGACCCTGCAGGAAGACACGTGCGTTGCGTCGCCAATCGTCCCTCATCCTCTTCTCAGTTGATCTCCGGCCGGCGCCTGCGTTCCGGCATTCTGAACTAGCCTAACACCGTCCCATAGGCCCGGCGGGCGGTCAATAGACGTCTCCCACCTGCTGCGTCGTCCCGCCGAGATCGCCTGCTCGAGTCGGTCCCGCGCGGCATCTGCACGCGCGCCGCGTCTCCAGGCCGCCGCGGCCGCAGACACGACGAGCAGACCGCCTAACCAATACCCTTCCGGCCCATGCGCCGCCCACTCGCCATGCTCTGCCTGCCACTGTCCCTGCTCGCGCTGGCGGGGTGCGGCAGCACGGCCTCGACCGCGGGCTTCAAGGGCGAACAGCACGAAGTCGCACAGACGATCGCCAACCTCCAGAACGACGCGACGGCCGCAGAACAGAAGAAGATCTGCGCCAACGACCTTGCCGCTGCGCTCGTGACGCGCCTCGGCGGTGCCAAGGGCTGCGAAACGGCGATCAAGAACCAGCTGGCCGAGGTCGACAACCTCGAAACGAGCGTCAAGTCCGTCGATGTCGCCGCCGGCGGCAAGGCGGCGACCGCTCAGGTCAAGAGCATCCGCGAAGGCAAGACCGCCACCAGCGCGGTGTCGCTCGTCAAGGAAGGCGGCAAGTGGAAGATCTCAGGCGTCGGCTGAGCCGGCGTCGCCTGAGCCGCAGCTGATCCCTTCGAGCAGCTCGACCGGCGAGGAGAGCTCCAGACCGCGCGCGAGGATGACAAGGGTGTCGAGGCGCGGCGAGCGCTTGCCGCGCTCGAGCAGGCCGATCTCGGTGCGGTGCAGGTCGCACACCTCCGCGAGCCGTTCCTGGGTGAGACCCGCTTTACGGCGGTGGCGACGGAGATTGCTGCCGAGCTGCTCGCGGACGAGATCCATGACACCTACGATGCTGCAGAAGCAGACGGCTGTCGACAGACTTCTGTCTGATTTGGGGCAGGCGGGTACCGCACGCCTGCGCAAGCGGCGCGCCGTCCGCTACGACGGCCCGAGCGGCACGTGCCGTCCGCACCGGTACGTAGCTTGAAGCGAATGCAGCCGATTGCGGCAGGAATGTTTGCGGCTCCGATGGAGGACGTCGACCGGTCGACGCCTGCCGTCGCGGAGCAACCACCAGCTCCAACCGAGCCCGAGTCGCCCGAGTGCCTCCTCGAGGCGACTCCCGGGCGGGTGGCCCGCCTGCTCACATCGCTCGACTGGGACTTCTCCAGCGCACGCTCAGACGGGGGCCTGCATTCGCTCCATCCATATCCCGCGAAGTTCATCCCGCAGCTCGCGCGCCAGGCCATCACAGCGCTCTCACGTCCGGGGGACCTGATCCTCGACCCATTCTCGGGCGGCGGCACCGCTGCGGTCGAGGCCCTCACGACGGGCAGGCGCTTCTTCGGCATCGACGCCAACCCGGTGGGGAACGCTGTGGCGTTGGCGAAGACAAGCGGCCTCGAGCAGGCTGACATATCCGCTCTAAGACGCTTCGAGGCCGCCCTCCTCGCGCTCCAGCAGCCAGAGCTCGAAGCGGACCGCGCGGTATGGCTTCCGCAGATCCCGAAAGTGGAGAAGTGGTACCGCAGCGACATCTTTCGCGCACTCGGGGTGATCCGCGAGCAAATCGGCAAGATCCCTTCCGGCCGGGCTCGCAATCTGGCTCTGGTCGCCTTCATCCAGGCCGCAGCAAGGCTCTCCTTTCAAGAGTCCGAGACGCGCTACACGAGCCGCCCCCGCCCGATGGACGTCCTCGACGCCCCGCGCACCGTCATCAGCGAGCTGCGGCGGATGAGGAAGATCGCCGCGCAGGCGCCAGCCGCCGCGCCGGGTGCGGTGTGCATAGTCGACGGTGACTCACGTGATCCCGCCAGCTTCGCGCTCGAGCCGGGGTCAGCCGGCTTGATCGTGACGTCTCCGCCGTATCCGAATGCTTACGACTACCACCTCTACCATCGCTTTCGTCTGTTCTGGCTGGGCGTCAGTCCAGCTGGGCTGCGACGCGTGGAGATCGGCTCCCATTTGAAGAACCAGGCCGCGAAGAGCCCGGAGGATGCCTATCTCTCGGATACGCGACTGGTGCTGCAGAACTGTTACAAGGCCCTCGCGCACGGTCGGTATGCGGCGATCGTGCTCGGCGACGGGCTGTTCAAAGGTGAGGTCTTCGAGACGGCGCGTCACGTCCGCGCGATCGCGAGCGAGCTCGGCTTTGAACATGTGACGACCGTGGATCGCGCCCTGCCCGTGCACCGGCGCTCCGTGACGAAGCCTGGCCGGCGCCTGACCACCGAGCAGATCGTCATCCTCCGACGCCCGAGCGAGGATCGGCGCGGACTCGTTGTCGATCCGAATTACAAGCTCTCCGACTACGAGCGCGAGCTCCAGCTTCGCGAGCTGCGAGCTCTGGGCGGCTCGCCGAGGACACGTGCGGACGGCGAGATCGAAGTCGCCGCCGTCTCCGAGCTACGCCATGCGTCTTTCTCTCACGGCGTCACGGGTACGACCGGCGAGCTGGTCGAGAGCTATCAACGTCTGGCCGAGGACACGCAGACCGCCAGCTCTCGCCGCAAGAACTCCACCTACTTCGCGCACGGACTTCATCGCTACAAGGGCAAGTTCTACCCCCAGCTTGCGAAGAGCCTGCTCAACCTCTCGGGCCTCGAGCCTGGGGAGTCACTGGTGGTAGATCCCTTCGGCGGCAGCGGCACGGTCGCGCTGGAGGCCGTGCTCAGCGGTGTTGACGCGCTGAGCATCGATTGCAACCCGCTCGCCACGGAGGTCGCACGCGCGAAGCTGTCTCTGGCTGCTATGCCGCTCGATCATTGCATCCGGGCCATCGAGCGCATTGCCGCGCGCGTCTCGAAGGCTCCACGGAAGGGAAGCCGTGACCTGACGCAGTTCGCAGCGGCGACGTTGCCCGAGCTGGAGCGATGGTTCCCGGCGCCGGTGCTGCGCAAGCTCGACTGGCTGCTGACAGCCATTCGGGGAGTCGACGCGCAACTCGTCGGCGTTCTGCAGGTGCTCGCGAGTGATCTGATCCGTGACGTCTCACAGCAGGAGCCGAAGGATCTGCGCATTCGCAGACGCTCTGTGCCGATCGATGACGCCTCCGTATATGAGCTGTTCCTCGCGCGACTCGAGCAGACACACTCCCGCATGTCGCTCTTTGGGCGCTACCTACAATCCGCGGCGCCCGGCCTCGGCCGCGGCGTGGCGGCGCTGGCGAGCTCCGCGGACCGCGAGACGCTCCCCACGCTGCTACAGGGGAGGCGGATCGACGCCGTGGTTTCGAGCCCACCGTACGCGGCTGCTCTCCCGTACGTCGACACCGACCGACTTTCGCTGGCGGCGATATTCGGACTATCGGCGAAGGAACGCAAGGCGATCGAGCGCGACACGATCGGCTCGCGCGAGATCACGGAGCGAGAGCGGGCGGAGTTCGACGCCAAGCTCGACAGCGAAGACGACGGGCAGCTCCCCGAGTCCACTCGGAGCTTCCTCGCGGCCTACAGAGAAGCGGTCGATGCGGACGCCAAGGCTGGCTTTCGTCGTCGGCAGGCACCAGCCGTGCTGCTGCGCTACTTCCGGTCGATGAGCGCGGTGTTTTCAAACCTCAAGGGCTCATTGGACAGGGGGGCGCCATGCTGGCTGGTGCTCGGCGACAGTCGCAGCACGATCGGCGGGCAGCCGTGGCGGATTCCGACCGTCGACGAGGTCGCCGCGATCGCGGAGCTTCACGACTTCTGCCTGATCGACCGAATCCCGATCACGGTCACACGCGAGAACCGGCTGCATTCACGCAATGCGATAACCCGCAACGAGATCCTCGAGCTTCGCGCATAGTCTGACCTACGCCCAGCCGTAACGGCGCGACCGTTTCGCCCCGCCAGAGGGAAGCGTACGTGTCAGCTTTGCGCGCAGGCGCCGCGCACGTGAGGAGTTGTTGCTCGGCGGGAGGAACTCGAGCCGGTAGTCGAACGCAGCTGTGGGATTCCTCGTCATCACGAGCAGCGAGAACGCGGGGATCTTGGCGAGGGGTCGTGGCGGGAGTGTGATTCTGATCTCGCTCTTGAGCGTGTAAAAGACGACATTCAGCGAATGCGCGAGACGCACGATCGCCGTTCCGCGCTGATCGTAGACGACGATCGCGACTCGCGGGTCGGGCGTGGCCATCGGGTACGGCGGGTTCTTGGGATCATGCGGCGTTGTCCAGCCCGTGAACGGAAAGCCGAAGAAGCCTGGGTCTTCGTCGACGGCCTGCTTGCTGAGGAACACCTCGCCGTTGTGTTGGGGACGCACCTCGATGAGAAATGCTTTATGTATGACCGTCGCCCCAGTCCGCACGACTGTCCGCCTGGCGGCCGGTCTCGCGATCCGTGGCGGGGTGGGTCCCGTCGGCGCCACCGGAAGAGTCATCGCCGGCGCAGCCATGTTGGGCATTGGCGGTGGTGCCGGCGCGGGGACGGCCGCACCCGAGGATCCGAATATCGAAGAGCGACCCGCGGTCTGCGCAGCGGCTCCGCGTCGAGTAGCCGCGCGAGCGGCACGGGCCGCTGCCGCGATCGCTGACTCCGAGAGCAGATCGCCTGCGTCATAGAGGGCATTGAGAAGACTCGCGTCGACCTCGCGGCACGCAGGCCCCGGCCGCTGCCAGGCATCGAACGTCGCCAGCAGCTGCCTGTGAAAGCTCGCGGACGCACGGTCGCGAAGATCAAGGGCGATGGATACGGCCAGCTCGTGGTTGAGGAACAGGCCACCCGCCGTCAGGTTGCCGGAGCCAATGACGGCAAACGCTTGGTCGTCGCTCTCGAACAGGAACGCCTTTGGATGAAACGTACGCGCCGGTCCGCCCTGGCCCTCCTTGAAGACGAGCAGCTTGGCTCGGCCGTCCAGGACCCGCCACAGGCCCTCGAGGCCCTCGAGCGAAGTTCCATCGTGGTCGATGCCGACGGTTATCACAGCCTCTGTATCTCCTCGCCTCAGAAACGAATCGATCGGCCCGGCAACCTGTCGCAGTCCCGACTGTTTCAGGAACGCGAACACCCCGCGCAACCTGATCCAGCTCCCGCTTTGCAGCTCGGCGACGAGGACGCTCCCCAGCGCGCGCTCGGCGAACGGCTGGGCAACGATGCCGAGACGTGGAGGCTGGGACATCGTGCAGTGACATTCGAGCGCGACTGCTGGGTTCCTCCCAATATGTGGGCGACCGAGACGCGAGCGGCGTCAGTGCTGCAGCGAGCGCCCGTACTGGCGCTCGTAGTAGGCGCGGTACTCGCCCGAGCGGATCGGCTCCCACCACCAGCTGTTCTCGCGGTACCACGCGACAGTCTGCTCGAGCCCCTCGTCGAAGCGCACGCGGGGGGACCAGCCGAGCGCGCGGACCTTCTCGGAGGAGAGCGAGTAGCGGCGATCGTGCCCTGGGCGGTCGGTGACGTGCTCGATCTGCGACTCGGCCGCGCCGGTCAGCGCGACGATGCGCGTGACGACGGTCATGTTGGCCTCCTCGTCGGGGCCGCCCGCGTTGTAGACCTCGCCTGCGCTGCCGTGCTCGAGCACGTGGCCGATCGCGGCGGCGAAGTCCGTCGCGTGGATCCAGTTGCGCACCTGCATGCCGTCGCCGTACACCGGCAGCGAGTCGCCGTGCAGCGCGTTGAGGATCATCAGCGGGATCAGCTTCTCCGGGTACTGGTAGGGGCCGTAGTTGTTCGAGCCGCGGCAGATCAGCGCGGGCAGGCCATAGGTGTGGAAGTAGCTCTGCACGAGCAGGTCCGCGCCCGCCTTCGTAGCCGAGTACGGCGAGGACGGCGCGAGGGGGCTCTGCTCCGTGAACGTGCCCTCCTCGATCGAGCCGTACACCTCGTCTGTTGAGACCTGCACGTAGCGCAGGCCGTGCTCGCGCGCGGCCTCCAGCAGCACATAGGTACCCAGCGCGTGCGTGGCGACGAACGCGTCCGGGTCGGCGATCGAGCGATCCACGTGCGTCTCGGCGGCGAAGTTCACGATCGCCTCCGGCGCCGCCGCCTCGATCGCCGCCGCGACCGCCTCACGGTCCTCGATCGCGCCGCGGACGAAGCGAAAGCCAGCGGCCTCGACGAGGTCACGAACGTTCTCCTCGCGTCCGGCGTACGTGAGCTTGTCGAGCACGGTCACCTCGTCGCCGTGCTCGCGCACGCGCTGGCGCGCGAACGTCGAGCCGATGAAGCCGGCGCCGCCGCAGACGAGCAGTCTCATGCGCGCATCATCCCAGCCCGCGCCGCCAGGTAGCCGGCGACGCCGTCCTGCCACGGCGGCAGCGGCAGGACGTCCTCCCGTTCTGACTCCAGCGCCGACCACGCCGGGCGCGGGGCCGGGCGGGCCATCTGCTGCGATGTGGCCGCCTCGACGCGACAGTCGAGCTCGGCCTGCCGGAAGATCTCGGCGGCGTAGCCGTTCCAAGAGACGTGGCCGGTGCCCGCGAGGTGCACGAGCCCGGCGAGGCCGCGCTCGATCAGCCCGAGCAGCGCCGGCGCGAGGTGACCGGTCCACGTCGGACAGCCGACCTGGTCGGTGACCACCTGCACGGCCTCGCGCTCGCCCGCGAGCCTGAGCATCGTCTCGGCGAAGTTCGCGCCGCCGGTGCCGAACAGCCAGGAGCTGCGCACGACGGCGTGACGCGGCGAGGCGCCGAGCACGAGCTGCTCGCCGAGGAGCTTGCTGGTGCCGTAGACCGAGCGCGGACCGGTGGCGTCCGACTCGAGGTACGCGCGCGGCGCGCCGTCGGGGGTGCGCGGCGCCTGACCGTCGAAGACGTAGTCGGTCGAGACGTGCACGAGCGCCACGCCCGCCGCCGCGGCCGCCAGCCCGAGGTTGCCGGCACCGTCGGCGTTGACCGCGTGGGCCTGCTCGCGGTGGCTCTCGGCGCCGTCGACATCGGTCCAGGCGGCGCAGTTGAGCGCCGCGTCGGGACGCACGCCCGCGAACGCCGCCTGCACGGCATCTGAATCGGTGATGTCGAGCTCGGCGCGCGTCAACCCCACGAGCTCATAGCCGGCGCGCTCGCCCGCGCGCAGCACGTCCAGGCCGAGCATCCCGGCGGCGCCTGTCACGAGCAGCCTCACAGGATCGAGATGTCGGAGTTGTCCCCGACCATGAAGCGATACGCGCGCGGCTGGCGATCGCCGCGGCGTATGGTGACGTTGCGCCCGAGCAGCGAGGACTCCATGCGCCCGTCGAGGTCGCACACGCTGCAGCCGGCCAGCAGGATCGAGTGCTCGACCTCCGAGGCGGAGATCAAGCAGCGCTCGCCGATCGCCGTGTAGGGACCGATGTAGCAGTCGCTCAGGCGTGCATCCGCGCCGATGATCGCCGGGCCGCGCACGGTCGTGCGCTCCAGGCGCGCGCCAGGCTCGATCACGACGCGCCCTTCCACCTGCGAGTCGATCAGCTCGCCCTCGATGCGCTCCGCGAGGTTGTCGAGGATCAGGCGGTTGGCCTCGAGCATGTCCTCGAGGCGCCCCGTGTCCTTCCACCAGCCGCGCACGACGTGCGGCTCCACGCGCATGCCGGCGTCCACCAGGTGCTGGATCGCGTCGGTGATCTCGAGCTCCCCGCGCGGCGAGGGCTCGATCGCGCGGGCGGCGTCGTGCACGGCGGCGGTGAACATGTACACGCCGACGAGCGCCAGGTCGGTGGCGGGCGCGGACGGCTTCTCGACGAGGCGCACGACGCGGCCGACCTCGCCGGGCGACGCGGGCGCGAGCTCGGCGACGCCATAGTTCTCTGGGTCGGGCACCGGCGTGAGCAGGATCAGCGCGTCAGGCGCGTGCTCGCGAAACGCGCCGACCAGGTCGGAGATCCCGCCCTGCAGCAGGTTGTCGCCGAGGTACATCACAAACGGGCTTGCGCCCAGGAACGGCTCGGCGGTGAGCACCGCGTGGGCGAGGCCGAGCGGCTCGTCCTGGAGGATGTAGGTGATGCGCAGCCCGAAGCGCGAGCCGTCGCCGGCCACCGCTTCGATCTCGGCGCCGGTCTCCGGGGCGATGATGATCCCCACCTCCTCGATCCCGGCCTCGGCCATCGCCTCGATCCCGTAGAACAGCACCGGCTTGTTCGCCACCGGCACGAGCTGCTTGGCGCTCGTGTGCGTGATCGGGCGCAGGCGCGTGCCCTTGCCCCCGGAGAGGATCAGTCCCTTGAGCGGCTGCATCGCGGGATTCACCCTACAGAGCGAGTGGACATCAGGCGCGCGGACGTCAGTAGATCCCTCCGAGCTTGCGATGATCCCAGCTAGCACGACGCAGCTCGACGAACTCCAGCGCCACGCGCTTCGCCGCCTGCTTGTCGACCATCTGCCCCACCGCGGCGGGCAAGTCCTCAGCCGGTGGCTGGCCACGCGGGGAGGCATAGCGAGCGAAGATCTCGTGCCCGAGCGCTTTGACGACCTCGAGATCGCGATGGACGGCGACTTCGCACTCGAGCATCACTCCGCGCAACTCCTGGTACTGCTCACCAGCCTCCACCTGCAGCGTTACGCGTGGATCACGCTCTATGTTTCGCACCTTCCGCGAGACCCCATACGTCCACGCCCACAGGCGCGGTCCCGAGCCACCGGCAGGCACCCGCCGACCTAGCTCGCCGGGGGCAGGTGCCGGTCGATCCTCGCTCGCTCGCAGCACGTACCACAGCGGCATCAGATGCGGCCAGCCCCGCGGGCCCACCGTCGCGCAGGTGACGACCCGCTCGTCGGCGAGGAACGCCGTCGCCTCGCCCTCGCTCATCTTGATCTGCTCTCGCCGACTCAAGTGCGAAGCGTACCAGTGAGCCGCGGCGCCCGATTGTATGCTCCCACCCTGGAAGCCGGTAGCGGCGTGGCGACAGCAACTACGTACTAACCGTGTCCGCCGGGTTGTCGTGGTCCAGGACCGTGGTGCAGGTGACCGACACCCCTGCTACCTGCAGCCAGCCCGCCATCGACTCGATTGCACTATCGAGATCGTCATCGGCGATGACGTCGAGGTTTACCGCAAACAGCAACGACTCGTCCGTGACCGAGCCCGCGATCCCTTGCCTGTGCACCCAATGGCGTGTGAGAACTACGTCGTCCGCGTGCCAGATGACCTCGCCGGGCTCGGGATACTCGACCGCCCCCGTGAACGTGGCGAAGGTCTCCGCCCCGTTCGCCGGCGAAAGCACCAGGTCACCCTCCAGATCATCGATCGCATGCATACCTACCGGGAGGATGTGCTGAAGGGTCACGATCGCGCCTACATCGATGCACGCCTCTCCAAACGACAACACATCGCCAGCTCGCGCGCGGCGAATCAGCGCCTCGACTGCCGGACGTGTCCGCGTCGGATTGAGGCCGACACGCCGATACGCCTTTCGCCAGCGCTGAACGGATAAGAAGGCCGCCGTCGGTGTCCTCTGCGTGTGCCATTTTCGATTGGCTGCCAACAATCCTCGCTCGATCAAGTCTGTGTCGGCGTCGTGCGTCTTGACCCCCGTGATAACCGCCCGACGATAGTCGGGCACGCGCTCGAAGACGTAGTTGTCGACGCTGACGCCTATTTCACGCTTGCGGAGTGGTGATTGCCTCATCGGAGTCTCCCCTTTTCGCGAGTTGTCCTTGCCGTAGCATTGTCGAGTAGCGAAGCATGCGTCTGAGATATAGGGCTCGTAGCGACTGAACAGCAGACTCCTCGTCGGGCTCGTCCAGGGCTGGGCGCGAGCCCACAAGGCGCAAAGTGAGAACGATGTGCCGCTCGAGGTCCGACAGGTCGGCGTGCAACAGACCATCTCTTGCCAGCGCGAGCTCCAGGCTGCGATCGGATAGATCGCTGAACGTCTCACCCAGGGACACACAAAGCCGCGACATCGCCTGGCGCAGTGCGCGATGGTCAGCGTTCAGCCCACCCGAAAGCGCCACCTCGAGCGCCGGCGGATGCATCGTTGGACGGACTTGCCCGCAGTACTCCCAGGCTGTGCAGGACGCCGCGAGTTCCATCGAAGCGCTCGCCGCCTCGAGATCACGGGTTGCCTGGTTGAGCAGACGGCACGCGTACTGCTCGTCCCCCGCGGCGAGGGCGTCCACAACGCGTTCGATCCCACTGGCCGCCGCGCGGTTGGCGAGACAGTAAATGAGATGACCAAGCTTCCACCGCTCGCGCACACCGAGCGTCACGACCTGCTCGCTTCGCGCACAAGCGCTCTCGTCGGGCGCTCCCGCTGCGTCCTCGCAGGTCCCGAGCGTTCTGGCGGCGAAGCTCGCAAGCGCTGCCTTGGCATCGAGCGTCAGCAGGAGCACCGGCAGATGCCGGGCGAGATCGCACAGCACCGCTTCCGCGGCAATCGCCTGCTCTGCTGCACTGCTGCATGTGACGCGCCGAAGGCCAAAGTACGTGTCATATACAAGCGCGTCCTCCACGAGCTGACACATCTCGCGCGTGGCGACCAGCCGATGCTCCTTCCCGCTGCGATCGTGGAGTTCATCTAGGGTCCGGTGCTCGCTCGACGCTGCGTTCGCGAGCAACACCACGGCGGAACCGAACAAGGTCGAAGCGCTCGCTGCATCGCCGCGTTCGCACGCAGCTGCCGCGCTCGCCAGCGCCGTTCCGGCGCTCGCGCAAGACCAGCTGCCGTTGTCTCGTCCGAGATCGTCGACCTCAGACGCGATTACCAGCGGTTTCATAACTGACTGCCTGCAGCGTGCTCGATGAGGACGTACGCGCTTCCGTTGGAACGCAGGCGCACGCGGTGGATCTCGATCGGTGCGGCAGCCCCCACATCCCCGCACGTGCGCACGCTACCGGACTCGATCCACCAGCTGTAGCCCGCGTGCCTGCACGACAGCGCTCCAGGACACTCGTGATATGCGGCGTGGTCGAGCAGATCAGCCCCGCGGTGTGGGCACCACCGCCACACGACGCCGATGAGCACATCATCGCGCGAGTACAGCGCGACCCATTGGTCCGCAGCTGTTCGTGCCGTTGGCGCGGGCACGAACGGCAACACTTCATCGCGGACCCAGGTATCGGGGCAGCCCAGCTCGACACATCGGCTGGCCGACCCATCTGGACACGACGCTCCGACCTGATTGCGCAGCGCTCGCGCCTCCCCCGCATTGCGCTCAGCTAAAGCTGACCACGCGCGAGGATGTGAACTGTCCGACTGACCCACTGAGCGGTGGAACGCACTGAAGAGCAACACGCAACTCCCCAACACACCCATGTATCAGCCCGGTGTCGCGAACGGAATCACGTCTCGGATCGAATCGCAGTCGAACAAGATCATCAGCAGACGATCGATTCCGATGCCCGAGCCGGCCGCCGGCGGCGCCCCGTACTGAAGTGCGGTCACATACTCCCCATCGGTCGCGGCGAGCTCAACCTCGTCCTCTTGCGCCCCACGTTGCGCGGCTAGCCGCTCCAGTTGGTCATCGGGATCGTCGACACCGGTGCCACCGCTGGCGATCTCCATGCCGCCAATCACGACCTCGAAACTCTCTCCTATCCGCGGAATCAGGGGATCCCGCTTTATGAACGGCCGCCCCTCGACAGGGAAGTGCGTCACGAGTGTAGGCTGTACCAGGTTCGGCTCCACATGCGTACTGAACACTCTCTGCACCGCCTCCGCCCATGAGACCTCAGTGCTGGGCTTCTCGGGCAGCAGGGCGACGAGCTCTTCCACACTCGCGGCGCATACGTCGACGCCCAGCATTTCCGTGACCACGTCCTGCAATGTCACTCGTCGCCACGGTGTGGTGAGGTCGATGATCGTGTCCCTGTAGGCGACGCACAAGCCGTTAAGCGCACGTTGCGCTACGTGTGCGATGAGTCCTTCCGTGAAGGCCGCGGCATCTCGGTAATCGCTGTACGCCATAAACCACTCGAGCATCGTGAACTCGGGGTTATGCCGTCTCGACATGCCCTCATTGCGAAAGCGCTTGCCGATGTCGTAGACACGCTCCAGACCCCCGACGGTGCAGCGTCGCAAGTAGAGCTCCGCCGAAATACGCAACGATGTCTCGCAGCCGAGCGCGTTGTGATGACTGATGAACGGGCGAGCAAGGGCACCACCTGCTACCGACTGCAGCACAGGCGTTTCCACCTCGATGAAATCGTGGCGATCGAACCAATCGCGGACAGCCGCCACCACCGCAGAGCGCTTGACCACACGCTTACGACACTCAGCGCTTGCGATCAGCTCGAGCTCACGAGAGTTCCCAGCCTGTTTGAGTCCGTGATCGTGGGTGGGTGGCAGGCGCAGCGCCTTGGCGAGCAGCGAGCCCGAAGTGACTTCGAGGCCCACTTCACCTCGATTTGAGACGTAGATGTGCCCGTTGACCGCGACGATATCGCCGATGTCCCACTCAAGGATCCGCGCGATCGCCTCGCCGCCGGCCGCCGTGCCTTGGCGCACGCACAGGCGCATCGTTCCGGACCGGTCGCGAAGGTCGAGGAGGGTGACACTGCCACGCCGGCACCGTCCGATCAGCCGCCCGGCGAAGTGGTATCGAAACTCAGGATGAGCGCCTGCGCGCATGTCGCGGGAGTTATGGCACGCCAGCGCATCCTCAACCAGAGTACGCCCGTCGATCGAGAAGGAGGGGAACGGATCTACACCACGGGCCCTCAGTCCCTCCGCCTTTGTCTTGCGTCGGTGGTTCTCGGCCAGGGCAGTAGTCACTTCGAGCCGCCCGGGATTTGGCGAGTTTCGCCGGTGACAGTCAGTGCGCCCGGCGGGACTCGAACCCGCACTTGCGGTTTTATAGACCGGTGCTCTTCGAGCGTCACGTCGCTGACAGCGCAGCCTAATCCGGCTCGCCACGCGAGCACTGCAAAGCTACCAGCCTCGCGGCGTCGACATAACTCGCGACTGTGGCCGGGTTTGGTAACAGTGCGACGGACTGGTTTGCAACTATCGTGTCGGTTCAGCTCTTGACCAATTGAGCTACGGGCACATGGTTGTTCCTCCGCCATCGCGCGCGGTCCGTTACAGCTGGTTGCGGTGGATGTTGTTGGCATGTTGGCGGGCGTTGCTCTATTCATCGCAGCCTGCTTCGGCCGCACTTGCTGGTTGCACCCGAAAGCACATCGGGGCGACGATTGCGGGTTGGAAACTTCCCCCTGGTAACACGAAGCCACCGGCCGGTGACGATAGACCAGGGCTGTATGGAAGTCAATTAATCGGAGACATGCGACGAGTTCACATGTCGGGGGCAGCGCCTGCCCGAGCGATCCTGCCCCAGGGTAACTACTCATCCAGACGCTCGCTGGCGTCATCACGACGCCACTCGTGGGCGAGTCAGTTGTGTCAAACGGGCGCCGACAGCAGCGCTGCCTGGCGCAGGCGGCCGACCGCCGCGCGCACCGCCTCGCGGGCGTCCTCGGGCTCGAGCACGGCGGCGTCGCCGGCTTCCTTGAGGATCTCGCGCACGAGCCAGTCGACGCCGGCGAAGCTCAGCTCGACGATCACCGCGCCGTCGCCCCACTCCTCGACCACGCGGCGCGCCTCGCGTGCCCAGCGTGCGCGCTCTGGGGAGACCCACACGCGCGCGGTGGCTGACGCGGGCACCTCGCCCGTGCGCAGCCACCCGTCGACCTCCGCCGCGGGGTCGACCTCGGGGCGCGGCTCGAAGCGCTCGTCGGTGACGTTCACGTGCTTGATGCGGTCCAGGCGGAAGTGGCGCACGCCGCCGCGCTCGGGGTCGAACGAGGCCACGTACCAGCCCTCGCGGCCGTTTGTCAGCGCGTACGGCTCGACCAAGCGCTGAGAGATCTGGTCCTCGTTCTCCTTGTAGTACTCGAGCTCGATCAGCTTGTGCGCGACGATCGCCTTGGAGACCTTGGCCGCGACGTCGGAGTCATCGCCGGAGGTCGGCGCCACCTGCAGGCCCTGCTCCATCGGGTCCTCGCCGAGCGCCGCGACGATCTTCTTGCGCGCGGAGGTCAGCGAGCCCTCGGGAATGTGCTCGCCGATCAGGTCGATCGCCGCGACCAGCGCCTTCGCCTCGACCGGCAGCAGGCGCGCGGGACGGTCGAAGTTGTCGCTGTATGGCTCGGGATCGACCTCGATCTCGCCGTCCTCCTCCTTGAACTCCGCATACAGCACGTAGGAGCCGCCGCCGAAGTTGACGACGTTGAGCACGTTGACGTCCTCGCGCAGCTCCTCCTCGCTGATCTGCAGGCGCTCGCAGATCTCCGCGATCACCACGCGCTGGCCCTCGCGCCCGGCCTTGATCAGGATGCTCGCGAGCGTTACCAGGCGCGCGAAGCGCTCGGGGCGGATCGCCGCCTCCGGCCGGCCCGCGGGACCCTCGCCCTCCGCGCTGGACGAATCGGCCGCGGCCTTGCGCCCCGCGCGTGAGCGCGACGCTGTGATCCGCGCGCACGCGGCGGCGCCGGCAGGAGACCGCACACCACCGCCGCGCCCGCTGGGCGCGAGCGGCGGCGCGTCGCCGTGGCGCTCTTCCAGCAGCTCCAGGCGCCGCTGCAGCTCGCACACGAGCTCGTCGGGGCCGAGCAGCCGCGCGTTCGCGCCCAGCCCCAGCACCCACGAGATCAGGCTGCGCGGGCTCGAGTAGCCGGTCAGGAAGATCGTCTCGCCGTCCTCCTCGACGATCTCGCCGTAGCGGCCGAAATGGCGTTCGACCTGCCAGGCGATGCGCTCGCAGATCAGGACCTTGGCGACGCCGCGCTCATCGCCTAGCTGCCAGTCGGCGCGGTTGGCATACGCGCGCGGGTCGAAGTCGTCCGGACGGCGGAAGTCGTGCTCGGCCTTGGTCGCGTAGGAGACCTTGCCGCGGATGCGCGACAGGCGGAACACGCGCACGGCCTTGCGCTCGTGCGCATAGCCCAGCAGGTAGAACTGCCCGCCCTGGAACAGCAGGTGGTAGGGGTCGACGCGACGTGTGCTCAGCTCGTCGCGCTCCATCGTGTAGTACTCGAACACGATCGTCTTGTTGCGAAAGATCGCCGTCTCGACCTTGGCCAGGCGCGCGGACAGCTCGTGCCCGCCGGCGGAGGCGGTGATGCCGAGCGCGACCGCGCTCTGCTCGGGCGCGCTGAGCGGGCTGGGACGCCCCCACGTGATCTGCTGCAGCGCCAGCCGCAGCGGCTCGGCGTACGCGAATTCGCCGTCCAGCAGGCTCAGCGCCGTCTGCAGCGCCGCGAGCTCCTTGTCGGTGAACGCGATCGCGGGCAGGTGGAAGTTCTCGGGGCGCAGCGAGTAGTTCTCCTGCTCGGCGGCGCCGTCGGCCGGGCGATCGACGGTCAGCTGGATGCGCAGCGATTCGAGCTCGGAGCGGTCGGCGTAGAAGCGCCGCGCGAACGCATCCTCGTTCATGCCGCTGTAGCCCTCCACGTCGCGCCGGATCTCGAGCGCCGTGACCGGCCGTCGCTCTGCCATCAGGTAGGAGATCAGCGACAGCTGGCGGATCAGCTTCTCGGTGTCCTTTGCCATCGGTTCTGAACGATAGAAGCCGACGGCGAGACAGATACTTGACAGGAGCCCGGGCGCCCCGCTATTTGCGGGGTTTCAGGCGGCTTCGCGGGCGGGCAGCGACTCCTCGGCCTCCGCCGGCCCGTCGCCGGCGGCGATCGGCGATCGCTCGGCGAAGAACGCGCCCGCGCCGATCGCGCGGTCGAACGGCGACCAGCGCCGGCCCGGCGAGAGCTCCTTCTCGAGACGATCGAAGCTGCCCAGGCGTCCGCCGAGGTTGTCGATCATGTGCACCAGCGTCGCCTCGCGCGTGCACGGCACGACCGGGCTGCCGTGCTCGAGCGCGCCGTGATGGGAGAGGATGATGTGCCCCACCGCCTGCGCCAGCTCGGCCGGGAAGCCGTCGATGTCCTCGATCAGGCGGCGGATGCGGTAGTAGCCGAGCGCGATCTCGCCGTGGAGCCTGCCGGCGTCGGTGAGGTCGAAGACTTGATCCCGCCCGCCCACATCGGTGTAGGCCTCGAGCTTGCCGATGTCGTGCAGCAGCGCGCCGGTGACCGCCACGTCGCGGTCGATGCCGCCGAACGTGGCGCTGATCGCGCTGACCGCCTGCGCGACCCCCAGGCAGTGCTCGAGCAGCCCATGGGTATAAGCCTGGTGGTAGTACTTGGCCGCGGGTGCCGTGCGGTAGCCGGCCCACAGCTCGCGATCCTCGCCGAACACGCGCTCCAGCAGGATCCGCAGGTACGGCTCCTGGATCGTGGCCAGCAGCTCGCGGATCTCGCCTTCCATCTGCTCGACGCCGCGCGCGGGCCCGTCGAGCAGGTCCGCCGAATCGAAGCTGCCCGGCGCCGCCGCCTCAAGTCCGCGCAGGTTGATCTGCGGGCCGAAGCGGGGATGCACCGTGTAGCGGCCCGTGACACGCACCGGCGTGCCCGCGCGCGCCAGCTCCTCGACCTCCGCCAGCGCCTCCCAGACCATGCACGCGACCGCGCCCGTGCGGTCGCCCAGCTGCAGGCGCAGGTACTCGCCGCCGTCGCGGCGCTGCCGGCGCTCAGCCTCGCGGACCAGCAGCACCTGGTCGATCTCGACGCCATCTTTCAGCTCGTTCAGGAGCACGGATTGAAGGTAGACGGGACCGCGGACGGGACGCCAGCCCCAAGCCTTCACGGACGCCGCGGCCGGTGGGGCTGCGACGCCCGCGGAGACCTGGCGCCGGGGGACGCCTGGGATCTCTTCTTGGGCACCGTCGGAGAGGTGGGACGATGCTCAAGCTCGCGTCGCCATCGACTGTAGTTCCGACATGCGGCACGCGCCAGCCCTGTTTTCCACTCCTTGCCGGCCGTGCACATACACTTGTCGGGCATGCGCAAGCGAGCCTGGATGTGACCACCACGCCCGTTCCGAGCGAGATCGAGCACGCGCCGGACGGCCTCCGGGAGGCCACCGGAGTGCTGCCCTCGCAGCAGCTGCGCGAGGCCGTCGCGCGCGAGTGGATGGTCGCGGGCCCGTGGCGCATCCCCGGCGAGTCGGTGCAGCCGGCGAGCGTGGACCTGCGCCTCGGCGAGCACGCGTGGGCGCTGCGCTGCAGCTTCCTGCCCGACAGCGACTCCACCGTCGAGCAGAAGATCGAGGAGATCGCGTTCGAACGCATCGACCTGCGCGACGGCGCCACGCTCGAGCGCGACCGCCCCTACCTGGTGCCGCTGATCGAGGAGCTGCGCCTGCCTGAGCAGATCCGCGCGAAGGCCAACCCCAAGAGCTCGACCGGGCGCCTGGACGTGTTCACACGGGTGCTCACCGACCGCAACCACCGCTTCGACGAGATCGCCGCCGGCTACCACGGCAAGCTCTACCTGGAGGTCGTGCCCCGCACGTTCGCGATCCGCGTCAAGACCGGGCTCGCGCTCAACCAGGTGCGGCTGATGTCCGCCGATGCGCGCCTCAGCGATGACGAGCTGCTCGCGCTGCATCGCGAGTCGCCGCTGCTGTACCTCGACTCCCAGCCGCTGCCCGCTTCCGAGCTGTCGCTCGCCGACGGCCTGTTCCTCAGCCTCGACGTGTCCGGCTCGGCCGAGGCGATCGTCGGCTACCGCGCCAAGAAGAACAGCCTGCCGATCGACCTGACAAAGGTCGGCGCGCTGCGCTGGCGCGACTACTGGGAGCCCGTGCACCCCGAGCGCGGCGGCCGGATCGTGCTCGAGCCTGAGGTCTTCTACCTGCTGCTGTCGGCCGAGGGCGTCTGCATCCCGCCGTCATACGCCGCCGAGATGCTCGCCTACGACCCCACCGCCGGCGAGCTGCGCACCCACTACGCCGGCTTCTTCGACCCCGGTTTCGGTTACTCCAGCGACCCCGCCGCGCGCGGCAGCCGCGCCGCGCTCGAGGTCAGAGCGCGCGACGTGTCGTTCATGGTCGAGCACCGCCAGCCCGTCTGCAAGCTCGCCTTCGAGCGCATGGCCGAGAAGCCCGACGTGCTGTACGGCGAGGACATCGGCTCCAACTACCAGGGGCAGCTGACGATGCTCAGCAAGCACTTCGCGGAGCAGAGGGGGACGGACGTCGGTCTGGCTGATACGCCAGCCCTACAATGATTCGGTGGCTGCCGACCATCCCCGTCATCCCGCCACAGAGACGCCAGCAGCGATCGAGCCTGTGCAAACACACAGTGCCCGCAATCTCGAGCTTCGCGTTCAGCTGATCCAACAGCTACGTGCCGGCGACGGCCTCGACGCGAGAGCTGCATACGAAGTCCGCGAGCGCGGCTGGACACATTGAGAGACTGCGGCTAACGCACGTCTCTGACTCGGACGTCCAGGCGTTTAGCGCGCCCGCGTGCGCGGCCACGTCGATGTGTGTATACTATGCGCATGGCCCGCGTCAACGTATACCTGCCCGACGAGCTCGCACGACAGGCGCGAGCCGCCGGCTTGAACATCTCCCAAGTCGCACAGGCGGCGCTGTCCAGCACGCTTGAACACAGTGAGACCGACCGCTGGCTCGACCGCCTTGACCGCCTGCCACACGCGGACATCGCCCACCGGAGCGTGATCGACGCGATCGACGCGGCCCGCGCCGAACTCGGCGAGCCCGGTGACCCCGTCTCCACCTGAGGCTCTCGTCGTCGACGCCTCTGCGATCGCGGAGGCACTGATCGGCACCGACCTCGGAGACAAGGTTCGTGCGCGGATGCGCGGATGCCAGTTGCACGCCCCCGCGCACCTCGACGCAGAGGTGCTCTCCGCGCTCGGGCGGCTGTATCGCGCGGGGGATCTCGAACAGTCGGCGGTCCTCGCCGCGCTCACCGAGCTTGCCGGTGCACCGATCCGCCGGCACCCGCTCGCGAGCCTGCTCTTGGGCGCATGGGGGCGACGCGACAATCAGCGACTCGTCGACGCTCTCTACGCTGAGCTCGCTGCCGCTCTCGACTCGATCCGCATTCTCACAACAGACGCCCGACTCGCCGGCTCCGATGATCGCGTCGAGCTGATCGCGTGTCGCGCATGATCAACCGTGCCGAGCGACTCGGCTCGCGCGGCATAGCAACTGTCCGGACTGATGCCGTACAATATGGCCGTGGAGTCGAACACCGCAACCAAGACCCGCAGGATCGAGATTCGAATCACCGAGGAGGAGCGCAGTCTCGAGCAGGCCGCGGCGACCGTCGCCGGCGAGACCCTCAGCGAGTTCGTACGCAGAGCGGCACGCCGGGAGGCCGAGCGCACGCTCGCTGAGCGCGACCGCTATGTCGTCGACGACGAAGCCGCGCAACGGTTCCTCGCCGCGCTGGACGGACCATCCGGGGAGGCCGAGCGTGGTCTGCGCCGGCTCGTCGAGAAGCCGAGCGTCCTGCCTGAGACGTGACGTCGCGGCTGACCGCGACCAAAGCGTTCGACCGTACCCGACATCACGTCGAGGCATTCAGTTGCGGCCGTGACACCCTGGACCGCTGGCTGCGCGCCTACGCGAGCCAGAATCAGCATCGCGACGCCGCCCGCACGTTCGTCACCACCGAACTTGATGGCAAGGTCGCCGGCTACTACACACTGGTTGCCGCGCAGGTCGAGCATGAGCGAGCGACCGCCGGCGTCCGGCGAGGACTCTCGCGACACTTCCCGATTCCCGTCGCGCTGCTCGCCCGCCTTGCGGTCGCGACCCCCCATCAGGGCACCGGCCTGGGCCGCGGCCTGCTGCTCGATGCGCTACGACGAGTCCTCCGCGCCTCCGATGAGCTCGCCATACGCGCAGTCACGGTGCAGGCCCTCGACGAACGCGCGTCGTCCTTCTATCGCGCGTTTGGATTCGAGCCCTCGGATCTCGCGCCCGACACGCTCATGGTGCCGCTTCGACTGGTCCGGCAAACGCTCGATTCCTGAGGCCACACAGCCGCGGTAGCGGCCATCAGGCTCCGGGAGCGCCCGGACCGCCCAGCCCCCGCACGAGCGTGTCCGCGGCGAGCTTGTGCGCGTCGCAGATCCCGCCCAGGTGCAGCAGCGAATCGGTCTCCGCCGCCACCTCGCCGTCACCCAGGCGCAGCACCAGCGCGACGCCCGGCGCGAGATCGCTCGCGGCGAGGCCCACCGCGACGTTGACCAGGTCGTCAGAGGTCACCGCCGCGACCGCCACGCAGCGGCGTATGCCCAGCCGCTCGAGCGTCTCGCGGTCGTCGCCGCGCCCGATCGCCACCGGGATCCCGGCGGCGCGCGCGAGTCGCACGCACGGCGCGTCGGCGTCACGCTCGACGCCCAGCACCGCGATGTGGCGTCGCCGCAGCTCCTGCGCCAAGCGGAAGCCCACCTGGCCGAAGCCCACGAGCAGGACGTGGTGTCGTGCCGGAGCCGCGCGCGCGCCGAACAGCGTCGTCAGGCGCGGGCGGCTCACCCGGCGTACGAGCGCCGCCGTGAAGACGGCCACAAGCGCCAGCGCCGCCAGCGTGTCCAGCACCGACACGACCTTGTACCAAGCAGCCGCTGTCGCCGCCCCGGGCGTGCCAGCCACCGTGGCCACCGTCCTCGTGCTGTAGTAGAGCGCGTCGACGAAGCTCTCATGCAACGCGATCGCGCCGACGACCACCTCGACCAGCAGCGCCAGCAGGATCCCCACGCCGGCGCGCACCAGCAACCGCAGCGCGTCATCGACGAGGCTCACGCCCGTGCGCCTGCGCGTCGCAGTGGAGCCAGCCGCCGCAACCAGCTGCTCCGCCAGGTCGGCCGCCACCAGTTCCGACGGCGAGAGCACCTGCACCGCCGGGACCACGTGGTGCAGCTCGCGCGCGATCGTCCTGTCGAACATCGTCACCCAAAGCGGCAAGTCCGGGCGCAGGTGTGCGACCAGCAGCGTCAGGCGCAGCGCCAGGACGTCGTCGCGCGTCACCACAGCCACAGCCGCCCACCGACGCTCCGCGAGGATCGCCGACACCTGGCTGTCGCTCAGCGACATCGCCCGCTCGACCGCCGTCCCACCATGCTCGAGCCTGCGTGCCAGCGCCTCGCCCAGCCCGCCGGACTCGCCGAGCACCAGCACCCGTTGATCGGGATGCTGATCGTCTGCTTTTTCGTCCCCACTCATAGGCAACCCTTCGCGTTGCCGCTACCCCTCAGCCGGTGCTCTCCTCCGCCAGCTCCACCTCAACCGCGAACTCGCCGTCCTCGGCCGTCTCCACACGCTCGATCGACCCCGCCTCCAGCAGGTCGTCCTCGCCGAGCGCCAGTGCCGCCAAGCGCTCCGCCGTGTCGCGCACAAGCACGCGCGTGACCGGCGCGCGCATCGGCCGCTTGGCCTGCGACTTCGCCTTGCGCACCTCGCGCAGCACGTCCGCCGTCACCTCGAGCGCAACCTCCTCGCGGCCGCGGCCGTTCACCGCGCCATCGCGCTCGGCCTCGCCCGCATGCCCAGCCGCCTCGCCGCCGCCGCCCGCCGCCGCGAGCTCGCCCGCGTCCGGCCAGGCCGCGCGATGCACCGAGCCCCCTTGCCACCACGACCACACCTCCTCGCACACGAACGGCAGGAACGGCGCGAACAGACGCTGGAAGACCGACAGCGACAGGCGCAGCGCGAGGCTCACCGACGCGCTCACCGCCGGGTCCGGGTCATAGCGCCTGCCCTTGACGAGCTCCAGGTAGAAGTCGCAGTACCACCAGAAGAAGCGCTCCGCGCGTTCCAGCGCGCGCGCGTAGTCGTAGGACTCGAAGCTGTCCGTCGCGTCTTTCACGACCGCCGCCAGCCGCGCGATCAGCGCGCGGTCGAGCGGGTGCGTCAGCGACTCGCCCGGCGGCGGCAGCTCCGCGAGCGCGAACTTCGACGCGTTCAGCAGCTTCACCGCCAGGCGCCGGCCGTCCTTCATCTGCTTGGCGTCGAACGCCGTGTCCGTGCCCGGGCGCCCGTTGGCCGCCCAGTAGCGCACCGCGTCGGCGCCGTGCTCCTCCAGCAGGTGCATCGGCGTCACCACGTTGCCCTTCGACTTCGACATCTTCTTGCGGTCCGGGTCGAGCACCCAGCCCGAGATCGCCGCGTTCGCCCACGGCAGCTCGTCGTAGTCCAGCTGCGAACGCAGGATCGTCGAGAACAGCCACGTCCTGATGATGTCGTGCGCCTGCGGGCGCACGTCCATCGGGAACACCTTCGCAAACAGCTCTTGGTCCTCGCCCGCATGAGCAGCGATCTGCGGCGTCAAGGATGACGTCGCCCACGTGTCCATCACGTCCGGGTCGCCCGCGAAGCCACCCGACTGGCCGCGCTGCGCCGCCTCATAGCCATCCGGCACGTCCGTCGACGGGTCCACCGGCAGTTGCTCCTCGCGCGCCGCGATCGGCTGCTCGTACAGCACCGCCCCGCCCGCGTCGATCGGATACCACACCGGGAACGGCACGCCGAAGAAGCGCTGGCGGCTCACGCACCAGTCGCCCGTCAGCCCGTTGACCCAGTCCTCGAAGCGTGCGCGCATGTACGGCGGGTGCCACTGCAGCTCGCGCCCGCGCGCGATCAGCTCGTCGTGGTGCTCGATCGTGCGGATGAACCACTGGCGACTCGTCACGATCTCCACCGGCCGCTCGCCCTTCTCGAAGAACTTCACCGCCCGCGTCACCGGCTGCGGCTCGCCCAGCAGGTCGCCCGACTGCTCGAGCAGCTCCACGATGCGTTTGCGCGCCTGGTTGATCGTGCGGCCCTGCAGCTCCGCGTAGTCGGCGCGCGCGCGCTCCACATCCTGGGACTCCCATCCCGGCGCGCCCCACGGGACCTCCGCCAGGCGCCCGTCGGGTCCGAGCACCGAGCGCACCGGCAGCCCCAGCTCGCGCCACCACATCACGTCCGTCAGGTCGCCGAACGTGCACACCATCACCAGGCCCGTCCCCTTCTCGCGCTCGACCGCCGCATGCGTCATCACCGGTACGCGCGTCCCGAACAGCGGCGTCAGCACGTCCGTTCCCACGAGCTCGCGGTGGCGCTCGTCGTCAGGATGCGCCAGCAGCGCCACGCACGCCGGGATCAGCTCCGGGCGCGTTGTCTCGATCAGCGCGGGCGGGCGGGATTTGACCTCAGCGCCCGCCGCCTGCGCGCCCTCGCCATCCGGCGCCGCGGCGAAGCGCACGCGGTGCATCGCCCCCGGGCGCTCGCGGTCCTCGAGCTCGGCCTGCGCGACCGCCGTCTGGAAGTCCACGTCCCACAACGTCGGCGCCTCCAGCTGGTAGGCGCCGCCACGCGCCAGCAGACCCAGGAACGAACGCTGGGAGATGCGCTGCGCCAGGCGGCCGATCGTCGTGTACGTCATCGACCAGTCCACCGACAGCCCCAGCGTGCGCCACAGCGCCTCGAACACCTGCTCATCGCTCTCGGTCAGTTGGAGACAGAGCTCCACGAAGTTCGGCCTCGACACCGACACCGGTTGCTTCTCGGACGGCTCCTTCGGCGCCTGGAAGTCGGGGTCGAACGGCACCGACGGATCGCAGCGCACGCCGAAGTGGTTCTGCACGCGCCGCTCCGTCGGCAGGCCGTTGTCGTCCCAGCCCATCGGGTAGAAGACCTCCATCCCGCGCATGCGCTGAAAGCGCGCGACCGTGTCGGTGTGCGTGTAGGAGAACACGTGGCCCACGTGCAGCGAGCCGCTGACCGTCGGCGGCGGCGTGTCGATCGAGTACACGCGCTCGCGCGGCGCCGAGCGGTCGAAGCGGTACACGCCATCGCGCTCCCACAGCGCGCTCCACTTCGCCTCAAGGCCATCCAGCGTCGGGCGCTCGGGGACGCGCGCGCGCATTGCCGACGCCGCGCCCGCGGGCCGCCCCGCGCCGTGGGTGGGGCGCTTATCGCCGTCCAATCGCTGGGGCTGGGACAAGCCGTTGATCGTACCCGCCCACGGCACCGGGGTCGCGGCGAGCAGCCGTTTGGGCCGAGCAGGCGACGCTCCGGACCACCGCCAAACGCGCCGTGCGGCCTCCTTGCGACAGACGAGCGGGCCGCGACTCCGGATCGTGGGGAAACTTTCATGAGATTTCTCTCATATACTTGTGCGGCCGGCCAGCCCGTAACTAGAGTGGCCAGCGTAGTCAGCCGGGCAGCACGAGCGCTCGAGGAGGCGCGGTCAGCTTGCGGGAAGGCGCGGTTAGCAGTCGGGGAGGAACCGTCGGCTCTGGGGAGACCGCGGTCGGCGGCCGGGGTTAGCTGTGAGCGTGTTCGCCAAGAAGCTCCTGGGCGTGAGCGCCGCCGTGGCGGTGCTCGGTGTGCTGCTCGGCCTGTACGTCGCGGCCTGGGCAACCAGCGCACCGCCGGCGATCTCCGCGAGCGTCGCTCCAGCATCCAGCGGCGGCGATCATCTGACGCTCGAGACCGTCGCAGCCATCGGCCCCAAGTACAGCCCGACGCACCCCGACTGGGTTTCCTACCTGGTCAAGCAGAACGGCAAGTGGATCCACAGCACCACCT
>JBEKWH010000026.1:0-57720 GCA_049513255.1 Solirubrobacteraceae bacterium
CCCCCCAACAACACCCAACCGCCGACCCACACCCAAACCCAAAAACCCACGCGAACCAGACAACCCCCGCGACCCAGCCAACGCGGTCCCCGTATCGGCAAGCGACGTGGGTTTCCAGGCTACCCCGGCCTCGGCCCCACTCCCCGTATCCACACTCATAGCGTCTCCCGCCTCCTTGCTCGCCACGAACGGACCCCGCATGGGGAGTCCAGCAACCCCAACAGATGTCGAGATTTCGCGACCCCTACTCAGGCCCGCATCATAAACACCGCGGGGACCTAAAGCAAGACCTCTTTAGGAAACTTCGCCGTTTGCCCGGTGTCATTATTCTGGTCATTCCACCCGACAACATGAGCAATGCGCTATCCTTGCTCGTCGATCGCGGGCTGACCCGTGGGGAGAGCCACGACCGCGCACGTGGCGCTGCAAGGGATCATGCACGTAGACCCATATATCGTTCTCGGCAGCGCCATCGTCGGGTTCCTCGTCGGGATGACCGGCGCCGGTGGCGGCGCGCTGATGACGCCGATGCTGATCCTGCTGTTCAGCATAACGCCGGCCAAGGCGATCTCCAGCGACCTTGTGGCGGCGGTTGTGATGCGCCCGTTCGGGGCCGCCGTGCACCTGCGCAAAGGCACGGTCAACCACCGCCTGGTGGGCTGGATGGTGCTCGGCTCGGTTCCGATGGCGTTCCTGGGCGCATACCTGCTGCATCTGATGGGGAACGCCAAGGCCAACCAGGGAAACATCGAGATGGCGCTCGGCGCCGCGCTGCTGCTGGGCGCCGCCGCGATGGTGCTGCGCTACGGCCTCGACCGCCGCGGCACCGAGCGCCGCACGGGCATCGTCAAGGACGTGGACGTGCACCCGGCGCGCACCGTGGCGATCGGGATGGTCGGCGGCCTGATCGTCGGCATGACCTCCGTCGGCTCGGGCTCGCTGATGATCATCCTGCTGCTGTTCCTGTACCCGATGCTCGGCGCCAACCAGCTCGTCGGGACCGACCTCACGCAGGCGGTGCCGCTGACGCTCGCGGCGGCGCTCGGCGCGCTCGCGTTCGGGCACGTCGACTTCGGCGTGACGACCTCGCTGATCATCGGCAGCGTGCCGGCGGTGCTCGTCGGCTCGCTGCTGTCCGCCAGCGCTCCTGACCGCTACATCAGGCCCGCGATCACGTTCGTGATCTTCGCCTCGGGCCTGAAGTACGTCGGCGTCGGCACGACCGCCCTCGGCTGGAGCCTGTGCGCGACGCTGCTCGCGGTGGCGGTGGCGTGGGCGGCCTACAAGCGGCCATGGCAGAGCGCGACCGACCTCACAGACTTGGCGCCGGCGGACATCACGCCGCGGCCGGACCTGCTCGAGTAGCGCGCAGCAGCTCAGCTGCGAGCTGCCATCCTTAAGCGATGACGGCTGAGCCGAGGGCCCCGCAAGCATGAGCGGCGCAGAGTGGGGGCTGGCGGTCTCGGTGTTCCTGGCCTGCACGGTGGAGGCAGTCGAGGCGTTGACGATCGTGCTCGCGGTGGGCACGACGCGCAACTGGTCCTCGGCGATGAGCGGCGTGGGAGCGGCCACGGTCGCGCTGGCGGCGATCGTGGCCGCGCTGGGACCCGCGCTGACGTCTCTGCCGATCGACCTGCTGCGGGTGCTCGTAGGCGGTCTGCTGCTGATCTTCGGGCTGCAGTGGCTGCGCAAGGCGATCCTGCGCTCGGCCGGGCTGAAGGCCAAGCACGATGAGCTGCAGACGTTCCAGGAGGAGGCCGAAGCCGCGCGCGCGGCCGGCGGCAAGCGCACCGGGTTGGACGGCTATGCGTTCACGATCGCCTTCAAGGGCGTGCTGCTGGAGGGCCTGGAGGTCGCATTCATCGTGCTCACGTTCGGCGCCAACCAGCACCGCGTGCCGCTTGCCGCCGCAGCGGCCGGGCTGGCGGTGCTGCTGGTCGTCGCCGCAGGCGCCGCCGCGCGAGCGCCGTTGGCAAGCGTGCCTGAGAACACGATGAAGTTCGCGGTCGGCGTGATGCTCACATCGTTCGGGATGTTCTGGGGCACCGAGGGTACCGGCGCGAGCTGGCCGGGTGGAGATGCGGCGTTGCTGGCGATCATCCCGGGGGTGCTCGCTGCCGCGATCGCAATGGCCTGGACCGTGCGTCGCACGGTCAACACGGCGGCCATCTCAGACCACGTCGCGACCCCCGCCAAGGTGAGCGACCAGGACAAGGTGGGCGACCAGGCCACGGTGAGCGCATGACCCGCGCGTCGGCTCTGCTCGAGGGCGTATGGGAGTTCGTCGTCGGCGACGACTGGCTGACCGCGCTCGGGGTGGTGCTGGCGCTGGCGCTCACTGCGTCGATCGCCGCCGCCGCGATCGCGGCGTGGTGGGTGATGCCACCGGCCGTGATCGGCCTGCTCGCGCTGTCGATCCGGCGCGCGGCGCGAGACGGCTCGCGCTCGCGATGAGCAGCCCGCGCGGTTGAGGCCCTGCGGGCCGGCAGGCGCGAGCCGCGGCCACCTCTTGCGCTCAGGTGTGCCCGAAGCGCACGTCGGGGAGTACGCGCCGCGCCCAGCGGGGTAGATACCAGGCGCGGGCGCCCATAAGGCGCAAGAGCACAGGCAGCAGCAGCAGCCGTACGAGCGCTGCGTCGAGCAGCACGGCGACGCCGAGGATGATCCCCATCTCCTTCGGCGGCAGCGGCCCTGACAGCGCGAACGTGAAGAACACGGCGACCATCACGGCGGCGGCGGCGAAGATCACCCTGCCTGAGTGCGCCATGCCGTTGACCATCGCGTCCTTGGCGCTGCCTGTGTGGTCCCAGTGCTCCTTGGCGGATGACAGCAGGAACATCGTGTAGTCCATCGAGATCGCGAAGATCATCGCGAAGAAGAACACCGGCCCCCATGCGTCGAGGAACCCCTGTGGCTGGAAGCCGAGCAGCGAGTGCAGGTCGCCGTCCTGGAAGATCCACTTGGCCACCCCGAACGCGGCGCCCGTGGCGAGCAGGTTCGTGAGCACCCCGGCCGCCGCCAGCAACGGCGCCTGCAGCGCGAACAGCAGCAGCAGGAACCCGAGGACGAGCACCACGCCGATCACGAGCGCGGTCTTGGAAGCGAGCAGGCGCTGCAGATCATGGTTTTCGGCGCCCGCGCCACCGAGTAGGGCACCCGCGGGCAGCTCGCCCCTGAGCCGATCGATCGTCGCACCGACGGCCGAGCTGGATGGGTCCTGGCGCGGGATCGCCGTCACCATCGCGAGCCCGCCGGCGCCCGGCTGGGTCGGCACCACCTGGGCGATGCCGGGATCGCCCTTGGCTATCCGTGCCGCCGCGCCGGCCTCGCCGGCCGGGACGATGATCTGCAGCGGTCCGGTCGCACCCGGTCCCATCGCCGCCTGGACCTGGTCGTATCCGATACGCGACGAGTCGCTGCTCGGCACGACCTTGATCGACGGCATCGACGTCTTCAGCTGCGTCACCGGGTAGGCGAGCGCGAGCAGCACCGCAAGCGCCGGGATGCCGTAGCGGAACGGACGGCGCCACAGCCGCTCGCCCCAGGCGGCAAAGCGCGGGGAGCGGTGCAGGGCGGGTGGGTTCGATCTGACCCACGGCAGCGACAGATTCTCGACTTTCGGCCCGAGCTTCGCCAGCACCGCCGGAAGCAGCGTGAGCGTCGCGGCAAGCACGAAGATGACGGCGAGCATGATCCCCAGGCTCATGCTGCGAAACGCAGGGCTCGGGACGAGCATCACCGCGGTCAGCGAGATCAGCACCGTCACGCCGCTGAACAGCACGGCCTTGCCGGCCGTGTCCATCGTCACGGCGGTCGCCTGCACCGGGTCGAGCCTCGATCCGAACAACGCGCCGCGGAAGCGCATCACGATGAACAGCGCGTAGTCGATCCCGAGCGCGAGCGCGAACATCAGCGCGAAGTTCATCGCCCAGATCGAGATCGGCGTGACCAGCGTGCCCAGGTACAGCATGCCGGCGGCCGCGAGCAGCCCGACCATCGTCAGCATCAGCGGCAGCCCTGCCGCCACGAGCGAGCCGAACGCGAGCAGCATGATCCCGAGCGTCACGGGCCACGAGATGACCTCCGATTTGAGCATCGCGGAGCGGTTGGCGGCGTTGAAATCCGACCACATGCCGGCTGCGCCGGTGAGGTTGACGACGACCCCGCTCGTGGACAGCCCGTGCAGCGTCCCCTTGAGCTTGTCCGCTGCAGCGACCATTTCGTCGGGGTCGCGCGCGGCGCCGGCCTGCACGATCGCGGTGTGGCCATCGGCGGAGATCGAAAGACCGGGAGCAGGCGCAACCACGGTCCTCACGGCGCTGTTCGCGCGCAAGATCGCTTCGACCCTGGATATGACCGATCTGAACGAAGGCGAGCCGACCGTCTCGCTCGGGGAGTACACGACTGTCATCAGCCCGTAGCCACCCAGCCCGGCGAAGTCCTTTTCCACGAGCTTGCGGGCCTGCACCGACTGCGACCCGCTCGCTTCCCAGCCCGCGCCCGACAGGGCATTCTCGACGCGCGGCGCGAAGAAACCCAGCACCACGGCGAGCAGGACCCACCCAACCAGCACCTTGCGAAAATGCGTCGCCGTGTAACGCCCAAGGCGCCCGATCGGGCCGACGCGGACGATCTGCCGCGCCGGCGGCTCGGGGGCCGGGACCGTGCGCCGCGCCGCGATCGCGCTCATCGCGCGGCTCCGGCCGGCAGCAGCGCGTCGAGCTCGTCCAGCTGTCGGCGCAGCCCGCCGCAGACCTGCTCGCACAGCGCGAACACGCTCTCGTCGGCGATCTCATAGCGCGAGAAGTTGCCCTCCTTGCTGCGGCTCACCAGGCCGCTGCGCAGAAGCATGCCGAGGTGCTTGGAGACATTCTGCTGTGAGGCGCCGGTCGCCTGCTGCAGCTCCTGGACGTTCGCGGGAGCCTCGCGCAGGGCGTCCAGCAGACGGATGCGCATCGGCTCACCGAGGACGCGAAAGCGCTCGGCGATCAACTCGACCAGCGGCTGCGGAAGCGGGTGCGGGACGTTCGTAGTCGTTGCCATATCCGGCAGCCTAGCACAACTACATCGTTGTATGCTATTCTCGTTGTATGAGCATGACGGCAACAGCCCATCGATGCGGCACCGGCCTCAGGCACGAGGTCGACGTCAACGGCCGCCACACGATCGTCACCGACGAGCCCGAGCGCCTCGGCGGCACCGATCAGGGGCCGGCGCCGCACGAGCTGCTCGCGGCGACGCTCGCCTCGTGCATCGCGACGATGATCGCCATGTACGCGCAGAACCGCGGCTGGGAGATCGGCGAGCTCGCCGTCGACGTGGACTACGACCCGGACAGCGTCCCGCGGCGCTTCGCGGTCGACATACACCTGCCCGACGAGCTGAGCGCCGAGCAGCGGCGCAGGCTCGAGCGCGTCGCTGAGACATGCCCCGTGCGCCGCGCGCTGGAAGCCGGCTTCGCGTTCGAGGAGCGGGTGGTCACGACGCAGCGGGCGAGGCTCTGACGGGGCCGGACGCTCCTTGCGTCTACCCGAGCGCCCACATGAGCGTGTGGGCCGGCAGCAACAGGTAGTGCTCAGCGACGCGCTGCACGCTCTTCGTGGCCATGACGACCGGACGGCCCGGATGCGCGCGTGCGGCGGCTGCAGCCGCGGACAGGCTCGGGTTCTCACGGTACTTGACCTCCACCACATCGAGCTCGTTGCGCGGACCGCAGACGAAATCGATCTCGCCGCCACGCGCCGTCTGCCAGATGTGCAGGCGCTCAGGCAGGATGAAGGTCTCGATCAGACGATCGGTGGGTTCGTAGCGGCGCAGCAGGGACATCCCGATCGCGTTCTCGACGAGCGCGGGAGCGTTGACCGCCAGTCCGGGCGCTCCGTCGAGCGCGATCGTGTGTAGCAACGGGTCGGCGAGGAAGACCTTCTTGTCCCTGGACTGCTCGTTGGTCTGTGAGCCGCCTCGCCAGAAGTAGGTCACGAACAGGAAGTAGCCCCCGGCCAGCAGCTCTATGTAGTCGCGCAGTGTCTGATGGTTCGGCCGTCCCTTGCCGCGCCCGAGCGGGACGTCCATCTCGCGCGCCATGCTGCTCCAGCTGGTCTTGGACCCAAGCGAGCGCACGACGCGCTCGAGTAGGGCGTGGCCCGCGGGAACACCCGCGCCCTTGCGCTGCAGCTCCCGGACGAGCGAGTCGTACAGCACGCGCTTGACCTCTGACGAGGGCTCACGGGCGCCGTGTGCCGCCTCGGACACCGCGGCGGGCAGCCCGCCGAAGCGCAGGTATCGTTCGAGCGCGGCATCGAGCGCCGGGGCGTATGCGCGCATGTCTCGTATCAGCGCAGTGCCGTCGTCGCTGCGCAGGTCGGCGACGGTCAGCCGGGGAGAGATGGGGATGTCACCGTTTACCGCGCGCGCGAACGCGGCGAAGCTCTGCGGGAGGGCGAGATGATCGACGCCCGCCTGGCGGCGTCCCGGCAGCCGTTCGGCGACACCGTGCCGTAGGTCAATCGCGGAGGATCCCGTGCAGACGACAACCTCGCCGCGAATCGTGCCGTCATCCCACAGCGACTTGACAGCCGTCTGCCAGCCCGTCACAGCGGTCACCTCGTCGAGCAGCAGCAGGCGGGGAACATCGCCGCCAGCAAGGTCGAGTGCCCGCTGCACCGTCGCAGCCAGCGCCGAGAGATGCTGGCCTTCGAGCAGGTCGAGCGCAAGGTAGACGACCGCCCTCGACTCCACGCCGTCGGCGAGCGCCCGTTCGACCAGTAGCTTCAGGTCGGTGCTCTTGCCGACCTGGCGTGGCCCGCGCAGGATGTGGATGCCCGGCCTGCCCACATCAAGATCGGCGACGAAGTCCGACGCCAAGCGCACCGCCTGTGCTCGCAGTTGCACCAGGTGCGGATCTGACTCGCGCCAGGACGCGCTCGTCCACCACGGATTCTGGGCAAGGATCTGCGCATCTGAGATCGCCATCGGTGACCGCCGAGAATAGCAGGAATCTGCGATAATGCTACCCATATCGCTAACTCCCTGGCAATACATGCCGCATGTTTCGGCGGCGCGCCACCATAATCGATAGCCAGCAGCGATAGTCGCAGACCCGGCCAGCCGACCCAGCGAGCGGCGTCAACCGGCCGATCTCCGAGTTGGCAGCGCCCAATCTCCGAGTTAGCACGCCCTCTCGGTCAGGCGTAGGCTGTCGAACGACCGTGCCGAGTCGACCGCCTATTGTCCGGGCTGACCGGAAGCGGGGAGCTTTAGAGTCCGCGTCGTTGGATGACGTGGGGGATGGTGCGCAGCAGGATCTTGATGTCGGTCCACAGCGACCAGTTGGCGATGTAGAGATAGTCGATCGCGACCATCTCCCGTAGCGGCACCCTGGCAGGGCCGAGGATCTGCCACGGGCCCGTCATCCCCGGCGTCAACTCCAGCCTGCGGCGATGCCACCCCTCGATCCGCTGATCCTCATCGATCACCAACGGCCTGGGGCCGACAAGGCTCATCTCGCCCCGCACGATGTTCCACAACTGCGGCAGCTCGTCCAACGCACTCGCCCGCAACAACCGCCCGACCCTGGTCACACGCGGATCATCAGCGATCTTGAACAACCCCTCCTTCGCCTCATTGCGATGGCGCAACCCGTCCTTCAACGCCTCCGCGTCCGGCACCATCGTCCGGAACTTCAACATCTCAAACCGCTTGCCATGCCGGCCCACACGCTGCTGAGCAAAGAACACCGAGCCACGACTATCAAGCTTGACCGCAACCGCGATCACCGCCAGCAACGGCGAGACCGCCAGCAACCCCAAGCCCGCGCCAAACACATCAAACCCACGCTTGAACGCCGCCGAAGAACGCGTCAGATCAAACCGCCTGACCCCCATCACCGTGACCCCATGCAGATCATC
Organism: Solirubrobacteraceae bacterium; assembly: GCA_049513255.1. Taxonomy (GTDB): domain Bacteria; phylum Actinomycetota; class Thermoleophilia; order Solirubrobacterales; family Solirubrobacteraceae; genus Palsa-744. Next base: position 7,908 of record JBEKWH010000026.1, read on the forward strand.
GAACACCACCGAGGAGCCCACCACCTCAAGCAACCGCGGCAACACACTGACCCGCACCCCGACCGCCTTCAAAGTCCGCACCAGATTCAACATCTCCCCACCATCAACACTCCGCGGCGCGATGATCGCCCGATGCACATCAAGCGTCTGCGCCAAATCCCGGATCTCCGCCAAACGCGCCTCAGAAAAACTATCCGTCGACCACGAAGCGACCTTATCCAGATCCAGATGCGCGACAACCTCCGCCTTCACACCCCCATGCCCCGTCAACTTCGAGCGAATCGTCTCCGCCGAGACCTCATCACCGATGAACAAACACCGCTCCGTCGGCGCGAGCCACAACGCCACCGCCCGCGACCCAGCCCGCGCCAGAATCAACCCCCCCGCCAACGCCAACCACAAGAACAACGCCTCATGACGATCAAGCGCCCCACGCACCAACAACCCCCCCGTCAACCACGCCACCAACGCACACAACGTCGCCAACTGAAACAACTTCGGCGCCTCATCCAACGTCGTCTTACGCAACAACGACTCATCCCGGTCATACAACCCCGTCAACTTCGCGCACACCAACAACACCGGCACCGCAGCCACCCCAGCCCACGTCAACTGCACAGACCGCCGCGAGAACTCAACCGTCATCAAAAACGCGCCAGCAATCGCAACCACATCCGCCACCAACAACAACCGCCGAAACAACGCATCCCGACGCAAACACGCCGCCGGCCCCCGAACCTCCGCAATCCCCCCAACAACACCCAACCGCCGACCCACACCCAACCCCAAAAACCCACGCGAACCAGACAACCCCCGCGAACCAGACAACGGCGCCGACCCCCAGGGACCTTCCGGTCCAAGCCCTCGTCCGGCCTCGACACTCATTGCCTGCGTCGCCTCCTTGCTTGCCGCCATCGGCCTTACATTCTGGGCCGTACGACGGCAACAGATGTCGAAATCTCGTGACCCTTCTAGGGCAGCCATCGTAAACGCCCAGTCAACCCCACGCAATGTCTGCACGCGAAGCCTCGATGGCGCGAATCCTTGCGGGCGTGATGGCCGATCCCTGCGCCCGACGCCGCTACGCAAGAGGGCGACGGACCGGCTCGATCTGCTCGAGCCGGCCAGCCGCCCCATCGCCCTGCCGTCCGCTAGGTCAAACGCCCCGACCCTGGGCGGACATTCGTCTTCTTAGAATCCGATCGTCGCAACTCCAGTCACGACTTTCGAGGCCACTGCCTTCGGCAGCGCTTCATAGTCGTTGCCTTTGAGCTCCGCCGCTCCACCGTTCTTGTCCGCCACGAAGTTCAGGAAGTTGTTGACGGCCGTAGCCTCTTCCAGCGTGGCGCCCTTGCCTTCAAGCAGGTGGTACTGCGTGAACGCCAGGACGTAGGTGAAGTTGCACAGCGAGTATGTTTTCTCCTTCAACGGCGACGGCGAGGTCGGCACCGACGTCGTGACTTCGTTCCACAGACCTGCGAGACTCGGCGGCGGGAACGGGTTCGCACCGTTCGAGTACGCCGTCTTCGCGCAGTTCGCGCTGCCGGCCGCGGCCACGTCCCCGTTGCTCGCGGGGTCAGCATAGCTGACCTTTTCCTTTTTGCCGCTGCCCTTCGCGGCGTTCTCGATCTCGACCCAGAATTTCGAGGTGCCTGCCCCGTTCCCTGACCCGCTGAACAGGTTGGTCACGCGAAGTTCCGCGAGGTTCGAGTAGCCGATCGCACCGTCCGTGGGCGTTCCCACGGGGATGCTCGCGACCTTTTCGGCCTCGGCTGCGTCACCTTCGACCGACGTTTTGACCAGACCGGTCAGCGCTGTCGGCCACACCGCGTTCAGTTTGCCTTCCGAAAGCGCGTCCCACGACTCGTTTCCAGACGCGGTTTCCAGAGTCCCAGTGTTGATCAGGCCGAGGTATTTCTTGAGGACGTTCGTGGTGCCGGCTTTTTCGCCGCGGACCACGGGAATGATCGGATCCCCTGCGCAACCGCCGCCCGTGACGGTGTCGCCGCCGTCGGTGATGCCGCCCCATGTTTTGATCGAGCCGGCGTAGATCGCCTGCAGCGTTTTGTCGCTGAGCACCAGTCGGCCCGGAGCCGCGGTGCTGGTCGCCGTGCAGCCTTCCGGTAGCGCCACGTAGACCGCGAGCGAGAACTGAGCCACGGGAACTGTCAGAAGGGTTTCCGGCGTGTCCGTGCTCTCCTGTTTGAGGATCTCGCCCTGCTGAGTGGAGTTCGGCGCTTCCGCCGTCGCCACATAGGCGTTCGTCGGACCGAACTTGATTTCGGATTCGCTTTTGAATTCAGCCCCCCACGACCGCAGCCCCGCACCGCTGCTGGTCGAGTCGTAGGTCACGGTCGGTTTCAGTTTGTCGCCCTGTGAGCCGTCGCAGGCGAATTTATCGCCCGAGGTATTGAAGTTGCTGGTCCAGATGCCCTGCGCGACCTTCTCCACCGCCGCACCCTGACCCGTGATGTCGGCGCCCGAGCACTGCGTGCCGAGCGTTGCGCTCGCCACGCCGGGCGAAGCCATGGCAGCCACCGTGGCTGCCGAGATGATGCACGCCGGTATCAGTCGTAGTCGGCGCGCGGAAAGGACCTTCATTACTTGAGTACCTCCGGATCGTCAGATTTCCATTCCCAGAGCTTCTAAGCTCCCGGCGGAAGTATTCCTCACATTCTCGGTGGGGGATGTCGCGTTCTTGTGAACCGCTGAGACCGTGCCGTGCCACCGGCTCGCGGGCCGCAAAGTGGCTTCGCAAAGCCGTTTCTTGGATCTCCATGATCGCGCCACGCCCCCAGACAAACGCAAAGCGGCCGGACCGCCCCATCCTTGGGACGATCCGGCCGCGAACTGCGAACCGCTGTCGGGTTCAGCTTCCGTCGCCGCAGCGACGCAAGGCTTCCGGCTTAGAACCCAATCGTCGCGACTCCGGTCACGACTTTCGAGGCCACTGCCTTCGGCAGAGCTTCGTAGTCGTCGCCATGGGCCAACGCCTGTCCACCGCTTTTGTCTGCGACGAAGCTGAGGAAGTTGTTGACGGCCGTAGCCTCTTCCAGCGTCGCACCCTTGCCTTCAAGCAGGTGGTACTCCGTGAACGCCAGGTCGTACGTGAGTCCGCACAGGGCGTAGTCCTTCTCCTTCAACGGCGACGGCGCGGTCGGCACCGACGTCGTGACTTCGTTCCACAGACCCGTCAGGCTCGGCGGCGGGAACGGGTTCGCACCGTTCGAGTACGCCGTCTTCGCGCAGTTCGCGCTCGCGAGCGTTGCGACGTCGCCGTTGATGGCGGGGTCGGAGTAGCTGATCTTTTCCTTTTTGCCGCTGCCCTTGGCGCCGTTCTCGAGCTCGGCCCAGAAGGTGCGCGTGCCCGGACCGCCTGTGGGCGGCACGAATGCACCGCTGTCACCGACACGAGCTTCGGCGATGTTGACGTAGCCGACGCTTCCAGCCGTCGCCGCCACCTTCTTGATGAGTTCTTCGCCGCCCTTGGCTGCCGGCTTCTCCACGTTCGCGGCTGTCGGCCACACGGTGTTGAATTTGCCTTCGGACAGTTCGCCCCACGTCTCGGTACCGGAGGCCGTCGTCAGGCCCGCCGTGTTGATCAGGTTGAGAAAACGCTTGAAGATGTGCGTCGTACCGGACTGATCGAAGCGCGCCACCGGGATGATCGCGTCTGTCCCACAGGTCGACGGGGTCAGTGCGTCGCCACCTTCCGTGAGTTCGCCCCATTTCGTCGTTGTGCCCGCGTAGATACCCTGCAGCGCTTTGTCGCTGAGCACGAGTCGACCGGGAGCGGCCGTGCTGGTCGCCGTGCAGCCTTCCGGCAGGTCGACGATGATCGCGACCGACTCCTGCGCCACCGGAATCGTCAGCAGAGTGCCTTCGGTGGCCGTGCTCTCCTGTTTAAGGATTTCTTCCTGCTGGCCTTTGTTCGGCGGTTCGTCAGTGCCGACGAACGCGTTCGTCGGGCTGAAGTTGATTTCCGATTCGACTTTCGGTTCGGCGCCCCACGACCTGAGCCCCGCACCACTACCGCTTGGGTTGTAGACGATCGTCGGCTCTTTTTTGTCGCCCTGTGAGCCGCTGCAGGCGAATTTGTCGCTCGACGTGTTGAAGCCGGGGTCCCAGAGCGTCTCCTGGGCGACCTTCTGCAGGGACGACCCCTGGGCGCCGATGTCCGCACCTGAGCACTGGGTACCCAGCGACGCGCTTGCCGCGCCGGGCGCCACGAGGGCGGCTGTCGCCGCCGCCGCGAGAACGCACGCCGACATGCTGCGGCGTGGGGATAGAGACTTCATTGCGTGACTACCTCCTGGTCAGCAGTTTTTTGCCGACCGCGGGAAACTCCGCCCCTCTGGCCGACAATGACTGGGAGCATCCGCTCCCGCCGCCCACTTTGCTCAGACCAGGCGTTGACAAGGTTGCCGAGCCGTGACACTGCCGTTTCTGACCCCGATCGTCACAGGCTGGTCACAAGCCGTTCTCAAGCTGGTCACATCGGTTCACAGCTTGGTCACATTTGCGGTCCTCACGCCGAGCGGCGCAAGCGCTGACGCGCGCAGCCAGCGACGGTGCGTCCCGCACGCCCCCCATCCCACGGCCGCATGCCGAGCCGCGCGCGCCGACCTGACGCTACTCTGGGCGCGTCACGCGGCGCGCCCAGCGTGCGCAGATCGTTGGCGAGCCGCCTCTCTGACAGGAAAATAACGTTCAGGCAGCCACCGCCTCCTGCAGCGTGACGGTGTGTCCGAGCGCTTCGAGCTGGGCGACGAGGCGTTTGGTGGTGCGTTGGGGGTCGCGCTTGCGGAAGTAGTCCCCGCCGAGGTCGTTGTAGAGCTCGCCGGTGCTGAGCGTGTGCCAGACGGTGCAGAGGATCGAGTGCTTGACCGCTCCGAGGGCCTTCTTGTGGCCGCGGCGCGGCCGTAGCCGCTGGTACTGAGCAGCGAGGTAGACGTCGTTGGTGCGCGTAGCCGCCAGCGCAGCCTCCTCCAGCGCCCAGTCGAGCCACTTCGATCCCTTGCGGGTCCTGCCCGAGCGGCGTCTGCCGGCGGACTGGTCGTTGCCGGGGCATTGGCCCGCCCAGGACGCCAGGTGCTTGGCGGTGGGGAACACCGACATGTCGGTGCCGAGCTCAGCGAGGATGCTCTCGGCGGTGCGCCGTTGAACGCCGGGGATCGTGCACAGGAGCTCAACGGCTGACTCGAAAGGGGCGATCTGCCCCCCGATCGTCTCGGTCAGTGAAGCGATCTGCTCGTCCAGGAAGTCGATGTGCGCGAGGATCGCCCCGATCCAGACGGCGTGCAGCTGATCGAAGCGACCCTCAAGGGCCTCCTTGAGCGCCGGGATCTTGGCGCGCAGGCGACCCTTGGCCAGGTCGGCCAGCACCCCGGGATCGGTAGTGCCCTGGATGAGCGCGTCGAGCATCGCCCGCCCGGAGACGCCGAGGATGTCCGAGGCGACACAGTCGAGCTTGATCCCGGTGTCCTCAAGCGCCTTGTGCAGCCGGTTGGCCTCCCGCGCGCGCTCCTGGATCTGGGTCTTGCGATAGCGCGTGAGGTTGCGCAGCGCACGGATCGGCTTGGGCGGCACGAAGCTCGCTTTCAACAGCCCCGCCTCGGCGAGCTGGCAGATCCACACCGCGTCTGAGACGTCGGTCTTGCGACCCGGGACCTGCTTGACATGACGCGCGTTGACCAGCAGCAGCTCGAACTCGTCCTCAAGGATCGCCCAGACGGGCTTCCAGTAGACGCCGGTCGCCTCCATCGTGACCTGCGTCACCCCGTGCGCAGCCAGCCAGTCGCGCAACGTCAAAAGCCCCGTGACCGTCGTCTGAAACTCCGCCACGAGCGCCCCAGGGCGCTCGACGACCGTCTCCATGAAACCTCCCAAGGGACCGAGGAACAGAATCGTCGCCCAGGGGCCTCTGAGAACTGGCGAATCTGACAGGCGTGCTCATGGCAACAGTCCGGAGGTCCGGGGAGACCCACACGCCAGACTAGCCTCGGGCTCAGGAGCACCAGGGAGAGATCGGCGTCACGGGCGACATCCCGATCATCCCCATTTCCATCAGCCCGCGCGGGCCCGCAGCGCGGACACCGGGACTAGCCCGGACTTTGGGCTAGTGGTGGTGCTTGGCGGCGGGCTTGGCTGGGCGCAGCGTCACCGTGGCCGTGCCCGTATGCGTCGCGTCAGCAGTGTTGTGCGCGAGGATCGTCACGCGTACGCTCAAGACGTGCGCGTGCGCCAAGAGCGTCCGCCCCGGGGAGGACAGGTGCAGCGTCACCGTCTTCACTTGGCCGCCGGCCACGGTGAACGCGCCCGTCGCAAGCGTCAGAATCGCCGCCTTGCTCTTGGCACCGTGGCCGACGCTGGCGACGACCGCCTTGAGCGTCTTGACGGTCAGCGTTCCCGTGCAGCTCGTGTCACCTGTCGGGCAGCTGACCTTCAACGTGAAGGCGCCCGCCGAGCTGACCGACGCAGCACCACCAACCAAGGTGACGTCTGGCGCTGGCTGCTGCACAGTCGTACTCGGCAGCACTTCAAGCGTACCGGTGGTGGTCGCGGTGGTCGTGGTCGTCGTGGGGGGGGGTTCGCCACCACCGCTGGTCACCGGAGCCGTCACGAGCTTTTCGTCTTTGCCTTCGCTCGTCCAGCCGGCGTTGCTTGCGACGATCTCGAAGTGATAGGTCGTGTTCGCGGTCAGACCTGTCAAGCTCGCCGACACCGGCACGGCGCTCGTACCGGATCCCGGCAGAGATGAGCACGGCACGCTTGATCCGTAGGACGTCGACTTGCCGTAGAGGAATTCGCATTTGGTTACCGCCACGCCGCCGGGATTCACGGTCGCGTTCAGCGTCGCGGTGGTCTGTCCGGTCGGCGAGGACGCCGCCCCGGTTGTTGCGGTCGGTGCAGGCAGCGTCGAGAACGTCTGATTCGCGCCGTCGCTGGTCCCGCCGACGTACTTCGCGACGAGCCGATAGTCATACAGCGTCCCTTCCGCGAGCCCGGCGAGCGAAGCCGACACTGCCACGGGCGCCGTTCCCGATCCGAGCGTCCCCGGGACGCACGCGGCCTTCGATCCGTACGAGGTGGATGTGCCGTATTCGAAGTAGCATTCGCTCACGGGGACGCCCTCGGGGTTAACCGTGCCCGCGAGTTTCGCGGTGGTCCTTGTGACGCCCGGCTCGACTTCGGCACGCGTGCCGGTGACCGCTTCGGGCGGCTGGATGTTGATTTTGCGCGTCACGACCAGTTCAGGCGTCTGCAGGTCGTCCGTGTGGATCTTCTCGGTCACGGTCAGCGGGCCGGCCTCGACAAACTGGTGCGTCACTTCGGTCTTCTGCCCCTCACGCGTGCTGACCGTCGCCTTTGCGCCGTCGCCGAATTCCCATTCCACACTGAGCGCGTTCGCCTGCCTGAGCGTCGAGGACAGAGTCACACTGTCGGCGATCGGGATCTTGGTTTCTTCGAGGACGAGCTGGTTGTTGACCGTCGCGACCGGCGCAGTCACGCTGCCGACCGGGCACCCGGTGCCGCCGGGTCCGAACTCGATGATCGTGGGTGCTTCCAGGTTGTCGGAGTACACGAACACATCGTGGCCGCTGCCGGCCGCTATCTGTGCGGCCGGAGTCTCACTGATGGTGCATTTGCCGCCACCGGAAGCGGCGCTCTGACCACCGGTCCATCCTTCCTCTTCGCCTTTTTCGTTGAACTCGATCACACCGGGATATGCGAATTCCGGCTGTCCTTCTATCTGCTGCTTGATGCCTGCCTTGGTGTAGATCGTGCCTTCCGGTCCGATCGAGAGGCTTCCGCCGAATTCGGTCGGTGGTTCTCCAGGGAAGACCGTAAGCTTTTCTTCGGCTTCGCGGAAGACGGTCCCGGGAAGCGCTTTCGGTCCGACCGAGTCGTTGAAGCTCGATGGGATTTCGGCGATTTCGGAGACGCCGAGTTCGTGGCCGAACCCATCGTCGACGTAGATATCGCCGCTGGCGGACACCGCCGGCGAGTTGGCTTCGCCTTCGAAGTAGTTGTCTTTGTCGACCCAGCGCGACCCGAGCGTCCCGGTGTCGGTGACCTGCTCTAGAGCGGTGAGTGATTCGAATTTGGTGTTTTCTTCTTTCCCGAGGAGGATCACGTCGTCGTTGGCGGGATCGACCGCGATGCCGTTCGGTTCGAGCAGCGATTCTCCCTGCTTGTTCGAGAGCGGCTTCAGGACTTTCGTGCTTGCGAGCAGACCTTCCTTATCGCCCGGCACAGCCGGTTCGAGGCTCGTGCCGACCTGTTCGGTCGAGAACGCGAAGAGCTCCGCCGCGGCTTCGTCTTCGACATCGATCGTGGTCTTTTTTTCGCTGCGTGGCTCGTTGGCGAGCACGTACAGGCGTTTCAGTTTGGTGTCGATCGCGACGCCATCGACCGTGTCGAGATTTTCTTCGCCCTTCCCCAGTTCGTCGTCCACCGGTTTGAATCTCGCGGATGCGACCACCTGGTATTTGCCACCTATATCTTCGAACTTCTGGATCCGGAATTCGTTTTCTTCGTCGGGCATGTCGACCACGAACACGCTGTTGGTTCCTGGGTCGACGCCGATGGCAGCCGCTTCTCTCGCTTCGAACTGACCGGGTTCTGTGCCCCTCACCCCGCCGAAGCGCCCGATTTCACCGTAGCTCGCCTGGGCGGCGGCAGTGGTCGCTGCGGCCACGAGGAGCGCCCCCGTCAGCACGACTACGAGGCGTCGAAGGACGGTTGCGGCGTGGGACATCATGCTCCGATCTTGTCGCGTACGGAAGACTCAGAAATGCTGCGGGCGGTCGCGGCGCACGATGGCCTTATCGTCTCGACACGAGCGCTCTGCTGCGGTCCAGATGTGGACGTCATGTTCAAGAGACTGGCGCTTCGTCATCTGGATCGTGTTTTAAAGCCGTGAACCGCACGTGAACGGCGAACGCCTCAGCGCGGTGGCCCGCGACGGGACGTCATCTGGCGCTGAGAGCGCGTGGCCGAGATCGTCGCCGGCGCGATCCGGACCTCGCGGCCGCGGCGACCCGGACGTCCGCGAATCGATGCCCCGGCTAGCGCGGCGAGGACGATGACGCCGAGGATGTACGCGGGAGCCGGCTCATGTTCGGGCGCGCGGTAGGCCACGGCCTGGTTGCTCACGGACTCGGTTGCCGACTCCTCCTCTTCTTCACGTTCGACCGCCTCGACCGCGGAGGTCCCGCTCGGCGGTGTCGGGCGGGCCGGCTGTGGGACGGGTGGCGGCACGAACCCCGGCACGAACGACGTGAGCGCCGGCTGCGCAAAGAACGTGATCGGCGGCGGCACCGGACGAACCGCGGGTCGCGCGACCACAGCCACGGGCGGCGGCGGCGGCGGGAGCGGCACCGGTGGCGGTGCCGACGCAGGCGCCGCCGATGCCGGCGCCGGCGCCGGCGGTGGAGCTGGCGCGGGCGCGGTTTGCTGCACGCTCGGCTGCGCTTCTGCGGGCACCGTGCCGCAGGGCTGGCGTGCGCTTCCTTGCTCGACGGTCACGGGCAGCGAGGCCGACAGGCCACCGGCCTTGATCGTTACGATCGTCGTCCCGGGGTTGAAGGCACAGAACAGGCTCGACTTGGATCCGCTCTGCGGTTCTTGCAGTGGCTTGCCGTCGGCTTCGTACTCGGGCTCGCGACCGTCTGGTTCAAGCGCGAGGTTCTGCTTTACGAAGTTGCCGATCTTCACGTTCGAGGAGATGAATTCGTATTCCGGGAAGATGCCCTCTGCGCAGGTGATCCCGACGCAGTTTGCTGGGATCGGGATGTAGGGGTCGGTGAGCGGGGTCGTCGAGCCCTTGGCTGCGTTGTCGCCCGAACGCGGACGGCGCGCTAGCGCGCTGAACAGCGCCGCCTGACTGCGGCGCAGCAGCGTTCCTTCCTCGGCTTCCAAGGCCAGTTCGCCGATGTCGGGAATCAGCTTTACTTTGACTTCGGCGAGCTTGTACGAGTCGAGCGCCCCCACTTCAGCCAGCAGGAAGCCGCTAGCGCCGATGAAGTCGCTTTCTGCCTGGCTGGTTGAGTTGAGGTAGCCGAGTGTTCCGGAGCCGTAGGCTATGAGCGGCGGTTCGCCCGGGTGCGTGCTCGCACGCAGGGTGAAGTTCACGTTCTGTTCGGGGGAGTCGAAGAAGTACGCCGAGGCATGACCGCTTTCGAGCGCTTTGACAACCCGTTCGGCGCCCGCCCGACTATTACCGCCCGCTGCGATCTGGGCGGGAAGGTCAGCGTCGCCCACGACGATCGCCGGCTCCCTGCCTTCGACTTCCTCCAGCTTCGCTTCGAGCCATTCCACCTGGGCCGCGGCGACTTCGCCATGCTCGCTGCCGTCGAGCACCACCACGCGCACGTCCCCGCCGGCCGCGCCGCTGGTTTCCTCCACGTAGTAAGAGGACTGGCAACCTTCTGTTTCGCACCGTGGCCCCGCGAACGGGTAGCTGCCGAACGTCTGCTCGAAGGCGTTCTCGCTGTGCGTTTGGTCGAGGTCGGTAGGCGAGGCGGCCGCATACGCCGGGATCGGGCTTTCGCCAAGTACTTCCGCGTAACGGTCAAGCTCTCGTTCATAAGGAATCGGAATCGTCGCCGGACCGGCGGTCCTGCCGGTCGTGACCCGCGGACCCGTGTAGAGGAACGCCCGCGGTCGCGGGGAGATCGCAGCGGCCGTCCCGAGCGCGTGGCTCAGCCACACGTCAGGCCCGAGCTTCGCTTCTGCACGCGCCGCGCACGGCGCCACGCACTGCGACCCGCCGCCGATCGCGAATGTGGCCACAGCGGCGGTCGATATCGGTGCGGAGCCGACGCCAAGGGGCGTTTCCCCCCCGCCGGCTGGATAGCGCCATACGTCGGCGGTGTTCATCTGCCCGCCGCCCGAGTCGTTGTCCGCTATGCCCCCCACGGCCCACCCCTGCGTGCCCGTCGAGTTGAGCAGGACCGCCGCAACTGGATCGGGCTGGTAGACCGTGTCGTATTCAGCCCATTCGCCTTCGGCTTCTTTGACGTCGTTCAGTTCGTGCTCCTCATCGCTCCAGCCGGTGGCGGTCTGGCGCAGCACTCCCTTTTCCTGATTGGATTCGAGCGGGTACGGCTTGATCAGCGTCGGCGGAAACCCCGGCGGCGCGGCCGATTCGCTTTCGACGCTCGCGATTTCGTGCAGCGGCACGCTGCCGACCGTGACCACCCGCAGGGCCCCGTTTTCGCGGAACAGCGCGATCGATCCGGGCGAGCCCTCGCCGGGATAGGGCGTCGGCGTTTCCAGCCAGGGTTCACTGGCAGCCTGGCGCTCGAAGATCCGCCCGTCATCGGTCGTGAACGCGGCGCCGCCGTCGGGCAGCGCCGCGACCGCCCACGGCGCGGTCGCTCGCATCGCCGCGGCAGCGCCTTCGTCGACGTGCCAACCGGAGCCGTCGTTGACGAGCAACCCTCCTTCGTAGCTTTCAGTCGATGGGATCAGCTTGCGGTAGGCGACGATCGCTTCGCTGCCCGCGAACGCAATCGAGGTGAAGCTCGCCCCCACCACCTTTTCGGGTAGCGCTTCCGCCGGTTCCTGCGTCCAGGTCTTGCCGTAGCGCAGGAGCACTCCGCTCTCCCCGACCGCATATCCCCGCGCCGGTTCGCTCGGGTCGAATGCGATGCCGAGCAGGTTGCCCCGGAAGTTCTGCGGCGTCGCGGGATCTGATTCCCAGAGACCCGTTTCGCCACGCCACAGCCACATCTGTCCGAGATCCCCCACTGCGTAGGCGCGCGAGGGCGTCGGCCAGGCGACGGCACGCAGCAGCGGCGTTTCATGTTTTCCGCCCGGTCCGAGCAGGCTTTCGGGAAGCCAGCCCTTACCCGGCTCGAAGCGTGCCACCTCGCCGAGATCGCCGACCGCGAGCACTTCGCTGGTTTCCGAGCCGACGGGCTCCCCCGGCGCCGGCGCGAGCGCGAGCAGCGCGTGCCTGAAGGACACGGGCCACGGGGCGAGGCGACTGGCCACCGCTTCGGTCGTCAGGTGCACGGGCAGCCGTTCCTGGCCAAGCCAGCCCTCGCTCGGGCTCGAGAAGGCCGAGCCGAAGGTGCCGCCGACGTCTTCAGAGCGCGAGCTGGGTCCGCCTCCGAGCGCGAGAACACGCTTGAATTCCGCACCGCGCAGGCGCAGGCTGACGCCGTCCGGAAAACCCGTGATGACCCGTTCCCCGAGGCCTCCTGGAATCGAGGGGCTCGCCCACGCGAAGCTGCGCACGCGGACCGGTGCAAGCGCTTCGGGAAGTTCGTGTTGACAGGACGGGATCCCTTCCGAGCCTTCGGGCAGCTTGCACCACGATGCCACGATCTCACCCATGGGTTCTTCGCCTTCTGGCTTGAAGAACATCGTCGTAGACGCCTTCACATCGGAGCGATCGCCATCGATCCAAACACCTTCCTGGGTCGCCGTGAGCACCTGGGACTGGTAGCGGGGGGGCACGGTGAAGGGCGCTTCTTTGCCCACCTCGTCGGTGGGAACGCTGAGTGGTTCGCCAGCTTCGCCACCGGCTTTGACCACCACCGGTCGCCATGTCGTCGGTTCGCCGCCCTTGCCCAGATGGCGACGAAACAGCGCGACCGACCCCTCGGGGTAGTGCGACGAGGCCAGTCGAGCCAGCAGCCATGCGTCTTCCGGAGAATTGGCAGCTTCGGAGGAGCTCGCCATCCCGAGGACGTGGAATTCTTCCGTGCTGGCTGCGGGAATCTCGATCGGCTCGCTCGACCAGCTTTCGCCGTCCCAGTGCAGCACGCGGTCTTCGCTGCCGCCGGCTTCGTTGACGGGCGCCACCAACGCACCGGTGTGTCCATCCGATTCGCCCAGCGCGGCGACCATAGGCGCGCGCTCGAGTCCGAGCAGGCGTTCGCCTTTCTGCAGGGCGACTTCGCCTGCTGTGGGCAGCGGGGCCGTCTCCTGAAAGGCGCCCCCGGGGTTTCGCACCAGCAGCACCGGGTCCGCTCCGTTTTCAATCGTGCCCGCAAGCACGCCGCTGCCGTTCGCGAGCATCTGGCCTGACAGCGGGTTCGGGAACGGGTAGATCGCCGCCTCCGGATGGTCGAGCTGAAATCCGGACAGCGGCTGGCCGCCGGCGGCGAGCAGCGCGGGTCCGAGCGACCAGCCCGTTTCGGGCGTGTAGCGCACCAGCGCGGACGCTCCTTTCTCCACCCCGATGCCCCATGTCTCGTCCTTTGCCTCTTCTGGCGATGCGCCGACCATCGTCACGTCGTGCGCCGGAACCGAGGCGTCGCTGTAGGGCTTGGGTTCGCCACCGCCGCCTGACTGCCCGGCAGCCGGGGAGGTGCCGCCAGATCCCGGCACGCCGCCAAGCAGGATGAGCGTGAGCGCGCCCAGCGCGAGCACGCCCAGCAGACGCCGGCGCCGCCGGCCCGCGACCATTGCGGGCGTGCTCAAGGCAGCAGTCCCGATCCGAGCAGGCCTGCTTGCGAGGACCCGCGTGTGTTGGGAAACGCCAGCGAGCTCGCGACCGTGTCGGTTTCCGCGCCAGATTCGCGGGTGGAGACCGTTTTCAGCGGAGCGAGCGGGTGTGTCTGCAGGTCGAGCTTGGTCGGCCAGCGATGAACGTTCAACTGCAGCAGCAGGCTGCGGTTGCCCGCCTTCAGCGTACGTATCGCAGTGCTCGCCACGACGCGTGAGTGACGCTTGGCGAGCAGACGCACCCGAGCCTTGACCGAGAGGTGGAAGCTCAGCTCGAGCGTCGTGCCGTGGAGCAGCCGCGTGTGCAGATCGGAAAGCAGTGGCACGGTGACGGCGGCGAACTGTTCGGTCGGTACCGCCTTCACCGGCCCGCCCTGGGACGGCGCCGTCACTTCGGGCGCGGCGTCTTCTTCGGTCAGCGTGTCGGGCGTCTCCTGGGGCACGCCTTCGTCCGCTGGACGTTGCGTGATCAAGTAGCCGCCCGAGAACGCCGGGTCGCCGTTGGGGTCGGGATCATCGCGTTCTTCCGCGGTGCTGAGGTGAAAGAGCCAACCCTGGCTTGTGACCATCCAGCAATCGTGGACGGCAGGACAGACGATCCGTTCCGCGGCGCCCTTGGCGCTGTGCTGTTCGCCGCTGGCAGGCAGCTGCAGCTCGTCGGAGATGGCGCCTTCCGCGGACAGGCGCGCGATGCTCGCCTCCGCGGTCGGGCTTTGCGCGAGCGTGACTTCCTGCGAGTTGAGCGCGATCCACGCGCTGTCCGTATCAGGCTCGGCAGCAATCGCGTCAACCACCTGATGCGGGAAAGGGTCGAGCTTCGGCGGTTCCGGTTCGCATTTATCGGCCACAGACGGACATGGGCCGACGACCTGGGTCCAGCGGGGGGCGCCTTCTTCCACGTAGTGGCCCGCTTCCTTGGAGTGCTGGAGCTTGGAGTAGCGCAGGATTGTCACCCCGGCTTCGCTGGACCCACGTGGCGTTTCCTGTGGGCCGCCGGCGGCCCACAGCGCATCGCCGGCTTCCGGAGTGAGCGCATACGGCGGTTCGCTCGAGTGCGGCTCGTCTGAGCTCAGACGCAGGAAGTCCAGCGCTTCCGCGAACTCGCCGGGCGCCAGCAGCGGCAGTTTTTCGACTGCCTGGGAGGTTCCTTCGGAACCGATCGCATGCAGGGCAGGCAATTCGCCCACGCCCCCTTCTTTTTTCAGAAATGGCTGTTCCGGCTCCAGTCGCAGGCTCTCGAACACCTGCCCTTCGAAGGCAGCCATGTCTCCGATGCTGTGGCTTTCGGAGAGATACGGTTCCGGCGTCAGCGTGCGCCCATCCCAGTGCAGCTGAAATGCGCCGATCTGCGGCGCGGGCAGCACTTCGCCACCAAACCAGCAATCGGACGGTTCCGTGCACGCTGCCGCGCCCATCGCCTGATAGGAGTTCGACTGGAAGGCGAGCGAGGCATACGAGTCGGCTATTTCCAGCTCGTGAGTCGGCGGAGTCTGCGCGTTCAGCGCGAATCGGCACAGCGTGTCGTCTTCCAGTGGCGGCAGAGTCCCGTTCGAGCTGGCCGCCTGCCCTGGTCGACCGTCGGAGATCGTCCAGAATTCGTCTGGGCCGGTCCAGACGATGCGCCCTCTTCCGACGAGGATCGCGTTGCGTGCGGCGGCGTCGGCGGCACCGCACTTGATCGAGAGCTCATGCCAGCCATTCGCGCACGAGGCGGACGCGCCTTGGCCTTCGCAGGCGCCGTTGTACACCCACACCCCGGGGGGAACGGTGCTGCCGTTGCCGGCCGTGATCAACGCGCCACGGTTCGGTGCCCAGAACTCGATGTCGCTGACCTGGCCGAGTCCGATCGGGACGCTTGCCGGTTCGACGCCGCTGGGCGGTTCCGGCGGCGCCGGCTGTTCCAGGCGCCATTCCGCCCCGTCCTCGTCTTTGAGGCCTTCGGCGCCCGCGCTCGTCGCGAGCGATCCACAGGCCAGCGACAGCAACAGCGCGAGGAACACCAGCAGCGTAGTCCGAGGGAACCTCATCGGCTCGTGCGTCCTCGAGCCTTGGAGCGTGAGCTGGCCTTGGCGTGCGAGCTCCTCGCGGCTTTGCGCACGAAAGACACAGCGATGCTCGTATGCAAAGCCGGCTGCCCCGGCGCCGTGAACGCGATGCTCACGTTCGCCGTGAAGCCGCCCGAGCGCGCAGCGAGAGACCGGTAGCTCGGGGCCAGCGTGAGCGTTAGCGGCACGACGCCACCGGCGTCCGCGCCAGCGGCGAGCGTGGTCGTGGCGACGTCGCGGTCGAGGATGGCGATCCTCGCGTGTCCGCTCGCGGCCTTGCCTCGATTGGCGCGGCGGTCGCTGCGTGCGGAATGGGCCGACCGAACTGCCACCGCGCCGCTTGCCACCGCGTGCAGCGTCCCGGCACCGGGGACCTCCACGTATAGGCGCACACTGCCGTTCTCGAGTGAGGCCGCCGTCGCCCACAGCTGCCGCTGCGGCGCAAGCGGCGGGCTGGGGGGCGCCGGCGAGATGACCTGCGGCGCGGAGGCGAAGTTGAACTGTTCGCGCTGTGCGACGAACACGTCGCTGCCATCGCCCCCTGTTTCCCGTCCCAGGGGCGGCGTGTTGCCGTCGCCGAAGACAAGATTCGACGCAGTCGAGGAGAAGGCCAGGTAGTCGCCGTCCTTGGAGAAGGACGGCGATAGGGCGCCATCTGCTGGTCTTATGTACTCGTCTTCATTCCGCGAGGGCGCGTGGGGATGTTCGCTGGCGCCGCCTTCGTAGCCGTGGGTGACGCGCGTCAGCGTGTCATTGGTCAGATCGACATCGAACAGTTCGTCCAAGCCCGGCACGGCCGCAGGAGCGCTCACGAACGCTGGCGAGCCAAGCGGAAAGATGGTGCGCTGGGTCGTGAAGGCGACCTCGGTGCCTCCCGGAGAGATCGCAAAATCCATGATCGGACCGGACGGCGCGATTTCCCCTTGGCCGCTGGCCTGCTCAGTCAGCGGCGTGAGCGCCTGCACGCGTGACAGCCCTTCCTGCATGTCGGCGACATACAGATCACTGCTACCTTCGCCGGGCCCCAGGCCGAAGTCGTTGCCAAGCGAGACGAGCGGCGTGTCAGCGATGAACGCGACCTTTTCGCCATCTTCGCTCAGCCGCGGCACGACGTCGTCTTCGACCCCGTCCCAGGTGCCGAATGCGGTGTTGGTCCGAAATGGCCCCTGGCATGGACCGGCTGGCGAGGGTTCTGTGGGCAGAGCAGGCTCGCCGCTCGCAATGCACGCCTTGTCAGTCGGATCCGAGCCCCCGGTCACCCGCCGCGTAGGATCTTCTTCGCCTTCTTCGATTCGCCGCCACAGCGGTTCGCTGTATTGGGGCAGCAGCGATTCGCCCGAGAGTGTCGGAGCCTGTTCGCCCACATCTTGGGCCTGCCATGCGACGGCCGATCCGTCTGCGCTGATCGAGGCTGGAACCTGGGCCGCTAGATGGTATGGTTCCGGTAGGCGAAAGATGGGGATCCCACCGCTGGTGTAGACGGCACCGTATACTTTGCTTCCTTCTGTGCGCATGGGCACCGGCTCAGGTCTGCCGCCTGCCCCGATCACGGGCCTGCCTGTCGCTGGGTCGTACTCGACGCTGACAAGCTTCGTGGCGTGGGTCCGCATGTTGCGAACCGCCACCTCCAGCGGAGGGGTTTCGGGCGTTGCTTCGCCCTCGAGATCAGAAGCAGCGGTCGTCACGAATACGACTTCTTCTCCGTTGGCGGTCAGCGCCGAGCGCCCAGCCGCCATCGCGCCATAGTCTTCTTCTTCTCTCTGTTCATGTTGCGGGTATGCGTAGGTCAGGCCCTGTGTCGAACCGTTCACGGCCGACGCGAGGACAAACGCCCCACCTTGCGTCGGTTTGAGGTCCATGTTGCGCACGTACACGTCGGGGCCCAGATTCGTGTCATCCGGAGACAGCGCCGCACGCGTCGTGAAGCTGATGTACTGACCGGTTTCGCTGATCGAGGGAAGCTCAGCGCTGCCTGCAGGCGTCCCCGGCGCGCCGACTGCCACCGGATCAACTTCTCCCGTTCTCAGGTCTCGTCGCCAGACGCCCGTCTGGCCATCGAAGTAGCCGTCGAACGCGACGTATTCGGCGTTCCCGGAGATCGCTGGGTCGTGAGCGTAGCCGGCCTGTTCGCACGATTCACATTGGCCACCGACGAGCACGTCCTCATCGGACACCAGCGAGATCGGACCAAACACATCGGCGCGCGCCGACACGGCGACCGTCAGCAGCAGCGATGCGGCGCACAGGGACAGGACCATCAGACGCCTCATCGCACGCTCACGCGCTCGCGAACCGTGCCGCGGTTGCCGAGGTTATCGCGGACATTGACGACGACCGTGTAGGAGCCGGCCCGGGCGTAGCGGTGATGGAACACCGTGCGACCGCCCGCGCGCGTGCCGTCGCCGAAGCTGACCTTGACCGCCTGCACGTCCAGGCCCGACTGGGCGTCGCTGACGCTAACCGTCACGCCGTCACCGCCCATGGCCCTGGCGATCTTCACCACCGGTGGCGCGCCGTCGATCTCAAGCTTCGACGGCGACGTCAGCGTGGACTGCCCGTAGGCGTCGGTGGCGAGCACCTGCACCTCGTGCACGCCGGTGCCGAGGTCGCGGGGATCGATCGCGAGGGAGGTCGCGCCCGCGGGCGTCGCTAGCACGTGGCCGTCCAGCACCACCGTGTAGGTCAGCGGCCCGTTGGCGCTCGCCGCCGGCAGCCATTTGATCAACGCCTGGGACGGCTTAAGCCAGCCCTTGGGGACGCTCACGACGAATGTGTCCGGCGGCGCGCTCACCTGTGCGGCGACGATCGACGCGTCGCCGGTCGGCCCCTGCTGGAAGGCCACGAGCCCGTCTCCCAGGTTCGAGCGCCCGACGGCGAGCTCGCCGATCGGACCGCCGGCGGCGCCGCTGATCAAGCCCGTCTGCACCGCGCCGTCCGGGAAGTCCTCGCGGACCGCCACCGCGGGCGCGCCGCTGGGGTCCGCGCTCGGCCACGCCGAGACGCCTCCTCCTTCCGGGTTCATGACGCTCGTCGCGGACGGTACTTCGCTGTGCTCCTGCTGTTCCTTGGACTGCACGAAGGGCGGCCCCAGCGAGAACGTCCCGGAAAGTCCCAGGTCGGTGCCCTCGACCACGCGCGGGGTGCCGTTGGCGTCATACAGCAGGCGCAGTGATTCTTTTTCGTCGAGGTCGATGCTCGGCGGACCGATCAAAGCCCCCTTGCCCCCAGCCACGGAGGAATCGGCGACGATCGCGCCGGCGAACTCGGTGCCACTCGCCGCTTCGCCGTTGGGCAGGTCGTTGACGAAGATGCGTGGCCCCGGCAGTGGCGAGCCGGGACCGGCGTCCTGGCGATAGGCGACCTCCGCCTGACCCAGGCGCGTGAAGGCCACGCTCGGCGCGTCGGCGTCTTCGTTGATCGGCGCCGCACCGAAGCTCGTGGCGCTGGCCGGCATCACGTAGTCGAGGCTCTGACCGAACAGCCGCCGCGCCCAGATGCGCGCGACACCGTCGAGTTCCGGTTCCTGCCACACGACGATGCCGGTGCCGGTCGGGCCGATCGCGATCTGCGGGGCATTGTCCTCGGTCGGCGGGCGCATCGAGATCCCGAGCTCGCGGTTGACCACTCCCAGCCTGGTCCAGCGTTCGCCGTCGAAGTGCGCGACCCGAACCTGCTCGATCACGTCGCCAGATCGCAGCAGCGTGGCACGTCCCTGTTCTTCGACGACTCGGTAGACCACGTCGGCCTGGCCGGTCGAGCTCATCGCCAGGTCGGGGCTCGTCTCGATCCCTTCGCGGATGTCGGGGTCGACGATCGTGGCTTTGCCGAACGCGCTCCCACCAGGACCCAGCGTGGCGCCCAGCAGCTCATCCACGGGTTTCTCGTCCTCCGTGGCAAACGGAGTGGCCCAGACGACCACGAGCTCGCCTCCGTCCGCCGCGCCGATGCGCGGGGAGCCGGCGGCGAAGGACTCTTCGGTATCGACGCGGATCGGCGCGAGCCAGTGTCCGGCGACATAGCGCGAGACGAACACGTGCGCGACGCCATCGACACGCTTGAGGTACACCAGCCCGCCGGTGCCGTCTTCAGCCATCGCGACGCCGCCGAAGCCGACGATTTCCTCGCTGGGTCCTTCGATCGTGACGGCCGGGAGGATCACCGCGCGAGCCAGCTGGGCGTGCAGCGCGAACGCGAGCGCGGCGAACGTCACCACGAGCGTCCTCGTACGCCGACGATCGATGGTGGCAATCATTCTTCCGGCTTGTTCTGGGCCCCGGGCGTCGGGTTGAACGCACAGCGGAAGTTCTGCGCTTCGGAGACCGGCTGCGAGCCCGCGAAGCCACCTTTGTTGCCGTTGTCGTAGACGTCGACGTACTGCAGGCTCGCGGGTTCTGGGTTCGCGGCCAACGGGATCGGGTTGGCCTGACCCAGGCGTGGGTCTCCGGTCGCGCCTTCGCTGACGCCCTCCGATCCGGCCGCCGCCGAGCCGGCTTCGGTCGTCACCAGCGTCGAGCTCATCTCGCGTTCGTCTTTGAGACCGCGACTCGGGTCCTGGTTGACGGTGGCGGTATCCGGGCTGTCGTGAATCGTCGACTCGAGCTTCACGCGGTTGGCGGCGCCGACGAGCTGAGATGCGCTTGGCAGCCAGCCGCCTTCGGCCTCGCAGGCTTGGCTGGCCCAGATGAAGTTGTTCTTGCCGGCATCCGTGCTGGTGAGCGGGTACGGCGCCGAGTCCAGGCACCATGTGCCGAGGTCGACCGTGGCCGGGGGACAGGTGGGGGCGAGTTCTTCAGCGTCCTTGCCGTCGACACGAGAGGCGTCTTTGACGGTCGGAATCGCCGAGGCGGCGAATTTCCTGTTCCGGCCGAGCAGCAACAGGCCGCCCGCGTGTGGGGTGGTGCTGATCGGGTGTCCGTCGATCGCACTGATCACGGCACGGCCGGCGGCGTTTGCCAGCCCCGTCGTGGACAGCACAAGCGCAACGAGCGCGACGACCATGGCTGGGGATGGTGCCCGCCACCTCATTGCGCTTGCTTGGGGTCGCGTGCCGGCGAGGACCGGCGCACGTCGCGCAGCTCATCGAGCGTCACCGACACGACCGTCGAGAGCACCGCGTCGAGCGCGACGCCCGAGAGCGTCTCCTGCTCGAGCAGCGCCGCCGCGGTCTCCTCGACGGTCGACCAGTTGCGATCGAGGACGACAGCGGCGCGTGCCTCGGCGTCGCCGACCAGCCGCTCGACCTCGTTGTCGATCAGGTCCAGCGTGGTGGGTCCGACGGAGCCGAGGTCCTGGAGGGATGCGCCGAGGAACACCTCGCCGCCCTTCTCGCCGATCGTCACCAGGCCTAGCGCCTCGGACATGCCGAACGACGTCACCATGCTGCGCGCGAGCGCCGTCGCGGCGTGCAGGTCGTCGTGCACGCTCGTCGAGGTGTGCCCGAACGCGATCCGCTCGCCGGCGAGCCCTGCCGTGATCACGATCAGCTGGCTCTGCAGGTCGGGCTTGGACATGATCGTCTGGTCGCGATCGGAGAGCATGTGCGCGGCGGTGCCCAACTGGCGCCCGCGCGCGACGATCGAGAGCTTGCGCGTCGAGGCCGTGTGCCCCAGCGCGTCGGTGACGACCGCGTGCGAAGCCTCGTGGATCGCGATCAGCCAGCGCTCCTGCTCGCTGAGGATGTGGTGCTTGGCGGGGCCGGCAACGACGCGGTCGATCGCCTCATCAAGCGTCGCCGCGTCGATCTGCCCGCGCCCGTCGCGCACGCTGAGCAGCGCGGCCTCGTTGATCACGTTCGCGAGCTCGGCGCCGCTGAAGCCCGGCGTCTGGCGCGCGACCTCCTCGAGCGAGGCGTCCGGCGCGAGCGGCCGCTTGCCGCCGTGCAGGCGCAGAATCTCCAGACGCCCGTGCACGTCCGGCACGTCGATCACGACCTGGCGGTCGAAGCGTCCCGGTCGCAGCAGCGCGGGGTCGAGGATGTCGGGCCGGTTGGTCGCGCCCATCACCACGAGACCGCCGTCGCCCGCGAAGCCGTCCATCTCGACGAGGATCTGGTTGAGCGTCTGCTCGCGCTCGTCATTGCCCTGGCCGATGCCAGCGCCCCGCTTGCGCCCGGCGGCGTCGAGCTCGTCGATGAAGATGATCGCCGGCGAGACTTTGCGGGCCTTGCGGAACAGGTCGCGCACGCGGGCCGCGCCGACGCCGACGAGCGACTCGACGAAGTCCGAGCCCGACAGCGAGAAGAAGGCCGCGTCGGCTTCGCCGGCCACAGCCTTGGCGAGCAGCGTCTTGCCGGTGCCGGGCGGGCCCACGAGCAGCACGCCCTTTGGAGCGGCCGCGCCCACGGCCAGGTACTTGCTCGGATCGGCCAGGTAGTCGCGGATCTCGCGGAGCTCGGCGAGCGCTTCGCCGGCGCCGGCGACGTCCGCGAACGTGATCTTGTCGGCGGTCCCCTTGCCCTTCTTGCGGCCCTTGCCCGTGAACTGCGAGAAGGCCGCGATGCCGCCCGCACCACCGTCGGCGCCCTGGCGTGTGAACAGCGAGAACAGACACACCAGCAGCAGGATCGGGATCAGGAACTGGACGATGATCGCCTCGGTTGGCTTACCCGTCTGCTGATCGACCGTCACGGTCGCGCCGCTGGCGGAGAGTTCCTTCAGCAGCTGCTGGGTCTGCGCGCCGGACGCCGGATAAGCGGCCCATAGCCGCTGCGTGATGCCGGCGCCCGGTGGTTCCACAAGAGTCGTCACCGTGTGCCCGGGCTTGCCGTGCTTGCCGGGGACGACCGTGACGGTCGTGGTCGGGGCCGGCAGCGACCCGCTCGCCAAGACAAGCGGCGCCTTGCCGCTCGTGCTCAGCTCGACACGGCTGTCGTGATCGAGCAGTACCGCGGTTGCGATCGCGTGCTGGCTGGCCAGCTTCTCGACCGTGCTGATCGGCACGGGCCTGCCCGAGCTGCTCGGCTTGATGTCTCCGAGCAGCGTCGCGAACGCGATCGCCAAACCGATCGAGACGAGCAGCAGGAACGTCGACATCGGATCGCGCAAGACGATCCGCCGCGCCCCTCCGGCGACCTCTCCAAGCCGGACGAGCACCGGGTTGCGGCGGTGCGCCAGGCCCGAGCGCACCGCAGCTTTGCTCGCCTGCGGCGAGCCGGCGCCGTTGCTGGACGTGGGCTTGGGGGGGGTGGGGTCGTCGTCTGCCATGTGGAGCGAGCGGGGGTTGCCGTCGAGGACGCCGCGGCCGCACAAAAGCAGCCGTCGAGCGCAGCGCCGATCGGACTGGGGTCAGCGTCACACGACAAGCGCGGAAAAGCAATGGCGTTCACAAAAACGACACATCGCGCGGATGGCGTTCACAAGAACTACACAACTGAGATGACCGGCCACGTTCACAAAAACGAAACACCAACCAAACCGGCGAGCGACACTCTTCCCCCCGGGGTGACGTCCATCGCGCATACCGCATCGATTCACACCTCTAGCTGTTTCCGCCCCCTGAGCGTCAGCGACGCCCACTGAGCCGTACCCACCTTCCGAACGCAAAGGAGCACCAACTGTGCGCGCGCACCGCACCCTCACGCACCGCACCCTTCTAGTCTCAGCAGTCCTCGCGCTGGCACTCGCCGCGCCGGCAAGCGCCGTCGCGGCCAAGCGCCTGATCATCGACGGCTCGACGTCGATGCTGCCGCTAGTGGAAAAACTGGCGACGGCCTACCACAAGGAGTTCCGCAAGATTCCCAAGCCGAAAATCGGCGGTGGGCAGACCGACATCGGCATCAACGACGTCGCCGCCGGCAGGGTTGACATCGGCGACGCCTCGCGCGACCCGATTCGGGGCGTCGACCCGGAAGGCCTCGTGTTCAGCAAGATCGCGCGCGACGGCGTCTGCGTGATCACGAATACCGCGAACCCCTTGCCAAACCTCACCCAGGAAACAGTCCAGGGGATCTTCACCGGCGACATACGGAGCTGGAGCCAGGTTCCGGGATCGACCCTCACGGGCCCAATCGATCTGTTCGACCGTGAAGCCGTCTCCGGTACGCAGGACGCCTTTCAGGACATCTTCCTGGGCGAAACCCTGAAAATCTCTCCGAGCGCGACACAGGAGTCGTCCGAGGGTCTCGAGGTCAACGCCGTCGGCGCCGACAAGAGCGCAATCGGCTTCACATCCTTCGCCGCCACGCTCAACGGCGGCGTGCACACGGTCGACTACCAGGGCATCCCGTGCACGCTGCCCAACGCCAAGTCGGGACAGTACGGCGGCGTGCGCAACTTCTGGATGGTCACCAAGGGCGACCCCAAAGGCGAAGCCGCGAAGTTCATCGACTGGATCACCAAGCCCGGCAATTTGACCGTGCGCAAGATCGTCAGCTCCGAGTGGATCGCCATCCACTGACAGAAGCGCCTTCCCGCGGCCTGGGCCGCACGCGTCGCTGGGCCACGGGAAGGACCGACCAGCGCGTCGAGCGCACGCTCGGCGCGCTGGCGGTGGCAGTGCTCGTGTTCATCGCGGCGATGCTCGTCACCGTCTTCGTCAAGGCGTGGCCGTCGTTCTCGCACAACGGGTTGAGCTGGTTCGGGCCGGGCGGCGACGTCGACACGCAGTTGCGCGCGATGCAGGAAATCAAAGCGCTGCCAGGGCACTCGCTCTACTACTTCCGCGCCTGGCCGCTGATCTGGGGGACACTGCTGACGACGGTCCTGGCGGTACTGCTCGCGCTGATCGTCTCGACGCTGGCCGCGATCTTCCTGACCGAGTTCGCGCCGCGGGCGCTGCGACGTACGCTCGACCCGGTGATCCGGCTGCTCGCGGCCGTACCGTCGGTGATCTACGGGCTGATCGGGATCCTCGTGATCGCGCCGTACATCAACAACCACCTGATCAGCGACGCCCGCAAGGCGTCCGTGTCATACGTGGTGCAACTCAACGGCGCCGACGTGATGACGGCGGCACTGATCCTGACGGTGATGATCCTGCCGATCATGACCGCGATCAGCGCCGGAGCCTTCGCCGCGGTGCCGGCGGCGTGGCGCGAAGGCTCGCTCGCGTTGGGCGTCAACCGCTGGCGCACGATCTGGCGGGTGTCGCTGCACGCGGCGCGCCCGGCGATCGTCGCCGCGACGGTGCTGGCGACCGCGCGGGCGCTCGGCGAGGCCGTGATGCTGGCGATGGTCGCCGGCGGCCGCGGCTTCGCGCCCAACCTGCTCGACGGCGTCACGGCCCTGTTCGAGCCGGTGCGCCCGCTCGCCGCGACGATCTTCCAGAACTCAGAAGGCCTG
Organism: Solirubrobacteraceae bacterium; assembly: GCA_049513255.1. Lineage (GTDB taxonomy): Bacteria > Actinomycetota > Thermoleophilia > Solirubrobacterales > Solirubrobacteraceae > Palsa-744. Next base: position 32,695 of record JBEKWH010000026.1, read on the forward strand.
TCGATCCCCGCGCTCGGCCACACGATCTACGCGATCGGCGCTGTGCTGCTGGTCTCGGCGGCGATGCTCTCGCTCGGCGGATGGGCTGCCAAGCAGCGCTTCAAACGCTACGGGGTGCGCGCCTGATGTCAACCGTCGAGCTCGCGCCCAGCACCGCCGGACACGGGCTCGCGCCGCCGCCCGGCACCGCGATCGCCCGCGCGCCGCGCGAGCGGACGGGCTCGTGGCCCCTCATCGATCGCGTCGCCTACGTGCTCTGCTGGACCGTCGGCATCGGGCTGTGCCTGATCGCGCTGGCGATCGTGCTGTTCATGCTCGTCAAGGGAGTCGCCTATCTGCATCCCAAGCTGTTCGTGGAATCGCCGGCTCCGTCGCTCAAGGAGAGCCAGAGCGGCGGCTTTCTCGACCCGATCATCGGCACCCTGATCGTCGCCGGGCTCGGCATCGCTATCGCGGCCCCGATCGGCGTGGCGCTCGGCACGTGGCTGGCGGAGTACGGACGCCCGTCGTGGCTGGCGCGGGCGGTGGAGTCGGCGATCGAGATCATCGCGGGAGCGCCGAGCGTGGTGCTCGCGCTGTTCGGGCTGCTGATCTTCGCCCAGGGCTACCTCGGCTTCCTCTCCCAGACGGCCGCCAGCGGGGGCGTCTACGGACGCTCGTTCTTCGCGGCCGGCGCCGTGATGGCGGTGCTCGCCCTGCCGCTCGTCGTCGCCTCCACGCGCGAGGCGCTGACGCGGCTGCCGGACCGCCTGCGCGAGGCATCATTCGCACTCGGCAGGACCCCCGCGACGACGGTCCGGCGCGTTCTGCTCCCGGCGATCCGGCCGGACATCGCCACCGGCACCGTGCTCGGCCTCGGTCGCATCATCGGCGACACGGCGATCATCAACATCCTGCTCGGCACCTACCTGACCCTGCAGAAAGTGGGCAACGCGCCGGTGATCGGGACACTCCGCGGCACGGGCTCGACGCTCACCAGCTACATCTACAGCAACTCGCCGGCCGGCGAAGGCAATGCCCCCCAGAAGGCCTACGCGGCCGCCTTCGTGCTGCTGGTGATCGTGCTGATCCTCAACGGGATCGTGACGTGGCTGACCAACAGGGGTGGGCAGTCCGAAGGCGGCGGGCTGAGCCGCGCGTTTCGCCTGATCCCCAATTGGTCAAAGCTGACATGGCGATGAACTGGCTCGTGGAGACACCATGGACCCGATGATGCCGCCACCGGTACGGCGGATCGCAGTCGACCGCGACCCCTACGTCGCCCCCCCGCGCGCCGCCCCCAATGGCGCCGCGCCCGCCCCCGCGACCGCCGTCGCCACGCGGCGGCATACCGCCAAAGCGCCGTCGGCGAACGTGCGCGAGCGCATGAGCATCGACTCTGTGTGGCTGGCCTACGGCGAGAACTGGGTCGTACGCGACGTCAGCCTACCGGTGCGCCAGGGCGAGGTGCTGGCGATGATCGGCGCATCGGGCTCCGGCAAGACGACGCTGCTGCGCTCGCTCAACCGGCTCACCGAGATCACGGCCGGCGCGGCGCGCACCGGCAGCATCATGCTCGACGGCCAGGACATCCACGAGCTCGAGGTCAACGAGCTGCGCCGGCGCGTGACGATGGTCTTCCAGCAACCGAACCCGTTTCCGATGAGCATCTTCGACAACGTCGCCTATGCGTTGGCAGAGCGCCCCGGGCGTGGGGGCCGCCGGCGCCGGCGCAGCCCCGGGATCGAGGCCGCCGTGACCGACGCGCTGCACCGCGCGGGCCTGTACGACGAGGTCGGCGGCGATCTCGAGCGCTCGGCGCTGAGGCTCTCGGGCGGACAGCAGCAACGGCTGTGCATCGCGCGCGCTCTCGCCGCCGAGCCCGAGGTGCTGCTGCTGGACGAGCCGTGCTCGGCACTGGATCCGATCTCAACCGCGACGATCGAGGATCTGATCGTGGAGCTGCGCGACAGCGTCGCGATCGTGATCGTCACGCACAACCTGCAGCAAGCGTTTCGCGTGGCCGACCACGTTGCGTTCATGCACCTCGGCGAGCTCGTCGAGTACGGGACCAGCGAGCAGGTGTTCGACCGGCCGACGATGGACCGCACGCGCGACTACATCAGCGGGGCCTTCGGGTGAGGCTGGCGGCGCTCGTGCTGGTGGCGCTGGCGCTCACCGCATGCGAGTCAAATCAGGAAAGGAGCGCCCAGATCCAGAAGGCCGACCGGCACGAGGTGGCCGAAGCCGCGCGGCGCCAGGCGCTCGCCGAGCGCGCGCTGACGATCACCAAAGCGAGCACCAAGGTGCGGGTGACCGCCACCGCCGTCGTGCATGACTCCGAAGGAGCCGCCGCGGTCGTGAGGCTGGAGAACGTCTCGGGCACGTCACTGCGCGACGTGCCGATCCAGATCACCGTCCGCAACGCACGCGGCGCCTCGGTCTACACGAACGCCGTGGCAGGGCTGTCGCCGACGCTCGCGTCGGTGGGGCTGATCCCGGCGCACTCCGTGCAGACATGGATCGACGATCAGGTTCAGGCGACGGGCGTGCCGGCGAGCGTCAGCGCGAAGGTCGGCGAAGGCACGCCGGCGAGTGCCGCGGTCCCGCAGCTCAGCGTCGTAGGTGCGCACCTGTCCGAAACTCAGGCCGAAGGCAACGTTGTCAACCACTCCGGTGTCGCCCAGCAGGAACTGGTCGTCTACGCCGTCGCGCGTCGCGGCGGCAGCATCGTCGCCGCTGGCCGAGCCGTTCTCGCGAGCGCTCCCGCAAGGACATCGACGCCCTTTCAGATCTTCTTCGTCGGCGATCCCAGCGGCGCACAGCTCGAAGTGAGCGCACCAGCCTCGGGGTCGGGTTGAAACGCGCCGCTCAGGCCGCCAACGGCTCCAGCGAGGGCTCCCCGGCGATCCTTAGATCGTTAACCGGCGCACCGTCGACGCGCTCGCCGGCGAGCCTGTAGCCGATCCCGAAGTGCGTATGGACGTAGCGCCAGCCGGGCGAAGCGTCCTCCAGCTTGCGCCGCAGCTTGTGCACGAACACGTCGACCGAGCGGTCGTTGCGGATCATCTCCCCGCCCCACAGGCATTCGTAGATGCTCTCGCGCGGGAGGACCTCGCCGCCGGCGCGCGAGAGCAGCTCGATCAGCTGGTACTCGCGCCGCGTCAAGCGCAAGCTGTCTCCACGCACGAACGCCTGGTACCGGTCGGGCCGAATCTCGACCTCGCCAATCGTGACCGGCTCCAGATCGCGCGGCTCGGGCCGACGCCGATGCGAGGTGACGACCTCGATGCGCGCGATCAGCTCCTCCGGATGGCACGGCTTGCTGAGCCAGTCATCCGCACCCAAGCGCAGCGCACACACGCGTTCAGCGACAGTCGATGTCCCCGTGCAGACGATCACGCGCACGTCCGGCCGCTGCTCGCACAGCCGCGCCAGCCACTTCCAACGCTGCGCACCGAGGATCGAGATGTCGACGATCAGGGCATCCGCCTCCATCGAGGCGAGCGTCTTGGCTGTCACCCGCTGAGACAGGACCCGGTGTTTCCAGCCGAGTCGTTCCAGACGCTTGGCGAGCACCACCAGAAAGCCCGAGTCGCTGTCCAGTATCGCCACCTGCAACCCCGCAGGCTCGACCTCTTGGTCACCGGGAAGCTGTCCGACGACCGCTGGTCGCCCGGCGGCCAACGCGCTGCCATTCCCTGGCACCTTTGCGCTGCCTACACGCTGCACGCGAAGACGAGAACGCGCGGAAGTCTCCATACCCCACAACTCCGATCCTCAAACAGGACAATTGAAGAACGCTTTTTACAGAAGATTTGTTCACATTGCAAGTCGAGAACATGCGGAATGTGAACACTTTGTAAAAATCGGGCTCGTCGACAGCGTGTCGCGCGGCGCCGGCGACGAGCGCCGTCACCGTGATCGCGAGACCGCTGAGAGCCCGGCGCGCGCTCTCAGCGCGGCCGGCGGCGCTGCTTGAGCGTGATGCCCTCAAGCACGTGTGCAACGTGCTCGCACGCGTCGACGGCCGCCTCGAGCGACTCGAAGATGTCCTTCCAGCGGATCACGACCATCGGGTCGATACCGCCCGCGAACAGCGAGGCGACGCCATCGCGCTGCAGGCGATCGCCCTCGTTCTCCAGGCGATGGATCTCGACCAGGTGCGGACCGAGCTCAGTCCCCGTGCGCAGGCAGCGCAGCGCCTGCGCGATCTGCTCGCCGGCGCCGACGAGCACCTCGGTGAACTCCACCGCCTGCTCCATCGGCGCCTCCACCCCATACAGCCCCAGCTGCGCGGCGACCTGCTCGGAGTGGTCGACGATGTCGTCGAGCGCCGTCGCGAGCGCGTATCCGTCGCCGGCGTCGAACGGCGCGCGCACGCGCCCGCGCCCGGCCAGCCGGTGGATGATGTCGTGCGTGATGCGGTCGCCTTCCTGCTCGCACACCTTCAGGTCCTGCGCCAGCGTCGCGCGCTCGGGGTACTCCCTCAACAGATCGTGCAGCAGCAGGCCACAGCGCTGAACGTTGCGCCCGGACTCTTCGACCAGGGCCATCAGGGTGGCGTCGACGCCCGGGCGCAGGAAGCTCATGCGGCGAGGATATTCCTCGGTGCCGGAAGCCGCGATGACGAGGTCCGGCCTTTCACGGATTTTTCACGACTAGATCACGAGTTTGCAACGCCTTTACCAACAGCGCCTGCGACGCTTCGCGTCGTGGCGGCCTATCCGGAGAGCGCGGACGTTCCGACGGCGGAGATGCCGGACGTCCTGTACGCCGGCGAGCTCGAGATCAGGCTAGAGGAAGGGCTCGTGCTCGCCACCGGACAGGCGCTCACGCTGTCGGTGCGAGAGTTCGAGCTGCTCGTCGCGATGGCCAGGCGTCTGGGCGCGATCATCACACGCGAGGAGCTCTACACGAGCGTATGGGGCGGCTCGCTGCGAGCGGGAGACCGCTCCGTGGACGTCTACGTGAGCAAGCTGCGCAGCAAGCTCGAGCACGCGTTGCCCGACAGACGCTTCATCCACACCCACCCAGGCTTCGGATACAGATTTCAGCCTCAGCCTTCACGAAATGTTCACATAGAGGCCACTGGCGGTTGATGAGACTGCCCCCGGCACGCCGTTCCGGCCGACAGCGGACGCTGCAACGCGCTGTCAACTGACAATCCAGCCAGAGGAGAAGTTGTGATCAAGACCAAGATGGGCGCGCTCGCGAGCTGCGCGTTGCTGACGCTCGGCCTCGCCGCATGCGGAAGCTCGGGTACCTCGAGCTCGAGCTCGAGCACCCCGACCAGCACCACGTCAACCGCCGCAACGACCATCTCTGGGGCCGGCTCGACGTTCGCCGCCCCCGTCTACGAACAGTGGGCGTCCGAACTCTCCCCCCTGACCGTCAACTACCAGCCCGTCGGCTCTGGAGCAGGGATCACCTCGCTCGAGAGCAAGACCGTCGATTTCGGCGCGAGCGACCCGCCGCTGAAGCCGGCCGACGAAGAAACGATCGCCAAGAACGGCAGCCCCGCAGTCCAGATCCCGATGTTCCTGGGCGCGATCACGGTCTCCTACCACCTTCCCGGCGTCAAGACCGGCCTGAAGCTCGACGGCAAGACGATCGCTGACATCTACCTCGGCAAGGTCAAGACCTGGAACGACCCCGAGATCAAGGCGCTGAACCCCGCCGTGAGCCTGCCCAGCACGCCGATCACCGTGATCCACCGCTCGGACTCCTCGGGCACGACCGCAGGCTTCACCGGCTTCCTCGCCACCGTCGACGCCGAATTCAAGAGCAAGGTCGGCGAAGGCAAGACCGTGCCGTGGCCGACGGGCACGGGCGCCAAGGGCAACGCCGGCGTCGCCGGCGCAGTCGAACAGACGACCGGCGCCATCGGCTACGTCGAGCAGGCGTACGCGCTGAAGCACAACTTCACCTACGCCTCCGTCAAGAACAAGGCCGGCGACTACGTCGAACCGACGCTCACCTCGACCAGCGCCGCCGCCGAAGGCGTCACAGTGCCGGCGAACCTCGGCATCAAGATCGCAAACCCATCCGCCCCCGGCGCCTACCCGATCACCTCGCAAACGTTCATCGTCGTCAACAGGGACCTCTGCAAGGCCGGCACCCCGGGCGGCGAAGCCGCCGCCAAGGGCGTGATCAGGTTCCTCGACTATGGACTCGGCGCCGGACAGGCGATCCTGTCGAAGGCCGACTACGCCGCACTGCCCGCCGCGATCCTGGCGAAGTCCAAGGAAGCGGTCGCGGGCCTTGAGTGCAACGGCGCGGCGATCGGCTGACCGTGACGCCACGGCCGCGTTTCCGGTAGACAGGTGGCCGTGGAGGCAGCATCCATTCCTGGCGGTGGCCGTTCGACTCTCGAGCGGTCACCGCTCGCACGCCTACCCGATCGAGCGCTCAAGTACGGCCTGACGGCGCTCTCGGCGCTGATCCTCGCGCTGATCGTCTACTTCTTCATCCGCCTGGTCGGACAGGCGCGCCCGGCGTTCGCCAAGGAAGGCGTTACCGGCTTCGTGTTCGGCAACGACTGGAACATCGGCGCCGAACACTTCGGCGCGCTGCCGCTGCTCGTGGGGACGCTCATCACCTCCGCGCTGGCGCTGCTGATCGGCGTTCCCGTGGCGGTCGCCGCGGCCGTGTACGCGACCGAGCTGTGCCCACTGCGCCTGCGCACGCCGCTGACGCTGCTCGTCGAGCTGCTCGCCGCGGTGCCCTCGGTCGTGTACGGGCTGTGGGGCATCTTCTTCCTCGCGCCAAAGCTGCAGGGCACCGAGCAGTGGATCGCCGACCGGCTTTCGTTCATCCCGTTCATCGGTGGCGGCCTCGTGCCGATCCCCAACTACTTCATCACCGGGCTGGTGCTCGCGATCATGATCCTGCCGATCGTCAGCGCGATCAGCCGCGAGGTCATGACGACGGTGCCGGCCGACCACAAGGAGGCGGCGCTCGGGCTGGGAGCGACGCGCTGGGAGATGATCCGCCTCGCCGTCCTGCCCTACTGCCGCTCGGGCATCGTCGGCGGCTCGATGCTCGGCCTCGGCCGCGCGATCGGCGAGACGATCGCCGTGACGATCCTGATCGGCAACGACCCCATTCTCGGCCACCACCTGTTCTCCCAGGGCTACAGCTTCGCGGCGGCGATCGCCAACGAGTTCGGCGAAGCCCAGGGCCTGCACCGCTCGGCGCTGTTCGCCGCGGGCCTGGTGCTGTTCGTGCTGACGCTGCTCGTCAACGGCGTCGCGCGCGTGCTCGTCATCAGGGCAGCGCGCAGGACGAGCTCAACAGCCAGCGCCGGCAAGGACGTCAGCAGCATGACCGCACTCGCCGACGCGGCGGCCGGCGCATGAGCGCCCAGAACGCATCCGCTGAGCGGCTCGCGCGCTTCGCCGTCAGTCCCGCGCGCCGGCGCAGGGATCGCCTCGCCCGCGGCGGCATCCTCGCCGGCACCGCGCTCGCGCTGATCCCGCTCGTGCTGATCGTCTACTACCTGCTGAGCAAGGGACTCGGCGCGTGGAGCCCGAGCTTCTTCACGACCGACCCCACCGGCAACACGTTCTTCGGCACCTCCAGCATCGGCGGCATCAAGAGCGCGATCCTCGGCACCGTCGAGATCGTCGCGCTCGCCTCGGCGATCGCGATCCCGCTCGGCATCGGCGTCGCGATCTGGCTCGTCGAGTACGGCCGCAACAGCTGGTTCGCTCGCACCGTGCGCTTCTTCGTCGACGTGCTCACCGGCGTGCCGTCGATCGTGTTCGGCCTGTTCGTGTATATCGTGCTGATCGTCGGCACCGGCAGCACCTATGCCGGCTACAAGGGCTCGATCGCGCTATCGCTGCTGATGCTGCCGGTGGTAATCCGCTCGGCCGAGGTGATCCTGATGCTCGTGCCCGCGGCGCTGCGAGAGTCCGCGCTCGCGCTCGGTGCCCCGCGCTGGCGGGTGATCTTCAGCATCGTGCTGCCGACGGCGCTGCCGGGGATGATCACCGGCGTGCTGCTGGCCGTAGCCCGTGCAGCCGGCGAGACCGCGCCGCTGCTGTTCACGGCGGCGGCCACGCTGAAGACCAACTTCGACCTCGGCGGGTTCATGAACTCGCTGCCTGTGCAAATCTACAAGGACGTCACCTCCCCGACGCCGGCCGTCGTCACCCGCGCCTGGGGAGCGGCGCTAACCCTGGTCGCAATGATCCTGCTGCTCAACCTCATCGCCCGCCTGATCGCGCGAAGGAGTCGCCTTGCATGACACCCGACGGACGGACCCCGGAGGTGACTGACGTGGACCCCGAGAGCAGCCCGGAGCTCGATCGGCCTGAGCACAGCCCCAGCGATCCAAGCCCAGAGCACGGACTGCGGCGGATCACCGGCGCGGCGACCGCCGCGCCGCCCGCGAGCAGCAACGCGAATGTCGAGGCCAAGCCCGGTCTCACCGTCCGCCTGGAGCAGCTGCGCGCCTTCTACGGCAACGCAGAACAGGTCAAGGGCGTCGACCTCGAGTTCCGCGCCAACGAGGTGACCGCGATCATCGGGCCGTCGGGGTGCGGCAAGTCGACGTTGGTGCGCTGCATCAACCGCATGCACGAGGAGATCCCCGGCGCCCGCGCGGAGGGTCGGGTGCTGCTCGAGGATCTCGACGTGTACGACCCGTCGGTCGACGTCGTCGCCGTGCGCCGCGCTGTGGGCATGGTCTTCCAGAAGCCCAACCCGTTCCCGACGATGTCGATCTTCGACAACGTCGCCGCCGGGCCGCGGCTGAGCTCGGGACGGCGGCGAGACCTGCACGCCAAGGTCGAGGCGGCGCTGCGCAGTGCCGGCCTGTGGGACGAGGTCGCAGGCCGTCTCGACGAGCCCGGCGCCGGGCTGTCCGGGGGGCAACAGCAGCGCCTGTGCATCGCGCGCTCGCTCGCAGTCGACCCCGAGGTGATCCTGATGGACGAGCCATGCTCGGCGCTCGATCCGATCGCGACGCTCAAGATCGAGGAGCTGATCGACGAGCTCAAGCAGCGCGTGACGATCGTGATCGTCACCCACAACATGCAGCAGGCCGCACGCGTCGCCGATCGCACGGCGTTCATGCTCAGCGGCGAGCTCGTCGAGGTCGGACCGACCGAGGAGATCTTCACCAAACCAAGCGACTCGCGAACCGAGGAATATGTCACCGGGAAGTTCGGCTGACGAGGGCCGCCCACCCGCGGTGGCGCCCGCCGTCACAGCGGCCGAGTCGCTCGGAGGACTGTACGCGAGCGACGAAGCGCACGCACAGGGACGCGCGCACTTCCAGGCGCAGCTGCGCGACCTGGAGGCCAACGCGCTCGGCGGCCTGGACCTGATCGTCGAGCAGCTCGACCGCGTGCTCGAGGCGCTGCACCACCAGGACGTCGAGCTCGCGCAGATGGTGATCGCCGACGACGACCGCGTCGACGGACGCTACCTCGAGGTCCACCAGGGGATCCTCTCGCTGCTCGCGCTGCAGGCGCCCGTGGCGGGCGATCTGCGGCTCGTGGCGGCGCTGCTGCACATGATCAAGCACATCGAGCGCATGGGCGACCAGTGCGTGAACATCGCCAAGCTGATCCCGCTGTCCGGGTACGAGCCGCCGGTACACCGCGAAATGCTCGACGCGCTCGCCAAGATGGGGGCGTTCGCGCGCTCGGAGGTCGTCCAGTCAAAGGCCGCGTTCGCCGCGCGCGACGTCGGCCTGGCCGAAGACCTCGTGCGCCAGGATCGCGAGATCAACCGCCTCAACCGTGAGATCTTCCGCCTGGCGATCGAGATCGGCGATGACCCCGACCGCCGCGAGTGGGCGATGCACATGACGCTCGTAGCCCGGGCGCTTGAGCGGATCGGCGACAACGCAGTGGACATCGGCGAGCAGGTCGCGTTCGTGGTCACGGGGCTGTTCCGGGAGTTCTCGGACTCCTCGGCGCCGCGCAAGTAGCGATCGTCGCCTGTGAAGATCCTGTTACATCGCCTTGCAGAGCTGCCGCTCGTCGCTCCGATCGCTTACACTGCGCCGCGATGAGCGCAAGCGTGAGCGTCGGAGACGCGGGGGGCGCATCAGCGGCACCGGATGCCATCGGTACCGCGGCCGCGTCGCTTCGGATCGCCGTCCTGGATCGCGACAGCGGCTTCATCCAGGTCCTCAGCAAGCGCCTGGACCGCCTCGCATGGGAGCACCGGGTGCTCGCCAGCCCCGTGCCGGCCGATCAGGTCGTCTCGATGCGCCTGAGCGCGCTGGTCGTCGACCTCGCAGTGCTCGGACCGCAGGCGTGGGAATGGCTGGAGCGGCTGTGCGAGGCGCTGCCGGAGCTCGGGATCGTCGTCTGCACCGGGCCCTCGACCGTCGCGCAGCGGGTGCGCGGGCTGCGCCTCGGGGCCGACGACTGGATCACAAAGCCCTGCCACCCCGAGGAAGTAATCGCCCGCGTGCAGAGCGTCGTGCGCCGTCGCCGGCGCAGCGCCAGCCGCACGGAGGTCGAGCCGATCACCGCCGGCGAGGTCGAGATTCGCTCCGACCGCTTCCAGGCGTTCGTCGGTGAGCACAGCATCGACCTGACCAGGCGCGAGTTCGAGCTGATCGAGCTGCTCGCCGCCGCGGAGGGGCGCGTGCTCGAGCGCGAGGAGATCTACTCGCGCCTGTGGGGCTACACGATGGTGCGCGGCGACCGCTCGGTCGACGTGTTCGTGCGCAAGCTGCGCCAGAAGCTCGAGAAGGCCTCGCCGAGCTGGCGCTACATCCACACCCACTTCGGCATCGGCTATCGCTTTGCGGCGGAATCGGTCGAGATCATCGACCCGGACGCCGTGCCCTCGTCACTCCCCCCCGATTGGGGCGCCGATGGCCGGCACGGCCGCGTCGGCGATCAGGCCCAGCTCGCGGGGCCGCAAGAGGGCGACGAGCTCACCGCCGGCAGGGTGGGCGGGACTCTCTAGACGCACGATCGCCAGCCCCCCCTTCTTGACGTCGGCGCGCGCGCCGGTGAGTTCGCCCACGATGCGCGACAGATCGGGCTCGTGGCCGACCAGCAGCAGGCGCCCATCGGCCGGCACCGCGCTCAGCGCATCGAGCGCCTGCACGGCGTCGAAGCCAGCCCCGAGCGGCGGGTGAACCGTCAGCAGCGCCCGCTGCTGCTCGCTCCAGCCCTCCGCCGCAAGCTCAGCGGTCTGGCTCGCACGCACGCGCGGGCTGAACAGCACGGCGTCGAACTCGCCGCGCAGCCGCTCGATCGCGGCGCCCGCGGCACGCGCCTGCTGGCGCCCGCGCTCGGTCAAGCGGCGCTGCGCATCCGTGCGGGTGCCATGCGGCTCGGCCTCCGCGTGACGAAGTAGCCATAGCTGTCGAGCCATTCCTCTCGGCTGCAGGGTAGCGGGTCACGGAAATTGCGGGGTTCCACGGCTCAGGCCGTGCCCGTGGCTGCGCCGGGGGCCGCGTCGCCATGCGGGAGCATGACCTCCGCGGCCTCCTCGGGCGTCACGTCCGGGTAGAGGACACGCAGCAGCGCGATCGCGGCGAGACCACCGACGATCTGCGCAGCTATGTATCCGGGCACGGACGCCGGCGCGATGCCGGCGAACGTGTTGGAGAAGCTGCGGCCGACGCTGATGGCCGGGTTGGCGAAGCTCGTCGAGCTGGTGAAGAAGTACGCGGCGCCGATGTACGCGCCGACCGCCGCGGGCGCCGTCGCGCCGCGTTTGGTGCGCGTGAGCGAGAAGATCACGAGCATCAGCCCGAGCGTCGCGACGACCTCGGCGAGCAGGTGCGCGCTCGAGGCGCGATGCTTGGTCGAGATCGAGACGAGCGCCTGCGCGAACATCGCGTTGGCGACGATCGCGCCCGTGATGCAGCCCACGATCTGGGCGGGCGCGTAGGCGAGCGCGTCGCGCCAGGGCATGCCAGCGAAGCTCGCGTCGACGAACGAGACGACGGGGTTGAAGTGCCCGCCGGAGACCGGGCCGAACATGAGGATGATCGCGAACAGTCCCGCGCCCGTGGCCGCCGCGTTCTCGAACAGCTCGAGACCGACGTCGCCCGGAGACAGATGCTGGGCGGCGATGCCCGAGCCGATCACGAGCGCGGCGAGGAACGCCGAGCCGACGAGCTCGGCGAGCAGGCGTCGCGGCAGCGGCTGACTCATGCCGCGCTCACGAGCTTGTCGGCGAACTCGCCCGGCAGCCCGACTGCGCGAACCTCGGCGGCGACGGCTTCTGCGTCATAGTGCACGCGCTCGATCGTCACCTCGACGCCTCCGCGGGCTGCCCTGAGCACGGCGAAGGCGCCGCGCGGATCGCCGTCCTTGGGCTTGCCAACCGATCCGCAGTTGACGAACAGCACCCCGCCGTACTCGTGAACCCACGGTTTGTGCGTGTGGCCGAACACGAGCACTCCATCGCTCTCGGCGGTCGCCAGCCGTTCGTACAGGCGTGCCGGCTTGTCCTCGAACAGGTACTCGTTGACTTTCCGTGGCGAGCCGTGGACCAGGTGCACGTCCACATCACCGACCGGGAGGTGCAGGTCGAACGGCAGGCCGCGCATGAAGTCCTTCGCGTCGCGGCTCGTGTGCGCGAGCGTCCACTGCACCGAGAGCTGCCCGAGCTGGCGGTCGTGCGGGGTGATGTACGCGCAGCCGCAGTCCGCTTCCTCGCGCGCGATCGCAAAGTCGTAGTTACCGTAGATCGTCGGGATCTCGCGTTCGGCGATCAGCGCGCAGACCTCGCTGGGGTGCGGGCCATAGCCCACGAGATCACCGCCGCAGAACACGCTCTCGATGCCGAGCTCGTCGATCCGCGCGAGCGCCGCCTGCAGCGCGGGCAGATTGCCGTGGATGTCGGTGATGACGGCAACCGCGTCGGGGCTCGCGTCGGTATTCACACCACTGATCGTATTACATCGACAGTCGTGAGTGTTATTGATATAAGTAGATCGATGCCTGTCGATTTGGAGCTTGCCCCGAAGCAGAAGCGCGCCGCCGGCGTGCGCTGCTGCGAGCCCGTCGTCTACCCCGACGTGGTGCGTGACCACGCTCTGCGTATGGCCGAGGTCGCAAAGGCGCTCGGCGACCCGATCCGCCTGCAGCTGGTGGACGTGCTGCGCAAGCACGCCGGCCAGGTCTGCGTATGCGAGCTGGTGCCGCTGTTCGACATCTCCCAGCCGACGCTCTCCCACCACCTGAAGAAGCTCCGCGACGCCGGCATCGTGGACTCGGAGCGCAAGGGCCTGTGGGCCTACTACTACGTCATCCCCGACGCACTGAAGGAGCTATCCGTATGGCTGACATGACAAGACAGGTGAGCGACATGCGTGAGCAGGTGCGCGAGCGCTACGCCGCCGCCGCCGTCCGAGTCACGAGCACCGATCCCGGCGCCGGCTGCTGCGCCCCGAGCGAGACCTTCGACGGCGGCAGCGAGGTCTTCGGCGCCGCGCTGTACGAGCTCAGCGACCACGAGCAACTCCCCGACACCGCCAGGCTCGCGTCCCTCGGCTGCGGCAACCCGACCGCGGTCGCAGAACTGCACGAGGGCGAGACGGTCCTCGACCTCGGCTCTGGCGGCGGCATCGACGTGCTGCTCTCCGCCAAGCGCGTCGGCCCGACCGGCAAGGCGCACGGGCTCGACATGACCGATGAGATGCTCGCCCTCGCCCGCGAGAACGCCCGCAAGGCCGGCGTCGAGAACGTCGAGTTCCACAAGGGCTACATCGAGGAGATACCGCTGCCCGACGCGAGCGTTGACGTGGTGATCTCAAACTGTGTGATCAACCTCTCCGGCGACAAGCGCAAGGTGCTGCGCGAGGTCGCGAGAGTCCTGCGCCCGGGTGGCCGCTTCGCCGTCTCCGACGTGATCGCCGACGAGAACATGGACGACGCCACCCGCGCCGACATGCAGGCTTACACGGGCTGCATCGCCGGGGCGCTCACCCAGCCGGAGTTCACGAGCGCGCTCGCGGACGCGGGCCTGACCGATGTCGAGATACGCGAGACCCACCGTGTACACCGGCAGGCGGCCTCGGCGATCATCCGCGCGCGCAAGCCGGCCGTGGTGCCAGCATGAGCGCCGCCACGCACGAGCTGCATCTGCACGACCCGCAGACGCTCTACCGCCACTGGGAGGAGAGCCAGTGGAACCCGTGGGAGATCGATCTGGCCGCCGACCGCGAGCAGTGGCAGGCGATGGATGACCGCTCGCTCGTGTCGTTCGTGCTCGGCTCGCTGATGGTGGCCGAGGAGCGCATCACGACGAAGTTCTCCGGGCTCCTCAGCGCCGACGGCAGCGAGGAGGAAGTCGCCTACCTCGCCACTCAGCAGGTCGACGAGGCCAGGCACATGCAGTTCTATGCGCGCTTTCAGGATGAGGTAGTCACCGAGCCGGCCGTGATCGCCGCACATGTCGAGCGCGCCCGCGAGCAGGTCTCGCCGGCGTTCCGCACGATCTTCGACGACAAGCTCGTCGCAGCGCACGAGCGGCTCCTCGCCAACCCCGGCGACGTCGCCGCGAAGGTCGCGTTCGTGACGATCTATCACCTCGTGCTCGAGGCGACCCTCGGACTGACGACGTTCGAGTTCTCGACGCGCTTCATGCAGCGCGAGGGTCTGCTGCCGGGCTTCGTCGCGGGCTACACCAAGATCCATCACGACGAGCACCGCCACATCGGCTACGGCATCTGGTTCCTGCGAGAGGCGGTCGCCGCGAACGGCGCGATGGGCGACGTGGTGCGCGCGACTCTGCGCGAGCTGCTTCCGGCCGTCGCCGCGTCGCTGACGCCGCCGGCGGGGGCTGACACCGCCGCTCTCGGCGCGTCGGCCGAGGAGCTGCGCGCCTTCGCCCTCGACGGGCTGACGCGCAGGTTGAAGATCGTCGGCGTGCCGCTCGAGACCCTCTGAGCGACGTCAGCAAGCGCGAGGGCTCGTCCGCGCGAGCGGGTGCCGCGCGGTCTCCAATTCTTCACGACCCGATCACCAAATTGACACCGAGGCATTCCCGGCCAACGCAAAGACTGCCGGCGGGGATCCAGAAGGGTCCTTCGAACCTCACGTGCTCAAAGGAGATGAGTCGGACATGCGAGAGAAGAGCTCGAAGCCCCCGGGCCGCATCAAGCGCCTGGTTCGCCGTAGAGGCGTCGTAGCGACCGTCGTCGTAGCCGCCGCGGCGCTCGCCGCAGTGCCGGTGGTCTCGGCAAGCGGCCCGTCGAGCCAGATCAAGGCCAAGGCGGCCGCCTTTGACAAAGTCGGCATCAAGCCCGGCAAGATCAAACACGTCTGGTTGATCATCCTCGAGAACAAGTCCTACGACGCGAGCTTCACCGGCCTGAACAACAACACCTACCTGTGGAAAACGCTGCCGTCGCAGGGCGTCCTGCTCAAGAACTACTTCGGCACCGGCCACTTCAGCCTCGACAACTACATCTCGATGGCCAGCGGTCAGGCGACACAGCCGGACACGCAAGCGGACTGCCCCTACTACGACAAATTCACGGGCTCCGTCGACCTGCAAGGAAACCTGAAGACGAACCCCAACTACGGCCAGGTCGTCTCCTCTGAGGGCCCCAACGCGGCCGCCGGCACCAATGGCTGCGTGTACCCGAAGAACGTGCCGACGCTGTTCAACCAGCTCGACGCCGCCGGCGTGAGCTGGAAGGGTTACGCGCAGGACCTCGGCAACCCCGACGAAAGCGGCCCGACGCACGACGCCGGCGCCGAATACTGCGGCGCTCCGTATGCCGAACCTGGTCCGACGGGCAGCAGCGCCCAGCCGAACCCGGGCAGCGCCAACGGCACCGACCAGTACGTGCCCAAGCACTTCCCGTTCCCGTGGTTTGAATCGATCAGAGCCGCCGGGGACTGCAACGAACAGCACATCGCGAACCTGTTCAGCGAAACGAACGGGCTCTACCACGACCTGCAGAGCTCGGCCACGACCCCAGCGTTCAGCTGGATCTCGCCGAACAACTGCAGCGACGGCCACGACGCCGTGTGCCACGGCAACAACCTGTCGGGCGGGTTCGAAAACCCATACACGCCGAAGGCGCCTGTGAACTACACCGGTGGCCTGTACTCCGCCGACCTGTTCCTCGAGCACGTCATCCCCGAGATCGAGGAATCGCCGGCGTTCAAGGAAGGCGGCCTGATCGACGTCACCTTCGACGAGGGCTTCCCGCCCTTCACCTACACGGGCAACAGCTTCTCCAACTCGACCGAAGTGCCCGCGACCGCGGCCACCTCGATCCAGACCGACAGCGCCGGCGAGACGCTGTTCGGCCAGAGCGTGGGCTTCGAGCCGACCGGCCCGAACACCCCGCTGGCGAAGAACCCGGCCGGCGAAGAGCTCTACCCCGGTCCCGGCGACAACGCCTACATCGACCGGCCGAGCTCGTGCGTCGAACAGACGGTCCCGTCGCAGCCCTCCACCGTCTGCATCCTGGGCGGCGGAAGCCACAGCCCGGGCGCCGTCAAAGAGACGGCTTCGGCAGCTGAAGGCGCGAGCACGGTCGCGGACAACTCGGTCGTGGCGACCGACGCCGGTCGCTCCGTGACCGGTGCGGGCATCCCGGTCGGCGCGTTCGTCGGCAAGGTCACCGACACCCCGGTCGCGGCCACCAAACCGAACCAGGCCGGCGGCTTCGTCGACGAAGGCTCGTTCACGCTCGTGAACGCGTCCAATGAACCGCTGAAAACAACGGAAGCGGTCACCTCGGTCGTGCTTGGAGCCCGCACGTCGACGACCGACCCGCTGTTCGACGCGGACGACCCGACCACGGGTGGCGGGGACACCGGCAGCGTTCTGATCAGCCCGTACATCTACCCGGGCACGGTCAGCAACGTCTACTACAACCACTACAGCTGGCTGCGCACGATGGAGGACCTGTTCGACGTGGCCAAGGCCTCACCCGGCCTCGACGGCAAAGGCCACATCGGCTACGCCGCGCAGCCCGGTCTGGCGCCGTTCGGCAAAGATGTGTTCAGCAACCCCAAGGGGTTTGAAGGTCCGAGGAAGTGATACGCGCGTCGGCTGAGGAGATCACCGGAACGATGGACGCCGGACGCACAGCCCCGATAAGGGCCGGCACCGCTGATCCTGCATCGCCGACGCTAGCCTCGAGCGGAAACGGCCGGGCCTTCGGGCCCGGCCGCCGCCGCATATTCGCACTGGCGGCGATCGTTCTCGCCATCGGCCTTGGCGTGGTGGCGCTCACGGCCGGCCACGGCAAGGCGAGTCTGAAGCTCAAATATGGCGGCCTGCCGAGCTGGCTGCCGAAGTCAACGTTCAACCCCAACGAAGTCCTGCAGGCCAGCCTGCGCAAACCGGTGCTGGCGATCCAGGGCAACACGGTCTCGATCAACCTCGCGGGCGGGCACGTCCTGGCCGAGCTGGTCGGCCCGACGGTCCCCGAGGACGGCAAGTTCCCCGTCCCGCGGACGAGCCCAGCCACGTTCATCCTGACGCTCTCGCACGCCTCGGGCGTGGTCCCGATCAGCCCGGGCGCGTTCGCGCTCGTGGACGAGCGCGGCACAGTTCGCCACCCGGCGATCACGGCTGTCGGCGGCGGAGCGCTGCCGACGCGGGTTCCTCCAGGCAAGACGCTGTCGCTGAGGATGCACGACGTCATCCCCACGGGCGACGGCGGCCTGCTGTGGAAGCCCGAAGGGCGCCACGCGATCGTATCCTGGGACTTCAACGTAGAGATCGACTGACCTCGCCGGCGCGTGGACGCGAGCGCCGCAGGCACGTCTCTCGCACGCGGATGTGCGGTAGCTTGAGGAGCGTATGAACGGCGATCTCGAGCACGATGGGGATGAGCGGACGGCGGTTCTGAGCGCCGCTCCCGAGAGCGGCGCCGACCAGTCGCTCGTGGATCCCTCGCTGTATCTCAACCGCGAGCTCTCCTGGCTTGACTTCAACGACCGCGTGCTGCAGCTCGCCGAGGACGAGCGCGTGCCGCTACTCGAGCGCGTCAAGTTCTGCGCGATCTACACGACCAACCTCGACGAGTACTACATGGTGCGGGTCGCCGGCCTGCGCGACCAGATCGACGCGGGCGTCGAGAACCCCAGCCAGGACGGCCGCATCCCCTCCGAAACGATCGCGCTGATCCGCGAGCGCGTGCTCGCGCAGAGCCGCAGGCTGACGGACTGCTTCGAAGGCAGGCTGCGCCCGGCGCTGGCCGGGCATGACATTCGCGTGGTCGACGTGAGCGAGCTCGACGACGATCGGCGCGCGGATCTGGCAAAGCACTTCCAGAAGGCGATCTTCCCGGCGCTCACGCCGCTGGCCGTCGCGCCCGGGCGCCCGTTCCCCTACATCTCCAACCTGTCGCTCAGCCTCGCGGTGCTCGTGCGCGACCCGATCAGCGAGCAGACGGTGTTCGCGCGCGTGAAGGTCCCCACCGAGATCCTGCCGCGCTTCGTCACGCTCAAGCAGCCGGCGGGCGAGCCCGCGCTGCTGGTACCGCTCGAGGACGTGATCGCAAACCACCTCGACGCGCTGTTCCCGGGCATGGAGATCGCCGACTACGACGTCTTCCGCGTGAGCCGCGACGCTGACCTGGAGGTCTCCGACGACGCGGCCGACCTGCTGCAGGCGGTCGAGGACGAGCTGCGCCGCCGCCGCTTCGGCGAGGTCGTGCGCGTCGAGGTCGGCGCACACTGCTCGGAGCAGCTGCGCGAGGCGCTGGCGGGCCTGCTGGGGGTGCAGGAGGACGAGGTCTACCCCGTCGACGGCCTGCTCGACATGGGCGCGCTGTGGCAGATCGTGAAACTCCCCGGTCACGCCGAGCTGCGCGAGGAGCCGGTCGTCGGGATCACCCACCCACGGCTGCTGCGCCGCGAGGGCGAGCGCCCGGATGTGATGGGCGCGATGCGCGAAGGCGACCTGCTCGTGCATCACCCGTACGTGTCGTTCGCGACGTCGGTCGAGCGCTTCGTCGAGCAGGCCGTCGCCGACCCGAACGTGCTGGCGATCAAGCAGACCGTCTACCGCACGAGCGACGACTCGCCGCTGGTGCCCGCCCTGATCGACGCCACCGAGCGCGGCAAGCAGGCGGTCGCGCTGGTGGAGCTGCAGGCGCGCTTCGACGAGCGCATGAACATCCACTGGGCCAAGGCGCTGGAGGAGGCCGGCGTGCACGTGGTCTACGGCCAGCCGGCCCTGAAGACGCACGCCAAGTGCGTGCTCGTCGTGCGCCGCGAGGGCGACGGCGTGCGCAACTACGTGCACATCGGCACCGGCAACTACCACTCGGCGACCGCGCGGCTGTACACGGACTTCGGCCTGTTCACCACCGACGAGCAGATCGGCGCGGACGTGGCGGACATGTTCAACTACCTCACCGGCTACGGGCGCCCGCTGCACTACCGCAAGGTGCTGATGGCGCCTGACCACCTGCGCGAGGGCATCGTCGAGCAGATCGAGCGCACGATCGCCGCGCACTCACCCGAGCAGCCCGCGCGCATCGCGATGAAGATGAACTCGCTCGTCGACGGCCGCTGCATCCGCGCGCTGTACGCTGCCTCGCAGGCGGGCGTGCGCGTGGACCTGAACGTCCGCGGCATCTGCTGCCTGCGTCCGGGACTGCCGGGCATCTCCGAGAACATCAGGGTCGTCTCGATCGTCGGGCGGCTGCTCGAGCACTCACGCATCTATGCCTTCGAGCGCGAAGGCGAGCACACGATCTACATCGCCTCCGCCGATCTGATGCCGCGCAACCTCGACCACCGCGTCGAGCTGGCCGTCCCGATCGAGTCCGCCGAACTGCGCGCCGAGCTGCTCGACACGCTCGAACGCGGCTTCGCCGACAACCAGAGCTCCTGGGACCTGGACGGCGACGGCGTCTGGCACCGGCGCGGGCGGGCGGGACTCCAATCAGGCGAGCAGCCGCGCAACCTGCAGCTCGAGCTCGCCGAGCTGTATGCCGCGCGCGCCGGCGGCGAGCGCCCGAGCGGCGAGCTCGAGGCGTCATCGCTGGGCACGGGCGGCCGCTAAACGGGATCGGGATCGAAGTACACAGATAATGTGTACTCTGCTCACAGATTACGTGTAGACGAGGATCGTAGCTGGCAGGTCACGGCGGCCGTGGATACGCCATGAGCTCGGCTCCGCAGACAGCGGCCTGCTTCTCATGATGTACTCAGTTCATGTGTACAATGCTCACATGAGCAGCGTACAACCGGAGCGACGCCAAGCGAGCGGCGAGCTGTTCCCGACCGACGAGCCGATCCCGGCGAGTCAGATGATCGGCCGCGCGCAAGACGTTAGCCAGGTGGCGGCGGCGCTGGAGAACGGCACCAACCTGGTGATGGCGGGTCCTCGGCGGACGGGCAAGACGAGCGTCTGCGAGGCGGCGCTCACACGCGTGCGCGCCCGCGGGCTGTACGTGGCGGCGGTGGACCTGTTCGCGATCGCCGACGACGCCGAGCTCGCGGAAGCGCTGGTGAAGGCGGTGCTGAACAACCGCCCGGCGCTGCGCAAGCTGCTGCCCAAGGCGCGCCGCTTCGGCCGGCAGGCGCTGAGCGCCGCGCAGGGGGCGGCCGTGATGAAGATGAAGGGCCAGCTGGGAGACGCCGTAGAGCTGGCGTTGACCCCGGGGCTCGCTGCCGAGAACCCGCAGCGGGCGCTCGCGCAGGCGCTGGAGCTCCCGCAACACGCGGCGCTCGCCGACGGACGACGCTGCGTGGTGTTCTTCGACGAGTTCCAGGAGGTCGCCGGCGAGCGGCGTCCCTATGGTGACTCCGACGCGCTGACCAAGCGGATGCGCGCCGTCTTCCAGCGCTCCACTCAGGTCTCCTATCTGTTCGCCGGCAGCCTCGAGCACGTCATGCGCGACCTGTTCGCGCCGCAGGATCGCGCGCTCAGCGGTTTTGGCAGCTTCTACGCGCTGCGCCCGATCGCCGCGGAGGACTGGCGAGCCGGGCTGCGCGAGCGCTTCGCCGCCGACGACTGCGAGATCGCGCCAGACGCGCTGAACAGCGTCGTGCGGCTGGGGGAGCTGCACCCCCGCGTGACGATGTTGATCGCACAGCAGACGCACCTCCTCAGCGTGCTGCTGAACCGCCGCACGATCGACCACGCGCTTGTGCTGCAGGGCTACGACAGCGCCTATCACGGCGACAGCGCGCTGCTGGACCAGCTCGTCGAGAAGATCCGCGCAAGCCACCGCCAGGGACTGAAGATCGCACGCCGCGTCGCCGTCGGAGGGACGCTCACCGAGGGCATGCACCGCGGCGACGCCGACCGCGCGCTCAAGAAGCTGCAGGACGCCGGGCTGATCGAGCGCATCGGCCGCGGCGAGTACCGCATCCTCAACCCGCTGCTGCGCAGACGACTGGTCGAGCAGCGCTCGCTCTGAGCGCTACGTCGTGGCCGAAGCGCTTGGCAGCGTGTCCAGCACGGCCTTCAGCTCGTCCACCGACTGGTAGTCGAGGCCCAGCAGGTGATCGTGGCGGTGGCGCACGACACCCTGCTCGTCGATCACGATCACCGCGCGCTTGACCCCCAGGCGCGACGAGAAGGCGTCGTATTTGCGCGCCACGTCCTTGTCCACGTCCGCGAGCAGCGGCACGTTGAGCGCATGCTTGGCCACGAACCCCTCGTGCGAGGCGAGGTCCTGCGAGGAGATGCCGACGACGGTCGCGTCCAGCGCCGCGAAGTCCTCAGCGCGGTCGCGGTAGGAGCAGAACTGTTTCGTGCAGACCATCGTGTTGTCACCCGGATAGAACAGCAACACGACGCGCTCACCGCGGTGCTCGGAGAGCTTGAACGGCCCGTCAGTGCCCGGAAGCTCGAAATCGGGCGCCGCCTCACCGACCTGCGGGCTCTTGGCCATACGCGTCACCCTATCGAAGGATGCGCTAGAACCTGACCAGATGCGCGCCCGCCGTCTCACGTGCCTGGCACTCGCAGCGGCCTGCTGCGCACTCGTGAGCGCCTGCGGGAGCACCGTCCCCGCCGACGTTCACACACCGACGGTGAGCATCACCGCGATCCCCGCCGCGGCGCACACATCCTCCGCGGCGCAGCTGCTCGACTGGACCGAGTTCGGCCTGGACCCGCAGCGCAGCGACGTCAGCGAACTCGCCACCGGCGTCACCGCGGCGAACGTCGCACACCTGCAACACATCACCGTCACACTGCCCGGGACCGTCGACTCCTCGCCGATCTACCTGCACGGCGTGTCGGTGGATGGCGCTACCCACAACGTGATCGTCGTCACGACCACGTACGGCAAGACGCTCGCGATCGATGCCGACAGCGGCAAGATCCTGTGGACGTTCACGCCTCCGGGCTACGGCAGGTGGGCGGGAAGCGCCCAGATAACCGTCGCGAGCCCGATCGCCGACCCGGATCGGCTGTTCGTGTACGCGGCCTCGCCGAACGGCCTGATCCACAAGCTCGCGCTGGCCGACGGCAGCGAGGACACAAGCGGCTCCTGGCCGGTCTCGATCACCCGCGAACCGCTCCACGAGAAGCTCGGCGCGGCGCTCAACATCGACGGCCCCGACATCGTCGCCGCCACCAGCGGCTACCTCGGCGACGCGCCCCCTTACCAGGGACACGTCGTGCTGATCGAACGCTCCAGCGGGCGGCTCGTGCGCGTGTTCAACACGCTGTGCGCCAACCGCCGCGAACTGCAGGTGCCGAGCACCTGCCCGGCGAGCGACTCGGCGATCCTCTCGCGCGCAGGCCCGGTGGTGGAGCCCGGCGGCGCACGCATCCTGATCGACACGGGCAACGGTCCCTGGAACGGCACGACCGACTTCGGCGACAGCGTGCTCGAGCTGAGCTTCCCCAGCCTGGCGCTGCGCCAGTCGTTCACGCCGACCAACCAGGAAGAACTCAACACGGGCGACACCGACCTCGGCTCGAGCGCGCCGGCGCTGCTCGGCGAAGACCGCGTCGTGCTGGCCGGCAAGGACGGGATCATGCGGCTGCTGGCGCTCTCGCGCCTGGACGGTCACCCGCCGTCGGGCGCGCGCGCGCGCCTGGCGCCGCTCGGCGGCGAACTGCAGCGCCTGTCGATTCCCGGCGGTGGCGAGCTGTTCACCGCTCCGGCGGTGTGGCGGCGCGGCCGGCACACGACGATGTTCGTCGCCGACGAACACGGCACCGCCGCCTACGTGCTGCGCGGCGGGCGGCTGTATGAGGCGTGGGAGAACAACACCCCGGGCACCAGCCCGGTGATGGCCGGTGGGCTGCTGTACATCTACGAACCCAACGCCGGCGGCATATACGTCTACCGGCCCTCCTCGCCGCAACCGATCGCCAAGCTCCCGGGCGAAGCCGGGCACTGGAACAGCCCGATCGTCGTCGACGGGCATGTGATCGAGCCGTCGGGCAACGCCAACGCGCACAAGCTCACCGGCACGCTCGAGATCTTCTCGGTCGGCTAGCAGCTCGCTGTCGACGCTGGCAGCGCGATCACCGAGCGCGTCGCACGCCGTCACACGGCGCGCAACGCACGAGGGTCGCGCACCCACCACGGCACGATCGACTGGTCCTTCTCTGCCGCCAGCCGGTCCAAGGGCAAGCTCTTCGAGCACACGAACGCCAGTCGGCGCCCGCGCCGGTAGTCGCCCATGCCGGAGTAGTCGCTGATGTTCAGCTCGAGCGCAACCGTCTTGAAGCCAAACTGGCTCGCGAGCTCCACGACCGCGGATCTGCTCGGAACCAACACCAGCGGCGGCCCCACCATGTCGCGCGTAGAGTATGGGCTCGACAGCTCGAACAGGCTGGAACGGGCGCGGGAGATCGCTGTATCGATGAGGAGCAGCTCGGCGCCGACGCCCGACATCACCTCGAACAGCTCAACGGGCTTGTGAACGTGATCGAGCAGACCGAGACACAGGATCAGATCGAAGCCCTCCGCGAAGTCGTGCTCGAAGACGTTTCCCCGCTCGAATCGAAAGCGGGCCGCGTCGATCCCCTTGGCCTCGAACACGAGGCTCGCCTGGTCGAGGTAGCTCTGCTGCGCGTCGAGGCCGAGCACGAAGTCAGCGCCGGCTTCGACGGCGTTCAGAGACCAGAAGCCGGCGTTGCATCCCAGGTCGAGCACGCGCTGCCCACGCAGCGATCCGCCCATCAGCGCGAGCAGCGGCTCGAAGAAGTAGCGACGCCGCTGCGCGTGCCGGTTGAGCATGATTCCGTCCGCCACCGGCGTGCTCACGCCACCCTCGAACTCGAACGCGTAGTGCCATCGGGGGAACTCGGCGATTCGCGCCTGCAGGTCCTTGGGATCCACGGCGGCGAAGGCTACCCGACGCGACGCGGTCGAATCCGTGGCCGTCACTTGGACGCCCGCCATGCGACCGGTAGCCTCGGCTGACGATGAGCTCGCAATCGCTCGCCGGCCAACTGCTGCTCGCGTCCCCGTCGCTGGTGGACCCGAACTTCACGCGCACGGTCGTGCTGATCGGCATGCACAACCAGGACGGCGCGATCGGCGTGGTCCTCAATCGCCCGTCGACCGTCACGGTGGGTGAGGCGGTGCCACAGCTCGCAGACGTGCTCGGCGAGCTCGAGACGCTCTACGTCGGTGGCCCGGTGCAGTCGAGCTCGGTGGTGTTCCTGGCCGAGTTCCTCGAGCCGGCGCTCGCCGGGATGCTGGTGCTCGGCCGCATCGGCTTCCCGGCGCCGGACACGAGCATCGAGCAGCTCGCGCAGGCCACCGAGCGCCGCAGGGTGTTCGCCGGACACGCCGGCTGGGGCAGCGGACAGCTCGACGCTGAGATCGCGGACGGCGACTGGATCGCGCACCCAGCCGAGCCGCAGGATGTCTTCACCGACGTCCCCGAGGAGCTTTGGAGCAGCGTGCTCACGCGCAAGGGCGGCAGCTACGCGCTGATCGCGCGTATGCCGCTGGATCCCAGCGTCAACTGAACAGCGGCCGCGGATACGCTATCGGGGTGCTGGCGCCGGCGAGAGAGGAAGCGGAGCTCTGAGCTGGGCCCGTCGGGGGCTGGCGCTCGTCCTCCTGTGCACCGCGGCGCTCGGCGCCTGGCCGCGCGGCGCCGACGCGGCCGACGCGCTCACGCAGCGCTCTGCGCTGGTTGTGTT
>JBEKWH010000027.1:0-56412 GCA_049513255.1 Solirubrobacteraceae bacterium
TCGACCGAAGCTGCAGCCGTCCCGATCCGCACAGAGGCGCCCGGCAGGAAGCCGCTGCCGGTGATCGTCACGTCGGTCCCGCCGCTGCTCGGCCCTTCCGAGGGTTCGACCGTTTGCACGGTAGGCGACGCAGGCGTCCACAGCGCCCATGCCGAACCGGGCAGCTTGTGCTCGTAAGGGGCGCCGATCAGCGCGGTGAGACCGTCGGCGGAGAGGGACACGCTCGTGCCGAAGCGGCTCGCTCCGGACAGATCCGGGGTCGGGATCTTCGCCTGCTGCGACCACTTCGAGTCGGCGCGAGTGAGCGTCCAGGCCGCCCCGCGGCGATCGTTATCCGCCGGACCCCCGACCAGGGCGCTGTCGCCGCTCGCCGACAGCGCGACGCTCTGGCCGAAGTGGGCCGCCCCGAGCTCCCCCGACGCGGTCAGCTTGGGCCCCTGGTGAATCCATGTCGCGCCTGATCTGACCAGCGCCCAGGCCGCGCCCGCTCCTTCCGAGTCGCCGTCGGCGCCGACCAGCGCCGTGCTGCCGTCGAACGAGAGGGCGAGGCCTGACCCGAAGTGCGCGCCCGCCGTCGCTTCGCTGCCACCCGTCAGCGCTTCGCCCTGCTGCCGCCAGTCGTTGCCTTCGCGGACGAACGCCCACACGGCCCCGCTGCGCGATTCGACGCCGGGAGCGCCGATGAACGCAACGCTCCCGTCGCCCGACAGCGCGACGGTGCTCCCGAAGCCACCGGCATGCGGCTTGTCGGGCGACGCAATGGTCGCCCCTTCCTGTGTCCAGCCGGAGCCCGAGCGGTGAAGGATCGTGGCGGTTGCGCTGCCGGGCGCGCCGATCAGGGCCGTTTGGCCGTCGGCCGAGATCGCAACGCTACGACCAAAGAGCGCCCTGCCTCGCGACGATTCGCCCGTGAGCTCGGGGCCGAGCTGGCTCCACGTCGTGCCGGTGCGGACGAACGCCCGCACGGCGCCCTTGAGGTCTTCCTCACGCGGCGAACCGGCGATCACCGTGTTGCCGTCCGCGGAGATCGCCACGCTGACTCCCAGCCGACATTCTTCGCCTTCGGTGCACGGGACGGCAGCTCCTTCGCCGCCTTCGGAGGGACCCAGCTGGGCCTGTTCCTGCCAGCCGGAGGGGGTGAGCACGAAGACGCGCGCCGAGCCGGCTCCGCCTCCTTCGCGGGGGGCGCCGACGATCGCGGTCCGCCCGTCGGCGGACACGGCCACGCTCGCGCCAAACAGGCCCACGCTGCCGAGCAGCTGCGAGGCTTCCTGGAACGGCGCGAATCCTTCGACACCCGGTAGGCCGGTGAGCGTGGACTGTGTTGTCGTGCTCGGCGAGAGGCTCCCGACGCCGCCCGCTGCGGAACCGCTCTGAGGTGCCCCCTGTGAGGCGGAGGTGATCCAACCGCCTGCCGCGAGCGCGATCAGGGCCGCTCCGGCGGCCGCCATCGCCCGCAGCCGGCGGCGTGAACTGGCATCGGGCCGGAACGGCCTCATGGGGTACAGCGATCCGTCGCGCGCATGGTTCGCCCCCAAGCCGTCTCCAGTCTGCCCCCGCCGCGCCCGCGCGCCGGGCGAGCACAGCGAAATCCATGCGGAACGCTATCCGCACGGAGACGCAAAGTCAATTCCGCCGCGGCTTCTGGGTCGCGGGGATTTGACTAGCATCCGCCGACCATCTTGCGGTTGCCCGGATAGGGGTCCGATGCAAAGGCTGAGCAGACAACGACGCAGGACAGTGGCACTGCTCGCCGTGGGTGTAATCGCCGGCGCGACCGGAGTGCTCGCATACGCGACTCACCTTCTGCGCCACGACGAACAGCAGTCGATCGACACACGCTTCTCCGTCCGCGGCAGCCGGCCGGCGCCTACAGGCCTGCTCCTGGTGCAGATCGACGACGAAACGCTGCAGACGCTCAGGAACCGGCGCATGGCCTCGGAGTTCCCGTTCCCGCGCCGCTACGACGCGCAGGTGATCGACCGTCTGCGCCGGGCGGGCGCCAAGGTGATCGCGCTCGACATGGAGTTCAGCCATGAAACAGACACCGCCGACGACGACGCGCTCATAGAATCCATCGGCCGAGCCGGCGGCAAAGTCGTGC
Organism: Solirubrobacteraceae bacterium; assembly: GCA_049513255.1. GTDB lineage: Bacteria > Actinomycetota > Thermoleophilia > Solirubrobacterales > Solirubrobacteraceae > Palsa-744. The sequence goes on from JBEKWH010000027.1 coordinate 2,105, forward strand.
TCGCGACGACCGAAGTGGGGCCGCGCGGGCAGAACCCGGTGCTTGGTGGCGAAGGGCTGCCCGAACGGCTCGGCGCCAGGGTCGGGGAGGCGCTCCTCCTGCTCGACTCCGACGGCGTCGCGCGCCGCCTCGCCTATTCCTTCAACGGGCTGCACAGCTTCGCGGTCGCAACCGCGGAAGCCGCGACGGGCCACAGGGTGAGCGCGTCCTCCTTCGAACACGGCACGCTGCCGATTGACTTCGCCGGACCGCCGGGAACGATCCGCTCGGTGTCCTACTCGGACGTTCTGCTCGGGCGGGTGCCGCCGGCTCTCGTGCGCGGCAAGATCGTCATCGTCGGCGCCTCGGCCCCCGTCCTGCAGGACTACCACGCCACGGCGACGACCGGCTCGTCGGTCATGTCCGGGCCGGAGATCCAGGCGAACGAGACCGAGACGATCCTGCAGGGCGGCCCGCTGCGCGATGCGCCCACGGCGGTCGACATCCTGCTGATCCTGTTGCTTGCCCTCGGAGCGCCGTTCAGCGCGCTGCAGGTGCGGACATTGCGCTCGCTGATCGGCGTGGTAGCGCTCGCGGCGCTCTACCTCGTCGCCGTGCAGGTCGCCTTCCAGGCCGGCCTGATCGTGTCGCTCGTATACCCGATGCTCGCTCTCGCCGTGGGGACGCTCGGCTCGCTGATGGTCCTCTACCTCTTCGAGACGATCGAGCGCGAACGCGTTCGATCGGTGTTCTCCCGCTTCGTCCCCGCCGCGGTCGTCGACCAGGTCCTGGCGCGCGCCGACGAGAACCTGCGACTGGCCGGCGAAGAACGCGATGCCACCGTCATGTTCTGTGACCTGCGCGGCTTCACGTCGTTCTCGGTGACCCAGCCCGCGGCGCGCGTAATCGAAGTCGTCAACCGCTACCTCAACGAGATGAGCGAGGCGATCCTGGATGCCGGCGGCACGCTGGTGGCGTATATGGGCGATGGAATCATGGCCGTGTTCGGTGCGCCGCTCGAGCAGGACGACCACGCCGACCGGGCACTGCAGGCGGCTCGCGAGATGGTCGGGCCTCGGCTGGCGCGGTTCAACGCGTGGATGGGCGAGCAGGGTTTCGACCGCTGCTTCGAAATGGGCGTTGGACTGAATAGCGGGTCGGTGATGTCGGGCAACGTCGGGTCCGAGCAGCGCGTCGAGTACACGGCGATCGGCGACACCACGAACACGGCTGCGCGACTCGAGGCCCTGACCAAGGACAGCAGCGTGATGGTCTTCATCGCCGACAGCACGCGCGAGCGCCTGCGCCGCCCGCCGACCGACCTCAAGCTCGTCGGCGACCTCGAGGTGCGCGGTCGAAGCCAATCGCTGACAGTCTGGACCCTGGCAGAGGCCGGGGGCGTCCAAGAGAAGCCGGCGAGCGAGTTCCAGCCCGCGGCCTGAGCGGCGCCGGTCGCTGAGCGTCCTCAGTCCGGCGAGGCGCCGGCACGGGCATCGCGTTCGAGCCTTTCCCGGGCGGCCCGCTCCATCCGTTCGCCGACCTGCGGAACGCGATCGTGCATCGTGCGAGCGAAGCGGGCGGTGAACAGCAGCCCGCGCAGCGGCGTGAGCGCTATCACGCTGGCCGTGCGCGGCGAACCGTCGGCGAGCACCGCCATCTCGCCGAAGAAGTCGCCCCGCTGCATGACGTTGATGCGCTCGCCGTGCTGGCAGACCTCCGCCGAGCCCTCCTCGATCATCATCATCTCAAAGCCCTGGCTGCCCTCAGCCATCAACACGTCGCCGGGGTCGGCGACGATCTCGTCGAGCAGCCGCCCGAGCATGCTGAGCTGCCCCGGGGAGAGGCCCTCGAAAAGCGGTATCACCCCCAGCCGTTGGGCCCCATCCGACCCGACGCTACGCCGCTGCACGTGGGTTCTCCTCTTGCGCCACGGTGGCAAAGTAGCACCGCACGCGCGGCGCCGCCGCGCCGAGGCTACTCGCCCTCGCGTACGGCGCTAGCCACGTGCCGTCGCCACCGGAGCGCTACCGCGAGCGTTGTGGTCGACGAGATGACTCCCACGATGTTCGCGACGATGATTGCGATGTTCCCGAGCGCAAGGCCGTAAAGCAGCCATAGCGTGCCACCACAGATCAGCACCACCAGGAAGGCGAGACTCACGTCGGATGCGCTCTCGCGGCGGTGAGAATGCAGCGCCTGCAGGAGCGGGCTGGCCCCCATCACCACACCGAACCCGCCCGCGAGCACCGCAAGCACTTCGGTCAGCGAGCTCAACGCCGTGACCCTATCAACGCCGCGACCCTGTGCTCTCCCGGGTCGTTCCGCTGCGAATCCGAGTCATCATTCCCCGTCCGCGAAGACCCACGCGGCGCCGACATTGTCGTCGTCGCCGGGGCCGCCGATCAAGGCGGTGACACCATTCGCGGTGAGAGCGACGCTTTCACCGAAATCTCCCGCGCCGCTCTCATCACTCGGGACCAGCTTTGCCCCCTGCTGGCTCCATTTCGATTTGGAGCGCGTGAACACCCACGCCGCGCCGACACCTTCGTCATCGTGCCAGCCGCCGACCAGAGCCGTGCTGCCATTCCCGGCCAGCGCGACGCTCTCGCCGAGCAACCCCTCTCCGACCTCGCCTGTGCCCGTGAGCTTGGGCCCCTGCTGCGTCCAGGTCGAGCCCGAACGCGTGAACGCCCACACCGCGCCCGCGAAGCCGCTGTCGCCAGGACCGCCGATCAGCGCAGTGCTGCCGTTCGCCGACAGCGCCACGCTGTCACCGAAACCCCCTTCACCACTCTCACCGCTTGCGAGGAGCTTCGGACCCTGCTGCGTCCAGGTCGAGCCCGAACGCGTGAACACCCATGCCGCGCCGACGGAGTCGCTGTCGCCAGGACCGCCGATCAGGGCGGTGCTGCCGTTCGCCGCGAGCGCGACGCTTTCCCCGAAGTCGCTGCGCCCGGATTCGCCGGTGGCGGTGAGCTTGACCTGCTGACTCCAGGTCGATCCCGAGCGCGTGAACACCCACGCCGCGCCGGCCGGGGCTTCGTGGCCGGGACCGCCGATCAGGGCAGTGTCGCCGTTCTTGGACAGCGCCACGCTGTAACCGAATTCGGCAAAGCCGTTGACGCCGCTTGCCAGCAGCTTTGGCCCCTGCTGCTTCCAGGTCGTCCCCGAGCGCGTGAACACCCACGCGGCGCCGATGCCGTCGGCATTGCGCGGCCCGCCGATCAGCGCCGTGTCTCCGTTCGCGGACAGAGCGACCGTGCTGCCGAATGTGCTCGGCCCGGTTTCGGTGCTGCCGCTGAGCTTGGCCTGCTCGCTCCACGTCGTCCCGGAGCGCGTGAACACCCACGCCGCACCGTGGCCTTCATTGTCGAGCGAGCCTCCGACCAGAGCGGTGTCGCCATCGCTCGAGATCGCGGCGCTTGTACCAAAGCGGCTGTTGCCCACACCGGTCTCGCCCGTGCCGGCGAGCTTCGGCCCCTGCTCGCTCCAGGTCGATCCCGAGCGCGTGAACGCCCACGCGGCGCCTACGAAGTGATTGTCATAGGAGCCGCCGATCAGCGCCGTTTCACCATCCGCCGACAGCGCGACGCTCTGGCCGAAATAGCCGCCTCCGACCTCGCCTGCACCAGTGAGCTTCGGCCCCTGCTGGCTCCAGGTCGAGCCTGAGCGAACGAACACCCAAGCCGCGCCGATGAAGCTGCCTTCGTACGGACCGCCGATCAGAGCAGTGCTGGCGTCCGCCGAGAGCGCGACGCTCCAACCGAATTGCTGCGCGGGATTCTCTTCGCTGCTGGTCAGCTTGCTCCCCTGCTGGCTCCAGCTGGACCCTGAGCGCGTGAACATCCACGCCGCGCCGAGGCTGCTGCTGTCGTCGGGGCCGCCGATCAGGGCCGTTTCTCCATCTCCGCCAAGAGCGACGCTCCAGCCGAACAGGGCGCCGCCAGACTCGCCTTCGCCCGTGAGCCTGGCCTGCTGGCTCCATGTCGATCCAGAGCGGGTGAACACCCATGCCGCGCCGACGCCGTCGACGTCGCCTGCGACGTCACCGGGACCGCCGATCAGCGCGGTCTTGCCATCTTCGGATAGCGCGACGCTGAGACCGAACTGTGCCCTGCCGCTCTCGCCGCTCGCGACCAGCTTCGGCCCCTGCTGGGCCCAGGTCGATCCCGAGCGCGTGAACACCCAAGCGGCGCCCACGAGACCGTGATCGCCCGACCCGCCGATCAGCGCGGTGTCGCCGTCTGCCGACAGCGCCACGCTCGCACCGAACTGACCGTAGGATTCGACCTGGCCCGTGCCCGTGAGCTTGGGCCCCTGTTGGCTCCACGTCGAGCCCGCGCGCGTGAACACCCACGCCGAGCCGAGGCCTTCGTTCGGGCTGCCGATCAGCGCGGTGTCGCCGTCCGCGGACAGGACGACGCTTACGCCGAACCCTCCCCTGCCAGCCTCGCCGCTCGCGAGCAGCTTCGGCCCCTGCTGGCTCCAGCTCGAACCAGAGCGTGTGAACACCCATGCCGCGCCGACGCCTTCGCCATCTTCGGGCCCGCCGATCAGAGCCGTGTCGCCATCCGCCGACAAAGCGACGCTGAAGCCGAACGATCCCCCGCGGGTGCTCTCGTCACTCGGAGCCAGCTTGGCACCCTGCTGGATGAACGGGTCGATCCGCAGCGGATAGCGCGCCCCGCGATCGTCGACCAGCAACCTCAGCACGTCGCCGCTGGCGACCAGCCGCGCCGGAAGCTCACGGCCCGACGCGTCAGTTACACGCAGATCGCCGTAGCGAAGCGCCACCGTGCCTTGCAGCGTCTCGAACAGCACCTGCGAGCCCGCTTGACGGGCCGCCAGCGAACCACCTAGCCCGAGCGCGACCGTCAGCGGGCCAGCGCCAGCCGGCCGTTGCGCCAGCGTGAAGCCCTGCTCGAGGCCATACGGGCCGTTGCGATACCACTCGGCCACCGCGGCGCGCCGGTAGAGAACCAAGTTGCGAGTGGCCACCGGCGTGGCGCTGGCCACCCGACCGAGCCGGCCGCCGTGGCCGATGCCCAGGAGCTTGAGCGTCAGCAGGCCGGAGCCCGCGCGCACGCTGATCCCAGAGCGGCTGAACGTGCTGGCGACGCCCCCGCCTGATGCGCTCAGGAACGCTCGGCGATGAGCGACCCACGAGCCGTGCTCAGACGCGCCGATAACCCTCGAGGCGAGCATCTGTAGGGACGCAGGCAGAGCAGCAGCGCCATGCCCGCTGCTCGTGTGCTCAGCCGGAGACGGCCTGCCGCCGACCGCCCGCTGATGAGCGCTGTGGGCAAGCACACCGAACAGCAGCGCCGCCAGCAGCAGACCCGCAACGCTGAGCGCAGGTGACGCCTGCCTCATCAACGCACTGGGGGATGGTGAAGCCACGGATACGACGCCACCGTCCATGTGGTCAGACCTCCACGCTGAAACCAAGCTCCACCTCGCTAGCCGGGCGTCCGCCGTGCACACCCCAGTTCTCCCTGGGTGCCTCAAGCACCACGATCGTAATGTCTGTTGCCGGCACGCCGAGCTCCCCGAGTCGCTCCACGATCTGCGCGTACAGCTCGCGCTTGGCCTCGATCGAGCGTCCGGAGAACATCGTGATCTCGATCAGCGTGTAGCGGTCGCTGACCGCGCCAGGCGCGGTCGGCAGCTCGAAGCACGCTGGCTCGTGCTCGACGATACGAAGCGCCGGATCGCCGCGCGGAACCTTTAGGGCTGCGATCAGAGCCTCGTGTACGGCGTCGAGCAGCGCGCGCTTCTCTCGCGGCGAGCGCCCCTTGACCACCTCGATGCGGGCGAGGGCCATCGCCAGGATTCTAAGGCGCTGCCTTGGCCGGACGAGAGCCTCGTCTCGAGGGGCCGAGCTTTCGCCCCCCAGCGAGCCCCACCACCCCCCTGAACTACCCTTCAAGCGATGAGCGAAAGTCGATGGGCGGCGCGACTGCCGCCACTGTGGGCACGCTGGGCGCTGGGGATCGTCATCGCCGCGGCCGTGATCGCGACGATCGTGATCGCGATCGATCGCGCCGGCCCGGAAGTCAACACCTCCGAAGCGGGCGCCGAAGCCGAAGTCAACCGGATCTCCGACATCGCGATCACTGCAGACCAGGCTCCCCACTCCGCCGGCCTGCCTCCCAGCTCCGCGCCCGCCGCCGCGCTCGAGCGAGCGATCACAAGCGATGTCCATCAGCGCATCGCCGACGGTCAGCTGACCGGGCCTCTGCAGAGCATCACCTGCCGGACGGCGGGGGCGGGCAGCGCCGGCCGGGGCGGGCGGGTCCCCTATAAGTGCACGATCCGCAGCGCCGGCATCACCTACCCGTTCGTAGCCGTCCTCGACGAACGCCGCCGCCGGCTCACCTGGTGCAAGATCGATCCGCCGCCGGTGGCCAACGTCGGCCCGGAAATCCCGATCAGCGCCAGCTGTCGGGCCTGAACGGAGGCGCCGTGATCCGCCGGCTCGCGATCAGATGGGCGTTCAACACGGTCGCCCTGTTTGTGGCGACGTGGCTGCTGTCGGGTTTGAGCTACGGCAGCGATTGGTGGGCACTGCTGGTCGCGGGGCTTGTGTTCACGCTCGTGACCCTGCTGCTGAGGCCCGTGCTCGCTTTCCTCTCGATCCCACTGATCATCGCCACGCTCGGCATCTTCTATCTACTGATCAACGTCTTCATGCTCTACCTGACGCATTGGATCGTCCCGCAGTTCACGATCGCGAGCTTCTGGTGGGCGCTGCTCGCGGCGGTCATCGTCAGCGCCGTCAACGGGATCCTCAACGTGTGCTTCGGACGGCCGGGAAAGCGCGCGCGCGCATAGCGTCGCCCAGGCTCACGGCCCCGCGGCCGTGGGCGCGTCCTCGGCCGGCTGCGCCCACGAGCGGGCGGCGAGCACTCGCAGCGGCCGCGGAGCCCACCAGTTGACACGGCCGAGCAGGCCCATCAGCGCGGGCACGAGCAGCGCACGCACGATCGTTGCGTCGACGATCACCGCCAGCGCGACACCGATGCCGAACTCTTTCAACGAGGCGACGCTCGAGACGGCCAGCGACCCGACCGCCGCGCAGAACAGCAGCGCCGCCGCGCTGACCACGCGACCGCTGCGCTCCAGGCCCGTGGCGACCGCCACCTCGTCGGGCTCTCCGGCGTCGTGTGCCTCCTTGATGCGGGCGAGCAGGAACACGCCATAGTCGGTCGACAGCCCGAACCCGATGATGAACAGGATGATCATGTTGGTCTGCTCGAGCGAGCCGGTGGCGGTGTAGCCGAGCAGACCCTGCAGCCGGCCGTCCTGGAAGATCAGCACCAGCAGGCCAAACGCAGCGCTCAGCGTCAGCAGGTTCATCACCAGCGACTTGATCGCCAGCGCAACCGAGCCGGTCATCGCGAACAGCACCAGCAGTGTGGTCGTGGCTAGGATCGCGAGCGCCACCAGCATGTGCGAGCGCAAGCTCAGATGCTCGTCGTACTGTCCCGCCGCCACGCCCGACAACGCCACCCGATACGGGCCGTGCAGCGCGTAGATATCCCCTACCAGGCGCTGTGACTGCGAGCTGAACGGCGGATGGCCGGCGAGCACCTCGATCGACCACAAACCGGCGCCGATCCGGCTCGGGGGCTCGGCGAGCGCCACGCCGGCAAGGCGCGCGAGCTGCGAGCGATACGCCTGTAGCGCGGGTCCCGCTGCGGCCGGCGCGTGCACGAGCACGGTCACCGGGTCCGCCGGGTCGGCGGCGAACTGACCGGCGACCGCCGCTTCGACCGTTCGCGCGCTGGATCCCGGTGGCAGCACACGCGCGTCCGTCGCGCCCAGGCGCAGATGCAGCGCCGGCAGCCCAACGAGCAGCAGGCACGCGGCGCACGCGGCCGCCACCCACCCCGGCCTGCGCATCACGCGCGACGCGAGCCGATACCAGTGGCCATCCACGGCCGGACCCTCCGCGTGCCTGCGCGCCCGCTGCAGGCGCGCAGGCGAGAGCGCGTTGACGCGCGGGCCGAGCAGCGCCAGCATCGCCGCCAGCGGAATCAGCGCGGCGCTGGCCGCCAGCACCGTCACCACGGCGGCTGCGATCCCCATCGACGAGAGCATGTGCTGCGGGAAGACCAGCAGCGACAGCAGCGCCACCGACACCGTCAGTGAGGAGAACGCGACGGTGCGCCCGGCCGTCGCGAGCGTCCGCTCGAGCGCCACCGAGCAGTGTCCGCAGCTCGCCAGCTCCTCGCGGTAGCGGTACACGATGAACAGCGAGTAGTCGATCGCGAGGCCGAGGCCGAGACCCGTGACGAGGTTGAGCGAGTACACCGACAGCGAGGTCACCTGCGCGAGCGCACGCAGGATCATCAGGCTGCCGGCCACCGCGACCGCCCCCACCATCAGCGGCAGCGCCGCCGCCACCAGGCCCCGGAACGCCACGAGCGACAGCAGCAGCAGGATCGAGAACGCGACCAGCTCGACCTTCGGAAGCTGCGCCGAGATCGTGGCTTCAAGCTGGCTGTACGTGAGCTGATCGCCGCCGACCGTCACGCCGCGCAGCCCGCGCAGCTGCCGCGCGATCCGCTGCGCCGCTGACGTTGCCGCGCGTTCGGAGGCACGCGCGCTGAAGTAGCCCAGCACGACCGTCGCACGGCCATCGCGCGACAGCAGCGCACGCGGCTGCGAGACGTCGAGCACGCTCACCACACGCGCGACCGCGCGCTCCGACGCCAGCGCGCCTGCCACGCGCGTCACCAGCGCATGTCCTGACCTGGAGAGAACCGATCCGGGCGCGCGCACCAGCACCACCAGCCCCGGCTGGACCGGCACGCCCGTCGCCGCCGCGATCGCTCGCCCCGAGATCTCGCTCGGCGCGTTCGGGTCGGCGGAGCCGCCGTTGCTGAGCGATCCGACCACGCCGGCCCCGAACACGCCCGCGGCCACCGTCAGCACAGCTGTGACCGCGAGCACGAGGCGGGCGCGTCGGTGTATCAGTTCAGCGATTCTCCGCAAGGCTGCCGCGATGTCCGACCGGTCCGCCTTGGGGTCGTGCTGACACCGCCGCGCGATCACATCGACGCGCCCCGGCCCCCGTCGAGAACGCGCCTCGGGTCCAGCGTAGCGACTGCGCGAGCCGCCACGGCGGCTGCAGGCGCCCAGCCGCGCAGATCCAGGAGTTTCTACGTACGGCGCCCGAGCGCGTGTGGCGCACGGCGGGCGCAGAAATGGGTACTGTGGAATGGCTATGAGCGCGAGCGGTTGGCAGCTGCTTCCTCGGGCCGGATCGAGCGGATTGCTCGAGATGTCATGAGCGCCGCGGCCGTCGTGTTCGTGACCGCCAGCTACCGCGGCGGCAGCACGTATGCGCCCCTGTACGAAACGTTCGTGATCGTGCCGTTGATCGCGGTGATGACGCTGGCGTGCGTGCTGATCTCGATCTATCTGCGCCGCCGTCACCGGCGGCCCAAGCCGGTGGCGGACCAGTGGCAGGCCCTGGCTGTGATGGGCGAGCTCTGCCCGCATGGCTGGCAGGCCCAGATCACCCTCTATGGCTGGGGCGCGCCGGTGCCCGACGACGCGCCCCCCTCGCGCGTGCCGCTGGTGGAGCTGGAGTGGAAGCAGTTCGACGAGGACACCGGGCGGGTCGCGGTCGTGCGGCGGGTGTGGGCGCCGACGATCGGCGAGGCGCTGCAGTCGATGGTCGAGGATCGCCGCACGGACGTCACACTCGAGCAGATCGAGCAGGCCGCGGCCGAAGCCGGAGACGATTGGTGGAGCGAGTGACGCACGCGCAGAACGCCCGCTGAAACTCGGTCTTCCGGGCCGCGAGGTGGGTCATCGTGCAGATCTCAAGTCGCTGCACGCGTCGCGCCGATAGAGGGCCATGTCCGCAACGCACAGCCTCGCGGGGCTCGCCTCCAGCGAGCTGCACTCGAACGCGAGCGAAGTGCTGTAGCGCGAGCGGTCATCACCGATCAGTTCCCTCGAAACCGGAGTACAACCATGGACATAGGCGCGAAGCAGGCAGTCAGGCCCTCGGCACCAGACGTGCTGGCGACCTGGGCGGAGTACCGACGCAGCGGGGATGTGCAGCTGCGTGACAGGCTGATCTTCACGTTCATGCCGATGGTCCGCTACATCGTCTACCGCAAGGTGCGCGCGATCCCCGCGCACTGCGACGTCGAGGACTTCCTGTCCTGCGGCCTCGAGGCGCTGATCCATTCGATCGACCGCTACGACCCCGACAGGGGCGCGACGCTCGAGCAGTACGCGTGGACGCGCGTGCACGGCGCTGTGCTCGACGAGCTGCGCCGCCACGACTGGGCGCCGCGCTCGCTGCGGCGCGACGAGCGGGCGATCAACAACGCACAGGAGACCTTCGTCGCAGCGCATGATCGTCAGCCCACGCGTGACGAGCTGGCAGCCCAGGTCGGCATGACGCCGGTCGAGCTGCGCGCTCGGCTCGACCAGGTGGCGCTCGCGGAGGTTGGCTCGCTGAACCGCTCGGTGCGCTCGGACGAGAGCGCCGCGACCGAGCAGATCGACACGCTCGAGAGCACCGACAGGGACTGCGACCCGATCGCGCACGCCGAACGCGGCGAAGCCAAGGCGCGCTTTCGCAAGGCGTTCGCACAGCTTTCCAAGCAGGAACGCGAAGTGGCGGTGATGCTGTACGTCGAGGAGTTGACGCTGCGCGACATCGGCGCTCGCATGGGCGTCTCCGAGAGCCGTATCTCCCAGATCCACACCCAGCTGCGCCGCCGCCTCTACGAACAGCTCTCGGGTGAGCTGACGCTGTTCGCGGAGCTCGGCTGACCGGCGCGGGCTTGCCGCTACGCCTGCGTGGCGATCAACGGCAAGCTCCTCACAGCGGCTCGCGATAGAGCGCGTCGAAGAACTCGGCGTAGCGGTCGTAGACGGCCGCGTGCTTGACCTTGAGCGTCGGCGTGAGCTCACCGGTTTCCTGCGTGAGATCGTGGTCGAGCACGCCGAAGCGCTTGATCTGCTCAACGCGCGCGAAGCGTGCGTTGACCGCGTCGATGTCGGCCTGCAGCACGGCGTGCACCTGCTCGTCGCGCGCCATGCTGCCGAGCTCGGCGGGAATGCCCAGCTGCGTGGCCAGCTTCGGCGCCTCGTCCGCGTCGAGCACGACCATGCACACGAGATAAGGACGCCTGTCGCCGTAGACGACGGCCTCGGAGATCCAGCGCGTCTCCCGCAGCGCGCTCTCGATGTTCGCGGCGCTGATGTTCTTGCCGCTGGAGGTGATGATCAGATCCTTCTTGCGGCCGGTGAGCGTGAGGTATCCGTCGCTGGACAGCGAGCCGAGGTCGCCGGTGGTCAACCAGCCGTCGCTGAACACCGCGGCGGTCGCATCGGGGTCGCGGTGGTAGCCGGCGAACACGTGCGGGCCACGCAGCAGCACCTCGCCCTCGTCGGTGACCATCACCTCGCTGTCTGGCAGCGCGCGCCCAACGGATCCGAAGCGCGGGGCGTTCGCCGGGTTGAGCGTCGCCGAGGCGCAGCTCTCGGTCATCCCGTAGCCCTCGAGCACGAGCACCCCGCAGGCGTCGAAGAACTCGAGCAGCTCGCGGTCGATTGGCGCGGCGCCGACGAGCGCGAGCTTCAGATGGGGGCCGAACAGCGCGCACACCTTCGCCAGCCCGACGCGATCGGCCAGGCGCAGCCGCAGGGCCGAGAACGGGCCGAGCTTGTTGCCGGCACGCTGCGCGGCGCGCGCTCGCCGGCCGACCTCGAGCGCCCACGCGAACAGCAGGCGCGCGGGTGCTCCACGGCTCGCGACCGTGCTGATGATCGCGGTGTGCATCTTCTCGTAGATCCGCGGCACCGCCACGAAGTGCGTGAGCTCGGCCTGCACGATCTCCTCGGCGATCCGCGCGGTGTCGCCGCCCCAGTAGACGAGCGTTCCGCCGACGTCGATCACGACCGTCTGCGCGACGCGCGCGAGCACGTGCGCGAGCGGCAGGAACATGTAGATCACCGGCTGGATGTCGTCGAGTTCGAGCTGGCCGCGGTACATCGCCGTCGCCGACAGGAAGTTGGCGTGGGTGAGCATGCAGCCCTTCGGCGGACCGGTCGTGCCCGAGGTGTAGACGAGCGTCGCCAGGTCGTCGGGCTCGACCGCGCGCACCCGCCGCTCCACCTCGTCGTCGTCGACGCCCTCGCCGCGTTCGCGCAGCTGCTCGAGCGTGGCGGCGCCGGCCGCCGCGCCGTCGATCACGATCACGTGCTCGAGCGCCGGGCAACGGGCACGGATCTGCTCGATCTTGGCGACCTGCTCAGCGTCCTCGCAGAAGACCAGGCGGGCCCCGGAGTGCGAGAGCACGTGCAGGCACTCCTCGGGGGAGTTGGTGTGGTAGACGGGGGCGACGACGGTTCCCGCGCAGACTGCGCCCGCTTCGCACAGCGTCCACTCCGCGCGCGTCGAGCACAGGATCGCCACCACCTCTCCTGCTTCGATCCCGAGCGCGATCAGGCCGCGGGCGATGGCGCGGCTGTGCTCGCCCAGCTCGCGGTAGGTGATCGAGCACAGGCCCTCCGCGGCCGGGTAGCGCAGCGCGACGTCCTCGCCACGCTCGGACGCTGACAGGATCATGCGTCCGAGCGTGGTGGCGCCGGTGATGCGCTCGGCGACGGGCGGCAGCGCGGCTGTCGTGGCCACGGCGCTCACCTACCTCACTTGCTGCACTTGGAGGAGCTCGTGATCGCGAGCGTGGCTCCGGTCTGGTACAGGAAGCCCGACTTCACGACGAACTTGCCGCCCGTGCAGTTGCCGGCGGTGATGAACGCCTGCTTGCCGGCGCCGATCGTCTTGATGCTCAGGTTGAGCGCGGTGATCACGATGTTGAGCCCGCCGGCGCTGATCACGGGCACGTTGGTCGTGACTTTGTTCGCGGACACCTTGCCGTACAGCACCAGCACCTGCCCGGCCCCGGCGGTCGCCGGCGTGAGCAGGAACACGATCTCGTTGCTGCCCGCGTATGCGGTCGCGTTCTCGGGGATCGTGGGGAGCACCGGCGCGCCGTTGGCCACCGCCGTGCCCGAGCCGATCTTGCTCTTGGACGAGCAGGCGCTGCCGAGCGTGGCCTTGATTTCGACTTCGCTTGCCTTGCACTGCTTGATCGCGGTGCTCTTGAAGTTGAACTTCGTCTTGGCGGGCAGCGTGATCGTGAGCGTCTTCAGGCCCTGTGGCTGGACCGCGCCGGGGTCGGCCGACAGCAGGCTCGCCTTCAAGCCGGTGGGCTTGCCCGCCTTGGTCGCCGTCAGCGTGATCTTGGCGGACTGCGTGAACTGCGAACTCGCATAGGCAAGGCCGCTGGCGCTCAGCAGTCCCACGACGAGCAGTGCTGCGATCAGCTTGAGCCTTCTCATCGGATCTCCTCCTCAGTAGGTCCTGGAAAGTTCGTGTCTGCCAGCGAGTTCGCGTGTCCAGACGGAACAACAACCACACTACGGTCGTTACAAGCGCTTGACATCGGGGCGCTCTGCTGCTCATCGATCCGTAGTTCCGTGCAGCCCACCCGCGTCGGCCACCAGGCACGTTGCCCGAGCGCCTCGACGGCCGCCGGCAGCAGCACGGGGCGCACGAGGAACGCATCGAGCGTCACGGCGAGCGCGACGCCGACGCCGAACTCGCGCACGGTCAGCAGGCCGGTCGTCGCGAACGGGATCGCCGCGGCGATCATCAACAGCCCGGCGCCGGTGCTCGCGGCGGCGGTGCGCCGCAGAGCGACGTCGAGGGCACGGTCGACGCCGGCCCCCGCGACCAGCTCTTCGCGCGTGCGCGCGAGCAGCACCACGAGGAACATCAGCGAGATCCCGAACACGGCCGTGAAGACGCCGATGATCGACATCGGATCGAGGTAGCCGGGGCCCCCGAGCGGCGGGTGGCTGCCGCCGAACAGCAGGCGCAACACGCCGAAGGTCGCGGCCGCGGTGAGCAGGTTGAAGAGCACGGCGACGATCGGCAGCGCGACCGCACGCAGCGCGAGGGCGAGCGTCAGCGCGATCGCGAGCGCGAGCGCGACGATCACCCACGGCAGGCGCGCGTTGGTCGCGCTGGTGTAGTCGGCGAGGTCGCCGGCGGGACCGCCGACGGCCACTTCGAGATGGTCGCGCGCGGCGAAGCTTCGTGCGATCCGGTCGAGGCGGTCGCCGAGCGCGGCGGTCTGCGCGGCGCTCGCCGAGTAGCGCGAGATGACGACGATCTGCCCGGAGTCGCCGCCGCGCGCGACGTTCACGGCGAACCCCGCGGCGTTGCTGCTGGCGGGCGGCGCGCCGGCGATCGCCGCGAGCAGGAAGTAGCCCGAGTTGAACAGGCCGGGCGACTTGGTGTGCAGTTCTTCGAGCTCCTTCGGCGAGGGCAGCTGGCCGCTGAACTTCGCGACGCTCTTCTGCATGACGCCGAGCCCGTTGACGAGCTGGCCCGTCGGTGAGACGCCGCCCGCGAGCCCGCTTTCAAGCTGGCCCGTGCCACTCGTCAGCTCTCCCAGCCCCGCTTCGAGCGCGCCGGCGCCGTCGCGCAGCTGGGTCAGCCCGCTCGTGAGCTGCCCGCTTCCCCCGGAGAGCTTGCCGATGCCGGCCGCCAGCTGCACGTTGCCGCTGCGCAGCTTCGCCAGGCCGGCCTGCAGCTGCGAGGCGCCGGTGTGCAGCTGCGTCAGCGCGCTTGCCAGGAACGAGCCCTGCGTGGCGGCGTTGGCGGCGAGTTCGGCGGCGCTCTTGGTTTCGGGCGCGACGCTGCCGAGCCCGCTGGTGAGCCCGCCGAGCGCTCCCGCGGCGTGTTCGAGCGCGGCGAGCGCTTCGCCGTAGCGGGGGTCCGCCTTGCCGGCGCTCATGCCGCGCAGGGCTTCGGTCGCGCTCGCGATCTCGCCGGCGGCGCCCTGCGCCTGGCCCTGGAGGCTGCTGACGGCGCTGCTCGCGCTGGCGGTGAGTCCCGCGAGCTGCTTCAGCGAGGGCAGGCTGGCCGACACCGGCGTGTTCGCCGATCCGAGCCCGTTGGTGAGTTCGATCGAGCCTGCGAGGGCCTGCGTGGCGCCGTTCTTGAGGGCGCCGGCGCCGGCCAGCGCCTGGTCCAGGCCCGCGGACAGCGCCGCTGAGCCGCTGCGCGCGGCGGCGAGCCCGGTATGCAGTTGCCCGGCGCCGGACTGTGCGGTGCCGGAGCCGCTGTGCAGCTGCGCGGCGCCCGAGCTGGCCGAGCGCAGGCCGCTCTGCAGCTGCTTGGCGCCGCTGCCGGCCTGCCCCAGCCCGTTGACCAGGCGCTGCAGGTCGCTCTTGCCGCCCGTCAGCAGCTTGCCCGATTCTTCGAGCGAGGTGGGGAGCTTGCCGAGCGGCTTGGTCTGCGCGCTCAGCTCGCCGGGGCCGGTCACGGCGGCGACGTTGTGGCCGCGGGCGATCTGTTCCTGCAGCTGGTCGAGCGCTTCGAGCGTCGACGCGGTCGTGATCGGTCCGCGCGGGTTGACGACGATCAGGTTGTAGGGAGTGGGCCAGCCGGGGCCCATCACGCGTGCGACCGTTTCGAAGGACTGGCGCGCGGAGTTGCCCGCGGGCAGCTGGCTGACGCCCGGCGGCCCCGTCCTCAGCGACAGCGCGGGAATCGCGAGCGCGAGCAGCGCGGCGGTGGCCAGCGCGCCGGCGATCACGGCGCGGCGCCTGACCCACGCGCCCGCCCCGACGAGGCGATCCCAGTCGCGTGTGAGCGTCGCGGGCGCGGCGCCGCTGGCGTTCACCACATCGCGGCCGAACAGCACCAGGGCGGCTGGCATCACGACGACCGCGCCGCCGAGCGCGAGCGCTGAGCACAGCAGCACGCCGATGCCGAGCGAGACGAGGATCTTCGTGGGGGCGATCGCCGTGGCCAGCAGCAGCGCGAGGATCACGCCGGTGCCGGCGAGCAGCACGGCGCGCCCCGTCGTTGTGACGGCCGTCGAGGCCGCTTGCGTGGCGTCTCGCGGGTCGGCGCCGGCGGGACCCTGCTGCTGGTGGAAGCGGTCGAGGATCAGCAGCGAGTAGCCGACCCCGAGGGCCAGCCCGGAGATCGAGGCGAGCGCGACGGCGATCGGGTCGGTTTCGATGAAGCGCGCGAGCAGGGCCATCAGCCCGTAGGCCGAGAGCACGGTCGCGGCGCCCACGAGCGTGACGATCGCGGCCGCCAGCGGCGCGCGCAGCGCGAGCAGCAGCAGCACGAACAGGATCGCCACGGCGATCAGCTCCGAACGCAGCGTCGTGCTCAGCGCCTCGTTCTTGAGCGCGCGGTCGATCGACGGCTGTCCGGTGACGCTTGCGCGCACCGGCCGCGTGACGTCGCGCGCGACGAGCCGTTCGATCTGCGGCTGCTCGTCGTTGACGACGTCCTTTTCGGGGCGGTCGACGGAGACGACGATCATCGCGGCGCTGGCCGACGGGCGCAGCCCCTCCGAGGCGGCGCCGGCGTCCCAGGCGGAGAGCGCGCGCGTGTGCGGGCGTTTGACGAGGTCGCGCACGAGTCGCGGGCCCTGGCGTTCGAGCTGTGAACGAGGCCCCTGCAATAGGATCGGCACGAGTTGCGTGGGCCCGAAGTGCGCGTTCGCGAGCTGCTGCGCGCGTGAGGACTCGGTGCCGGGCACGACGACGATCGAGGGCGACAGCGAGTGCGATACGCCGAGCCCGATCAGGGTCAGGGCGATAGCGAGCGCACCCCAGCCGAAGAGGGCTGCCTTCGGCCGGCGGATCGAGAGTCGGGCGAGACGAATCATCCTGGCATGAAGCTACGGCGCCCGGGCGCCGCCGGCATCGGTGGCGTACCCGGGTTCGTATCAGTAGTTACGTGCCATTCGGCCTCCGCTGCGATCATTTGCGCGTGCTCCTGCTCGCGGTCAAGCTGCTGCTCGCCCCCAGCTTCGTGGTCGGCGCCTCGGTTGCGGCGCGCCGCTTCGGGCCGCGCGTCGGCGGCCTGATCGCTGGGTTGCCGGTAGTCGCCGGCCCGATCCTGCTCGTGTACGCGCTCGCGCACGGTCGCGGGTTCGCCGCGGGCGCGGCCGCCGGCACGCTGCTGGGGCTCGTGTCGCTGATCGCGTTCGTGGTCGTCTACGGCCGCCTCGCCGGGCACCTGTTCTGGGGCGCGAGCATGCTCGCCGGCTGGATCGCGTTCGCGGCGGCGACGGCTGTCTTCAGCGCGCTGTCGCTGCCGTTGGGCGTCGCGCTCGGACTGGCGGCGCTCGCGCTTGCGCTCGGGCTCGCCTGCCTGCCGCGACCGGGCGGCGACCCGCGCCTGCACTCCACGCCGCCATCCTGGGATCTGCCCGTGCGCGCAGCCTGCGCGCTGGCGCTGGTGCTGAGCCTGACCGCCGTGGCCGGCTGGCTCGGCCCGCAGCTGAGCGGGCTGCTGGCGCCGTTCCCGATCATCGCGACGGTGCTGGCGACGTTCACCCACGCCCAGCGCGGGACCGACGAGCTGCTGCGGCTGCTGCGCGGGCTCGTGAGCGGGTTCGGAGCGTTCGCGCTGTTCTGCTTCACGCTCGCGCTGTCGCTGCATCGGCTCGACACGGCGGCCGCGTTCGCGCTGGCGACGGCGCTGGCGCTGCTCACGCAGACGGTCGTGCTGGTGCTCGTGCGTCGGGAGCCCGCGGCACGTCCTGCATGAGCGCGGCCGGTTGGTGGCGCACGCGCTCGCGCACGTCGGCGTAGCGCAGCGCCTCGTACGCGATCAGCGCGACGAGCAGCGCCGCGAGGATGCCCAGCGTGGCGAGCGCCGGCAGGCTTGCGCCGGCGGGCACGAGCGCGATCAGCGCGATCGCGCACACCAGGCGCCGTGTGCTGAGCGAGCGCATGTTGCGCAGCCTGAATGCGACGTGCGCGAGCAGGTAGGTCGCGGCGCCGCCGAGCAGCGCGACCGCGGGAACGAGATGCAGCGGATCGTCGACGGCGAGCAGCGCGCGCTTGAGGCCGACGGCGATCAGCGCGATGCCGGCGACCATCGGCAGGTGCAGGTAGGAGTAGGAGTCACGCGCGATCTCGTTGCGTTCGCGCCCGGGAGCGGCGCGCGCGAGGCGTCTGGCGGCGACGATCGCGGCGACGTCGAAGTACGCCCACCACAGCGCCGCTGCGACCACCATCCCGAGCACCGCCGCGGCCACGACGCCGGCGCCGATCGCGGGTCGCGCGCCGATGCCGATCGCGACGACCGACTCGCCGAGCGCGATAATCACGATCGCGCCGTGGCGCTCGGCGAAGTGCTCGGGCACGAGCTTCCAGCCCTCGACGCCGAACAGGAACGGCCCGCCGAAGTCGAGCAGCAGCGCGAGGCCCCACAGCGCCAGCTGCAAGGCGCCGCCGGTGAACGCGGCGACGAGCAGCAGTCCGACGCCGATCGCGGTGCTGGCGGACAGCCCGATCACCGAACGACGCAGCCCCGCGTCGTCGCGGCTGGCGATCACGAACAGCGCGATGTGCGCGGCGCGCACGGCGGCGTACGCGCACGCGAACAGCAGCGCCTCCGAGCCGAACGCGCCGGGCACGCCGAGCGCGGCGACGAGGAACGCGGCCATCGCGGCGAACATCGCCAGCCGCACCGTCCCCTCCTCCGGGTCCACGACGCTCGTCAGCCACGCGTAGCCGGTCCACGACCACCACAGCACGCCGAGCACGAGCAGGCCCTTGAGCACGCCTTCCCAGGTGGGGGTGCGCGCGATCAGCGTCGTGCACTGCGTGAGCGCGAGCACGAACACGAGGTCGAAGAACAGCTCGAGCGGCGTGACCTGCTCGCCGTCTCGCATGACCGCGCTGACGCGCGGCACACGGGTCGGGTGCGGTGAGCTCACCGGCTCATCTTCGCAGCGGCGTGCGACTCGCATCGAGCTCCGCTGCGAAACGGCTGGCGCCGGGGCGGGTGGCTCCCACCCCGGCGCCGTGAGTCAGCCGGTCAGAGTTGCATCAGTGCAGCGACATGTTGGGCTCGCCCGCCGAGTTGAGACCGGTTGAGGAGATGCTGCACGTGCCGCCCTTGGGCGTTCCGGCGTTGTAGGCCTGTGTCAGGCAGTTGCGCAGGGCCATCTGCGCCCAGTAGTTCGGGTGCAGGTCTTCCTGGATCTCATACGGCGGGAACAGCGCCGTGATCGTGCGGATCTGGTTGATCCACTCGGTCTTGTTGACCGCTTCGGCTGCTGTCCAGGATGAGAGCCCCTCTTCCTCGAGCAGGCCCACGCCCTTTTCGCAGAGCCGGTGCCCGTTGAACGCCGAGGACAGCTGCATGGTCTTGACGTTCGACAGGCCGCTCGCTTCGGCCGCGCCGAAGACGGTGTTGTCGATCGTCGGCAGCATCGTCGAGTTGGCGTAGTTGGCGTCTTTGTTCCAGAAGCCGCAGCCGCCGACTTCCTGCCTGGTGTAGCCGCTCTGCGAGTAGCGGAATTCGGAGCCGTTGGGGATCGGCGACGGGTAGTCCTGGACGAGGATCGTGTACTGCGAGCTCGAGTAGCCGGCGTTGGTCATCGCCGTGGCGATGTTCTTGATCGCGGTCTCGACTTCGCCCTTGATCTTCGACACGTTGCTCGAGCTGAAGTTGTTCGTCACGGAGCTTTCTTCGCTGCAGTACGACGGCCACCATTCGGGCGTCAGCAGCCAGTCCTCGACGCACGTCTGGACGATGCTCGCGAAGTTGAAGTTGTTGCCGCCGATCGACAGCGCGACGAGCTTGACGTTGTGCGATGCGGCGAAGTGCTGGAGCATCAGCGCCTGCCCTTCGTGCCCGCCCGAGTTGTAGAAGTCGATGCCCGGCTTGAACAGCCCTTCGGTCGTGAAGCTCGATGTCTTGGCCCCGGAGCATGCGAGGTTCTCGCCGCCCACGCCGCCGCCGATGTAGACCTCGGCGGATTTGGAGCGGTGGCAGCCTTCGATGAGTTCACCGGTGCCGGTGGAGTTGTCGTAGTACGCGGTCGACCCGAGCGCGTCGATCTTGGATGAGCTTCCGTTGGTGTTGCCGGCCCAGCGCCCGGCCTCGCCGGAGATGTATGAGTCACCGAGACTGACTGTGGTCGGCGTGCCCGACCCGGGACCTTCGGCGCGAGCCGTGGCGACGAGTGCCGTCAGGCCGTATGCGAGCGACGCTGCGATCAGCGCAGCGCAAATGAGCGCGAGGCGCTGCCTCCCGCGATCTACGATCGAGTAGTGCATGGTTCCCCTCTGTCGATGCGCGCCGCTCCCTCGGCGGCGCTGTCTGAGCGACCCTAACGTCTGGTCATACGGCCAGTCAACCGGATTTGGACAATCCGCGGCGTGCGTCTCCAGCTACTCACGCAGTTTCCGTCAGGAGCCCTCGCTGGCGACGCGCGCGGGCGCCTCGCCCCACAGCTGCTCCAGGCGGTAGAACTCGCGCGTCTCGGGGGTGAAGATGTGCACGACCACGTCGAGATAGTCCATCAGGATCCAGCCCGCCTGCGCCGATCCCTCGACGCGTCGCGGCAGCGTGCCGTGCTCGCGCTTGAGACCCTCGAGGATGCCGTCGTGAATGGCCTTCGCCTGGCGGCCTGTGTTGCCGGAGCAGATGAGGAAGTAGTCGGTGTAGCCGAGCACCCCGCGCAGGTCGAGCTCGACGACGTCGATCGCCTTCTTGTCCTCGGCGTAGCCGACGATCGCGCCCAGCAGCTCCTGCCCGAGCAGCGGCTCGCGAGCGCCGCTCATCGGCTGGCCACCGCGCTCGCGTACAGGCCGTGCTCGGCGATGTAGCCGGCGACCGCTGGCCCGACGAGCTCCTCGACGGCGGCGCCGTCGGCGACGCGTTGGCGCACGAGCGAGGAGGAGACCTCGATCGTGGGCATCTCCAGGAAGCTGACCGCAGCGTTGCGATCGATCGCGGCGATCGTGTCGAGCACCCGCCGCTGCGCGGCGCCGGCGCGCGCGGCGACCGCGAGCTGCGCCAGCTCGAGCAGCCGCTGCGGTTCGCGCCAAGTGCCCAGCGTGCCCGCGGTGTCGGCCCCCACGATCAACGTCAGCTGCGCGTCGGGATGGCTTGAATGGATGGATCTCAAGGTATCCACGGTATAGGACAGCCCGCCGCGCTCGATCTCCACGGCGCAGACCGACAGCCCGTCCTGCCCCGCGACGGCCAGCTGGCACATGCGCAGGCGGTGCTCGGGGCCCGGATCGTATCCGCCCCTGCGAGCGTCGCCGTCGGACTTGTACGGAGCGACGTGGGCGGGGATCAGCAGCACCCGATCGAGCGCGAGCTCGTTGCGCGCGTGGAGGGCGACGGCGAGGTGCCCGCGATGCGGCGGGTTGAACGTGCCGCCGAGGATGCCGAGCGATCGTGGCGCGGGGGCGTCCAGCCCGTCGGGCTGGGTCACGGCCGGCCGCTCAGGCGCGGACGTGTCCGTCGCCTTCGATGAGGTACTTGAACGTGCACAGCTCACGCAGCCCGATCGGCCCGCGCACGTGCAGCTTCTGCGTGGAGTTGCCGATCTCTGCGCCCATGCCGAACTCGCCGCCGTCGGTGAAGCGCGTGGAGGCGTTGACGTACACGCAGGCGGCGTCGACGCCGAGCTGGAAGGCGCGCGCGGCGGCGGTGTCGCGCGTGACGATCGCCTCGGAGTGCCCGCTGCCGTAGCTGCCGATGTGCTCGATCGCCTGCTCGGTGCAGTCGACGACGCGGACGGCGATGATCGGCGCCAGGTACTCGGTCGCCCAGTCCTCCTCGGTGGCGTCTTCGATGATGAGATCCGGGATCGCGGGCTGCTCGGCGATCGCGTCGTGGGCGCGTTCGTCGGCGCGCACCCGGACGCCGGCGGCGGCGAGCGCGCGCAGGACGCGCGGCAGGAACTCAGCGGCGACGCGCTCGTGCACGAGCAGCGTCTCGGCGGCGTTGCACACGCCGGGGCGCTGGGTCTTGGCGTTGAGCACGATCGCCTGCGCCTGGTCGAGGTCGGCGCTGGCGTCGACGTAGACGTGGCAGTTGCCCGAGGCGGCGTAGATGACGGGCACTGTGGCGACGGCCTGCAGCGCGTCCTTGAGGCCCTCGCCGCCGCGGGGGATGATCAGATCGACGGCGCCCTTCTGGGTGGCGAGCTCGGCCAGCTCCTCGCGCCCGCCGCCGGCCACGAGGCTGACGCAGCCGTCCGGCAGCCCCGCGGCGACGGCCGCGTCGGCGGCGATCTGCGCGAGCGCGGCGTTGGAGTGCATCGCGGAGGAGGAGCCGCGCAGGACGATCGCGTTGCCGGACTTCAGGCACAGCGCGGCGGCGTCGATCGTGACGTTCGGCCGCGCCTCATATACGACCGCGACGACGCCGAGCGGCACGCGCACCTTGCGCACGTCCAGGCCGTTGGGCAGGCGGTGGCCGTCGATCACCTCGCCGACGGGGTCCGCGAGCGTGGCGATCTGGCGCACGGCGCGCGCGATCGCGCCGACACGCGCGTCATCAAGGCGCAGGCGATCGAGCAGCGCGTCGCCGATCTCGGCTTCGCGCGCGAGCTGCATGTCGCGTCCGTTGGCGGCGAGGATCTCCCCGAGCCGGCGCTCCAGCGCGGCGGCGATCGCCTGCAGCGCGGCGTCCTTGACGGCGGTGTCGACGCGCGCGAGCGTGCGCGCGGCGCGCTTGGCGGCGCGGCAGGTGTCGGCGACGGATGAGACGGCGATTGCCATTGCCGTACAGGGTACGACGACGCGGCAGTCGGCTCATATGAGCAGAGGCAAGCGCAACGGCCGCGGGGCTCGCGCGCGCGGCGGCGGGTCAGTCGAGCACGAGGTAGTCGCGGTGCACGGCCTCGTCGCTTGCTCGTGGCAGGACGCTGCGTATCGCGGCGGACTTCATCCCGGCCACGCTCCTGAGCTCGTCGGCTGAGTAGCTGCAGATCCCCTTGGCCAACGGCCGTAGCTTGCCCCCAGCTGGTGTGTCGCGCTCGATGATCTCAACCGCGTCGCCCGCGTCGAACTCGCCCTTCACTTCGATGACACCGACCGGCAGGAGACTCGCGCTGCCGTCTCGCAGCGCCCGTGCGGCACCCTCGTCGATGACGACTTTCCCGCGCACCGGCTTAGCGTACTTCAGCCATAGCTTGAAGCTGCTGTAGCGCGCCTCGCCCGCGATGAAGCGCGTGCCCTCGCGCTCGCCGGCGAGCACCGCGGCGAGCGCCTGCGCGCGCACGCCGTTGCAGATCACGGTGGGAATGCCGGCGGCGGTGGCCATCTCGGCGGCGACGACCTTTGAGCGCATGCCGCCGGAGCCGAGCGGCGAGGTGGTGTGCCCGATCGCGAGGTCGTCGAGCGCGGCGAAGTCGCTGACCTCGGCGACGATGCGCGCGTCGGGGTGCAGGCGCGGGTCGGCGGTGAACAGGCCGTCGATGTCGGTCATCAGGATCAGCTCGTCGGCGGCGATCAGCACCGCGACCTGCGCTGCCAGGAAGTCGTTGTCGCCGAAGGAGATCTCGTCGGTGGCGGTCGTGTCGTTCTCGTTGATCACCGGCAGCACGCGCCACTCCAGCAGCGTCGTGAGCGTCTGGCGGGCGTTGAGGTAGTGCGTGCGCGCACTCATGTCGAAGAACGTCAGCAGCACCTGCGCGCTCGTCACCTCGCGCTCGCGCAGCAGCTCGTCGTAGATCCGGTAGAGCTTGCCCTGGCCGACGGCGCTGGCGGCCTGCAGCGCGCCGATCGTGGTCGGCCGTTGCGGCAGGTTCATGACGCGCATCCCGCGCGCGATCGCGCCGCTGGTGACGACGATCACCTCTGTGCCCTCGCGGTGCAGGCTGGCGAGCTGGTCGCACACGCTGGCGAGCACGTCCATGCGCGGCGTGCCCTCGCTGTCTGCGACCACGCTCGATCCGAGCTTGATGACGAGGCGTCTCATCGGCGCCACGGAGCGTAGAGTGTCACTGTGGTGGCCTCGAGCCAGGTCGCCCGAGCTCTTGGGCGACTTCTAGGGATTCGATGTCGGCTAGATCCTGCGGACGTCCGGCGGCGCGCTTCATCCCAAGCAGGTCCTCGATTGAGGCGATCCGCACGCTTCGACCGCTCAATTCCATCACGCTCGCCCGCTGGTGCAAGGTGTCGTAGTCGGGCGCTCCGTCGGGGTCGACCAGCAGATCGACGTCGCCCACGGGCGTCGTCAAACACAACATCTGCGTCCGACGCAGAGTGCTTCCATCGGGCACAAACGGCACCGTCTCGGGGATGCCCCGCAGCCGGGCTTTCAGTCCCACGAGTACGCTGCCGAGCGCGTCGAGGTTGTCCTGCGCGGTCGAATAGCAGATGTCGAGGTCCTTGGTGAAGCGCGGCATCGCCTGCAGGACGACCGCAACGCCACCGACGATCACGAAATCGACGCCGCCGTCCACCAGCGCCTGCACCAGCGCCGCCGGGTGATACTCAGGCTGGCTCGCCACGCGCTTTGGCTCCAGCGAGAGCCAGCTCGCGACTCCACTCGTACATGCGTTCCAGCTGCGCGAGCCTCTGCTGCGGACTCAGCCTGAGCTGCTCGAACACAAGCGTCTCGTCAATGCCTCGTTTCAGCGGCTCCGTGCTGAGGACGAGTTGCCGTCCGACCGCTCGCAGCGCACCTTCGAGCGTTGCGATCGTCGGGTTGGCTTGTGGCCTCTCCAGCTTGGCCACCGCTGCTTGACTGACACCAAGACGACGCGCGAGCTCAGCCTGCGTGAGTCCGGCGCGGCTACGTGCATCTTTGAGCAGTGAAGGCGAGCTGGACATCCATGACCAATTATAACCTACGAGTTGTTCCTGGTGAGACGTCGTCGCTCGAAGCGCCTCCAGCTACTCGTGCGGGTCCAACTCGAACGTGACGCCGGCGATCTCGATCTCATCGCCCGGCTGGAAGCCCTTGGCCTCGAGCGCGCCGAGCACGCCGATCCGCCGCAGCCTCCCCTCCAGGTAGGCCATTGCGTCCTCGTTGTCGATGTCGAAGCGCTCGAGCAGGCGCTCGATGCCGCGGCCCCTGACGGCGAACGCGCCGTCGCCGAGCGCCTCGACCTGGAAGCCGCTGCCGGCGGTGGGACGAAACACCATGTGCTCTGCGAGCTCCTGCTCGCCGGCAGGCAC
This sequence comes from Solirubrobacteraceae bacterium, assembly GCA_049513255.1. Classification (GTDB taxonomy): domain Bacteria; phylum Actinomycetota; class Thermoleophilia; order Solirubrobacterales; family Solirubrobacteraceae; genus Palsa-744. Next base: position 27,104 of record JBEKWH010000027.1, read on the forward strand.
GCCGCGATCGCCCGGGCCGGCCGGCGCGGCGGCGAGGTCCGGGACGAGCCGCAGCAACAGCCCGGCGAGCTCGCGCACGCCGGCGCCGGTGGCGCTCGAGGTCGCAAGCACGGGCACGTCCTCCCCCAGCCGCTCCTGCCATACGGCGACGGCTGCGCGTACGCGCTCCTCGGGCACGAGGTCGGCCTTCGACAGCGCCAGCACGCGCGGCAGCCGCGCCAGACGCTCGTCGTGGGCCGCCAGCTCGCGCTCGATCGTCGCGTGGTTGACCGCCGCGTCCGCGTGCTCGCCCATCGAGAGCTCCGGTGCGAGGTCGAGCACGTGCACGAGCAGGCGCGTGCGCTCGACGTGTGCGAGGAAGTCGTGCCCGAGCCCGGCGCCCTCGCTCGCGCCCTCGATCAGCCCGGGGATGTCCGCCACGATGAGCTGGCGTTCCTCGCCTTCGAGCACGCCGAGCACCGGCGAGAGCGTCGTGAACGGGTAGTCGGCGATCTTCGGCGCGGCGCGCGTGAGCCGTGACAGCAGCGAGGACTTGCCTGCGTTGGGGAGGCCCACGAGCCCCACGTCGGCGAGCAGCCTGAGCTGGAGCTCGAGCCAGCCCTCCTCGCCCACCAGGCCGCGCTCGGCGAAGCGCGGCGCCTGGCGGGTGGGCGTGGCAAAGCGCTTGTTGCCCTTGCCGCCGCCGCCGCCCCGCGCGATCGTTGCCGTCTGCCCGTCCGCGAGCAGCTCCCAGCGGCGCCCAAGCAGGTCCGCCGCCTCGCGCTCCTGGACATCCGCGCCGGCGCCACCCGCCCTGCCGGCGCCTGCGTGCGCGTCGATGTCGTCGTCCTGGCCGGCACCCTGCGCGCCTACGATCTGCGTGCCGGGCGGCACCCTGATCGTGAGCGTCTCGCCGTCGGCGCCGTGGCGCTGCGAGCCCGAGCCGTGCCCGCCGCGCCCCGCGCGGTAGTGGCTGCGGCGCTTGAAGCCCTGCAGGTCGCGCAGCGAGTCATCGCACACGACGACCACGTCTCCCCCGCGCCCGCCGTCGCCGCCATCGGGGCCGCCGCGCGGCACGTGGGCTTCGCGGCGAAAGCTCATGCAGCCGTCGCCGCCGGCGCCTGCCTGGACGTAGATCCTCGCGCGATCGTGAAGCATGCTGACCATCGTGACAGCAGCGACACCTGTGGACGGACCCGGATCGGATATGGGTAGACGCCGAGCAGACCGCCAACGCCGACTCCAGTGAGGAGCAGACAACCCATGAGCAACGAGACCCCAACCGCTGCAGACCGCGTATTCCTGATCACGGGCGCGTCCTCTGGAATCGGCGCTGCAACTGCGCGCCACGCGCGTGCGCAGGGCTGGCGTGTGGTGCTCGCCGCGCGCTCGCTCGCGCGCCTGCAGGGCCTCGCAGCGGAGCTGGGCGGAGCCGAGCACGCGCTCGCGGTCCGCTGCGACGTGACCGAGTGGGCGGACCAGCAGGCGCTGGTCGAGCAGGCGCTCGCGGCGTTCGGCCAGATCGACGCGGTCTTCGCCAATGCCGGCTTCGGCGGCCCGCGCGGCTTCCTGAGCGACACGCCCGAGCATTGGCGCGAGATGGTGCTGACCAACGTCTACGGGGCCGCGCTGACGCTGCGCGCGACGATCCCGGCGCTGAAGGAGTCGCGCGGGCATCTGCTGCTGACCTCGAGCGTCGCCGGACGGCGGGCGCTGCCGGGCTCGCTGTACTCGTGCACCAAGCACGCGGTGACCGCGATGGGCGAGGCTGCGCGCCAGGACCTGAACGGAACGGGGATCCGGGTCACCTTGATCGAGCCCGGCATCACCGACACGCCGTTCTTCGACAACCGCCCGACCGACGAACCGCTTCAGGACGACGACATCGCCCGCGGCGTGATCTATGCGGTCTCACAGCCGCCGCACGTGGACGTCAACGAGATCCTGATCAGGCCGACCGCGCAGCCGGTGTGATCGCGCTCAGCCCTGGTCGGCGTCCGCCGGCAGCACGCTGACGACGCGTCCGCGCCAGCCGTTGCTGAACTGCACTGTCCCGGCGGCGCGCGCGTACAGCGTGTCGTCTTTGCCGATGCCGACGCCGGCGCCGGGCTTGAAGCGGGTGCCGCGCTGACGCACGATGATCTCGCCGCCGGTCACGGCCTCGCCGGCGAACGTCTTGACGCCGAGGCGTTGGGCGTTTGAGTCACGACCGTTGCGGCTCGAGCCGAGCCCCTTCTTATGCGCCATCTGCAGCCTTCTCCTTGCTCGCCGTGGGCGTCTCGCTGGGAGCGTCGGCCGCTTTGGCCTTGCTCGCTTTGGCCGCCGCTTTCGCGCCCGAGGCGCTGATCTCGGTGACCTCGATCTTGGTCAGCTCCTGGCGGTGGCCGGTGCGGCGTTTGTAGCCGCGCTTGGGCTTGAACTTGAACACGCGCAGCTTCTCGCCGCGCACGTGGGCGATCACCCTCGCGGTGACCTTCACGTTGGCCAGCCCCGCGGCGTCGAACACCGCCTCCTCGGAGCGGTAGAGCATCGGCTGGAGCGCCACGTCGGCGCCCTCGGCGGCGGGCAGGCGCTCGACGAGCAGCGTCTGGCCCCGCTCGACGCGGTACTGCTTGCCGCCGGTCTTCACGATCGCGTACATGTCTTTGTGGGTCTCGTTCTCGTTGGCTTTTAAGGGCGCGCCCCGACCGGCTCGCGCCGGAGGAGTCCTCGCCTACTCTGGGGTCGCCTTGGCCTTGGCAGCCGAACGGCGCCGTCCGCCTCTGCGGCCACGACGCCGAGGTTTGGATTGTAGGCCATCCTCGGCCGACTCGTCCTCGGGGGCGTCCGCGCCGTTCAGCGAGGCGCCCGCACCGGTGTCGGCGTCGGGCTGTGCGGCGTCCGCGCCGAGCACCGCGACCGCGGGCTCGTCCTCGGGCTCTGTGTCGATCGATGTCGGCGACTCGCTGAGGCCTGCTTCGCGCCGTGCCTCGGCGTCCTCGCTTTCGACCGGAGCGCGGCGCCGGCGCGCACGCGGCTCGGCCTGTTCGCTGCCATCGCTGCCGCCGCTCCCACCGCGCCCGCCGCCGCTGCCAGCCGACGAGCGGCGCCTGCCGCGCCCGCCCGAGCGAGTGTCGACCGCGCGTACGGGTGCGGTCACGACCTCGCCAGCCTCGTCCAGCAGCAGCGCGGTGGCTGCCGTGCGACCGACCTGGTCGATGCGCACCATGCGCTTTTCGCCGACGTGCGGCGAGGCGCCCGCGATCGAGATGATGTAGCCGTCGATTTTCGCGACGGCGTCGTCGACGTCGTACATGTGCGGCTCGACGATCTCGACGAGCACCTCATCGCCCTCGCGGAACGGCAGCGCGCGCTCCTCGACCTCCGCGCGCGTGCCCACGAAGGTGATCGCGAAGTGATCCAGCGTCAGCCCTTCGGAGCCCTCGAACAGGAACGACTTGCCGGTCTGCGCCTCCAAGGCGTGCAGCACGCGCGAGCCGTGGCCGGTGAACTGGGTGCTCACGCGCGGGTTGATCTGCACCAGGAAGGCCTCGGCCTCGGGGTGTTCGGCGGCGACGTCGCGCAGCCTGCGCTCGAACTCGATCGCAAACGTCTCCTCCGAGCGGATCACGCCCTCGCCCTCGCACGTCGGACACGGTCGGCTCATGATCTCGCGCACGCCCTCGGTGACGTTCTGGCGCGTCATCTCGACCAGCCCGAGCTTTGAGATCTCGGCGGTGAACGTCTTCGTGCGGTCCTCGTCGAGCGTCTTGCGCAGCGTCTTCATGACCGCGTCGCGGTTGCGCGCGCGGGCCATGTCGATGAAGTCGATCACGATGATGCCGCCGATGTCGCGCAGGCGCAGCTGGTTGACGACCTCCTCGGCGGCCTCGAGGTTGGTCTTGGTGATCGTGTCCTCGAGCCCGGCGCCCTTGCCGCGGCCGATGAAGCTGCCGGAGTTGACGTCGATCACCGTCAGCGCCTCGGCGTAGTCGATGATCAGATAGCCGCCGCTGGGCAGGTCCACGCGCCGCGAGAGCACGCCTTCGATCGCCTTGTCGACGCGATATGCCTCGAACAGCGGCTCTTGCTCCTGCCACAGCTCGACCCGCTCGACCAGCTCGGGGGCGGTGCGCGTGAAGAACGACACCAGGCGGTGGTACTGCTGCTCGTCGTCGACGATCGCGCGCTCGAAGTGCGCGGAGAAGATGTCGCGCACGACGCGCACCGACAGATCCGCCTCCTGGAAGACGAGATCGGGGGCGACCGTCTCCTCGACGCGTTTGACGAGCACCTCGTGCAGCTTGTGCAGGTACTTGAGCTCGCGCTCGAAGTCCTCGCGTTTGGCGCCGTGCGCCGCGGTGCGCACGATCACGCCGCCGCCGTCCGTCTGCAGGTTCGCGGTCTGGCGGCGCAGGCGTTCGCGCTCCTTGTCCTCCAGTCGCCGGGAGACGCCGACGCCCTCGCCGGTGGGCGCGTAGACCATGTAGCGCCCGGCGATCGTCAGCTCCATCGACAGGCGCGCGCCCTTCGTCTTCAGCGGGTCCTTGACGACCTGCACGACGATCTCCTGGCCGGGCTTCAGCAGGTCGGCGATCTTGCGCCCGCCGCCTCCCCCGCGCCCGCGCCTGGGCGTCTCGACGCCCGGCAGCACGATCTCATCGACGTGCAGGAAGCCGTTCTTCTCGAGGCCGATGTCGACGAACGCGGCCTCCAGCCCGGGCAGCACGTTGTCGACCTTGCCCTTGTAGATGTTGCCGACGATCGAGCGTCCGCCGCGACGCTCTATGTAGAGCTCGGCGACGCGGTATCCGGCCTCGGGGCCGCCGCCGCGTTTACGGCTGCTGGCAGCTTTGCGAGCGGCTGAGGAGGAGCGCGAGGCGGCGGGCGTTCCGCTCGCCTCCAGAAGCGCCACGCGCGTCTCCGCGCGATCGACGCTGACAAGCACTTGCTTTTTCAATTTGATCCAGTCTTTCGGTATGGAAAGGGGCCGAGCATCGGACTGATCGGCGCCTGGGCGGCGAGCCTGCGCGCACCCGGAGCGTCGGATGGGAGGCAACCCGCGCGGAGTGGCGCTGGGAGTCTGATGTGTGATGCTCGGCTGACATGGGCGACGCAGAAATTTGACCTAATGGCGCAGTACGCGGCCCTTCAGTGCGGCAGAGGTGCGCGCCTGGACATAGATCGATTGGAGCAGGCCGACGCCGAGCAGGGTGGCGATTACCGACGATCCGCCATAGCTCATGAGCGGAAGCGTGACGCCGGTGATGGGCATGATCCCAATTGTCATCCCTACGTTGACGAAGACCTGAAACATGAGCATAGCTGCTACACCGGCGGCGATCAGCGAGCCGAACAGGTCCTTCGCCATCACGAGCACGCGTAGCGTTCTGGATATCAGCAGCGCGTACAGCAGCAGCACGAGCCCGGCGCCGACGAAGCCGTACTCTTCGCCGACGGCCGCGAACACGAAGTCGGTGTTGCTCTCGGGCACGAAGCCGTCTGGCACCTGGCTGGCGTTGGCGCCGCGGCCGGTCTTGCCGCCGGCGCCGATCGCGATCTTCGACTGCTGCTGCTGGTAGGACGGGTCGGTCGATTCGGCGCCTTCCTTCTGCACGGTCGAGCTGGTCGGATGCAGGAACGCCGTCAGCCTTTCCACCTGGTAGGGCTTCAGCACGTGCACGCCGACCGCCGGCGCCGCCACCAGCACGAACGCGATCGCGACGCACACGAGCGCCGCGAGCGCCGCCAGATGGCGCCAGGATGTGCCGGCCACGAACAGCAGCATGCAGGCGATCGTCATGTACACGAGACCCGAGCCGAGGTCGGGCTGCGCGATCACGAAGATCGTCGGCACGAGCGCGGCGATCAGCACGCGCACGGTCGTGTCGCGCTCGCGCAGATGCCGCGCGCGGTCGACGATGAAGGCCGACAGCGCGAGGATCAGCAGCACCTTGCCGAGCTCGGACGCCTGGAAGGAGAACAGCGGGAAGTTGATCGCGCGCTGCGCGCCGTTGGCCGAGTGGCCGAGGCCGAGCACGGCGAGGATGCTGAACACCAGCGCCCCGTAGATCACGTTCTTGTAGCGGCGCAGGCGCGCGTAGTCCAGGCGCGAGAGGCCCAGCATCAGCACGAAGCCGATCGCGAGGTAGATCGCCTGGCGATCGACGTAGTAGTGCCCGTACTTCTTGCTGGTGGCTGCTTTCAGCGTGATCACCGAGCAGATCCCCAGCCCGATGACCGCGAGCGTCAGCAGCGGGTCGAGCGGCAGCCGCAGCGCGCGCGGCGGCGCCACCGGCGCCTCTTCGGTCGGCTTGATCGGGCTCAGCGGGCTCAAAACGTCTTCGAGCTCCCGGCGATGAACTTCTTTGGCTTGCCGTACCACTGCGAGGCGATCAGGCGCGCGATCGGCGCGGCGGTTTCGGCGCCGAAGCCGCCTTCCTCGACCGTCACCGCGATCACGATCGGGCGCTGGGCGTTGCCGAGATAGCACATGTACCAGGACTGTTCCACGTGTCCCTGACGTTCAGCGGTGCCGGTCTTCCCATATACCGGGTCTTCTTCCTGGTCCCAGCCGGCCCAGACTTCGGCTGACGTGCCTCCCTGCTCGCTGGCGGCGTCGTGGATGCCTTCCATCACGAGGCTCAGGTCTTCGTAGTTGAGGTGCACGGGGCGGCTGGGAAAGCTCAGCGTCTGCACGAGGTCGCCGCCCGCTTCGTCGATCTGCTTGCCGAGGTGCGGGGTCACGACCTTGCCGTTGCCGCCGTTGCGATACGCGTTGGCGAGCGTCGAGTAGGCGACGGCCATCTGCAGCGGGTCGGTCAGCAGCTCGCCCTGTCCGACCGCGAGGTCCATGTTGTAGCCGACGGTCCACGGCTCGCCTGGTTCGGCGACGATGTAGCACGGCCGGCCGTGGTGTTCGTGCTGGCATTTGGCTTCCAGCTTGTTCTCTTCCACCAGCCACTTGGGGCCCGGGATCACGCCGGGGAACTCGCTCGGCAGGTCGATCCCCGTCGGCTCTCCCACCCCCAGCTGTTTGGCCTTCTTCTGGATGATTTCGCCGCCGTGTTCGTTGGCGAGCTCGCCGACGGTGAAGAAGTAGGTGTCGGAGGAGACCTTCAGCGCGTCGACGAGGTCCGCGGCGCCGTATTCGGCTTCGCCGGCGTTGCAGAAGTGCTCGGTCGAGACGGAGATGCATTTGCCCGCGCCGAGGCCCTCGGACGGGTTGATCACGCCGGCTTCGAGCGCCGCCATCGCCGTGATCGGCTTGAACGTCGAGCCCGTTGGGTATTCGCCTTCGTCGGCGAGGTCGGTCAGCCGCCCCGGTTCGGAGCCGTTGCGGCCGGTCAGCTTTTCGTATTCGGTCTTGCTCAGCCGTTTGGCGAACTTGTTCGGGTCGAAGCCCGGCGAGGAGCCCATCGCGAGCACTTCGCCGTTGAGCGGGTCGAGCGCAACGAATGCGCCGGCGATCGCCGGTTTGCCGCCGGCCTGCGCGTGTTCTTTGCCTTCCTGCAGCGCCTTTTCGCCGGCTCGCTGCAGGCCGAGGTCGAGCGTCGTCTGCAGCGTGTAGCCGACGTGCGGCGGGGTCGGCGCGAGCTTGCTCGGGACGGGCTGGCCTTCGGCGTTGACCGCCACGCGCTTCTCCCCCGGCTTGCCGCGCAGGTAGTGGTCGTAGTAGTACTCCAGGCCCGCCTGACCGACGATCGTGCCCGCCTGCACGCTACGGAACGCGGTCAGTTTCAGCTCGTTTGTGTTGACCTGTCCGACGTAGCCGAGGAGCTGCGCGGCCATTTCTCCGTCCGGGTATTCGCGGATCGAGACCGGTTCCTGCTCGACCCCGGGAAATTCGTTGGCGCGCTCACCGAGCACCGTCAGCGCGCCGCGCCCCGCGTCGGTCTTGATCGTGACCTGCGCATAGGGCGTCGCGGTCATGCCCTCGACGACGTCTTCGTCGATCGTGCGCGGGCTGAGCCGGATCACGTGTCCCAGGCGCGCGAACAGATCCCGCAGGCTCACCGCCGAGGCCGGCAGCGGCGGCACCACCACCCGTGGCGGGCCGGTCTCCCGCCGCAGGCGGTCGAGCTCTTCGTGCTGTGCCTTGCTCACGCGACGCACGGCGCCGAGCGCCGCCTCGTAGCCCGGCAGGCGCGCGACCGCCGCGCGGCGCGCTTCTTCGGCCGTGCCGAGGCGTTCCTGGTACTCGGCCACCTGCGAGGCGATCCCGGCGGGCAGCTCGTCGGGCACGATCTGCACCGCGTTGGTGACGGTGGAGCCGACGATCGGCTGGCCCTCGCGGTCGAGGATCTGCCCGCGCGGCGCCGCGATCGGCAGTTCGCGCGTCTGGTTGGCGTCGGCCTGCGAGACGTACTGTTCGCCTGAGAGCACCTGCAGATACCACAGGCGGAAGAAGATCACGCCGAACAGCACCATCGCGACGCCGCTGATGATCGCCACGCGCAGGGCGAGCTGCGGCGAGACCGGGATGCGAGGATCGCGCGGGCGAACGGGCTCGATCGAGCTCATGGTTTTATGAGCGGGCTGAGGCCACCGGTCGTGTACGAGCGCCGGCGCCGGCGCCGGCGGGGATCCTCGGGCAGCGCACCCTCGAGCGCGCGGCGCGTGAGCGCCCACATCGGCAGGGCGACGATCGTGTTGACCACGACCCCGAGCACGATCTGCCGCAGCAGCTCGAAGCTCACAGGCGCGTCGACGCCGAGCATGAACTCCATCAGCGAATAGCCGACGAGCGCGATCGCGGAGGCGCCGGCGCCGACGAGCAGCGGTGTGAGCGCACCCTGCGGGTCGCGGATCTCGCGCAGCCTGCCGCACCAGTAGCCCACGAGCGTGAACACGAGCGAGGTCAAACCGAGCGTCTGCAGCAACGCCAGGTCGACCAGCAGCCCGACCGCAAAGCCACATGCGGCGCCGACGGTGGAGCCGCACATCAGCCCGACGAACGCGACCAGCAGCGAGGAGATGTCGGCGTTGACGCCGAACACGGGCACCTCGGAGACGACGCCGATCTGGAAGAAGACGACGAACACGGCAAACGCGGCCAGGCGCAACGCGAGCGTGCCAGACACCGTTTCCGTCATTCGCCCACCTGCGTCGAGGCGAGCTGTTCGCCGGCCGCGCCGCTGCTCTGTGCCGACGGCAGGCTGGCGGCCACGCGGCTGAGGTTCGCCGGCCGCGTTCCCGCGCCCGCGGTCAGCACCTGTACGACGTCCAGGTCCTGCAGATTGGCGAACGGGTGCACGTTGACGGACTTGAAGCCGGTTTCTTCGTTGACGGAGGTGACCTGTCCGATCAAGAGGCCGGGCGGATACAGCGATTCTTCGCTCGAGACGGTGCCCGAGGTGACGACGTTTTCACCGACGTTGGCCGGCGCGCTCGCGGCCAGGTAGCGCAGCGACAGGTCGCCCGGGTCACCCACTTTCGGCTGCAGCAGCCCGGTCGCCTGGCTCGAGCCGATCCGCGCGGACACGCCCATCGAGCTGTCGGTGATGAGATCGACCTGGGCGCCATCGGCGACGACCGCCGTGACCCTGCCGACGAGGCCTTCATCGTTGATGACCGGATCGTTGACGCGCACTCCGTCCGCTTCGCCCTTGTCGATGTTGACCGTCTGGTACCAGATGTTCGGGCTTTTGCCGAACACCGTGGCGGTCACCGGGTGGTAGTCGTTGATGCCCAGCTGGTCGAGGTGGAACAGCGCGAGCAGCTGGTGGCTGGTGCGCTTTTCCGCCTCGTCGGCGACCAGTTGCTGGCGCAGTCTGTCGACCTGCTTGAGCAGTTCGTTGCGCTGGCTTTTCGCGTGCAGCGTCGCGCCGAACCAGCCGAACAGGTCGCGTACGGGCTTCAGCGCCTTGTTGGCGCCGTCCTGGATCGGCGAGACGATCGCCAGAAAGTCCCGCTGCACGCTGTGCAGGCGACCGTTCGGAGCCTCACCGAAGTAGGCCGTCAGAAGTAGCAGGGAGAGCACGACGAGCAGCCCCAGGACCGCGCGTCGACGCCGTACCGTCTTGTCATGCACCGATGGTTACCTTCCAAAGGGTTCGCGGACAGACTACCCACGCGGCAGGCGGGCCGTCACACACTTAGCGGCGACGCCGGTGGCGCGAGGTCCGGTTGGAGCGGTGGATCGCCTCGAACTCCTCGAGCGAGCGCCCGGAGCCGACGGCCACGCACGTCAGTGGCGACTCGGCCAGGTGCGCGGGCATCTGCGTCTCCTCGCGCAGGCGCTCGTCGAGACCTTGCAGCAGCGAGCCGCCGCCGGCGAGCATGATGCCCCGATCCATGATGTCCGAGGCCAGCTCGGGCGGCGTGCGGTCAAGCGTCTCCTTGACGGCGTCGATGATCTGGTTCAGCGGTTCCGCCAGCGCCGTGCGGATCTCCTCGCTGGTCAGCACCACGGTCTTGGGCAGGCCGGCGACCATGTCGCGCCCGCGGATCTCGGCCTGCAGCTCCTCGGCCATCGGGCATGCCGAGCCGATCTCGAGCTTCAGCTCCTCCGCTGTCTGCTGACCGATCAGCAGCTTGTACTCCTTCTTGGCGTAGTTGATGATCGCCTCGTCCATCTCGTCGCCGCCAACGCGGATCGACTGCGAGACGACGATCCCGCCGAGCGAGATGACCGCGACCTCGGAGGTGCCGCCGCCGATGTCGACGACCATCGAGCCGGTGGGCTCGCCCACCGGCAGGCCCGCGCCGATCGCCGCCGCCATCGGCTCCTCGATCAGATACGCCGTGCGCGCCCCTGCCGACAGGCACGCCTCCTCGACCGCGCGCTTCTCCACGCCGGTCACCCCCGAGGGCACGCACACGACCACGCGCGGGTGCGCCCAGCGGTTCTGGTGGACCTTCTGGATGAAGTGCCTGAGCATCTGCTCGGTCACATCGAAGTCGGCGATCACACCGTCCTTGAGCGGGCGAATCGCCTGGATCGTGCCGGGGGTGCGCCCGAGCATGCGCTTGGCCTCGATGCCGACCGCATGCACTTCGCCCGTGCGCGAGTCGATCGCCACGACGCTCGGCTCCGACAGCACGATGCCGCGTCCGCGTACGTACACGAGCGTGTTGGCCGTACCCAGGTCGACCGCCATGTCGCGACCGCCGAACCCTGTCAGATAGCTGAAGATGCCCATATAGAGAGAAGGGGCACGCTCGTATCCGCTCCAGCGCCGCTACCGATCGAAGATCGGCCAGCGAGGCGTTCGGTGGCCGGCGCTCATCGGGGCGTACCCATGGGGAAGTCTAGCGAACTCCCCTGCAAGCCCGCGAGATATGCGATCGGATTTGCAGCACCGGTCGGATCGGAGCGCTCGCTGCGCAGTATGGCTGTGTTCGCTCGTATGGTAGTACTAAAGTATTTACGCTAGGGGGTCTGCTTCCAGCAACTCCGGGAACAGCTCCCGCAGTGTTCTCAGCGGCAGTCCCACGACGTTCTCCTCTTCACCGTCCACGGCCAGCGCGAGTCGTGCCCCGGCACCCTGGATCGCGTAGCCGCCCGAGCGCCCCCGCCACTCCTCGGTGGCCACATACCAGTCGAGCAGCTCTCCCTCGATCGCCCGAAACGTGACCTCCGTGCGCGCCACGGCCGTTCGCTCGATGATCCCGACGCCGTCGTCGGGGAGCAGCAGTGCCAGCCCGCTGAGCACTTCGTGCGTGCGCCCGCCGAGGGCCGTGAGCGTCTCGCGGGCCGCGGCCGCGTCGAGCGGCTTGCCGTAGATCACGCCGTCGAGGACGACGATCGTGTCACAGCCGAGCACCGCCTCCGGCTCGCCCGCGCGGCGCACGGCCCGGGCCTTGCGCAGCGCGTTCTCGACTGCCACCCGCGCGGGGTCCTCCCCCTGCTCGAGCTCGCGCGCCTCGGAGATCCTGACCGTGAACGGGACGCCCAGGCGCTCGAGCAGCGCCCGTCGCTGCGGCGAGCCCGAGGCGAGGACAAGGGAGAGCGGTGCGCGCGCGTCTGCCACCTGTGCCGGCGGCCGCTACAGGTCGCCGAAGAACAGGCCGGCCTCACGCGCAGCCGACTCCGGCGAATCAGACCCGTGGACCATGTTGGTCCCCATCTCGATCGCGAAGTCGCCGCGAATGCTGCCGGGAGCGGCCTCGAGCGGGTTGGTCGCGCCGATCAGCTGTCGTGCCGCCTTGACCGCGTCGCTTCCCTCCAGCACCATCGCCACGATCGGGCCCGAGGTGATGAAGTCGACCAGCTCACCGAAGAACGGTCGCTCGGCGTGCTCGGCGTAGTGGCGCTCGGCCAGCTCGCGCCCGACGGTCATGTGCCGCAGGGCGACGATGCGCAGGCCCTTGCGCTCGAAGCGGGCGATGATCTCGCCGGTCAGGCCTCGTGCGAAGGCGTCGGGCTTTACAAGGATCAGCGTTCGGTCCATGGTTTCCTTTGGTCGGTCTGGAATGGTGCCGCTCGGATGCTGCTCAGGTGCTCGGGCGCGTGCGTCCGCCGGGACGACTGGCGCGGGCCGAGCCACGTGGCCTCGCCGCCGGCTCGGAGGCGAGCGCCGGCTCGGCCGGCTCCGTCTCCCCCTCCTCGGTGCTGGCCGGCACGTCAAGCTCGGTCAGCTCACCCTCGAGCGCCGGCGCGCCGCGGCGGCGACGCGAACGCGGGGCCGACAGGCCGGGGACGTCGGCCTCGCAGTAGGGACAGATCGTCCACGCCTGGTCGAGCGGCCGCGAGCAGCTGGCGCAACGCTCCTTGAGCTTGCGCAGGCAGCTTGGACAGCGGATGAAATCGCGCTCTATCCGGTAGTCACAGTGGGGGCACAGCGCCTGGTCGAGCTGCTGCAGGCGCGCCTCGGCAGCCTGTGTTTCCAATTCGCGCTCGCGTACGTCCTCCAGATACTCGGGAGGACGCAGGATCACGTAGATGATCGTGCCCACGAACGGGAAGAACGAGGCGGCCGTCGCGCAGCCGACGAGCAGCGGATCGACGATCCTGCGGCGTGCGTCGGCGTAGGTCCAGTAGATCAGCGACAGGTACAGGACGACGACGAACAGAATCAGCAGATCGACGGCGAGATTCAAGCCGCTGCTTTCGATACCGAAATATGCGAGGGGTAGCATCGGCCGGCTGAGTTTAGAGAAACAAGCGGCCGAAACCATAGCCTGCAGCGAAAAATACGAGAATCACGAGCGCCACGATCAGCGCCACGGCGCCGATCATTGTCAGCACGGATGGACCCTGGTCGTTCATCGCGCCGAGCTCGTTCGCCGCGCTCCAGGCACTGTCAACCCCTCGGGGCGCTCGAGCCGGCCGAGCAGATCGCCGACGAGATACACAGATCCGGTGGCCAGCACCGTGCCCCCGTGCTCGCCGGCCCAGCGCTGTGCGTGCTCGAGCGCCCGCGCGGGCTTGGGCTCGCAGGCGGTCTCCTCGAAGCCGAGCTGACGCGCCAGCGACTGCAGCGCCGCCGGCGACAGCGCGCGGCTGCTGGGCGGCGCCGTGAACCACGCGCGCGCGACGATCGGCATCAGCGCCGCGAGCATCGCGGCGGCGTCCTTGTCCTCGAGCACGCCGAGCACGAGCGCGACCGGCCTGCGGGGCACGGGCACACACTCCGAAGGAGTGGGTCCCGACCCAGCGCTACGCGCTGTGTGCCCGCTGGGTCGGGCATCCAACACGTCCGGCAGCGACTCGACGAGCGCCGCGACGGCGTCGGGGTTGTGCGCGCCGTCGAGCACCGTCGGCGGATCCTGGCTGACCAGCTGCAAGCGCCCGGGGATGTCCGTCGCGGCGGCCGCCTGCGCGACCGCCTGCTCGTCGAGCGCGATGCCGACGCTCTGCAGATAGGCCTCGGCGGCGGCGCGCGCGAGGGCGAAGTTGCGCCGCTGGAAGGCGCCGCGGGCGCGCAGCTGCGTGGCCGGCGCGAGCGGCCGTGGTCGCACGATCTGCGCCTCGCGCTCGCGCGCAACACGCTCGGCGACACTCAGCGCCGGCGCCGCCAATCCCTCTCCGAGCACGAGCGGCGTGCGTGCGCCCACGACCGCGAGCTTCTCCTCGGCGATGTCCTTGACGGTCGGACCCAGCCAGCGGGTGTGCTCGAGCCCGACGTTCGTGAGCACGGTGACGCGTGAGTCGATCACGCTGGTCGCGTCATAGCGACCGCCGAGCCCAGCCTCCACGACCGCGACATCGACTCGCTGGCGCGCCATCTCCCACAGGGCGGCGGCAGTCAGCAGTTCGAACTGGGTGACGTGGTCATCCTCGGCGAGCGTGTGATTGACCTGCTCGGCCGCGTGCGTCGCGCGCGCGATCGCCGCTGCGAAGGCCTCGGTGTCGAGCTCGTGCCCGTCTACGCGGATGCGCTCGCGGTAGGAGACCAGATGCGGCGATAGGTAGGCGCCCGTGCGCAGGCCGTGGCGCTGGAGGATCGCGGCGGTCATCCGCGTGGTCGAGGACTTGCCGTTGGTGCCGAGCACGTGAACCACGTCGAAGCGCCGCTCCGGCGAGCCCAAGGCGGTCATCATCCGCCGCATGCGGTCCAGGCCGAACCGCATCCCGAACAGCTCCAACGAGCGCAGCTGGCGCTCAGCCTGCGCCTCGGTCCAGATGCTCACGCGCGGGCGCCGCGGCGACGCCCCCGCCGGCCGCGGCCGCGGCGCTGCAGCGCCAGCAGGTCGCGCGCGATGCCACCAAGGTCGAGCTTGTTCACCAGCCGGCGCAGCTCGAGGCGCTGTTTGGTGCCTAGGCTGCTCGGTTGCCCGCGCGAGTCGCGCACGAGGCTGGTCAAACGCGCGCGCTCCTTCGCCGAGAGCGAGAGCCAGTGCTGCCCGAGCACCACACCGACCTGCGCGACGAGAACCCACGGCACGTCCTGCAGGCGCTCGAGCTTGGACTTGGGGGCGGTGCTTCGCCTGGACACAGCCGCGATGGTAGCGGTCGCGAGCCGCTCGGGGCCCGCAACAGCCGCTGGGGCGGCTAGGCCGACTCCTCGCGCAGCGAGGCGTCGTCGGCTTCCTCGGGCGCGGCTTCGGTGACGAGCGTCGGCGTGAGGCCCTTCTCGACCGTCTCCTTCGTGACGACGCACTTCTTCACGTCACGACGCGAGGGCAGCTCGAACTGCACCTCGAGCAGGATTTCCTCGATGATCGAGCGCAGGCCGCGCGCGCCGGTTTCGCGTTCCAGGCCCTTCTCGGCGACGGCCACGAGCGAGTCCTCGGAGAACACCAGCTCGATCCCGTCGAAGGCGAAGAAGCGCTGGAACTGCTTGACGAGCGCGTTGCGTGGCTCGACGAGGATCGACACGAGGTCCTCGCGCGTGAGCTGGTGCACGGCCGACATCACCGGCAGGCGGCCGATGAACTCGGGGATCAGCCCGTACTCGATCAGGTCCTCGGGCAGGCACTGCTCGAACACTTCGCCCGTGTCGCGCTCGGCTTTGGCCTCGATCGCGGCCGCGAAGCCGACGCCTTTGTGACCGATCCGCCGCTCGATCACCTTGTCGAGGTTCGCAAACGCGCCGCCGCACACGAACAGCACGTTGGTGGTGTCGATCGTCAGGAACTCCTGATGCGGGTGCTTGCGCCCACCTTGGGGTGGCACCGAAGCCTGCGTGCCCTCGAGGATCTTCAGCAGCGCCTGCTGGACGCCCTCGCCGGAGACGTCGCGCGTGATCGACGGGTTGTCGGCCTTGCGCGCGATCTTGTCGACCTCGTCGATGTAGATGATCCCCGTTTCCGCCTTCTTGACGTCGTAGTCGGCGGCCTGGATCAGCTTCAGCAGGATGTTCTCGACGTCCTCGCCGACGTAGCCGGCCTCGGTCAGCGCGGTGGCGTCGGCGATCGCGAACGGCACGTTGAGGATCCGCGCGAGCGTCTGCGCGAGCAGCGTCTTGCCGCAGCCGGTGGGGCCGAGCAGCAGGATGTTGGACTTCTGCAGCTCGATGTCCGAGTCGCCGGACATCATCATCTGCACGCGCTTGTAGTGGTTGTAGACCGCGACCGACAGGGTGCGCTTGGAGGGGTCCTGCCCGACCACGTACTCGTCGAGCACCTCGTAGATCTCGCGCGGCTTGGGTAGGTTCTCGATGTCGAACGCCGGCGGCGCTGAGAGCTCCTCGTCGATGATCTCGTTGCAGAGATCGATGCACTCGTCGCAGATGTAGACGCCGGGGCCGGCGATCAGCTTCTTGACCTGCCGCTGGGACTTGCCGCAGAAGCTGCACAGCAGCTGCTCGTTGGAATCTGTCGGTCTGGCCATATCCCTAGCTCCCTGCGTCTGGCAACCGCGTGAGCCCCGAGCTAATGCTCGGAGATCACTCGATCGATGATGCCATACTCCTTGGCCTCTTCCGAGCTCATGAAGTAGTCGCGCTCGGTGTCGGTGCGCACCTGCTCGAGGTCTTTACCGGTGTGCTTGGCGATGATCTCGTCCAGGCGCCGGCGCACGTCGATGATCTCCCTGGCGTGGATCTCGATGTCGGTCGCCTGACCCTGGAAGCTCGAGGAGACCTGGTGGATCAGGATCTTGGCGTTGGGCAGCGCCATGCGCTTGCCGGCTGCGCCGCCGGCGAGCAGCAGCGCGCCCATCGACATCGCGATGCCGACGCAGATCGTCTGCACGTCCGGCTTGATGAACTGCATCGTGTCGTAGATCGCCAGGCCCGCGTAGACGGAGCCGCCGGGGGAGTTGATGTACAGCGAGACGTCCTTTTCCGGGTCCTCAGACTCCAGGTGCAGCAGCTGCGCGACGACCAGGTTGGCGATCTGATCGTCGACGGGCGTGCCGAGAAAGATGATCCGCTCGTTGAGCAGGCGGCTGTAGATGTCGAACGCGCGCTCGCCACGCGAGGTCTGCTCGACGACCATTGGTACAAGTGGGCTCATAGTCCTCGCTTCCGGCGCATGTCCTCGCCTTTGTTTCGCCTCGCAGGCCAGATTCCTCTACAAGGCTAGCTGGCCGGTCCTCGATCGGTGGGGGTCCACAGCCGCGCGGGCGCCGCAACCGGCTCACCGCTGGCAGCGGCCGCCTGCTCCTCGGCCTTGGCCGGCGTCCACAGCTGCTCGCGCGCCCTGGCCTGCGCGAGCGGAATCGGCTTGGCGGCGGCGGCGATCAGATCGATCGCGGCGCGCGCCGCGAGATCCTCGCGCGCCTCCTCCAAACGTCCGGCGCTGCGCAATTGCGCGAGCAGCTTCTGCGGCTCGATCCCTTCCCGCTCGGCGGTGGGCGCGAGCGCCGCCAGCAGCTCCTCCTCGGACGGGTCGATGCCCTCGGCGGCGACCACCGCCGTGATCACGGCCTCGCGCCGCAGCGCGAGCTCGGCTTCGGGCTCCATCTCCGCGAGGATCTCCGCCTCCTCGCGCCCGACGATCTGCAGGTATGCCTCGCGCGAGATGCCGCGGTGCGACAGCGAATGCAGCATCCGCTCCCACATCTCCCGTGCCCGCGCCTTGACCAGCTCGGGTGTGACCGCCACGCGCGCGCCCGCGACCGCGGCGTCGAGCGCCGCCTGGCGAAACTCGGCGTCGATGCGCTCCTCGTCGAGCTCGACCAGCCGCCGGCGGATGTCCTCGCGCAGCTCCTGCAGGTCGTCGAAGCCGGCGTCGAGCGCGAAGTCCTCGTCCACCTCCGGCAGCTCCTTGCGCTTGACCTCCTTGACGGTGATCTCAAACGAGGTGTCGCGCCCGGCCAGCTCCTGGCTGCCGTAGTCGGCCGGGAACGTGAGCGCGACCGTGCGGGTCTCCCCCGCGGCGGCGCCCATCAGCCCCTCCTCGAAACCCGGGATCAGCTTGCCGGAGCCGAGCTCGATCAGCTGGTCGCGGCCCTCGCCGCCGGCGAACGGCTCCCAGCTCTGCTCACCGTCCGCGGCATCGACCGCGATCGAGCCGACGTAGTCGACGACGACGAAGTCACCCGCGCCGGCGGGGCGCTCGGCGGTCTCCAGGCGCGCGAGGCGCTCGCGCATGGCGTCGATCTCCTGCTGGATCTGCTCGTCGGCGACCTCGGGATCGCGGCGACCGACCTCGAGACCCTTGTAGTCGCCGAGCTCGGCCGTCGGCAGCACGCCGATCTCGATCGAGAACTCGAGCGCCTGACCCTGCTCGGGCAGCCCACCGAGATCGAGCTGAGGATCGCCGACCGGCACGATCCCGGCGCTCTCGATCGCGTCCGAGTACCAGCCGGAGAGCGCGTCGCGCACGGCCTCCTCGAGCACGGCCTCGCGGCCGATCCGCTGGATCACGAGCGGCGCGGGCACCTTGCCGCGGCGGAAGCCCGGGAGCTTCAGCTCACGCCCGAGTTGGCGCGCCTTGCGCTCGAGGCGACCCTCGACCTCGCCGGGGGGCACCTGCACCTGCAGGCGCACGCGCGAGTCGCCGAGCTCGGTGAGAGTTGTCGTCACGGCGGCCGGCACGTCCGCCACGATACCGTGCCGCCGCATGCGGGACGCGCCCAGCACACCGTCGCGCCGGCGCATCGCGGCCTGGCTGTGGACGGGCCCGCTGGGTCATCTCGTGGGCGGCTCGCTGGACTTCGCGACCGCGCTCACGCGCTACGCGCTCGCACGAGCGCGCGGCCGGGACGTTCGCTAGGTCCCAGCCGCGCGCTTGCGCCGCCGCCTGTAAAGCGCGTGTCAGGCGGCCGCGGGCGTGTGCGCGGGCGCGCCGCTGAACGCCAGCGTCACGCCACGCGGTACGACGAGCACCGGGCAGGTCGCCGTCTCGATCAGGTGCGATGCCGAGGAGCTCAGCGAGACGCGGCCCTGCGGGGCGTCGGCGCGCGAGTCGATCACGAGCAGGTCGGCCTGCTCGTTGGCGACCGGCTCGACCGTCGCGCCCAGAGCGCTTGCCAGCGCCTCGGCCGTCTGGCGGGCGCCGCCGTCGGCGTCGCCGACCGCGACGATCCGCCGGATGCCCGTGCTCTGCACCCGCTCGGCGAGGTCGACCGGCGCGATCGCGATCGCGGTGCTGCCGCCCTCGAGCAGACGCTCGGCGGAGTTGCCCACGGCGATGTGACCCTTGGCGGTGTGCGAGTCCGAGCAGAACACGATCACGTCGGCGCCCTCGCGCGCGGCCAGCGAGGCAAGGCCCTGCGGGGTCGAGCGGTCGGTGACGACGTGGCGGGCGGCGCCCGCGACTCCGAGCAGCTCGACGCCGTGGTCGAGCACGCTCTCGGCCTCGGCCTGGGCGATCTCCTCGCGCACGCTGTCGGTCTCGGGGTTGTGGCGCACGTAGGCGAGCGAAATCTCGGCGCCGGCGCCGCCGAGCAGGCGACCCAGGGTGATGGCGTCCTCCTCGTTGGCGGTGCCGTCGTAGGAAACGATGATCTTGGTGGGCATTTGAAGCTCTCCCTCGTGTGGCCGGCCCGGAGGCCGGTGGTGGATTCTCAGATGTGGGCTTTCGTCTCATCATCGCACCGTCCTGCCATCAGCTCCAATCACAGTGATGATCTCTGCTATAAGCGTTGCTAATGCTGAATGCGGTGCGGTTGAAGATCCTCAAGGAGGTCGCCTACCGCGGCTCGTTCTCCGCTGCGGCGCACGCGCTCACCTACACGCAGTCGGCCGTCTCGCAGCAGATCGCCGCTCTGGAGGCCGAAGCCGGCATGGCACTGCTCGAGCGCCACCCGCGCGGCGTCAGCCTGACCGCCGCCGGCCAGACGCTCGTCGGGCACGCGGAGGGCATCCTCGCGCGCCTGGACGCGGCCGAGGCGTCGCTGGCGGAGATCGCAGGACTGCGGGGCGGAAGGCTGCGCGTGGCCTCCTTCCCGACCGCCGGCGCGACGCTGATGCCGCTCGCGATCGCCACGTTCTGCTCCTCCTATCCGGACGTCGAGCTGACGCTCGCCGAGGGCGAGCCGGAGCCGATCGTGGCGCGCCTGCGCGCCGGCGAGCTCGACCTGGCGCTGCTGTTCGAGTTCGACGGCGAGAGCGTCTTGGCGGAGGACATCGCGCGCACGGAGCTGCTCGAGGACCCGATGTACCTGGCGCTGCCCCAGGCGCACCCGCTCGCCTCCAGGGAGGGCCTGCGTCTGGAGGACCTCGCGGCGGAGGCATGGGTCCAGACCTCGCGCTCGAGCCCGTGCGCGCGCCACGTCGTGCGCAGTTGCCACGCCGCCGGCTTCGAGCCGAACGTGGCCTTCGAGAGCGACGACTATCAGACGGTGCAGGGCCTCGTCGCCGCGGGCGTCGGCGTCGCGCTGATCCCCGAGCTCGCGCTGTCGGTGGTGCGCGAGGACATCGCGATCCGCGCGCTGTCGCCAACCCCGCCGCTGCGCCAGGTGATCGCAGCGACGCCCGCCGGCGCACGGCTCGTGCCGGCGGCGCCGGCGATGCTGGGAATCCTCGAAGCCGCCGCACGACGCTACGAGACGCAAAGGGGGCGCCCGGCCGACTAGGCCGAGCGCCCCTGTTGCTGTTACCGGCCCCTAGGAGAGGGCTGGCAGCCCCCGCTTTAGACGCCGCAGGTGCTGTTGATCTGTTCGGCCATCTTTTCGTATCCCAGCGGGGTGGCGTGGATGTCCGGCCCGTTGGCTTTGCCTTCGAACGTGGTGAAGTTATCCATGTTCGTCCATGCGTGCATGTTCTCTGGTTCCGTTACAGGGTTCTCCGTGTTGAACAGCGTCTGCGCGTCGGAGTAGCAGGCCTTCAGCGGTCCTTTTTTGAAGGTCGCCTTCTCTGCTCCGTTGAGCGCTGCCAGCAGCTCGTTCGAGCCTGGCAGGAGTTCGTGTCCGGCTTCCGGTTCGCCTTCAAGGCGGTCGTTGCCGTAGGAGTCGTACGTGCCCTCGAGGATCAGCTTGCCTTTGAAGCCGGCACCCTTGATCGCGGTGAAGATCCCCGTGATGTTGGTGACGATCTGCTTACCCACTTCGCCAGCGGTCGCCGCGATTTTTTCGTCGGCTTCCCGCTCACCTCGTTCGTGGAGTTCAGCAGCGTGTTCGGCCTCGAATTTGGCGGCCTGTTCGGCACCGATTCTTTCGCCTTCTTTGGCGAGTTCTTCGGCGTGCGTGAACGAGTAGATCTCGATGTCTTCGCCGACCTTCGCCGCGAGTTCCGCAGCGTGGGCCGCACCGTATGCCGCGGCGTCTTTGCCGATGTCTTCCCTGAACGCCGGTTCCACTCCTTCGCTTTCGCCGTAGGCCTGCGGGATGACCTGTTCGATCACGTATCCTTCGACCTCTTTTTCGGCGATCGCTTTGATTTTGTCGAAGATGATCGTTTTCGTGATCGCCTCGACTTCTTCGGTCACGTATTTTTCGAGGTTCGCATGGACTTCCGCTTCGATTTTCGCGATCTCGTGAAGCTGGTCGTTGGCGCCGATGTCGAGCGTGATCACCTTCACCGGTTTGCCCGTCGCCTGATCGAACGCGATCGTTTCGAGCGCGCTTTCGAGCTGCGACTTTGGTTCATGCGATTCGGTTTCGCCGTATTCGTGATGCAGCGGCAGGTGATCCGCAGTGTGGTAGGCACACGGCGCTTCACCCGTCACCGGCTCGGGGATTTTGCCTGCGAGCGCGGCGTTGAGCTCACCCAGCAGCGCCGGGTTGTCACCGATCAGAGACTCGGTCGTCTCGCCAGGGCAGCCATCGTTGACGAGCTGCCAATGCGCGCCTTTGTTGATCAGGCCGAAGTAGTCGCTTGCGTAGCCGTGTTCGAAGCCCGCCGGGTTCTCACCCGTTTTTTCGTTTTCGTTGAAGAGCTGTTGCGAGTACCCGAACGCCAGCGAGTCTCCCAGCGCGACGTAGGTTTTCCTGACTTTCGGTTTCATCGCAGACGCCGCCGACGGCAGGGTCATCGCCGCGAGCGCCAACAGCGCGATTACGCATCCGACGAGACGACTGCCGCGTCGACCGCCCGAAGCTAGGAAGCCATTCATGGCTTGCATTTCCCATCCTCCTCGTTACCAGCGGGACCGCCGGCAGAGACAATCCCCACGTGGCCCCTTCTTGGATATTTGCCCTCCACGAGCAACCCCCAGCCTCGCTGACGGGACAAGCAAGTTACCCCACTGGTGCCCTTATGTCAATCCGGTGGTGTAAGGGTGGCGTAAGTAGAGTTCCGTAAGCGACACTTGATAAGCCATGTCTCAAATGAGGCCTGCCGCTCACGTCCGCCGCTGGTGTCAAGCTGATGGGCCATCATGACCCCCCTGCTCTTGATCGCCGGCATCCTGCTCGGCGCCGCGTGCACCGCGGCGCTGCAGCGTCGCGGTCGCGGGGCGCAGCAGCAGGAGCAGCGCCAGCAGGAGCAGGCGCGGATGCGCGAGGAGCTGAAGGCGATCTCGCTGGACGTGCTGCGCCAGACTGGCGACTCGCTCGCCGAGCGCCTCGAGCAGACGCGCCGCGCCGAGCAGGAGCGCGCGTCCGGTGAGATGGCGGCGCGCGCGGAGGAGATCAAGGGGGTCGTCAGGCCCGTGCAGGAGAAGCTCGGCCGGATGGAGAGCGAGATCGGGCGCCTGGAGCGCGAGCGCAGGCAGGCGCAGGGCGAGCTGGCGCAGATGATCCGCCACCTCGGCGACGGCGTCGGCACGCTGCGCCAGGAGACCGGCAACCTCGTCTCGGCGCTCAAGCGCCCCACGACGCGCGGCTCCTGGGGGGAGATCCAGTTGCGCAACGTCGTCGAGATGGCGGGCATGGTCTCGCACTGCGACTTCGTCGAGCAGAGCACGATCCAGACCGGCGAGGGGACGCTGCGCCCGGACATGCTCGTGCGCCTGCCGGGCGGCAAGCTCGTGGTGGTCGACTCGAAGGTCCCGCTCGATGCGTATCTGTCGGCGCTCGAGGCCACCGTTGAGGACGAGCGCGAGCTGCACACCGCACGCCACGCGCGCCAGACGCGCGAGCACATCGCCAAGCTCGCCTCAAAGGGCTACCAGCGCCAGTTCGACTCGACGCCGGAGTTCGTCGTGATGTTCGTGCCCTCCGACGGCATCTACCAGGCCGCGCTCGCCGAGGACCCGGCGCTGATCGAGTACGGCGTCCAGCAGCAGGTGCTGATGGCCACGCCGACGACGCTGATCGGCCTGCTGTGGGCGGTCCACTACGGCTGGCGCCAGGAGCTGATCGCCGAGTCCGCGCGCGAGATCGCCGAGTCCGCGCGCGAGCTGCACAGCCGCCTCGGGCGTTTCGTCGAGCCGTTCGCCAAGGTCGGACGCCAGCTCGACTCGGCCGTCGGCGCCTACAACGAGGCGATCGGCTCGTTCGAGCACCGCGTGATCCCCCAGGTCCGCAAGATCGAGCAGGCGGGCGCGGCCTCCGAACGCAAGGTGCAGGCGCCGGACGCGGTCGAGATCACAGCGCGCGCGATCACCGCGCGGCTGGAGCCCGTGGCCGAGGAGACGCCGCCACCGCTGTCGGGGAAGCCGGCGGAGCTCCCGCTGCGCCAGCGGATCTCCAGCGGCGCCTGAGCAGCATCAGCACGAGCGCCAGCGCCACCGGCACCGTCGCCGGCAGCTCGTCGACGAGGAAGAACAGCAGGTCGAAGCCGAGCGCGAGGATCGCGGTCAGCGCGGCGACGCGCAGCTGCAGCGTGCGCCCGACCGTGACCGCCAGCAGCCCCCCGAGCACGCCGGCGATGAACAGGTCGCCGTAGCCCATCACCGCCGAGCCGAGCACCGCGCTCTGCAGCTGCGGCAGGCCGGCCACGGGGCGTGCGGCGTTGAGCGCGTTGTTTGGTCGCTGCAGCAGGTCGGAGACCACGAGCGCGGTGTCGGCGATCGCCATCGCGACGATCCCCGCGGCGAGCCAGCGCGGCGGAGTGACGGTCGCCAGCAGCACGCCGAGCGCTGCGCAGCTGAGCGCCGAGAGCGCCAGTGCCGCCGCCTCGCCCGCCAGCCCGCCGCGATCGGCCCACGCGAGCGCGAACAGCGGCAGCACGGCGAGCGCCCGCAGCGCGCGACGCCCGTGCGTCGTGTGGGCATCCCACAGCAGCCAGCCGAGCGCGAGCGCCGCGAGCACGGGCACGGCGCCCAGAGCCAGGTATGTGAGCCCCTGGGCGCTCGCGTGTTCGGCCGCGCGCGCGCCGAACACGAACGCGATCACCGACAGCGGCGGGATGATCGCCCAGCGGCGGCTGCGCAGGCGCGCGGGCAGCCCGCCGGCGATCACGCCGGGCAGCGCCACGAGCACGCCCTGCGCGAGCGACAGCAGCGAGATCGATATCCAGAACGGGAGCACCGCCGCTCAACATAGATCGCCCCGCGCGCACGCGCGGCAGCGCTCAGTGCCCGAGCTGGACGGTCTTGATGACCAGCAGCAGCACGGCCACCACGAGGTAGCCACGCAGCAACAGCATGCCGGCCTTGCGGCCGGGCGACCACACGGGGCGCTCGAGCAGTGCCAGCGGCGGCATCGTCCAGGCGCTGCGCCGCTCCTTGTCGAGCTTCGCCACCGCCACGGTGGCTCTCGGCCGGTTTCGCAGGACGAACACCGCCATC
This sequence comes from Solirubrobacteraceae bacterium, assembly GCA_049513255.1. GTDB lineage: Bacteria > Actinomycetota > Thermoleophilia > Solirubrobacterales > Solirubrobacteraceae > Palsa-744. The sequence continues at coordinate 51,452 of JBEKWH010000027.1, forward strand.
ACGACCAGGACCGCGAGGAACACCAGCGACAGGTAGAGGAACAGCTGTGTCACGTTCACGCCCGGGAACATCGTGCTCGCCATCAGGATCAGCGACAGCTCCACGAGCACGCCGATGATCACGCTCGCGATCGCGTTCAGCCACGGTGCGTTGCACCAGGGCCCGAGCACCTCGCGGTCGTTGCACAGCAGCAGCAGGAACACGGTCGCGCTGGGAAGCAGCACGCCTGCCAGCGCCTGCACAGAGGTGGTGATCAGGCCGAGCGGGGCTCCCGGGATCAGCACGATTCCCGCCGCCGCCGCCACCATCAGCGTGAAGCTCCCGTAGAAGAGCTTCGCGTCGAGCGGGCCACGGTTGAGCGAGTGCTTGGCGCTGAACACGTCGCCGAACGCATACGACGTCGCGAGCGTGACCGCCGCCGCGCCGATCAGCGACGCGTTGAGCAGGACGATCGCGAAGAACGTGCCGGCCGTCGACCCCAGGCGATCGCCGAGCTCGCTCGCCACCCCGCCCGCGTCTGAGAAGCGACCGAAGTCGGCGGTGCCGCCGAAGGCGAACGCGGTGACCGCGATCAGCGCGCCGGCCCCGAGCACCACCACGAACGCACCGATGACCGTGTCGGCGCGCTCGTAGTTGATCCAGCGCGGGGTGATGCGCTTGTCGATGATGTTCGACTGCTGGAAGAACAGCTGCCAAGGCGCGACGGTGGTGCCCACGATCGCGATGATCAGCAGCACCGCCGTCGAGGTGGCGCCGCCGGCGATGCCCGGGACGAAGGTGTGATGAACGGCGTCGCCCACGTTCGGGTGAGCGATGATCAGCAGCGGGATCACCAGGAAGTTGGCCACCACGAACACGTACATGAACCGCTCCCAGCTGCGAAAGCTGCCGGTCGAGGTAATCGCCACGAGCGCCACCGCGGCGAGTGGCACGGCGACATCGCTGCTGACGCCGAAGTAGCCGAGCGCGAGGCTCACGCCGATGAACTCGGTGACGATCGTCAGGAAGTTCAGCAGGAACAGATCGCCCACTGAGAACGCGCCCCAGAACTTGCCGAAGCGCTCGAAGATCAGCCGCGCATGACCGACGCCAGTGACCGCGCCCAAGCGGATCACCATCTCCTGGTTGACGATCAGCACCGGGATCAGCAGCAGCAGCACCCACAGCAGGCTGGTCCCGTAGTTCTGCCCCGCCTGCGCGTACGTTGAGACGCCGCCGGCGTCGTTGTCGCCGACCATCACGATCAGTCCCGGGCCCATGATCGCCAGCAGCGCCATCGCGCGCGAGCGCCAGCCGTGGCGCTCGCCCGTGTCGTGCATGCTGATCGTCCCGAGCGCCCCGCGGATGTCGCCGATGTGGGCCTCGTCGAGGACTGGAGGCACGCGCTCGGGCTGGCGCTCGGCGGACGTCAGCGTGGTCGTCTCCTGTTCGGCCATGTCGGATTTGCCTCCTTCCTTGCTCGCGGGACTGCGGTCACGTCTGGGCGCGCGCAGGGGCACGCCGCGGCGCACGCCCGCGTCGACACGGTCCCGGGGCAGCTCTCAGGCCAGGAGGGACAAGCCCGACGGGCGCGCGGCCGGCTGGGTACTTCGTGGCTGTTCTCGATCCATGCCGGCCTCCTCTCTATGTGCGCCGTGTGCGGGACTGTCTAAAGCCCAGCCTAGCAACGGGCCAGCCATGAGCGCTCAGTCGCGCACGAGCCCGAAGCGCCGCCGCCAGCCACTCGGCAGGGTGAGCTCGAGCACGTCATCGACGGTCACCACACCGACCATCCGCTCGTCGCTGTCGAGCACCGGCAGCATCACGAGGTTGTAGTCCGTCATCATGCGCGCGACCTCGGGCAGATCGGCATCGGTGGCGACCCACACGGGCTCGTGCTCGGCGACCTCCTGCAGCGCCTGCTGCGCGTCGGCGCGCAGCAGCGTCACCACGAACACGGAGCCGCTCAGACCGCCTTCGCCGTCGAGCAGGTAGATCGTCGTGAGCGTGCCTGCTCCCAGCTTGCTGGAGCGCACCTTCGCGAGCGCCTGGGCCACTGTCTCCGCCGGCGCGAGGCTGATGAAGTCGGGGCTCATCAGCCCGCCGGCGGTCGAGGGGTTGTAGCCGAGCAGCGCTTCGATCTGGCGTCGCTGCTCTGCCGGCAGCAGCGCCAGGATCCGCCCGCGCCGCTCCTGGTCGATCTCGACGATCAGGTCGGCGGCGTCGTCGGCGGCCATGCGCGCGACGACCGCTGCGGCCTGCGTGTCGGGACGCTCGCGGATGAACTCCAGCTGGTGATGCTCGTCGAGCTCCTCGAACACGTCGGCCTCGAGCTCGCGATCCTGTGAGACCGCCTCGATCAGCTCCTCGCCCTCGTCGTGCGACGCCGCCTCGACCAGGTCGGCGATCTCAGCGGGGTGCAGGTTGGCGAGCTTGCGGTGCGAGAAGCGCAGCCGCGATGTCGGGACGTGGCCGACAAACGGCTCCATGTCGGCCCAGTCGAGGAACGGCCGGTCCCCCACCAGGCGCCGCAGGCTACGCGGCAGCGCCCGCCGTAGCTGCGCGCGCGGGCTGTGATCGACGCCGACGACGCGCCACCAACCCTCGATGCACGCGAGCTCGATCTCGTGCGCGGTGATGAGCCGTGGCGGATCGGCCTCGACGTTGACGAGCTTGCGGCCGAGCACGTCCGCGCCGAGCAGCACCTCGCCGGCGCGGCGCTCGAACCTGCCCAGGCTGAGCTTCTCCCCGGAGAGACGCACAGCGCCTGGCGCCAGCGACGCGATCCTGTCGACCGGCACGAACAGCTCGCGTCCGCCGATCCGCGCCTTGCAACCGGTGACCGGCGGGTAGCCGCCGTCGGCCAGGCGCACGATCAGGTCCTCGACGCGACCCAGGCGCTCACCCGCCCTATCCAGCAGCGGGCTGCGCAGCACCGACGAGAGATGCACGACCGGTTGTGGCAATTCGCTCATAACGTTACGCCTCGCCGCGGACCAACAGCGAGGCTCCGATCGCTCCGCCGAGGTCGCCGAGCGCGGCGACGTGCACGTGCGGCGGGCGCGAGTCGGCGAACAAATGCGGCTGCATCGCTTCGGTGATCAGTTTGGCGTAGGGGTGGCCGAGCCGGATGCCGAGCCCGCCGCCGATGATCACGCCCTCGACGTCGAGCACGTTGACGACCGACGCGATACCGGCGCCGAGCGCCCTGACCGCGCGCTCGAGCGTCTGGACCGCGAGCTTGTCGCCCCGCTCGAGCGCACGTGCCCAGATGCCGCTCGTCAGGCGGGTGCGCTCGTGTTCGGCCATCAGCTTGAACAGGTCGGTCTTGCGGCCCTTCTCCTGGTGCAGCCTGCTCACGTACGTTTCCATCGACGCGCGCCCGGCGTAGGCCTCCATGCAGCCACGCCGCCCGCACGTGCAGCGCGCGCCGTCGATCTCCACGACCACGTGCCCGATCTCGCCGGCGCCGCCACGCCCCGTCCACGGCTTGCCATCGAGGATCAGCCCGCCACCGACGCCGGTGCCCCAGAACACGCCCAGCAGCGAGCTGTACAGCCGCCCGGCCCCGAGCTTGAACTCGGCGTCGGTTGCCACCTGCACGTCGTTGCCGACCGACACAGGGCAGCCGAGCGCGGCTTCCAGCGTCGCCGCCAGCGGGAACGTGCCTTCCCACGCGGGCAGGTTGCGAGCGCTGGTGACGTTGCCGGCGTCGATCGTGCCGGGCGAGCCGACGCCGACGCCCGCCAGCGCCGACGGATCGAGCTCGGCCGCCTTGGCGGCGTCGCGCAGCGCGGTCTCCATCTCGGCGGCCACGTCCGCCGGGCCGCCGTCGGTGGGCGTCGGCCGCCGCGCCGAGCCGAGCACGTTCTGCACGTCGTCGACGATCGCCGCCTGGATCTTGGTGCCGCCGAGGTCGATCCCGCCGTAGGTGGCCATCTGCGGGCATGATCGCAGAGCGTCGCCGCCACGTCTGCCAGGCTCACCGGGACCCTCTGGCACACCAACATAAAGAAGGACGGCTCGGCGCTTTAGCCGAAGTTAATCCCTGCTTGCGGTCTTTCTTCGCCCCCTCTTACAGCTCCGGCCGACTATCTAGTTGAAGACAAATGACTGATCGCACCAGAGGATCCTGGCTCGTCTACGCACTCGGGGCTCTCTGCGCCGGTGCGATCGCGGCCGCCGTGCTCGTCGTCGGACCCGCCTCGAGCAGCCAGGCGACGGTCACCCGCACGGCGACCGTCGCGCAGGGCGTCGTGCAATCGACGGTATCGGGCAGCGGCAACCTGCAGGCCCTGAGCCAGCTGAACCTCGGCTTCAAGACCGGCGGAACGGTCACGCACATCTACGTGACCCAGGGACAGCAGGTCACCCAGGGCGAGCTGCTCGCGTCACTGGACCCGCAGAGCGCTGAAGTCACGCTCGAACAGGCCAAGGCGAGCCTGCAGTCCGCGGAAGCCAACCTCGCCAAGGAGGAAGAAACCGACGGCGAAACCTCGACCGGCTCCGGCAGCGGCTCGGGCACGGGCGGCGCCAGCGCAGCTTCCTATCACGGCGAAGCGACCTCGCAGATCGCCGACGCCGCCTACTCCGTGCCGACGAACACGACAACCGCACCGGCGAGCACGACGCCCGCCACCACGACGCCGACCAGCACCACGCCCAGCACGACCACGCCGAGCGCCACGACACCGACCGCCACGACGCCGACGAGCACCACGCCCAGCACGACCTCGCCGACCTCCAGGACGCGGACGACGACGACGCCGGCGAGCACCTCTCCGAGCAGCGGCGCGACATCCGAACGCGAAACCAAGAGCAAAGAAAGCAGCTCCGGCTCCTCCACGACGAAAGCGACGATCAGCACGGCCACCCGCGAAGCGAACCTGGCCTCCGCCAGAGCGGCGGTCAAGAGCGACACGCTGACCGTGCACAGCGACGAACAGGCCGTCCAGGACACCAACCTGTACGCCCCCGAGAGC
>JBEKWH010000028.1:0-53368 GCA_049513255.1 Solirubrobacteraceae bacterium
ATATGAATAGCCGGATAGCTACCACCCGCCAAACACACCGTCGCACCATCAGCCGCCGACACGACATCACTCGCAATCACACCCACACCCACACCCGGCGACACCGTCACCGAACACGAGACTCTTTCTGCACCTGGACCGCTGGCAGTCGTGCGCACGGCGATCAAGGCGCCCGCCGCGACCGCCAGGATCAGCGCCACTACCCAGCGTGGCATGTCCCGCTTTCCGCCCTGATAAAGCGATCGCCGCATGCGTCTGGGAGGCTCCCCACCGCGGTCGCTATGGCGTGTCAACCGTCGCCAGGCGCCGTGTCAGCCGCGGCCGATGAAGGTGCGGGAGCAGCTGTCTCGCGAATCTCCGCAGGCTGTCCAGCGACGATGGGAAGCCGACACGCAGCGTCACGAGGTACGCCGTGATGCCTATCAGCGAGACCACAGCGACGTACGGGACCGCAGCGACATCCGCGTTTCGCAGCACAACGCTTGCCGGCAGCGCGAGCGCGACAGGCGCAACGCAGGAGACGAGCGCCGGCATGATGTCGTGCCACAGGCAACGCAGCGGCTGCTCGCCTGGGCCGTGCAGCATCAGCACGTAGGCGACCAGCAGAAACAGCGTATGCACGGTCGCCGCGGCGACGGCGACCGCAGTGATGCCAAACGGAGCGACGAGGAACACCGCCACGGCATACACACAGAAATGGCCCCAGCCGAAGCCCATCACGGCGCGTGCGCGACCGGAGGCCATCAGGCTCGCGCCGGCCGTGTCGATCACAAGCGTCGATGCACCACCCACAGCCAGTATCTGCGTCGGCACGACCGCGGGCGCCCACCTGTGTCCGAAGAGCCATGGTACGAGCACCGGCGCCTCGATCGCCAGGAGCGCCAACAGGGGGAATAGAACCAGAGTCAGCGTGCGCACCATCCACACCCGCAACGCTTCCATCTCCTCGCGATTCTGCGTGCGGGAGAGCGCCGGGAAGCCGACCGTGTTCATGACGCTGCTCACCTTCTTCTGATATTCGACGCCCAAGGTGTACGCGCGGAAGTACAGTCCGGTCGGCAGCGCTCCCAGGCGCGCGCCGATGATCGCGTAGTCGCAGTTACGAAACCCAAACCAGCTGGCGGCGGCAAACGAGGCGGGAGCGCCGAAGCTCAGCAGCTCTTTCGTAGGGGCCCGACGCAATCGCGGCGCGGGCGCCGGGGCGCTCGCCCACAGCAGACCCAGTTCGACGAGTTCACCGGCGAGCCAGCCGAGCACGAGCGAGAAGCCATTCAGGCCAGCGAGCGCCATCCCCACTGTGGCGCTTACGCGTACCAGCGTGCTGCTGAGTTCGATGATGCTGAAGCGCTTGATCGCCAAACGGCGCTGCAGACGCGCCGATGGCACCGCGCCAGCCGCGGCGATGAAGCACAGCGGCGACGCAAGCCGCACGAACTCCGCCGTGCGCGCGCCGTAGAGTGGCACGACGATCAGGCTGGCCGCGACCAGCGTGATCGCAACCAGGGCGAGTCCGATCAGAAGCGCGAGTGCAAAGCCTGCCTGTAGATGCTCGCGGCTGGCGGACGGGCGCTGCACGAGCGCTGCGCTCACGCCAGCCAGTGGGATCACCGCGATGCTGCCCGCAATCGCGGCGATCGCGTACCTCCCGAATTCAGCCGGAGAGATCAGGTGTGCGAGAACGACCATCGAGCCCACCAGGAGGACTTCCCCGATCGGGCGCGCCACGACCACCCAGCGCAGACCGCGCATCGTCCGCGTGCGCAGCTCGGCGTGCGTCAGCGAATCGTCGGGCACGTCATTCGCCTCACGCGCCCCGCAGCGCATGCATGCGGGAGCCCAGCATGCCGAGGCTCATGCCGTCGCCACGGCGTGCCGTCGCTTGGCGGCGAGCCGCCGGGCCAGCTCACGGGTCGGCACCACATTGCCCTCGGGCCCCGCGGCCGCGATCGTGGTGAGCGCGGCGACGACGAAGAACATGTACGGCGCCTGCGCAAACGACAGCGCGTCGAACAGCGCGCAGACGACGAAGAAGCCGACGCATCCGGCTGAGGTTGCGAGCGCGAGGGAGGCGATCGCCGGGGCGCGCGAGCGGATCGCGCGGCGTGCGCTCACCACCGGCGCGAGGATCATCCACACGAACGCGGCAAGGCCGACGAAGCCAACCTCCGAGAGCTCATCGATGTACTCGTCGTCGTTGATGCGGAACTGAGTGGGCTGTTCCGGATTGAGCGTGCCAAAGCCGCGACCGAGCACCGGATGCGCGAACACGTCGGGGGCGACGTCGGTGAAGTCGCCTACGCGATGAGCAGTGGAGTTGCTGTTTGTCACCAAGTTCAGGTCAAACACGGTCCCGAGCGCCCCGGGGGACGCGAAGTGCACGATGCCGGTCAACACGACCAGCCCGAGCGGCGCCAGGCGCAGCACCTGGCGCGGCCGGAACCAGGCGATGTAAAGGACCACCGCGACCGGCACGAGCAGCGCTGTCTTGCGGTCTGTGGCCATCGCTCCGGCGATCATCAGCGCAAAGGCAGCAGCGTTCAGCCACCACGATCTGCGCGAGGTGGCATCGAGGACGCGCACGAGCGCAAACGGCATGACCATGACCAGCATGCTCGTCGCAGCGAGCCCGTGTTGCGTCGGTCCGACGACAGTGACCCTGCCTTCGGTGCCGAACGCCGGGTGGATGTTGGTCGGGGAAGGCGCGACGTTGGCGATCGGCTTGAGGATCGCGTCACTCACGCTGTAGAAGACGTTGTAGCCGGTCCGACGCTCGATCAGCATCCCGATCGCCATCAGCGTCGCGAGGCCGATCAGATACGTGGCGATGCCACGCACGTCCTCGAATCGCAGCGCCGTGAGCGCGAACCAGGACAGCGCCAGAAACGACCCCAGCAACGCGAAGCGCTTCTCCGCCAGCTGGAAGTCGCCCAAGTTGATGATGCGCCCGACGTCCAACAGCAGGCTCGCCACCGCCAGCGCGAGAAACACGAGCGCAGCGGTCACATAGACCTTGGATCTCCGCGTGTGCAGGAACGCCCGCTGATCGCCACCGAGCCACAGCCAGGCGAGGATCAGCCCGATCACCACGAAGCGGTCGATGCGCGAGTCGACGGGAAGATGGAACTTCAGTTCGATCGACGCGATCGGGATGAAGAACAGCATCGCCAGGAAGCCCGCGAGCAGCCACGGCAACGGGCGCTTGGTGTGCGGAAACGCATCGCGCGGCGCTGACGCCGCGCGATGCGTCAGGGCTTGCTCGCGTGGCTTAGTTACGGGCGCGGGTCGCGTACGACCTGCGACAGCAGCCGCAGACATGATCTACGGGGCTGACCGAACCGGGGGGCCGCTCACAGCAGGCTCCGTACCGGCATGGCAGGATCGTCGTCCTCCTGTCGAGAGGGCGTGCCAAGCAGGTGCGTCTCGGAGTCGCCGTGGCCGTTCAGCGGCGCCTCAGACGCGTCGTCGCCGAGCTTGCCGCGATGGCCGTCCTCGTCGCTCGAGTGCTCGTCCCAGTCCTGCAGCAGCGCGCTCCCACGCCAGACCTCGCGGAACCGCGAAGCGGCGAGCAGGAGGATGCACCACAGCAGGAACACCCCCACGAACACGAGGATCGCCAGCTCCTTGCTGATGCCGCCGTCGACCACGGCGCCGTTTGCGGGGCCGAGCTGTCGGATCGTCACACGCGCGCGGGCCGGGGTCTTGTCGGCTGCCTCGAGCGCCGTGATGTACTGCTTGAGGCCGACGACGGCGCCGTTGGCGAGCCCGACCGCGAGGGCCGTGGTCGGAGCCTGGGCGTAGACGTTGATCGTCGGCAGGTTCGGCTGACTTTCGAAGCTCAGCCGATACGGATCGGTCTCACCCGTGATCTCCGTGTTGCGCTTCAGCGCCGTCGGCTCCTGTACGACGCGCGGCTGAGACGCGCTCACCGGCCCGGTGGCGTATAGCTGTTCGCCGGACAGACCCACCTGCTGACCGATGAGGGCGAGGACCGCCGGGCTGGCCATGAAGTTCGCGTAGACGGTGGCGCGCGCGCTCAGCGGTTCGAACGACTGCGACAGATCCCCGAGGACCGACGTCGGGGAGTCCACCAGCGCCTGCGTAGTCGCGCTCGAGTACTGCAGCGAGCGGGCCTTGAGTGTCGAGCCGTCGACCCGGTACACGCTGAGGATCGCTGCCGCGGCGGCGACGAGCACCCCGACCGCCATCAGCCATCGGTGTCTCAGCAGTACACGTATCGAAAGCGCAAATCCCATCTTGGTGGACCCCTCCTGCCGCTATTCTTCGCCGTGGCTCTCGGGGCAGATCACGCGAAGCGCCTAGCGGCGCTTGTGGGAATCGACTCCGCTGCAATGCCCGCCTTGCGGGCGGCGCCAACGACCTTCTTCACAACAAACGACCCGAGTCCCGCGTTTTTTGCGGGCATGCATCCTCGATTGAACCGCCCTGCACGACCCGCCGGCTGCGCGCCAGTTCCCGCGACCGCGCTTGGTACCGTGAGACCCGTGCCCCAAACCGCCCGCGATGGCTGGGCCAGCTCGCGACGCGGCGGATACCGATCGCTGTGTGAGCGAAGTGCCTGAGATCAGCTTGCTCGCCCCCGAGCACCAGGGCTGGCATACGTTCGCGCTCGAGCATGCGACCTCGCCCCTCCAGCATCCGACGTGGCTCGACACCCTCGCGGGCGCCTACGGTCTGCACGCCAAGATCATCGTGCTCGTCGATTCGCAAGGCTCGATCTTGGCCGGCCTGCCGGTGGTTCGCAGCAAGCTCCCGTGGCGGCGGCGATGGAGCTCGCTTCCATTCACCGACACGCTCGAGCCGGTGGCTGTGGATCGCGCCCGCCGCGATCAGCTGCTGATCGCGGCGGCCAGCGCTGCCGACGCCGACCCGATCGTCGTCCGCACGGAGGCGACTCTCCCCGGATGGTTCTCCCGCCAGGTCGGGACGGTGCAGGTGGTCGACGTGTCGAACGGCGCCGCAGGCGTCCTCGGTGACGCCACCGCGGGGACCAGACGCGAGGTCAGCCGCGCTCGCCGCCCCGAGGGCGGGCTGACCGCCAGGCTGATCACCTCGCGCCACGAGTTCCTGGGCGCCAGCCTGAGCCTGATCGCTCAATCGCGCCGGAGGCTGGGCGCACCCACCCAGCCGCGTCGCTACTGGTCGCGGGTGTGGGAGCTACACGAGCAAGACCAGGCGCTGACGGTTGGGGTCTATCTCGGCGAGCAGCTGGTAGCCAACGGCGTCTTCATCCTCGGCAGCGATCACGCTGTGTACAAGTACAGCGCATCCGACGCGAGCGCTCGGCACCTGCGCACGAACTATCTGATGCTGGCGACGGCGTTCGACGAGGTCGCACAGCGCGGGGCGCAGTCGATGGACTTCGGCGTCACCGATCTGGGCAACGAGTCGCTGCGGAAGTTCAAGACGCGCTGGGGTGGAGAGGAGCGGCCGGCGCACTACTCCGCCACCGATGCGAGCCTGCTGCCACAGACGCTCGAGCCGGGGCGTCTCGTGTCGAGGACGATTCAACAGGCGCCCACGCTCGTCGGACGGACGATCGGCTCGCTCGCCTATCCGTTTGTCGCCTGATGACCGCGATCGTGGCTCGAGCCGACTTGGACAGGTGCGCGCTCGACACGACGATCGTTCGCATCGTCGACGCGCCCGGTGCCGCGCCGCTGGAGCCGCAGGCGCGTGCGCAGATCATGCAATGGAGAGACGAGCTGTGGGCTGACCTGGAACGGCGAGCCGGCGCGCTGCGTGAGCGCGACGCGGCGGAGTGGTACGACGCCCTGGCCTTTGAGCGCTGGCGGACGAGCAAGCGGTCGGGCGGGTTGCCCTCGTTTGCGCTGGAGCTCTTCTACAAGACCAGGCGCTACATCCCACGCTCCGTCCAGCTCGCCATGCGTCGGCGACTCGTCAAGCGACAGGGCGACGTCGTGTTTCCTGCGTGGCCGTTCGAGGCGGCGGGCGCGGAGCTCGTGCGGCTCGCGTTCGCCGACGCGCTCTTGGAGCGCGGCGTCGATGCTGTGCGATTCCCCTGGTTCTGGCCCGACGGCGTCCGCACGGCGGTGGCGCTGACGCACGATGTCGAGTCGGCCGCCGGGCTTGCGCACGCTGCCGCAGTCGCGGACTGGGAGGAGCAGCGGGGCTTCAGATCCTCGTTCAACATCGTGAGCGACTGGTACCCGATCGACATGAGCCAAGTCACACGGCTGGCCGAGCGTGGTCACGAGATCGGCTCGCACGCGATCTACCACGACCGCTCGCTGTTCTCCTCTCGCCACGAGTTCGAGCGACAGCTCCCGCTCTTGCGTGAAGCCGCGCAACGTCTCGGAGCTGTGGGCTTTCGCTCGCCGGCGACCCATCGCGTCGTCGAGTGGCTCGGCGAGCTGCCATTCTCATACGACTGCACGATGCCGCACTCGGACCCATACGAGCCGATTCCGGGTGGGACAGCGACGACCTGGCCCTTCTTCCACGGCGATGTGGTCGAGCTGCCCTACACCGCGCCCCAGGATCACACGCTGTTCAATCTCCTCGACCATCACGACGGCTCGCTGTGGCTGCGCCAGCTCGAGGCGACGGCGGCCTGCGGCGGCATGTTGCAGGTTCTCACTCACCCCGATCCCGAATATCTCGGGCGCCCGGTGATCGCCAGTGCATATCGCGAGCTCCTCGACGCGATCGCCAAGCGCACCGACGTCTGGACCGCGCTCCCGCGAGACATCGCGGACTGGTGGCGTCGGCGCGCGCGCGGGCTCACCCCACACGATGACGGCAGCGCGAGCTGGAAGCCGTCGGGGATCGAGCTGTCGCCTGTGCTCGGGCACGAGATGCCGTCTTGATCGCGTCGATCGTCCACACCTCGCTGCGTTATTCCGCCGCATGGGCTCCAACTAGCGCCCTGCGAGCCCGCAGCCTGCGCGCGATGGGCCACCAGGTTGGCGGCGACACTCAGATCGGCCTTGGCTTCCTGACTGTCGATGACGCCGACGGCGAGGAGGCGCGTGTCCTGATCGGCGACCGTGCGGCGCTCGGGCCACGGGTGACCGTGGTCTTGTCGTCTCACCCCAATCAGTCGCGCCTGCGCACCGTCGTCAAGGAGCGGCGCGGCTCGGTGCGCATCGGCGAGGACGCCTGGATCGGAGCGGGCGTGATCATCCTCCCCGGGATCACGATCGGCAGCGCGGCGATCGTTGCTGCCGGAGCGGTCGTCACGGCAGACGTCGCGCCGGCATCGATCGTCGGCGGCGTGCCCGCGACGCTGATCAGCGAGATTTCCAAGATCGATGCCTGACGCACCTACGCAGCCACGCACGCGGGCAACGCCAGACGTGGTGATGGTGCTCGAGAACAGTCGCTACCCGTTGGATCCGCGCGTCCGCAAGGAGGCCGAGAGCCTGACCGAGTCAGGGCTGACGGTCGAGGTACTCGCTCCGCGTGAGCCCGACCGTGCCACACGCGAGGTGATCCACGGGGTGAAAGTGACACGCTTCCCGCTGCCGGAGGGTCACGGCGAGCTGCTGGGCACCGCGATCGAGTACGTCGCCGCGTGTTTCACTGTGACGGCCACCGTGCTGCGACGGCTCATGCGCGCGCGCCACGGGACGCTGCACGTACACAATCCGCCCGACCTGTTCTTTCCACTGCTTTGGCTGGCGCGCTGGAGGGGCTGGTCAACGGTCTACGACCACCATGACGACGCCGCCGGCATGCTGCGAGCCAAGCTCGGTCGCGCGACGCCAATCGAGCCGCTGCTGGCGTGGATGCGCAACCAGACCGCGCGAGCGGCCGACGTGACGATCACTACCAACGACACCCAGCGCAAGCTCGTTCAGAAGGCCGCTCGCCGCGTGGTCGTCGTCCGCAACGGTCCCCCCGCGTGGTTCTCCGAGCACCGAGCATCGCCACCGTCGGGTCGTGGCAGGCTCGTGTTCCTCGGTGAGATCGGTGTGCAGGATCGAGTCGAGCGCGCCGTCGAGATCCTGGCGCAGCTCGTCAGCGACCGGCAAGTCGACGTCGAGCTCTTGATCGTGGGCGACGGACCGCAACGCCGAACGGTGGAAGAGCGAGCCCAGCAGCTCGACGTGTCCGAGCGTGTGACGATCACGGGGTGGGTCCCCTATGAGGAGATCCCGGCTTTGCTCGCGTCTGCGCACGTAGGCCTTGACACCGCGCCCCTCACCGACGTCAATCACGGCTCGACGATGGTCAAGATCCCCGAGTATCTGGCGGTTGGCCTGCCGGTTGTCGCGAGCGCGCTGAGGGAGACGATCGTTACCTGCAGTGACGCGGTTGCGACGATCGCGGAGGACTCGATCGAGGCATTCACCGCGCCCCTCGTCGAGCTGCTGACATCCGCAGACGCCTGGAGTGCTGCCGCCGATCGCGCGCAGGCCCGCGGCACGCAGTTGCAATGGCCCGCGCAGGCGGAGCATCTCATCAATCTCTACCGAGAGCTCACGCCCTCGGACGGGGTCGCTCAATGAGTTGAAGTGACGACGCTCGTGCGCGCATGGCGCGCTGCCGATCGCGCGCCGTCGTTCACACCCGACGGTTACGCACGCTTGCGCAGGCGGCGCAGGATCGGGTAGCGCCGTGCGAGTCCACGGCCCACCTGCTGAATGCGATGCGCACTCTCCAAGCGCAACCGCTCCTGCGGCGCGGCAAAGCGAAAATCGGGATAGCGCTTGTTGTAAGGCTGCATCGACCATTCCTCCGGCATCGGCGGAGCCAGCAGCCGGAACGAGGCGGCACGATCGTCGAACACACCGTCCAGCCGCCAGTTCGATTCGAGGCTCATGTGTTCGAAGACGTCGGCGACCGCGGAGATCGTGATGTCGTCCATCAACAGCTGCCCACCGACCTTGAGCGAACGCGTGATGTAGTACCAGTCCAGCTCGGGGAACGGAAACGAGTGCGCGCCATCGATGAACGCTACGTCCAAGGTGCGATCGTGACCCAGAAGCGAAGGCAGCACGTCGTCGGACAAACCGACGATGAACTCGATGCGGCTGTCATCCACACCGATCTTCTGGCAGTAGTCGCGGACCAGCTTGTGCTCATCCGGATCCGGGCTCACGGCGGTGTGGCTTGCGCCCCGCTCCGCGAACACAACCGTGGATGCGCCCACGCCGGTCTCGATCGTTACATCGCCGGGCTTCACCGACCGGCAGATCGCGCCCAGCGTGTCGGGAAGCGAATCCCAGCGAGCGTTGCCGCCCATGTGAAACGCGGGCTGGTCGGCCTGGAGGCGCTGAACGATGCTGAGCTGGCTCGTGCTTGTCATAGAGAACGTGTCGATCCTCGCCGGAGCGGCGTAGTCGCTAGACACGCGCCCTGCGCGAGTCGCGCTGAAATCTAGCTGATGCGGACCCCGGCGTCCACACTATGGTCGTGGTGCACGAGATCTGCCGGAGGACGCCGCGTTCTGGATCGTATCGAGCCTGCGTTACAGCGCACAGACGCGGCCCGCTCGCGCCGCCCGGACGGGCGGCGAGCGTAAGTTATCGTCGCGATCACTCGTTACTAAGTATGGAGTGGACTCGCCGGAAAGCAAACCGAGATGCAATGCCGTTGAGCGCGAGACGCTCGACTTGCCCACGCACGATAGTCGTCCGGCGCCGATACCGCCAGCGCGATGACGGTAGCTGGTGCGCGCACGGGCAGGCCGACGGTCAGCGTGATCGTGCCGTGCCACAACTACGGCCACTTCTTGGAAGGATGCGTCGCGAGTGTCCTCACGCAGCAGGACGTTGACGTACGTCTGCTGATCATTGACGACGTTTCGACGGATGACAGTGCCGACGTCTGCAGGGAGCTAGCCGAACGCGATGAGCGCATCGAGTTTCGTGAGCACCGCGAGAACAAGGGATTGATCGCCACGGCCAACGAGGGTCTGTCGTGGGCGCGGGGCGAGTATGTGGTCCTGTTGTCCGCTGATGACCTGCTCGTCCCAGGCTCGCTCTACCGTGCGACGACGATCATGTCCGCCAACCCCAACGTCGGCATGGTGTACGGGCGCCCGATCCTCGCGCCCGAAGGCCGGCCGATCGCTGCGCCCTCGGGCAGGTGGCGAGCCACCAAGGTGTGGTCGGGAGCGGACTGGATTCGCTTGCGCTGTCGCTCCGGGCACAGCTGCATATCCTCGCCCGAGGTCGTCGTTCGGACCTCGGTCCAGCGAGCGGTCGGGGACTATGACCCGGCGTGCTTTCACAGCAGCGACGTGAACATGTGGCTGCGAATCGCGGCTGTGTCCGACATCGCATACGTCCGGGGTACACCGCAGGCGATCTATCGAGTCCATGCGAGCAGCATGTCGCGCGGGCAGGGTCCGCTGGTCGACCTGCGCGAACGCAGGGCGGCTTACGACTCGTTCTTCGGCTCGTGCGCCTCGCTGCTCAACAGCCCCGAGCGCCTGCAGACGATGGTCGGCCGAGCGTTCGCTCGCCAGGCGCTGTGGCGAGCAAGCCGCGCCGTGGATCGGGGCGCCGACAGCAGCCTCGTCGAGGAATTGACCAGCTTTGCCCTCGATATCTATCCGAACGCCCCGCGCCTGCGCGAGTGGCATGGCTTGCAGCTACGCAAGCGGATTGGCGCGGGGCGCTCCCTGGCATTCGTGCCGTTTATCGCCACGGGCGTCGCGCATCGCCTACGTGGTCACGCCGTGCGCGCGCGATGGAGGCTCACAGGGGTATGAGCCCGCCACGGAGCTACGTGATCTACGCGCCCACACCGTGGGACAGCCAGCGCCAGCCGCTGCACGGCTTCGCTGACGGCTTGGCGGTACGTCACCGCGTGCTCTACGTGGATCCTCCCCTGAGCCCGCTGAGCCCGATTCGCTATGGCTTTCGACCCAGCACCTGGCCCCGCTTGCGGACCGTGCTGCAACGCCGCGTGCGCACTTGCGGGAACCTCAAAGTGTTCAGTCCACTTGTGCTGCCGCCGATCGAGCACCCGCGCATGCGCTCTCTCTCGCTGCCGCTGGTGCGAGCACAGGTCGCCCGTGCGGCCGCAAGCGCGGGCCTGGTGAACCCGGTCGTCGTGGCCACGCGCGGGATGCCCGGCCTGGCCGGGACCGTGCACGAGTCGCTGTGCGTGGGGATGTTCGTCGATCACCCGTCCGCCGGCGCCACGCTGATGGGCCGCGACGCGGACGAGCTGGAGGCCGAGGCGTCGGCGATCTGCGAGGCCTCTGACCTGCTCTGCACGACATCGCAGTCGCTGTCCGAGCTATTCGTCGAGCGAGGCTGGCCCAACGCGATGATTCCGGCCGGCTTCCCGGCCGATCTGGCGGACGACTACGAGCGAGCCGCCAAGCCGCCCGAGTACGACTCGCTCCCCCGCCCGCTGCTGGGTTACACGGGAGGCGTCGACGACCGGCTCGACTACGAGCTGATCCTCCGGATCGCGGACCGCTTCAGCCACGGGTCGCTCGTGTTCGTCGGAGCGATCAGCCCGCGCCTGTCCGCCGAGGCGCGCGCGGCGCTGGCGGCACGGTCGAACATCCATCTGCTGGGCCTCAGGCCTCGTACACAGCTGCCCGGCTACATCCGGCACCTCGATGTCGCGTTGCTGCCGTACAAGGACAGCTTGTTCACGCGCTACCAGTCGCCGATGAAGGTCTGGGAGTACCTCTGCGCCGGCCCCCCGATCGTGGGTGCCGGGTCAGCCGAACTCCGCCGCTACCCAGCCCCGCTCGTGCACTACGCGGAGACCGCGGACGGCGCAATACCGTTGGTGGAACAAGCGCTGCACGATCCAGCCGGGGGTCGAGACGAGCGCCGACGCTTCGCGTTGGCCAACACGTGGGAGGACCGCGCCAATCTGCTCGATACCCTGGTCGGAGAGCTGTTGCAAAGCCGCCTGCGCGAACCTGATGCCGGTCCGGTTGACGCCGAGCCGCCGGTGCCACAGCCTGCTTCTGCCCGATGACCCAACGCCTGCTGCTCATCTCGCCTGTCCGCAACGAGGAGACCCACCTCGGGCGCATCGCCGACGCGGTTGCGCGACAGACGCGACCGCCGGATCTGTGGATCGTCGTCGATGACGGCTCCACCGATGGCACGCCCGAGATCCTCGCCCAGTTGGCGGAGCGAATCGAGTTCCTGAAGGTCGTCAACCCACCGCCCCGGCCGCAGACCCGCCCGGTCAACGACCGGCTCGCCACAGCCGCCGAGGCGACAGCCTTCAACTCGGGGCTGGACAGCGTCGCGTGGCGATCCTTCACCCATGTCGCCAAGCTCGACGGCGATACGGAGCTGCCGCCACACTATTTCGAGCGGATCCTGAGCGAGTTCGAACGCGATCCGCAGCTCGGCCTGGCTGGCGGGCTGTACGCGGACCCCGACCCGGATGGCGCCGGCGATGGCTGGAAGACCATGACGATCCCCGTCGAACATCACGTTCCGGGCACCCTCAAGTGCTATTCGACCGCATGCTTCGAGGCGGTGGGCGGTATGCAGGAGCGACTCGGGTGGGACACGATCGACGAGACCTACGCGCGTATGCACGGCTACCGCACGCGCGCGTTCCCGGACCTGATTGCCCACCATCACCGCCCCGTGGCCAGCGCGGATGGCGTCCTGCGTGGTCGTGCGCGGCTGGGCCAGTGCGCGTACATCGTCCATTTCTCGCTCCCGTGGGTCCTCATGAGGGCGTTCAAGGTGGCCCAGTCGCCGCCGCGAGGCCTCTCGGGCCTCGCGTTCCTCTACGGCTATGCGAGGTCGGCGGCTCGTCGCGTTCCACAGGTGGAGGATCCGGCGTTCCGCAGGTTCGTTCGGCGCGAGCTACGAGAGCGCGTCCGTCATGCGCTGGTCGGGCGCCTGGGCCGCGCCCGAGGCCTCGCCACCACCACCGGTAGCGAGAGCTGAGAGCGATTCCACTGGCCGTGCGTAGACTCGATCGCGATACCTCCGAGGCAGTCGACCTGGCGATCGTGGTTGTCTCAGCCAATGACGCTCATTGGCTGGAGCGCTGCCTGTCCACAGCGATCGCGCACGCCGGCAAAGCCACCATCGAGGTGATCGTGGTCGACAACGGCTCGACCGACGGCACGCGCGAGCTGGTGGAGTCGCGCTTTCCGCAGGCGCGCGTGGTCACCTCTCCCAACCTTGGCTTCGCCTACGGAAACAACCGCGGGCTCGAGCTTGCCAGGGCGCGCTATCTACTGCTGCTCAACCCCGACACCGAAGTGACCGATGGGACGTTTGAGCAGCTGCTGCAAATGCTCGACGCGCGACCGCAGGTGGGCCTGATCGGCGTGCGCCAAGTCAGCGCCACTGGCGCGCTGTGGCCAACCATGCGTCGCTTTCCCAACCCCACCCGCGCACTCGGCGAGGCGCTGTTCTCAGAGCGCTGGCCGATCCATCCGGCATGGGCTGGCGAGCGCGTGCTCGACGATCGGGCCTACGAACTCGAGCAGAGCTGCGACTGGACCTCCGGCTCGTTCATGCTCGCGCGCCGCGAGGCGCTCATGGGGGCGGGACTCCTGGACGAGCGCTTCTTCCTCTACTCGGAGGAGCCCGACCTATGCCTGCGCATCAAGCGCGCCGGCTGGGAGATCCGCCATCTCCCCCAGATGACGATCGTCCATCATGCCGGCAAGGGCGGCATCCAGCCACGGATGGTCGCGCAGGACGCCTATGCCCGCAAGCAGTTCGCGCAGAAGCATTTCGGGTACATACGTCGTGGCCTGTACCTGTCCGCGCTGAGCGTGCGCCATCTCGTTCGCGGCGCGGGTGCCTGCGCTCCGGGCACCGACGCTGCGGCTCGCCGCGAGAGCGCGCGGCGGGCGTTGCTCACGCTGGCAGGGCGCGCCGAGCCGCCGTTCACCAAGCCGCCGCCCACCGCCGTGGCGCCGCTCGCGAGCTGCGGCGAGCGACCGGTGCCGTGATCGACGCTGCGGCCACGACGCGTGCGCGTATGAGACGCGCCTAGGAGAAGACTTCGAGATTGTTGTCCCAGAAGTTGCCCGAGACGGTGGCGCCGGCCAGCACGTACGCTTCGACCCCATGTTCCCCTCCGCGTTCGTAGTAGCCGCCAGCGTCTGGGCACGACCCTTTCGTCACGCAGCGCGCTATGCGGTTATCGACGATCTTCTCGGGTCCAGCGGGGGTTTCACCGCCCTGTGATCCTCCATATATGACATAGCCGCCGCCGGCCAGGAAGTCTTTTTCGATGGTGACTTCGTGGATCGGACCGACAAGGCTCTCCAGGTAGATCGCTGCCGTCTGGCCTTCGTGCGGGTTGAGGAACGTGCTGTTCTCAATCACGAGCGGCGCTTTGGAGCTGTTGCCCTCCGAGGACAGGCACTCGTAGTGGTCTTCGGCGGCGCCTCCTTCCTTGTAGCCGATGTTCTCATTGTCAGGGCAGTAGTCGTGATTCAACGTGCCGCCGCCGTCGATTTTGAAGCCGCCGCAGAAGAGCACCTTGGTGTATTCCACCGTGTATGCGACCTGGTTCGCGCCCCTGAAGCAGTCCTGCACCGTGTTCGGTCCGCGCAGTTCCGTGCCGCCCACCCTGTCGTGCGAGAAGATCGTGCTCTTGGCGCCTTCTTCGAGGTAGACCGACCCCCCTGTACAGCCAGCCGTGAGGTTGTATGGCGAGGGGCATGTGCCTTCCGTGATGATTTCGTCATTCTTGACGACCACGCCGGTTGCCCCCGGTTCGATTTTGAGCTGGCCTTTGAGCCGTTTGTCTTCGTAGTGTTCGTTGCCCGTGAGCTTGACCACGCCCGACGCTTCCGTCAAGGCGACGCCGCCTTCCGGGCCTGTGTTGTTGTAGCCGGGGTAGCCGCACGCTTCGATCTTGGCAGTGTTTTCGCCTTTTTCACCGGGGTTTTCAAAGCAATCCTGTTCGCTCAGGCTGGGTTCTTCGCCACCGCCGCCAGCTTCGCTCACGGTGCCTGTCGGAATCGACGCGGCCGCAGTGGCGCCGTAGGGGTTGGTCGCAGTCACCGCGACGCTGACGGTGTAGCCACCATCGACAGAGGCAAGCTTATAGCTCGCGCCGGTGGCTCCGCTGATGCTCGTGCATTCAACGCCAGCGGTGTTGCAATCCCGCCACTGATACGAGTAGCTTGCGGGTGCGTATTCCCAGCTACCGCTCGTTGCGGACAGCGTCTGGCCGACCGTAGCGCTGCCGCTGATGACCGGCAAAGCGGTATTGACCGGCGCTTTGGCCGCTTCAGGTTCAATGCCAATCTGGCCTTCATAGCCGGCGTGCAGCGCTTTGACACCTGCGGTCGTCGGTTCGTAGAAGCCGGCGGGCATCGTCGGCAGATGCTTGCCTTCTTCGTTGACTTCCTTGAAGACTGGCCAGGTCGTGCTTGCCCAGGCGGGACTCCATTTCGCGACGTAGCTCGATGCGCCAGCTGGCACGCGTTCGGTGGATTTGGAGAACGCTTTCTTGGCCGTTTCGTCTTCGGAGACATCTTCGTTGAAGGTGCACCCGCCTTCGCATTCTTCGAACGTGAAGTCGTTGCTGGCGCCGTTCTTCACGTCAATGTTGTGGGTCATCTGCGTGCCTTCGGTGAACGGCGCCGGGACACCCAGCCCCCCGCAGGTTTCAGTGGGGTGCTCGGGCAGTTTGGTCAGGAATCCCGTGCCGTACTCAGAGCCGACGATCGTGTTGTGGGTGGTCGTGTCATGTTTGGTCACGAACGTGGAGATCGCGTAGCTGTCTGCGGCATCGACGAAGAGGTTGTTTTCGACCGCCGTGTTTTCCATCGTTGTGCTGCAGTGTTTCGATTCGGGGCCATTCTCGAATTCGAGCCCTACCGTCGCGGCCGTTTCCGAGGTGCCGCCTTTTTCGCCCGTGCCTTCGCCGATCATGACGTTGTCCTTGAAGGTGGAGTTCACGGAGCCTTCGTAGATCTGCCAGAAGTTCAGGTGCGAGCATGCCTCGGCGATGTGGCCCATGAAGAGGTTGTGTTCGACGTCGACGCCTTTTGATTCGCCACCGCCCTGGATGTAGTGGGCGTAGATGAGGTTGAAGTTGTTGTTCTTGATCGTCACGCCGTCCGCATAGAAGAGCGTCACGCCCTGGCCTTCCGCGTAGCCTTGCGTGCATTTGCCGCCCGATTCCGCCGGCAGGGTGATGTCGTGGATGTAGTTGCGTTCGATCAAGACTTCGGTGATCGGCGCGGCGTCGCCATAGAGCACGATCCCGTATTTGGCTTCGCTGATGCTGTTGTCGACGAACTGATAGTGGTTGCCGGCCGTGCCGGCGGCGTCCTCGGCATTGAAGCCGGCCGTCATGTTGAGGCCCTCGAAGCGCAGGTAGGAGCTGTTTGCGATCTTGATCCCGGGCACCGTTGCGGTCGCGCCGGCCGCCGGGCGCACCGTCACGTATGCGGTGTGAGCGGCTTTGCTGATCGTGATTCCAGACGGGTACGTGCCGTTCGCGAGACACACCGTCGAGCCGTTTGCCGCGGACGCGATGTCGCTCGCGATGGTGCTGGCGCTCGCGCTTGGCGTCAGCGTCACCGTGCACACGCCCGCCGCAGATACCACGGAGGTGGACACAGACGCCTGCGCGGTGCCGCCTGAGGCGTTGGTCGCCGTGACTACCACCCGAAGCGTGTGACCGACGTCGCTCGCGGCCAGTTTGTAGGTGGCGCTCGTCGCGCCGCTCACATTCGCGCACGCTTCACCGGAGGAGTTGCAGTCCTCCCACTGGTAGCCGTAGGACGTCGGGCTGCCCGACCACGTCCCCGTGCTCGCGCTCAACGTCTGGCCTTCTTCCGCTGTGCCACTGATGGCCGGAAGCGCCGTGTTGACGGGCACCGGCGGCGGGTCCACGACGACCGTCGCGGTAGCAGCCGAGGTCGCCTTCGTCGAGCCACCCGCGCTGGTTGCCGTGACTACCACCCGCAGCGTGTGACCGACGTCGCTCGCGGCGACTTTGTAGGTCGCGCTGGTCGCCCCGCTGATGCTCGCGCACGCTTCACCGGAGGAGTTGCAGTCCTCCCACTGGTAGCCGTAGGACGTCGGGCTGCCCGACCACGTCCCCGTGCTCGCACTCAACGTCTGACCTTCTTCCGCTGTGCCACTGACAGCCGGAAGCACCGTGTTGGACGGAGCGAGCGGCACGACCGTGCCGGTCGCGGACGCGGTCGCCTTCGTCGAGCCACCCGCGTTCGTTGCGGTCACGACCACACGCAGCGTGTGCCCGACGTCGCTCGCGGACAGTTTGTAGGTCGCGCTCGTCGCGCCGCTCACATTCGCGCACGCTTCACCCGAGGAGTTGCAGTCCTCCCACTGGTAGCCGTAGGACGTCGGGCTACCCGACCACGTCCCCGTGCTCGCACTCAACGTCTGACCTTCCACGGCCGAGCCGCTGACCGCCGGAAGCGCCGTGTTCGTTGGCGCACCCGGAGGGGGAGGCGCTTCGACCGTCGCGGTTGCGGTTGAGGACGCGGGTGTCGAGCCGCCGACGTTGCTTGCGGTCACGACCACACGCAGCGTGTGCCCGACATCGACCGCGGACAGTTTGTAGGTCGCGCTGGTCGCGCCGCTGGCGTTCACGCACGCTTCACCCGAGGAGTTACAGCGCTCCCACTGATACGCGTAGGACGTCGGGCCACCCGACCACGTACCCGTGCTCGCGCTCAACGTCTGGCCTTCTTCCGCAGAGCCGCTGATGGACGGCAGCGCCGTGTTCGACGGAGCGACCGGTGGCGGCGTGGTGACGGTCGCCGTCGCCGCCGAAGAAGCCGCGGTCGCGCCACCCGCGTTGCTCGCCGTCACGACAGCCCGTACGGTGTCGCCGACATCCGTTGCGGCGAGCTTGTAGGTCGAGGCGATGGCCCCGCTCACCTCGACACAGTGCGCGCCGGAGGAGTTGCAGTCCTGCCACTGATAGGCATAGGACGTCGGGCTGCCCGACCACGTACCCGTGCCGGCGCTCAGTGTCTGGCCTTCGACCACGGAGCCGCTGACCGTTGGCGGCGCGATGTTCACCGGTGCAGCCGGCGGCGGCGCTAGAACCGTTGCCGTCGCCACCGAAGACGCCGCGGTCGCGCCGCCCGCGTTGCTCGCCGTCACGACCGCGCGCACAGTGCTGCCGAGGTCTGCGGCGGTCAACGTGTAACTCGATGCCGTGGCGCCGGCCACGTTCCAGCAGCCCTCGCCAAGAGCGTCGCAGTCCGCCCACTGGTAGGCGTACGACGTCGGGGCGCCCGACCATGCCCCGACGCTCGTGCTGAGCGTCTGCCCCTGGATCGCGTTCCCGGCGATCGTTGGAGCCGCCGTGTTCACCGGTGGAGCTGGTGGCGGCGGTTCGACCGGCGGCGGTTCGACCGGCGGCGGTTCCGCCACCGTCACGTAGGCGGAGGCCGGGCAGGTCCAGTAGCCGCGCTCCGCCTTCCAGCTCGAAGGCAGGGTACCCAGGTTGGCCTGGGCGCTCGTCTCGGCGGGGCACGATCCGGATGCCCGGTCGCGATAGTCGAGCGTGCCGCCGGTGCCGAGGATGGCGAGCCAATAGGTCGTGCCGGCGACGAGGCCAACGTGCGTGATCGGCACGGTCGACCAGGTCCCGGCAGTGGCGGCGGAGGCCGAGCCGACGCCGAGGAGCGACCCGGGCTGAGCACCGACGCTGCTGTAGATGCCCACGACCACCGACTTGGCGGCGTTCCCGGCGCTGATGTAGAGGTGCGCTACACCCGCGACGCCAGAGGAGTCAGCCTGCAGGCGAAACACTTCGGCCTGGCCGGCGACTAGCGTGTCGTGGTTGGCTTCGACGCTCGTGACGCCGAGTAGCGATGTCGAGGTCGCGATGTCCGCCTGGACGTCCCGCCTAAGCGCCTTCTTCTTGTGGTTCCGCTTGTGCGCCTTCTTGTGCTTGGCCGTGTGTGAGCGGCTCGCTGCATGTGCCGTTGCAGGATCAAGGGCGTGTGCGGCAAGAGCCGATGAGACGGCGACCGCCAGGAGCAGAAAGGCTGCCGTGGCGATGCTGCGCATAACACGCGAGAGCTGCGTGAGCATGTGGAGCCTCCTGGCCGCGAGGGCCGACGCTTAGCCGTGATTGGTGCTGACGCGGGTGCTATCGACTGGTCAGCAGCAAGGCATTACTCACATGCCAAGCCCGTAGACGCTCAATCGTGTCGTCGTGCCAAAGGGACGACATCGACGTAGAACCACGCGGCCGACAGGAGTTGCGGTTACGCCGGATAAACCCGTGGGCGAGCCGTCGCGCCGGGCTCGTTGTCGCGGCGAACCGCTGCGCCGACGGGCTGTCTAGCTTGTTTTCCGCAGGGTGCGCGGTGCGCTTCGCACTGCGGCACGTCGTCGTTTATGTTCCTCTGATCGTCGCATCTGACAAAACCGTCCGGGTCGTGCTGGCAGACGATCATCCGTTCTTCCTCGAGGGCCTGCGCGGGATGCTTGCCGCCGACGGGATCTCCGTGGTCGGGGAGACGACGGATGGCAGCGACGTGGTTGCGCTGACGCGCAAGCTGACGCCCGACGTCGTGGTGATCGACCTGAATATGCCGGGCGTCTCGGGCGTCGACGCGGTACGGCAGATCGCCGCGACACATCCCGACGTCCAGGTGGTCGTGCTGACCGTCTCGAACGATCAGGCCGACGTGCTCGAGGCGCTCGCGGCCGGCGCCTGCGGTTACCTGCTCAAGGACACGCGGGCTGATGAGCTCGTCAGCAGCATCCGCCTCGCGAGCGGCGGTCACGCCGTGCTCTCACGCGATGTCATCAAGGCGCTGGCGACGCGTGTGCAGGCGGACAACGACGCGGCCGAGCGGGCCGGCAGCGACGAGCTCGCACTCACGGCACGGGAGCTGGAGGTCATCCGCCTGATCGCCGAGGGCGCCGACAACGCGGCGATCGGCCGCGAGCTGCTGATCAGCAAGCACACCGTCAAGCAGTACGTCACGAACATCCTCGAGAAGCTCGGTGTGCAAAGCCGTGTCCAAGCGGCCGTCTATGCGGTGCGCAAGGGCCTGGTCTGAAGAGGGTCGGCGGAGCTACGCGGCGGCGATCGGCGCGATCGCGCGGACCGCGGCGCTGCGGTCGGCTACGCCGAGCTTTGCGACGCCGCTCGAGATATGGCGGCGCACGGTGACCGGCGAGAGCGAGAGCATGCCGCTGACCTCCGCGGTCGTCAGTCCGGACCGCAGCATCCGCAGGATCTCCGACTCCCTGGCCGTCAGCTCGACCTCGCCCACGCGCACCGGCGCCTCCGCCGCGGCCGTGTAGTCGCGAAACTCGTGCAACACGAGCCCGACCAGCGCGCGCGGCAGCGCCGCCTCGCCCTTGAGCACGCCGCAGATCGCGGCCGGTAGGCGATCGGGGCTCGTGTCCTTGGGCAGATAGCCGACGGCTCCGGCACGCAGCGCCGCGAGCACGTCGTCGGTGCTGCTGGACACGGTCAGCATGACCACCGACGTCGACGGCGCTCCCTGCGCCACGCGCTCTGCAGCCTCGATGCCACCACCGGGCATGCGGACGTCGAGCAGGCAGACGTCGGGCTGCTCCCGCAGCACGGCGCTCACGGCGCCCTCGCAGTCGGCGGCCTCACCGACCACGTCGAAGCCCCCGCGCATGAGCGCCATGCGCACGCCGAGGCGGATCGCGGGGTGGTCGTCGGCGATCACGATCGTCGGCGCGGCGCTCGCGGGGCGGCCGCTGCGACGTCGCTGGCTCACGGGAGGGTCACCTCGACCGCCGTGCCCGACCCGACGAAGCTGGTCACCTGCAGCGAACCGCCAAGGGCGTATGCGCGCTGCCTCATGCTCTCGAGCCCGAACCCCTCGCGGGTGCGCTTGGAGTCGAAGCCTCGCCCATCGTCGCGCACCAGCAGCCGCCACTCGTCGGCGTGCGCGAGCACCACCTCGATGGCGCTCGGGTCAGCATGCTTGATCGCGTTCGTCACGGCCTCGCGGCCGATGTGAACCAGCGTGTCGAGCGTCTGCTGGTCGGGCTGCGAGGCGGGCACGAGCCCATCGGCGGCAAAGCTCAGCGGCACCTTTCGAGCGGCCGCGCGCACGCCCTCCTCGACGGCCTCGAGAACGGGCTTGCGATCGCGGGCGATCAGCTCGGTGACGACCGACCGCGCGCCGGCGAGCGCACGCTCCCCCGCGGCGACGGCTGTGCTCGCAAGCGGTGTCGGCGCGACCGCGTCGTCGGCGAGCGCCCTGACGGTTGCCAGCGCGAACGCGAGGTCCTGCATGATCAGGTCGTGGATGTCCGCGGCGATGCGGTGGCGTTCCTGTGCCAGCACATCGGCCGCCGCTCGACGCTCACGGTCTCGCTGGCGCCCTCGCAGGCGGTCAAGCGTCGACGCGCTCGAGACGCGCGCGGTCCGTGGCCCAATGCTCCCGGCCGCGAGCTCGAGCGACGCGGTCCTAGCGTCGGCTCGCTGTTGATTCCTGCTGGTGGAGATCATTTCCCGTGCCCCGCCTTCCTTGGTGGCCCCCCGGCGAACAGCAACCTGTCGATTCAGGTCGCCTAAGCCCAAACGCCGCTCGCCGTGTTCGATCTCATCGGCAGGCATCTTACCGGCCTGATCGCCCATTTTGCAAAGATTTTGTTGCATCCAGGGCGCGCGCGGCCGCGATCGACGCACGCTCGATGTGCTATTGGCATCTCGCGAGACGGGCGCTTTTCGGTGGGTTCGTCTCCGTCGCCCCGCCTCCTGGCTGCAGCGACGCCGAGAGCCTGAACACGAAAGCGGCGCTCAGTAGGGTTTGCCCCGCTCGTCGGCTTCCAGCTGCTGACGCCCGGCAGATCGCTCAACAAGGGCGGCACCGTCGTCAAAGCCGACACCGCAGCCGTATCCAGCTTCAGCCGGGTCGTGCGCGTGCAGCGCGGGCTGTACAAGGCGCTCGTCAAGATCTCCGACGGCGCGCATGTGTCCGCCTACAGCGCGCCCGTGCTGATCCGGTGAGCCGCACGCCGTCGCTCCGCTGAGCCCCGGCGGATAATCGCTCGATGCGTGCGCTGCTCGCGCGAGCCGCCGACCGGATCGTGCCGGAGGAGAACCCCTCGGGAGTCATCTACGGGCTCCTCGTCATCGGCGCGCTGCTCGCCGCCGAGAGCGGACGGCACGAGAGCTACCTCGACACCGTCGCCTCAGCCGCGGTCGCAACGGCGCTGTACTGGTTCGCGCACGCCTACGCCGAGCTGCTCGGTCACCGCCTGGCCGCCCACGAGCGCCTCACCGCCGGCGCTCTCGCCGGAGCCCTCGCGCACGACTGGGCGATCGTCCGCGGCGCCGCGGTGCCGCTGGCGGTGCTCGCGGTCGCCTGGGCCGCCGGCGCGGCGCAGCAGACCGCCGTCCTCGCCGCGCTGTGGAGCACCGCCGCGAGCCTCGTCGCGTTCGAGCTGATCGCCGGCGTGCGCGCCCGCGCGAGCGCCCGCGAGCTGGCGCTCGAGGGCTGCGTCGGCGCCGCCATGGGCATCGCGATCCTCGCCCTCAAGATCATCCTGCACTGATCGTCCCGAAGGCTCGACCGGTAGCTCAAGTACTTTTCCGCAGCTGCCTGTAGACAAAAAATCTCTGACATGGGATGATCTAGGTCGTCGGAGGCATGACAGCAGTCCGCGAGTCCGAAAGATCGTTGAAGGAGAGGGAGCATGGGATCGGGTCGAAGAACGTCGTTGTCGGCGCGCGACAAGCACGCCGAGAGGTCCAACGGATCGCCGCGCGCGGGCTCCACGCGTCCTGCCTCGCGAGTCGCGCCGCTGTACAAGCGCCTCCCGCATGGGCCGCACCGGCTCGAGCGCAACGAGGTCGTCCTCAACCAGCGCACTCGCATTCACGGCGCGATGGTCGAGGCCGTCGCACGCCACGGCTACGAGGCCACGAGCGTCAAGGAAGTGATCGGCCTCGCCGGCGTCTCGCGCCGCTCCTTCTACGAGCAGTTCGCCAACAAGGAGGCTGCGTTCCTCGTCACCTTCGACCTGATCGCCCGGCGCGACATCAAGCAGATACGGCGCGCCTTCCTCGCCACCGACGGCTCACTGGAGCAGCGCGCGCGTGCCGCGTTCGAACGGTTCGCGCAGGCCACGCAGAAGGATCGCAACGCCACGATCCTCGTCGTGCTCGAGGCGCAACGGGCCGGCTCGCCCGGTGTGCTGCACCTGCGTCAGGCCACCAGCGCCTGCGAGCACATGCTCGCGCGCGCCTTCGCTGAATCGCCCGGTGGCGTGGCGCTGCCAATGCCGATCGTCAGGAGCGTCGCCGGCGGCTTGCACGGCATCGCCTCGGCGTTCCTGCGCGAGGCGCGCGACGAGCGCAGCGTCAACCTGGCCGATGAGATGCTGTGCTGGACGCTGCAGTTCCAGACAGCAGCCTCTGAGGGCATCGCAGAGCGCATGGCCGCCGGCGTCAAGGCGCGCATGCGTGAGATCGCATCCGCCCGCGGCAATGGACTGCGCGGCGCCGAAGCCGTCAGCCGCGACGAGCGCACGCGGCTGCTGCAGGGCATCCTGCGGCTCGCAACGCGCGAGGACTTCCGCGCGCTCAGCGTGCCGCAGATCGCCGACGAGGCCAACGTCTCGATCGACGTCTTCTGCGAGCTGTTCGACGGCAGGGACGACTGCTTCACGGCCGCGCTCGACATGATCGGCGACGAGCTGCTCGCGATCGCCGCCGATCCCGACCTCGTCTCCGACGACTGGCCCCGAGCGGTGCGGCGTGTCCTCGCGGAGCTCATGCGCTACCTCGCCGACCATCCGCTGCAGGCCCGCACGCTCGTCCAGGAGGCCTTCTTCGCCGACACCGCCGCGCTCGAACGAACGATCGACCTGTCGCACAGCATCGCCACGCTGCTGACGGAGGGCGCACCGGTCGAGGCGCGCGGCAGCCTCACGACCGAGGCCGTCGCGGGCGCGATCTGGCACACGATCCGCTGTCAGGTCGCAGGCGGGCGCGTCGAGCTGCTGCCCGCGCTCTCCGACCACCTCGCCTACGTCGTGCTCACGCCCTTCATCGGCGCCGAAGCTGCCGTTGAGATCCTCACCGAGGAGCGCCCGCCCGGCGCAGCTAGCCGCGACGCCTGCGCGACAGGCGTTCAGCAAAGTACGTGAGCACGATCCCCACCAGCAGCGAGATCACGATCACGATGATCAGCGGCGCCTTGCCAGAGCCGAACGCCCAGTGGACCTCAACCTCGTTCAGGTTCAACAGCGCGAACACGATCGCCAATGCCGCCAGGATGAACAGCGCGCTCGCGCGCGCCATCTCGCTCCTGCGACCGGGCACCGCAGCCTTGCGCTGCTGAGCGCCCTTGGACGACTTCTGTGCTGGGGGAGCGGACATCGGCGTCTGCCTGTTGATCATAGCGATTCGCATGCACTGGCGGGCACTGTTGGGGGGAATGTATGTCGCGTTGGGGGGAATGTATGTCGCGCACAGAGATCATTGCGTCTTGTAATCATTTCGTCTTGTAATGATTCCATTCGGAATCGTTCCGTTCGGAATCATTTGCCGTGTCAATCATTACGCGAGAGAACGATCGGCTGACGCAAACATTGCGTAGGGGAGGCGGCGCGCGGGCGGCGAATACCATGAGGGCGATGACGAAACGCAACCTGACCACGATCTGCGTCGCGCTAGCCCTCGGCGCAACCACCGGCGCGGCGCTCGCTGGCTGCGGTGGCTCGCAGACCAAGACCGTGTCCGTCGCCAACTCGCCGGAAATCACAAGCAGCACCCCCACAGCGACCACGGCCACGACGACGCCCAGCACCACGACCACCGCAACGACGACGACGAGCACCACCCCCGCCCCCACGAGCACCGCGGGCGGCACCGCCGCGCCCGGTGCCGCGCACACCGCGCCCGAGCCTGAATTCGCCCAGCAGGAAAGCCACGCCGAAGGCGTAAGCGAAGCGGTCGCGCTGCTCGAGGCGCGGGGCTACACGGCGAACGAAACCTCGCAGTACCACCCCGGCCAAACGCTGCGCGTGCTCGTCGGCACGAAGACCGGTTCGAGCGACGGGTATGACCAGCAGGCGTTCTTCTTCGTCGGCGGGCGCTACATAGGCACCGACACCAAGGAACCGAGCGCCAGCGTCAAGGTCATCGCCCAGAGCGACACCGAAGTCACGCTCGGCTACCCGCTGTATCGAAAGGGCGATCCCCTGGCGAACCCCAGCGGCGGCCAGGCGGTCGTGCGCTTCCAGCTCAACAACGGCAAACTCACGGCCCTGGGCCCGATCCCGCCGGCCAACTCGGCGACGGGCACAAGCCGCTACTAGATAGCTGATCTGCTCAAGCGAGAGGCGTTTTTCGCCGATCGCGTCTGCATGGACCGTGACCCCGCGCCCGCGCCCGCGCAGGAGGACAGTGACCGGCATATCAGCTGCTCGATGTCGAGCGTTCTGCTGCGGCTCGTACGCGGCCACGGTGGTGAGGCGGCCGTCACCGCGATCCTCGGACAGGCCGCGAGCAGATACGAGGCCGCGTACCTCGAAAACGTCGACAACTGGATCTCGCAGGACGAAGCGAGCGCACTGCTGAGCGCCGGGGTGCAGGCCAGCGGCGACCCCGCGTTCGCCCGGCGAGTCGGCGAGCAGATGGTCGGCCAGCACGCCGGCAAGCAGGTCGCGACGCTGCTGCGCTCGCTGGGCTCGGTGGAGGTGGTCCTGCAGACGGTCGCCCAGACTGCGGCGAAGCTCAGCGCGGCCACCGAAATGGAGGCGCTCGAGGTCGGTCCCGGGCGGGCTGTCGTGAGGGCTTGCGCCCACGAGGGCTTTACGCGTTTGCCTGTGAACTGCGACTGGACGACGGGACTGCTGGCGGGGACCCCGATACTGTTCGGGCTGCCCCCCGGTCGCGTGCAGGAGAGCGAATGCCAGGCGCGCGGGGACGCCCAGTGCCTGTACACGATCACCTGGGACGCCGAGCAGGCCGCGACCGCCGCGGACCCTCAGCAGCGCGTCACCGCGCTCGAGGCGCAGCTGCTGGCCACCTCTGAGCGGCTGCAGGGCGTGTACGCGATCGCCGGCGACCTCGTCTCTACCGAGGATGTCGAGACGGTGCTGCGTCGCATCGTCGAGCGCGCGTCCGACGCCGTGCGCGCCCCGGGCCACATCCTCGCCGTGCGCCCGGATCCCGACGCGGAGCTGCAGGTCTACAGCCACGGCATCGCCAACAACGACGCGCAGGAGCTCGCGCGCGCGACGCTGGCGGGCGAGCCCCCGGCGCGCGGCTCGACGCTGGTCGTCGACGTCGTCTCCAGCCGGCGCGCCTACGGTCAGCTGTTCGCGCGCTACCCGCACGCGATCGAGTTCCTGCCCCAGGACCGGGAGATGCTCAGCCTCTACGCCAAGCACGCCGCCGCCGTGCTCGACATCACGCTGGCGCTGCAGGAGTCGGCACGCCGCAACGACCAGGTCAGCGCCCTGCTGCGGCTGTCGCACGCGCTCGCCAACGCGGGCAGCAGCCTGGAGGTGGCGGAGCGCCTGGCCGCGGCGGTCCCGGAGGTGGTGGACTGCGATCGCATGGCGGTGTGGCTGTGGGACGAGCACGAGCGCTGCCTCAGAGAGCAGGCGTCCTGGGGGCGCACGCCGGAGCAGACGGCGGAGCTGCGGGAGGTCAGCATCACGCCCGAGGACACGGACAACCTCGCGAGCATGCTGACCGACCCCGAGCCGCACTTCTACGGGCAGGACACCGACGACGCGTTCGTCGGCGGGCTGATGGCAAGGCTCGAGGTGATCGCGCTGACGGTCGTGCCGATCGTCGCGCGCGGCGTGTTCCTCGGGATCCTGACCGTGTCCGTGACCGAGCGCCCGGAGCGCCTGCGCCCCGACAGCGACCTGCTGCGGCGGCTCACCGGCGTGGCGGCGCTCGCCGCGCCGGCGATCCAGAGCGGCCACCTGGTCGACCAGCTGCGCGACAAAGCCAGCCACGACGGGCTCACCGGGCTGCTCAACCGCGTCGGCTTCCGCCACTGCATCGACGCGGCGCTCGACGGCGCCGGCGCCGACGGGCGCCTGGGCCTGCTGTTCGTCGACCTCAACGAGTTCAAGCGCGTCAACGACGTGCACGGCCACGAGGCCGGCGACGAGCTGATCTGCCAGGCGGCGGCACGCCTGCGCGACTGCTGCCGCGAAGGCGACGACGTCGCGCGGCTCGGCGGCGACGAGTTCGCGGTGATCCTTGCGGACGTGCACCACGACGAGCAGCTGCGCGCCGCCGAGCGACGCGTCAAGGACGCGTTCGCCCAGCCGTTCGTGGTCAACGACATCACCCTGTCCGTCGGCGCGAGCGTCGGCGGCGGCATCTGGCCCGACCACGGGCGCACGGTGTCGGAGCTCGTCAGGCACGCCGACGCCGCGATGTACGAGGACAAGGCGCACAGTCGGGGCGCGTCAGCGACCTCGCAGCTGGCGCCATCTCGCTGACGGCGCACGGCAAGGCCCTGAGGGCCGGTTGCTATATGCTCAATTTGATGAATAAGCTCACTTTGCTCACTCCATCAGATGAAGCGGTACGGCGGCTGGCCGTCGAGCATCCCGAGTGGATGCCTGTGCTCGAGGCGGCCGTGGCTGTAGCTGAGAGGTCGGAGCCGCATGGCGGCGAGTTCGCCGGAGCCTGGGTGCTCGACGAGGTGCGCACACGTGGAGGACCCAGCTGGTTTCCGAACCTGCGGATCCTTGCCAGCCATGGGCTGCTGGAGAAGTCTGGAGCCTCGACCCGGGGCGGTCGGCGCGCCTACTATCGGATGCCGGATCGTGAGGGTGTCGCGAGAGCCGTCGAAGCGTGGCGGCGCAACGGAGCCGCGCAGACACGGAGCAGGCTCAGCTTCATCGGCGCCGGTGCGTCGACGGAGCCTCCGGCCGACATGGGGCGACAGGCCGGCGAGATCGACTACGAGCCACGCTCGTGGCGTTGATCTGCGACACCGGTCCGCTCTACGCCGCGATGGACCGGGCCGATACGGACCACGAAGCCTGCAAGCAGCTGCTATCCGACGCGTCCGAGCGCCTGCTCGTACCGGCCCCCGTCGTGGTCGAGCTGGAGTGGCTTGCCAGCAGCAGGCTCGGGCTGCAGCCGTTCTCGTCGTTTCTCGCCGACGTCGAGGCCGATGACGTGACGATCGTGGACCTGATCCGGGCCGACTACGTGCGCGTACGCGAGCTGCTCACCCGCTATGCCGACTTGAAGCTCGGATTCGTCGACGCCGCAGTCGTCGCGATCGTGGAGCGGCTGAACGAGCGCAAGCTCGCGACGCTCGACCACCGCCACTTCACCACGGTTCGCCCGAAGCACACGGACGCCATCGAGCTGCTGCCCCATTGACGCTCGCTCGCACAGCTCGACCTATGCTGGTACGAAACGACCACACATCGCGAGAAAGGGCTTCAGCTGATGAGCGTAAAGATCGAAGGGCGAGCGGAGGAGCTGCTGCGGGCGAAGAACTTCTGCAACGTGGCGAGCCTGCGCGCCGACGGCACGGTGCACGGCGTGCCGGTGTGGGTTGACGTGCAGGACGGACGCCCGGTTGTGAACAGCGCCGAGGGGCGCAGCTGGGTGCGCAACCTGGAGCGCGATCCGCGCGTGACGCTGACGGTGCAGAACCTCGAGAACCCGTACGAGTACCTGGAGATCCGCGGGCGCGTGAGCGAGCACACGCACGAGGGCGCCGACGAGCACATCGACTCGCTGGCGAAGAAGTACATGGACGCCGACTCCTACCCGTTCCGCCAGCCGGGCGAACAGCGCGTGATCATCCGCGTGGAGCCCGAGCACGTGCACGTATCCGCGCCCTGACTCAGCCGCGCCGCAGCAGCCTCGACCACAGCGATGGTGGCCGGGGCTGCGTGCGCTGCCACTCGTCTTTGAAGGGCAGCTGCCCGCGCGCGCGGGCCGCCAGCACGCAGTCGGTGTGCGCGTGGCGGCGACGGCGCGTGTCGCCTTCGGGCGCGATCAGCATATGCTCGCTGAGAGCGGGTAGCGAATGACCACAGATCGGACAGCTATACGTCGCCGGCTTGCGATTCGCGGCCGGGCGCACCGTCCACCATGGGGCGTGCGGAAGGCTGGGCATAACCTGATTGTCGCGCCGCTGGCTGCGACGGTCGCCGCGACGGTGGCGCTCGGCGTCGGGCTGACGCTTGCGAGGACTGAGCGCGAGCGTCGCCGCACGCGCCAGCGCCAGCTGGAGCGTCGGCTCGGTGTGCTGCCGGGCGAGCCGCTCGGCGACGCCCTGCGCCGCATGGCGCTCGGCCAGATCGACCTCGCGCTCGAACAGCTCGCTGGTGCTGGCGCGGGCGCTGGCGCTGGCGCCGCGAGCAACGGCGCTGGTCCTGCGGGCGCGCCGGACGAGCAGGCGGTGCACGAGACGCGCAAGGCGATCAAGCGCCTGCGCGCGCTGCTGCGCCTGCTGCGGGACGAGCTCGGCGAGCGCGCGTACGCGCGCGAGAACGCGGCGCTGCGGGCGATCGCACAGCGCCTTTCGGGCGCGCGCGACGCGGCGGTGATGCTGAACACGCTCGACGGCCTGATCGAGCGCCACCCGCGCAAGCTGGGGCGCCGGCGCGGCGTGCGCAAGCTCAGAGCGCGTCTGCACGCCGAGCACGAGCGCATGCGCCAGCTCACGCTCAGCGACCCGGCGACGCGCGCGGAGGTGCTCGGCGAGTTGCACGCGCTGCGCTGGCGCGTGGCCGCGTGGAAGCTGCCCGAGCGTAAAGGCATCGAGCTCGTGGACGCACGCCTCGAGCGCCTCTACGAGCAGGGGCGCCGGCGCGGCCGGCTGGCCGCCCGCGGCAAGGGCGAGCGCATGCTCGCCTTCCACGAGTGGCGCAAACGCGTCAAGGACCTGCGCTACGCCGCCGAAATGCTCGATCGCCGCGACCCGGGCGTGTCCGGGCGCTCAGACAGGGAGCTTGGCCGGCTCGCCCGCCGCGCCGACGAGCTCGCGGAAGTGCTCGGCGACGAGCACGACCTGGCGATCTTCGCCGCGCGCCTGCGCGCAGCCAGACGTCGCGACGAGCACCAGACGTGGCACACCGGGCGCGGCACGCGCACGCAGCTGCTCGAGCTGATCGCCAAGCGCAGGCGGGCGTTGCGCAAGCGCGGGCTGCGCCAGGGCAAGCGGCTCTACCGCGAGCGGCCGAACAGGTTCATGCGCCGCGTCCGCGCGGCGCCGCGGCTCAGCTGACGGTGACGATCGTCAGCGTGCGCCGGCCCTTGGGCAGCGACACGGCCGTCTGCTCGCCGGGCGCACGTCCGAGCAGCGCGACCGCGACGGGCGATTCGGCCGACAGGCGCCCCTCGCGCGGAGCGGCGTCGTGGGAGCTGACGATCCGCCACGTCTGCTCGACGCCGGCGTCGTCGCGCACGACCACGGTCGAGCCGAAGCCGACGACGCCGCCGGCGCCGTCGGGCGCCTCCTGCACGACGACGGCTCCGGAGATCTTCTCGCGCAGCCGCGCGATCTTGGTCTCCAGGTGCGCCTGGTCGTTCTTGGCGTCGTGGTACTCGCTGTTCTCCTTCAAGTCGCCCCATTCGCGCGCGGTCTTGATGCGCTCGGCGATCTCCCGGCGCCCGTCGCCCTCGAGCACCGCCAATTCGGCTTCCAGCTCCTGCAGGCCCTCGGCGGTGGTCAGGTTCGTTCCGTCGGTCACTGCCACAGAGCCTACTCTTCTCAGAAGTAGGTGCTTGCGGGGGTCGACAGCAGCGCGTAGATCTGCACGATCGCGGCCTGCACGAGCAGCTGCGGCGCGGGCGGCGAGCCGAACACGAACAGGTTGTTGCTCAGGCGCAGGTTCTGCCAGGCGTAGTTGACGTAGCTCTGCGCGATCGCCGGCCCGGGCGGGTCGTGCGTGACCGAGTCGAGGTACAGCAGGTTGCGGAAGTAGACCGACACGAAGAACGGGATTTCGGCGCCGAGGCGTTCGTTGTTGAAGTATTCGAGCGCCGCCTTGGCGGTCTGGCGCGCCTGGTAGAGGTAGGCGGAGTTGCCGGTCGCCTGGTAGAGCAGCGTGCCGGCGCCGATCATCGAGCCCTGGTTGTAGCTCCAGAGCTTCGGTTCGACGGTGCCGCGGCGGCCGATGTGGTCGGCGTACAGGTTGGCGGGCTGCTGCAGGCAGCGGCGCACCCATTCGTAGGCCTTTTCCGCGAACTGCAGGTACTGCGCGTTGCCGGTGGCCCGATACAGCAGCGTCCCGAGCTCGGCCGCCGGCGCGGTGGTGACGGTGTTGCGTTCGTTGTTGTTGGCTTCGTTGGAGAACGGGATGCCACCGGGACAGGCGAGTTCGGGGCTTTCCTGCCAGCCGGCGATCTCGAACGCCATGATCCCCTCGGCGCTGCCGAGCAGCGCGGTGTTGTGGGTGAGCTGGTACAGGCGCACCATCTCCAGGCCGACCCAGTCGTTGTCGTCGTAGTACTTCGTGCCGCCCGGCCCCGTCGGCGGCGCGACGGTGCCGTCGAACGCCGCCAGCGAGCTCGTGTAGGTGCCTTCGGAGGCGCCGGAGTTGTCGGTGTCGAGATACGAGTCCAGGCCGGTCAGCCGCGACTGCAGTTCGCGCGACAGCGAGACGCCCAGATGCGGGATGTTGGCGACGCTGACGGTCGCCGCGAGCGCCTGCGAGAACGGCCACAGGTAGGAGAACGGTTCGCCCTCGTACAGGCCGGAGCCCTTGATGTAGTAGTACTTCTGCATCGCTTCGAAGGCGACCAGCGCGCGCGCGGGATTGCCGTGCAGGACGGGCTTCTTGGGCTTGGCGGGCTGCTTGGCGGTGGCGGGCGTGGTGGTTGCGGGCGAGGAGGCGGGCGCGCTGGAGGCGGGCGCGCCGGCGCCACCGGGAGCGGCCGCACCGCCGCTTGAGCTCGCGCTGTGGGCGGACGCCGCCGCGCGCGCGAGTTCCGACGCTCGCGGCCGGTAGATCGGGCGCGTGGCGCCGGCGGGGTAGGGAGAGGATTTTGAGTCGGATGCGCGGGCGGCGTGGGCGGTCGCGGCGGCGCGGGTGTCCTTGGCGGCGTGGCCGTCCCGGGCGGCGGCAGAGGACGGGGCGAGGCCCAGCGCGAGCACCGCGCACAGCGGCAGCGAGGCGCACGAGGCCCGGAGCAGACGACGGTGATCGAAGTTGGTAATCATCGGCTCAAGCAAGCACAACAGGCGACGGGCACGTTCGATTTGGTATGACGCAGTGCTCGTGTCGAGGCGGATCGCCGTTCCCCGCCGGCCGGTCACGTCCTGCGCCATTGTCCCACAGGCCTCGCCGAGAGGGTGAAGGGTGAACCACGACTTGCAGTTCGACTACACGACGATCGGCCATGTGACGATCGACGTGTTCGAGGACGGCTCGCGGCGCGCGGGCGGCACGGCGTTCTACAGCGCCCTGCAGGCCGCGCGGCTGGGCCGGCGCGCGCTGATCGTGACGCGCGGTCGCGCGTCGGAGATCGAGGCGCTGCTGGAGCCCTACCGCGACGAGCTGGCGCTGCGGGTGCTGCCGGCGGAGCAGACGACGACGCTGCGCACCAGCGGCACGGGCGCGCGGCGCAGCCAGTGCGTGCTCGCGTGGGCGGGCCCGATCGCGGAGGAACTGGTGCTCGACACCGCGATCCTGCACCTCGCGCCGGTCGCCCGCGAGAGCCCCGGCAGCTGGCGCGGGCGGGCGCGGTTCGTGGGGCTGACCCCGCAGGGGCTCGCGCGGCAGTGGAGCGCGCCCGGCGGGCAGATCACGCAGGCGCGGCCCACGAGCGCGGCGGCGGCGGTCGCGGGCAGGTGCGACGCGCTGGTGGTGAACGAGCACGAGCGCGTCAGCTGCGCGCGCCTGATCGCCACAGCCGGCGCCGCGGGCGCCGTCGTGGCGGTCACCGCGGGGGCGCATCCGAACACGATCCTCGCGCCCGGCGGCGAGGCGCTCGAGCTGGATGTGCCGGCGCTGGAGGATCCGGTCGACGACCTCGGCGCGGGCGACGTGTTCGCGGCGGCGTTCTTCATCGCCCTCAGCGACGGTCGCTCCCCCCGCGACGCTGCCGGCTTCGCCAACGCGGCGGCGGCGGTGCGCATGCGCGGTGCGGGCGCCGGCGCGATCGGCGATCGCGAGGCGATCGACGCGCGGCTCAGCCGCGCAGGGCTCGGTCGATCAGCGGCGTGAGCTCAGCCGCGGCGATCTCGTCGCCGTTGCCGCACGCGCGCGCGGCGAGCAGCAGGCTGCCGCCGACGGGAGCCATCTCGACTGTGCCCACGCGCGCACGCGGCGCACGCTCGTGGATGGCGCGCGTGAGCGGCTCGACGAACACCGCTCCGGCCTTGAACGCGCTGCCGATCAGGCCGACGGGGAAGTCCTGCGCGCTGCCGTCGCCTGCGCCGTCGCCGAGCCCGGTCTCGCGGATGACGGCGGCGATCTGCTGGGCGAGCTCGCGGGCGCCGCGCTCATAGAGCTCGCGCGCGACAGCGTCGCCGTGCTCGGCGAGCTTCGCCGTTTCGACCGCAAACGCGGCGATCTCACCCTTGGTCAGCGGCTTTGAGTAGACGCTGGTGGCGACCGCCTCGACGCTCGGCTGCTC
This sequence comes from Solirubrobacteraceae bacterium, assembly GCA_049513255.1. Lineage (GTDB taxonomy): Bacteria > Actinomycetota > Thermoleophilia > Solirubrobacterales > Solirubrobacteraceae > Palsa-744. Next base: position 33,490 of record JBEKWH010000028.1, read on the forward strand.
GAAGAACGCGGGCACGGCGTCGCTGAGCGCGGTCGCCGGCCCGGACCCCTCGCGGTCGCGCAGCGCGGCCTTGATCGACTGCACGCCCAGCCAGTAGCCCGAGCCCTCGTCGCCGAGCACGTGACCCCAGCCGCCGGCGCGCCAGGCGCGCGTGGCGGCACCCGCGCCGCCGACGCCGAAGACGTTCGAGCCGGTGCCGGCGATCGCGGCCACTCCCGGCCCACCGCCGGTCGCGGTCGCCCACGCGGCGACCACGTCGTTGACCACCAGCCATGCGTCGGTGCGCGCCGCGCGCACGTTGCGCGCCACGCCTTCGGTGTCCGTCCCGGCGATCGCGAGCACGGCGCCGCCCAGCTGCGCGGCGTCGATGCCGGCCTCTGCGACGGCCTCGTCGGCGGCCTTCAGCAGCTCCCGCACCGCCGCGTCGGCGCCGACGGCGTCCTCGTTGCTGGGTCCCCCGTGGCCGAGGTGCAGCGTGCGCTCGCGCAGGTCCAGAACGGCCGCAAGCGTCTTGGTCGCGCCGCCGTCGACGCCCATCACGTAGCGCGCGTCTGTGTGCGCCTGGGGCGAGCTGAGCAGCGCCGGCAACTGGACGAGGGAGTCCCGATTCATCGCGGCATCCTCTCAGGATCTAGGATCGCCTGCGATGGGGACACAGGCGATGTTTGCGAGCGCGCCGAGTAGCGCGCGGATGTACGAGTCGTTCTACCTGCGCGCGGTCTCGCCCGAGGAGCCCGTCGGCATCTGGATCCGTCACACGATCAGCAAGCCCGCCGGGCGCGAGCCGACGGGCGCGGTCTGGTGCACGGTGTTCGACGCCCGCCGCGGGCGCCCGTTCATGCACAAGCACAGCGGCCAGCAGCCAAGCACGCCCGCCGGCAGCTGGATCGCGCTCGGCGAGAGCGAGATCGGGCCGGGCCACGCGCAGGGCAGCTGCGGCGCGGCGCGCTGGTCGCTGCGCTTCGCCGGCGAGGAGCCGGAACTGCGCCATCTCTCCCCCGCGTGGCTGTACCGCGCGCCGCTGCCACGCACCAAGCTCACGAGCCCCGCGCCGGCGGCGAGCTTCGACGGCGTGCTCGAGCTCGAGGGGCGCGAGCCGATCGAGCTGCGCGGCTGGCCCGGCATGATCGGGCACAACTGGGGCTCCGAGCACGCGGCGCGGTGGATCTGGCTGCACGGCGTCGCGTTCGCCGAGGCGCCGGGAGCGTGGCTGGACGTCGCGCTCGGCCGCCTGGCGCTCGCCGGCAGGCTGACGCCGTGGGTGGCCAACGGCGCGCTGGCGCTGGGCGGCACGCGCCACCGGCTCGGCGGCGTGGCGGCGCGCGGGACGCGCGTGGCCGAGAGCCCGGACGGCTGCTCGCTGACGCTCGCGGGAGCCGGCGGCGTGATGGTGCACGCGCGCGTGGACGTTCCGGCGCAGTCGGCCGCCGGCTGGCGCTACGCCGACCCCGGCGACGGCCACGCGCAGGAGCGCGAGCACGACGTGATCAACTGCTCCGTCGCCGCGATCGAGCTGACCGTCACGCCGCCCGGCGGCGGCGCCCCCACCAGCTTGCGCAGTGAGCACGGCGGCGCGTACGAGCTCGGCATGCGCGAGCGCGATCACGGCGTGCCGATCGCGCCGTTCGACGACGGCTGACGCGCGCGCATTAAATCGACTGGGCCGGCGAGGGGAGCCGGCCCAGTCGTGGAGGGTCTGGGAAGCAGCCTCGCGGCCACCCCCCAGGGAGGAGAGAAACGTCAGGTGGGTCTGCATCGCCCGCTTCGCCACCGCTGACCTGAGTCCTCGGCAGTGCTCACCGGCAATGTTCACGAAGCTTATCAGAATTATTGAGAACGTCAAGTGCGACTGAATGGATTCTTGCGCAGACACCGCAACGACCGCACGCAGCGGCGCTCGAGCGCGACATCCGCGCGCTCGTGTCTCATCAGAGTGTCCAAGCACCGTTTCAGCGCTCATGCCGGCGCGTGCGCCCGCCGATCCCGACAGCGACATGGATGCCTCGCTCGCACGGGACGGCCAGGCGGTCGCGGAAGGCGCGGAAGCGCTGCTGCGCGAGCATCCCGACGCGCTCGTGTGCGGGCTGGCCGGCAACGGGCTGATCGTGCCGGTGCCGCAGTCGGTCGGACTTTGGGGCCAGGGCCTGGTCGAGGGCCGTGCGCTGGTCGACAAAGTCGTCGCGGCCGACCGCGCCGTGGTCGTGAGGCTGTGGCTGCGCGCCCAAGAGGAGGGCGCCGCGTCCGACAAGGTCCGCCTGCTGAGCAGGCCTTCGACGTGGACGACACTGCACTTCATCGACCTGCGCGAAATCCACGGCGTGCTGCTGGGCGTGATCATCCCCAGCGACGAGGACGCCGACGGTGAGCGCGAGGTCAAGGAGCTCGCGCCCGCGGCGCCGAGATTCTGCTCGCTGATGGAGGACGAGGGCGCGCGCGTGCTCGGCTGCGACCCCGCGTTCACGGAGATGTTCGGCTACACCGAGGAGGAGCTGCTCGGCAACTCGGTCCTCGATCAGATCCACGAGGACGACCAGGGGCGCGCGGTCGAGGGCTGGCTGGCTGTGCTGTCGACCGGCCGCGACCAGCAGACGCGGCTGCGCCGCAGGCGCAAGGACGGGACGTGGATGTGGGTCGACACGACGCTGCGCAACCTCCTGAACCACCCGGATCGCAAATACGTGCTGGTCGAGATCATCGACATCTCGGCTGAGATGCAGGCCCAGGAAGCGCTGCAGGAACGCGAGGAGCTGCTGCGCAGGCTGACCGCGGCGATGCCGGTCGGGCTGCTGCACATCGACACTGACCGCAGCGTCGTCTACAACAACGCGCGCCTGCTGGAGATCCTCTACGGCTCGGAGGCGCCGGTCGCCGACGGCGAGCCCGAGACCCCGGCGGTGGCGGAGGAGCCCGAGGCAGCCACCACCTCGACCGCAACGCTCCTGCACACGCTCACCGCGGAGAGCATGGCGGAGCTCGACGCGACACTCGCGGAGGTGCTCGGCGAGGGCGTCGACCGCGACGTGGAGGTCGACATCACGCTGCCGTCGGGAACCTGGCGGCGCGCGCTGATGAGCCTGCGCGCCCTGCTGCGTCCGAACGGCGAGGTCAGCGGGGCGATCACGTGCGTGCTCGACGTCACCGACAGCGCCCGCGCGCGCCAGGAGCTCGAGCGGCGCGCCACGTTCGACACGCTCACCCACTGCCACAACCGCTCATCCGTGCTCGGCACGCTCGAGCGCGAGCTCGAGCGCGAGGACTCCACCAGCACCGGCGTGGTGTACGTGGACCTCGACCAGTTCAAGCCCGTCAACGACAAGCTCGGGCATGCGGCCGGAGACGAGTTGCTGATGCTCGTGGCGGAGCGGCTGAAACACGTCAGCCGCGACAGCGACGTGGTCGGCCGTCTCGGCGGCGACGAGTTCCTGATCGTGCTGCGCGACATCCCCGGACCGGAGATGGCGATGCGCGCCGCAGACAGGATCTGCGAGTCACTGTGCGGCAGCTTCGAGCTGTCCTGCGGCACCGCCAAGCTGGGCGCAAGCGTCGGCGTCGCCTGCTCGGGCGGCGAGCAGGTCAGCTGCGAAGAGCTGGTCAGGCGGGCGGACGTGGCGATGTACCAGTCCAAGGAGCACGGGCAGTGCCTGCCGGTGCTCGCGCCGGCGGCCTAGACCGAGCACGCCACCCGGCGCTCAGAGCTGAGCGACCCGCTCGGGGCCGAGTTGCTCTCAAAGACCAAAGGGCGGGAGACAGAACGCCGGTCGCGTCCGTCTCCCGCCCTCTTTCAGCTACGAAATCAGCTGCGTCTTGATGCGGTGGCTACGCGGCGGGTTCAAACCCGAGGTTGCCGTTCTTGATGACGACTTCTTCGAGTTCGGCTTCGAGCTCGCCGTTCCTGTATTCGATGTAGCCAAACCGCGGCGATTCGGGTTCTTCGTTGACCGGGAGTTCGGATGTGCAGCCTGCGTTTGGTTTCAGCAGGCCTTCCAGCTTCTTGAATTCCATTTCGATGACGAGCTTGTCCTGGAAGCCAGCCGGGAACTTTTTGAGCTTGACTTCTTTGTCTTCAAGCGTCGTGTAGCTCGCTGCTTCGTATTCTTTTTCGGGTTTCGCTTCGGCCTTGATCGGGATCGTCTGCGCCGGAATCACCAGCGTGCAAGACGTTTTGGCGACCTTGAAGGAGACCGAGCTTTCGGTCAAGCCCACGTCAGATTCTTCGGCTTGTCCGACTTCAAGCGACCGGTTCGAGTGGAATTCGAAGCCGAGGTTGAAGCTGACCTTCTGCTTCTCCTTGACCTTGTCTTTCCCTTTACCGAGCGAGGCCCATACGATGCAGTTCTTGAATTTGATGTTCTGGAAGAGAGTTTCGGAGGATTCCGACTCGACCTTGCCTACGGACTTCACTTCCTTGGCGCATTCTTCAACTTCCACCGGGCCGAGCTTGAAGCTCGTCAGTTCTCCATGGCCCGTTGCGATCGCGGGTTCCGTTGGCGAGATCGTTTTGCCGGGGATGCTCGCGACGAATTTGCCGAATATCACTGGTGGTTTGACTTTTTTGGCGAATGCCGGTGCGGAGAGAGCGCCAAACGCGCACACCACCACGGCAAATGCCAATACAACCCTGACGCGTCTCATTCTCCTAGATCCTCGCTTTCGCCTCAGAGAGGCTCGATTGAGCTCGATTAGCCGCCTGTAACCGTCTTGTTAGCTGCCTGTAACCGTCTTGTTGGCTACCCGTGAGTCGCTTCGGTCCCCTGGCCCGCCACCCCGTGATAGAGCGCCGGGAGCATACCACGAAAAGCCGCGGCTTGACAGCAACGGAATGGTCGGCCACATTGCCGGCTTGGACCCTATATACCAGCGCCGCCCTGCGGGTCGGAGCCGGACTGTCGACTCCGGCATCGCAGGCGAGCGACGCCGGGTCTGGCTAGCGGGCCAGTCTAGCGCAAAGGCAAGGCGCGAGGTTCCTGGACGGGCCACGAGCCAGCGAGACAGATGAGCCGCAAGCGCAGACGAACCGTAGGCCTGCCCGCGAGCACCCGTCACCTCGGCGTGAGCGTCGCGCGGCTCGACGACGAGCTGCGGTCGGGCCGGAGCCTCGCGCAGATCTCCGACGCGACGCCCGGCAGGTCGGCCGCGGGCCTGATCGACGCACGCGTCAGCTCTCGTGAAGCGAAGGTGAAGGCGGCCCTCGCCACAGGCAAGCTCACCAAGGCCGCCGCCGGCGCGCTGCTCGCAACCCCGCGCCAGCGCGTGACCAGCGAAGTGGACAGCGCCGCAGCGCCGTAGCGCCGCAGCCGGCAGCCTCCAGCGCCCCGTCTGGCAGTTCACTATGGGCCGTCTGGCAGCTCGCTCTTGGCCGCCGGGCTGGGCGCGCACGTCCGCGCGGAGGTTGATCGGCACCAACCGCCCGTCCTTTACGCCTCGGCCATAGGTGCAACCGGAGCTGCATCCATAAAGCGCCTGTAAGTGCCGGCCGATGCCCCCCCGTGAAGGACACGCCTGTGTCCACGATCCCATAAAAGGGGGCCCGAAGTGTTTATGCGTAAAGGCAAGCGAACCTTCGCTAGCCGCAAGCGAAAGATAGCCGGCCTGTGCGCGTTCGTGCTCGCGGGTCTGATGGGCCTGGGCGCGTATGCGTTCACGGCAAGCAACACCATCCCGGCGCAGGCCGCCGGTGGTGGCACCGCCGCAGTCAGCGGCTACACAGAGACAGGTGTCAGCTACACCTGGTCGCTGACCGGTGAATACATCACAGAAGCTCACTTCATCCTCACGTCCGCAACCGCAAAACTAGAGCCGACCGACGTCGCGGTCGCGCTGACCGCGGCGGCGACGCCGGTGGCCGAAGAATGGGTCGACTGTCCCGGCGCATACACGGCAATCGGAGGCGCAGAAAAAGAATGGGAAGTCGTCTGCAAATTCAAGGGTGGCCTGGGAGCATTCGAAAGCGCCGCAAAACAGGCGGGATACAAATACACCGGCACCGGTGTGCCTAACGCAGAAGGTGTCCAGCTGAGCGTCTCCGCGGTAAGCGAAGGCAAAGTTATCGTCGAACCGTAAGGCAGCAGGATTCTGGGCACAGAGGGGCGGCCGGCGTGCCGGCCGCCCCTCTGCCCGACTACCCGACACAAAGGCGCCCGCCAACTCAACGCCATGCGACGCCATCCGTTCAAAAAACTTCTCGCCATTGCCCTGGGACTGATCGTCCTGGGGTGCGTGTGGTTCTACTTTGCCCCGATCCCGCTGGGCGGCTCCACGAGCTACGTCGTCACCCACGGCATCAGCATGGAGCCACGGTTCCACACAGGCGACCTCGCGATCGTGCGCAGCCAGCCCACCTATCACGTCGGGGAAATCGTCGCCTACCACAACAAGATGCTGCACGTGGTGGCGCTGCACCGCATTATCGGGCGCGAAGGCGAACGCTACATCTTCAAGGGCGACAACAACGACTTCATCGACTCCGAACACCCGCGCGCTAGCCAGCTGATAGGCGCGCTATGGATACACATCCGCGGCGGCGGCTCATTCCTGCAGTCGTTCAGCTCGCCCGCGCGCGCGGGGCTGCTGATCGCCATCGGCATGCTGATCCTAACCGGCGGCGTGTTCGCACGCCGGCGCAGGCGCGGGCGCAGGGACAGGCGTACCGGCAACGCCACGCCACGCGCGCTGCCGAGCCTGCCGCCCCTTAGCCCCTCCGCGCCCGCCGTCGCGGTCCTGGCGATCGGCATCCTCCTGTTGCTGCCCTTCCTGGTGCTCGCACTGCTCGCGTTCACGCGCGCACCCTCCACGCGTCACACCGTCCAGATCCCCTACACGCAGAGCGGCACCCTCTCGTACTCCGCCGACACGTCGCCCAACCCCGCCTACCCCGACGGCGTGGCTACGGTCAGCGAACCACTCTTTACCCGGCTGGTGAACGACGTCAACCTCCGATTCGACTACGCGTTCGAGACCAAGGCCAGCCACTCGCTCGCCGGCAGGGGCTCTTTCCTGCTGCTCGTGGCCGCTAGCGACGGCTGGCACCGAACGCTGCCGCTCGGATCACCCACCTTCTTCAAGGGCGATCACGCGACCATCACCGCAACGCTCAGTCTCAGCTCGATGGCCGCATTGGCGCGGAGTGTCGAAACCGCCACGGGGATCGAGGGTTCCTACGGGTTCACCATCGTGCCGAGCGTGATCGCGAGCGGCAAAGTCGAGAGCCTCCCGCTGCACGCCACCTTCTCGCCGGCGGTCCAGTTCTCCGTCCGTGGCGATCAGGTCGAACTGCAGGGCAGCGAAAGCACCGTTTCCAGCGAGACCAAGCTACTCACCGGCGGGGGGGCCGCTGGCCCGCTGCCGGCCGCTCTCAGGCCGAGAGTATCCGGCTCGGCCTCCGGCTCGCAGATCGAGCCCCGCACTCTCGCGCTGGGACCGTGGCACGTGTCGGTCTCCACAGCGCGAACGCTCGCGCTCAGCGCGATCGGCGTCATCCTCACGGCCCTGCTCGCGGCCCTCGCGCTGATCCAGCCGATACTCGCGCTGATCGCGCCGCGGCGCCGAGATGAGAAGGCGAGCATCCTCGCGCGATACGGCGGGCTGATCATCCCGGTCGCGCACATCACGCCGCTGCGCGGGGTTCCGGTGATCGACGTCGCCGACATGAACGCGCTGGCGCGGATCGCCGAGCACTACGACCGCTCGATCCTGCACGAGACCACCGTCGCGGGCGACGCCTTCTGGGTCGCCGACGAGAGCGGCCAGTTCCGCTACACCATCGGCGCACCGGTGGCGAGCGCGAATGACAGGAGCGCCGCCGCGGCGCCGTCCACGAACGGCCAAGTCGCCGCATCCAACGCCGCCGCAGCGCCGCCGACGAACGGCCAAGTCGCCGCATCCGCGAGCCCTGCAAACGACCAGGTCGCGGTACCAGCGTCGACGGCGAGCGAGCAGGTCGTCGCTCCGGCCTGGTCAGGGAATGACCAAGCGGTGCCGGCATGGACACAGACCGGTCAACTGGTTGCGCCGGCAGCTGCGGAGAATGGCGACGACCCCACCCTGGTCTGGACAACGGAGAACGAGCAGATCGCCGCCGCCGAGTGGCCAGAGACTGGCGCGGTCCCGTCGCCGGCATGGTTGGAGAGCGGCGAGCTCACCGCTCCGGCGGGGTTCGAGAATGGCCACACACCTGCCCCGGCATGTGTAGAGAACAGCGACATCGCCGCCCCAACGTGGTCAGATATGGGCGAGGTCACTGCCCCGGCGGCTGCACCCGAATGGTCGGAGAACGGCCAGGTCCCCGCCCCGGCGGCTGCGCCGGCATGGTCAGACGTCGGCCAGATTCCGACACCCGAATGGTCAGAGACCGGCCAGGTCTCCGCTCCGGGCTGGGAGCAGAGCAGGGAGACCGTGCCCAGCGAGCCGACCACCGACAACGGCTGGGTCCCGGCGGCGCAGAACGGCTGGGGGACCCATAACGCTGAGCCAGACACCTTTGCGCGCGAAGGCGCCGGCTGGCGGGAGAGCCCAGCTGATCCCAGCCTGGCGCCCGCTGGAGCCGCGGTGACTTACTTCACCGGGCTCGAGTGGACCACCAACAGCTGATCGCGAGCGCGGAGACGCTAACCGTCCACCGCGCCCGCGTAAGCCAGCGGCGCTACAGCGGCTGGACGTTGCCAGCCTTGGGTCCCTTGTCGCCGGCCTCGGCGTCGTAGGACACCTTCGCGCCCTCGGCGAGCGAGCGATAGCCCTCGCCGACGATCGCGCTGTGATGTACGAACAGGTCCTTCGACTGGTCATCGGGTGTGATGAAGCCGAAGCCCTTGTCGTCGCTGAACCACTTGACGGTTCCTGTAGCCATTCTGCATTTCCTCCTGCGTTGAGTGCTGCGAACGCGGAGATTGCTGAGCAAAGGCTACGAGCGCTGGCACTGCGATGCCGGGCCTGATTGGCCCGACCTGATGTACCAACGGTAGCAGCCGGCGCGGGCGCGCGATCAGCGGACTGGATACAGCGTCACCAGCGCGGCGCTGCTCGCCGGCATCTCCAGCGCAAGCGAACCCCGCTTGCTCGATACCTGCGGCAGCCTCGCGACGGGGCTCCAAGTGCCTTCCGGGCTGACCGCGCTACCGCCCAGCGTCACGCCCGCGGTCGCGCGCAAACCCGGGGCCTGGAGGCGCAGGATCGTGCCGGCGCCCACGCCCAGCGGCACGTGCAGATGCACGAGCAGCTGACGCGCGCCCGACGGCGCGAAGTTGACCAGCACGATGTGCAGGTGTCCGTCGGGGCTCGCGAACGCGGCCGCCGTCAGCGTGCGTTCGCCGCCGTGCACTTGCGCGTGGACCGGCCGGTCGCCGAGCAGACGGTCGGCCAGCAGCAGCGCGTACCACTCGGGGTTGGCGTGCAGCTCGCCACTCGCCAGTTCCTGCGCGCCCTCGGCGACCAGCGGGCTGTAGCTTTCCGGTTCGGCGATCAGGTCGTGGAAGTTCAGCCCCGCCACGCCGCTGGCCATCGCGCGCGCTATGTAGTCCACCGCCCACAGCGCCGACGCGAACACGTTGCTCACCCCCGGCTGCCCGCGACAGGAGACGTTGTTGGTCTCATCCACGCGCAGCGGGATCCCGCTCGCCTGCGCGATCGCCGACAGCTGCGCCAGCGTCGCCGACTCGTTCGCGCGCGTCACCGGGCTCACCAGGTCGCTCAGTCTCGGCACATACGCCTCGCATTTCGTCAGCGGGTAGTAGTGGGCGGTCAGCAGCGCCGGGTGCTCCGCCACGGCCACTTCGCTGGCCCACAGCAGCACCGGCTGGCCGCTCGACGCGTCCGGGCCCACGATCGGAACGCCGGGAGCCGCAGCCGCGATCGCCGCCCGATAGGCCGCCGCTTCGCTCACGTAGTCAGCGAACGTCCACGGCGCCGTGCGCAGCCCATCCGGCACGTACAGGTCCGGCTCGTTGCCGATCGCGATCCCTTCCAAGCTCGAGCCCAGCAGCGACTGCGCCACCTGCGCCTCCTGTGCAGCCACCGCCGGTTCGTAGTGGCCGAACGTCACCCCCAGCAGCACGCGCCAGCCGGTCGCACGCGCCAGTGCCGCAATGCCCTGCAGGTCCTGCGGCGCGATCGTCGTGTGCGCCCACGCCGGCGCCGCTCCTTCATCCACCCAAGCCGCTTCCGTATCGACGCTGATGCCGCCAAAGCGCAGCACCCCCTGCCCGAGCGAGCGCAGCAGGCTCACCAGATCGCCGCCGCCCGCGTAGCCCGCGACGTTCGCCAGGTTGTCGGCCTCGAACGACAGCCCCAGGAAGTCATCCGGGACGACCGGGCCGATCGGCACGGCCGGATCGATCGACACGCTCGCCGTCGGCGGCGGCTTCGGCTTGGACTTGTGCTTCGGCTTCGCGCTGTGCGTCGCGTGCGACGTCGACACGGCGAGCGACGGCGCCGGTATGGCGAGCGCGACTGCCCCTGCGAGCACCAACGCCGCGAGCGTGGCAAGCGAGGCTGCCGTCTCGCGTGTCGAAGCTGTGGGCATGAACTCGATCAGATTAGACCGCCCGCAGCGCGGAAGCTCATCGCGGCGATGAGCTCTCGGCATGCAGCGCGTCTTAGCTGGAGAATCCCGAAAGCAACCGACCAGCAGGAGGAGCCACATGACCACTACCGACACCAGCATCCGCGTCAGCCAGGTGGCGACGGTGATGATCCCCGTCAGCGACCAGGACCAGGCGATCGAGTTCTACACGGGCAAGCTCGGCTTCGAGAAGCGTGCGGACGTCCCCATGGGCGAGACCCTGCGCTGGGTGGAAGTCGCACCGCCCGGCGCCGCCACCACGGTCGCGATCGTTCCACCGCGCGACGGAGAAGCCACGGGGGTCCAGACGCGTGTGGCGTTTTCGACCGACGACATCGACGCCGACCACGCGAGCCTCAAAGCGCAGGGGGTCGACGTCGACGACGCGGTGGCGCGCATGGGAGACCCCGTGCCGCCGATGTTCTCCTTCCGCGACCCCGACGGCAACAGCTCGCTGATCGTGCAGCGCAGCTGACTTCGATCGAATTTCGAGAACCGGCGGGGCGGCTCAGGCGGGGCCGGGTGCGAAGCGCTCGTGCGCCAGCCGCCAGGCCGACGTGAAGAACTCGACTCGCTCCTCGGAGCCTTCGTGGCCCACCACGCGCGCGTCGAAGCCCTCGCGGAAGACGTCCAGCATCGCGTGGTTGTCACTCAGGACCTCAGCCACGAAGTGCGTAATCCCACGCCGCTCCGCGATCACGGCCAGCCGTTCGATCAGGAGCGTGCCAAGACCGCGGCCGTGGAGGTGATCGGCGACCTCGACCGCCACTTCGGCGCGCGTCGCGTCGAGCTGCACGTACGTCGCGTGGCCGACCGTCGCGCCCGTTTCGTCGTGCGCGATCAGTCCACAGCGATCCGCGCCGCCGGCCGACGCCAGGTGCGCCGCGTACGCCATGTCGGCCGCACCGGTGAAGAAGCGCATGCGCCGCGCTTCGAGGCACAGCCCGGCCAAGAACACGCTCAGCGCGGGCTCATCCTGCGCCGTCGCCACGCGCACCGTCACAGCGGAGCCGTCGCGCAGCCGCACAAGCTCCACTCCTCGCGAGTCCGGCTGCGGCTCCGACGTGTCGGGTGCAGACGGCGGCGGGGTGGCGGCGGGTGTACCCAAGATGCCCCAAGCGTCACATGCACGGGCATGGCGTCCATCCGGTGGCCACCGCTGCGACGCAGCGGAAAACTACGGGTCCAGCACGACCCGCGAATGCTCCTGGGACAATGCGTCGATGAGCGCGCTTCGCCGGGAGCGAGTCGTGCGTGGACTCGAGCGAGCGGCGCTCGCCAGCGCGCTGCTGTGCTTCGGCGTGCTCGCAACAGCCGCGAGCGCCGGCGCCGGCGTGCCGAGCTTTGCGTCGGTGTTGGCAACGCCACGAGTGCTGCCGTCCGATGGCGGCCAGCTCACGATCTCGGCCTTCGTGCAGGGCGCAACCGCCTGCACGCTGCACGCCGGCGCGCTCGGCCCACCACGCGCGGTCGGCTGTGCCTCCGGGCGAGTCTCATTCCGACTGCGAGTACCGGCCAATACTCGTGCCCTGCCCATACGTAGGCTCGTCTACGTCGAGGCTCACGGCCTCCGCGAGGAAAGCCGCTCGCGGGAGATCGAAGTCGAAACGCTCCCGCGCAAGGGCGCGCCCGGTCCGCCCGTGCGAGACCTCGACGCGTGCGCCACCGGCCCCCACTGCGACTACGGGGCGGCGTACGAGCGCTTCCCCACGTGGGGCAACGTCGCGCCGCAATCGCTCGGCGACTGCACGTTCGCCGCCGCGGCCGACTGGGAGCAGATCGTGCTCGGCGTGCACGCCGCAGCGAGCGTGATCGGCTCCGAGTTCGGGCAGGCCGGTGGCAACGACCAGACCGGGCTCGCGCAGGCGGCGCTATGGAGCTACTGGCAGCACGAGGGGATCGCGGGCACTCATCTCACAGCGCTGCACAGCTACACCACCGACAGGGCCGACGTCGAAAACGCCGTGCGGAGCTTCGCCGCGATGATCGTCGAATTGAGCTTCGCCACCGACGACCAGCTCGCGCAGTACAACCTGCTGCCGCTCGAACTGCACGACGTGGTGCTCGACGGTTTCACACCCGCGGGACCGCTCGTGGTCACCTGGGGCCAGACGCTGCAGATGACGTGGGCGCAGTGGGATCAAGAGGCAAGCAGCATGTGGGCGGTCACGGCGAGCTGAGCGCGCCGGCAAGCCGGCCGAGCACCGCGAGCCGAGCGCGCAACCCACGCCGAACCCTCAGAGCCGGGGCCGACCGCCGGGCAGTGGCTTGGCTGCACACGTGTGGTAAGCGCGCGTGCCCGTGATCTGCCGTCCGGTCGTCGTAAGGACCGTGATCTTCACCGTGTAGCGGCCCTTCGGCAGCCCGCGCAGATCGACGCGCGCGTGGAAGCGGGCACCCTTGACCACCGCAACGGAGCGACCGTCGACATCGACGCCGACGCGGCGGTACTTCAGGCCCTTGATCTGCTGCACGTGGATGATGAAGTCGCGACGGCTGACGCACTGCTTGTTGGGCGGCGCCGTGATGATGCCTTCGGTGCCCGGCAGCGCGCTCTCGCCGCTCGAGAGCGCCGGGCAGGGGGTCTCGGCGGTGGCGCGCAGCGGTTCGCCATAGAACCGTTCATACGATTCGAAGGCGTAGTGGCTGAAGAAGACTTCGGCGGACCACACGAAGCCGCCCTGGGGACATTCCTCGGGCATCGTCAGGCTGTACACGCTGGCGCCGTGTTCAACGCGGGCGGTGCCCAAGGGCAGCGTCAGCGCCGCGATCGAGGCGAACGGACCACCTGGAACAATGGGGATCAGCGGGAATGACAGCGTGAGCACGTTGCCGACGAGGGCTCCCTTCGCCAGCATTTCGAGGGAGACCGGAGTGTGGCCGTCGATGAACACGTCAAGACCGCCTTCAGGCGCGAAGTACGACGAGACTTCGGCATCCTCCTGAACCCGTTCGTAGCCGAAAGTCACGTACGCAAGCGCGCGACCGTCTCCCCCCGCGCGGGAGCCGCGCGGACACGCGCTTGGACCGAGCTCCTCAAGCGTGGCCGCTGAGCAGGTCGCAAAGCCGGCGGTGGTCGCGCCCACGCCGGCGGGCAGTTGCAGCCGCAGTTCACTTATTGGAGCTACCGACCCCTGGTATTCGTTGCCGCCCAACTCGAGCGTCGCCGTGAGCATCGTTCCCTGGCCGAGACCCGCAGCCGAGAATTCCGGGAGCAACGCAAGGCTGGGGATGAACGTCACCGCAGGGGTCGACGAAGCGCTCGCGCCAAGCGCCGCGGACGGACCCGCGAGGACCATCGCCAACGCGGCGAGCGCGATCGCAATCGGCGCCCGCAACGCGGCGACGTACGAGCGACGGCGACGGCGCGCGCTCACAGCGGCCAGTAGTGCGCGATCTGCGCCGCCGCGCGGGAGGTCAGCAGCGCCTCCGGCGCGGCCGAGTGTGGCGGCTGCACGCCGGCCAGCGCGGTGAGCGTCTCCAGCACGCACTCCCCGAGAATCCGCGGCTGATAGCCGCCCTCCAGCACCACGCCGAGCGGCGCCTCGAGCCGTTCGCTGAAATCGCGAACGTGGCGGCCGATCTCCGCGAACGACGACGTCTCCAGGCGGCAGCCCGCCAGCGGATCTTCGCGGTGCGCGTCAAAGCCCGCGGACACGAGCACCAGCTCCGGCTCGAACGCCTGCGCCGCGGGCAGCACGACGTGCTCGATCAGCGACAGCCACAGCTCCTCGTCGGATCCCGCCGGCACCGGCAGGTTGATCGTGTAGCCCTCGCCCGCGCCCGAGCCCACGTCGCTGAGCGGCCCGCTGCCCGGGTAGATCCTCGACTGGTGGATGCTCGCGAACAGCACGTCCGCGCGGCGCCTGAACGCCTCCTCGGTGCCGTTGCCGTGATGCACGTCCCAGTCGAGGATGAACACCTTGCCAACGCCGAGCTCGCGGATCGCGAACTCCGCCGCGACAGCCACGTTGTTGAACAGGCAGAAGCCCATCGCGCGATCCGGTTCGGCGTGGTGCCCGGACGGTCGCACCGCGCAGAAGCCCAGCGACGCCTCACCCGCCATCAGCGCCCGCGTCATCTCACACGCGCCGCCGACCGCGTGCAGCGCCGCGCGGTAGGACGGCTCGCCCACGAACGTGTCGCCGTCGATTTCGCCGCCACCGGCGATCGACAGCTCCCGGATGTGCTGCACGTGGCGCGCGCTGTGGATCAGCTGCAGCTGCGCCTCCTGCGCCGCGGGAGCCTCGCGCCGCTCCCAGCCCAGCCAGTCGTTCGCGGCCAGCACGCGTTCGAGCTCCACCAGGCGCTCCGGCGTGTCGGGGTGCTCGGGCATGTGCGCGCGCGGATCGTGCTCCAGGCACGCCGGGTGGCTGAAGTAGAGCGGTGGCATCGGGGTGACTGTAGTGATCGAGCTGTGGAGCAGGCTCACACCGGCGCGGTCTGCGCAACCCCGGCCGCCGGCTTCACCTGACGCTCGTTGCAGCCGATAGGAACGGATGGCCGCAGTCGGCGGAATCGAGCATGGACAAACGCCAGAGGTCGAGGTCGCGTGGCGGCGTGAGCACGCCTGCTCCGGGCTGACCTCGCGCCTCATCCTTGCCTACGTTGAGCGCGAAGCCGGCGGGCAGGCGGTCGAGCGGATGCTCGCCCGGGCCGGCCTGTCCGGCGCTGAGGAGCGCCTGCGCGACGAGAACCACTGGTTCTCGTACGACACGAAGCTCGCGTTGTGGAGCGCCGCAGAGGAGGTGCTGGAAGACCCCCAGATCGCCGAGCGCGTCGGCGCGTCGGTGCTCGACCTGTCCGTCGCGATGGGCCTCAAGCACACGCTGCGCGCCCTCGGCGCACCCGGGTTCGTCTATGGCAACGTCGTGCGCGCCAACGCCAAGTTCAACTGGGCGCACGAGCTGGTCGTGATCGAGCGCGACGGCGCGCGCGTGCGCATGCGCTACACCGACGTCGCGGGCGTCGGCTACCACCCCTACGACTGCGCCTACACGAAAGGCCTGCTCGCAACGGTCCCGCAACTGTTCGGGCTGCCGCTCGCGCACGTGGCGCACCCCGTCTGCGGTGCGCACGGTGGTCCTTGGTGCGAGTTCGACGTCCGCTGGAGCAACGGCACCCACGGCCTCAAGCGCGCAGCATTCGCACTCGCCGCGGGCGCCGCCGCGCTCGCGGGGGTAGGCGCGCTGGCAGACCCAGCGCTCGTCCCAGTGGCAGCCGGCGTGCTCGTGGCCGGCGAGCTCGGAATCGGCGCGCGGGCGATGCAATTCATGCATCGGCGGCTCGGCGCGCTGGAGCGGCGCGTGCGCGAGCAGGACGACGCGGCCGACCGCCTGCTGTCCTCGCTCAAGGACCTGTCCTCGGACCTGCGCCTGGACGAGGTGCTCGACCAGATCACAGCCAAGGCGCAGACCGCGGTGGGAGGCAAGGAGTTCGCGCTGCTGCTGGCCGACGGTGACGCGATGCACGCCGACCGGCACTCGGGGATACCGGCGCCGTCGCTGGCAGCGCTGGAGGCGTGGGCGCAGGAGCATCGCGAGACGCTGCTCGAGCGCGGTACCGTCGTGGTCGACGACCTCGCCACGGACGCCGTCCTGGCGGAGCTGCCGCACAGCGAGGAACTGCCGCTCGGCTCGATGTGCGCGGTGCCGCTTCGGTTCCGCGACGAGATGCTCGGCGTGCTGGCCGCGCTCGCACACGGCTCCACCGTGTTCCTTCCGGGCGACACCGCCACGCTGTCCGCGTACGCCGCGCACGCGGCGATCGCGCTGTCGAACGCGCGCCTCGTGGCCCGGCTGGAACGCCAGGCCGCCGAGGACCCGCTCACGGGGCTGGCCAACCAGCGCGCCTTCCACGACACCTGTGCAGCGGAGTTCAGCCGCGCGCAGCGCGCCGGCAGCGCGGTGTCGATCATCATGCTCGACCTCGACAGGTTCAAGGAGATCAACGACGCGCACGGCCATCCCTACGGCGACCAGATCCTGCTCGGGGTGGCAGACGCGCTGCGCAGCTCGATTCGCCAGCACGACATGGCCGCGCGCATGGGCGGCGAGGAGTTTGCGATCCTGCTGCCCGACGCCGACGAGGCCGCCGCTCACGAGATCGCCGAGCGGGTCCGCGCCAAGGTCGCACAGATGCCCGTCCTGGACAGCACGCTTTCGTGTTCGGCTGGGCTTGCCACAGGCTCGCCGGTGGACACGTCGCCCGCCGATCTGCTCGCGCTCGCCGACAGCGCTCTTTACGCGGCCAAGCGCCTCGGCCGCGACCGCACGGTGACCAGCCCGAGCAGCGCGGGGCACGCGGCCGGTCACCGGTAGCGAGCGGTCACTCGATCGCCCGCCGCAGCTGCTCCGAAGCGAGGCTATAGTGACGGTAGTTGCGTGCTCAACGAAGGGCTTGGTATGGACGTCGAGATCTGGTCTGACATTGCGTGCCCGTGGTGCTACATCGGCAAGCGCCGTTTCGAGGCCGCGCTCGCGCAGTTCGAGCACCGCGACGGGGTGCGGGTGACGTGGCGGAGCTTCGAGCTCGATCCGCAGGCGCCGCATGAGCGCAGCGGCGACCGCGCCGCGCGGCTCGCGCAGAAGTACGGCATGACCGTCGAGCAGGCGCGCGACGCTGAGCAGCAGCTGACCGCCGTGGCCGCCGGCGAGGGCCTTGGCTTCCGCTTCGACATCGCGCGCAGCGGCTCGACGTTCGACGCGCACCGGGTCGTTCACCTCGCCGGCGAGCACGCGCTGCAGGACGCGATGAAGGAGCGCCTGCTGCGCGCGTACTTCACCGAAGGCGAGCTGGTCGGCGACCACGAGACGCTCGTCCGCGCGGCCGTCGAGGTCGGGCTCGCGGAGGATGAGGTGCGTGAGACGCTCGCGGGCGAGCGCTGCGCCGCGCAGGTCCGCGACGATGAGCGCACCGCCGGCGAGCTCGGGATCAGCGCCGTTCCGACGTTCGTCGTCGATCGCAAGCTGGGTGTCTCGGGCGCGCAGCCTCCCGAGGCGTTGCTGCAGCTGCTGCAGCAAGGCTGGGCCAACCGCAGCCCGGCGCCCGCACTCACCTAGGATTGGCTCAGTGTCGATCTTCGAGCAGCTCAACACGCTGACCGGCGTTCCGCTCGACGAGGCCGAGCTCGACGGACGCGCGGTGCTGGTGGTGAACGTCGCCTCTCGCTGCGGGCTGACCCCGCAGTACACGGGCCTGGAGCAGCTGCAGGAGCGCTACGGCGAGCGCGGCTTCACGGTGCTCGGCGTGCCGTGCAACCAGTTCGGCGGCCAGGAGCCGGGCAGCGCCGAGGAGATTCAGACCTTCTGCTCGACCACCTACGGTGTCAGCTTCCCGCTCACCGAAAAGCTCGACGTCAACGGCCCCGCGCGGCACCAGCTGTACCGCACGCTGACGGCGACCGCCGATGACACGGGCGAGGCCGGCGACGTGCAGTGGAACTTCGAGAAGTTCCTCGTCTCGCCCGACGGACGCCCGCTCGCGCGCTTCCGGCCTATGGTCGAGCCCGAGTCGGCGGAGCTGACCGCCGCGATCGAGGCGACTCTGCCCGACTGAGGCGCAGGAGCAACCCCGTCCGGGCGTAGCCCTAGCGGCGGTGGTCAGCCGTCGAGGCATCTCGCGAAGCGCAGCGGCACGGGCTGCGACGCCTGCTCGACAGAGTCGGCGGACCGGAGGGCATGCTGGTCGTCGATCCATACGTGCTCGACAAGCACTTAAACCGCTTCCGGCGAGGCAAGCGGACTCTGAGCGCGGTCTGCGAGCACTATCGCGTGACCCTCGACGAGGCCCACGCCGCCAACGCCGACGCGCTTGCCGCGGCGCGGGTGGCGTTCAGGCTCGGGGCGAGCGTTGCGGAACTGCGGGACATCGACCTCGACGTCCTGCATCGAGAACAGGTCTCCTGGGCCGCCGAGCGGGCCGCGTCGCTGGAGGACTACCTCCGAGCTCAGGGACGCAACCAGCGCGTCGAGAGAGTCTGGCCCGTCATTCCCGACGGCCTCGCGCGCGCAGCGTAGTGTTGCGAGCGCGCCGCGCCGGCAACGGCGCTTTGCTTGCGAGATGTGACGGACGAGCCCGGATGCTGCAGAAGGCTGGCGTTAGGCGACTTGCCGCGCGCCACGCGCCGCTTTGCTCGGCTTCGGGATGATCTTCACGTCCGCGCCGAGCGCCTGGGCCATCGCGACGACTGTACGTAGCTCGGGATTTCCGGACGCGGTGAGGAGCCGGCGGACTGCGGACGGGTTCTTGTCGATCGCCCTGGCGAGCTCGGCCTTCGACATACGATGCTCCTCCCGCAGAGCATCGAGCTGGTTAACGATCGCGTCTATTGCGGCGATCTCGCGCTGCTGCCGCTCGAACTCAGCCCGGAACTCAGGATCTTCTCGCAATCGTCGAGCTAGACGTCGGTCGTGGTATCCCACGTCCTGCTTCGCCTGTCGCTTGTCGAGTGTTGTAGCCATCGCGTTCCTTGAGTGAAACTGTAGCACCTATGGTACGTCGCGTACCATGTATGTCACGGTTGATCACCAGATGGTCGGCACAAGCCCGCTATCGCGGATCGCACGGTCTCTGGTGACCAGCGGCAGCGCCAATGCTCGGGCAGTGCCCACGATGAAGCGATCCCACGGGTCGGTGAGCAAATCGCGAGGAATCGAGGTGGTGGCATCCACGACGACGATGTCGATCGGCTGGAGGATGAGCGCGGGCGAGGACGCGAGCATGTCCCGGAGCTCCGCCAGGTTGGCCTGGGTCAGCTTTCGTGTCGTCTGAGTCACGTACCACAGGTCGATCATGGTCGCGATCGAGACAACCACACCATCCGTGGTTTCCGCCTCGGTGAGCGCACTCGCAGCGGTAGCCGACAGCCGCTCAGAACCCTGCAGGTGCCAAACGATGGCGTGGGAGTCCGCGAGAACCCTCACGCGGATGAGAGATCGTGTTGAGCGAGCTCGCTGGCCCGCTCAAAGTCCTCCCACGTGAGGTCCGGGAAATCAGACAGCGATCCCGCGAGAGTGTGGGCCGATCCGGCCGGAGCCGTCTGCACCACCCGCAGATGGGCGCCAGGCGCGACACCCAGGCGCGCCAGTTGATCGGCTGGGATGCTCCCATCGGCGGCCACGACCAGTTCGTGACTTGTGTGCTCGCTTGCCGCACTCATGACGCCCAGTGTAGCCCCGCCAATACGCGCCCGCGGAGACACTAACCGGAAGTTTTTGAGGTTCTGAGGCCCGATCGCCCGTGTTTGCGGGGAATCGGGCCTTCTTTTGGTGGTTGGGCGTAGACACTAATATTGGGTTTTGCTGTCCGATGGGTGTGGCATTATAT
>JBEKWH010000029.1:0-51963 GCA_049513255.1 Solirubrobacteraceae bacterium
TCCGACGCCCGCGCGCAAGCACTGCCACACTGGATCGAGCACTACAACGAGCGCCGCACCCACTCAGCGCTCGGCAACCGGCCACCACGCGCCCGCGTTCGGGACGTCACCGGGCACAACAGTTAGCGCCGCTAACTCACGAAGCTGCACCAGTTCGCCCACTACCATGAGTCGTAATGGGCCTTGATCGCAATCTCTGGCCGGGACGCAACGCCTGGGTCTCCGGCCCGCCAGGCAGAGAGTCCAGCCGATCCCGACACGCCCGGCGACTGGCGCGCGAGGCGGTAATCAGGCGCCATCGCCAGGTTCGCGACGCTCTGCCGCACCTCCGAGCGCTGCTGACGCGAACACGCGGATAGCTGTGTCTGGCGAACTGGTGCTCGCCATCGTCGCATTCCGGTCCTGACGCCGAGCCGTTGCCACCGAGGGCCGGCGCACAGTGAACATGCAACTCCGCCGGCAGTCAATGCCAGGCGTTGCGCCGTCGGCTACCCTCGCGCCACCGGGAGTTTGCGTTCCACTGCTCCCGGCCCCTAGGAACACAGGGACGCCCCGCCTGGCCCATACCCCAGCGGGTTGGGCGGGGCCGCCCTGTGAGATACCTCGACTTGGACGAGTCCGTGCAGCGAGCAGGCTCAGGCGGCCTTGCATCGAACAGGAGAGCCGATGCGTGAAATCGGCCATTCTCTCGCCCTGGCCTTCGATACGCCGGGAGCGGATTTCGTGCGTGGCGTCGAGCTGGGCCGTCTGTGGGAGCGGTTGAAGTCAGACGAGCCCGTGGTGGAGCAGATGCACGCCTCCAACGCCGAGATGCTGCTGAGGATCGCGGACAGCACGGGCCGCCAGCTCAAGACAGAGACGCTCGACGACACCTGGCTGCTGGTTCATTTCGACGCGCCCGTGTGAGACGCCGGTCGCTGCCGACCGACCCGCAGCCGACAACGCGACCGCTAGCGTTCCTCGACGGTTTCCCGGATCAGAACGAAGCCATACTCGTCGGCGTGCATGGTCGGCGGGAACGTCTCGCCCTCCTGGCACGTGATCTCGCGACCGACGCCGACTCGGAATATGTCCACGACCTTGTAGATACCGCTGACCGGCACCACGTTGCCGGGACGGTACCGCGTTACTGGCATGTGATTGTCCCCCAGTGGCGAGTTTGTCCCGTCCGCCTTTGCCATGAGCACACGGCGGCCCGAGCGTGCGCTGTGAACGTTTGCATGCGACTCGGACGCCTATTCGGGCTTGACACCGGCCTGCGCGCTGGCCGCCGGCGGTGAGATTTCATCGAGGCGTGCGAGGATCGCCTGCAGGCCTCCCTGCGTGTGCAGGTCGAGCCGGTCGAGGATCGTCTCGGCGTCTTTGAACGTGTTTGCCGCGCGCGCGTCCGAGGCCAGGCTCTGCACGTTCTGGCCGACCATGATCACCGACAGCAGCACGAGCTGCAGGAACGTCTGCGCGATCCAGGCCACGAGTCCCTCACCGCCGGGCTTCAGCGCGGGCCCCAGCCCGAGCAGCGCGATGACCCCGAACAGATACGCGCACCACATCGTCCCGACCAGCCTCGTGATCACCACCGCGAACTTCGCGTTGAAGCCGTCGACCTCACCCATCGCTTCCCGGATCACACGTGGACTCGGGTGCAGCGCCTTCGCGAGATGGTGCCCGGTCTTCACCGGGCCAGCGAGATGATGCTGGGTCGTCTCCGCGCCGAGCTCTGCCATTGATCCTCCTCGCCGCCGTCGCCGGCGGCACGTACGCTTGCGGATAGTCGGGCGAGTGTATTCGCGCGTAGCGCGCAGCGGCTACACCGGCTGTGGTAGTCGCGCATACGCCTGTGAGCGGATGGCAGCGCAGGCGATCTCGCCTACCTTTCAGGGATGAGCGATCTGCCGCGCACGTCTTGGGTGTCTCGGCTGCCGGCGTGGGGCGTCGATGTGTCTCTCGCCGTCGCGCTTGCCGTGCTGCTCGTCGCTGCGCGCGCGATCGAGGCGCACGGGGTGCATCGGGGTGCCTGGCTGGGGTATCTGCTGATCGTCGCGGCGGCGTCGCTGATCGCAGGCCGGCGCCGCTGGCCACTGGCGGTGTTCGCGGGCACGCTCGCGCTCGCGCTGGTCGCGATCGCGGTGGCCTCCCCCAGTGGCGCGATCTCGCTGCCGGTTGTGATCGCCGTGTTCACGCTCGCGCAGGTGCAGGAGCGCCGGCGCGCGGTGCTGTTGGCGCTGCTCGCGGGGATCGCGCTGGCGCTCGCCCGCGGTCTGCTGCAGTACCGCGGCTGGTCGGACGCGAGGACGGCGCTCGACCCGGCGCTCGCGCTCGCGGCGCTGTTCCTCGGCTGGGCGCTCAGCAGCCGTCGGGCGTACATCGCCGAGATCGAGGCTCGCGCCGTCGAGGCCGAGCGCACACGTGAGGAGGAGGCGCGTCGCCGCGTCGACGCCGAGCGCCTGCGGATCGCGCGCGAGCTGCACGACGTGCTCGCACACGGCATCGCCACGATCAACGTGCAGGCGAGTGTCGCCGTGCACGTGCTGCACGAGCGCCCCGAGCACGCGGAGGAGGCGCTGCGCACGATCAAGGCGACCAGCAAGGAGGCGCTGCGCGAGCTGCGGGGCATTCTCGGTGTCCTGCGCGACGCCGACGAGGGCGAGCCGCGCGAGCCGGCGCCCGGCCTCAGCCAGATCGACCGGCTGATCGACACCACCAGCCATGCGGGCGTGCCAACCCAGGTGCAGATCTCCGGTGATCGGCGTCCGCTGCCGGCGACCGTCGATCTCGCCGCCTACCGCATCGTGCAGGAGTCGCTCACGAACGTTCTGCGTCACGCCGCGGGCGCGCGCGCGCTGGTCGCGATCAGCTACGCCGACGAGGAGATGACGATCAGCGTCGACGACGACGGCCGCGGCAGAGCCAACGGCTCGCCCGCCACAGGCGCAGACGGCAGGACCCCGGGACATGGCATCACTGGGATGCGCGAGCGGGTGCACGCGCTCGGCGGCGAGCTCGAGGCCGGACCTCGAGCCAATGGCGGCTTTCGCGTGCGCGCTCGGCTGCCGGTCACGGCACGCGCATGATCCGCGTGCTGCTCGTCGACGATCAGCCGCTCGTGCGCGCGGGGCTGCGCGTGCTGTTCGAGGGCGAGGACGACATCGCCGTGGCAGGTGAGGCGGCCAACGGCGAAGAGGCCGTGAGCCTCGTTCGCCACCTCCGCCCGGACGTGGTGCTGATGGACATTCGCATGCCGGTCCTGGACGGCCTGGAGGCCACCCGCCAGATTGCCGCCGACGAGCAGCTCGCCGCCGTCAAGGTCTTGATCCTGACCACGTTCGAGAGCGATGAGTACGTGTTCGAGGCGCTGCGCGCCGGAGCCAGCGGCTTTCTGCTCAAGGACGCCGAGCCGGTCGAGCTGCTGCAGGCGGTGCGCGTGATCGCCGTCGGCGACGCGCTGCTCTCGCCGAGCGTCACGCGGCGCCTGATCGAGGGCTTCCTCGCCGCTCCCGAGCAGCACCACGCTTCCGAGCGACTCGACGTGCTGACCGAGCGCGAGCGCGAGATCATGGCTCTGGTGGCCAAAGGCCTGAGCAACGATCAGATCGCCGAGCTGTTGACGATCAGCCCGGCGACCGCCAAGACGCACGTCAGTCGCGCGATGGTCAAGCTCGGCGCGCGCGACCGCGCGCAGCTGGTCGTGCTGGCCTACCAGAGCGGGCTCGTGCTCGCGGGCCGGCACTGATCGACGGCGTCCGCGGGCGCGCCCCCGTTGTCCTGGTCGTGTACGCCGGATGTCGTAGACGCGGATACCCCCTGCGGCCGATGACAGACGCGCGTGCACGCACGATCATTTGGCGGCGTTGAGCTCCGTTGCGCCACCGCCCACGACGCCGCCACCGTCCGGCGGGGCGTCGCCGGGGCAGATCCCGCCCGAGCCGCCGCGCCGGGCATGGTGGATGGCAAGGCGGGTGCTGCTCGCCGGGCTCGGGATCGCGTTGATCACGGGCGGCGCGACCTACGCGATCGCGCGCAACGAGGTCAGCAAAGTGGTCGAAGCGCTCGATCAGAGCAAACCGGTCAAGGTCGCAGCGAAGGTGCTCGCTCCCACGAGCAAAGGCGCCCCCGAGACGCTGCTGCTGATCGGCAACGACGAACGCCCACCGCCCAGGGACAACCCCGGCGGGGCGGTCCTGCCGCACTCCAACGAGATGCTGCTCGTGCGGATCGACCCGAGCAAGCCGACGATCTCGATGCTCTCGATCCCACGCGAGCTGCAGGTCACGTTCACCGCGCCCACCGGCGAAGTCATCACCAACCGCATCAACTCCGCCTACACGTACGGCTACGAGGATGGCGGCGGCACCTCCGGCGGCGTCAAGCTGATGGTCGAAACGCTCAAGAACGTGCTCGGCATCCCGGTCATCAACCACGTGTTCGTCACGAACTTCTCGAAATTCAAGCGCGCGGTCGACGAAATGGGCTGCGTCTACATGACCGTCGACAAGCGCTACTACCACGTCAACGAACCAGAAGGCGAACAGTACTTCGAAATCAACCTCCAGCCCGGCTACCAGCGCCTGTGCGGCAAACAGGCGCTCGAATTCGTCGCCAACCGCCACGAAAGCACCTCGCTGATCCGCGACGCGCGCGATCAGCGCTTCCTGCTCGAAGTCAAGGCCGAGTACGGCGCGATGCTCTTCGAAGAGCGAGAAAAGTTCGAGCGGATCCTCGGCAAGGCCGTGGAAACCGATCTGCATGGCGAAGAACAGGTGCTCTCGCTGCTCGAGCTGCTGGTCGAATCGGCCGGCAAGCCGGTGCGCCAGGTGCCGTTCCACGTCACGCTGCTGCCGACCGTGGACACCGCCACGCCCGAACAGATCAGCGCAGCGGTGCACTCGTTTCTGAGCGGCACCGCCCCGATCTCCACCCGCAAGGTCAACGACGCGGTCATGGCCGCGCGCCCGCACCCCCACGCTCACGGCCCCGCCCCCCGGCTCCCGCTGACGCCCACGTCCGCCGAGGCGCTCGCGCAGGCGCGCTCAGCCGCGCCCGAACTGCCCTTCGCGCTCGAGTATCCCCGCGTGCGCGACGCCAACGCCGAAGCCGAACCGGACGTGCTGCGGCTGTATCGCATCCACGACCGGCAGGGTCACGTCCACCCGATCTACGCGATCGTCGTCGATCGCGGCGGCCTCGGCGAATACTACGACGTGCAGGGAAGCAGCTGGACCGACCCGCCGCTGCTCAGCGACCCCGGCCAGACCGTTCAGATCGGCACGCGCACCTACAGCCTCTACTACGCCGGCGAACAGATCAGGACGATCGCCTGGCATGAAGCTGGCGCCGCATACTGGATCCAGAACACGCTCGCCAACAGCATCGGGCCGCGCGAGATGCTGGCGATGGCCGAGCAGACGCTGCCCGTCGTCAGCGCCGCCGCCGGCGGCGCGCCTGCCACGCCTGCGCTTCCACCCATCCCCGACCTGAAGCTCCCCGCACGAGCGCTCGCCGCCACGGGCACCGCATCCAAGCTCGAGGCGGCGCTCGGCTTCGTCGGCCTCGGCGTCGTCGTGCTGCTCGCCGCGTTCCTGCTCAAACGTCGGCGCGAGCTGATCCGCCTGCGCGCGCAGGTGGCGCAGGCGTTGGAGCTGGAAGCCCGCCGCCGGTCTGCGGCATGATCCGCCTACTCGGATCCCCCACCACCAGGAGCGCGCCAATGTCGCTGGACGCAAGCAAGATCGGGCAGGTCGTGGCAGAACAGATGGAGGCACTCGAAGACCGGTTCGGAGACGACTGCCAGATCGGCGACGTGTGCACGATCGTGGAGGTGCTCGGGCCGCACGGCTCCTCGGTGGCGGTGCGCCCCGGCGCCGATGTGCGCCCGCACGGGCTCATCGGCCTGCTGCGGATGGCCGAGCGCGTCGCGCTCAGCGACGTCCGCGGGGAACCCTCTGACGGCGACTGACGCGCATATGTTTTGCGCAGGTCGTTGACGCGGGCTCCCACAACCGCGACAATCGCTGCCGTGGCCAACCCGGACCGCCTGACAGCGCTGGACTCGACGTTCCTGCATCTCGAGGACCACTCGAGCGCGCACATGCACGTCGCCTCGGTGATGGTGTTCGAGGGCGAGGCGCCAACGCTGCAGGAACTCGTCGAGCACGTGCAGGGTCGGCTGCATCTCGTGCCCCGCTACCGCCAGCGTCTGGCCTACGTGCCGTTCGACCAGGGCCGGCCGGTGTGGACGGACGACCCGCACTTCAACCCCTACTACCACATCCGCCACACCGCCCTGCCCAAGCCGGCGGACGACGCCGCGCTGAAGCGCCTGGCGGGACGGCTGTTCTCCCAGCGCCTCGACCGCTCCAAGCCGCTGTGGGAGATCTGGCTGGTGCAGAGCATGTCCGGCGGGCGCTTCGCGCTGATCGCCAAGACCCACCACGCGCTCGTGGATGGCATCTCCGGCGTGGACATCACGACGGTCCTGTTCGACACCGCGCGCGAACCCGCGCCGACCGCGCCGGCCTCGCCCTGGAGCGCCAAGCCGCTGCCCGGGCCCGCGAAGCTGCTCGGCGAGGCGCTGGTCGAACGCTCGACCGTGCCCGCCGAGATGGTGCGCGGCGCGCGCGCGCTGCTGCGCGCGCCGCGGCGGGCCGTCTCGCAGGTCAAGGACGGTCTCACCAGCGTCGGCGCGACGACGCTCGCCGGCATCAGCGCGCCGGCGCCGCCGAGCCCGTTCAACGTCGACATCGGGCCGCACCGTCGCTACACGTTCGTGGACGCAGACCTGGCGACGTTCAAGGCGATCAAGGACTCGCTCGGGGGCACGCTCAACGACGTCGTGCTCGCCTCCGTGAGCCTCGCGCTCGGCCGCTACCTGCGCAGCCGCGACCACGACACCGACGGGCTCGTGCTGAAGGCGATGGTGCCGGTGTCCGTGCGCTCCAAGGAGCAGCGGGGTGCGCTCGGCAACCAGGTCGCCGCGATGTGGGCGCCGCTGCCGGTCGGCGTCGAGAACCCGGCACAGTGCCTGCACGAGATCTCCACCGCGATGGAGGGCCTGAAGAAGGGCGGCCAGGCGGTCGGGGCGCAGGTGCTGACGAACCTCGCCGGCTTCGCGCCGCCGACGATCCTCAGCCAGGCCGCGCGCCTGCAGGCACGCCAGCCGTTCTTCAACCTCGTCGTCACCAACGTGCCCGGGCCGCAGTTCCCGCTCTACCTGCTCGGCCGGCGCCTGCGCGTCCTGTACCCGGTGGTGCCGCTCGCGCAGCGCCAGGCGCTGGGGATCGCGGTCATGAGCTACGACGGGCACCTCGGCTTCGGCCTGCTCGGCGACTACGACGCGCTGCCGGACCTCGACCAGATCGCGCTCGACCTGCAGTGGGCGATTGCATCGCTTGCGCGCGCCGCCGGCGTGCGTCCGCGGGCCGGCCGCATCGCCAACGGTCGTCCGGCGCGCAAGGCCAAAGCACCCAAGGGCGACGGCGCCGGCGCCACCGTGAAGCGATCCTCGGGCGAGCGCGGCTCAGTGACGAAGCCAGCGAGCGCCGGCTGAGCGCCGCGCGCTCGGGTCGCCGAGCGCGCGGGCGACCCTGGCGTCCATGCCCAGCGCGCGCCGCAGCGACTCGCGCAGCAGCAGCCGGTAGGCCAGGTCAGAGGCAGCGACCGTCGTGATTATCAGCGCGCCTGGATGGCGCAACAGCGAGCGTGGACGTAGCACGCTGATCGCATCGGCAGCCGTGTGGTGTGGACTTGAGAACCGACATCCGCGTTCCTGAGCGCGGTTTGCCGGTGTGTCGCATTGGGGCGCGGATACGATCCGACGCATGCGCCTCGCCCTGTGCCAGCTGAACGCCACCGTGGGCGACATCGCCGGCAACGCCGAGCGCATCCGCGCCGGCATGCGTGCCGCCATCGAAGCGAGCGCCGATGTCGTCCTGTTTCCCGAGCTCGCGCTGACCGGCTACCCGCCGGAGGACCTGCTGCTGAAGGAGCACTTCCTCGCCGACGCCGCCTCGGCGCTGCACGAGCTCGCCGGCGACGCGCACGGGGTGATCGCCGTCGTCGGCTTCCCCGAGCGCGCCGAGGACGTCTACAACGCCGCCGCGGTCCTCGCCGAGGGCTCCGTGCACGCGATCTACCGCAAGGTCTACCTCCCCAACTACGGCGTCTTCGACGAGCAGCGCTACTTCCAGGCGGGTGCCGGCGGCGCCGTCATCGACCTCGGCCGCCAGCGCATCGGCGTGACCGTCTGCGAGGACATCTGGGAGCCCGGCCCGCCGGCCAGCGAAGAGGCGCTCGCGGGCGCGACGCTGATCCTCAACATCTCCGCCTCGCCCTACCACGCCGGCAAGGGCTCCGAGCGCGAGCGCATGTTCGCGCAGCGCGCCCGCGACAACCTCGCGTGCGTCGCCTTCTGCGGCCTCGTCGGCGGCCAGGACGAGCTCGTGTTCGACGGGCATTCGTGCGTGATCGATCACACCGGCGCCACGATCGCGCGCGCCGCCCAGTTCCGGGAGGAGCTGCTCGTGTGCGACGTGGACCTCGACGCGGCCGCCGCCGCGCGCCTGCGCGACCCCAGCCAGCGCCCCGCCGCACGCCGCTCCGAGCATCGCGCGCAGCTGCTGCCGGCGCTGCCCGTCACCGCCATCGCCACTCCCGCCCCCGCGACGCCGGGCGGTCGGCTCAGCGAGCCGCTCGCTCCGGTCGAGGCCGAGGTGTACGGCGCGCTGATGCTCGGACTGCGCGACTACGTGCACAAGAACGGCTTTCAGCACGTCGTGCTCGGCCTCTCCGGTGGGATCGACTCCGCGCTGGTCGCGTGCCTGGCGGCCGACGCGCTCGGGCACGAGCGCGTGAGCGCCGCGATCATGCCCTCCCCCTACTCCGCCGCCGCCACCCAGTCGGATGCGCGCGCGCTCGCGGCCGCGCTCGCCCTGCGCAGCCACGAGCTGCCGATCGAGACGGTCATGCGCGCCTACGAGCAGACGCTCGCGGACGAGTTCGCATCGTGCGAGCCGGACTTGACCGAGGAGAACCTGCAGGCGCGGATCCGCGGCAACCTGCTGATGGCGCTCTCCAACAAGTTCGGCTGGCTGGTCGTGACCACCGGCAACAAGTCGGAGATGTCGGTCGGCTACAGCACCTTGTACGGCGACCTCGCCGGCGGCTTCGCCGTCATCAAGGACGTGCCCAAGACGCTTGTCTACCGCATCTGCCAATGGCGCAACTCGCCTGCGGGCGCGTTCGCGCCGCGCGCTCTCGCCGGGCCCGACGCGCCGCTCGCCGTCGCGCAGCCGATCCCCGTCTCGATCCTCGAGCGCGCGCCCTCGGCCGAGCTCAGACACGACCAGCGCGACGAGGACTCGCTGCCCGCATACGAGCTGCTCGACCGCATCCTCGAGGGCTACGTGGAGCTCGATCAGAGCCGCGAGCAGCTGATCGCGCAGGGCCTGCCCGAGCACGAGGTCGACCGCACGATCCGCCTCGTCGACCTCGCCGAGTACAAGCGCCGCCAGGCGCCGCCGGGCATCAAGATCAGCGCGCGCGCGTTCGGGCGCGACCGGCGCATGCCGATCACCAACCGCTACCGTGGCTAGCCCCGCGCGATCGCTCTGCGCGCTGTGCGCCACCGTGCTGTGCGCGCTCACCCTGTGCTCGTGCGGCGACACGCTCCAGAACGTGCCGATCTCGCACAACACCCTCGAGGGCATGATCGCCGCGCCGTTCCCGGTCTACTGGCTCGGCGGCTCCTTCCACGGCATGGCCGTCAGCGAAGTCGCACACGACCCCAGCGGCTCCTACACCGTGGAGTACGGCAACTGCCTGGAGGGCGGTCAGAGCGGCTGCCTGCCGCCGCTGCGGATCGTGACCTCGCCCGACAACAGCTTCCTGCCCGGCGACTCGACGCCGAGCGCCACGAAGCGCATCCGCGGCGTCGATGCGGTGCTCGCCCAGGGGGGCGCCACGATCGTGATGCCCACGGCCGGCGTCGTCGTCGACATCTACGCCACGAGCGCGCGCACCGCCGCCGCCGCCGCGCTGACGGCGGTGCCGATCAACGCCGTCGGTGCGCCGGAAGCGCCGCTGCCGGCGCCGCTGCCGAACACGGGCTTCGGCGAAACGCCGCTGCCCGCGCAGGCGCCCGCGCCGCTGCGCCCGCTGGGCTGAGCGCGCTCACGCTCGCGTTGGCGGCCGGACGCCGTCCGGCAGCGGGCGTACCGCGATCGTCATGCGCGTCAGCGCGCACGTGTGCTCGGCGTCGTCGCTGAAGCGCACATCCCACACCCACGTGGTGCGGCCACGGTGCACGCGCGTGGCGACCGCGTGCACGACGCCCTCGGTGATCGGGCGCAGGAAGCTCGTGTTGTTGGACAGGCCCATCGCCGTCTCGCCACGCTCTGCCACCGCCAGCGCGGTCGCCAGCGAGGCCATCGTCTCGGCGATCGACGCGTACACGCCGCCGTGGACGAGGCCGGCGGGCTGCTTGAGCTCGTCGCGCACCGTGACCTGGGCGCGAACCTCGGTGTCCGAGCACGACAGCAGCTCCAGCCCGTACAGACGATCGAAGCCCTGCATCGCCGAGTTGATCTGCTCCGTGACGGTGGCCATCCAGGCGCCACGATAGCCTACGGTCCTTCCGTTACTGGCCCGCGGGGCCACCACCAGCGGTGGCGGACGTGCCCACATCATGAGTCGATTGGACGAGCTCCCACCCGATCAGCGCGCGGCGCTGTCGCTACTGCTGCGCCAGCACAAGAGCTACGCGCAGGTGGCCACGCTGCTGGGTATCGCCGAGCTCGCCGTGCACGATCGCGCGCACGCCGCGCTCGCGGTGCTCGCGCCGCGCCGCGCGCGCGAGCTCAGCCCCGAGCGCCGCCTGGAGATCGGCGACTACCTGCTCGGCCAGCAGCCGGGCGTGGCAGAGCGTCTGCGCACCCGCACCTACCTGAGCACCTCCGAGCCGGCACGCGCCTGGGCCAGCGAGATCGCCGCGCAGCTCGCGCCGCTGGCGGGCGCCGACCTGCCGGAGATCCCGGCTGCCGCGGCGAGCGCTGCCACGGGTGCCAGCGCTCCCGGCCCCCAGCGCGTCGGCGACCTCTCCTCCTCGTCTCCCCCGCCGCCCGCCGTGGCCGGCGCCCCCGGCGCCTCGGCGCCGGCGCGCTCGCTGCCGAGCTCGCGCGTCGGCGGCGCCGTGCTGCTGGCGGTGCTCGCGGCGGCGGTGATCGTCGCGGTTGTGCTGCTCACGGGCGCCAGCTCGAGCAAGAAGACGCCCACCACCGCGCCCACGACCAGCAGCGCAACCAAAACCGGCCCCACGATCGATGACACGATCACGTTCAAGCAGCCGCCCAACGCGCGCAGCAAGATCCAGGGCGTCGCGTACGTGCTCGCCGAAGGCAGCACGCGCGCGTTCTTCATCGAGGTCGAGAACCTGCCCGCGGCGAAGGGCTTTTACTACGCGATCTGGCTGTACAACTCGCCCACCAGCTTCATGGGGCTCAGCAAAAGCGCCGCCGTCGGCTCGAACCACCGACTGGAAGGCGGCTCGCGGCTGCCCAGCAACGCGGGCGAATTCCACGAAGTGCTGCTGACCCGCGAGACCAGCAAGGCACCGCGCCGCCCGGGCCACGTGCTGCTGCGCGGTCCGTTCAAGCTGTAGCGCCGTCGAGCAGCTTGCCGGGATTCATGATCCCTGCGGGGTCGAGCTCGTGCTTCAGCGCCCGCAGCGCCGCGACGCCGCCGGCGCTGACCTCGCGCGCCATCCAGGGCGCGTGGTCGCGACCGACCCCGTGGTGGTGGGTGATCGTGCCGCCGCCTGCCAGGATCGCCTCGCCGGCGGCGCGCTTGACCGCCCGCCACTGCCCGAGCTGATCGCTCTCGCGCTGGCGGGCGATCAGCGTGAAGTACAGCGACGCGCCGGTCTCGTAGAGGTGTGAGACATGGCACATCACCAGGCCGGGCGTGCCGCACTCCTCCAGTGCGCCCGCGATCGCCTGTGCCACCGCGCGGTGCAGCTGCGGCAGGTTCGACCACTGCGCGGCTGTCTCGAGCGTCTCCACCATCACGCCGTGCGTGAGCAGCTCATCGCGCAGGTACGGAGCCTCGAAGCGCCCTCGCAGCCACGCCTCGCCCGGCGAGCGCCCGACCGCCAGCCCGCCGCCGTCGCGCACGAGCGCGAGCGCCCGCCGGCGTCTGCATGCGAGCTCCTCGCCGCTGCCCTCGAAGCCGAGGATCGCCAGACAGCCCTGGCGGTAGCCGCGCAGCTGCAGGTACGCGCGGCCCGCGCGGCCCTTGACGCCGCCGCTGCCCGCGAGCGCGAGCGACATGCGCGTCTCCGGCTCATCGGACAGGCGCGCCACCTCCGGCAGCGCGTGCTCACGCGCGAGCGCGCGCAGCGCCTGCGCGCCGGCGAGGAAGTCCTCGAAGAACACGCCCTCGTAGATGCGTTCGCGGGGCGCGGGGCGCACCCGCAGGGCGAGCTCTGAGATCACGCCGAGCGTGCCCTCCGAGCCGACCAGCAGCTGGCGCAGGCCCGGGCCGGCGGCGCTCGCGGGCATCGCCGGCAGCTCGATGTCGCTCGCCGGCGCGGCGAAGCGCATCCCCAGCACCATCTTCTCGATCGCGCCGTAGCCGCTGGAGGACTGGCCGGCCGAGCGCGTGGCCGCGCAGCCGCCGAGCGAGACGTACTCGAAGGACTGCGGGAAGTGCCCCAGCGTGAGCCCGCGGGCGGCCAGGTGGCGCTCGAGCGCCGGCCCTCTGATGCCGGCCTGCACCGTCACCGTCGCCGACTGCCCGTCCAGCTCCAGCACGTCGGCCATGCGGCTCATGTCGAGCGCGAGCACGCCGGCGTGCGCTCCGCGCAGTGGCGCGACGCCGCCGACCACGCTGGTGCCGCCGCCGAACGGCACCACAGCCAACGAGCTGCGCGCGCACAGCTCCAGCAGCGCCCGCAGCTGCTCGTGCGAGCGCGGGTAGATCACGGCGTCGGGTGCCCCCTCGGGCTCGCCGGCGCGCAGGCGCACGAGGTCGGGGTAGCCCTTGCCGGCGGCGTGCAGCACGCGCTCTGCGTGCCCGCCGCAAACGTGCTCGGCGCCGACGATCTCGCGCAGCGCGGCCAGCGTCGAGTCGGCCAGGCGCGCGGGCTCGAGCTGCACCTGCCCGAGCGCGACCGGCGGGCGCGGGCGCTCGGCGAGCCCGACGTGCTCGCGCAGGAACGCGAGCGCGTGCGCTGGCAGCCCCGGTGGGTGCGCCGCATCGCCCCAGCCCCACCAGCGCATCGCCGGCGCGGCGCGCTGCGCTCGGTCAGGTGGGTCAGCCACTGATCTGCTCCAGAGCGTCGAGCGCCCGCTCGAGCGTGGCCGCGGCGGCGCGACGCACGAGCGGGCCGCCGAAGCGCGGTGCGAGGCTCAGGAACGGGCTGTAGCGAGCCGAGCCGACCGCCATCTCCTGGCGCAGCTCGATCGTGACCTCGGTCTCCGATGCGGCCGCCGCCGGGGTCAGCTGCAGCTCGGTCTCGGCCGATTTGAGCACGCTCGCAAACGGCGTGCCCTCGATCCGCTGGACCCACGTGAGCCTGTGCTGCGCGTCGTCGCGGTGGACGCTGAAGTCGGCGCGCACGAGTTTTCCCTTGCGCGTGCGCATGACCTCGGTGAAGGCGTCGTCCTCGACGTCCTCCACGCGCGTCACGCGCGGCCACCAGCGCGGCAGGTGATGCGGGTCGCACAGCAGCTCCCACAGCTCCTGCGCCGGCGCGGCGATCGTGCGGCTGCGACTCGCGGTGGGCATGACCGCCAAGCTTAGTTGCGTGCGGCCGGGCCGGCGCCCGGCCACTGGCGTGCCCACGAGGCACGCCGTATCACCATCGCAATACAGACCCGTCGTCGTCGTCAAGAGTTGTATGTGAGGAGGGCGTGCACGTCGCGTCCGGCGAGCTGCTCGCGCCCGTTCAGGAACGCCAGCTCGATCAAGAAGCCGCAGCCGACGACCTCGCCGCCGAGCTGCTCGACCAGCGCGCACAGCGTCGCCGCGGTGCCGCCGGTCGCGAGCAGGTCGTCGTGCACCAGCACTCGGCGTCCGCTTGCGACGGCGTCGGTGTGCAGCTCGAGTGTGCCGGCGCCGTACTCCAGCAGGTACTCGGCGCTGATCGTCTCGTACGGGAGCTTGCCGGGCTTGCGCGCGAGCGCGAAGCCCGCGCCGAGCTCGACCGCGAGCGCGGGCCCGAGCAGGAAGCCGCGTGCCTCGGCGGCGACCACGCAATCGACCTGCAGCGGGCTTGCGTACTCCGCCAGCAGCGCCACCGCATCTGCCAGGGCGGCGGCGTCGGCCATCAGTGGCGTGATGTCCTTGAAGCCGATCCCGGGCCGGGGGAAGTCTGGTATGTCGCGGATCAGCGAGCGCAGCTGTGCGTCGCTCATCAGCGGACGATCTTGCGCAGGTCGCGGATCAGCAGCAGGTGCTTGAGGTGGGTGGCGACCGCGGCGAGGTTCTCGAGCGCGTCGACCGCCTCTTTGCGTCGCTCGGGGTTGCGCGAGCGCAGCGCCGGCGCGAGGATCTGCTGCAGCAGGTTGGCCTCGCGGTCGGCCGACGAGCGAAAGACCCTGAGGTTGCGACCGCCGACGCCGTAGCGCGCGAGCTCCGCCACCGCGCCGATGATCTCGCGCTCGGTCTCGTCGAAATAGCGCACGCCGCCGCGCATCTCGCCCTTGACGACGCCGTACTCTTCGAGCTCGCGCACGAGCTTGGCCTCGGCCTTGGTCTCCTCGAGCACGTCATCCAGCGAGTACAGCGCCCCGGTCGCCTGGCGCACGCTCACGCTCGGACGCCACGCCAGGGCTCCCTCGCGCCCGACACGCCCGGGGATCGGCGGCGCCTCCGGCGAGCGCCCGGCGGCGAGCTCCTGGCGGATCACGCGCAGCGGCAGGAACTCGTCGCGCTGCATCCGCAGGATCGTGCGCAGTCGCGCCACATCGCCCTGGGTGTAGAGCCTGTAGCCGCCGGGCGTGCGGCGCGGCGTCAGCAGCTTCTGGTCCTCCAGATAGCGGATCTTCGAGATCGAGATGTCGGGAAACTCCTGCGCGAGCGCCTTGCACACAGCGCCGATCGTCAACGACTTCTGGCGCGTGGCGATCTCGGCGGGCCCGCTGGGATCGTGGCCGTCGAGCTCGATCTCCAGCTCGACCGGCGTCGGCTGCAGGGCGGGCGAGCTCCCATCCTTCGCGCTGGCCGCCATCAGCGTGCGTGGAACGTCAGCTTGTACTTGCCGATCTGCACCTCATCGCCCTCCTCCAGGCGATGGGACTCGATCCGCGAGCGGTTGACGTAGGTGCCGTTGAGCGACCCGCAATCGTCGAGGTACCAGAACTCGCCGCGGTGGATCAGCAGCGCGTGGTCGCGCGAGACCGTGACATCGTCGAGGAACACCTCGGAGTCGGGTCGCCGCCCGATGCTCATCCGCTCGCCGTCGATCGCAAAGCTCTCCCCCACGCGCCCGCCGCCGGCGCGGATCACGAGCGCCGGCCCGTGCGCGGTCACCTCGCCGATCTCGACCGGTACCAGCTCCCCGGTCTCGTCGTCGATCCGGTAGGTCGCCGTGACCGAATCCCCGCCCGCGCCGCCGGTGCTCTCGGCGCGCGCCAGCAGCGCGCCGCAGCGCTGGCAGTAGTTGGCGCCCTCGTCGTTGAGGAAGCCGCACTCGGTGCAGTGCAGGGCCATTGCCGCTACTGCTGGCGGTTGGCCAGAATGTCGGTGAGCTTCTGGACGTCCTCGCCGGTGATGCTGATCTCGCCGTCCTCGTGCTTGTGGCGCAGGCGGTTGACCAGCTCGGCGCGCAGGATGTCGATCTTGCCGTGCAGGATGCGTCGGTTGTAGGAGATCTCCGTCTCCTCCTCGGTCAGCTGGCGAATGACGTCTTTCAGTTCGACATCCGTCAGCGAGCCAAGATCAGGGAACGTCTCGTCCATCGGGCTCTCTCCTCTCGCCGGGCTCACGCCGGCCTGGTGCGGGCCGCGTATACGCCGGCGTCGCCGGCCACGGGGCGAGTATAGCCCAAAAGGTCAGGCTGAGCTTGAGACTATGGGACGGGCGGGCCGGCGCCTGCGGCACGCAGCTGGCGCACGCCGCTGCGGGCATACAGCGCGCTCGCGACGAGCGCCAGCGCGAGGCCGACGAACAGCAGCACTTCGCCTGCGCCGCGCAGGCCGGCCATCGCGAAGAAGAACGAGCTCAGCACCGGCGCGACCGCCAGCCGTCCGGGCCAGTTGATTCGCAGCTCGACGCCGTGCGCGAGGCCGTAGCGCCCGAGCGTCAGCATCAACAGCTCGCGCGCGGCCAGCACCGCCAGCGCCCAGCGCGGCAGCAGCTCGAAGCGCCACGCCACGACCACGCCCGAGATCACCAGCAGGCGGTCGGTGACCGGGTCCATCAGCGCGCCGAGGCGGCTGTACTGGCCGGTCACGCGCGCGGCGATGCCGTCGGCATAGTCGCCCCAGCCGATCACCCCGAACAGCGTCGCCTCCGGCGCGCCGCTGCCGCCGGCGCTCGACAGCGCAACGATCAGGAACACCGGGATCAGCGCCAGGCGCGCGAAGCCGATCGCGTTGGGAAGCGTCCACGGGCGCAGCGGCTGGCCGGCCTGCGTCTGTGCCGGCGGCGGCCCGGAGCGGTCGAGTCCGAACAGGCGCCTGAGCGTCAGGCGCGGCGGCGAGCCATCTAGGGAAGGCTCTGCCACAGCTCGTCCACGGCCCGCACGAGCGCCTCGGGCTCGCCCGCGAGCGCCAGGCCGGGAGCCTCTGCACGGCCGCGGCGCACCTGCACCTCGGCAACGCCTGACTCCAGCGAGCGGCGCCCGACGGTCAGCCGCAGCGGGCAGCCGAGCAGCTCGGCGTCCGCGAACTTCTCGCCCGGTCCGAGGTCGCGATCGTCATACAAGACCTCCACGCCGCCGTCCTCGAGCGTCGCATACAGCGCGTCGGCGGCGTCGCGCTCGGGCGTGCCGGGCTTGCCGAGCGCGACCAGGTGCACCGCGAACGGCGCGAGCGCCCGCGGCCAGGAGATGCCGTGCTCGTCGGCGAACTGCTCGACCGTGGCCGCCACGATCCGCGCCGGGCCGATCCCGTAGGAGGCCATCCACACGGGCAGCTCGGCGCCCGTCTCGTCGAGGTAGCGCGCGCCGAGCGGCTCGGAGTAGCGCGTGCCGAGCTTGAAGATGTTGGCGATCTCGATCGCCGGCTCGCGTGTCAGCGGCTCGCCGTCACGGAGGTACTCATCCCCCACCTTCTCCACGCCCGGGCTGCTCAGCGCGACCTCGACGTTCGCGGCGTATTGATCCCCGCCCGCCCCTCCCATCAAGATCTCGTCCTCGCCGGCGGCGCACGGCGCCATGTACTCGTGGGCGCCGACGCCGCCCATCATGCCGACGTCGCCCTCGACTTTGCAGAAGCGCAGGCCGGTGCGGGCCATCATGCGGTCATACGCGCCGACGTGCAGCGCGTAGCTCTCCTCCAGCGAGGCCAGGTCGCGGTCGAAGCTGTAGGAGTCCTTCATGATGAACTCGCGCGTGCGCAGCACGCCGGCGCGCGGGCGCGCCTCGTCGCGCTCCTTGACCTGGAAGTGGTAGACGATCAGCGGCAGGTCGCGGTAGGAGCGAATGAGCTGGGCCATGTGGAAGGTGACGGCCTCCTCGTGGGTCATCGCCAGCACCAGCTCTGAGCCCTTGCGGTCGGTCAGCTTGAACAGCGCCTCGATCTCCAGGCGGCCCGTCTTGCGCCACACATCGGCGGGCTGCAGCACCGGCATCAGCATCTCCTGCGCGCCGATCGCGTCCATCTCCTCGCGGATGATCTGCACGACGCGCTGGTGCACGCGCCAGCCGGCGGGCAGCCACGTCCACATGCCCGCCCCCATCTGGCGGATCAGCCCGGCTCTGACCATCAGCTTGTGCGAGATCGCCTCCGCGTCGGCCGGCGGCTGCTTCTCTGTGGGCAGGAGGTATCGGGAGAGGCGGGGCATCGATCGATCGCGGTCTGCGGCGGCGCTTGTGCGTCGCCGCAGGCACGAGCGTATACGGCCGGCTACTGCTCGCGCACCCCGAGCAATGCCGCCTCGACCTGGCGCAGGCGGTCTGTGTCGCCGCGGATTCCGGCGAGCGCGTCGTTGTAGATGAACGCCTCACCGAGTCGCACGAGCGAGTAGGCGAGCACGTCCACGGGGATCGGCGCGACGTAGTGGCCCGAGTCGATCTCGGCGTCGATCAGGCGCGCGATGCTCGCGACGTTGCGCGGCTGCACGAGCCCGGCGCTGGAGGTGAGGATCCGCAGCGCGCGCTCCTGCTCTTGGGCGAGCAGCGCCCGCATCCCGGGCGTGGCGGCGACCTCGCGGTTGAAGCGGTCGAGCGTCTCGAGCAGCGCGCGCGCGCCGTTGCCGCCGATCTGCTCGCGGATCGCCAGCAACCGCGCTTCGGCGAGCGTGCCCAGCACCTCGCCGACGAGCATCTCGCGCGTCTGAAACCAGCGGTGCATCGTCGCGCGCGCGAGGCCCAGCTCGCGTGCGATCGCCTGCACGTCGATGCGCTCGCACGCGAGGAAGCGCTTGCTGGCCAGCTCGAGCGCGGCCTCGCGCGTGGAGGCGGCTGGACGCCCTGGCCGGCCGGTGATCACCGGAGTCATCGGCAAAGCCTAATCGCCAGCGGCGATCGCCGCCTTTGATAGAACAGCGATAACCGACAGAAGTTCGACGCAAATCGACAAGGAGCCCCCCGCTATGGCCTACTCCGTTCCGCCGCTCCCCTATGCCTACGACGCACTCGAGCCGCACATCGACAAGCTGACGATGGAAATCCACCACGACAAGCATCACCAGGCCTACGTGGACAAAGTCAACGCCGCGCTGGAGGGCACAGCGCTCGCGGACACCGCGATCGAGGACGTGCTGAAGGACCTCAGCCAGGTGCCCGAGGGCAAGCTCGCGGCCGTCAAAAACAACGGCGGCGGGCACTACAACCACACGCTGTTCTGGGAGAGCATGAGCGCCGGCGGCGGCGGCGAGCCCAGCGGTGCGCTGGCCGACGCGATCGGCTCCGCGTTCGGCTCGTTCGCAGACTTCCAGGCCAAGCTCAAGGAAACGGGCGTCAACCAGTTCGGCTCGGGCTGGTCGTGGCTGGTGCACGACGGCTCGGGTCTCGCGGTCGTGGGCAGCGCCAACCAGGACAACCCGATCTCTGACGGCAAGACGCCGCTGCTGGGCGTGGACGTGTGGGAGCACGCCTACTACCTCAAGTACCAGAACCGCCGCCCCGACTATCTCGACGCGTGGTGGAACGTCGTCGACTGGTCGAAGGTCGCGGAGCGCTTCAGCTCCGTGTAAAGCGCCGCCCGGCGACCGGCGAGACCGCCTCATCGAGCACGACCGCCGACTCATCGGAGTCGGCGGTGGAGGCGGCGCCGGCGGGCGCGAGCATCGACTCGAGCACCGCGCCGGCGCTCGCGTCCTCCTGCGCGGCGGCTGCTTCCAGCGCCGCGATCCGCTCGGGCGTCATCGCGGTCGAGTCCTCGTTGGCGGCCAGCCACGCGCGCGCGGCGGCGGCCTCGTGCTCGTCGCGCTGGACCCTCTTGCCGGCCGCGTAGTAGCGGTCGATCTCCTTGAACAGCTCGTCCACGAGCTGCTCGGTCGGCACCTTCTTCAGCGGCTCGCCCTTGGAGTAGATCATGCCCATGTCTTTGGCTCCGGTGATGCCGAAGTCGGCGTGACGCGCCTCGCCGATGCCGTTGACCGCGCAGCCGAGCACCGACACCTCGATCGGGTCCTCGTACGCTTCCAGGCGCCGCTCGACCTCGGCTACGACCGAGTCCATGTCGAACTGCAGGCGCCCGCACGTGGGGCACGCGATCAGGTCGGGGCCGCGCTCGCGCAGCTTCAGCGCCTTCAGGATCTCCCACGCGACCTTGACCTCCTCCTCGGCGTGGAATGTGGACAGCGAGATCCTGATCGTGTCGCCGATCCCATCCGCCAGCAGCGTGCCGAGGCCGACGGCGGACTTCAGCGAGCCCGACCACTTGGTGCCGGCCTCCGTCACTCCCAGGTGCAGCGGGTACGGGATGCGCTCGGAGAGCATGCGGTTGGAGGCGATCGTGTTGGGCACGGACGTGGACTTCATCGAGACCTTGAAGTCGTCGAACTGCAGGCGCTCCATCAGCTCGACGGTTTCGATCGCCGCGGTGACGAGCGCCTCGACCGGGTTGTCGTACTCGAGCTGGCGCAGGTGCTTGGGCAGCGAGCCGGAGTTGACGCCGACGCGCAGCGGCGTGCCCCGCAGCTTCGCCAGCGCGATCACCTCGGCGACCTTCTCCGGGCCGCCGATGTTGCCGGGGTTCAGGCGCACGCAGTGGGCGCCGGCCTCGATCGCCTTGAGCGCGAGCGTGTGGTTGAAGTGGATGTCGGCGATCACCGGGATCGGTGACTCGGCGACGATCGTCTCGAGCGCCACGGCGTCCTGCTCGCGGGGCACCGCGACGCGCACGATGTCGGCGCCGGCCTCGGCGACCGTGCGGATCTGCGCCATCGTCGCCTGCAGGTTGGCGGTCTCGGTCTTGGTCATCGTCTGCACCGCCACGGGAGCGCCGCCGCCGACGGGGACCGCACCCACATGGATCTGCCGCTTGGAGGCCATAGGCTGATTCTACGATGCCCGACGTCTACGCCACCGCACACGGACCGCTGGCGCGACTCGCCGGCCCCGCCGCCGCCCGCGCCCGAGCCCGGCGCCACGCGCGCTTCTTCGCCCTGGCCAAGCTGGCGGACGGCGCCAGGGTGCTCGACGTCGGCTGCGGCGTCCTGGGGCTGCGCGCGCAGGAGCCGGACCTGGACATCACCGGCCTGGACGTGCTCGATCAGCCTGCGTATCCGGGCCCGTTCGTGCGCGCAGACCCTGCCGACGGGCTGCCGTTCGCCGATGACGAGTTCGACCTCGTGTACTGCTCGAGCGTGATCGAGCACGTGCCGCCGGCGCGGCGCGCGGCGTTTGCGGCCGAGCTGCGCCGCGTCGGGCGTGGCTGGTTCGTGCAGACGCCGGCGCTGTCGTTCCCGATCGAGCCGCACTCGCTGCTGCCCGGCGCGCACTGGCTCCCCGCGCGTCTGCGCAGGGCCTACTGGCGCCTGGGCGCGACCGGCGGCTGGGAAGAGATCTCGCTTCTCAGTCGATCCGAGCTCGAGTCGCTGTTCGGCCCCGCGCGCGCCGAGCGCGTCGGCGGGCTGGTCAA
Organism: Solirubrobacteraceae bacterium; assembly: GCA_049513255.1. Lineage (GTDB taxonomy): Bacteria > Actinomycetota > Thermoleophilia > Solirubrobacterales > Solirubrobacteraceae > Palsa-744. The sequence goes on from JBEKWH010000029.1 coordinate 21,243, forward strand.
GAGCTGGGTGTGCGTCAGCCCGCCAGACGGCTGATGTCGTTGCTGATGCCGTTGATGACCAGGAACACCAGCAGGCAGATCCCCACCGAGCTGTAGCGGTACATCGCGATCAGCGAGATCCGCCGGCCGCGAACCTTCTCGGCGAGCGACCACACGATGTGCCCGCCGTCGAGCGGCAGGAACGGGAACAGGTTGATGACCGCGAGGATCAGCGACAGGAAGCCGAGGAACACCAGCCCGAAGCCCGCGCCGGCGGCGACGCTTTCGTGCGCGTACTGCGTGATGCCGACGATGCTCGAGACCTGTTTGCGCGCTTTGGAGCTGGTCAGCGCGTGGATGAAGCCGGTCAGCGTCCCGGTCGTCACGTGCCACATCTCGCTCACGGATGCGCCGGCGGCGGCGAGCACGCCGAACGGTTTGCTCGCGGGGGCGAAGTCGAACCCGACCAGCATCCGTCCGACTTCCTTGTTGTAGCGGGGGTACAGCGACAGCGTCAGATCGCGACCTGCGCGACGCACGGTCACGCGCACGGGGGTGCTCGCCCGGCAGCCGTTGACGAGCGCGCCGGCGCAGCGGTGGGCGGAGATGCGCGAGACGGCCTCGTCAACTGTGGCCGGCTTGCCTTCGACCGCGACGATCCGGTCGCCCTTGTGCAGCACGCCGTCGGCGGGCTCGCCGCGCACGACTTCCTGCACGGAGGTGGTGGCGACGAGCGTCTGCACCGACGGGTCGAGGTTGCCGAGCGCGATCGCGCCGTTGAGGCTGCCCGTGAACAGCACCGCCCAGAACAGCGTGAACGCGATCAGGATGTTCACGCCGGGGCCGGCGAGGATCACGACGACGCGCTTCCACGGCGACTGGGTGTAGTAGGCGCGCCTGGCCACCTCGGGCTCGAGCCCGTCGATCTCTTCCGGGCTCATGCCGGTGATCTTCACGTAGCCGCCCGCCGGTATCGCGCCGATCGCGTACTCGGTCTCGCCCCGGCGCACGCGAAACAGGATCGGCGGGAAGAACAGCGAGAAGCGCTCGACGCGCATGCCCACCGCCTTGGCGGCGGTGAAGTGCCCGAACTCGTGCAGCACGATCAGCGCCACGATGCCGAGGATCGTCAGTACCCAGCTCACGGTCTCAGTGTGGCAGGCGCGCGCGCGTCTTCCGGCGGCTGCTTGCAGAAGCGCGTGCAGCCTGCGGTGGCGCGCTCAGGCCAGCTCCGCGACGGCCTCCCCCGCGACCGCCCGCGCGCGGCGGTCGGCCTCGTACAGCGACTCGAATGACAGCACCGGTTCGCTGCCGAGCTCGTTGAGCGTACGCTCGATCACCTCGGAGATCTCCAGGAAGCGCAGGCGCCCGTCGAGGAAGGCGTGCACGGCGATCTCGTTGGCGGCGTTCAGCACGCACGGCGCCGTGCCGCCCTCGCGCGCGGCCTCGCCCGCCAGCCGCAGGCACGGGAAGGCGTCGAGGTCGACCGCCTCGAAGCTGAGCTCGCCGACCGCCGCGAGGTCGAGGGCGGCGATCGGCAGCTGCACGCTTTCGCCGCCGTGCAGGGCGTATGAGATCGCGATGCGCATGTCCGGCGGACCGAGATGCGCGAGCATCGCGCCGTCCGCCAGCTGCACGATCCCGTGTACGAGCGACTGCGGATGCACGACCACGTCGATGCGGTCATACGGCGTTCCGAACAGGTGATGGGCCTCCATCAGCTCGAGGCCCTTGTTCATCAGCGTCGCCGAGTCGATCGTGATCTTGCCGCCCATCGCCCACGTGGGATGCGCGAGCGCCTGCGTGACGGTCACATCCTCGAGCTCCTCGCGCCGGCGTCCGCGAAACGGCCCACCGCTGGCGGTGATCGTGATGCGCTGCACGGCGCCCGGCGGCTGGCCGGCGATCAGCTGGTGAAGCGCGGTGTGCTCGGAGTCGACCGGCACGATCCGCGCGCCGGTGGCCTCGGCGAGCGCGGTCACGAGCTCACCGCCGACGACCAGCGACTCCTTGTTGGCGAGCGCCAGGTCGATGCCCTCGCCGAGCGTCGCCACCGTTGGTCCGAGCCCGACGGAGCCCACGAGCGCGTTCAGCACGAGGTCGGCGCCGGACTCGACCACCAGCTTCACGAGCCCGTCGGCGCCGGTCAGCACCTCGCCGTCGGTCCACGCCTCCGAGGCGCGCGCGGCGGCGTGCCCGTCGCCGAGCGCGATCCGCTTGACACCGTGGGTGCGCGCCTGCTCCAGCAGCGCCTCCCAGGAGCGCCCGGCTGAGAGGCCGACGAGCTCGAGCTCGTCGCTGCGCGAGCACACGTCGAGGGCTTGCGTGCCGATCGACCCGGTCGAGCCGAGGATCAGCAGGCGCTTACGCGTGGACATACGCGGACCAGACGTAGTAGCTGACGACCGCCGTGAACAGGATCGCGTCGAGCCGATCGAGCGCGCCCCCGTGCGCGCCGAACAGGCCGCCGGAGTCCTTGGTGCCGGCCTCGCGCTTGACGAACGACTCGAACAGATCGCCGATGGGCGCGACGAGCGCGACGCCGAGGCCGAGCACGAGCGCGTGCGTGCCGGGCAGCCATTCCTGGTAGCGCCCGGCGATCCACACGCCGAGGATCGCGAACAGCATGCCGATGACGAGCCCCTCGACGGTCTTGTTGGGCGAGATCGCCGGCGCGAGCGGCCGGCTCCCGAACATGCGCCCGCCGAGGTAGGCGCCGGTGTCGCCGAGGAACGTGCCGACGGCGATGTCGATCACGATCCCCAGCCCGTGCGGGAGGCCGCGCAGCATCACGGCGTGCGCGAGCGCGAAGCCGATCCAGTAGATCCCCAGCAGCGTGATGGCGATCGCGCCGACCGACGGCCTGGGCTGCAGCAGCGTCAGGCCGAACACGAGCGGCAGCGCGGCGACGGCGACGAGCAGCACCTGGAACTGGTGGCCGTACAGCGCCGCGGCCAGCAGCCCGGCGAGCGCGATGAAGCCGGCCAGCCGTGCGGGCTGCGCGCGCTCGTACATCCCGTACAGCTCGTGCAAGCAGACGACGCCGAGCACGAACATGCCGAGCGTGAACACGAGGCCGCCTTCGATCACCAGGAACAGCGCGACGGCGATCGCGGGAATCGCGACGAGCACGCGCGCGCGCAGGTCCGAGCCGGGCTCGCGGCGGCTGCTGCTGCGGCTGCGGCTGCGTCGCCTGCGCGACGGGCGGCGCCCGCCGCTGCGCTGCGCGGAGGAAGCCGGGCGCGGCTGACGCGCCGCGTGGGCACCCCCTGGCGTATGTGGCCCGCTAGCCATCAGCAGGGTGCTGTCATCGTCCGCCGAACCGGCGCCGGCGCTCGGCGTACTCCGCGAGCGATTGTTCGAGGGCCTCGCGCGTGAAGTCCGGCCACAGCTCGTCGCGGAACACGAGCTCCGAGTACGCCGACTGCCACAGCAGATAGTTGGACAGGCGGCGCTCGCCGCTGGTACGGATGATCAGGTCGGGGTCGTGCATCTCCGGCGCATACAGGCAGGCGCGGAACTCCTCCTCCTCAGATTGAAGAGCGAGGGGCCCAGCTGGTCGGCCTTCGGCCGACTGCGCCACCCTCTTGGCCGCAAACCGGCGGGCGGCGTCGAGGATCTCGGCGCGCCCGCCGTAGTTGAACGCGACGAACATCGTGATGCGGGTGTTGGCCTGCGTGAGCGCTTCCGCCCACTGCATCTGCTCGGCCAGGCGCTCGCCGATGCCCTCGCGCCGGCCGATGAAGCGCATGCGCACACCTTCGTCGTGCAGCTCGGGGGTCTCGCCGGTGATCCGCTGGGAGAACATCTCCATCAGTCCCTGGACCTCGTCGGCGGGACGCGACCAGTTCTCGGTCGAGAACGAGTACACGGTGAACTCCTCGATCCCGAGCTCGGCGGCATCGCGCAGGCGCGCCTTGACGGTGTCGGCGCCGGCGCTGTGCCCGTCGTTGACCGGCACGCCGTGCGCGCGCGCCCAGCGGCCGTTGCCGTCGGTGATGATCGCGAGGTATCGAACCCGCCCACCCGCCGCGGGTTCACCGGCGGCTGCCATCAGACTTCGAGGATCTCCTCTTCCTTGGCCTTGAGCACGCCGTCGAGCTCGCCGATGCGACCGTCGGTCAGCTTCTGCAGCTCGACCTCGGCGCGGTGCTCGTCATCGGATGACGCTTCGCCCTCGGCCTTCAGCTCGCGCAGGTGCTGCATCGTGTCGCGGCGCACGTTGCGTACCGCCACGCGCCCCTCCTCGGCGAGGTTGCGCAGGACCTTGACCAGGTCGCGACGACGCTCTTCGGTCAGCTCGGGCACGACCAGGCGCACGACGTTGCCGTCGTTGGACGGGGTCAGCCCGACGTCGGACTCGTTGATCGCCTTCTCGATCGCCTTGATCGAGGATTTGTCATAGGGCTGGACGCTGAGCAGCCGCGCTTCGGGCGCGGAGATCGTGGCCAGCTGGTTCAGCGGCGTCATGGCGCCGTAGTAGTCGACCACCACTCGGTCGAGCAGCGCGGGGCTGGCGCGCCCGGTGCGCACGGTCGAGAACTCGTGCGTGGAGGCCTCGACGGACTTGCTCATACGCTCGCCGGCGTCCTCGAGCAGTTCGTCGATCAGGTTCTCAGCGGCCATCGTCCTCTCCTCCGGCTGTCGTTACAAGCGTGCCCACGCGCACGCCTGAGATTATCTGCGCGAGACTGGCCTCGTCGTCCATGTTGAACACGTTCAGCGGCATGCCGTTCTCCATGCACAACGCAAGCGCGGTCGAGTCCATTACGCGCAGCCGCCGCTCGAGTGCCTCCATGTGCGTGATTTCGGGGATGAACTCTGCCGTCGGGTCGAGCGCCGGGTCGGCGCTGTAGACACCCTCGACGCCGTTCTTGGCCATCAGGATGATCTCCGCGTGGATCTCGGCGGCCCGCAGCGCGGCGGCGGTGTCGGTCGTGAAGAACGGGTTGCCGGTGCCGGCTGCGAAGATCACCACACGCCCCTTCTCCAGGTGGCGCATCGCGCGCCTGCGGATGTACGGCTCGGCGACCTCGGAGATGCTGAGCGCGGACTGCACGCGCGTGTTCGTGCCGGCCTTCTCGAGCGCGTCCTGCAGCGGCAGCGCGTTCAGCACGGTCGCGAGCATGCCCATGTAGTCGGCGGTCGAGCGGTCCATGCCGGCGGCGGCGCCCTTCATGCCGCGATAGATGTTGCCCGCGCCGACGACGATCGCGACCTCGACGCCCTGGTCGCGCACCGCTGTCACCTGGCGCGCGACCGCCGCCACGCGCGCGGGGTCGGTGCCGTAGTCGAGCTCGCCCATCAGCGCCTCGCCGGAGAGCTTCAGCAGGATGCGTTTGAAGGCAGGGGCCATCGCCGCGAAGAGCCTATACCCGCCGAACGCCCTACTGGCCTATGGCGAAGCGCGCGAAGCGGCGTATGACGACATTCTCACCGGTGGTTGCGGTGAGCTCGTCGCGCAGCTGCTGGACGGTCTTGCCGTCGAACTTCGGGTTGTGCATCTCCTGCTCGAGCAGCACGATCGTGGACAGCCACGAGTCGAGCTTGCCGGAGACGATTTTCTCGCGCACGTTCTCGGGCTTGTCGGCCGCCTCCTGCTCGTAGATGCGCGCCTCGGCGTCGCGCTGCTCGGCGGGGACGTCGTCGCGGCTGACGTATTTGACGGTCGGCGTGGCGGCGATCTGCATCGCGACCTCACGCGCGAAGCTCACGAAATCGTCGTTCTTGGCGACGAAGTCGGTGTTGCAGTCGACCTCGATCAGCACGCCGACCTTCGAGCCGGCGTGTACGTACGCCTGGACGGTGCCCTCGGTGGCGGCACGCTCGCCGAGGTCCTGGATTTTCTTGCCCTGCTTCACGCGCAGGATCTCGATCGCCTTCTCGATGTCTCCCTGCGCCTCCGTGAGCGCCTTCTTGCAGTCCATCATGCCTGCGCCGGTGCGGTCGCGCAGGGCCTTCACGTCCTTTGCTCCGATCTCGACAGTGCTCATGATGCGGTTGCCTCCGTCGTTGTCTCCTCGCTGACCTCGGAGGCCGCCGCCGGCGCCTCCTGCTCGGCTGCCGGGGTCTCCTGCTCGGCCGGCTCCGCGGCTGCCTCGGCAAGTGCGCTGTCCAGCTCCTGGACGGGCGCCTGCGCCACTGCTTCGGCGTGCACCATGTCCTCGCCCTTCGCGCTTGGATCGGGCTCTGGCGTGGGCGGATGCAACTCGGCGTCAGCCTGGGCCTCGGCCTCGGCGTGCACCGCGTCCTCCCCCTGCGGGGACGATGCGCCCTGGGCCGGCGCGGGCTGCGCCGGCGCCTCTGCCTGTGCTGGCACGACGGGCTCGGCCACCGCGGGCTGAGGCGTCGGCGCGGCGGCGGGCTCTGCTGCCGGCGCGGGTGTCTCCTGCGGCGCGGGCGCGGTCTGGGCGGCGGCTGCGGCGGCGCGGGCGGCCGCCTCGCGCTCGGCGGCCTCTTTCTTGGCCTGCTCCTCGGCCTCGCGCTTGGCCTGTTCCTCGGCTTCGCGCTTGGCACGGGCTTCGGCCTCGGCTTTGGCGCGTTCCTCGGCTTCCTGGCGGGCGCGTTCCTCCTGCGCGCGGAACACGCCGTGTCCCTCGGAGACGACCTGCCCGATCGCTTGTGTGATCAGCGCGCAGGAGCGGATCGCGTCGTCGTTGCCGGGCACGACGAAGTCGATGCCGTCGGGGTCGCAGTTGGTGTCGACGAGCCCGATGATCGGGATGCGCAGGCGGCGGGCCTCTTTGACGGCGATCTCCTCGGTCTTGAGGTCGATGACGAACATCGCGTCGGGCACGCGCTGCATGTTCTTGACGCCGCCGAGGTTGGCGCGCAGCTTCGCGAGATCGGCCTGTGCGGCCATGCGCTCGCGCGTCGGCAGCAGCGCCAGCTGCCCGTCGGCCTCGTAGCGTTCGAGGTCGTGCAGGCGCCGGATGCGCTGGCTGATGGTCTGGAAGTTGGTGAGCAGCCCGCCGAGCCAGCGGTGGTTGACGTACGGCATGTCGGCCGCCTCGGCGACGTCTTTGATGGTGTCGCGCGCCTGCTTCTTGGTGCCGACGAACAGCACGGTGCCGCCACGGTGAGCGAGCTCGCCGGCGAACTCCTGCGCCTGCGCGAGCAGTACCTGCGTCTTGAGCAGGTCGATGATGTAGATGCCGCCGCGCTCACCGAAAATGAAGCGGCGCATCTTTGGGTTCCAGCGGCGCGTCTGATGGCCGAAGTGAACGCCGGCCTCCAGCAGCTCCGCGATGCCTACGTCAGCCACGGGCTACTCCCTTATTTTTGTATGCGATTGGTTGCCGCGCGGAGAGAGCGGACCCGGAGTCGGTGGCGTGTCAGCCAGCGCTCCGGGCAGGGCCGCTATCCGTAGCCGCGCGGGTCGAAGTTCTGATTTGGATCTCAGGATACCCGACCACCGGCTCCGCCGGCGGTGCCCGCGCGCTCCAGCGCGGCTTGGAGGTCGGCTGGCAGCGGCGAGCTGACCTCGATGCGCTCCCCCGTCAGCGGATGGTCGAACGCGAGGCGGGTGGCATGCAGGAACTGGCGCTCGAGCCCGAATCGCCCGGCGGTGCCGTACTCGGGGTCGCCGCAGACGGCGTGTCCGATCGCCTGCAGGTGCACGCGGATCTGATGCGTGCGCCCTGTCTCCAGCCGCAGGCGCAGCAGCGAGGTGTCGGCGAGCGCGCGCTCGAGCGTGAAATGGGTGCGCGCCTCGCGCGCGCCGGAGCCGCCGACTGCCATGCGCGTGCGCACGCGGGGGTCGCGTCCGATGGGCGCCTCGATCGTGCCTGTGCGCGCGGGCGGGCGCCCCTCTACGAGCGCGAGGTATTCGCGCTCGATGCGCCGCTCGGCGAGCGCGGCCTGCAGGCGCGTGAGCGCCTCGTTGGTGCGCGCTACGACGAGCAGGCCGGAGGTGTCGCGATCGAGGCGATGCACGATCCCCCGGCGCTCGGCGTCGGCGTCACGCTCGCCGTCGGTGTCGCTGTCGCTGGCGGCGTCGGTCTCCTCGGCGAGCAGCGGCGCGAGCAGCTGCGCGAGCGTGTCCTCGCGGTGCCCGCGCGCCGGGTGTACGACCACGCCGGGCGCCTTGTCGACCACGATCAGATGCTCGTCCTGGAAGGCGATCTTGAAAGGAGGCCCGGGGGCGGGGTGGGCGGCGGCGTCGGTCAAGACTTTGGGTGGCGGCCGAGGTCTATGAGCAGGAACAGGATCAGGATGCCGAGCGTGATCGAGGTGTCGGCGAGGTTGAACGGCGGCCAGCCGAGCGGCAGCTTGATGAAGTCGGTTACCGAGCCGTGACGCACGCGGTCGATGATGTTGCCGAGCGCGCCGCCGGCGATCATGCCGGTGGGCAGCCATATCCACGGGCGCGCGGTGTGGCGCGCGAAGTAGGCGAGCAGCGCGAGCAGGGCGAGCGAGATCAGCACGGTCACGGCCACCTGGTTTCCCGGCAGGAAGCCGAAGGCGACGCCGTGGTTGCGCGTGTCGACGAGCTCGACCCCGGGCAGGAAGCTGTGTTCTTCGCCGGGGATGATCGAGTGTTCGATCGCGTGCTTGCTGAGCTGATCGATCACGACCACGCACACGAGCACGAGCGCCGCGCGCAGCCAGGCGGTCAGACGCATGGGCAGCTCAGCTGATGATGCCCTGGACGACGATGATGTTGATCAGGTACAGCGTGATGATCGCGAGCATCGGGCTGAAGTCCATGCCGCCGAGCCGCGGGGCAAAGCGCCGGAAGATGCGCAGGAACGGCTCGACGACCTCGCGCAGGAAGTCGAGTATGCGGTCGGTGGTGCGTGAGTAGGGCGGGCGTATGCCGGCGGCGAACAGCAGCTGGATGACGATGTACACGAGGATCACGAGCACGTAGACGTAGATCAGCGCCGAGAGGTAGCCGGCGATGTCCGAGCGCACGCTGGCGATGATCATCGGGAGCCTCCGTCGAGCACGGCGTCGAGCGCGTCGCTGAACGCTCGGCGCAGGCCGGCGCGCTCGAGCGCGTCGACGCCACGCGCTGTGAGTCCCCCGGGCGAGGAGACCTCGCGGCGGACGGCCATCGTGTCGTAGTCGCGACGGCGCAGCAGCTCTGCGGTGCCGGCGAGGGTCTGCACGACGAGCTGGGCACCCTGCGCGGCGGGGATGCCGCGGCGCACGCCGGCGTCCACCTGCGCCTCGGCCACGAGCGCGACGTACGCGGGCGCGCAGGACATGAGCCCGGTGGCGACGTCGAGGAGCGCGTCGTCGAGGACGACGAGCGTGCCCAGCTCGGCGAACAGCTCGGCGACGGCCGTATCGAGCGCCGCGCGCTCAGCGTCCGCGCCACCGTCGGCCGTGGACGAGCTGGGGTCGCCGGGGACGGCGCCCGGCTCGGCGGCCTGGACGACGGCGCCTTGGCGCACCTCGACGGGCAGCGACGGGATGAAGCGGTACACGGGCCGACCGGGGTACGCCTCGTGCAAGGCGGCCAGCGGCGTGACGGCGAGGATCGAGGCCACGGGCGTTTTGCCCGCCCCGATCTCGGCGGCCACTGCAGCGAGCTGCGCCGGCTTGTGGCAGAGCACGAGCAGCTCGGCCCGGGCGGCAACCTCGGCGTTGCTGGCGAGCGCCTCGCCCCCCACCTCCGCCGCGAGGCTGCGGGCACGCTCGGCGACGGGGTCGGCGCACAGCACCGGCCGCCCCCACCCTCGAGCGAGCGCGCGTGCCATGTTGCCGCAACCGATCAGGCCAATTTGCATTATGTCTCCAGACTAGGGCGGTTCAGCAGCGCCCCTGACGCGCTATTGCGCCTCACGACTGATTGAAGAAGCCCTTCTCAATCAAGCGCGCGCGCTCCTCGGCGGAGATCTCGACGTTGCGGGGCGTAAGCATGAAGACCTTGTCGGCGATCCGCTGCATGCCGCCGTCGAGCGCGTAGGTGAGGCCGGAGGCGAAGTCGATCAGGCGCTTGGACAGGTCGGTGTCGGAGCTCTGCAGGTTGAGGATCACGGGGATCGAGTCCTTGAACTTGTCGGCGATCTGCTGCGCGTCGTTGAACGACTTGGGCACGACGAGGTGCACGCGCACGTCGCCGTTGGTGCGGCCGACGGGTTTGAGCACGGTCGTGGCGCGCCCGCCGCGGGCGCCGCGTGCGCCACCGGCGGCCTCGCCGGCGTCGTCGTCGGCGAAGATGTCGTCGAACTCGTCGCGGCGCCGGCGCAGGCGGCGGACGTTGGGGCGCTCGCGGTAGCGGTCCTCGATCTCGGACTCGGGTCCCTCCCGCCCTTCCCGCCCCACCCCTGCGGCCTCGTCCTCGTAGTCGTCGTGATACTCCTCGGCGAGGCCGAAGTACACGAGTGCGCTGTGCCAGGAGTCGCGGAAAGCCATCGGTGTAGGTGCGTGTTCGCCCGGCGGGCCGGTTTCCCTGCAGATGCTGGTAATCAGCGGTCTAGACGAGCAGGCCGCCGCAGGGCGCTAATGATAGAGACTCGTGCCTATTCTCACGATGGTGGCGCCCTCTTCGACGGCGACGACGTAGTCCTGGGAGGTGCCCATCGACAGGTGCTCGAGGCCGTGCTCGCCGGCGAGCTCGCGCAGCGCGGCAAACCAGCGGCGGCTGTCCTCGGCTTGCGGCGAGAGCGGCGGCATCGTCATCAGGCCGGCGACGGGCAGCGGCGAGCGCGCGATGAACGCGCCGATCTCCTGCGGGGCGATGCCCGCCTTGCCGGCCTCGCCGGCGACGTTGACCTCGAGCAGCACCCGCAGCCCCGGGCGCGCGAGCTCGATGTGCCGCTCGAGCTCGCGCAGCGCCGATTCGGAGGCGAGCGAGTGGATCAGCCGCACGTACGGCACGATCAGGCGCACGCGCCGGCTCTGCAGCTGGCCGATGAAGTCCCACTCGAACAGATCCGCGTGTGCGGCGAACTTCTCCTGCAGGTCCTGCGCGCGGTTCTCGCCGACGAGCCGGATGCCGGCCTCGGCGAGCAGCGGCAGGTCGGCGCTGGCGACGTACTTGATCGCCGCAAGCACCTGCACCTCGCGGGGCTCCCCGGCTGGCGAGCGCGCCTGCGCTCGCTCGCTCGCGGCGACTATCTCGGCGCGCACGCGCTCGAGGTTCGCGCGGATGACCTCGGCTCGCAGCCCGGCGATCAGCTCAACCATGCGACCCCCGCCTGGCGCCCGGCGCGCTCGCCTTCGCGCCGGTAGGAGAAGAAGCGCTCGTCGCAGATCGTGCAGGCGGCTACCACGCGTACGTCCTCCACGCCGGCGCCGTGCAGACGGTCGCGGGCGATTGCCTGCAGGTCGATGTTGCGCCCGTGGCGATGGGTGTCGCCGAACGCGCTGTGCACCTCTGGCCCGACCTCGTAGCAGCAGGCGCCGGCGCCGGGGCCGATGACGGCGACGAGCTCGGCGCCGCCGCCAAGCTCGCGCAGCGCGCCGACGCCCTGCTCGAGCGTGCCCGCCGCGAGTCCCCGCCAGCCGGCGTGCACCATCGCCACGGCGCCCGCGCAGCCGAGCGCGACCGGCAGGCAGTCGGCGCCGAGCACCATCGTGCCTACCGCTTGCAGCGTCGTGGCATGGCCGTCTGCGTCGATCGGCGCGGGGTGCCCGCGCGAGCCGGTGAGCTCGAGCACACGCTGGACGTGCGTGCCGTGCACCTGCGGGCTCGCGCACAGCCAGTGCAGGCCCAACCGCTCGCAGAGCTGGTGGCGTCGCTGCAGGCCGCGCTCGTGGTCATCGCCGGCGCGCATCGACAGGTTGCCGGTGGCGCGGGCGGTGAACAGCGCGCGGCCACCGCCGGGGAGGTCGAAGAGCAGCTCGTCGACGGATGAGCGGGTGTCGGGTTCGAACTGTGTCACGGGGCCTCGATTCGTGCCGTCAGCGCTCGACCGTCGCCTCGAGCGCGGCTTGCAGCTCTGCGTCGCGTCCGGCTTCGAGCTCGCCGTCGAGCTTGCGCGCAAGCGCGTGCGTGAGCCTGCTCCCGATCTCTGGGCCGCTGGGGACGCCGGCGGCGATCAGGTCGTCGCCGTTGATCTGCAGCCGCACGTCGCGTAGCTGCTCGAACCAGGCTGTCGCCGCTTCGGCCGCGCTGGGCGAGCCGTCGGCGCCGAGCGCGCCCGCGAGGGCGATTGCCTCGGGTGTGTGCACGCACAGCGTCTCGCGCAGCTGCGACGGCTTGGCGGCGAGTGTCATCGCGGTGACGAGCGCTGGGGCTGCGAGCGCGCTGCGCATCGTGCGCTCGCGGTCGGCGGCGGTGAACTCGAGCTCGTCGAGGATGCCGAAGATGATCGGCTCAGGGTCTTGCGTTCTGAGCATCGTCAGGTGCAGCAGCAGCGAGGCCATCAGCAGCAGGTCGGCGCGACCGTCGGACGGCAGCAGCGCGATCGCGCGTTCGGCGAGCTCGCGATCGAAGCGCAGGCCGGCGGGCAGCGCGGCGAGCACGCCGAGCTCGCTCATCGACTCGAGCGCCGCCGGTGCGCCGTCTTCGGCGAGCGCCAGGCGCAGCTCGGCGCCGAGCCGCGCGCGCGAGACGGTCATCAGCGCGCCGTCGTGGAGCGCCGCCGTCGCGAGCGCGGCGGTGCCGGGCTCGAGTTCGAAGCCGAGCCGGGCGCGGTAGCGCGCGAGGCGCAGCAGACGCGTGGGATCGTCGCTGAAGCTGCGCTCGTGCAGCACGCGCAGGCGCCCGGCGTCGAGATCCTCGAGCGCGTGCTCGACGTGGCTGAGCTCGCCCCTGTGCGCGCCGCCGAGCGCGACGGCGATCGCGTTGACGGTGAAGTCCCGGCGCGCGAGATCCTGCTCGCGCGTGCCGGCGCGCACATCTGGCAGCGCCCCCGGCGCGGGATAGGACTCGGCGCGCCGCTCGGCGATGTCGATGCGGGCGCCGTCCCACTGCAGCAGGGCCGTTCCGAAGCGATCGTGGAGCGTCGCGCTGGGAGGCTGTGCGGCGTTCGCGCCCAGTCGCGAGGCGAGATCGCGTGCGAGCGCGGCGGCGTCGCGGGCGACGACGACGTCGAGCTCACGCGGAGCGCGGCCGAGCAGCAGGTCGCGCACGGCGCCGCCGACGAGCTCGAGCTCTGCTCCCTCGTCGCCCATGGCCAGCAGCTCGGGGCCGCCCGGCAGGCCGCGCAGCGCGTCCAGCACCTCCCGGCCGCGCATCAGATCACGCGCACCGGAATCCCGGACGCGGCGAGGTGCGCCTTGGCCTGCGCGACCGTGTAGCGGCCGTAGTGAAAGATCGACGCGCACAGCACCGCGTCGGCGCCGGCTGCGAGCGCCTGCGCGAGGTGCTCGAGCTCGCCGGCGCCGCCGGACGCGATCACGGGAACGCTGACCGCCTCGCTGACCGCGCGCGTGAGCGGCAGGTCGTAGCCGTCGCTGGTGCCGTCGCGGTCCATGCTCGTCAGCAGGATCTCCCCGGCGCCGCGCTCGACCGCCTCCTGCGCCCACTCGACGACGTCGCGGCCGGTAGGCGTGCGCCCGCCCGCGAGGTACGCCTCCCAGGCCGTGGCGTCCACTCGTGCCAGGTGTCCGTTCGAAGCCGGTGTATCGCCATGGTTATACACCGCGTCCGATGTGGCTCGGTCGTCGGGTGCTCGCGCCTTGGCGTCGATCGCGAGCACCACGCACTGCGCGCCGAACACGTCGGCGAGCTCGTTGAGCAGCTCGGGTCGCTTTAGCGCTGCCGAGTTGACGGACACCTTGTCGGCGCCCGCGTCGAGCACGGCCTGCGCGTCGGCGACCGAGCGGATGCCGCCGCCGATGGTGAATGGCACGAACACCTCGTCGGCGGTGCTGCGTGCGAGCTTGGCGATCGTGTCGCGCTTCTCGTGCGTGGCGGTGATGTCGAGGAACACGAGCTCGTCGGCGCCCTCGCGGTCGTAGTGCGCAGCCAGCTCGACCGGGTCCCCGGCGTCGCGAATGTCGACGAATTCGATGCCCTTGACCACCCGTCCTCGATCGACGTCCAGGCAGGGGATGACGCGCTTGTAGTGCACGCGCTCAGCGTAGATGGTGTGACCGGGCCACATGCGGCCCTCCACGCTCATCCCAGGGTCGTCTACCTATTCGCGATCACCCGGACGGCTGCCGCAATCTCGCCAGCGGCTTTCTCATCCAGCTCATCGGACCGGCCACTGATCCAGTCACGCAGCCGGGAGCCGTGGACGACGACGCATCTCTCGTCTTCGTACACGCCTTCCTTGAAGTCCGACCAAAGCACGACGACCGCCTGAACCCAGAGAGGGTGTCCGGTCATCTGCTGGATCTCCGCCTTGAGGGCGGCCGCGCTGGCGAGAGCATTTGAGCGGACCCACGGGCACGGATTGTCCGCTTGTGGATCCAGCCGTCGTCGCAGACGCGGCACACCATCGCGGATCTCCACGGTGCCCTGCAGGTTCTTGGTCTCAAGCAAGAAGACGCCCGCCCGGCTCACCCCGACGTGGTCATAATTGCCGCGAGCGCACGGGACATCGTGAACCACCAGCCACCGTGACCGATCGAGTCTTGCCAGCGCCTTCGCTGTTTTGCGCTCGCCTTCGGCGCCAACCTGCCAGTTCTCGACGTATGCGGGAGGCGAGTCGCGCAGCACCATCCACATTCCCAGACCGACGCCGAACGCCGCCCCGGCAATCCAGGCAGCCACGTTCCGCTCTACTACGAGCCCAACCAATCCGCCCAAGAGAAACGGTCCGAGGAAAAGCGCGAGAAGCGGGCGGCTCCGTGAGCGCCAATTCCTCAGACCGCGCTGATACCGGCCCTGGGCATAGCCGCCAGCCCGATGGGTCGCACCGAATGCCATATAACAACATCGGCCCGACTATTCGCCGGCTTAAGCGGTCCCGGGCGCCCCCCAATATCCAGCGAGACTTCTTTCGGGAGGGCCGCATGCGGCTCTCCCCAGAGGCCGCACATGTGCGGCCTCACGGTGGGCGCATGCGCCCACCGCCGATCGGCGCATGCGCCGATCGAAACGGCATCAGCGCTACGGCTGCGTGTGCCGCCCGGAGCGACCTGTCACGCGGCCAGCGCCGCCTTGCCTTCGGCCACGGTGAAGCGCTTCTCGTACAGCGCGGTGCCGACGATGACGCCATCAAGCGCGGTCAGATCGAGCTCCCTGCGCAGGTCGGCTAGCGCTTCGAGGTCCTCGCGCGTGCCGATGCCTCCGGAGAAGATCACGCTCCCCTCCCCCGCGGCCTTCGTGACCCACGCGACCTCGTCGCGGTTGGCGCCGTCGAGCATGCCGTCGTGGTCGATGTTGGTGAACACGAAATGGCGCACGCCGCGCTGGCGCAGCTCGGCGAAGGCGTCGCGCGCGGGCATGCCGGTGCTGTGCAGCCAGCCGTGCGTGGCGACATGGCCCCCGCGCACGTCCACGCCGACGAGGATCCGCTCGGGGCCGTGCGCGTCGAGCATCTCGCTGAGCGCGTCGGGATCGGTGAACGCGACGGTGCCGAGGATCACACGGGCTGCGCCCGCGCCGAGCGCGTCGGCTGCGGCCTTGGCGGTGCGCAGGCCGCCGCCGTACTGCACCGGCACGCCCGCCTCGGCGGCTATCCGTTGCAGTTGCTCGAGGTTGACGGGCTCGCCGCGCTTGGCGCCGTCGAGGTCGACCACGTGCAGGTACTCGGCGCCCGCATCAACCCAGCCTTGGGCGGCGGACAGCGGGTCCTCGTCGTAGACCTTCTTCGCGTCGAAGTCGCCCTTGACGAGGCGCACGGCGTTGCCGCCGAGGATGTCGATCGCCGGGTAGAGCCTCACCGGGCGACGGATGGGACGTCGGCCGGCGTGGCTGATTGGACATGGGCCGGCGTGGCGGCGATGCAGATGCGCGCGAAGTTGGCGAGCAGGCGCAGTCCGGCGGCGGATGACTTCTCGGGGTGGAACTGCACGCCGTAGAAGGAGCCGCGCTGCACGGCGCTGACGAACGGCGCGCCGTACTCGGCGACGCCGAGGATGTCGTGCTCGTCGGCGGGCACGGGTGCGTAGGAGTGCACGTGGTAGAAGGCGCAGCTGCTCGGCAGGTCTGCGACCAGCGGCGAGCCGGGCTGTGTGAAGCGCACCTCGTTCCAGCCGATGTGCGGCAGCTTCAGCTCGCCGTGATCGAGGACGCGAACCTCGCCGGGCACGATGCCCAGCCCCTCGGCTCCCCCGAGCTCGGTGGATGAGTCGAACGCGATCTGCATGCCCAGGCAGATGCCGAGCACGGGCGTGCCCGCATCGACGCGCTCGCGTAGCAAGGTGTCCAGTCCCAGCCCGCGCACACGCTCCATCGCGCGCGGGAACGCGCCGACGCCGGGCACGATCAGGCCGGCGGCGGCGCGCAGCTGCTCGTGCGCGCTGGTGATGCTGGCGCGCGCGCCGACGTGCTCGAGCGCCTTCTCGACGGAGCGGCGGTTGCCCATGCCGTAGTCGACGATCGCGATCTCAACGGGCTCGTCAACCAGCGGTGTCGTGCGCTCGCTCATGCTGTCAGTGTCCCCTTGGTGCTCGGCACGCCGATCTCGGTCGGGTCGATTGCCACCGCTTGACGCAGCGCCCGCGCGAACGCCTTGAACGCGGCCTCGATCATGTGGTGGGCGTTGCTGCCCGTTTCCACGCGCAGGTGCAGGGTCAGCTTGGCGGCGTTGGCGAATGCGCGGAAGAACTCCTCGGTCAGCTCGTGCTCGAAGTCGCCGGTGACGCCAGCCGGCAGGTCGGCCTCGAACAGCGTGAACGAGCGCCCGGAGACATCGATCGCGCAGCTCGCGCGCGCCTCGTCCATGGGCACGGTGGCTGAGCCGTAGCGGGCGATCCCGGCGCGGTCGCCGAGCGCCGTGTCGAGCGCCTGGCCGAGCACGATCGCGGTGTCCTCGGCGGTGTGGTGAGCGCCGGTGTGCAGATCGCCTTTGACGTCGACGTCGAGGTCGATGCGCCCGTGGCGCGCGAGCAGGTCGAGCATGTGGTCGAGGAAGCCGACGCCGGTTGCGCGGCTGCCTGAGCCGCTGCCGTCGAGTGTCAGCGTCAGGCGCACGTCGGTCTCGGCGGTCTTGCGCTCGATCGTGGCGGTGCGGCTCATGCGGGGTCTCCGGGGGTTGGCTGTGCGGGGCTCACGACTGTTGATTCTCGCGCACGCGCGCCTGCATCGACTCGGCGTGCACGTCAAAGCCCTCTGCGCGGGCGATCGGCGCGCCCGCGGCGGCGAGCTTGCCGGCGGCTTGACCGATGCGCACCTCGGACATCGTGCGGCGAAAGTGGCGCGGCGAGAGCGTCGAGGCGAAGCGCGCGGCGCCGCCTGTGGGCAGCACGTGGTTGGAGCCGGCGACGTAGTCGCCGAACGCGGTCGCGCTGTCGACGCCGACGAACAGGCAGCCGGCGCAGCGGATCGCGGGAGCGAGCGTCTCGACGTCGGCGCCGATCAGCTGCAGGTGCTCGGGGGCGAACGCGTTGGCGAGCGCGATAGCGTCGCGAGCGCTTGCGACGTCGACGATCGCGAACGCGGCCTCACCGACCGTGGGGCGTTCGACGACGAGCTGTTGGAGTGTGGCGGCGAGCGCGTCGCACGCGGCCGCGGACGGTGAGACGGCGGCAACGAGGCTGCCCTCGCCGTGCTCGGCCTGGGCGAGCATGTCCAGCGCGGCGAGCCGCAGCTCGTGCTCGCCAGTGTCCGCGCCGAGCGCGACAAGCAGGTCGCTGGGACCGGCGAAGCCGTCGATGCCGACACTCGTGGACAGCTGGTGCTTGGCCTCCTGCACGTACAGGTTGCCGGGGCCGACGATCACGTCGACGCGCTCGACGGTGTCGGTTCCGCGCGCGAGCGCGGCGATCGCCTGGGCTCCGCCCATGCGGTACACGCGCTCGACGCCGCACAGCCGGCACGTGCCGAGGATCACCGGGTCGATCTGCCCGTCGACGCCCGGGGGCGCGCAGACGGCGACGTCGACGACGCCGGCGGAGCGCGCGGTGACGACGCCCATGACGACCGTGCTCGGGTAGGCGGCGCGCCCGCCGGGCACGTACACGGCGGCGGACGCGACGGGCACCTCGCGCAGGACGATGCGCTGCCCTTGCGGGAGCTCGACGGGGATGTCGTTGCGGACGGCCGCCTCGGCGACGAGCGCGACGTTGACGATCGCGACCTGCAGCCCGGCGATCAGCTCGAGCGGCAGGCGTTTGATCGCCTCATCGAGCTCCTCGGCCGGCACGCGCAGCGGCCGCGGCTCGTTGCCGGCGGTGTCGAACCGGCGTGTGTAGTCGAGCACCGCCACGTCGCCTTCAACACGCACCCTGGCGAGGATCTCGCGCACGTGCTCGGCCACGGAGTCGCCGTCGGGCACGAGCGAGCGCACCCGCGCGGCGGCGCCGGCGGGCCCGCCCAGGCGCGCCACGTCTTCAGCGTGCAGGCGCTCGATCCGCATGTCAGACGGGGTCCGGGGCGCCGCGTCCGCGCGCGGTCGCCGGCAGCTCGCGCAGGCGCGCCAGCAGTTCGTCGATGGCGGCGGCCTTGAGCTTGTGCGCGACCGGGTTGGCGATCAGCCTGGCGGTGCACACGACGATCTCCTCGCGAACGACGAGGTTGTTCTCGCGCAGTGTGGTGCCGGTGGCGGTCAGGTCGACGATCGCCTCGACCAGCCCGGTCAGCGGTGCGAGCTCGACGGAGCCTTTGACCTCGACGATCTCGGCCTGCCTGCCGGTCTCCTCGAGATGGCGTGCGGCGATGCGCGGGTACTTGGTGGCGACGCGCATCACGCCGAGGCGGCGCAGCGCCTCGTGCGCGGGGTCGGGACCGGCCTTGCTGGCGAGCACCATCGTGCAGCGCCCGAAGCCGAGGTCGAGCAGCTCGTACACGTCGCGGCCACCCTCCGCCGAGCGCTGGGCGGCCTGCTCGAGCAGCACGTCCTTGCCGGTCACGCCGAGGTCGGCCGCGCCGGCCTCGACGTACGTGGGCACGTCGGTCGGGCGCATCGTGATCACGCCGATGTCCTCGAACAGCAGCTTGCGGTCGTTTGCGCGCAGCTCCTGCGTGTCGAGGCCAAGGCTCGCGAGCAGGTCGACGGTCCCGTCGAACAGCGCGCCGCGCGGCACCGCGATCGTGAGGCCGTTGATGGGAGTCACGTGGGAAGCCCGTGTGCGGTGCCGGCGAGCAGTGCGCCGGTGCCGCGCTCCTCTCCGGCGAGGGCGATGTGAAGACGGTCGACGCCGAGCGCGAAGCCGACGGCGGGGAGGCTGCGCCCGAAGCGCCCGACGAGCTCGTCGTAGCGGCCGCCGCCGCCGATCGGGGCGCCGAGCGCGGGGTCATAGACGTCGAACACGGCGCCGGTGTAGTAGCCGATGTTGCGCACGAGGCCGAGGTCGAAGATCACGCGCTCGGCGACGGCGGGCTCGAGCAGCTCGTGCACGCGCCGCAGGCCGGTGACGGCCTCCTGCGCCTGCGCGGGCGTGTCGGTGAGCACCTCGGGGCCGCCGCGGCGCTGTGGCACCTCGAGCAGCAGCTCGGCGGCGTCGTCGGAAAGCCCCGACTCGGCGAGCGCTCGTTCGAGCCCGACGAAGTCGCGCAGCACGAGCTGCTCGAGCAGGCCGGCGCGGATCTCCTCCGGCACGCGCAGGCTCGCCATCAACGCTGGAAACAGCGAGGCGTCGCCGAGGCCGATGCGGTAGTCCTTGAGGCCGGTGGCGTCGAGCGCGTGGCAGAGCACGGTGAGCGCCTCGACGGTGCCCTGCGGCGCGGGCGCGCCGATCAGCTCGATGCCCGCCTGCAGCAGCTCGCGCGGCTGCCCGCGCTGCGGGCGCACGCCGCGGTAGCAGTGGGCGAAGTAACAGAAGCGCAGCGGCGGCTCGCTGGATGCGTAGCGCGTGGCAACGACGCGCGCGATCGGCACGGTCATGTCCGAGCGCAGCACGAGCACCTGGCCGGACTCGTCGAACACGCGGTAGGCGGGTTTCGCTTCTGCCATGTCCGCGCGCGCGAGCACCGACTCGTACTCGAGCGCGGGCGTGTACACCTCGCCGTAGCCGTGGCGCTCGAACACGCCGCGCAGGATGTCGGTGATGGCGCGCACCTCGCGCGTCTCGTCTGGGAGCACGTCGCGCGTGCCGCTCGGGATCGGGTGGATCATGAGGACCCGGAGATTATGCGTGGACAGGCTCTGTGGCGACGCGCTCGATGCGTGCGCCGAGATCGCGCAGGCGCTCGTCGATGCGCTCGTAGCCGCGATCGATCTGGCGGATGTTGCCGATCTCGCTGCGACCCTCGGCGCACAGCGCCGCCAGCAGCATCGCCATACCGGCGCGGATGTCGGGCGACTCGACGCGCTCGCCGCGCAGTCGCCGCGGGCCCGTGATGATCGCCCGGTGCGGGTCGCACATGACGATGTCGGCGCCCATCAGGATCAGCTTGTCGGTGAAGATCAGACGGTTCTCGAACATCCACTCGTGCACGAGGATCGATCCCTCGGCCTGCGTCGCGAGGGCGACGGCGATCGACGTGAGATCGGCGGGGAACGCCGGCCACGGACCGTCCTGGATCTTGCTCTTGTACTCGCCGACGTCGGCCTGCACGACCAGCTTCTGCCCGCCGGGCACGACGACGTCGTTGCCGTGCAGCTCCGAGCGCAGCCCCACGCGTTCGAACACCAACCGGATCATGCGCAGGTCGCCGGGGACGGTGTCCTTGATGCGCAGTTCGCCGCCGGTGACGCCGGCGAGCGCCATGAAGCTGCCGATCTCGATGTGATCGGGCGCGATGTCGTGCTCGCAGCCGTGCAGCCGCTCGGCGCCGTTGACGGTGATCAGGTTCGAGCCGATGCCCTGGATGTCGGCGCCCATCTTGACGAGCATGCGCGCGAGGTCCTGCACGTGCGGCTCGCAGGCGGCGTTGCCGATGACGGTTGTGCCGGGCGTGAGCGCGGCGGCCATCAGCGCGTTCTCGGTGGCCATCACGGAGGGCTCGTCCATGAACACGTCGGTCGGTCGCAGCCCGCGCGGGGCGTCGAGCACGATCTCGCGGCCGCATTCGGTCAGCGCTCCCATCGCGCGGAACGCGTCGAGATGCGGATCCAGGCGCCGGCGTCCGATGACGTCGCCGCCGGGCGGCGGCATCACGGCGCGGCCGAAGCGCGCGAGCAGCGGGCCGGCGAGCAGGAACGACGCCCTGATCGACTCGGCGAGCTCGGGCTCGATCTCAACTGCGTGCACGTCGGCGGCGCACAGCGCGAGCTCGTTCGGTTGGCGCCAGCTGACGTGCACGCCGATCGCCACGAGGATCTCGATCATCGCCTCCACGTCGCGGATGCGCGGCACGTTGCGTACGACGACCTCGTCCTCGGTGAGGACGCTGGCGGCGAGGATCGGCAGCGCTCCGTTCTTGTTCCCAGCCGGGACCATCGTTCCCGACAGCGGGACGCCGCCTTCGATGACGAACTTCTCCATGAGCTTTGGGCGCCGCCCGTCGGTCAACGGTGACCCACCCGCCCCGCCGGTCGAACGCCTGGCAAGCGTAACACCCATGTCTGCAGTCCAGTTCGCGTCGCCCGGTCCGGTCCCTGCCTGTGCGATCTCCCAGCTCGCTTGCCGGTCGCGAGACGGCGCCTCCTGCAACTCTTGTTGCAGCTCACAGGAGGGACGATCGGCTCTGTAGAGCCGTTTTGGCGCCGCTCGACCGACGCGTACACACGTTCGCGCTTGATCCGTCCGATCGCCTGCCTAGCTTTACGAACACATGTTCCCCCCCGCGCCGAAAACCAAGCTTGCGCAGCGCGCGCTCGGTGCAGTCCGCGTGGCCCGCTCGTTCCTGCTGCTCGAGGACGACTACGAGGTCGACTGGGAGGTCGGCCAGGACGAGCCCCGCCACGCCCCACATCCGCACCGAGCGCCGCTGCGCAGAGGGTCCGCGCGCAGGCGTCCCGGCCAGTTGCCGGCGCCTGCGCAGCCGTGCCTCTCGCCGGTCGGGAGCGTGGCGCCGGCATCGCTGCTCTGGCCGGGTCGGCGTGTCGAGCGGGGCACTGGCCCTGCGCGCGGCACGAGTCCCACCTGTGATGACTCGCTCCTCGCGTCCGACGGGTCTCGTCTTCCGTGCCGCGGGGTCTAATGTTGCGGGCGTAGCCTCCGCACGCGAGCGGAGCAGGCGCCCAGCCTGATTTCCGCCTGGACGTGGGAACCATCCCGATACGAGGACCGCCAGAATGGTCTCCAACGAGCAGCGCAGCACAGCCAGAAGATCGCCGCGGCCATCGTCGGCCGCGGCCTGGCTTGCGCGGTCCACAGCGCTCGCTGCGGTCGCGTCATACGCCGTCGCGCTGGGGCTCTCCGCAGCACCGGGCGCCGCCGCCTCGACGGGCGGCAAGACGATGAGCGCCTGCCCGAAGCAGGCCAAGGCCGCACTGCCGCTGTCTGCACAAGCCACCAAGAAGGCGGCACAGGCTGCCCTGGCGGCAGCACCCGAGCGCTACAAAGACCTCAACGTGAACGGCGCAACGGTCGTCTGGTCGAAGGTCGCGACCGCGGCCGGAGCGCGCGGCGGCGAGGTCGCCTTCCAATGCGGCAAGACGATCCAAGCGAGAACCGTCGTCGTGGAACTTCGCTTCCCGAAGGAGCTGCCGAGCGCGAGTCTGTCCGAGGGCGTCGTCTTTGTCTCGCGCTTCAAGAGCGGCTACCGGGTCTGGGAGGTGGCCCACTGACCGCAGTCGGCCGGGCGTCCAGCTCCTCGCACGACGACGGGCCGCCCGAAGGCGGCCCGTATGTATCGAAAAAACCGGCGGCGTCCTACTCTCCCAGGCCCTTGCGGGCCAAGTACCATCGGCGCTGAGGGGCTTAACTGCTCTGTTCGGAATGGGAAGAGGTGTTTCCCCCTCGCCAAGGCCACCGGAAAAAGGCGAAAGACCACGCCTCCCACGGTCCCTCAAAACTGCACAGCGCCACAGCGGGTAACACTAAAATCCGTCAAGCCCTCGACCCATTAGTACCGGTCTCCTACAGACGTTGCCGTCCTTCCAGATCCGGCCTATCAACCTGGTGGTCTACCAGGGGTCTTACTCCCTCTAGGGGATGGGAGAGTTCATCTTGAGGCCGGCTTCCCGCTTAGATGCTTTCAGCGGTTATCCGATCCACACGTAGCTAGCCTGCTATGCCCTTGGCAGGACAACAGATACACCAGAGGTGCGTTCATCCCGGTCCTCTCGTACTAGGGACAAATCCTCTCAACTCTCCAACGCCCACGGCAGATAGGGACCGACAGAATTGTTACCACAGCCTCCCTAGGGAGCCAGTGGGTCAGGGCATTTCTGCCTGACTCTGCATGTCGCCATGCAGCTCGGACTATATCTTCACGAAGGCATCACTCTTCGTGTTCGGCGTATAGTCTCTGAGGATTCCGGTCACTTCGACCGGCCTTTCCTGCTGATTGTCCGCACCGAACGCATTGTCACTGTCTCTAACGAGACGAGTAGCGTCGGATCCTCGGGTTTTCCAGCATATAGCCGAATTTATAGACAGCAACGGTTAACTTACTGTCTCACGACGTTCTGAACCCAGCTCGCGTACCGCTTTAATGGGCGAACAGCCCAACCCTTGGGAGCAACTCCACCCCCAGGATGCGACGAGCCGACATCGAGGTGCCAAACCGGGCCGTCGATGTGGACTCTTGGGCCCGATAAGCCTGTTATCCCCGGAGTACCTTTTATCCGTTGAGCGACGGCACTTCCACTTGCTACCGCCGGATCACTAAGACCTGCTTTCGCACCTGCTCGACTTGTCAGTCTCGCAGTCAAGCTCCCTTACTACCTTTACGCTCTACACACGATTTCCAACCGTGATGAGGGAACCTTTGTGCGCCTCCGTTACATTTTGGGAGGCGACCGCCCCAGTCAAACTACCCGCCTGGAACTGTCCAGCACCCGGATTCACGGAATGCTGTTAGAACTCCAATACACCAAGGGTGGTATCTCAAGGTTGGCTCCACGCTAGCCGCAACCAGCGCTTCAAAGCCTCCCACCTATCCTGAGCGAAATGCACCGAAATCCAATACCAGGTTGTAGTAAAGGTTCACGGGGTCTTTCCGTCTAGCCGCGGGTACTCGGCATCTTCACCGAGACTGCAATTTCACCGAGCTCCTCGTTGAGACAGCGCTGAAGTCGTTACGCCATTCGTGCAGGTCGGAACTTCGCGTGTTCTCTCGTTATCCGAGAGCGCAGACTATCCCTTCACCTCATCAAGCACCTTTAGGAGTGTGGCCTGCGAGTGGCGCCGCCTTCCCAGGTTCATCTGGTAGGCGATACCCACGATCTCTCGCAACCCGTCGCGCTGCAGATGATCTCCTTGTTCGATCATCGCGCATACCCGCGAGAAGCCTGCACAGCTTCTCGCCTTGCATCCCCGCAAGGGGAAACGTTCGAAGTGCGGCAGGATGACTCCGGTGAGGTCTCCGATCGATCGCGCCTCGTACTTGAAGGTGCGATCCCCCTTCGACTCCCGGATCCAGCCGCATGCGAAGAACGCTTGCAGATCTTCCAGCAGTCCCAAGTCCTTCTCATTCAACGAGAGCGAAAACGACGGCCTCACCTCGAGACCAATTCGTAGCTTCGCCCGAACGGCGAGTGAGACGCAGAAGCATCCCTCGCCCTCCGTCAGACCTGTGACAAACCAGGGATCCAGCGGTACTGCCATTCCATAGGCGCCTTGTCTTGCGATGAGGGCCGGCGTATTGCGCGTCACATAGATTTCCGGACTCCCCGGAGCGTGACACGCCTCTCCTTTCGGATCAGTCGTTAGGGGGTCACTAGGACTTCCCTCGGGATTGCCCGCTACCACGTTGGTAGGGAGGGTTTCCCCGATATGAGCCGGTTCTCGACCGTCTCTCGCGAGACGGCGGGGCAAGTGTTGGTGCTTACCCGACAAGGAATTTCGCTACCTTAGGACCGTTCCTGCTGTTACGACTCGGACACGACGTGTCCAAGCGGTCGGCACATTTCTGGCCGACTCTCATGGTCGCCCATGAGAGCGGACTATCTCATCCCGCTCTCGGTCTAGAGAGCGGGCTCGGCGTATAGTCTCTGAGGATTCCGAGCGCCTTCGACGCTGATCCGGACTCCGCTTACGCGGTCGACCGTCGTGGATCAACTGGACGCTGGGCCTTTCCTGCTGATTGTCCGCACCCGACACATTTTCACGGTACCGCCCACTTAGGACGGAACTCGTAGTGCGGGATACTCGGATGTTCCAGCATATAGCCGAGTTTTACAACTACCTCGGTCAACTGATAGTTACGGCCGCCGTTTACCGGGGCTTAGCTTCGCTGCTTCGGGTCAAGCCCTAACAACTCCACGTAACCTTCCGGCACCGGGCAGGCGTCAGCCCCTATACGTCGTCTTTCGACTTAGCAGAGACCTGTGTTTTTGGTAAACAGTCGCTTCAGCCAATTCACTGCGGCCCTCTCGGGCTCCACTCGCGAGGAGTTTCACCCTACTGGGGCGCCCCTTATCCCGAAGTTACGGGGCGATTTTGCCGAGTTCCTTAACGAGGGTTATCTCGATCACCTTAGTATTCTCTACTTGCCCACCTGTGTCGGTTTTGGTACGGGCACGCGCTTCCTCCCTAGAGGATTTTCTTGGAGGTATGGCGTTGGGGAGTCGCCGGCTTAACGCCAGCTCACATCGCACCTCAGGTTATGCGGCCCTGCATTTGACATGGGCCACCCCTACATGCTTGTCCCAGGACGACCATCGCCTGGGTTCCCTTAGCCTTCCTCGTCCCCCCATCGGTCAAACGGAAGCGACGTGGTACAGGAATATCAACCTGTTGGCCATCGACTACGCCTTTCGGCCTCGCCTTAGGTCCCGACTAACCCTGAGCAGACGAACTTTACTCAGGAATCCTTGGGCAATCGGTGGAGGGGATTCTCACCCCTCTTTCGTTACTTATGCCGGCATTCTCACTTCCCACGCCTCCACGGCTGGCTTCCGCCGCCGCTTTGCTGGCATGGGAACGCTCTCCTACCGCGCGATCGACCCGAAGGTCTCACGCACCCGCAGCTTCGGTGACTAGCTTGAGCCCCGTTACATTGTCCGCGCTCGAACACTTGACCAGTGAGCTGTTACGCACTCTTTCAAGGGTGGCTGCCTCTAAGCCAACCTCCTGGTTGTCTATGCACTCGAACATCGTTTCCCACTTAGCTAGCACTTAGGGACCTTAGCTGGCGGTCTGGGCTGTTTCCCTTTCGACGCTGAAGTTTATCCCCCAGCAACTGACTCCCGGAGTAAACGTGATTGGTCTTCGGAGTTTGCCTGAAGTCGGTAACCTGGTAGGGCCCCTAATCCAAACAGTGCTCTACGGCCAACACGCAATTTATCCGAGGCTATACCTAAATATATTTCGGAGAGAACCAGATATCACTGAGCTTGATTAGCCTTTCACTCCGACCCACAGGTCATCCGCCCAGTTTTCAACCTAGGTCGGTTCGGCCCTCCACGAGGTCTTACCCCCGCTTCAGCCTGCCCATGGGTAGCTCGCTCAGTTTCGGGTCTACCGCCTACGACTATGTCGCCCTATTAGGACTCGCTTTCGCTACGGCTCCGCTCATCGCTTAACCTTGCCGCAGACGAGTAACTCGCCGGCTCGTTATGCAAAAAGCACGCGGTCACAGGACAAAGCCTGCTCCCACCGCTTGTAGGCGCGCGGTTTCAGGTACTATTTCACTCCCCTTCCGGGGTACTTTTCACCTTTCCCTCACGGTACTTGTCCGCTATCGGTCACCAAGGAGTACTTAGCCTTGGAGGGTGGTCCCCCCAGGTTCAGTCCGCGTTTCACGGGAGCGGACTTACTCAGGAACGTCTGACAGGAGATCGTGCAGTTTCGTCTACGGGACGATTGCCCTCTATGGTGCGCGGTTCCACACGCTTCGACTACCACACAAATTTGTAACTCCTGCCGAGCCGGACACGACTCGGAACAAACGCCCTACAACCCCTGACAGACAACGCATGTCCGCTTACATCTGCCAGGTTTGGGCTGATCCCCTTTCGCTCGCCACTACTCAGGGAGTCTCTGTTGATTTACTTTCCTCGGGGTACTGAGATGTTTCACTTCCCCCGCTTGTCTTCCGCCGGCCTATGTGTTCAGCCGGGGATAACGCCGCATTACCAGCGCTGGGTTCCCCCATTCGGGAATCCACGGGTCAAAGGCTATTCAGCGCCTAACCGTGGCTTATCGCAGCCGTTCACGCCCTTCATCGACTCTTGGTGCCAAGGCATCCACCATGCGCCCTTACTATCTTGACGGTGATCTGGCCCAACTAGACCCGAAGGTCTTGCAGGGCCCGGTGATACCCGTTTTTCAGCCGCCGCTTATCGATGGCGGCTGATGTGGCATTGTGCAGTTTTCAAGGACCGTGGAGAGGCGTATAACGCCGGCCGATCTCGCGTCATTCGGTCACGCCACGTAAGGACGTATCCACGCGATACCGGCGAGCGCCGGTCTCTCAAAACTCAACAGCATGCTGGGGTAGTTTGCGGCCACGCCGGCTTCGTTCTCGAAGTAGTGCGAGAAACACGCCCTGCTCAGCCATCCAGCCAGGTTCGGTCGACATGCTAGGCCCGGTCCGCTTGGACACCGCCATGCCTCGAGGGCTTGGCGGCCGCGCGGGCCTGTCTTGCGACAGACCCTGGACCGGGGCACCGCTAGGTGCTCCCTAGAAAGGAGGTGATCCAGCCGCAGCTTCCGCTACGGCTACCTTGTTACGACTTCACCCCAGTCACGAGCCCCACCTTCGACGGCTCCCTCCCTTGCGGGTTAGGCCACCGGCTTCGGGTGTTGCTCACTCCCGTGGTGTGACGGGCGGTGTGTACAAGGCCCGGGAACGTATTCACCGCGGCAATGCTGATCCGCGATTACTAGCAACTCCGCCTTCATGCAGGCGAATTTCAGCCTGCAATCCGAACCGAGACGCACTTTAAGGGATTCGCTCCACCTCGCGGTATCGCAGCCCTCTGTATGCGCCAATGTAGCACGTGTGTAGCCCTGAACATAAGGGGCATGAGGACTTGACGTCATCCCCACCTTCCTCCGGTTTGTCACCGGCAGTCTCGCATGAGTCCCCAACTGAATGCTGGCAACATGCGACGGGGGTTGCGCTCGTTGCGGGACTTAACCCAACATCTCACGACACGAGCTGACGACAGCCATGCACCACCTGTGAAAGTGCCCCGAAGGGAAGACGTGTTTCCACGCCGGTCACTCACATGTCAAGCCCAGGTAAGGTTCTTCGCGTCGCGTCGAATTAAACCACATGCTCCGCTGCTTGTGCGGGCCCCCGTCAATTCCTTTGAGTTTTAGCCTTGCGGCCGTACTCCCCAGGCGGGCAACTTAATGCGTTAGCTTCGACACGGGGGGAGTCGACACCCCCCACATCTAGTTGCCATCGTTTACAGCGTGGACTACCAGGGTATCTAATCCTGTTTGCTCCCCACGCTTTCGCGTCTCAGCGTCAGTCACGTCCCAGCGAGCTGCCTTCGCCATTGGTGTTCCTCCTGATATCTGCGCATTTCACCGCTACACCAGGAATTCCACTCGCCCCTTCCGGACTCTAGCCTCGCAGTATCCACCGGCATTCCAGGGTTGAGCCCTGGACTTTCACAGCGGACTAACGAGGCCGCCTACACGCTCTTTACGCCCAATAATTCCGGACAACGCTTGCACCCTACGTATTACCGCGGCTGCTGGCACGTAGTTAGCCGGTGCTTCTTGTGAAGGTACCGTCACTCCGTCCGGCTATTCACCGGAGAAGCTTCGTCCCAACTGAAAGGGGTTTACAACCCGAAAGCCTTCTTCCCCCACGCGGCGTTGCTGCGTCACGCTTTCGCGCATTGCGCAAGATTCCCCACTGCTGCCTCCCGTAGGAGTCTGGGCCGTGTCTCAGTCCCAGTGTGGCTGATCGTCCTCTCAGACCAGCTACCCATCGAAGCCTTGGTGAGCCGTTACCTCACCAACAAGCTAATGGGCCGCGGGCCCATCTCGATGCGGAGGCCGAAGCTTCCTTTCCCCTTGCGGGCACATCCGGTATTAGCCCGAGTTTCCTCGGGTTGTCCCGGTCATCGAGGCAGGTAACCCACGTGTTACTCACCCGTTCGCGGCTCTGCCCCAGGGCAAGCCCTGGTTCGTCGCTCCACTTGCATGTGTTAAGCACGCCGCCAGCGTTCGTCCTGAGCCAGGATCAAACTCTCCGTGAAGAACTTCACGAAAAGCTGTCATTGGTTTGCTTTCGCCGGTCCTACGCAAGCGTAGTACTGGCTACGGCAGCACGAAACCTATACACCGTGGTCTCGAACCATGACGGGGTACTTCTCTACTTGACTCTTTGACCGCCACCCGGAGGCGTCATTGACGCTCCCGTCGGCGGGTCGAACCTGGACGCACACCACGATCACGAAATAGATCGTAGATGCGCATGCTGTTGAGTTTTCAAAGACCGCCTAGCCTCACCGAAAGTGGTTCCTTCTGGAGGAGACCGATCCGACCCACGCCCAAGGGCGTTTGCGGGCCGACCAGCAAGTATAGCGCGATGTCGGGCGCTCCGTCTAGCCGACGCGCAAACGGCGAAAACGGCGCCTGCCGACCTTGAGGATACGCCCATCGGCCTGCTCGCACGGCACGTCGTGCTGGCCGGCCTGCAGCTGGGTCTCGCCGAGCAGGACGCCGCCCTGGTCGATCATGCGACGGGCCTCCGAGCGCGACATCCCGAACTCGCGGGCGATCAGGGCCGGCAGGTGCAGCACGCCTTCGAGGCACTCGAAGCGCGCCTCCGGCACGTCCTCCGGCACGCCGCGCTGCACGAACACCACGTCGAAGTGCCGCTCGGCTGCCTGCGCGTCCTCCTCGGAGTGCAGCCACGCGACCAGCTCGTGTGCGAGCGCGCGCTTGGCGTCCCGCGGCGAGAGCGCGTCGCGCCCGGCGCCGGCCATGCTCGGATCGGCCGCCGGCTCGCGACCCGGCGCGCGCGAGTCGATCAGCAGCCGGTAGTACTCCTCCAGCGCCTCGTCCGGGATCGCCATCGTCTTGCCGTACATCTCCTGCGGCGGGTCGGTCACGCCGATCTGGTTGCCCAGCGACTTCGACATCTTCAGGCGCCCGTCGAGGCCCACCAGGATCGGCATCGTCAAGATCGCCTGCTCCGGCTGCCCGTACGCGCGCTGGATGTCGCGTCCCAGCAGCAGGTTGAACTTCTGATCGGTCCCGCCCAGCTCGATGTCCGCGTGGATCGCCACCGAGTCATAGCCCTGCAGCAGCGGGTACATCAGCTCGAGCATCGAGATCGGCCCGCCGCCCGACCAGCGCTTGTGGAAGTCGTCGCGCTCGAGCAGCTGCGCGATGGTCGTCGTTCCGACGAGCTTCAGCAGCTCGATCATCGGCATGTCGAGCCATTCGCTGTTGCGCCGCACCTCCAGCCGCTCGGGGTCGGCGTCGAGGATCTTGAGCGCCTGCTCCTGGAAGGTCGCCGCGTTGGCGTCGATCTCCTCCGCGGAGAGCATCGGGCGCAACGTCGAGCGCCCGGACGGGTCGCCCACGCGCGCCGTGTAGTCGCCCACGATCAGCACCACCCGATGACCCGCGTCCTGGAACTCGCGCAGCTTGCCCAGCACGACCGCGTGCCCGAGATGGATGTCGGGAGCCGTCGGGTCGATGCCGAGCTTCACGCGCAGCGGGCGACCCTCCCGACGCGCTATGCGGAGCTTGTGCTCGAGCGCCCCCGCCGGCAGGCTCTCGACCGCATTGGCGGCCAGCTTGGCGGCGAGCCGAGCGTCCT
>JBEKWH010000030.1:0-47621 GCA_049513255.1 Solirubrobacteraceae bacterium
CTTCGCTCCGTCCTACGGACTCCGCTCCGTGAGAGGCCCCTCCACCACACCTTCACCCAGTAAACGATGTGCTTGCGGTGATCCCTCACCGTGAACGGTCAACGATGTCCTTGCGGCTGTGAACTAGGGAAGGGGATCGGTCAGGTACCGCTGGATCGTCGGCGCCAGCAGCGCAACGAGATCCTCGTCAGGCAGCGACGCGAGCGGCTCGACCTGGAGGATGTAGCGCAGCATCGCGACCCCTACGAGCTGAGAGCTGATCATCGAGGCTCGGACCAGCCGCTCGTCGTCGTCGAGCTTGGCGGCGATCGCCGGGAGCAGGCTGAGCGTCACCAGCTGGCGCAGCTTCTCACGCGTCCGGGCCTCGTGGGCGGCCGTTTGGAGGATGGAGCTGAGCACGTCGCGGATCTCGGGCTGAGACCAGGTCCAGACCAGATTTCGCGCGACGGCCTCGCCACGACCGCGCGGCGGCGCCGAGTTGGTCCTCCGAATAGACTCCAGCCACTCGGGTGGCGGCGTCGTGACCGCATCGAGGAGCGCCTCCTTAGAGGAGAAGTAGTAGTGCACAAGGGCGGCATCGACGCCCACGTCACGAGCGATGCCGCGCAGCGACGTTCCGGCCCAACCGCGCTCGGCGAACGACGCGCGCGCGGCCCGCTCGATGCGCTCCCGCGTGACGCCCGGATCGCCTTTGGGGCGTCGAGAGCCCTCCTTCGAGCTGCCGTCGGGTGCCGCCATATCAATCTTCATCATACGGTGAAGACTGCTGCTCTTCCCGCGGTCACGTTTTGCTGGCTTTAGCGTAGGTACTGTCATGCCGGCCCGTGAGCGCGTCAGTAGCGATGCAGAGCTGCTCGCTCGCACACGGGTGGATGCGGAGGCGTTCGGCGTGTTCTACAGGCGCTACGAGCGGCCGATCCTGGGATATCTGCTGACGCGGGTGCGCGATGCGGAGATCGCGGCGGACCTGACGAGCGAGGTGTTTGCGGCTGCTCTGGAGGCGGCGGGCTCGTTTGATCCGGGTCGTAGCGGGTCGGTGAGTGCGAGCGGCTGGTTGTTCACGATCGCCCACAACACGTTGGTGAGCAGCTTCCGACGCGGCCGTGTCGCGGAGGCAGCACGCAGACGGCTGGGCGCCCTGGAGCCGCTGGCTCTCGACGATCAGGACATCGAACGGGTACTCACCATCGGGTTAAGCAACTCCTGGCTGGAGCTGCTGGGCGAGCTGCCCGCGGGCGAGCGGGACGCGATCTTGGGCCGTGTCGTCGATGAGCGTGACTATGCCGAGCTCGCTGGCGAACTGGGCTGCTCGACGCTCGTGGTGCGCAAGCGCGTGAGCCGCGGCCTTGCACGGCTTAGAAACGCAGGCGAACGGAGCGAGCTGAACCCATGAGCCCATCACCAACCTCAGACGACATGATGGTCCTGCCGCAGCTGGAGCGGCTGCTGGTTTCGACCGCCCGAGAGCGCATCGACGCGACCGCTGTGGAGCACACGGTCGTCGCCGGGCCCGCCGTGGCCATCGCCGTCAACTCGGGGCGCCCGCGAGGCCGCGTGCGCTCGCGCTCACCGCTGCTAATCGCTGTCCTGATAACCCTGATGGTGCTGTTGGCGGCCGCCGGGGCGGCCGCTGTGCTGCTGATCAGCGAAGGAAGCCCGTTGCCGTCCCTGAACGCGGCCGATGTCGCGCCGTGGGAACACCCGGTAGCAGACAGCGTGATGCTGGCCGGCCTGGACGCACCTGACCCGGAAGGCGGGCCGCCGTGGGATGTGCGGATCTTCCGGAGCAGCTCGGGGGAGACATGCACAGCGGTGGGGCAGATCTTCAACGGCAAGTTCGGGATCGTGGGTTTGGATCACGTGTTCCGCGCGCTGCCGCTCACTGGAGTGGATGCGTGCGGGGTGCCCGGGATCGCCGGGCCCGTCCTGGCGGGGGCGCGCCAGTTTGCCGGCCGCACCGCCGGAGAAGCAAGGACGGTCGTCAACGGCATCGCCGGCGCGGGAGCACGGTCCGTTACCGCGTATGGACCAGGAGGGGAACGCAGGCTCACGCTTGGCCCGCAGGGAAGCTTCATCACGGTCTACCAGGGGCTGCTCGACGAAGTGCGACCCCGGATAGTCGTGACCACCGCGGACGGCCGCTCCGATGCGATCTCGTTCGCGGCATCGGCGGCGTTCGAAACCGCTGATCCCGATGGCGGCGCGCCGTGGCAGGTCAGCGGCGGCTCGGCAATCGGCACTCCGGGCGCGAGCGGTGATGAGAACTGCGCACAGGCATCTCAGGAGCTCGGACCCGGCAGCCAGGGCGGCCCTTCCAGTGAGGCGGAAACCCCCTCAATATGCGGACGACTCGGATCTGAGGCGCTGTTCGTACGGTTCCACCGCTTCGACCCCGGTGACGGCGAAGGCAGCGGAAATCCATGGGGCAACAATCCGGCCCGCACGCTCGTGTACGGCGGCGTGTCACTGCGCGTGCGGAGCCTCACGCTGCTCGGAGCCGGGAGTCCGCGTGCGGTTGCGATCGACCCGCACGGCGGCGCGTTCCTCGCGGTCCTGGACGGGCACGTGGACCCGCGCGCGCTGACGCTCGTCGCAAGGCTCGCGGACGGGCATAGCGTGCGCTTCACTCATTCCACGGTCCTCTTCTACGGTCTGACGGGCAAACCCGTCCGCGAAGGCGCAGTCGAGCCGTACCGCTCGGCTGTCCATCACGGCGGGTTCTTCGCGCCGCTCGAGGACCCAATACGGCAGACCGTGGTTGAGACGCAGCACGCCGCGGACCCAGCAGGCGGACCCGGCTGGAGCCTTCGCAGCTGGCAGGGGCACGTCGACCCAAGGGCAAAATTCGGTGCCGAAAAGCACCCCTCGCTCTTTGACTGCTGGCAGGCGGGCGTCATCCATGAAGGTCGCCTCCTGCAGCCAGACCCCGGCGGAACGCCAATTCCCCTGAACGTCTCGACCGCGTCACCCGGCGAACAGGCGACCCACTGCACCGGAGCCGGAGCACCCACAGCTGAAAACCTCACGCCAACCATCGCCGCGTACCCGAAGAACGCGGGCGAATACGCGCCGCTGCCCGTCAGGACCGTCGTCGCCGGAGTCGTCGAGCCGCCGGCAACCCACGCGCTTCTCCTCGGGGCGGGCGCGCCGCGACCGATCACCACCGATGTCAACCATGCCTACCTGCTCGTGCTCCCGGGCAGCTACTGGGCCGGTCCCCTGAAGGTCAGCGCGCGCCTACCGAACGGGCAGACCGTGATGTCCTACGCCCCGTCCACTCCCCCGGACCTGCGACCACAGGTTCGGGCGCCCTCGCCCGACGGGTCGGCGCCGTGGGGATTCACGCAAACATCGCTGTGTCCCAGCTACTGGGAGATCTCCGAGATCGGCCGCGTCATCGACGATCGCTTCGCCTACATCTCAGAAAGCACAGGACAGGTAGCTGCCGGACCCGAAGGGGACTCGAGCGGCTCGCCGTGCGGCACCCGCAACGCGCGCGCTCAAGAACGCGACGAACCACTCGGAGGTGACGAGGGCGGACAGCATCCCCCGCAGCTTGGAATCACCGTCACGCAGTCCCTCTCGGAACGCACCCAGCCACCGACGGAAGCAGAAAGTCAGCGACGTACCCTCCCCGGCAGCACCGTCATCGCGGGTGCCGCGGCAGCCGACGTGAAGTCGATCACCCTGACCACGCCAGCCGACGTCCGCACCGTCCAGCCGGCCGGCCCGCACCACGTCTTCATCGTCGTCTACGACGGCGTCTTCTACCGGGGAACGTTCACAGCGACCGTACTGCTCACAAGCGGCAAGACCGTGACGCAGGTCATCCGCAGCGGTCCAGACAACCGATACGCCGCACCCGAGCCCGCACCGCGACCCCTCGCCGCACAGCTGCGCTCCGACGAGCGCACCCTTCGCGGGATGAGCGCCCAGGTCACCGCCGTCCTTCACGCCAAACCCTCTGAGCGCGCAAAGCTGCTGGGCGGCGTCCCGCTGCCGCAGCTCCTGCAGGGACTGCACCAGATTCGTGCCGACGTTGCGGGCGAGCAGGCACGCATCGCCTTTCTCCAGAGCCATCCTGGGATCCTGCCGCCGGAATAGCCGACGACGACTCGATCGCCAGCCACATAGACGCCGGTCGCGATTCGCGACCGGTATCGAAACGATATCGTGCACGCAATGCGTAGGTTCGAGAACGACTCGGTGACGCGCACCGTGGGCTTGCTGAGCGACCGCTGGACTTTCCTGATCCTCCGCGAGGCGTTCCACGGAGTGCGGCGGTTTGGGGAGATGGCACGCGATCTCGGCGTCTCGCGAACGATCCTCAGTCGCCAGCTACGCACACTCGTGGAGCATGGAGTGCTGGAGCGCCGGCAGTACCGCTCGGCGCCGGACCGTTTCGAGTATGTGCTGAGCGATGCGGGTCGTGAGCTCTACCCGGCGGTCGTCGCGCTGATGCAGTGGGGCGATCGGCACATGACCGGCCCGGAAGGACCCCCGCTGGCACTGCGCCACAAGCTGTGCGGAGAGCTCACGAGCCCCGTACTCGTGTGCTCGTGCTGCGGTGAGCCGGTCGACGCGCGAGATATCGAGGTCGAGCCCGGCCCAGGCGCA
The DNA here is from genome assembly GCA_049513255.1 of Solirubrobacteraceae bacterium. Taxonomy (GTDB): domain Bacteria; phylum Actinomycetota; class Thermoleophilia; order Solirubrobacterales; family Solirubrobacteraceae; genus Palsa-744. The sequence goes on from JBEKWH010000030.1 coordinate 4,618, forward strand.
GGCGCTGCAGGGACGGGCGCGGCCGAGCATGCAACGGGATCTCGCGACGCAGCCGGGAGAGGGACCGGGCGCAGCTGATGCCGGCTGAGCGCACGGCCGGGATCACGGTCGAGAACCCGGCGACCGGAGGGACTCTCGCAACGGTGCCGGCCATCGACGCCGGGACGGTGTGCGAGGCGGTTGAGTCGGCGCGTGCGGCTCAACCCGCGTGGGGCGCGGCCGGCTTCGCTGGGCGCGCGACGGTGATGTGGGCCGCGCGCCGCTGGCTGATCGCCAACCGTCGCAGGATGGTGCAGACGATCGTTGCTGAGACCGGCAAGCCGTGGGAGGACGCGCTGAACGTCGAGATCGTCTATGTCGCCGACGCGCTGGGGTTCTGGGCCCGCCGCGCGCGCCACTACCTGCGCGAGGAGCGCGTGCACGCCCACTCGCCGTTCCTAATCGGCAAGCGGCTGACGCTCCGCCGGCGCCCGTACGGCGTCGTAGGGGTGATCGGGCCGTGGAACTACCCGTTGATCCTCTGCTTCGGCGATGCGATTCCGGCGCTGATGGCAGGCAACGCCGCGGTCCTGAAGCCCAGCGAGCTCACGCCGCTGTCGACTCTCCTGATGGCGGAGGGAATGCGCGAAGCGGGCCTGCCGGAACACCTCATGCCAGTGCTCACCGGCGCCGGCGAGACCGGTACCGCGGTCGTCGACGCGGTCGACATGGTCCAGTTCACCGGTTCGACCGCGACGGGCAAGAAGGTCATGGCGCGCGCCGCCGAGACACTCACGCCCGTGTCGCTTGAGCTCGGCGGCAAGGATCCGATGATCGTGCTCGCGGACGCCGACCTCGACCGCGCGGCCGACGCCGCTTGCTGGTACGGGCTCTGCCACGCGGGCCAATGTTGCTGGTCGGTCGAGCGGATCTACGTCGAGGCGCCCGCCTACGAGCCGTTCCTCGATCGTCTCCGCTCCCGGGTTTGCGCGCTGCGGACGGGACCCGCGGACGGTCCGGGAACGGTGGACGTTGGCCCCCTGTCCTCCGAGGCCCAGCTTCGCATCGTCGAGGAGCACGTGCAGGACGCCCGACAGCGAGGGGCGAACGTCCTCAGTGGCGGAATGCGCGAGCGGCGCGAAGGCCACTTCTACGAGCCGACGATCCTCGTCGACGTCAACCACGAGATGCGCGCAATGCGCGAGGAGACCTTCGGGCCGACCCTGCCCGTGATGAAGGTCGCAGACGCCGAGCAGGCAGTCGCGCTCGCCAACGACTCAGCCTACGGGTTGAACTCCAGCGTGTGGACAGCCAATCTCAAGCGAGGCGAGGAGATCGCCCGCCGTCTGAAGGCCGGCAACGCCTGCGTCAATGACGCGGTCCTCAGCGGCCTCGCGCTCGAGCTGCCTTTCGGCGCAACCGGTGATTCGGGGCTCGGCGCACGCCACGGCGCCGAGGGCATCCACAAGTACTGCACCACACAGTCGCTGCTCGTCAACCGAATCGCGCTGCCCGAGCTGCAGCTGTTTCCCTACCGCCCCCGACGCTCGCGCTACCTCGAGCGGCTGATCGCCCTCCTCTACGGGCGCACCCGCTGGCCCTGATCGGGCACGCCACCGAAGCATCGGCCGCGAGGTGGCGGCTCCAAAGCGTTGGCCGGCCTCCTTGGTCGAAGCGGTGCGCGTCTGAGACGCTGAATGTAGACGTCCATCTGTTGCGGCCGGGCCGCAGCGTATGCGAACATGTGTTCGCATGGTCGTCTGCATCTACATCCCCCGCTTCGAGCTGGCCGTGGCGGCCGGCGAGGGCTCGAAGATCGCTCGGCAGACGCTGGCGGGGCGCGCGCTGGCGGTGGCGCCACTCGTCGGCGGCGAGCAGCGCGTGGGGGAGGTCTCGGGGGCGGCTGAGGCGCGCGGCGTGGCACGGGGGATGGTGCTCGGCGAGGCGCTCGCCCGCTGCCCGGACCTGGTGCTGGTGCCGGGCGACCCGGTGCTGGTGGCGGAGGCGTGGGAGACGGCGCTGCGGGCCCTGGAAGCGATCGGAGCGGCGGTCGAGCCGGCGCGCCCGGGGCTCGCGTACTTCGAGAGCGACGGGCTGCGCGGGATTCACGGCACGCTGTCCGCGACGCTCGCCGCCGCCTCCCGGGCGCTGGCGCGCCCGGTGCGCATCGGCGCCGGGCCGACGCGCTTCTGTGCGCTGGCGGGCGCCCTGGCGGTGCGCTCGCGCCGCCCGCTGGTGCTGGACGGCGGCGAGGCCCGACGCTGGCTCGCCGGGCGCCCGGTCGGGCTGCTCGGCTTTCGCGAGGACACGGCCGCGCTGATCGAGCCGCTCTCGCGCCTGGGGGTGCGCACGCTCGGCGAGCTGGCGCGGCTCGGGCGCGCGGCGCTGAGCGACCGCTTCGGCGCGCCGGGCGTGCTCGCGCACCGGCTGGCCTGCGGCGAGGACAGCCCGCTGCGTGTGCGCCTCCTCGAGGAGCGTCTGGAGGAGTCGATGGAGGTCGGCGACGCGAGCTCGGGCGAGGCGCTGAAGCGCGTGCTGGGCGTGCTCGTGGACCGGCTGCTGGCGCGCTCCGAGCGCCGTGGACGCACGCTGCGCGCCGCCACGCTGTCCGCGCGTCTGGCCGCGGGCGGCGGCTGGCGCGAGCGCGTGGTCTTCCGCCAAGCGCTGTGCGACCCCGAGCGCATCTGGCTGGCGCTGTCGGTGCGCCTGCTGACGCTCCCCGCGCCGGCCGCCGTGCTGGGGCTGTCCGCCGAGCGCTTCGGCCCCCCGGCGAGCGAGCAGGGCGCGCTGTTCGACGAGGCTCGAGCCCGCGCCGCCCGCGCTGTGCGCCTGCGCGAGGCCGTGGCCCAGGTGCGCGCGGTGGCCGGGCAGGACGCGGCGCTGCGTGCGGTGTGCGTGGATCCCGACTCGCGCGTGCCCGAGCGGCGGGTCGTGCTGGCGCCGATCCCCGAGTGATGGTCCGCGCATGGCTCGTGCCCTGAACCAGCCACAGCCCGCGCGCGTGCGATTGGACCCCGCCCGCCGCGACGGCATCCCGGCCGAGGTCAACGGCGAAGCGATCGAGTCGCTGCGCGAGTCCTGGCTGGTGGAGGACCGCTGGTGGACGGCCGAGCCGCTGCGACGCCGCTACTGGGAGCTGGTGGGCGAGCGGGGGCGCAACGTGGTCGTCTTCCACGACCTGCGCTCGGGGAGCTGGTTCATCCAGGGAGCGTGAGATGGCCGTGAGCGCTTCGCCATACTGCGTCCTCGCTCGCTCGCGTGCCGAGCACGCCACGCTCGCTGCGTCCTTGTCTGGCTCGACTCACGACCATCTCAGATGAGCCGCCCTGGGATGCCGCAGTACGTCGAGCTGCACTGCCACTCGGCGTACTCGTTTCTGGACGGCGTGTCGCTGCCGCAGGAGCTGGCGCAGCGCGCGGGCGAATTGGGCCATGCGGCGCTCGCGCTGACCGACCACAACTCGGTCTGCGGCTCGATGGAGCTCGCGCAGGTCGCCGCTGACCACGGGGTGCGGGCGATCCACGGCGCCGAGATCGACGTGGCGCTCGAGCCCGCCGGCTCCGCCCGCCCCGGCGAGGGCGCTCGCCTCAGCGCGGGCGCTCGTTCCAGCTCCGGGACCGAGCCGGCCGAGACCCGCCACATCACGCTGCTCGTGCGCGACGAGCGCGGCTGGCGCAACCTCTGCCGGATCATCACGCTCGCGCATGCTCACACCCGCGAGCGCGCGTCCGGGCGCGAGCGCACGGAGCCGTGGGTGGACGTGCAGGCGGTGCTCGACCATGCCGAGGGCCTGGTGTGCCTGACGGGCTGCGCCGAGCGGTCTGCGATCGGTCGCGGCGTCGAGGACGAACGCGCGGCCAGGCGGCTGCTCGACGCATTCGGCCGGGAGGGCCTGTATGTGGAGCTGCAGCGCCCGTACGCACGCCACGATCGTGCGCGCAACCGCGCGTTCGAGGCGCACGCCCGGCGGCTGGGGGTCAGGTGCGTGGCGACCGGCAACGTGCACGCGCACGCGCGCTCCAGGGCGGAGCTGCAGGACGCGTTCGTGGCGCTTGCCAACCACGCGGCGCTCGACGCGTGCGAGCCGTTGCGCCGCGGCAACCACAGCCACGTGATGAGCTCGCCGCGGGCGATGGCCAGTCGCTTCACCGACCACCCGGACGCGGTCCGCGAGACGCTGGCGCTGGCCGAGCGGCTGACGTTCGACTTGACCAGAGACCTCGGCTACCGCTACCCGGGGGCCGAGGATGAGAGCTCCTCGCGGCGCCTGGCGGAGCTGTGCCGGGCGCGGCTGGACGAGCGCTACGGAGCGACGCGCGAAGCCGGGGCGGAGGCGGCGGCGCGCCTGGAGGAGGAGCTGCGCGTGATCGACCGGCTCGACCTGGCGGGCTTCTTCCTGCTGCACCACGACATGCTCGAGCTGGCGCGCGAGGTCGCGGTGGAGGTGCGCGGGCCGGATTCGGTGCGCGCGCTGCTGGCGCCCGGGCGCGGACGGGGGTCGTCGGTGTCCTCGATCGTGTGCTACCTGACGGGGCTCTCGCACATCGACCCGATCGCCGGCAGGCTGGCGCTGGGGCGCTTCCTGCACGAGGACCTGCACGGGCTGCCGGACATCGACCTGGACTTCCCGCGCGACATCCGCGAGCGGCTGATCCCGCGCGTGCACGAGCGCTACGGGCGCGATCGCGCGGCGCTGGTGGCGGCCTTCCCGACGTTCCGCGCGCGCGGGGCGATCCGCGAGCTGGGCAAGGTGCTCGGCCTGCCCGCCGGCGAGATCGAGCGCGCCGCCCGCGGGGCTGACCCGTGGGGCAGGGAGGCGGCGATCCCGGATGCCCAGCCCACGGGTGGGGCTCGCGCGCAGCCGGGCGCGGGCTCGACGCGCTGGCGCTGGCTGGCGCGGCTGGTCGAGCAGGCGTACGGGCTGCCGCGGCATCTCTCCCAGCACTCGGGCGGGATGGTGATCGCGACGCGGCCGCTGATCGACTGCTGCCCGGTGGTGCCGGCGGCGATGGAGGGCAGGCAGATGGTGCAGTGGGACAAGGACTCGTGCGCGGACGCGGGCTTCTTGAAGATCGACCTGCTGGGTCTGGGGATGCTCTCGGCGGTGGAGCGCTGCGTGGAGGAGATCGCGCGCGTGCGCGGAGAGCGCATCGACCTCTCGCGCATCCCGTTCGACGATCCGCAGACGTTCAAGGCGATCCGCGCGGCGGACACGGTCGGCGTCTTTCAGATCGAGAGTCGCGCGCAGATGCAGTCGATCCGCCGCACGCAGCCGGAGAACCTCGATGACCTCGTCGTGCAGGTGGCGATCGTGCGCCCGGGACCGATCCAGGGTGGGGCGATCAATCCTTATATAGAGAGGCGCAGGCGCCTGCGCGAAGACCCGGCGTATGAGGTGCCCTACGATCATCCGGCGCTGGAGCCGGTGCTGCGCGAGACGCTCGGCACGATCATCTTCCAGGACCAGGTGATGCAGGTCGCCGAAGCGTTCGCCGGCTTCAGCCCCGGCGAAGCGGACGGGCTGCGCCGGGCGATGAGCCGCAAGCGCTCGCACGAGCTGATCCAGGGCCATCGCGAGCGCTTCGTCATGGGCGCGCTGCGCCATGCGGGCGCCGATCGTCAGACGGCGGAGCGCGTGTGGGGGATGGTCGAGGGCTTCGCCGGCTTCGGCTTTCCGAAGGCGCACAGCGCCGCCTTCGGCCTGCTCGCCTACCAGTCGACGTGGCTGCGGGTGCACTACGGCGCGGAGTTCCTGTGCGCGCTGCTGAACGAGCAGCCGATGGGCTTCTACGCCCCGGACAGCCTCGTCCACGAGGCCGAAAATCGTGGGGTTTCCATTCCGATCCACGGGCTCGACGTGAACGCCTCGCAGGTGCAGTGCACGGTCGAGCGCGGCGGCGTGCGCCTGGGTCTGGGCTACATCAAGGACGTGACGAGCGCGGAGATGCGGGCGCTGGTGGCAGAGCGCGAGCGCGGCGGGCCGTTCACCAGCCTCGGCGAGCTCGCCGGGCGCGTCGCGTGCAGGCGCGGCTCGCTCGAACAGCTGGCCTGGTCGGGCGCCTGCGACGCCCTCATCGCGGGGGCGGCAGCGGGCGCGCTCACAGGCGGCGACAGGCGCGTGGCCCTGTGGCAGCTGGGGTTGGCGAGCACGGCCGAGACGGTCGGGCAGAGCGCGCAGCTGGCGCTGCCTCTGGCGCTGCCGGCGCCGCCGCGGCTGCGCCCGCTCGGGCGCTGGCAGCGGCTGATCGCCGACTACTCCACCAGCGGCGTGACGGTCGGCGATCACGCGCTGGCGGTCCTGCGCGGGCGCCTGACGGTGCCGATGCTCGCCACCAGCGCGCAGCTGCCGCGGCTGCCGTCCGGCTGTCAGGTGGCGGTGGCGGGGCTGGTGATCGCCAGGCAGCGGCCGGGAACGGCGAAGGGCACGATGTTCCTGCTGTTCGAGGACGAGTTCGGAACGGTCAACCTGATCGTTCCCAAGGCGGTCTATGAGCGCCACCGCCACCTGGCGCGCGCGGAGCCGCTGCTGCTCGCCAGGGGCACCCTCGAGCGCGCGCAGGGCGTCGTCAACGTGATCGTGCGCGAGCTGGCCGCGCTCGAGCGCTTCGTGGCCGGCGGCGTCGAGGCGGGCGAGGGCGGGGCCGCCGCGGCGCGCGTGCACCGCCTGCGCGGCCGCGAGCAGGCAGCGGCGCAGGCGGACACGGCACGGGGGAGCGGCGGCGAGGATGACGTGCAGGGCGAGGAAGTGGGCTCGAGCATGCGCGCGGCGGCGCCGGCGGTGCAGAGCTTCGCCCAGGGGCGGCGACGATAGCTGCCTTATTTCACGAGGCAGGCGCAGTGGAACCGACGAAACCTCATAACCACGCGCTCATCGCGGCGCTCGGGCCGCGAGTGGCTGCTCAAGCGGCGCACCTGGAGTCGGAGATGTTGAGGTTTCGAGATGCTGCGTGTGGAGGTCAAGCTCGTCCTCGACCCGCCAGGCCGATCCTTCACAGTCGATGCGAAACCGACCGAGGCGCACCCGTTCGTCCGCACACACTGCGAGGCCCCATAGTTCCTGTACGCCGAGCTTCGCGTGCTCGGTCGGGTGCAGCAGGATCGCCCGCGCCGGCACAACACAGGTTCTGTTGTGGTGCTGAATCCCTACTTGGATCGTGTGGATGTTCTTGGTCAGGAAGTCCACGGTCTACGCGACCTTGCCGCCCACCAAGGTGATCGTGAAGGCGACCTCGTCGGGAGCGAGCTCGCGGGACGGCATCCGGCCGATCATCTCCCACTTCCCGCACGTCAGCGCTTGCAGGAGCACTTGTCCCTGCTCCATGGTCACGGCGCTGAGCGGGCCCCCGCCCACCGGCTTGAACGCAACAGTGATCGATGTGGCCTCCAGCTCCTCGATGACCTCGATCGCCAGGCCGGCGCCGAGCTCGCCTCCGATGGTGCAGCGGTACTCACCCTCCGTGTCGCGGGCGGCCTTCAAAGCAACCGGCGCCTCGAGCGTGACGGCGTCGATGAACCGCCGGTCCCGGTCCTTGTACAGGCGGACGAGGTCTGACCTCGTCGGCAAGAGCCGGCCGTCCTCGTCAAGTTTCTTGCAGACGGGGTAGAAGTCTTCGTCGGTGCCGGATCGGTGGCGGCCGTAGGCGACGAGCCAAATCACGCTCTCGTCCTCGTCGTAGAAGGTGGCACCCCGGTGGTCGTGGCCGTAACCGAGCGCCCACACCTCCTGACCCGAACTAAGGGGACGTACCTGCCGGCTTGACTCTGCGGTCGTCGACCGGTCTTTGATGAACGCCTTGACGATCTCAAGGCCACGGATCGACTCGAAGTCGGCCATCGTCGCGGCGTTGAGATCCTCATCGAGGCAACGTGCGGTCACCCGCGGCTCCCAGTCCTTGCATATGTAAGCGCCCGCGACAGCACGACCAACGAGTGAGAGGGGACGATCCATGGGCTCGTCATCCTAGACACACCCCCAGACCTCCTCCCGGCTGTTGGAACAGCTAGGTGCGAGTCGACTCCGTCTCGTCCGCCGGCTCGCCGTCGGTGCTCTGGGCTCTCTTGGAGTTCAGTCTCTCGACGGCCTCCGCCGCGCGGGCGTCCGCGTTGCGGCTGGTGAACTCTGCGAGCTGCTCGAGCGTCCCGTCTCGCAGCAGCTTTGCGGTCGTCTCGAGATCTGCGGCAAACTCGTCGCGATGGTTCTCGATGTACTCGCGCCAAGCCGCGGCGACGAGATGACCGGGCTGTGATTGACGGAGCGCGGCGATCTGGGTTGCCTGAGTGTGTACTTGCTCGGGTACGCGCAAGACGCGGGTTTCCATGAGGTTCTCCCTGGATGTGATCGCCGGCTGTCGGATGAGGCGTCTGGCGCTCTTGCCATCTGGCCCGCCGCGGTGCGGTTCCGGCGCACGGTTTAGGTTCTGGTAACGCTGTAACACGATAACAGGGTAATCGACGAAATGCTGGAACTCCTTGAGCAAGGATTCTGGTCGGTCGAGGCTAGCCGCAGCGGCATGAACATCTCGTCAGCTCGTTGGCAGGCCTTGCGCCAGGCCGGACGCGCTGAGCTCATGCCGTGGAATCAATCATCTAGGCTCCGGCCCGTGGAGGGCCGCGCCACGACGAGCACGCGACGCCTGCCGGCGTGGGCGGGCGCGCGGGCCGGTCGGATCGGACCAGGCCGGCGGCCGGAATGGCGCAGGGCGAGCATCGTGGGCCTCGCCGGCGCGATCGCGCTGGCTGTGCTCAGCGCGCCGATCCGCAAGGAGCAGACGCCGCGCGGCGACGACCTGATCTACGAAGACATCGCGCGCCACCCGTTCGGCGTGCACACGTTCCCGTTCGGCTTTCGCCTGGGACTGCCGCTGCTGGTGCACATGCTGCCGTTCGACCACACCGTCTCGTTCACGGCGCTGGCGCTGCTCGCCGCGGGCGGAGCCGCGGCGTTCGCGTACCTGCTGATGCGCGAGCTGGGCGGCGAGCCGCGCGTGGCGATCGCGCTGGCGCTGGCGATGAGCATCTCGCCGCCGTTTCTGATCGTCGTGCTGCGCCACGGCCGCAACACGGACGTCGCGACGGTCTTCTTCATGATGGCGGCGACGTATTTCGCCGTTCGTCGCGAGCGCTTGAGCCTTGCGGTGACGCTGCTGGTCGGCGTGGTCGTGCGCGAAGCGGTGCTGTTCGTGGCGCCGCTCGCGTACGCGCTGTGGGCGGTGCGTCCGCTCGACCGGCGCGCTGCGCGCGACAGCCTCGCGGCGGCGGCGCCGGCGATCGCGATCTACGTCGCGATCAGGCTCGGCATCAACACCGTCGGCGAGGCGCAGGTGCCGGGCTACGGCGGCTCGCTCGTCGGCGAGCGCTTCACGGTCATCAAGCAGGGGCTGCAGAGCGCGTTCCAAGAGGCGCGGCGCATGTTCACCGTGTATGGCCCGCTGTGGCTCGTCGCGCCGCTGGCGCTGCGCGACATGCGCTTCGCGCGGCGCGGTCTCGTGCTGGTGGCGCTCGCGCTCATCTCGATGACGTTCGCGCTGGACTGGGGGCGCATGATCCTGCTCGCCGCGCCCGCGTTCTATCCCGCGTCGGCGTACGTTCTGAGTCGGCACCCGCGCTGGCTGCGGCCCGTGCTCGCAGCGTTCCTGCTGCTGGCGATCGGCTATGCGGTGTACATGGACGTGTCCGGCGTCAAGAGCGGCATCATCGACAACCCCGCGCCGCCGTACCCGGTGCAGTAGCGAACCCATCCCCTCGCTACCCTGAGCGCATCGCGCGCCTGGCGGACACCGACCTCGACGTCTTTCCGCTGTGCCTGGGCGGGAACGTGTTCGGCTGGTCGATCGACGAGCAGCGCTCGTTCGCGGTGCTCGACGCATACGCCGCGGCGGGCGGCAACTTCATCGACACCGCCGACGTCTACGGTCGCCGCGGGCCCGGTGGGGCGGGTGAGTCCGAGCGGATCATCGGCCGCTGGATCGCTGCGCGCGGCAACCGCGAGCAGCTCGTGATCGCCACCAAGGTCGGCATGTCCGCGGATCTGCACGGGCTCTCGCGGGCCACGATCAGGCAGGGCATCGAGGGCTCGCTCGAGCGGCTGGGCGTCGACACGGTGGATCTCTACTACGCCCACCAGGACGACCCGGACACGCCCCTGCAGGAGACGCTCGGCGCGTTCGGCGAGCTGATCGGCGAGGGCAAGATCCGTCACGCGGCGGCGTCGAACTACAGCGCCGCCCGCCTCGAGGAGGCCGTGCGCGTCGGCGCGGAAGCGGGCATGGCCTCGTATGTGGCGCTGCAGCCGCACTACAACCTCCTCGAGCGCGGGGAGTACGAGGGCGAGCTCGAGCGCGTGTGCGTGCGTCACGGGCTCGCGTGCATCCCGTACTTCGGTCTCGCGCGTGGCTTTCTCACGGGCAAGTACCGCCGCGACGGGGCCGAGATCGACAGCCCGCGCGCGGCGGGCGTGCGTGAGAGCTACTTCAACGAGCGCGGCTTCGCGGTGCTCGACGCGCTCGATCAGATCGCCGCGGCACACCAGACCGCCGTCGCCGCGGTGGCGCTCGCGTGGCTGCTGGCGCAGGCGACGGTGCTCGCGCCGATTGCCAGCGCCACCTCGACGGAGCAGCTGGCGGAGCTGCTGGCCTGCACCGCGCTCGAGCTTTCCGCGGACGAGCTGGAGCTCCTGAGCTCCCGATCAAGCCTCGCCGGCTGAGTCCCGGAATCTCCTGCCGTCACGCCAGACGATCTCCACGCCGGCGCTCCTCAAGAACGCGCGCAGATCCTCACGCGGCGGCGTCGGGACCAGCACGGCCATGCGCGGGCGTGGCTGCACGAAGCGGCTGTAGTCCAGAAGCTGGCCGACCGCCATGCGGATCGACCCGCGCTCGACCGTTCCCTTCGCCTCGAACAGCGTGTTCGTGGTCCGGTCCATCAGGTCTGAGAACAGCGGCTTGGCCTCGCCCGGCGGCACGAGCTTCAGCCGGCAGACGTCATGGCCCTTGCGCAGCAGATGGTCGCGAAACGCCAGCAGCAGGGCGTGCTCTCTTCGCTCGGCCTCATCGGCCTTCTGGTCCGGTGCGAGAAATGCCCTCTCCGTCCGCTGCTCCTCGATGGGAACCTCCTCGACCACAGCCCGATTCACGAGGTCCAGCGGTGACGTGCTCGGCCTGGGTCGGGTATCCAGCGGGCGCAGTCGAAAGACGATCACGCTGCGCATCGGTCCGTGGCGAATCTCGGGAGCGTCGGTGGTGTAGAAGGGCGTTTCGGCGTCGAGCGTGAACTCGCCCTCGTAGACGACCTGGTCGCGCGTGCCTCGGAACAGCCTTACTGCGCGGCCGGTGTCCACGTGGTTGAAGATCGCGGCGTTGCCGGACTTCATCAGTTGATCGCCGCGCTGGCCTTCTCCGGTGTAGTGCAAGCACCCGTCTGCGCGCCAGCCGTCGACCGCTCCCGGCGCCTCCGACGCCTGCGGGTCGGCGAACACCATGATGTTCGGCGAGCTGCGCGACGGCACGATGCGCCCCTGCGTGCGCCCGCCGTAGCGCTCATGCAGCGTCGTGCGCTCGATCGCCTCTCCCGGCATCAGCGCCCACACCCGCGGGTCGCCGTGGCTGACTGTGCCCAACACAGGACTGGCCATGCCCGCCATGATCCCCACTGGATCGGACGGTCAAAGGGCTGGTCTGGTTCGCGCGTGCGATACGAGTGCCGGCGCTAGCGGCAGCTCGGCCAGCAACAGTTCATCGATGCACGAAGCTCAGCAGCTGGCCATCGGGATCGCGCAGCGAGATGCGCTCGTCCGGCTCGTCCGCCGAGCTCGTGTATGAGTCGCCGAGCGCGCCGGCCAGCCCGCGCTCGAGCGCGTCGAGCGCCGCTGCATCGCTGAGCTCGAGCTCGATCCGGCGTAGGCCCGGCGCACTGTCGGGGGCGCCTGCCGCGCCGCGGCTCTGCCACGAGTTCAGGCCCACGTGGTGGTGGTAGCCGCCGGCCGCGAGGAACGCTGCCTGAGGCAGCTGGGCCTGTTCCTCGAAACCGAGCGCGTCGCGGTAGAAGGCCGCCGCGCGGGGCACGTCTGCGACCTTCAGGTGCACGTGCCCGATGGTCGTCTCCGGCGCGAGCGCCGGCGCGGGCTCGTCGTCGAACTGCGCGAGCAGGTCCTCCAGGTCGAGCGGCAGCGTGACCATGCGCACGCCATCGCCATCGGCGGGCCGCTCCCAGCGCTCGCGCGGGCGGTCGGCGTAGATCTCGATCCCGAGGCCGTCCGGATCGCTCAGGTACAGCGCCTCGGACACGCCGTGATCGGAGGCGCCCTCAAATGGCCAGCCCGCGGCGGCGACCCGCCGCACGGTCTCGGCCAGGCGCGCGCGGTTGGCGTGCAGCCAGGCCACGTGATAGAGGCCGCTCGCGCCGGGTGGCAGCGGCGTCGCAGCGGCGATCTCGCTGAGCACGAGCGCCGGATGCTCGGGGTCGGGACCCAGCTGTGCGAGCTGTCGCTCGCGGACGATCAGCGGCAGGCCGAGCACCCGCTCGTAGAAATCGGTGCTGCGCGCCAGATCGCTGACGGCCAGCGCCACCGAGCGAATGCGCAGATCGGGATCGATTGGGGTCATCGTGCAGCGCGACCGGCGGGTCGCGTCGCCTTCCAGGGTAGTCTGATCGCCGATGAACTTCCGCAAGCTCGGCTCGAGCGGCATCGATGTCTCGGAGATCAGCCTCGGCTCCTGGCTGACCTACTCCGGCGGCGTGGAGCGCGAGCGGGCGAAGGCATGCGTCCAGGCGGCGTTCGACGCCGGCATCAACTTCATCGACACCGCCAACGTGTACGGGCGCGGCGCGGCCGAGACGCTGCTCGGCGAGGTCCTCGCGGGCCGCGAGCGCTCCTCCTACGTGCTGGCGACGAAGGTCTACTTCCCGATGTCCGACACCGACCGGGGCCTGTCGGCCGCGCAGATCCACAAGCAGATCGACGCCTCGCTGCGGCGGCTGCAGACCGACTACGTGGACCTCTATCAGTGCCACCGCTATGACGATCGCACGCCGCTGGAGGAGACGATGACCGCGCTGACCGAGGTCGTGCAGGCCGGCAAGGCGCGTCACATCGGCTTCAGCGAGTGGCCCGCCGAGAAGATCGACGAGTCGCTCGCGCTGCCCGGCGTCGAGCGCTTCGTCTCGAGCCAGCCGCAGTACTCGATGCTGTGGCGCGCACCAGAGGCGCAGGTGATCCCGCTGTGCGAACGCGAGCAGATCTCGCAGATCGTGTGGTCGCCGCTCGCCCAGGGAGTGCTCACCGGCAAGTACCGCCCGGGCGAGCCGCCGCCGCCGGACTCGCGCGCCGCGAGCGAGAGCATGAGCGGCTTCATCGACCAGCTGATCCAGCCGCGCGTGCTCGAGGCGGTCCAGCGGCTCGTGCCGATCGCCGACGCGGCCGGACTGACGATGGCGCAGCTGGCGCTCGCGTGGGTGCTGCGCCAGCCGAACGTCGCCTCGGCGATCGTCGGCGCGAGCCGCCCCGAGCAGGTGCACGCGAACGCCTCCGCCTCGGGCGTGACGCTCAGCGCGGACACGCTCGAGGCGATCGACGCGGCGCTGGGCGACGTCGTCGTGCGCTGACGACGCCGCCCGCCACCTCAAGCCGCGCGCAACTGCTGCCAGCTGCTCAGCGTGACGTGCTCAGCCAGCCTTGACGGCTGAGATGTCGAGCAGGATCTTGACCTTCTCGCCGACGGCGAAGTTGCCCGACCCGAGCGCCATGTTGAACTTGATGTCGTAGTCCGAGCGGTTGATCTGGGCAGTCGCGGCAAGGCCGACACGCTGGTTGCCCTGCGGGTCGCTTTCGGTGCCCTCGACACTCGCCTCGAGCTTCAGCGGGCGGGTGATGCCGCGGATCGTGAAGTCGCCCTCGATCTCGTAAGTGTCCTCGTCGAGCGGGCGCACGGAGGTCGACTTGAATGTGATCTCAGGGTGGTTCTCGGCATCGAAGAAGTCGGGCGAGCGCAGGTGCTCGTCGCGCTGGGACTCGCGCGTGTCGACGCTTGCGACCTTGACCGAGCCGCTGGCGGTGATGCCGTCGTCGCCGACCACGAGCGTGCCCTCGAACTCGTTGAAGTGGCCCTTGACGGTCGCGATGCCGAGGTGTTTGACATGGAATTCCACGCTCGAGTGGACGGGGTCGACGTTCCATGTACCCGTGGGCAGTGCGGTCTGCGTGACTGTTGACTCAGGCGTTGACATTGGCGATCTCCTTGTCGAAGGGGTGTGCGCCCAGCTGGACGCGTCGCCTCGACAGTAGCAAAGATGTTTGCATCTGCAACTATCGCGCGCGCAACTATCCTGCTGAGCGCGGTTCGACGACAAGCGTCTGAAAGGCGCGTCCGACGGGCCCGTGCACGTCGTGCAACACGCTCTCGGCCAGCCCGGTGCCGCCGCCGTGCAGCAGCGTGCGCGCGTCGAGGCCGATCCACTCGCCGCGGGGCGGGCGCTGCAGGTGGATCGTGAGATCGGCGTTGATGAACAGGAAGCGCTGGAACGGCAGTGTCGCGCTGACGCCGTTGCCAAAGTCCGCGGTCGCGGCCAGCCGCGCCAGCGGCGTCAGCTCCTGGCCGGCGAGCAGCGGGTGGCGCAGGCGCATCCATACCCGCCCGCGACCTAGCGCCCTGGGATCGGTCAGCCAGCGCATCTCCATGGCGCTCGCCGCGAAGCTGTCGCCGTCGGCGTCGTCGAGCGCGAAGCGCACGGGCTTGCCCTGCTCGGGCGGGGGCAGTTCATCCTGCGCCACCTCGGCGCGCGTGTCCGCTGCCGCCGGCGCGCCGGGCGCAGCCGCCGGGTGCTCGGCCGCGGCGGCGGCGTCGCTGGACACCTCCTGCACGCGCAGCGCGCTCGCACGGCAGACGACCTGCTCGCCGTCGCCGAGATCGGCGCTCAGCTCGCCAGCCAGCTCCTGCACGCGCCGGCCGGGGCGCACGATGCGCGTCGACAGCCGCAGCGGTCCGAGCGGGATCGGGCGCAGCAGCTCGAAGCCGAGGCGCGCGATGCGCAGCTGCGAGCCGGGCTCCGTGCGCTCGAAGGCGGCGGTCATCAGCGCCGCCGGCGCGCCGCCGTGCAGCGCGCGCGGGTCCCACGGGCCGCGCGCGTGCTCCGTGGGCTGTACAACCATCGCTATACCGTCGCCGCGGGAGGACACATCACCGCCACTGTGCTCGCCGTCCCCGTCCCCCTGCGGGGACGATGCCGGGGACGATGAGGCGAGGAAGATGCTGTCGGTCATCTCGTGCGGTCAGTCGGGCAGGCGCTCGACGAAGTCGGCGAGCCTGCCGGGGTCGCGCAGCGGCGCGCCGTGGCCGAAGCAGGTCAGGTGCGGGCGCAGCGCGGCGAGCCTGCGCGCGGAGGCGCGGTTGCGGGCGGGGTCCGGCGTGAAGATCGCCGGTGGCTCGTGCAGGCCCGGGATCCCGGTCCTGACGTTGACGTTGTTGAGCACGTCGCCGAGGACCAGCACGCGGTCGGACTCGCGCCAGTAGGCGAGATGTCCGCGCGAGTGTCCCGGGACCTCGAGCACGGTGAAGCCGGCGACCTCGTCGCCCTCGACCAGCGCGCGGGCGACCGGGTGCGGCGGCCCGGTCCAGAAGCGCCGCTGCAGCCGGTTCAGCCAGGTGGGCGCCTGCGAGTCATAGACACCGCCGGGGGTCTCCATCGCGGGCACCTCGCCCTGGCCGCACCACAGCGGGATCTGCAGCCGCTCGCAGATCGCGTGGCTCGAGCCCTGGTGGTCGGGGTGGGCGTGGGTGAGCGCGTGCGCGCTCAGCCGCCGCCCGGCGAGCTGGCGCATGATGCGTTGCTCTGCCTGCCTGGTGGCCGCGTCCAGTAGGACGTCGCCGGCGAGGTACACGTTGATCGCGTTCGGCGGCCAGCCACGCAGCAGCTGCAGATTCTCGGCGAGCGCCCTCATCGCCTGCCCTCCCACGAGAAGCCGCGCACGGCGAAGTACAGCCCGAACACACCCCACAGCGCGATCACGGCGAGCGCGTCGAGATGGCTGCCGAGCCCCGCGCCCGCGACCATCGCCCCGGACAGCCCGTCGATCAGTGGCTTCAGCGGCAGCGCTTCGGCGATCGTGCGCACGAAGCCGGGGGCGCTCGAGGAGTCGAACACGTAGAACGAGATCGCCACCACCGGCAGGAACACGGCGTTGACGTACGCGGCGGTCGACTCGAAGTTGGGGATCAGGTGCGCGAAGGCGACACCGAGCGCGGCGAAGCAGACGACGCCGACGAGCACGAACACGATCAGCGCTTCCCAGTGGCGCGGCCAGCCGATCCCGAAGAACGCGCGCCCGGCGAGCACGACGATCGCGATCTGCAGCGCCGTGTTGGTGACCGCGTTGGCGGCGACGCCGCCGAAGTAGGAGATCGTCGGCAGCGGCGTGCCGCGGATGCGCTTGAGCACGCCGCGCTCGCGCAGGAACACGATGTTGTACGCGAGCGCCGTGAACGTGGTCGACATCACGCTCATGCCAGCGATCATCGGCACCAGCCGGTTGAGTTGGTGCTGGTTGCCGCTGAGCGCCGCCCCGGCGCCCGCCAGGAACAGCAGCGGCAGCACGAAGTTGAAGAACGCGGCGCTGGGGTTGCGCCAGAACATCCTGCGCTCCAGGCGGTACTGGCGCCATGTCAGAGCGAGCGCGTCAGGCACGGCTGGCCTCCCGGCGCGGCTCGCCCTCGCGGGGGCCGGCGGGCGCATCGGCGTCCCCCTCCGCGGACGATGCGGCGGTCAGTTCGAGGTAGACGTCCTCGAGCGTCGGGCGACCCACCGACAGATCCTCCAGGCGCTGCCCGCGTGCGAGCGCCTCGCCGGTGAGCTCGTGCAGCAGCGTCGTCGGGTCGCTGGTCTCGCGCTCGATGAGCTCGCCGTGCGCGTCGCGGTAGGCGACCTTGTAGCGCAGCCCACCCATGCGCCCCGTCTCCCCGACGCCGAGCTCGCGCGGCGGCCCGATCGCGAGTATGCGCCCGTCCTTGACGATCGCCACGCGGTCGGCGAGCGCCTGCGCCTCCTCCAGGTAGTGCGTGGTCAGCAGGATCGTCTTGCCGAGCGCCCGCAGCGAGCGCACCGTCTCCCAGGCGGCGCGGCGCGCCTCGGGATCGAAGCCGGTGGTCGGCTCGTCGAGGAAGATCAGCTCGGGGTCGCCCACGAGCGCCAGCGCGAAGTCCAGCCGCCGCAGCTGTCCGCCCGAGAGCTTGCGGCTGCGCACGTCCGCCTTCTCCTGCAGGCCCGCGAGCGCGAGCACCTCCTCGACGTCGCGCGGATGCGGGTAGAAGCTCGCCCAGTGCCTGAGCGCCTCGCGTGGCGTGATGTGGCTGTAGATGCCGCCCGACTGCAGCACGATGCCGATCCGCCGGCGCAGGTCGATCGAGCGCGCGGCGGGGTCGTATCCGAGCACCGACACCTCGCCGCTGGTGCGCGCGCGATAGCCCTCGAGGATCTCCACCGTGGTCGTCTTGCCTGCGCCGTTGGGGCCGAGCAGGCCGAACACCTCGCCCCGCTGCACGGCGATGTCGATGCCGCGCACCGCCTCATAGTCGCCGTAGCGCTTGTGCAGGTCGTGCACTTCGATCGCAGGGCCCGTCTCGGTCACCTGCTGATCATCCCAAGACCGCGGCCAGCAGGGCCACGCTGCCCGCTACCAGTGCACGCCGCGCGTGAGCGTCGCCATCGCGATCTGCTCGAACGACGCGCGCTCCTCGACGTCGGCGTGACCCTTGGAGGCGGCCGAGTCCGGAAACACGCGGTAGGCGAGGTGCAGCAGCCGGTCGACGGTGCTGGGCGAGAGCGTGTAGGCGACTTCGCCGAACTTGCCCATCCACGTGCCCATCTCCTTGGGATGGCTGCGCAGCGCCTCGCAGATCATGTCTGCGGCCTCCTCGGGGCTGATCGCGGGGAACGCGTCGTACATCTTCGTGGGGGCGATCATCGGCGTGCGCACGAGCGGCATGTGGATCGTGGTGAAGGTGATGCCGTCGCCGATCACCTCCGAGGCGACCACGCGCGTGAAGGCGTCGAGCGCGGCCTTCGAGGCGACATACGCGGAGAAGCGCGGCGGGTTGGTCTGCACGCCGATCGAGGAGACGTTGACGATGTGCCCGGAGCCGCGCTTGCGCATGTGCGGCAAGAGGCCGATGATCAGCTTGACCGCGCCGAAGTAGTTGAGCTGGATCGTGCGTTCGAAGTCGTGGAAGCGGTCGTAGCTGAGCGCGATCGAGCGGCGGATCGAGCGCCCGGCGTTGTTGACGAGCATGTCGATGTTGCGGTGGTCGGCGAGCACGCGCTCGAGCAGCCGTTCGATCGACTCGATGTCGGAGATGTCGGCGGCGTACACGTACGCGGTGCCGCCGCCGGCGACGATCTCGGCGCGCACCTCCTCGAGCTTGTCGACGTTGCGCGCGACCAGCAGCGGCACGCCGCCGGCCGCCGCCACCTTGAGCGCGGTCGAGCGCCCGATGCCGGAGGAGGCGCCGGTGATCAGCACGTGCTTACCGTCGAGCGCCTGTTTGAGCGTGGCGCCGCGGCGCAGCTGGTTGTCCATGTCGCGCTCCCAGTAGTCCCACAGGCGCGGCAGGTAGTCGTGCATCGCCGGCGGCTGCTCCAGCGGCGAGCCGGCCAGCGCGCGGGCGGCCTCGCGCGTGTCGAAGCGCGGCACCAGCTCCATGTGTGCGAGCACCTCCGGAGGTATGCCGAGGTCGCGCAGCGCCAGGCCGCGCGCCTGGCGCAGCGGTGGCAGCGCGAGCGCGAGCTTGAGCGGCCACTTGGGCAGCGGATCGGTGAGTCGTTTGTCGATGCTGACCGCGAAGCGCGGCGCGTGCGCGATGGTCGCCAGCTCGTTGATCAGTTCATCGACGCGCTGCGGCCGCGGGTCGGTGAGATGGAACGCCCTGCCATCGAGGTTGGGCTCGTGCGCGATGTGCTCGAGCGCGCCGGCGACCCAGTCGACGGGCACGATGTTCGTGTAGCCCAGGTCCAGGCCGACCAGCGGCACCCACTCGGGCAGCAGCTGGCGCATCCGCTGGATCGCCTTGAAGAAGTAGTACGGGCCGTCGATCTTGTCCATCTCGCCGGTCTGCGAGTCGCCGACGACGATCCCCGGCCGGTACACGCGCCAGGCGACGTACGGCTGCTCGCGCACGATCCGCTCGGACTCGTACTTGGTGCGGTGATACGGCGAGGGCAGCCGCTGGCCCTCGTCGAACATGGTCTCGTCGAACACGCCCTTGTAGGTGCCGGCGACGGCGATCGAGGACACGTGGTGCAGGTGCCCGGCGTCGAGCGCGCGCGCGAGTTCGACCGCGTGCGTCGTGCCGCCGACGTTGACCGCCGTGTTGCGCTCGGCCGGAGCGGTCATGTCATAGACGGCCGCGAGATGGAAGAAATGCTCGATCTGGCCGCGCAGCTCAGCGACCTGTTCCGTCTCGATGCCGAGCATCGGCCGGCGCAGGTCGCCGATCACGGGCTTCACGCGCTCGGCCGCCGCCGTGCCCGTGCTCATGCTCCAGCGCTCGATCAGGTCGTCCAAGCGCCCGGTTGAGCTGTCGCGTACGAGCACGTACACGTCACCCTGGCGGTTCTCGAGCAGGCGCTCCACCAGTCGACGTCCGATGAAGCCGGTCGCTCCTGTGACGAAGTAGGCCATCGCTCAGCGAGCATACCTGGGCGCGAGCTCCTGTGGGCGAAACGTCCCCTGTTGGTGCGCCTCCCGGTGCGTTGCCTCGCGCTTGCCGGTGCGCCTACCGATACCGGGCCGGACCGTCACAAATGTGCCCGAAGTGTGCCAACTCTGTGCACACGCAGGTACAATTGCTGTATGGATCTTGATCTAGAACTCGATGCATGCGAGGGTGCAGATGGTGAAACGAACGACGATCAACCTGGACTCGGATCTGGTCACTGAGGCGCGCGAGGTGCTGAAGACCGGCAACACAACCGACACGGTGCACGGCGCGCTGCGCGAGGTTGTGCGACGGGACCGGCTGCAGCGGTTGACGGAATGGGAGCTCGAGGACCTCACGCTGAAGGGAATCAAGGAGATGCGGCGCTCACGCACCGAAACGAAGCCGTGGGGCAGGTTGGCGGAGGAGTGATCCAACTCGCTGACACGAGCGCCTGGCATCTATCGCGTCGCGTGCCACAACTGCGAGCTGCCTTCGATCAGAAGACGCTCGACGGAGTGATCGGCACGTGCGCCATGGTCACGCTCGAGCTACTGCAGAGCGTTCGTAGCGGCCGCGAGTTCGACGAGCGCGCGGTGGAGATGAAGGAGCTTCCCCAGTGTCCGGTTGCCGCGAGGGAGTGGACGCGCGCGATCGACGTCTACCGCGAGCTCGCCCACCAGGGCGGCGCCCACCAGCGCAGCGTCGGGCATGCGGACCTGCTGATCGCCGCGGCAGCGGAGTCGGCGGGCGTGGAGCTGCTGCACTACGACGAGGGCTTCGAGCGCATCGCCGCGATCACGGGCCAGCCCACGCGCTGGATCGCGCCGCGCGGCAGCCTGTGAGCATCCGCGCGCGGCCCGTCGGGCCGATCCAGGGCGATCAGACCCCCGCGCCCGCGCCTCCGCGGCCCTCGCCGGCGGCGAACCGCTGTGCTCCACGCGCGCCGTCCTCGAACACCTCGGGACCGGCCTTGGCCTCCATCGCGAGCGCGTCGGCGAGTGGCATGCCGAGGCCCTCGATCGCGGCGCGGCGATCGGCGAGCATCGTGCGCTGCGGGAAGCCGGCGAGCCCCTCGGCGAGCGCGAGCGCTCGCTCTAGATGTCTGCCGGGGGCGACGACCTCAGTCAGCAGGCCCATCGCCAGCGCCTCCCCAGCATCGACCATGCGCCCGGTGAGAATCAGGTCGAGCGCGCGGCCGAGGCCGACGATGCGCGGCAGGCGCTGGGTGCCGCCGTCGATCAGCGGCACGCCCCAGCGGCGCTCGGGGTAGCCGAGCGTGGACCCCGCGGTGGCGATGCGCAGGTCGCACCACAGCGCGATCTCGAGGCCGCCCGCCAGGCAGAAGCCGGAGATCGCGGCGATCGTGGGCTTGGACGGGGTGAGGCGTGTGAAGCCCATCGGCCCCTCCTCGCCCAGCAGCCGCGGGGCCATCGTCTCGGTGGCCTTCAGATCGGCCCCAGCGCAGAAGGAGACATCGCCGGCGCCGGTCAGCACGAGCACGCGCGCCTCGTCGTCGGCCTCGAAGCGCAGATATGCCTCGTGCAGGGCGGCAGCGGTGGGGCCGTCGACGGCGTTGCGCCGGTGCGGGCGGTCGATCGTGATCAGCGCGGCAGCGCCGCGGAGCTCGTAGCGCACGGCTTCCGGTCCCGTCGGTCGCGGGTCGGCGCCGGCTGCGTCGTGCCCGCTCTGCTCGGGCGTGCTCATCTGTCGGCGCCGGCTACCAGCCGCCGCGCCACTGGCCGTTGCTGAGCAGCCCCTTGGCCGCGGCTTTGCGCGCTTCCTTGCGCTTCTCCAGATGCCGCTGGAGCATGCTCGCGAGGAAGATGAACGCGGGGAAGAAGATGATCAGGATGAAGCCCGCGTTGGTCACGACCTTGTCGTTGGTCGGCCCGTAGAAGCCGCGCCCGTTGTTGTACGCGCCGGCGGCGGGGGCGAGCGCGAGCGACGCGAACAGCGCGAGCGGGATCAGCGTTGCGAGCAGGCGGGTGCGCATCGGTCGCGGGCATCGTATCGGAGGAGCGCCCGGAGCGCCCGTGCGTGTTACCTCTCGCGGCGCCCGTCGTATAACCATCGCTATACACCACCGCCACCGGGCGTCACACCCGCTCGCGCGCTCGCGCTGAGGACCCAAACACAGCGCCTACCATCAGCAGCCGATGGCCCTGCTGATCGCATCAGACCTGCACAAGGACATGGCCGGCAAGCCATTGCTGCGTGGGGTGTCCTTCAAGCTCGAGCGCCGCGAACGGATGACGATCGCGGGACGCAACGGCGCCGGCAAGACGACGCTGCTGCGGATGCTGGCCGGCGAGACGTCGATCGACCGCGGCGAGCTCAGCATCGCCAAGGGCGTGCGCATCGCGCTGCACGATCAGCGCCCGCCGCGGGAGCGCGGGATGGCGCTGCGCGAGTACCTGCTGTCGGGCTGCGCGGAGGAGCTGCAGATCGAGGCGCAGCTGGCCAAGCTGGAGGCGCAGATGGCGGGTGGCGCGAGCGATGAAACGACGTTCGCCCGCTACGCGAAGGCGCAGGCGCGCCTGGAGGCCCGCGGCGGCTATCTGTGGCGCAATCGCGCCACGGCGATGGCGCACGGCCTGGGCTTCCGCGAAGCGGACCTCGACCGGCCCCTGGACACGTTCTCCGGCGGCCAGCTGACGCGCGCGTCGCTCGCTCGCGCGCTGGCCACGGCGGCGGACGTGCTGCTGCTGGACGAGCCCACCAACCACCTGGACATCGAGTCGCTGGAGTGGCTCGAGCAGACGCTCGTCGACCTCGACGCGGCGGTCGTGCTCGTGGCCCACGACCGCTGGTTCCTGGAGGCCGTCGGCACCGCGGTGTTGGAGCTCGAGGCCGGCCGCTCGCGCTTCTTCTCGGGGACCTGGCACCAGTGGCGCCGCGAGCAGGCCGCGCGTGAGCTGGCGCTGGGCAGGGCGATCGAGTCCCAGCAGGCGGAGATCGAGCGCATGGAACGGTTCATCGAGCGCTTCCGTTACAAGGCGAGCAAGGCCAAACAGGCACAGTCGCGCGTCAAGAAGCTTGGCAAGATCGAGCGCATCGAGCGCGACCCGCGCGACGGCAAGGGCCTCGAGTTCACGTTCTCGGCGCCCGCGCGCTCGGGCCGCGTGATCTTCGAGCTGGACGACGGTCGCATTGAGATCAGCGAGGCGAAGGGTGGACCGCTCGTGCTGCTGGAGCACGCGGAGCTGTGGCTCGAACGCGGCGAGCACGTCTCGCTGGTCGGACCCAACGGCACTGGCAAGACGACGCTGATCGAGACGCTCGCGGGCCGCAGGCCGCTGGCGGCGGGCAAGCTGAGCACTGGTCACAACGTGAAGGTCGGCTACCTCTCCCAGCACGCCGACGAGCTCGGCGCGGGCGGCGCGGCTGAGCAGAGCGTCCTCGACGCGGCGCAGCGCGCCACCGGTCTGAGCCCGGGCAAGGCGCGCGCGCTGCTCGGGCGCTTCCTGTTCTCAGGCGAGGACGCCGAGAAGCCGCTGAGCGGCCTATCCGGCGGCGAGCGCCGGCGCCTGTCGCTGGCGGTGCTGGTCCAGTCCGGCGCGAACGTGCTGATCCTCGATGAGCCCACCAACCACCTCGACATCGAGAGCCGCGAGGCGCTCGAGGACGCGCTGCGCGCGTTCGCGGGCGCGATCCTGCTGGTCTCCCACGACCGCGCGCTGCTCGACGCGGTCGGTACGCGCACGGTCGCGGTGGAGGACGGTGCGCTGCACAGCTACGTCGGCGGCTGGCCGGAGTACGTGCGCGTGCGCGACGAGCGCCGCGCGGCCGCCGCGGGACGGTCGGGCAAGGCGGGCGCCGCGGGTGGTGCGTTGGCGCCTGCGCTGGCGCCGAGCGCGGGCAACGGATCGGCTGCGCGGGCGGGCTCGGCCAACGGACGCGCGATCGCCGAGAGCGCCGCGCTGCCGGCGAAGAAGGGCGGCGCGAAAGCCGCTCGCAAGGGCCCGTCCAAGAACAGGCTGAGCGCGCAGCAGCAGGCGGAGCGCGCGATCGAACAGGCGGAGGCGGCGCTGCGCGCGCTCGAAGCCGAGCTCACCGACCCGGCGGCATGGGCTACGCGCTACGAGTCGGCCAAGTCCGAAGCGCGCCACACGGCCGCCACGCGCGCGGTCGAGGACGCGTACGCGCGGCTGGAGGCGCTCGTCGACTGAGCGGGCTCAGACGGCGCGGACACGTGCATCTGTGCTGTTCGCGTCGAGGAGTCGCCGGATGTCTCGAGGGTCGCTGGTGAGGACGGTGTCGCCGTCCTGGGCAAGCAGCGTGACGGCGGCATCGGCAATGTCGCTGGTGCCAGCGCGTGCAAGGAGCAGACCGCATCGCCGAGCTTGGCCCGAGTCGAGAGGCCACTCGAGCAGACCGGGAAGTGCGCGTGCAAGCCGAGCCTGGCGCGCGGGATCGCGCCACACCTGCGCGATGCAGGCAGAGGACGTGACAGCCTCGTCGCCACCTTGCGCGGCGACGGCCAGCAGTGCGCCGACAGCACGGTCGCCGCGATCCAGGGCGATCAGCGCGCCGGCGTCGAAGACGAGGGCAGCCACTCGCGGGCCTCGCTCAGCTCGCGCTCGGTGTAGGGACCACCCGTCGCCTCGGCGATCTCGTCTGCGACAGCGCGCATCGCGTCGGTGCGTAGACGAGCGGCTGCCGCGTCGGCCAGCCAGCCGGACACGCTGCCCGAGCCGGCGGCGTCACGTACACGCTCGTAGAGCTCGTCCTCGAGACTCACGCTGATCTTCGTCATCGACATACGGTAGCACCGACGGTCATACCACTCAAGGCCAACCATCGCGCCGCTCCCCGGAGCTACTCTGTGCGTGTGAGCAGCCAGCTCAAAATGACGCTCAACGTGGCGATCATCCTTGCGATCGCAGCGGCCGTGTACTTCATCCCGGGCGGCGGACGCGCGGCGAACACGTTCGAAGCGGCGCTGTGGGTGGCGTTCGGACTGGGCATCGCCTTCCTGGCGCTGCGCATGTATCGCGAACACCACATCGCGCTGTTCGGCCTCGGCGATCGCCACCGGGGGCTGCTGTACGGCGCGGTCGCGCTTGCCGTGTTCCTGTGGGCGGTGCGCTCGCGTATGTGGTACGCGCTGCAGGTGCGCAGCGCGGAACTCGTGCAGGTACACCGCTGGGACGGCCTGGGCGAGATCCTGTGGTTCGTGCTCGCGGGCGTGGTCGTGTACTCGCTGCTGACCGTCTACCGCCACTCGCGCGCATATTGAGCCTCGCCGCACAGCGCCGCGCGCTGCCTGACCAGCCGGGCGTGTACCTGTTCAGGGACGCCCGCGGGCGCGTGATCTACGTCGGCAAGGCCAAGTCGGTGCGCAAGCGCGTCGCGTCGCACTTCTCCAAGGCGCAGGGGGGCGGGCGGGGATCGGGTTCATCCGGACACGCGGAGATGGTGGCGGCGGTCGAACGCATCGAGTGCGTCGTCGTGGCCACGGAGGCGGAGGCGCTGCTGGCGGAGCAGGGCTTCATCAAGCAGTACCGGCCGCGCTTCAACATCCGCCTGCGCGACGACAAGTCCTACCCGTTCATCGCGATCTCGCTCGACGAGGACTTCCCGCGCGTGTACTTCACGCGCGAGCGCCACCGTGCGGGGCGCGCGTACTTCGGGCCGTACTCGAACGCCAAGCGGGTGCGCGCGACTCTGGAGGTGCTGGCGAAGGTGTTCATGTTTCGCTCGTGCACCGGGCCGGAGCCCGGACGACGCAGCGGCAGCCCGTGCCTGGACTACTACATCAAGCGCTGTGAGGCGCCATGCGTGGGCTATGTCTCCAAGCAGGACTACCGCGCGAGCATCGACGGCGTGATCGACTTCCTGAGCGGGCGCTTCGCCGCGATCGAGCGCGACCTGGAGCAGCGGATGCTGGCGGCGGCGGCGGCTGAAGAGTTCGAGCAGGCGACGCTTGAGCGCAACCGGCTGCAGGCGGTGCGCTCGCTGCTCGAGCGCCGGCGCGTGACCAGCGAGTCGACGAGCACCTTCGACGCGGTCGCGGTGGCGCTCGACGGGCGGGACGCCAACGCGCAGGTCTTCCAGGTGCGCGACGGCGTGCTCTCCGATCGCCAGTCCTTCTATCTGTCCAACGAGGCCGAGCGTGACGAGGCGGAGGTGGCGGAGGAGTTCATGCTGCAGTACTACGGCGGCTACACGTCGATTCCGGCGTTGCTGGTGGTCCAGGGCGGGCTCGATCGGCGCCCTGCGCTGGCGGACGCGCTGTCCAGCCGCCGCGGCGGCCCGGTGGAGCTGCGCGCGGCTGAGCGCGGCGAGAAGCGCCGGATCCTCGAGCTGGCGCAACGCAACGCGCTGCTGGCGCTCGACCAGGAGCGGCTGCGCTCCGAGCGTCGCCGGCAGAGCCGCGTGGAGGCGCTCGAGGGTCTGCAGCGGGTGCTCGAGCTCGATGCGCCGCCGATCCGCATCGAGTGTTTCGACATCTCCAATCTCGGCGGTACGCACACGGTGGCATCGATGGTCGTGTTCGAGGGCGGCGCGCCGAAGAAGTCCGACTACCGACGCTTCACGATCCGCACCACGGAGGGTGCGCCGGACGACTTCGCCTCGATGGCAGAGGTCCTCACCCGACGCTTCGCGCAGTGGGAGCGCCAGATGGACATCTCGCCGCACGACAGCGAATATGACGCGAGCTTTGCGTCGCTGCCGAACCTCGTGGTGATCGACGGCGGCAAGGGGCAGCTGGCGGCCGGGCTGGGGCCACTGCGTGGCTTTCGCGAGCGGGGCGTGGCGGTGGTGTCGCTGGCGAAGCGCATCGAGGAGATCTTCGTGCCGGGCCGGCGCTCGCCACTGGTGCTGGACCATTCGACACCCGAGCTGCAGCTGCTGCAGCGTGTCCGCGATGAGGCGCACCGCTTCGCGATCACACACCACCGCGGCCGTCGCGACAAGGCGATGAAGAGCTCGCTGCTGGACGAGCTGCCGGGCGTGGGCCCCGCGCGCAAGCGCGCGCTGCTCACGCACTTCGGTTCGCCGGAGGCGGTCGTGCAGGCATCGAGTGAGGAACTGCAGGCGGTGCCCGGCGTGCCGGCGAAGCTCGGGCGGGAGTTGTACTCCCACCTTCACCGCGCCGGCTGAGCCCTCAGCCGGCTCAGGGGGTGCTCGGCCTCTCTTTCTCCGCGCGTTGACACGCTCGTCCGCTGCGCGCGGCACAATCATGGGCGATGGCCGTGATCAGGCCCCTGCGCCCGCTGCGTGCCGCCGGCGGCAAATCCGGCAAGCCGGTGATCGAGTCGCGCCTGGAGGACTTCGTGGTGATCACCGGGTTCTCGGGCGCTGGCAAGTCGACGGCGATGAACGTGTTCGAGGACGCGGGCTACTTCTGCGTGGACAACCTGCCCCCGGAGATGATCCGCTCGCTGGTGGAGCTGTTCGTGCACAAGGGGTCGAAGGTCGAGCGCGCAGCGGTCGTCTCGGACGTTCGCGGAGGCGTGTACTTCGAGGCGCTGCGTGCAGTGGTCGACGACCTCGATGCGCTTGGCCTGTCGCATCATCTGCTGTTCCTGGAGGCCGCCGAGCAGACGCTGGTGACCCGCTATAAGGAGACACGTCGCCGCCATCCGCTGGCGCCCGAGGGCAGCATCGCGGCGGGCGTGGCGGCCGAGCGCTCGCTGTTGGAGCCGCTGCGCGGACGCGCCGACCTGGTGATCGACACGACGGGCATGTCGGCGGCGATGCTGCGCGAGAAGATCGCCGAGGAGTTCCTGCCGCGCCAGGCGGTCGGACGGCTGTCGGTGACGTTCATGAGCTTCGGGTTCAAGCACGGTCCACCGCGCGAGGAGGACCTCGCGTTCGACGTGCGCTTCCTGGCCAACCCCCACTACGAGCCCGAGCTACGCGAGCTGACAGGGCTGGACGAGGCGGTGGTCGAGTACATCGCCCGCGACGGGCGCCTGCAGGAGCTGTACGAGCGGCTGCAGTCGCTGCTCGATTTCCTGCTTCCGCAGTACGTCGCCGAGGGCAAGGCGCACCTGGTGATCGCGATCGGCTGCACGGGCGGCCGTCACCGCTCGGTGGCGATCGCCGAGCACCTGGCCGCGCGCTACCGCAACCGCGACGACCTCGACGTGGCGGTCGCGCACCGGGACATCGACAGGTTCGCGGGCAACTCCTGACCGGAAGTGTTCCCGCCCAGCAGGGAGCGTATAGCGATGGTCCCAGCAGGGAGCGTATAGCGATGGTTATACGCGCGGCGCAGCGCGAATGCGGAGAACCCCCGGCCAGCAGTCACGTGCCACCACGCAGCGTATAGCGACGGTTATACGCGCGGCGCGCGAGTGCGGAGAACGCCCGGCCAGCAGTCACGCGCCACGAGGCGTATAGCGATGGTTATACGCGCGGCGCGCGCGAATGCGGAGAACGCCCGGCCGGCAGTCCCTCGCCACGAAGCGTATAGCGATGGTTATACGCCTGGCGAACGTGGAGAACGTTCGGCCGGCAGTCCCTCGCCACGAGTGTTCGGCGAAACTCGCCGCTCGTATGGCCTGCGAGCGGGCGTTCGCGGTGGCGGCGTAGTCTGTAGTCTCCGCGCGCGATGCCGCCGTCGATTGCGTGGACGAGATGAGAACCCGGCGTCTGGTGAGCCGGCCCTACCGCGCCGCGATGCACTTCCTCAATCGCAAGCGCGTGGTGTTGCCCTTTGAACCGCGGCCGCTCTACGCCGAGGACGGTCTGTGGACCTACCACGGCCACGGGTTCATCGAGGATGAGCGATTTGCCAGGGCCTATCAACGAGCGGTCCAAGCAGGTGGCCGGGACTATGGCATCCGCTGGCGCGTGCACACGATGCTGTGGGCGGCTGGCCATGCAGCAACACTCGACGGGGCCTTCGTTGAGTGCGGCACCGGGCGCGGGTTCATGGCCTCGGCCATCTGTGACTATCTCAACTGGACCGATCGGCCGTTCTACCTGTACGACACGTTCCTCCCGACCGTCCCCGATGACGAAGGGAGCCAAGACGGCAGCGGAACCGTACGCCCCTTCTTCTACGCCGAAGGCCCCGAGTCCGTCGCTCAGAACTTCGCCGAGTGGCCTGGGGTGGAGCTGGTCGTCGGCAAGATCCCCGACACCCTTCTCGATACGAGGCCTGTCGCTTTCCTTCACGTCGACCTCAACCACGCCGCCGCCGAGGAAGCCGCCGTTCGACACTTTTGGCGGAGGCTGATACCGGGCGCACCGATCATCTTTGACGACTACGGCTTTCAGGGTTACGAGGCGCAGCGCGAAGCAGCCGACAGTCTCGGACGTGAGCTGGACTTCCGAGTTCTCACGCTGCCCACCGGCCAGGGGCTCGTGATCCACTAGCGAGAACGACAGGAACGGCAAAGTTTCGCCAGTCACTCACGCCACCGAGCGTATAGCGATGGTTATACGTCGGATGCAAGTGCAGTAGTCGCGCGAAGCCTCCCTTGTGCCGCGCGCTGATAGCCTGCCGGAGCACGCCGGGCGACCGGAGCTAGCGCTCCTGAGACCCGGTTTCGTTCATTTTCGCTTCAGGAGGCAGTGAATGGCGGTACGCGTGGGCATCAACGGATTCGGCCGGATCGGGCGAAACGTGTTCCGCGCCGCGAAGGCACGGGGCGTGGCTGTGGGGGAGGAGATCGAGTGGGTGGCGGTCAACGACCTGACCGACGCGAAGACGCTGGCGCACCTGCTCAAGTACGACTCGATCCTGGGTCCCTATCCGGGTGAGGTGCGCGCCAGCGGCGAGAGCGCGCTCGAGGTGGATGGCGTCGAGCTGCGCGTGCTGGCTGAGCGCGACCCCGCGGCACTGCCGTGGGGGGAGCTGGGCGTCGACGTGGTGATCGAGTCGACGGGCCTGTTCACGGACCGCGACAGCGCGGCCAAGCACCTCGCGCAGGGCGCGAAGAAGGTGATCATCTCGGCGCCGGCGACGAACCCCGACGCGACCGTCGTGTTGGGCGTCAACTTCGACGAGGTCTACGACCGCGACGTGCACGACGTGATCTCGAACGCGTCGTGCACGACCAACTGCCTGGCGCCGGTGGCGAAGGTGGTCAACGACACGATCGGGATCAAGCACGGCTTGATGACGACGATTCACGCCTACACGGCCGACCAGCGGCTGCAGGACCTTCCGCACAAAGACCTGCGCCGCGCGCGCGCGGCGGCGATCAACCTGATCCCGGCCTCGACTGGCGCTGCCAAGGCGATCGGCCTGGTGATCCCGGAGCTGCAGGGCAAGCTGCACGGCTTCGCGGTGCGCGCGCCCGTGCCGACGGGCTCGGTTGTGGACCTGACCGTGGAGTGTCCCCGCGAGACCAGCGTGGAGGAGATCAACGCGGCGCTCAAAGCAGCCACGGAGAGCGGCCCGCTGGCGGGGATCATGCAGTACACAGAGGACCCGATCGTCTCGAGCGACATCGTGCAGTCGCCGTTCTCCTCGATCGTCGACTCACAGTTGACGGCGGTGGTGGACGGCACGATGCTGAAGGTGGTGGCCTGGTACGACAACGAGTGGGGCTACTCCAACCGGCTTGTGGACCTGACGCAGAGGGTTCTGTGAGTCGACGCCGGAGTCCCGCCGGCCCGCTTGCTTGCCGGGCTTGGCGCGGCGCTACAGAGGATCTGCTGGGGGGTATCGTGATGGAGCGCGAAGAGATCGGAGATAGTCGATGAGGAGCATTGACGACCTGGACGTGCACGGCAAGAGGGTGCTCGTGCGCGTGGACTTCAACGTGCCGCTGGACGGCGACCCTGCGGGCGGCGGCGTTCCGCTGGTGAGCGACGACACGCGCATCGCCGCGGCGCTGGCGACGATCGAAGAGCTGCGCGCGCGGGGGGCGCGACTGGTGCTGGTCTCCCATCTGGGCAGGCCGAAGGGCAAACGCGTGCCGGAGCTGTCGATGGCGCCCGTGGCGGATCGCCTGCGTGAGCTGACCGGCGCGAAGGTGACGTTGGCGCCGGCGGTGGTGGGCGATGAGGTGACGGCGCTGGCGGAGGCGCTCGGCGACGGGGAGATCCTGGTCCTCGAGAACGTGCGCTTCGAGCCGGGGGAGGAGAGCAACGACCCCGAGTTCGCGGCCGAGCTGGCGGCGTTGGCGGACCTCTACGTCGACGACGCCTTCGGCGTGGCCCATCGTGCGCATGCGAGCAACGAGGGCGTCACGCACCTGCTGCCGAGTGCGGCCGGACGGCTGCTCGAACGGGAGGTCAAGACGCTGACGGGCATCCTCGAGCATCCCGAGCATCCGCTCGTGGCGATCGTCGGAGGCTCCAAGGTTGCCGACAAGATCAAGGTGATCGAGCGCTTCCTCGCGGTGGCCGACGTGGTGATGATCGGCGGCGCGATGTGCTTCCCGTTCCTGTGCGCGCAGGGGCACACGGTGGGAACGTCGCTGTGCGACGACGAGGATGTGGAGCACGCGCGCAGCGCGCTGGCGCGCGCCAGCGACACGCACGCGCCGCAGCCCGGCCGCGCGCGCCTGCTGGTGCCGAACGACCTGGTGATCGGCAAGCGCCTGGCGGCGGACGCCGAGCATCGCGTGCTCGACGGGGTGGAGGTCCCGGAGGGCTGGATGGGCCTCGACATCGGCCCCAAGACGGTGGAGCGCTACACGAGCGTGATCATGAGCGCGGGAACGGTCTTCTGGAACGGCCCGATGGGCGCGTTCGAGCTCGAGCCGTTCGCGGCGGGTACGCGCGCGGTGGCGGAGGCGATGGCGCACGCCAAGGGTCTGACGGTGGTCGGCGGCGGCGACTCGGCGTCGGCGCTGGCGCACTTCGGGCTGGAGCACGCGGTCGACCACCTGTCGACGGGCGGTGGCGCGACGCTGGAGCTGGTCGAGGGGCGCGTGCTGCCGGGCGTGCAGGCGCTGCAGGGCGCGGGGGTGTCCTGTTGAGTGATGAGGTCCCGCCCACCCCTGAGCGCACGCCGCTGATCGCGGGCAACTGGAAGATGTACAAGACGGAGGAGCAGGCCGAGGAGTACATCCAGGCGCTGCTGCCGCTCCTGTCGGCGGTCGATGGCGCGGACGTCGCGATCTGCGTGCCGTTCACGGACCTGCGGGCGATGGTGGACAGTGCGCGCGGCTCGCGCGTGGAGGTGTATGCGCAGAACATGCACCAGGAGCCCGAGGGCGCATACACGGGCGAGGTGTCCGCGCCGATGCTGCGCGAGCTGGACGTGCGTGGCGTGGTGCTGGGGCACTCCGAGCGCAGGGCGATGTTTGGCGAGACCGACAGGGCGCTGGCGCTGAAGGTGCCGGCGGCGCTCGAGGCGGGTCTCGCGCCGATCCTGTGCGTGGGCGAGACGGAGACCGAGCGCGACAACGACGACACCGACCGCAAGCTGCGCCAGCAGATCAAGGAGGACCTGGCGGGCGTCCCCAGCGAGCGGCTGGCGGAGGTGGTGATCGCGTACGAGCCGGTGTGGGCGATCGGCACGGGCAGGGTGGCGACGCCCGAGCAGGCGCAGGAGGCGATCGCGTTCATCCGCGCGCTGGTGGCAGACCGCGACAAGCAGGCGGCGGAGGCTGTGCGGATCCTGTACGGCGGTTCGGTCAAGCCGGACAACGCGGCTGAGCTGTTGGCGCTGGCGGACGTCGACGGTGCGCTGGTGGGCGGCGCGTCGCTTGACGCGCGGACGTTCGCGCAGATCGTGGCGGCGGCCGCGCGATGAGCGTGCCGGCCGGGGTGGGCGTGATGGGTGGGCCTGAACACCTCCCGGCCCCGTGCGCGTGCCTGATCGTGCTCGACGGCTGGGGCCTGGCGGAGCCGGGCCCGGGCAACGCGATCTCGTTGGCGCGCACGCCGGTGTTCGACGCCCTGTGGGAGACATATCCGCACACGACGCTTGAGGCGAGCGGGCGCGCGGTGGGGCTGCCGGAGGGCCAGATGGGCAACAGCGAGGTCGGACACCTGAACCTGGGGGCGGGGGCGGTGGTGCGCCAGGACCTGGTGCGCATCGACGACGCGGTGGCGGACGGCTCGCTGGCGCAGAGCGATGTCCTGCGCGCGGCGTTTGCGGACGCTGAGCGGGTGCACCTGCTGGGGATGGTGTCCGACGGCGGCGTGCACTCATCGCTGCGCCACCTGCGGGCGCTGATCGCGTTGGGGTATTCGCTGGCGGTGAAGGACCTCGTGGTGCACGCGTTCACTGACGGGCGCGACACGCTGCCGCACGCGGGCGTCGAGTATCTGCGCGAGCTGGACGGCACGGCGGGCGCGCGTGTGGGCTCGGTCGTGGGGCGCTACTGGGCGATGGACCGCGATCGGCGCTGGGAGCGCACGCAGCGCGCGTACGACATGCTCGTGCACGGTCGCGCGCCGCACCACGCAGACAGTGGCGAGCAGGCTGTGCGGGATGCGTATCGCAGGGGCGAGACGGACGAGTTCATCGAGCCGACGCTGGTCGGCGAGGAGGCGCGGATCCGTCCGGGAGACAGCGTGATCGCCTTCAACTTCAGGCCCGACCGCATGCGCGAGATCACGCGCGCGCTGGCCGAGCCGGGCTTCGGTGAAGGTGATCCCCACCCACCGGAGGATCTCCCCGGCTGGACGGGCCGCGGGGGCGTGCCGGCGATCGCCCGCTACACGACGCTGACGAGCTACGAGGAGGGCTGGCCGTACCCCGTGGTGTTCTCGCCGCAGCATCTGGACAGCACGCTGTCGACGGTGCTCGAGCGTGCGGGCGCGTCTCAGCTGCACGTGGCGGAGACCGAGAAGTATGCGCACGTGACGTACTTCTTCAACGGCGGTGACGAGACGCAACTGCGGGGCGAGCGGCGCGAGCTGGTGCCCTCGGCGCGCGACGTGCCGACGTACGATCACAAGCCGCAGATGAGCGCGCACGAGGCGGCGGCGGCGTTCGTGGGGGCGTGGCTCCAGGACGGGCCGCGCTTCGGGATCATCAACTTCGCGAACGCGGACATGGTCGGGCACACGGGCGTGATTCCGGCGGCGGTGACAGCGATCGAGACCGTGGACGAATGCCTTGGCGAGGTGGTCGCGGCGGTGCACGAGCGCGGTGGCGTGTGCTTGGTGACTGCCGATCACGGCAACGCTGATCACATGCTCGAGCCCGACGGCAGCCCCAACACGCAGCACTCGCTGAACCCGGTGCCGGTGATCCTGACGAGCCGTGGCGTGCGGCTGCGCGAGCAGGGCGGCATCCTCGCGGACGTGGCGCCGACGGTGCTGCAGGCGCTGGGGATCGAGCAGCCGGCGCAGATGACGGGGCACTCGTTGATCGAGGGCAGCTAGATTCTTATGACCGGCCTGCCGGCCGGGGGCGGCGTTGGCGTTGCACGGAAGGAGCTGAGATGACATCAGACGAGCAGGAGTCAGCGGAGCAGCAGCCGGCGGAGGTGCAACCGGCCGAGCGGCGCACGAGCAGGGGCCTGTCGTGGCGCCTGCTGGCGAACTTCTTCATCGGCGCCGGCATCAACCACTTCGTGATGCCGCGCGCGTACGAACAGATCGTGCCGCCGCCGCTGCGCGGCCATGCTCAGCGGATCGTGAAGATCAGCGGTGTGGCGGAGATCGCAGGCGGCGTCGGCGTGCTGCTGCCGGCGACGAGGCGGCTGTCGGGAGTGGCTCTGGTCGCGCTCTTGGCGGCGGTGTTCCCGGCGAACCTGCAGATGGCGCGCGAGCCCGAGCGCTTCCGCCGCATCCCTCGCTGGGCGCTTTATGGGCGGCTGGGGCTGCAGCCGCTGATGATGTTGTGGGCGTGGCGGGCGACGCGTCGATGACACGGATCTGCCGAGCGGCGCGCGCCGGCGCTGCTATGTTCGACTGAGCAGGACGTTGGACTGGACCACCATGTCAACCGTCACAGCCGTCAAGATCGCCACCTCCGAGCAGGAGTCCCTGACACTGGGGGAGCTTCGCGCCTGGCGCGGCCTGCTCAGGGCGCACGCGTGCCTGGCCAAGCGACTGGACGCGGAGCTGGAACAGGCGCACGGGTTGCCGATGACCTCCTACGAGGTGCTCTACCACCTGGAGGAGGCAAGCGGCGGGCGCATGCGCATGTGCGAACTGGCCGAGCAGGCGCAGCTGTCGCGCAGCGGGCTGACGCGGCTGGTCGATCGCCTGGAGCGGGAGGGCCTGCTCGAGCGGTGCTCGTGCGACCACGACGCGCGCGGCTCCTACGCGTGCCTGACGCACACCGGTCGCGAGCGGCTGGAGGAAGCGCGGGTCACGCATCTGGGGGTGGTGCGGGAGCACTTCTTCTCGCGCTTCACCGAGCGCGAGCTGAGCACCCTGGCAGACATGTGGGAGCGGATCGCTCCCTGCAGCGGCTGCTGAGCTACTCGTCGGGCGTGCGGCGGCCGTGGCGCACGTGGCGGCGGTGCATGACGAGCCCGCCGACGATCGCGATCAGCACAGCGGCGAGCCCGTAGAGGCCGAAGGCTTCGACGGCGCTGCCGGCGGAGTGCCCGAGGAAGTAGGCGAGCAGGCCGATGGCGCTCGCCCAGGCGATGCCGCCGAGCGCGTTCCAGAGCACGAACGAGCGCCAGTGCATGCGTGTGGCGCCAGCCAGCCAGGAGGCCCACACGCGCAGGCCGAGCACGAAGCGACCGAAGAACACGGCCTTGGGGCCGTGGGTCTCGAAGAACGGCTCGCCGACGCGCAGAACCTCAAGGCGCTGGCGCTGGAACGCGCCGGGTCGCTGCAGCAGCCAGCGCCCGCCCTTGCGCCCGATCACATAGCCGATGTTGTCGCCGACGATCGCGGCCGCGGCGGCGAGCGCGATCACGAGCTCGATCTGGAGCTTGCCCTGGCTGGCGAGGACGCCGGCGGCGATCAGCGAGGTCTCACCCGGGATCGGCGCGCCGCCTGACTCGCTCATGACGAGCACGAACAGCAGCGGGTAGCCGAACGTCTGGACGAGATGGTTGACGTTGAGGATGGAGGCCAGCATCGGCAGGGCCTCCGATTGCTACTGGGTGTTTTCGGAGACGAGCTTCTCGAGCGCGGCGGCGGTGTGCTGCACGTCGGAGTAGACGACGTTGCGCAGAACGACTTTGGCCGGCGCGGGCGCTGTGACGATCACGACGGCGACGGCTGCGGCTGCGAGCACGAGCAACACGAGCAGGGCGATGAGCAGCCGCCGGGAGCGCCGATGCGGTCGTGCGGGGGCCGCCGCGCGCGCGGTCGGTTGCGTGCGCGCGGCGGGCGCACGCGACGGGCCGGGGCGCGGGCGCCGGGCGGCGACGGTGGGGGACGCGCCACTCGCGTGCGCGCCGGCGGCGAGCACGCTCGTGGCCGCGGTGGGAGTCGCCACGCGGCGCCCCGCTGCGCCGCGCCCTGTGCCGCCGCGCCTGCTGGCGCGCCCGCCGCGCGCTGCGTGGGCGTGCTCGCCGGGCGGGATGCCGCGAGCGCCGTCGCTGAGGCCGTGGCGCATCTCCAGGGCGGTCTTGTAGCGATCGCGCGGGTCGAGCGCGAGCGCGACCGCGACGGCTTCGGCGAGCTCGGGGCGCACGGCGGCGACGAGCGTGTCGAGCAGCGGAGGCTCCTCCTGCTGCTGCTTGAGCGCGAGCTCGGTCAGCGAGGTGGCCTCGTACGGCAGGCGTCCGGAGATCAGCTGGTAGGTGACGACGCCAAGCCCATACAGGTCGGCGCTCGGCCCGGCCTCCTCGCCGCGGGCCTGCTCGGGCGCAAGATAGGCGGCGGTGCCGAGCACCGATCCGACCTGGGTGATGCTCGACTGCTCGGTGGCCTTGGCGATGCCGAAGTCGGCGAGCTTGACCTCGCCTTCGCGCGCGCGCAGCAGGTTGCCGGGCTTGACGTCGCGATGCACGACGCCGTGGCGGTGGGCGTAGTGCAGTCCCTCGCACGCCTGTTCGATGATCGACAGCGCCTCATCGACCTCGATCCAGCCCTGGTCGCGCAGGATCTCGGCGCATGAGGAGCCTTCGATGTACTCCATGACGATGAAGTACTGGCCGGTGTGCTCGTCGCGGCCGGAGTCGAAGACCTGCACGATGTTCGGATGCACCAGGCGCGCGGCGGCCTGTGCCTCGCGCTGGAAGCGCGATACGAACGCGGGGTCGTCGGCGAGGTGCTCGGCCAGCAGCTTGACGGCCACCTGACGCTCGAGGCGCAGGTCGAGGGCGAGGTGCACGGTGGACATCCCGCCGAAACCCAAACGGCTCTCCAGCCGGTAGCGCCCGGCGATCTCGACCTTGCTCATCGGGTGACCCGTGGCTGCTGGGTGGTGGGGTTCATTTGGCGCCTTCCTGGCCGCCGGCGCCGCTGCCACCGGCGCTGGCGCCGCTTTCGGCAGGAGCCGCGCCTTTGGCGGCGCCACCTTCCCCCTTCGGGGACGATGCGCCGACGCCGGTGCCGCCACCCTGTTCGCCGCCGGCCGCGGGCGGAGTTTCGCCGGGTGCGGGGGTGCCGCCACCCGGAACGGTGCTCGTCGGCGTGGTGCTCGGCGTGGTGGTGGTGGTTGTGGGCGTGGTGCTCGTAGGTGTGGTCGCAGGCGTCGTGCTGGTGCTGGTGGGGGTGCTGGTAAGGGGCTTGGACGTGGTGCTGGTCGTGCGCGTCTGTGCGAGCGGTTCCGCGCACAGCGCGAGCGCGTGGACGCGGAGGTTGTCGATGCCCTGGCGCAGCGTCGCGCGCAGGCCGGCGTCGACGGACGCGGGCAGCGCGGCGAAGTCCTGCTCGGTTTTGAGCAGCGCGCTTTCGGTCGTGGCGCAGTTGCCGTTGCCGGTTTCGGCGTCGCTCTGGACGGTTTCGAAGTCGCTCTGCAGGGGACCGGCGTCGGCGACGGGGATCAGCTTGGCGCTCGAGCCGCCGCAGGAGACGAGCAGCGCAGCGGCGACGGCGAGCAGCCCGGCGAGCAGCCCGCGGCTCATTGGCCGTACTCCAGCCGCTCGGCGAGCGAGTCGGGCAGGCGCGCGGCACGGATCGCGGCGGCCGCACCGGCGATGTCGTAGTCGGCGCGGTGGAAGGACACGGCCATGTCGTCCAGGTCGAGCAGCAGCCACGATGCGCGCGGGTCGCCGTCGCGTGGCTGGCCGACGCTGCCCGGATTGAGCAGCCACTCGCCCTCGCCGACGTCCAGCTGCGCCTGGTCGCGGCGCGGTTCGCCGGTCGCGAGCTCGCCCTCTTGGCGCGCGAACGACAGCGCGACGTGCGAGTGGCCGATCAAGCAGATGCGGTGCGGCTGGGCGTCCAGACAGAGCTCGGCGAGGAGCGCGGAGAGCACGTACTCCCAGACGGGGTCGCGCGGGCTGGCGTGATAGAGCCCGATGGACCCCTCCTGTCCCTGGGGGCGCAGCCCTTGCAGGAAGGCAAGATTCTCCGGTGCGATCACATCTCTTGTCCATTGCGCGGCGAGGCTGGCGCCCTTGGAGAACTCGTCGAGCGGGATCTCGCCGGTGACGGCGAGGTCGTGGTTGCCGGCGAGACACACGGCGACGTGCTCGCGCGCGAGCTCGACACAGGCGTCTGGCTCGGCTCCATAGCCGACGATGTCGCCCAGGCACCACAGCTCGGACGCGTCGCTGGCTGCGACCGCGTCGAGCGTCGCCTCAAAGGCGTGCCGGTTGGCGTGGATATCCGAGATAACGGCGACCTTCATCCTTGCAGGGTACGAACACCGCTGTTGGTTGCGCGTTCCACGCTCGGCCGCGCTGCAAGCGCCCAGCCAGGACGTGCGTCCCGCGACGCGCGCCGCGCCAGCCTAGTCGGCGTCGGAGCTGGGCTCCGCGCCGCCGTACTCGGGCAGGCTCTTGATGCTCTCGCGGGCGCGCCACTTCGAGTAGTTGTCCTCCATCGCGTCGATCAGCTCGCGCATGAAGCGCGGGGAGAGGTTGACACGCGAGACGACCACGCCCGGCACCTCGTCGGACTCGACCTCGTGGTCGACGCGCGCGAAGGTGACGGTGAACTCGTAGTCGGAGTGGCTGACGTTGGCGAAGTTGGCGTATACGCCCCCCATGATCTCGGGGGAGAGGTGGATGTTTATGTGGCGCTCGGCGCCTGAGTCTTGGTCGTTCACGCAGCTAGTATCGCAATCCCCGAGCACTGACCCATGAGCGAGCCTGAACACATCGACGATCAAGCCTCTCCGGAGAGTCTCCGGCGGACCGTGCTCGCGGCGGCGGCGGATCTCGCCGGTGTGGACAGCGCCAACGGCGGACGCGCGCAGATCACGCTCGAGCGCCCGCGCCGGGCGCAGTTCGGCGACTACTCGACCAACGCGGCGCTGCTGCTGGCGCCCGCGGCGGGTGTCCCCCCGCGGGAGTTGGCGGAGCGCCTGGGCGATGCCTTGCAGGCGCGCCTGGGAGCGAGCCTTGAGCGTTACGAGGTCGCCGGACCGGGCTTTCTGAACATGTTCATGTCGGATGCGTGGCTGACGGCCGCGCTCGCACAGGCGCTGGCGGCGGGCGAGGCGTTCGGCGCGGACGGGGCGGGGAGGAGGGAGCGGGTGCTGATCGAGTTCGTCTCGGCCAATCCGACGGGGCCGATGCACGTGGGCCATGCCCGCAACGCCGCCTATGGCGACGCGCTCGCGCGCATGCTGGCGTTGCAGGGTCACGACGTGGGGCGTGAGTTCTACGTCAATGACGCGGGCTCGCAGGTGCGCAAGCTGGGCGAGTCGATCCAGGCGCTGGCGCGCGGCGAAGCGGTCCCGGAGGACGGCTACCAGGGCGACTACGTCGCCGATCTCGCCGCGAGTCTGGCGGACGCCTCGAGCATGGACCCGGCGCAGCTGGGTCGCGCCGCAGTGGCGATCGTGATCGGCCAGCTCGCCAGGTCGCTGGAGCACTTTCGTGTCAGCTTCGACTCGTGGGCGTATGAGAGCGCGCTGCACGACGGCGACCCGAGCCCGGTGGCGCACACGCTGGCGATCCTCGAGCAGCACGGGCACACCTACCGCAGCGAGGGTGCGCTGTGGCTGCGCACGACGGACTTTGGCGACGACAAGGACCGGGTGCTGGTGCGCTCCAGCGGCGAGCACACGTACTTCGCGTCGGACATCGCCTATCACCAGGACAAGCGCGAGCGCGGCTTCGAGCGTCAGATCGACGTGTGGGGCGCCGATCACCACGGCTATGTGCTGCGCATGAAGGCCGCGTACGAGGCGCTCGGCGGGGATCCGGGGGAGCTCGAGCTGCTGATCATGCAGCTGGTGCACCTGATGAGCTCGGGCGAGCGCGCGCAGATGTCCAAGCGCGCGGGCGAGTTCGTGTCGCTGGACGACCTGGTGGCGGAGATCGGGGTGGACGCGGCGCGCTGGTACCTGCTGGCGCGCTCGCACGACACCACCGTCGACCTCGACCTGGACCTGGCGGCCGAACAGTCGAGCGAGAACGACGTGTACTACGTGCAGTACGCGCACGCGCGCATCGCGTCGATGCTCGCGAAGGTGGGATCCGAGCGCGTGCTGGCGGCGAGCGCGGCCGTGACGGAGCTCGAGCGTGAAGATCTGCACGCGACCGAGCGCGCGCTGGTGGAGCAGCTGCTGGCGTTCCCGGCGGAGCTCACGGAGGCGGCGGAGCGCCGCGCGCCGCACCGGATCGCCGCGTACGCGCTGGCGCTGGCGCAGACTTTCACCGCGTTCTACCGCGACTGCCACGTGGTCGGTGCAGAGCCGGAGGCGGTGGAGTCGTTTCGGATCGCGTTGTGCGTGCTGTGCGGGAACACGATCGCGCGCTGCCTGGGGCTGCTCGGGGTAAGCGCGCCGGAGCAGATGTAGTCAGTCGAAGCGCGCGAGGTCGGACTCGAGCCGGGCGCTGTCGGCGGGGCTGAGCTTCGCGGCGGAGGCGAGCGTACCGGCCTGCGCGCGGGCCCGGCGCCGCCACCTGGGAATCAGCAGCAGCACGGTCGCCAGCAGCGCGAGCACGACGGCCAGCGGCACGAGGTAGACGGCGAGATCGAAGCCGTGCGCGCTCGGCAGTCCGAGCACGGTCGGGCCGTACTGCGCGACGAGCGAGCGCTTGATTTCGGCTTCTCCCTCGCCACGGTTGATCAGCATCTGGATGTATTCGCGCTCGAGGTTGGCCTGCGGGGACTGCGACTCGTTGAGCGCCACTTTGCAGGTCACGCACATCGCCTGGCGCTCGATCACCGGCAGCGACACGCGCGGCGTGACGCCGGCGAGCGCCTGAGGGGCGGGAACGGCCAGCACGAGGATCGCGGCCAGCGCGGCGAGCACGGTTGCGGCACGTGGCCTGGTCGCGGGGAGCGTTGTGGCGAGTGGCGTCATGTGCTCTTGGCGAGCGCGAGCGCGCGGTTGACGAAGGACTGTTCGATCTGGCCGCGCGAGATCGCGATGATCCGGCCCTGGCGGTTGATGATGAAGCTCTCGGGCACCTGGCGGGTGCCGAACGAGCGCGCAAAGTCGCCGGTGGTGTCGCGCACGACCGGGTAGGTCAGGTGGTAGCGGCGTACGAAGCCTTCGGAGTCGGGCGAGGCGTCCTGGTAGGTCACCCCGAGCACGGTGCCGCCGTGTTGTTCGAGGCCGCTCTGCGCGTGCTCGAGCAGCGGCGCCTCGATCTGGCACGGTTCGCACCAGGACGCCCAGAAGTTGAGCACGACGACCTTGCCCCGGTAGGCGGCGAGCGTGCTGTGCCCGCCGGCGCCCAGCACGGGAAGCTGGCGCGTGGCGTCGGGCGCCGGCGGATACTGCCCGCGCGCGACGAGCTCATCGAGCGTGCGGTTGGCCGACTGCACCGACACGCCGTACAGCAGCAGCGCGATCAGGCACACGCCGGCGAGCGACGCAAGAATCGGCAGGATGCGGCCCCTCATCGCCGACAAGAGTAGAGGGGCAGCGTAATATCTGTGCCGATTGCGGCGGTAGCTCAGTTGGTAGAGCGCAAGCTTCCCAAGCTTGAGGTCGCGGGTTCGACCCCCGTCCGCCGCTTACGAGGCTCAGAGCCAGAT
Organism: Solirubrobacteraceae bacterium; assembly: GCA_049513255.1. GTDB lineage: Bacteria > Actinomycetota > Thermoleophilia > Solirubrobacterales > Solirubrobacteraceae > Palsa-744. Next base: position 46,170 of record JBEKWH010000030.1, read on the forward strand.
TGGCTCCAGCAAGCGGGTTTCGGCTACTCAACTCGGGAAGCTGAGGCCGATCAGACACGGATAATAGCGGGCAAGTCGGCCACCAATCTGCGGTACCTGTGCGGTACCGTTTCGCGCGAGATCCGGCCCGTGGTCGAGGCTGATAGCTCCCGACAGTTTGCCGGGAGGCGGTGGTGGGCCAGTTTGATTCCCGGTTGCCGCGGTGCAAGACTGGTGGAGTGCGCAGGCTCCTATCGCGGCTGTTCGGAGAACGCTCGGGCGAAACCATCACGCGGTCAGGGTCGGACGAGCTGCGCCTTGGAGAAGAACGGGCGAACATCTTGCTTGGTGATCTCGACGCGGGTATCCAGCGCCCTGGCGGCGAACCGGCTCCCGTCGAAGCGGACGAGGATGCTTGGCGGCGAGAGCGCGAGCAGCGCGAGCGCGATGGGCGATCCTAATCTTCGTCGGTGATGGGCTTCCACACGCTGCCCGCCAAGGGTGACCGCCAGGTATCGGGGAAGCGTTTCGGCGAAGGCGCGGGTGAGGTACAGGCGCTTGGTGGAGCATGCGTCGCGCTGCTCGTGGAGCACTCGCTCGATGGCACGGTCACTCGGGTGCCGTAGGGGATCGCGCGGAGGGCTTCCACCAAGTCGAGCAGCGAACCATCAGGGGCGATCACCGCATCGGCGATGAGATTTGGGGGTCACCGAGGGCGATGTGCGTCTTCCTCGAGTGGGCTATCGGCTTGTGGTTGGCGGCCATGTGTTCTGCCATGCGCGGAGGGTGCGGGCTGCTCGTGAGAGGTCGTGGTGCTCGAGCACTGTGAGTAGCGCGTCGGCGGAGGATGGCGGTTCGCCGTGCGCGAGGCTGTCCAGGGCGAACAGCAGCCACTGAGCGTCGTTGAGGCTGAGCGGCAGCTCCCACAACAGGCGTGCGGCCCATTGCCGCGCGGTCGGGGGGTATGCGTCTGGTTCTGAGTCCAGGAAGCAGAGGCATCGGCTCAGCTCGTCCTCCAGATGGAGCTGGGGACAGCCGCCGCGTTCGATGTTGCGTCTTTTGCACATTGCCGCGTCGCCACGACAGCCAATGCCGAGACCGTTGGGTGCAGCGCCCTCCTCTCTTCCTCACGGGACGCTATCGCGGGATGCTGGCTCGCTTAGTGACGTGGGGCACACTCCAACTCGGTGTGCTGCGGGCTGGTGTTTAGCCGCCGATTGGTGCGCGTGGGTTGGTGCCCCAGAAGATTTGGGTGCCGAACATGCCGATGAGGTTGACGAGGACGAGGTTCAGGACCATTGACTTTGCGGTGGCTTTGCCGACGCCGACGGGTCCGCCGCTGGCGTTGTAGCCGTAGTAGCAGGCGACGAGCACGATTGCGGTTGCCATGCTGATGCCCTTGATGGCGCTGTAGAGGAAGTCGGGTGGGTTCTGGAATTGCCAGAAGATCAGGAGGTAGCCGCCGGCGGAGGT
>JBEKWH010000031.1:0-63524 GCA_049513255.1 Solirubrobacteraceae bacterium
CCGATCGTGACCGTCGAACCTTCCAAGAACCCAGTGCCTTTCAACACCACAGCCGTCCCACCAAGCGTCGAACCCGTAGCCGGCGTCACAGACGCAACCGTCGGCGGCGTCACATACGTGAATTTCGGGCCTTCCGTCGAGGAGCCGCCCACATCCGTAACGACCACTTCGTCTTTCCCAGCCGCACCAGCAGCCGTTTTCGCCGTGATTTCCGTTTCCGAGACAATCACAACAGACGTCGCTTCGCTACCGATTTTGACGGTCGAGCCTTTCAAGAACCCACTGCCTTTGATTTTCACCGCAGTGCCACCAGCCGTGCTACCCGCAGACGGTTCAACCGAGGTCACTTTCGGCGGCGCGACATACGTAAACGACGAGCCACCCGAGGACACACCTTTTTCGTCCGTCACGACGACTTCGTCTTTCCCAGCAGCCGTCGCAGCAGTCGTCGCCGTGATTTCAGTCGACGAGACCACCGTCACACCCGTCGTTTCCGAACCGATCTTCACCGTCGCGCCTTCGACGAACCCAGTGCCTTTGATTTTCAAAGACGTCCCACCAAGCGTCGAGCCTTCCGCAGGCGTCACAGACGTCACCGACGGCGGCGTCACATACGTGTAATCCGGGCCACCAGTCGAGGCCACACCATTCGCGTAAGACACCACGACTTCGTCTTTGCCGGCCGCACCAGCAGCCGTTTTCGCCGTGATTTCTTTTTCGCTGACAACCACCACGCTCGTCGCGGCCGCACCGATCGTGACCGTCGAACCCGACAAGAACCCAGTGCCCTTGATCGTCACCGACGTCCCACCAAGCGTCGTACCCGACGACGGTTCGATCGAGGCCACCGTCGGCGGCGTCACAAACGTAAAGCTCGGGCCAGCAGTCGACGGACCAGACGTATCCGACACCACGACTTCGTCTTTCCCAGCAGCCGTCGCAGCCGTCTTCGCCGTGATTTCCGTTTCCGAGACCACGACCACCGACGTCGCTTCACCGCCACCAATCGCGACCGTCGAGCCTTTCAAGAACCCAGTGCCTTTGATTTTCACCGCAGTCCCACCAGCCGTCGAACCTTCCGTCGGGCTGATCGACGTCACTTTCGGCGGCGCCACATAAGCATAAGTCGGGCCACCCGTCGAGACCACACCATCCGCATAACCAACCACCACTTCGTCTTTCCCAGCAGCCGTCGCAGCAGTCTTCGCCTTGATTTCAGTTTCCGAGACCACTTCCACTTCAACCGCTTTCGAGCCGATCGTGACCGTCGAACCTTCCAAGAACCCAGTGCCTTTCAACACCACAGCCGTCCCACCAAGCGTCGAACCCGTAGCCGGCGTCACAGACGCAACCGTCGGCGGCGTCACATACGTGAAGTACCGCCGGTGTCGGTGACCACGACTTCTTCTTTGCCCGCGCTGCCCGCGGCGGTTTTGGCCGTGATTTCGGTAGCCGAGACCACGACCACGGACGTCGCCTTGCCGCCGATCTTGACCGTCGCGCCTTTCAAGAAGCCCGTCCCGATGATTTTGACGGCGGTCCCGCCAGCCGTCGTACCCGCGGTCGGGGAGATCGAGGTGACGACCGGCGCGGCAAGATACGTGAAGTCGGGACCAGCCGTGGACGATCCGTAGGTGTCCGTGACGACGACTTCGTCTTTGCCCACTGACCCGGCGGGCGTCTTGGCCGTGAGTTCTGTTTCCGAGATGACGGATACGGCTTTCGCTGCTTTGCCGCCGACCGTGACCGTCGAGCTCTCGCGGAAGCCCGTGCCTTTGACTTTGATGACGGTTTTGCCAGCAACTGGACCTTCGGTCGGAGAGATCGAGGAGACTTTGGGTGGAGCGATGTAGCTGAAGAACGGACCTTCGGTCGAGGTGCCGTTGCTGTCCGCGACGATGACTTCGTCGGTACCGGCCGCCGTCGCCGCCGTTTTCGCAGTGATTTCCGTTTCCGAGACGACGTCCACAGACGTCGCTTTGCTGCCAATCGTGACCGTCGCGCCTTCCGTGAACCCGGTGCCCGTGATCGTCACCGACGTCCCGCCCGATGTCGCGCCCAAGCCCGGTTCGATCGAGGTGACGTTCGGCGGTTCGGCGACGTCGGGGGTTACGTTCTCGAGAGCCTGCGCAGCGCGCGTGAGGCTCGCCGTGAGCGTGCCGTTTGCGGCTCGGGGCGTCGACGCGCCGAGCGCGACCCCCGTGAAGCTCAGCAGGAACGCCACCGAGATCGGCAACGCCAACGCCCTGGCAAGCCGCGCAACGAGCGAGACCCGCAGTGCACTCATGCCTTGCCCTCGTCTAAGACCCGCTCGAACTTCATCCCGCTTGAACACAGCATGCCTCCCGGCGTATGAGCAGCAATTAATGTGGTTGACCATATGTAAAGGTGGTCAAACCTGTCCAGCCCTGCAAGAAAGGTCTGCAAAACGCGCCGAGGCGTATTGCAATTAATTATGCGGCCTGACTATTCTGCAATTAATTATGCGGCCAGATTCGGCTGATACCTGCGCCTGAAGCGCAGGCGGCGAGGCGCTGACCGGGGGCGCGCTATTGCCCAGCGTAGGCTTCGACGTGCACCCGGATCATCCTCTCGACGTGCTTGCTGCCCGCTGGCCAAGGGAACGCGGCGATGACCTGGTTCAGCGCGACGAAGCCGTGCAGTCCTGCTCATATGTATGCGGACTGCGTGACCGGGTCCGGCCCGTCGGGCAAGCATGCGCCGACGATCTGCAGCAGGTCGTTGAATGTGTCAATTCCTTCATCGAGTCCCGACGCGGCGCCCGGGGCGGGCATCGGCACGCCCTCGCGCAGCTTGGTCATGAACAGCACCCTGTAGATCCCCGGGCGCAGCTCAGCGAACTCGAGACAAGCGTGGCCCTACTCGCGCGGCTGCGCTACCGGCGCCGCCCCCGGCGAGACGGCGGCGCGCAGGAACTCGCGCAGCTGCCGGCAAGCCGAGGCGGCATCGAGTCGACCGACTTCCTCGTGCCTGCCGCAATCGTGTTCGGCCTGTCGACCGACTATGGCGTGTTCCTGCTGACCCGCATCAAGGAGGCCCACGAGGGCTGGAACTGGTGGTCGCCCGCGCCGCTGCGCCGCCTGCACGAGCGGCTGGACATCGGCGAGGAGCAGGCGGCAAAACTTCCCGCGGTCACTGGCCAATCGCGCACTTAATACGTAACAGCTACGTAGAAAACTGCGCACTTGAGCGCGACGCAGGCGTGCCGCGTGGGAGCATGGCGCGCCATTCTGACTCGAAGGAGACTCGGTGTTCACACACGGACGGAAGCTGGCATTCGGACGTCTCGCCCTCGGCGGCGCGCTCACCGCGATCTTCCTCGCGGCGAGCGTCGCGGACGCTGCCGCCGAAGCGCCCTCCTACAACCTCTCGGGTAGCTGGAGCACCGGGTATCTGGGCGCCAAAGGCGAACGCGAAGCCGCGAACGGAAGCTACTCGGTCACGCAGATGAACACCTCGACCGGCGCCTTCTCGGGCACCGCCGAAGTCGATGGCATCGGCTTCGCGATGGAAGGCGTCGAGAGCGGGGCGGTCGCGCGCTTCACGCTGAAGGAGGGCGGCTACACGGCCTACGACACGCTGCACCTGTCGATCCTCGCCGGCGGCCACCTCGGCGGCAACGGGACCTTCAACGAAGGCGGATTCAGCGAATCCGGCAGCGGCTTCTGGGCTGAACAGGCGACTTCGTCGAGCACGGCCGAAGAAGAAGCCAAGAAGGAAGCAGCCAAGAAGAAGGAAGAAGCCGAAAAGAACGCCGAGCGCGCCAGCGCCACGAGCGTGATCTGCGACTACGAATTCGCGACCTCGGAGAACACGTGCGTCGCCACGGTCGGCGACGCCGGCACGGGGACGCCCGTGACGCCCACCGGAGCCGTGACCTTCACCACGACCAGCGGCGGCTTCAGCAGCGGCGCGAGCTGCTCGCTCGCGCCCACGCCGGGCTCGCCCGCCCTCGCCAGCTGCACGCTCGTCTACGAGACCGCCGAAAGCGGCCTGCCGTCGATCACCGCCACCTACGGCGGCGACGCCCGGCACGCGGGCAGCGTCGGGCACACACAGTTCCTCGGCGCCGGCCTCGACGAATCCACCGCCGAAGCGCCCCCCGGCCAGGAAGGCCAGTACCCCAACGAACTGCAGCTCGAAACGCAGGTGCCGACCAGCGGCACGACCGTCGAAGCCACCGTCCAGGGCAGCGACCCGCATCCGCTGCCCTCGCCGCTCGCGCCGCCGGCGTCCTCGGCGGGCCTCGATCCGATCTCCGCGGTCGCGCTCGAGCTCGCCGAGGCGCTCGTCGGCGAGGTCGACGTCTCCGGTGGGCAGAATGCCAAGGCGCTGTCCGAAATGGACCACAGCGTCGAAGCGCTCAACCTGCGCGCCGAGGAGCTCGCGAAAGGCGCCAGCTCGAGCGAACAGGCCGAAGGCCAGCGGCTGTTGAAGGACGCCGCCGAGACGACCGAATCGATCACGAAGATGCTCGCGCATCAGTCCGAATACGCCAAGGACGCGCTCGAAGGCACCAGCAAGGCCGCACGCGAAGACCAGAGCATCGAAAAGCTCGACGAGCACGCGGTGCAGCTGCTGCAGGCGAGCGAACCCACGAGCGAGGCCAAGGGCCAGAAGCTGGCCGACGAAGCCGCCAAGGAGTTCGAAGCACTGAGCAAGACGCTCAAGCAGCACGAAGAAGCCATCAAACAGATCGCCAGCGGCCTGAAGGCGTCGGTGGCCTCACGCAAGAGCCGCGCGCGCATCAAGGTCGCGCGCCTGCAGCCGCTCGCCCACCTCGTCAAGCACGACGCCGCCGCCGGCAAGCTGAAGCTGGGGCTGCATCTAAGCCGCGGCGCGCTCAGCAGGCTCGCGGGCAGGCGCAAGAGCCTTGCTGTGGTGCTTCGCATCGAGATGATCCTGCCCAGCAAGAGCCTCACGGGCGGGTTGCCGCGCGCGTTCGTCGAGCACATCACGCTTGAGCGGGCCGCCGCGGGCAAGGGAGGCAAGAAGCATTGATCCTGCAGCGTCGAGCCGTTGCCTCCCGCCTACGCGCACGCCTGCAGCTCATACAGCCACGTACCACGTTCGCGGTAAATCCCTGATGCTCCGTGGGTACGCGCGAGTACCGTAGCGGGGGTGAGCGGAGCCAGATCCAGCGCGCCACTGGTGATCACGACCGACGGGCTGCGCAAGTCCTACGGCGAGCACGAGGTGGTTGGCGGGATCGACCTACAGGTCCATCGCGGGGAGGTGTTCGCGTTTCTCGGACCCAACGGGGCGGGAAAGACGACGACCGTCGAGATCCTCGAGGGGTACCGGCCGCGCGACGGGGGCGAGGTGAGCGTGCTCGATCGCGACCCGGCATCGGCCGACGGCGACTGGCGCTCGCGGATCGGGCTGGTGCTGCAGGCGTGCACGATGCCCGCCGAGCTGACCGTCCGCGAGCTGGTCGAGCTGTACGCGGGCTACTACCCGCACCCGCGAGCAGCGACCGAGACGATCGAGCTGGTCGGCCTCACGGACAAGCGCGACGCGCGCACCAACCAGCTATCCGGCGGGCAGCTGCGGCGGCTGGATGTCGCGCTCGCGCTGATCGGAGATCCAGAGCTCGTGTTCCTCGATGAGCCGACGACCGGCTTCGATCCGTCCGCACGTCACCATGCGTGGGAGGTGATCGCGAACCTGCGCGAGCTGGGCAAGACGATCTTCCTCACGACTCACTACATGGACGAGGCGCAGACGCTCGCCGACCATGTGGCCGTGATCGTCGCCGGGAAGATCGTCGCGGAGGGCACGCCCGACACGCTCGGCGGCCGCGACCGTGAGCTGAGCGACGTCTCGTTCACGCTCCCCGCCGGCAGCACCGTCGCGGAGCTGCCGGGCGAGCTGGCCTCGAGCGCGCAGCTGCGCGAGGACGGCCGCGTTCACGTCAACGTGCGCGAGCCCGCGCGCTCGCTGCATGCCCTGACCGGGTGGGCGCTCGAGCGCGGCGCGGATCTTGGTGACCTGACCGTTGGCCGCCCGACGCTCGAGGACATCTACCTGCGGCTCACCGACGGACAGCAGGAGCAGCCGGAATGAGCCGCAGGGGCGTGTTCGCGCACCAGTTCCGCTCGGATCTCTCGCGCTTCTGGCGCAATCCGCAGTCGCGTTACTTCACGCTGCTGATGCCGATCGTGTTCCTCGTAATCTTCGCGACGATCTTCAAGGGCACCACCGTCGTCGACGGCCGGCGGATCAAGATCACCACCTTCTACGTGCCGGGGATCATGGCGCTCGGGGTCATCTCGGCCACGTTCGTCAACCTCACGCAGACGATCGTCACGCAGCGCGAGAACGGTGAGTTCAAGCGCCTGCGCGGCACGCCGCTGCCTGCAAGCATCGTGATCGGCAGCCGCGCCGTCGTCGGCGTCGTCGTCGCCGTCGCGCTCTCGGCGCTGCTGCTGGTGCTGGGCAAGCTCCTCTACAACGTGCCCATTCCCCAGTCGACGATGCCGGGGCTGATCGTGTCGGTCGTCGTGGGCGCCGCGGCCTTCTCGTGCATCGCGTTCGCCATCTCCACGCGCATCTCAAACGCCGAAGCCGCGGCGCCCGCGATCAACATCACGGTGCTGCCGCTGTACTTCATCTCCGGCGTGTTCGTCCCCGAAAGCCAGATCCCGAAGCTCCTGCGCAACATCGCCACGGTCTTCCCCATCCGCCACCTCGCCGAGGCGCTGCGGGGAACGTTCACGCATGCACACGGAAGCGGCATCGCCGCCGGCGACCTGCTGATCATCGCCGGCTGGGGCATCGCCGCGCTGCTGATCGCGGCGCGCACGTTCCAGTGGTCGCCGCGCAGCGACTGACGCGAGATCGCCCCGCCACCGGCGGCATCCAGCCGCTCAGGTCGTGGCGACAGGCGCACGCAGCTCGCCCGCGATGCGCACCGCCCACGCGCGAATCTCATCCCAGTCCCGCCGGTCGCGATACTGCGCGGGCGTGTTCTTGACCATCGCGCGCTCGATCGGGCCGCGCGGCTCCAACGGAACCCTGCCGCCGAAGACGACGTGATCGCGCACGCCGAGCTGGCGCGCCCTGTCGATCAGCCGCGGCGGCTCGAGCCACGACGAGTCCGGCGACTTGTCGGGGTCTCCAACAGGCCCCGAGCTGAACACCCAGAACGGCCGCCGCGAGAGCTCGTCGGCGTGCTTGCGCAGGAAGTGCTTGGCGTCGCCCTGCCAGCGCTTCATGTAGACGGCGCTGCCGAGGACCACCGCATCGAAGGAGTCAAGCGCCCCCACGTCGCCAGCCGCCCTGCAATCGACCTCCAGGCCAGCTTTCGCCAGCTCGTCGGCGATCGCCTGCGCGATCTCCGCGGTCGAGCCGCGCTTGGAGGCGTGAGCAACGAGCACGTGCGTCATCAGACCAGGCCCTCCCCGTTCACGGCCGCAGCCGGAACGGCGGGTAGCGGTCGGTGACGAGGATGAACGCGTATGCGGCGACGCGATCGTGCCAGCGGATCGCGCCCTCGACGTAGTCGAACATCGCCCGCGGGTAGCGACCGGTGAAGAGGATCGCGAACCATGCGCCGATCACCACCGCGATCACGCCCAGATCGACAAAGAACAGCGCCACGTAGTGCGGGATCGCCAGCAGCCACTTCACCAGCGGCAGCCAGCGACCCAGCTCCTGGCGGACGTCCGGATATGCGAAGTCGAGATGGACCGCCTGCTGCTCGTCGGTGGAGGGGTAGCGGTCGTCCATCAACGCGAGGTAGGCGCCGACGCGGTTGGCGAAGCGCAGCAGCTCGCGATTCCAGTCGAACCACCAGCGTGGATACTTCTCCCGGAACACGATCATCAACAGCGGCGGCAGGAACAGCAGCCCAGTGCCGCCCACGACGATCGTCGTGGCGCGACCGCCGCCGCTGCCCAGCTGTGAGCTGTAGCCACCGATCGCGCCGAGCACGATCGCAATCGGGATCACCGTGAAGATTCGCAGCGCCGAGCTGAGCCGGTCGAGATCGCGGCTGGGGTAGTCGATCGCGAGGCTGACCGGGTACTCGCCGTTCATACCCCACTCGCCTCAGCCGTTGCCGCCGTCGGCGCGGTCGCGAACGCGCCCGCCTCGGCCAGCAATGCCACGACTTCCTCATCGGATACCTCTGTGAAGTCGTCGTACCACATGCCGACCCCGAACAGCGGCGACGGAACCTCGAGGCAAACGACGCGATCGGCCTCCTCGGCAAGCAGCGACACCGCCTCGCTGGAGCCGACCGGGACCGCCACCACGATCTGACGGGCGCCACGCTTGCGCAGCGCGCGTACGGCCGCGAGGTCTGTCAGGCCCGTCGCCAGGCCGTCGTCGACGACGATCACGGTTCGTCCGCCCACAGGGGTCGGTGAGCGGCCATCGCGGTAGCGCTCCACCCTGCGGCGCAGCTCCTGAGACTCGAGCGCGAGCGTCTCGTCGAGGGTGGCCTGGGTCATGCCGAGCCGGCCCGCCGAGCGGGGGTCCAGGACTCCGGTGCCATCCTCTGCGACAGCCCCCACGCCCAGCTCGGGGTTGCCCGGCGCGCCCAGCTTGCGCACCGCGAGGATGTCCAATGGCGCTCCAAGCGCACGCGCCACCTCGAAGGCGACGGGCACGCCCCCGCGCGGCAGCGCGACAATCACCGGCTGCTCCCCTGCCAGGGAGCCCAGCTGAGACGCCAGTCGGCGACCGGCGTCAGCGCGATCAACGAAGCTCATGCCATGATCCTCGCCACCCGCGGCGTTCTGCGCGTCCGTGTGACGCCCGCCAACCATCGTGGCGGACTACGGAACTCCCCGAGAACGCCGCCAGCGCTGATTGACGCATAGGATCGCACGCTTGACTGCAGCAATCGTGGATCTGGCCTGCGCGCGCAATCGCTCGCTGCTGCTGCTGCTGCTGCTCGTCGGCGTCGGCCTCACGCTGGGTGCCTGCGGGGGATCGCATGCGACGAGCACGAGCCATGCTCAGATCGTGCCCAAGGTAAGCAAAGCGCGTCCTGAAGTAGCTGGCTCTGGGCCGTGCCGGATCTCGCGCGTGGCGGCCTCGGAACCGCGCACGCCGCTCGTTCCGGGAGCGCCGAGCGAGATGGTGCTCTGCCGTGTCGCCGGCCTACCGCTGCATCCCGCTAGGGAACTGCTCAAGACAGCCCATGTCCAAGACAGGCCGGTGCTCGAACGGCTGACTCGCCAGTTCAACGAACTACCGCCCCCTCCCAAGGGAGTCACCGCCTGCCCTTCCGACAACGGCTCTCAGATCGAGGTCGCAGTGCGATATGCGCACCGCCCGCCAATGCTGATCGACGTGTCGCTCAGCGGATGCCGTGACGTCAGGCGGGGAACCGTCACACGAACCGCGCTTGGAGCCAGCGGACAGTGGCTCATCACCGATCTGGAAGAACTGATCGGCCCTGTCGTGATACCGATCGGCTGAGCGTCACCGGGTGAGGTGATCCATCCAGACCATCACATACGCGGCCATACATGCAGTTGCAAATGCCGCAATCGCTGTCGCCCAGATCGCGTGGAACAACACGACGAGCGCCACGATCGCGAGAATCACGATCAGCATGGCGAACGGCGGCACGATCGCGGAGATCCCCGTGGGACCGTCAGGCTCTTGCTGATCAAACGGCAGCCCCCGCTCGGGCGAGTGTGAGTGTGATGACATCTTGGCCTCCTTCTGAGGCGAAACGCAGTGCAGTACCGCAAGTCTCGTCGGGCGCCGCGCAGAGCCCATCAGTGGATCGACGCGTACTGCGGGGGCAAACTACGCCAGGGCAAACTACGCAGTGCGCGCGGGGTGCGCGTGCGGCTCGGCCCGCTGGCGCGGCTCGGCCCGCTGGCGCGGCTGGCATGTAGCCGCGCGAGTTCGTTACGCGGCAGAATGATTACAAAGCAGAATGATTACGATCTAGAACGAATCGCCGCGCCGAACGCCAGCTTCGCTCCGAACGCTGCCACCTTGACCGACACAGCCCAAATCGCCTCCGACTCGTGGGTGGTGGACTTCGCAGACGGCTCACGACAGATGCGCGACCTGCTCGGGGGCAAGGGCGCGAACGTCGCGGAGATGACACGCGTGCTCGGCGCCGAGCGCGTGCCGGGAGGCTTCACGATCACGACGGAGGCGTGCGTGGCGTACATGCGCGGCGACGACGGCGCCTTCCCGGACGGCCTCGAGCAACAGGTCGCGGGCGCGCTCGATCGCCTGGAGGCACAGGCTGGTAGGCGCCTGGGTGACGCCGCTGACCCGCTGCTGGTGTCGGTGCGCTCGGGCGCGCGCGAGTCGATGCCGGGGATGCTCGACACGGTGCTCAACCTGGGGCTCAACGACGCGACGGTGGCGGGCCTCGCGCAGCGCACGGGCAACGAGCGCTTCGCGTGGGACTCCTACAGGCGCTTCGTGCAGATGTACGGCAACGTCGTGCGGGGCGTGCCGGGCGAGCGCTTCGAGCGAGCGATCGCGGGGTGCAAGAGCGATCGCGGCGTGGCGCTGGACACGGAGCTCGACGCCGAGTCGTTGATGGCGCTGACGCGCGAGTTCCAGGGCTTCTACGAGTTCCCGTCGGACCCGCGCGAGCAGCTCAGGCATGCGATCCGCGCCGTGTTCGATTCCTGGCAGGGCGAGCGCGCGGTCGCCTACAGGCGCATCAACCGCATCCCCGACGAGTGGGGCACGGCGGTGAACGTGCAGCAGATGGTGTTCGGCAATCTCGGCGAGAGCAGTGGCAGCGGCGTGGCCTTCTCGCGCGATGAGCTGACCGGCGCACCGGAGTCTTCGGGCGACTTCCTGGCAAACGCCCAGGGCGAGGACGTCGTCTCGGGCGTGCGCACGCCGCGCGACATCCGCGAGCTGCACACGTGGCTGCCGGACGTGCACGCACAGCTGATGGACATCTTGGGGACGCTCGAGCGTCACTACGGGGACATGCAGGACACCGAGTTCACGGTTCAGGAAGGACGTCTGTACATGCTGCAGACGCGCAACGCCAAGCGCCCGGCGCAGGCCGCGGTGCGGTTCGCCGTCGATGCCGTGTCCGAGGGCCTGCTCGATCGCGCGCAGGCGATCTCGACGATCGACCCCTCGACGCTCGACGCGCTGCTGCACCCGACGTTCGACCCGAGCGCCGACTACGAGGTGATCGCCACCGGGGTGGCTGCGTCGCCGGGCGCGGCCAAGGGCGAGATCGCGCTGAGCGCCGCCGATGCGGTGAGCGCGGCGGCGCAGGGGCGCGACGTGATCCTCGTGCGCTCGTTCACCGAGGCCGACGACGTGGCGGGCTTCTTCGCCGCCTGCGGCATCCTCACGAGCGAGGGCGGCAAGGCCAGCCACGCGGCGCTCGTCGCCCGCGGCATGGGCCGTCCGGCGGTCACCGGCGCCGCAGATGTGCACGTGGACGCGCAGCTCGGCGAGGTGCGCGTGAACGGCCACGTGCTGCACGCCGGCGATCGCATCGCGATCGACGGCAGCCTCGGCAAGATCACGCTCGAGGACGTGCCGCTGGTGGAGCCGCAGGTCTCAGAGCAGTTCCGGGCGGTGCTGTCGTGGTGTGACGAGCTGCGCACGCTCGGCGTGCGCGCCAACGCGGACACGCCCGCCGACGCGCGCAAGGCGATCGAGCTCGGCGCCGAGGGCATCGGGCTGTGCCGCACCGAGCACATGTTCCTCGGCGAGCGCCAGCCGCTGATGGCGGCGGTGATCATGGCCGATGACAGCGTCACGCGTAACGAGGCGATCGAACAACTGCGGCCGCTGCAGGAGGCGGACTTCGAGCAGATCCTCGCAGCGGTGGACGGCCGCCCGCTGACGGTGCGCCTGCTCGACCCGCCGCTGCACGAGTTCCTCCCCCATCCCTCCGACCTGCCGGAGGGCTCGCCGGCGCGCAAGCGCGTGGAACAGCTGCAGGAGTCGAACCCGATGCTCGGCACGCGCGGCGTGCGCCTCGGGATCCTGTTCCCGGAGCTGTATGAGATGCAGGTGCGCGCGCTGTTCGCCGCCGCCGCGCGGACACCCGCCGCGCGGATCGAGGTGATGGTGCCGCTGGTCGCCTACGAGCGCGAGCTCGAGCTGATGCGCGAGCTGATCGAGCGCGTGGCCGCGGAGCACGCGCACAGCGACTACCTGATCGGCACGATGATCGAGCTGCCGCGGGCGTGCTTTCAGGCGGACCTGATCGCGCGCGACGCCGACTTCTTCTCGTTCGGCACGAACGATCTCACGCAGACTGCGCTCGGCTTCAGCCGTGACGACATCGAGGGCCGCGTGCTCGGGCGCTACATCGACGTGAAGATTCTCGACCGCTCGCCGTTTGAGACGCTCGACACCCCCGGCGTCGGGCAGATGCTGCGCATGGGCGCCTGGCTGGGGCGCAAGACCAGGCCAGAGCTGAAGCTCGGCGTGTGCGGTGAGCACGGCGGCGACCCCGACTCGATCGACTTCCTGCACCACTCCGGCATCGACTACGTCTCGTGCTCCCCGTATCGGGTGCCGATCGCGCGGGTGGCGGCGGCCCAGGCTGTGATTCGCGGACGCGTCCAGTCGGCGCACGGGTAGACGACGGCGCCCTCTCGGCGCCCGCGTTCAAGTCGACGCAGGCGGCTCGTCGGGCACGGGTACGGCAACCACGTCGAGTTCGTCGATGCCACTGAAGTCGGCGGGATTGCACGTATAGAGCGGCAGGTCGTTGGCGACCGCGGTGGCGGCGATCATCGCGTCGTAGGTCCGCGCGGTGGCCTTGCGGCCCGAGCGCCGCAGTGACGCCGCCACGCGCCCGAAGGCGCGGGCGGCACCTGCATCGAAGGGGAGCGGCTCGAAGTCGGCCTCGGCCTGCTGCAGATGGGATTGCCGCGCGACGCGCTCACTCTCCTCATCCGTCACCAACGGGCCAACGGAAAGCTCGGCGAGCGTCACCGCAGTGATCAGCGGCTCCGCGGGCAACGCCGTTGCATCTGTGAGACGGCTCAGGAGAATCACCGTCGAGGTGTCAAGAATGCCGCGCGTGAGCGGCTGCGCGGCACTCACAAGCTTGCGTCCAGCAGCCGATCGACATCTTTGCGAAACATCGCCGGGTCAACGGGCGGCAGCAGTCGCCAGCGACTCAACAACGCCTCCGCCGAAAGGGCCGGGGGCGAAATCGCCCGCAGCTCAGCCACCGCCTTGCCCGAGCGCGTGATCGTGATCTGCTCTCCGCGCGCAGCCCGCTCCACCACGTCACCGCCGTGGTTGCGCAGGTCTCGGATGCTGACGTCGGCCATACGACCAAGTGTATCACGCGTGATACCCATGTTCTGGGCCGATACACTCGCCCACTCAGCTGAGCGCGGTGTCGAGCGGACCCCCTGGCGCGGCTTGCGCCAGCCGAGTCCGATTCCCGCCAGACATGCGACTGGGAATGTGGGAGATTCACACGCAGTGCTGTACACGACGATCGACAGTCCAATCGGTGAGCTGCTGCTGCTCGGCGACGAATGCGCCCTTCACGGTCTCTACATGCAGGACGGGCTCAAGCCGATGCGGGTCGTCGAGGGCTGGCAGCGGGACGCGTCGCCGTTCGCGGCGGTGGCCGCGCAGCTGCACGAGTACTTCGACGGACAGCGAGTCGCATTCGACGTGCCTGTGCAGCTGCACGGCACGCCGTTCGAGCGCCGCGTGTGGCACGCCCTGCGGGACATCCCATATGGCGAGACCGCGAGCTATGGAGAGGTCGCTCGTCGGATCGGCCGGCCTACCGCCGCACGCGCGGTCGGCCTCGCCAACGGACGCAACCCGATCGCCGTGATCGTCCCCTGCCACC
This sequence comes from Solirubrobacteraceae bacterium, assembly GCA_049513255.1. Lineage (GTDB taxonomy): Bacteria > Actinomycetota > Thermoleophilia > Solirubrobacterales > Solirubrobacteraceae > Palsa-744. The sequence goes on from JBEKWH010000031.1 coordinate 13,817, forward strand.
GCGTGATCGGCGCGGACGGGACGTTGACCGGCTACGGCGGCGGGCTCGAGCGCAAGCGCCTGCTGCTCGAGCTGGAGCAGCCTTCGCTGCGGCTCGTCGTCTAGGTTTGACCGCCCTTGCCCGCGCCAGCACACGCGAACAGCGTCAGCGTCGAGGCGATCTGCGCGCCGGGCCGAGCAGCGCCATCGCCGGCCGGCGGGCTGATCGAGGCATCCGGCACGCGCTGGCAGTGGCGTTCAACCCACGTCGGCACCGATCCGACCCGCTGCGCAGCGGAAGTGGGCATCACACGTGTGGCGTCGAGCAGCACGTAGCGCAACTGGCCGGATCCGATCAGCTGCTCGAGCTGGTCGGTCGTTGGCGTCGGATCGGACCCGGTGTAGCCACCGACGGTGATCACGGGCTGCAGCGTGGCGAGCGCGATCGGGTCGACGGTTTTGGCATCGGTGGCCGCGACCACGAACCGCGCGTGACCACGATGCGCCTGTAGATATGAGCCAAGCAGCGCCAGGCTCGCGGCAAAGTCCAACGTCAGCGTCGGCACGAGGACTCGGGACTTTGCGATCGTGCCGGTGCGCGTGCTCGCGTTGAGCGCCGGTCCCGCAGTTGGGCTATAGCCGGTGTGGTCGCGCGTTGCGGTCGCAAGCGAGAAGGACGCAGGACCGGCGAGCAGCGCGATCGCCGCGACGGCCACGGTCGCTGTCAGCGTCGCACGCCCGCGCAGCGCGACGCGCGCATGCGGCGCCAGAATCGCCACGCTGAAAGCGGCGCCACAAGCGAGCACGACCCACCTCAGCCAGGGCAGGAAATCGGCAGCGTCGGCGAGCACGGCAAAGCTGATCGCTGACGTACCGGCAACGACAACCCCAAGACCGCTCGCGGCGACCAGCGATCCGCGAGCCGAGCGCCACAGCGTCACGAGCGCTGCCGCGGCGAGCGTCGCGACCGCCGGCGCGAGCAGGGAGGTGTAGTAGGCGTGACGGGTGCCCGCCGAGAAGCTGAGCACGACGCAGCCCACCAGCGCCCAGGTGCCCCACAAGACGTAGGTGCCGAAAGCAAAGGTTGTGCGCCGCGTGCGCCACGTTGTGAGCAGACCGAGCACCAGCCCGACGAGCGCGAGCGGCAGCAGCCATGCGATCTGACCGGCGAGAGGGGCACCGAAGAGGTAGAACAGATTGCTTTCGAGATTGCGGCCAAAGGCGCCGGAGCCGCCGGTGACGCGCTGGATGCCGTTGCCTTCGAGGATCAGCTGAAACCACGAGTTGTCGGTCGAATCGCCGACGTACGGGCGGTCGCCGGCCGGCACGAGCATCATGCTCCCGAACCAAGCCAGGCTGACAAGCAGCGTGACGCCGGCGGCGAGCGCGAGCTCGGCCAGGCGCCGGCGCAGCGAGCGACGCGCTGCAAGCAGGTAGGCGAGGCCGAGCGCCGGCGCGACCAGGTACGCCTCGAGCATCTTCGTGTTGAAGCCCAGGCTCACGAACAGCGCGCACAGCAGCAGCTCGCGTAGCCGCCCCGACTGAACGGCCACCGTCAGGCTCCACGCTGCGCACACGAGCAGCAACAACAACAGCGCGTCGGGAGCGTTGTAGCGACCCACGAGCACAGCCACCGGCGTAAGCGCCATTATCAGCGCGGCGAGGCTCGCGACCTGGTGGCCCAGCGCACGCCGCACCGCGTCGTGCAGAACGACCACGCAGGCGATCACGTAAAGCGCGTTGGGGACCATCACGCTGAAGCTGCCAAACCCGAACACGCGGCCAGACAGACCCATCAGCCAATCCGCCAGCGGGCCCTTGTCGAGGCTCACGTAGCCGCCGAGGTCGGCGGCGTTGGTCAACAGCGCGCGCCAGCTGTGGCTCGCGGCGAGCGCTCCCGCGGCGTAGTACGTGTTGCCGTAGCCGCTGCGTGTGACGTCGATCAGCATCAGCGCGCCCGCCAGCAGGGCGACGGCGATCAGCGCAGGGCGTGACCAGGCGGGCTCATCCTCTGGACGCGGTGGGGACACGGGGTCGCATTGTCGTGGTCGCAGACGCGCCCGCGACTGAACGCGCCGATTCGGCGGCTGCCCGCACTCACGGTCACCAGAGCGCACGCCGATATACCTAGCGTGAGAGCCGCCGATACCGAAACGCGGGCGCAGCCGGATGGCTACGCGAGCTCACCGGCGCTCGGGGGCGCCGGCTCGCAGAGGCCGCCCGCTGATGTGGCCGTGGTGCGCGTCGCGCGACAGCCGATCCTGGACCGCGATGCGCGCCTGATCGGCTACGAGCTGCTGTTTCGCGCACCCCACACCGAGGCCGCCGGCGTCCTCGATCACCGGGAGGCGACGGCGGCGGTGATCGTCGACGGGCTACTCGACGTCGGGCTGCTGGACCTCGTCGGGGAGGGCCGTGCGTATCTGAACGTCTCGCGTGACTTCCTGCTCAGCGTCCGCCCGCTGCCGCTACCCGCCCAGCAGGTCGTGCTCGAGCTGCTCGAGCACGACGCCGTCGACGACGCGCTGCTTGCGGTCCTTGGCGAACTGGTCCAGCACCGCTTCACGATCGCACTCGACGACTTCCGCCTGACACCCGAGACCGAACAGCTGCTGCAGTACGCGCGCGTGGTCAAGATCGACGTTCTCGACCACACCGGCCAGGCATTGGAGGACCTCCTCGCCCGCCTGCGTGAGCACCACCTGGCTCTGACGCTGATCGCCAAGAAGGTCGAGACACGCGAGGAATTCGAATACTGCCGCGACCTCGGGTTTCACGGCTTCCAGGGCTACTTCTTTGCGAAGCCCGCACGCGTGCGCCAGCAGCGCCTGCCGTCGCAGGGGCTGACCGCGCTGAGCGCGATGGCCGACCTCAGCGCCACCGAGGACTTCGACGAGCTGCACCGCATCATCACGCGCGACTCCCCCGCCGCGTCGGCTCCGTCCAGGAAGGACTCGCCTGGCTCGGCGCCACCACGGTGCGCCGCTTCGCGCAGATGGTCGCGCTCGCCAGTGCCCGCGACATCCCCGACGTATTGCTCGCCACAGCGCTCGTGCGGGCCAACATGTGCCAGCTGCTGTCCGGCGCCGGCGAGAGCGCAGCCGGTGACTCCTACTTCACCGTCGGCCTGTTCTCCGTCGCCGACGCGCTCGCCAACGCGCCGATGCAGGACGTGATCGAGCAGCTCCCCTTCCGCGAGGACATCGCCGCCGCGCTGCTGCACGGCAGCGGCGAGCTCGGACGGCGACTTCGACGCCGCCGAAGAGCTGATCCGCCGCCATCCCAACATCGAGCAGATCTACCGCGAGGCGACCGCCTGGGCCGACCTCAGCATCAGAGGGCTGATCTGACGCTCGTCGGCCGGCGAAGCCCAGGCGTCCCGCTGACCGGCGTACGACAGCGCCGATCGCGGCCCGCGGGCGCTTGGCTCGGGAGTGCCTCGCGTACACCGCCGTACCGCCCGCCGCGACATGAGCGTTCCGCTCCCGCGAGTTGGCGATGAGCTCTTGCTGGCGCTCACGCGCCAGTGCGTGCGCAATGTGATGACTGAACATGCGTGCAACTTTCGCGCAGTGACGGAGCGCACCCAACACATTTAGCCCCGAGTGAAAGCCGGGCTCAGGCGGGCGGCGCGGCAGCCTGAACGAGCGCGTTGCCGTCGAGCGTCCGTAGGTAGAGCACGTGGCGTCGCACCCGCCGGCGATTCACCAGCCCTGCCTGCGCGAGGACCGCAAGCTGCTGGGAGACGCCGCCGCTGGTGACACCGAGCAGCCCCGCGAGCTCCGTCGTCGAACGTGGACAGTCGAGCGCCATCAGCAGCGCCGCGCGGTTTCGCCCCAAAAGCCGTGCGAGCGCGTCCGGTGCGGCGTCGCGCGTCGACTCCCACAGCATCCCAACGCCACGCGCCGGATAGATCACCGCGGGCTGCCAGGGTGGCGCGGTGACAACGCAGACCTTCGGCCAAGCGAACACGCTGGGGATCAGCAGCAGCCCGCGATCGTCGAGGTCAAGCCTGCCGCCGCAGCCCCCGTCGCAGTCCTTGTCGATGTGCAAGACGCCGTCGTCCCAGCTGACCGACTCGTCCAGGTCGGCGAACAGCGCTCGCGTGCCGCCGTCGGCGATCTGGCGGGCGCGGTGAAGGACGTCATGCTCCAACAGCGCGCGAATCCGCTCCCAGTCATCCGCGATCGCGCACTCCCAGTAGCCGCGCATCAGCTCCGCAAGCCGCGTCACCGCTGCCCGCGGCTCGGTCAGGAACGGACGCAGCACTGGTGGGATGGCGCGTCCCTCGTAGGCAACGCGAACCTCCGCTCGGATCTGCTCGGGCGGAGTCGCGACCATCGAGGCCAGCTCATCCTCGAACCGCGTCAGCGGGCTCGTCGGGAGCGGGTGGATGAAGTCGGGGTTGTAGGTCTGGGAGTCCTGGAGAGCGTGGATCGTCGAGAGATCGAGATCCGCCGTCTTGGCGCTCACGCGCTCCACCCATGGGAGGTGCAGCGCCCCACGACTCGGGTCCGCCAGCACCGCCAGGCTTGCCACCGACTCGATCGTCGGCGAGATCGCGAAGCGAACCCGCGTCAGCGCCTCGGTGTCAAAGACGATCTCGATCATGGCCCAAGCCTCGCCGACACGCTCGCGGCCGTCGAGAGATTCAGCTCAGGCTAAATATATTAGGCGCAGACATTTGCGCGCCACCGGCCCTATCCATCGCTCCGCGCCGAGGGTCGGCATGGCGCCGCGCGAGCAGGCCTTGAGGTTCGGGTGTCACCCTCGGGGCTTGCGAGCTGTCGCTCCAGATCAGTGAACGCATCGATGATCTCCGGCGCCTCGTAGGCGCGATTGCGCCGCCCGATCGTGGTCTGGCACAGAATGCCCGCCCGCACGAGGCGCTGGATGGCTGCATCGGCCGGCTTGAACGTGCGACCGAGCAGGGTTGCCGCGCTCTCAGCAGTGAGGACCGGGGCGCCGCGGAGCCGGCGAAGCAAGAGATCGGTTGCGGATCTGGCCCGGATGGGGCCGAGGCGCTCGCGCCAACGCACCTCCAGCTCAGCGGCGCGCGACTCAAACGCCATGGCATCGGCGACTGAGCGACTGCAGGCACCGGCAAAGCTCGCGACCCAGGCATTCACGCCTTCAGTCGCCTTGGCGGAGCTGGGTGACCCGACGTACCGGAACTCCGTGAGGCCGTTGATGTAGTTCCGCGCCAGCGTGGCCAGCACGAGCGACACCGGCGGCAGGACGCGCTGAGCCAGGCCCCTGCGACGCAGCACGAGGTGGATCACCGCGCGGCCCGCGCGGCCGTTACCGTCCACGAATGGGTGAACAGTCTCGAACTGCGCGTGAGCGATCGCGGCCTGCGCGACGGCGGGCAAATCGTCTGTGTTGCAGAAGGTGCATAGATCCTCCATGAGCCCTGCGACAAACTCGGGAGGTGGAGGAACGTAGGCAGCCGTACACGGGTTGTAGTCGCTGCCACCGATCCAGTTCTGCACCTGACGGAAACCTCCGGCATACGCCTCGAGACGAGTACCGACGAGCAGGCGACGATGCATCTCCAGGAGCAGCTCGACCGTGATCTCATCCCCCACCCCGGTGCGCTCCACGCCGTAGAGCATCGCGTCGATATTCCCGAGCACCTCGGTGGCCGTCAGGTCAGCCGATGGCTGATGCATCGCACGGACAGCCTCGGCACGCAGGAGCCGCCTGGCACCTATCTCGAGGCCCTCGATCCGTGAGGAGGCCACAGACTCGGCGCGCAGCAGAATTCGCGCGAGCGCCTCCGTATCACCGAGAGCTGCGGCCTCGGCGTTAAGTTGGATGATCGCGGCTTCGGCATCCGCGACATCGGCGGATACGTCCCCATCAAACGTGAAGCTGCGATCGACCAGGGGATCCGGCACGTAGGCCGCGTAGTCGCAGGCACGACTGTCTCGGCGTGGCAATCCTGTGCCGACGACCGCGCTTCGCCAGCGGCGCTTCACAAGCTTCGACATGCACGCTCCATATTGGAGATTAGTCTATAACCTCCAATAAGATGCGCAAGCGATGGAGTTTGTGACCGCCATCTGGTCGTCGAGCTCTGCTTCGGCGTGTGTCACGGCAAAGTCTTTCGCGCCGCCCACGCGGAACTGTTGCGTCAGATCCGTTTGACATAGACCAGCCACCGCTCGCGCACGCCTCCGACGCGCTCATACACAGCCTGCGCGCGCAGGTTCTCGGGCGCGGTCTGCCATTCCAGCCGCGACGCGCCGCGCGCGGCGCAGTGCCGCACGCACGCCTCGATCAGGCGCTCGGCGAGCCCGCTGCCCCGCGCCGCAGGCGCCACGAACAGGTCGTTCATGATGCCGATGCGGCTCGCCTCGGTCGTGTCCCAGCTCCAGAACACCGTCGCAAAGCCGACCGCCGCGCCCGACTCCTCGCGGGCGATCAGCTGGATCCCCTCTCGTTGCGGGTTCGCGATCAGAGCGCGTGAGAGCTCGAGCAGCGCCTGATCCGACGGGGACTCGCCATAGAAGTCGCAGTAGGCGCGCATCAACGGCAGCAGGTCGGCGAGATCGCCGGCGCCAACCGGCTCGATCTCGTGCCGCGGATCGGTGATCGAGCGCGCGCCGGGGAGCACGACGTCAGTCTCGCAAAGCGGTAGCTTGCGGGCGCGTGCCGACACAGAGTTCTCCGTTGGCGGTGCAGGTGGGCGACCAGCCGCTGGTGGCGCTGCGTACGATCGCGCGCGAGTGGGGTCGGATCGGCTGCATCGGCTTCGGCGGCCCGCCCGCGCACATCGCGTTGTTTCGCGAGCTGTGCGTGGCGCGGCGAGCGTGGCTGGGCGCCGAGCAGTTCGAGCGCGCGATCGCCGCGACCAACCTGCTGCCCGGCCCCGCCTCGACGCAGCTTGCGATCTACTGCGCCTGGCGGCTGCGCGGCAAGCGCGGCGCGCTCGTCGGCGGCGTCAGCTTCATCGTCCCGGGCCTCGTGCTGATCCTCGCGCTGTCGGTGCTGTTTCTCGCTGGCTCGCCCCCGCGCTGGGTGCGCGGCGCCGGGCTCGGAGCCGGCGCCGCGGTTGCGGCCGTCGCGGTCAGCGCGGGGCTCGGCGTCGCGCTGCCGATCTGGCGGCGCTCGGATGGCACGCGGCGGCTGCAGGTCCTCGCCTACGCGCTCGCCGGCGCTTGCGGGGCGGCGCTCGCCGGCCCGTGGCTGGTGCTCGTCCTGCTCGCGTGCGGCACGCTCGAGCTTGCCTGGCGCGGCCTACCTCGCAGGTTCGTCGGGCTGCAGGCCTGGCCGGCGCTGGCCGCCGTGCTCGGCGACCCCGGTGGCGTCGGCGCGCTCACCTGGACTGCGCTCAAGGTCGGCGCGCTCTCGTTCGGCGGCGGCTTCGTGATCATCCCGCTGATGGAGTCCGACGCCGTCGGCACCTATCACTGGATGACGCATGCGCAGTTCCTGAACGCAGTCGCGCTCGGCCAGGTCACGCCGGGTCCGATCGTGCAGACGGTCGCGGCGGTCGGCTACGCGGCGGACGGCATCGCCGGCGGGCTGCTCGCCGCGCTGGTCGCGTTCGCGCCGTCGTTCTCGTTCATCATGCTCGGCGCCGAGCGCTTCGAGCGCCTGCTCGTCAACGAGCGCGTGATCGCGTTCCTCGCCGGCGCCGCACCAGCCGCAGCCGGCGCGATCATCGGCTCGGCGATCCCGCTCACCGCTGCCAACAGCGAGACGTGGCAGTTCATCCTGCTCGGCGCGGCGGCGGTCGCGCTGCTCTTGTTGCGGCGCAGCGTCGTCATCACGCTGCTCGGCGCGGCGCTGCTCGGCACGGCTGTGGTGTTGCTCGGCGCGCCGCTCCCGCGCCACTGACCGGCTACCGGCGCGCCGCTCGACCCGGGCCGCGAGCGGGAGGCGAGCGAGTCTCAGCGCAGGCGCCGCCGCAAGGCCTTCGCCGCTTCCTCGCCCGTCTCCACGGCGCCGTCGAGGAAGCCGATTTCGCTCGAGGTCTGCTCCCCGGCGAACAGATACGGGCCTTCGGGCGCCTGGGCGAGGGCCTGGTAGCTGGTTGCCTGGCCGACGCGGTAGTAGGAGTAGGCGCCTTTGACCCACGGGTCGAGCGCCCAGTGATCCTCGTAAGAGCGGCCGGTGTATGCAGCCGCGGTACCGGGGAAGACGTTGTCGATTTCCGTCAGCGCCCACGCGGCGTCGGCCGCGGGCGCCGGACCGTGGGCAGCGCCGGTGAGCCCCGAGAGACCGACGCGCCCGCCGGGAAACGCCAGGAACAGCGCCGGGGCGGCATCGGGGCCGAGCGGCACGCAGTCGTCCCACGCGCAGGCGAGGCGGTCCCATTCCCCGTAGGTGGCGCCGCTGAAGCCGAGCGCGGGCCACGTCTTGTGGGTGAGTTCGAGGTGGACCTTGGCGTTCGTGCCCATGCCCATCGTCTCGATCACCGTGCGCTTGGTCTGCGACATGCCCGACAGCTTCAGGTCGACGTTCCGCAGCGTGCTGAACGGGAGCGCGAAGACGACGAAGTCGGCCGCCACGTCGGACAGCGACCCAGCCACTTCGAACGTCAGCGTGACCGTCTCGTCGGCGTTGCGGCGCACCGCGACGAGCACGTGTCCGTGTTGAACCGTTTCCGGCGGCAGCTGCTCGATCATCCCGGTGACGAGCTGATCGTTGCCGCCGATGATGTGGTAGCGCTCATCGTCACCCCCGAGCGGCACCACGGAGGTGACGGGATTGCCGGTGAGCAGCCCGATCAGGTCGAGCGCCGACTGGTCGGCGGGGTCGCCGCCGTTTTCGGTCACGGTGTTGGCGAGCATCAGCTTGCCGAAGCGGCTGTGCACCCCGATCTCGGTGCTGTCGAGCCACTCTGGCACCGACATGGCGTCGAGCCTCGCCGCTCCCGCTTCCGTTTCCATTTCACGGCCCGCGGCCTTGAAGGTCTGGTATCCGATCCGCGCCCAGTCCGCGTTCGCTTCGCGGAGCAGGTAGGGAGCGTCGTCGATGAAGAAGACTTCTTCTCCCTGCAGGAGGTTGCCGCCGTTGACGACCTCTTCCTTCAATCCCAGCAGGCGGACGAGCCTTCGCACGGCCTTCTGCGGGGTGTTGATCAGCTGGCCGCCGTGCTCGGTGATCAGCCCGTCGGCGAAGTAGTCGCACAGCGACCAGCAGCGGCCGCCGGCGCGTTCGGCGTTGGCCTCATACACGGTCGCAAGGATCGGCTTGTCGGGTCGGGAGGTGAACAGCAGGTGCGCACAGCGCAGGCCGGCGAGGCCGGCGCCGACGATCGCGATGCGCGGCTGCGGGCGGTCTCGCAGGGCACGCGCAAGGGCGGCGGCAGGGTGGGCGGCGAGCGCGGCCGCCGCAGCGACTGCAGCGCCGCCGGCGATGAACTCGCGGCGGGTCCGCAGGGCGCCGTCCGAGCGCGCCTCTTCCAGCCGCCCCGCGATCTCATCCACGGGCACGCCGCTGCGCTCGGACTGCCGATGCAGCGCGAACGTCCGCCGCGCCGCCGCCATGCCCGACGTGCGCGGGCGGCGCCCGATCCCTTGCCGGTTATCCACGCGCTGATCCTCTCTCCCTCAGGCCCGACTCCATTCGATCCTCAGCCTACGCCCCTGTGCGCGCCCCGCTTCGGCGGCCGGCCTGCGCGTGGACGGGTCGAGCGGGTTCGCGCCGATCGCCGCCCGCGATGCCTCGTCGGGCTCGACGATCGCGACCTCGCCGCCAGCCGCGCGCAGCTCTGAGGCGGCCTGGGGCAGGGGCTTCTCCGTTGGGAACAGCTCAGCGCTCCCGAGTGGCACGATCACCAGCACCCGCGACGCATCGAGCGCGTAGTCGGCGTTCGCGCCGGAGCGGACGCCGCCGTCGACATAGCGACGCCCGTCGATCGTCGCGGGCGGCCACACGCCCGGCACGGCACAGCTCGCCGTGACAGCGTCCACGAGGCTCACGCGCGACGCGTTGTCGAACACCCGCGGCTCCCCGCTCTCGGCATCGACCGCGACGACCTTCAACGCACGCGCGGGCCACTCGTGCGACGGCAGCCGCGACTCGATCACCGCGCGGCGCTGCGCCTCCGGCACGGTCGCGGCGTCGAGCGCGAACCTGCCCACCACGCGGCGCATCTCAGAGACCGTGCCGGCCTCCCCCATCACCGCGGCGATCTCCGCAGCCCAGCTCTGCAGGTCGACGTCGACCATGATCTCGGCCGCCTGCAGCTCCGGCTCGACCTGCCGAGCGTACAGCTCGTCCAGACCCAGCCCGCTCCCCAGCTGCGCAGCGACGGTCGCGCCTGCGGAGGTCCCCACGGTCAGCTCGACCCCCGTGACGTCCCGGCCCGCGTCGGCGAGGCCCGCCAGCAACCCGGTGATCCACGCGATCCCGCCGACGCCGCCGCCGCCCAGGACCAACGCGTCAGTCATCGCTAGGCCTGCGGGAGAGGGCGCACGCCGAGCATGCGATAGAGGTCGGTCAGCTGGCCCGGCTCGAGCTCCGTAGGCGCACCGGTGAGCGGGTCGCTGCCGCCGCCGGACTTGGGGAACGCGATCACGTCGCGGATCGAGTCGGTGCCGGCGAGCAGCGACACGATGCGGTCGAAGCCCATCGCGAACCCGCCGTGCGGGGGCGCGCCGAAGGCAAAGGCCTGCAACAGGAAGCCGAACTTATCGTGCGCCTCCTCGGGCGTGATGCCCATCACCTGGAAGACGCGTTCCTGCAGCTCGCGCGTGTGGATGCGGATGCTGCCGCCGCCGATCTCGTGGCCGTTGCAGACGATGTCGTAGGCGTCCGACAGCGCCGACCCCGGGTCGGTTTCGAAGCTGTCGAGGTACTCGGCCTTGGGTGAGGTGAAGGCGTGGTGCAGGGCCGTCCAAGCGCCGGAGCCGACCGCGACGTCGCCGCTCGCGACGGCATCGCCCGTGGCTGCGAACACGGGCGCGTCGACGATCCACGTGAACGCCCACGCGCTCTGGTCGATGAGGTCCAGGCGCACGGCGAGCTCGCGGCGGAGTGCGCCGAGCAGCGCGCGCGAGGCCTTGGCGGCGCCGGCGGCGAAGAAGATGCAGTCGCCCGGCTCGGCGCCCGTGTGGGCGACGAGGCCGTCGCGCTCGGACTCGGAGAGGTTCTTGGCGACGGGTCCGCGCAGCTCGCCGTCTTCCCCCACGAGCACGTAGGCGAGACCCTTCGCGCCTCGCTGCCTGGCCCACTCCTGCCACTCGTCGAGGACGCGGCGCGGCTGCTCGGCGCCGCCGGGCATGACGACCGCGCCGACGTAAGGCGCCTGGAAGATCGCGAAGTCGCCGCCGGCGAAGTAGTCGGTGCACTCGACGAGCTCCAGCCCGAAGCGCAGGTCGGGCTTGTCCGTGCCGAAGCGGCGCATCGCCTCCTCCCAGGTCATGCGCGGCAGCGGCGTCTGCAGGTCCACGCCGATCGTGCCCCACATCGCGCTCAGCACCTCCTCACCGAGGGCGATCACGTCATCCTGCTCGACGAAGCTCATCTCGACGTCAAGCTGGGTGAACTCCGGCTGGCGGTCGGCGCGGAAGTCCTCGTCGCGGTAGCAGCGCGCGATCTGGAAGTAGCGTTCGAAGCCGCCGACCATCAGCAGCTGCTTGAACAGCTGCGGGCTCTGCGGCAGCGCGTAGAAGGCGCCGGGCTTCAGGCGCGCGGGCACGAGGAAGTCGCGCGCGCCCTCGGGGGTCGAGCGCGTGAGCGTCGGGGTCTCGATCTCGACGAAGTCGCGCTCCAGCAGAACGGAGCGCACGGCGGCCGAGACCTGCGAGCGCAGCCTGAGCGGATGCGCGGAGGACTCGCGGCGCAGATCGAGGTAGCGGTGGGCGAGCCGCGTCTCCTCGCTCGGCTCGTCGTCGAGCTGGAACGGCAGCACGTCGCTTGCGGCGAGCATCGTCAGGCTCGTCGCCTCGACCTCGACCTCGCCCGAGGCGATCGCCTCGTTGGCCATGCCCTCGGGGCGCTCGCGCACGATGCCCTCGATCGTCACGCACGACTCCACGCGCAGGCTCTCGGCGGTCGCGACCTGCTCGTCGTGGAAGGTCACCTGCGCAACGCCGGAGGAGTCGCGCAGGTCGATGAACGCGACCCCGCCGTGGTCGCGGATGCGCGCGACCCAACCGGAGAGGGTGACCTCGTGGCCCGCGTCCGCGAGGCGGAGTGCGGAGGCGTAGTGGGTTCTGTACATGGGCTTGCGTGGGCAGTCTGACGTGGCGCCCGTGCAAGTGCGCGCGGGGGTCGCGAGACGGCCGACCAGTCTAGGACACGTGTCGCCCGGGAAGAGCGCCCGGCGCCGCGGCAGCGTCCTCAACGACGAGCCGTGCTTGTACCGCCGACTAGGTACAGAACTGTACCGGGTAGTAGGTACAAACCGATCAAGCCTCGCTGGGTGCCTCGAACGCCGGCCGGTCCGCAAGCGGCGATGCTCGCCGCAGCCACTCGCTGAACAGCGGATCGACGATGTACCAGCTGCCGTCCCGCTCATCCACCAGTCCGCGCCCCTGCAGCCGCACGAGCGCTGGGCGCACGCGTGAGTGGCTGGAGAAGCCGTAGCGCGTCGTGACCGGGCGACTGGTGATGTTGTCGCCGCCGCGGTCGGCCAGCAGCTGGAGGGCGCGAACCTCATTCGCCTCCCCCTCGTCCCCGCTCATCAGCACGTTGAGCACAGATGCGAACTCGGATCGCTCGATCGTCTGCACGAGCCGGTCGTGGGCATGGATCACGGTCTCGAGCGTCACGCGCTCGCCGGCTGGCGTGACAGCCCAGCACTCCCACGCCAGCTGCTGCGTGCTGCGGGGGTGCACGCCGGTGGCGCTCAGCAGGTAGTTGAGCGCGTCGTCGTCCGCCAGCCGACCTGTCGCGTCGAACTGGAAGTCCAGGTACTCGAGGAAGTCGATACGGCTGATGGCCGGCAGCTGCATCTGCGCGGCCTCGCCGAAGATCGGCTGGTGAGAATCCTCGAGCATCATCTTCATCGCATTGCGGATCGATCCGGTGAACAGAAGCGAGACGTGATTGGACCCGGAGCTCATCAGCGCCGAGCGGATGATCGCCAGGGGATCCCCCGGACAGTGCCGCAGCCGCTGAAACTCGTCGAACACCACCACGAGGTGATCGGACAGGGAGCGCAGGGCGAGGAGCTGCGCGTGCAGCGTCTCGGCATCCTGGGCCGGGTTGGCCGCGGCGCTCTTGACCGAGCCCTTGATCACCTTGATGTCGAAGCCGATCTCCTTCTCGAGCGCACCGATCTGCCGCTGGGCGGCCCGTCGCAGGTGCTTGGCCGGGTGACTGATCATCGCGTCGTGGACGCAGCCGATGAACCCTGGGATGCTGACCACGCGCTGGAGGTTGACCTTGACGACATCGAACGGCGGCGCATCCTCGCCATGGCTCTTTGCCAGTTCGAGCGCCAGCTGATTAATGAACGTGGTCTTGCCCGTGTCGCGCGGTCCGAACAGCGCGACATTTGTCTGTCCCTTCAGCGTCAGCGCGACCTGGTTGGCGAACGCCTCCATGCCGACGATCTTCGACGGGTCGTCCAGCGGACGGTCCCATATGAACGGGTTGAGCACGGTTGACATCCCGCAATTGTACCAGGTAGGCGGTACAAATTTGGACCGCCTAGCGGTACAACCGGGAAGCCAGCTCACTGAGCTGCCGCACTGCCGGGCCCGGCAGTGCGGCTCACACGCGGCTTGTCACGACCCACTCCAGCAGATCGACGTACTGGCCCAGGTGCCGCGGGCCGAGAAACATCTCGCGCACGCGCATCTGCGCCGCTTCGCCCATGCGCTCCGCCCGGTAGGGGTCGTCTAGGAGCCCGCTGACGCCCTCGCCGAACGCGCGCAGGTCGCTCGGCTCCACCAGCAGGCCCGTGCGCCCGTCCTCGATCTGCTCGCGGATGCCGCCGATCGCCGAGGCGACGACCGGGCGCCCCTTCCACATCGCCTCCGCGACGGTCAGGCCGAAGCCCTCCGCGAGACTCTTCTGAGCGACCACGTCGGCGCGCCGCTGTAGGGCGTTCACGATCACGGCGTTCTCGTCGGCATCGACCATCGGCAGCAGGGCCAGGTGCACGCGCCGGCGGATGCGCCGCGGCAGGCCGGACCAGATCGCGTCGACTTCCTCGAAGACCTCCTTGCCCTCCGGGTCATCCGCGACGGCCGTCACGTCGGGGCCCGCAAGCACCAGATGCGGCTCGTCGTCCTCGGCGTGGACGTACTCGGCAAACGCCGCAATCACGCCGGCAGGGTCCTTCAGGCGGTCCCAGCGCGAGACCTGCGCGAGCAGCGGCACGCCGAGCCACAGCTGCTGCTCCTCGACGAGTTGGGCCTTGGTGCACACGCGACCGACCGTGCCGTCGAGCCGCGCGAACAGCGCCCTGGTGTGGCGGTGGTAGCGGTCGGTGGCGAGCCCGGCCGCGCGCAGCACGGCCGTGACGCTCGTGAACGCCATCCCGTGGTTCTTCGGCGAGAACGCGTCGATCGACGGCGCTATCACCGTCAGCTTGGAGGGGTCAAGGCCCTCCCATATGTAGTCGGGCTGCGAGAACACATAGGCGTCCGCGCGCTCCACGTAGGGGATCAGGAAGCGCCACGCTTCGCGCGCGAGCTCGTTGGGTGGATCGACGCCGACATGCGAGCGCCAGATGACCGCCGCGCCCGTCTCCAGCATCCGCGGGATCATGCCCGCCGTCTGCGGATCGTGCAGCAGCACGACGTCGCCGGCGCGCACGCGCTGCGCCAGCAGCTCGGCGTTGGCTGCAGTGCAGCGCTCGTAGGCGGCGCGCTCGACCTCGCTGAGCGGGCCGCCGTCGCCGTTGTGTCCGTGCAGCCGGTTGTGCAGGCGCTTGGTGATCTGGAAGAACTCGGGATCGCCGGCGATCACCAGCCAGCGTGCTTTGCCGCCGCCACCGCGGGTGTAGCCGATCAGCGAGCGCAGCATCTCGGCGACGCCGCCGCCCTCGGCGGTCGAGTTGACGTTCCAGAACGTCCGCGAGGCGAGCAGCTCGCGTCCTCTCGTGAGCATGTGCTCGAAATGCGCCAGCTGGTCGCCGCTGAGCACGGCGCGCAGGCGCTCGGGGTCCAGCATGCTGACCTCGACCTCCTCCAGCGCCATCGTCAGACCGTCGTCCGCCGATGCGAGCGCGAAGCGTCGGCAGTGCCCTCGGCGGTGAGCGCCCCACCGGCGCGAGCGGCCGTGAGCAGCTCCCTCACCGAGGCACCCATCGCCCCGACAAAGACGGCCAGGTCTGGCACCTGGTCTGGGTCTGCGACGACGCCGAAGAACACATTGCCGTCATAGCTGACCGCGGCCACGCCGATCGCGTGCTCGGCGGCGAGCGGCACCAGTGGATGCACCTCGCGCAGCGGCGCACCGAAGGCGTACAGCGTGCTCTGTGCGCCAGGCACGTTGGTGATGGTCAGGTTGAAGAGCCTCGTGGCATAGAGACTCCGCGCAAGCGTCGCATGCAGCACCGGCGGCGCCAAGCCCGCGATCTCGAGCATCGCGGCGCTGCCCGCCGCCTGTCCGGTGTCCTTCAGCGACGTCGAGCGCGCAACCGTCTCTCGATGACGCGCGAGCAGGTCCGCCGGCACAAGGGGCAGCTCCACGAACAGCGAGGAGACCCTGTTGCCGAGCGCGAGGTGCTCGCTCGCCGCGCGCACGTTCATCGGCACCATCGCGCGCAGACCCTGAGCGGGCAGTGGCTCGCTGCGCGACTCAAGCAGCGCTCGCAAGCCGCTGGCGGTGACGGTGAGAACGACGTCATTGACCGTGCCGCCGAGCGCCCGCTTGATCGCCTTGAGGTCGGTCAGTGGCACGGACATGACCTCGAAGCGGCGGCGGGTGCCGATCGGCTCGTTGAGGCTCGTGTGCGGCGCGCCTTTCAGCTCCTCGTGCACGATCAGCTCGATCGCCGAGCGCGCTCTCCCGAGCGCCTCGCGTGGGTGCAGCGTGCCGTGGGCCGCGAACCGCGCCGCGTGCACGATCGTGTCGACCCCCAGCAACTCCTCGGCGGCATGCGCCGCAGAGCGCAGCGTGCTCTTGCTCGTGTGGGCGCCGCTGGGCGCGGAGGGCTCCGCGTCGGCAGCGGGTCGCGCGCGGCGGGTGATCCGAGCGCCCGTCGGCGGCGGCGAGGTACCCGGCTCGGAGTCGAACAGCACTTCGACGACGTCGACCGAGCCGACGCCGTCGACCAGACAGTGATGCGTCTTGTGCGCAAGCGCCCAGCGACCGTCTGGCAGTCCTTCGACGATCGCCATCTCCCACAACGGCCGATGACGATCCAGGCGCTTGGAGAAGAACTCCGACGACCACTCAGCCAGCTCCTCCGGGCCTCCCGGTGCGGGGAGCGCCGCACGCGTCAGGTGTCGGCTCAGATCGAAGGTTGGATCGTCCTCCCACTCGGGCCAGGACAGTCCACCCGTGTGCGCCTGTGATAGGCGCTGGCGATAGCGCGGCAGCGCCTCGAGCCGGTTGTCGAGATGCTCGCGCAGCTCCTCTCGCGAAGGGGGCCGACCGCCGGGTGGCGGGTCGAAGACCATCACCGCGCCGATGTGCATGTGCGCGCTGTCGTCGACCTCCTCGAGCTCGAGGAAGGTCGCATCGAGGGCTGAAAGGTGCGCGCCCACCGCCCAGCCTCAGGCTTGAGCCACCGTCGTCGTGATTCGATGCTGCAGCCAGTCGGGCGGCACCAGCAGCACGGAGCAGCCGCCGTGGTGGACCACGCGCCGGCTGACGCTCCCGAGCGCGCTCACGCCGGAGCGCCTGCGGCTGCTCATCACGACCAGCGACGCGTCGAGCCGTGCGCAGGCGGCGAGGATCGTGTCCTCGGCGCCGCCTGACTCGATCACCGCCGGATCGCCGTCGATGCCCTCCAGCTGGAGGCTCTGCACCTGTGCGTCGACCCGGGATCTGCGAGAGAGCGAACGCCGTCCCAGCGCGTGGATCAGCGTCAGCGCCGATCGCCCTTCGCCGGCCACCCGGCTCGCGAACGCCACCAGCTCGTCCGAGCCGCGCAGGCCGTCGCTGGCGACGAGCATGCGCTCGCCGAAACGCGAAGCCGCACGCATCGGACGCGCGACGAGCAGCGGCGTCGAGAGCGAGCGTATGGCGGTCTCGGCGACACCGCTGAACAGCATCCCCGCCAGGACCGACTTGGGCGGCGCGCCGATCGCGAGCAGATCGTGGACGCTCGCCCAGTCGCTGACGATCTTGTGCACAGGTCCGGCCGGATCGACCTCGACCCTGCACGAGACCCCAGCTTGGTCGGCGAGCATGTTCGCGCGCTCCACCATCTCCTTGGCGCTGTCGCCGGACATCTGGCCGGTGCCGGTCCGCAGCGACGTCACGATCAAGACGGTCAGGTGCCCGCCCGGCCCCACCAGCCTCGCGGCCTGCTCCACGGCGGCGAAGCTTCCATCGCCCCCGTCCACCCCGCACAGCGCCTCCGTGAACACCCGCCCGGCGCCGATCGCCGGCAGCTGCCCGCCGGTCGTCTCGAAGCAGTCCGGGTGGTAGACCGTCTCTGTCTCGACGAGCGGCCGCGACTCGATCGCCAGCGTGCTGCGACGGACCCCGTCGCCGTCGACGATCACGAGCGGCTCGTGCCTGGCGATGACGCCTCCACACCTCGCACACGCCACCTCCTGCATCTCCCTCTGCGCCTCCATGAACGACATCGTTAACTGAGCAGCCGCGCATTTACAACCGTAGAATTCCGCAGCGGGCATCCGTGCTCGCTTCGTGCACCCCCGGGACGGCTTAGCCTGGCTTCGATGGCGCGTTTGCGGCATGCTGCTCGCGCCAGCGCGCGAGCAGCGCCGGCATTTCTTCGCGGAGGAATTCGAAGAACGCGAGCGAGTCGGCGAGGCGCTGTCCGGCGGGTGACGCGAGACCGAGCGCGTCGATCCCCTCGCGTGTGCTGGCGATCCAGCGGTCAAGAAGCCGCTCGCGGCCCGCGACGAGTTCGTACCAGGTGGGGTCCTGGAGCACGTAGCGGTAGCGGCGGGTGCCGGGTTGGCGCTCGCGGCTGGTCAACCCGATGTGGCGCAGGTATTTGATCGCGCCTGAAATCGCGGCCCGACTCACCTGCAGCTGCGTGGCGAGCTCGTCGGCGGTGAGCCCGCCGGTGTCGGTTGCCAGCAGCGTGACGAAGACGAGCGCCGGCATGTGCGGCAGGCCCGCGTCGACGAGCGCTGCCGCGAAGCTCTCCACGAAGCGCCGGACCGCCTGCTGCCTATCACCGCGTGACCCGCTCAAGCTGACCCCCCGACTGGAGTTTTCACAAAAGCCTGAAAAGTATGTAGTCTCTGAAATCCGATGGCTCAGTCTACTCAAAGCCGGCCGGTCATCGCCATGAGCGGCCTGTCCAAGGACTACGGCTGCGGGCGCGGACTGTTTGACCTCGATCTCGAGGTTCGCCAGGGCGAGGTGTTCGGCTTCCTGGGCCCCAACGGCGCCGGCAAGTCGACGACGATGCGGCTCCTGCTGGACCTGATCAAGCCGAGCTCGGGGTCCGCTCGGGTGCTCGGGCTCGACAGCCGCACGCAGAGCCTGGAGATTCGCCGCCGGGTCGGTTTCCTGCCCGGTGATCTTGCCCTGCATCCGAAGTTGACGGGAAAGGCGGTGCTCGACTACCTCGCGAAGCTCCGCGGCGGCAGCGTAGAGCGACGAACACGTGAATCGCTCGTAGAGCGATTCGACGCCGACCTGAGTCGGCCCGTGCGCGAGCTCTCCACCGGCAACCGCCAGAAGCTCGGCCTGGTCCAGGCTTTCATGCACGAGCCCGAGCTGCTGATCTTGGACGAGCCGATCGCCGGTCTTGATCCCTTGGTGCAACAGAGCTTTCACGCGCTGCTCGGCGAGGTCAGCGCGCAGGGACGGACCGTGTTCCTATCCTCGCACACGCTGTCGGAGGTCGAGCGCGTCACCCATCGCCTGGCGATTCTCCGCCAAGGCAGGCTCGTGGTCGTCGACTCGCTGGAGAACCTTCGCAAGGTGGCGGTGCAGCGACTGGAGATCGAGTTCGGCGCAGCCGTCGCCGCGGATGAGTTCCGCGCTTTGCCGGGAGTGAGGGACGTGAGCGCCAACGGTCAAACCTTGACCGTCGCGTTCGAGGGGTCGGCGGACGCCGTCGTGAAGGCTGCCGCGTCTCATGAGGTTCGGGCGATTCGTCCGCGCCAGGATGACCTGGAGGAGATCTTCCTGCGTTACTACCAGGCGGAGCATCCCGCATGAGCTTGCCCGAGTTCAGGATGGCGCTGCGTCTGCGCACGCTATCCACCGCATCCGCGGCAATCGGGCTGATTGCGGTACTGCTCGCGGTCGGAGCATTGTTCCCGGCCGTCGGGCACGCCATCGGCAGGCTCAACATTCCAAAGGGAGTCTCTGAGCTATTGGGCGGCGCCGACTACGGGACGATAACCGGGTGGTACAGGAGCGAGATCGGCTCGATCTACGGTCCGCTGGTGATTGGGGCCCTCGCGATCACCGGCGCCTCGGCAACGACCGCGGGTGAGGAGGAAGACAGGATCCTTGCGCTGGTGCTCGCCCACCCGATCGAACGCTGGCGCCTGGTCGCGTCCAAGGCGGGAGCGATCGCCGTGGTCGTGATCACCATCGCCGTTGCCACCTGGGTCGGATTGGTTTCGGGCGTCGCCGTCGGCGGCGGTGGGATCAGCGTCGGACACCTCGCTGCCTTCTCCCTGCAGCTGGCGTTCTTCGGCTTCGCGACAGGTGCGCTCGCGCTCGCGCTCGGCGCCGGCACCGGCCGCCGGTCGCTCGCCAACGGAGTCGCCGCCGGCGTGGCGATCGTCGGCTGGCTGATCAATGGGTTCGCCCCGCTCGTCAGCGCGATCGCCTGGCTGAAGTACCTCTCCCTCTTCTATTACTACGCGGGCCACGACCCGCTCACCCGCGGCGTCGACATCGGCGGCATCCTCGTCCTGGGGGCGTTCAGCCTGGCGCTGACGGCGCTCGCGATGGTCGGCCTCCAGCGTCGCGACCTGCGCGCGTAGAGCGGCTGTGCGCGGCTGCTCACGCCGACGGGTTCTCGAAGTAGTGCCCTTGGTCGAGGTCGTCGATGAGCCCGGGATGCGTCGGCTGCCACCCCATCTGCTCGCGGGTCCATGCGCTCGAGGCCGGGGCGTCGAGCCCGAGGAAGCCCCCCAGCCATGTGAAGTGCTCGCCCGCATCCTCCGGGGCGACGGATACCAGCGGGAGGTTCAGATGGCGTGCGATGACCTCGGCGATGTCGTGGACCGGAACGCCTTCGTCGGCGACCGCGTGCAGCGTCGATCCCGCCGGCGCCTGCTCCAGCGCGAGGCGGAACAGGCGAGCGGAGTCGAGGCGATGCACGGCGGGCCAGCGGTTGCTCCCATCACCGATGTAGCCGGAGACGCGCTTGTCGCGGGCGATGCCGACGAGGGTTGCGATGAAGCCGTTGTCTCCGTCGCCGTGATTGGTCGGCGGGAGTCGCATGACGGACGAGCGGACGCCGCGAGAGGCGAGGGCGAGCACCAGCTCGGCGGTCGCCCAGCGAGTCTGCGGACCGCTACCGAAAGCGGCCACAGCCGAGGCGGGGCCGTGTCCGTCCTGCTCGGTCGCCACACGCCCTGGCGCGAGCCCGAGCGTGCCCGAGGCGATCACGAACGGTCGATCAGAGCCCGCGAGCGCCTCGCCGAGGGTCTCGACGGCGCGGCGGTCCGCGTCGGCAGCGCCCTGGAAGTCCCCCGAGAAGGCAAGGTCGTGCTTGAACGCCAGGTGGATCACGCCATCGGCGGCGGCAGCTGCGTCGCGCAGGCCGTCGAGCTCATCGAGCGAGCCGCGATGCACCTCCGCGCCGGCGGCGGCAAGGGCAGCGGCCGAGGCATCCGAGCGGGCGAGCCCGATGACCTCGTGCCCCGCTCCGAGGAGCTCGGGAACGACGGCGGAGCCGATCCAGCCCGATGCTCCGGTGACGAATACGCGCATGAGAGAACCTCCAGGTAGAAGTCGATGACAGTGACTGCCATCAACATAGCATGGGATGTCAGCCACTGTCGTCAGGTAGACTGGGGCCATGGGCCGGTGGGAGCCAGACGCGCGCGGCCGCCTCGTGCAGGCGGCCTTCGCGCTTTACGGCGAGCGCGGGTTCGAGCAGACCACAGTGGCGGAGATCGCCGAGCGCGCGGGACTGACAGAGCGGACGTTCTTCCGCCACTTCGCCGACAAGCGCGAGGTTCTGTTCGCAGGCGCGGACGCGCTGCGGGAGCGGCTGGTCAGCACGGTCGCCGAAGCACCAGGATCACTCGCGCCGATCGACGCAGCGGCCGCGGGCCTCGAGGCCGTCGGCGCTGTCATCCAGGAGGGCGGCGAGCTGGCGAGGCAGCGCCAGGCCATCATTGCTTCGAGCGCGGAGCTTCAAGAGCGCGAGCTGATCAAGCTCGCATCACTCGCTACCGCGCTCGCCGAGGCGTTGCGCCGGCGCGGCGTCAACGACCCAGCCGCGAGCCTGACCGCCGAGGCGGCGATCGCCGTCTTCAAGGTCGCGTTCGAACGCTATATCGAGGAAACCAAGCGGCAAGACCTGCCGCGGCTCATCCGCGAGTCGCTCGACGAGCTCAAAGCTGTGGCCGCAGGCAGATAAGCATCCTCGAGCAAGCCGTCGCGGCGCCTGGCGGCCGGGCCAGCGTGGCGTCCTCGATCGGTGGATGGAAACGGCGAGCGTTGGAGGCGCCAAGGCCGCTCACTACTGCCTCGATCATCGGTCATTCGACGGGTTGGTCGTGCCCACACGCCGCCGCGTGTGCCCGCGCAAGCCGAATAGTCAGCGTCGCATCGGTCCGCTGCTCGTATGGATCGAGGTGCCACGCGCCGCGGTTATCGCTTAGGCGATCCTCGCTAGCGCGGGGTTGGCGGCGGGGCGGTCCGGCGGCACGCACACCATGCCGTCGCTGAAGCCGGCCGAGCCGATCCCGAATGCGGCGTTGAAGCGGTCGAGGTTGACGACCGTCAGCAGCGCGGTGATCTCGACGAGCTGCTCGTCGCTGAAGTGCTCCTTCACCCGAGCGAATAGCTCGTCGGTGACCTCGACCGGCGTGCGCATCACGGCGACCGCGTAGTCGAGCGCCAGCTTCTCGCGTGCCGTGAACAGATCGCTCTGGCGGTGGCGCGGCAGCGCCAGCAGCGCCTCGTCGGAGAAGCCGGAGTTGCGGCAGATCTGCGAGCCAAGGTCGATGCAGAACTCGCAGCCGATCATCTGCGCGCCCTTCAGCTCGACCAGGTACTTCAGCCGCTCATCGACGGACTTCCCCTTGCGCACCGCCTGGTTGAACTTGCCCATCCCGAACATCATCTTCGGCTGGTAAGCCCAGATCTCCATCGGCTCGATCCCGCTGCCGGTCTGCGGTGCGCGGCCGGTCAGCTTCTTCATCATCCTCGGTCCGAGCCTGTAGACGAGCTTGGTCTTGAGGCCGGCGTCAGCCTGCTGCACTCCGTTGATGCGCGCCATCGGGCACCTCCTGTCACATAGGTTGGGGTTCGGGGGTCTATCCGGTGTGACCCGCGAGACCCGGACGATGTGACAGCGATGCACGAACTCGAGCTAGCCAACACGTTCGACCGCCAGCGGCCCCAGCTGCGCGCGGTCGCCTACCGGATCCTCGGCTCGCTCAGCGAGGCCGACGACGCGGTGCAGGAGGCGTGGCTGCGGCTGCACCGGACCGACGCCGAGCAGATCGACAGCCTCGAGCGGTGGCTGACGACGGTCGTCGCCCGAATCTGCCTGAACATGCTGCGGTCGCGCCGGACCCGCGGCGAGCAGCCGCTCGACGGCTTCCTGCCCGAGCCGATCATCGACAATCCGGCCGTCGGGACCGATCCCGAGCACGAGGCGTTGCTGGCGGACTCCGTTGGGATCGCACTGCAGGTCGTGCTGGACACGCTGAGCCCGGCCGAGCGGCTCGCGTTCGTGCTGCACGACATGTTCGCGGTGCCGTTCGACGAGATTGCGGCGATGGTCGACCGCTCACCGCAGGCGACCCGCCAGCTCGCCAGCCGCGCCCGCCGCCATGTGCGCGAGGCTGCGCCACCGCCGGACCCGGACCTGACCCGCCAACGGGCCGTCGTCGACGCCTACTTCGCCGCCGCCCGCGAGGGCGACCTCGAGGCGCTGGTCGCGATACTCGACCCGGACGTCGTGCTGCGCGCCCACCGCCGCGACGGCGACCCGCTCGAGCTGCGCGGCGCCGCGCGGGTCGGACGCGGTGCGATGGCAGCCCGGCGTTTCGCGCCGTACGTCCGCCCGGCGCTCGTCAACGGCGCCGCGGGCGTGGTCGCATTCGATGGCGAGCGGCCGTTCGCGGTGCTGGCGTTCACGGTCCGCGGCGACCGCGCGGTGGCGATCGACGTATTCAACGATCGCGAGCTGGTCGCCAAGCTCGACATCCGCGGGATCACCGCCTGAGCGGCCCGCTCAAGCGCCGGCGCCGGCCACCCCGCCACCTGATCACGCGGCGCGCGCGACAGCGGGGACGCCATCGTGCGTGGCGAAACAGGGGCCCAGATCGATCAGGAATCGAGAAGCGCCGGTCACGAGCCGTAATTAGAGTGACCGCCATGGACATCACCACGATGACTTCAGGAGTGACTAAGACCGGCTGGTTGTCTGACGCCTCGGCCGGGCCGGCCTGACGTTTGAGGCACGATGAGCATGGCCACGAAGACGGATAAGCAGTCGCGTGCGCTGCGGTTTGCCGACAGCCACGATTCGATCCGCGTGCACGGCGCGCGCGTGAACAACCTCAAGGACGTCAGCGTCGAGATCCCGAAGCGCCGGCTGACGGTCTTCACCGGCGTCTCCGGCTCGGGCAAGAGCTCGCTGGTGTTCGGCACGATCGCCGCGGAGTCGCAGCGGCTGATCAACGAGACCTACAGCGCCTTCGTGCAGGGCTTCATGCCGACGCTGGCGCGGCCCGAGGTCGACGTGCTCGACGGGCTGACGACGGCGATCATCGTCGACCAGGAGCGGATGGGCGCCGACTCGCGCTCCACCGTCGGCACCGCCACCGACTCGGGCGCCATGCTGCGCATCCTCTTCAGCCGACTCGGAAAGCCGCACATCGGTTCGCCCCAGGCGTTCTCCTTCAACGTCGCCTCGATCGCAGGCGCCGGCGCGGTCACCCTCGAGCGCGGCGGCCGCACTACGAAGGAGAGGCGAAGCTTCAGCATCCTCGGCGGCATGTGCTCGCGCTGCGAGGGTCGGGGCTCGGTGAACGACGTCGATCTCACCCAGCTGTACGACGACGGCAAGTCGCTGCGCGAGGGTGCGCTCACGATCCCCGGCTACAGCATGGACGGCTGGTACGGCCGGATCTTCACCGGCTGCGGCTTCTTCGACCCGGACAAGCCGATCAAGATGTTCACCAAAAGAGAGCTCGACGATCTCCTCTACAGGGAGCCGACCAAGATCAAGGTCGACGGCATCAACCTGACCTACGAGGGGCTGATCCCGAGGATCCAGAAGTCGATGCTGTCCAAGGACGTCGACGCCCTGCAGCCGCACGTCCGGGCCTTCGTGGAGCGGGCGGTCACCTTCACCACGTGCCCCGAGTGCGACGGCACCCGGCTCAGCAGGGAGGCCAGGTCGTCGAAGATCAATCAGACCAGCATCGCCGACGCCTGCGCGATGCAGATCAGCGACCTCGCCGAGTGGGTCCGGGGCCTCGAGGAGCCGTCGGTGGCGCCGCTCCTGGAGGCACTGGGGAAGACCCTCGACTCGTTCGTGGAGATCGGGCTCGGCTACCTCTCGCTCGACCGGCCATCGGGCACGCTCTCGGGCGGTGAGGCGCAGCGCACCAAGATGATCCGCCACCTCGGGTCCTCGCTCACCGACGTGACCTACGCCTTCGACGAGCCGACGATCGGGCTCCACCCGCACGACATCGAGCGGATGAACGAGCTGCTGCTGCAGCTGCGCGACAAGGGCAACACGGTGCTCGTCGTAGAGCACAAGCCGCAGACGATCGCGATCGCCGACCACGTCGTCGACCTCGGCCCGAAGGCCGGGACCGACGGCGGCGCGGTGATGTTCGAGGGGACCGTCGAGGGGCTGCGCAGGAGCGACACGATCACCGGCCGCCACCTCGACGACCGGGCGTCTCTCAAGGAGGAGGTCCGGACCTCGTCGGAGGCCCTGGAGGTGCGCGGCGCCGACACCCACAACCTGCAGCACGTAGACGTCGACATCCCGCTCGGCGTTCTCGTCGTCGTCACCGGGGTGGCGGGCTCGGGCAAGAGCTCGCTGATGCGCGGCTCGATCTCCCCCCGCCCTGGTGTGGTGACGGTCGACCAGAGTGCGATCCGTGGCTCCCGACGCAGCAACCCGGCGACGTACACGGGCCTCCTCGACCCGATCCGCAAGGCGTTCGCGAAGGAGAACGGCGTGAAGCCGGCGCTGTTCAGCGCCAACTCCGAGGGCGCCTGTCCCAACTGCAACGGCGCCGGCGTGATCTACACGGACCTGGCGATGATGGCCGGCGTCGCCGCCCCGTGCGAGGTGTGTGACGGGAAGCGCTTCCAGGCGTCGGTGCTGGAGTACACATTCGGCGCCAAGGACATCAGCGAGGTGCTCGCGATGTCGGTGGCGGAGGCGACCGAGTTCTTCGGGTCCGAGGAGGCGAAGGTCCCGGCCGCACACAGGATCCTCGACCGGCTCGCCGACGTCGGGCTCGGCTACCTCATCCTCGGCCAGCCACTCACGACGTTGTCCGGAGGCGAGCGCCAGCGGCTCAAGCTGGCCACCCGCATGGTGGAAAAAGGAACCGGGCGGGCCGGAATCTTCGTCCTCGACGAGGCGACCACCGGCCTGCACCTGGCCGACGTCGAGCAGCTACTCGGCCTGCTCGACCGGCTTGTCGACTCCGGCAAGTCGGTCATCGTCATCGAGCACCACCAGGCGGTCATGGCGCACGCCGACTGGATCATCGACCTCGGCCCCGGCGCCGGCCACGACGGCGGGCGGATCGTCTTCGAGGGCACACCCGCCGACCTCCTCGCCAGGTGGGAGGGAATCTCATCCCTCACCGGCAAGCACCTCGCGGCCTACGTAGGCACCTGACCGAGGCGCTTGCGGACACCGCGAGACGAGTGAGCACGCTCCTAAACTGGCATCGTGACGCCAGACGAGCTCGCCAACCTCGCGCACCTGCGCCGCGCCCGCGATCTGATGGACCGCGAGTACGCGCGCCCGCTCGACGTCGCCGCGCTCGCGCGCGCTGCGCTGATGTCGAGCGCACACTTCTCGCGGCAGTTCCGCGCAACGTACGGGGAGACGCCCTACGCCTACCTGATGACGCGGCGAATCGAGCGGGCGAAGGCGCTGCTGCGCGGCGGCGAGTTGTCGGTCACCGATGTCTGCATGGCGGTCGGGTGCTCGTCGCTCGGCTCGTTCAGCGCCCGCTTCACCCAGCTGGTGGGCGAGACGCCGACCGCCTACCGGGCTCGCGACCACAGCGCGCTCGCGAGCGTGCCGGGCTGCGTCGCCAAGGACCTCACCCGCCCGAGCCGCAGACCGAGCAGAATCGGAGAAACGCGCGGGGCGCTGGCTCCCTAGTGTTGGGGACATGAATCTCACTCTCTCCACCTGCTTCGTCCTAGTCCATGACCCAGACCTCGCACTGGCCTTCTACCGCGACACGCTCGGCCTCGAACTACGCAACGACGTCGCCCGCGAAGACTTCCGCTGGATCACCGTCGGCGCCGCCTCCCAGCCCGGCGTCGCGATCGTGCTCACGAACTACCTGAACGGCAGCCCCGCCGACGGCGACGCACTCGCCGCCCTCCTCGCCAAGGGCGCCCTCAACGGCGTCCACTTTCACACCGACGACCTCGACGCCACCTTCGAGAACCTGCGCGCCTCGGGCGCCGAGATCGTGCAGGAGCCGACCGACCAGCCGTGGGGCACGCGGGACTTCGCCGTGCGTGACCCGTCCGGCAATCTGGTGCGCATCGACCAGCCGCCCGCCGCGGGGTCGTGACGCGGCAGGTCGTTCGATGGCTGCGATGGAAGGGACCATCGTGAATGCGCGCCGACGCGCATTCAGCACGGCCCGCGGGTTCTGAGCAGCGCACCCCGGCGTCTTGGTGCTCGGCGAGCGCGAGGAGGCCGCAGCATCGCTACTCGGAGCGGGCTCCTACGCCGCGATCTTTCAACCGCCCGCGCAGTAAACCGCGTTGAGCGACAGCTTTGGCGTCGACGACTCGGGTGCCCCTATAGCGGGATCGCCGCTCAGCTGGCCGAGTAGATCACCGTCACGTCGGCCTCGAGCTGGCAGGTGTTGTCGCTTTCCTGTGCCTTGTGGGCCTTCTTCTTGGTCTTGTGCTTCTTGGGTTTGGCGGGGATCGGCGTCAGCTGGCCGCTTGCGCTGCCGGCAGCCGCCGGCGCGCTCGCGCTGCCCGACACGCCGGTCGCCGCGACTCCAGGGAGGAATCCGATGCCGCAGTAGCCGAGGTAGTCGTCGCTCTGCTCGGTGAAGGTCTGTAGCGGGCCGAGCGTCAGCGAGAACTGCTGCGCGACCATCTGCGCCTTCGTTTGCGCGTCGCTGATAGCGGCGGTCAGCGCTTGGTCGTAAGCGGCCTGCTGCTGGGCGTCGGTGGCCCCGGATGGCACCGACGCGCCGCCCGTGCCGTTGACGCTGATCTGGCCGGTCGCCGCGACCGCTGTGCCCGACAGGGCGAGCGTCGCTGCGCCCGCGAGTGCGAGTGCTCTCAACATGCTGGCTCCTTCGTCGTGGGTGGTGCCGACAGCTTCCCACGTCCTGTCACTCCCATCGCGCTGGGTCGGGAGCGGCTGATGCCTCGCGTACCGCTGGGCGTTGGCGGGCCCGTCTCCTCAGCGCACGAGGATGGGGGTGCTGGGGATTCCTCACCTCCGGGTTGCCGACGATCGACTTGACTCGTGTCAAGAGCTTGACACATACGCGGATGTCAAGATGTTGACAAAAGCAAGCTGATGGTCGCCCTGACTCCAGAGCCCAGCAACGCCCCCGAGCACGCACCACTTTCCCGCATCCGCACGCGGTGCTCGAACACGAGAGCGCCGACAGCAGCCCTTTCGGCAGCAGCGCGCCGGGCGACCCTGGCGAGCTAGCGGGATCGTGGTCATCCCGTGCGCGCCAGTAGCGACCTACATGAGCCGGCACAGCCTGCCGCGAGCCTCAGGCGCGACCCGGGGAAACTACGCGCCCCATAGCGGAGCCAACACCGACGCGCACGACCGCCCCGGTCGGCAACCTGTTCACATGCGAAGGAACCTCCTCCTGGCGAGTGCGATGTGCTGCCTGACGGTAGGCGTTGCGGCCAGTGCGCTTGCCTCCCCCGCAGCTGCGCTGCACGCGCAGGCCGTCTCGCCCGCCAGCCAGTGGCTGGCCGCGCTCGAGTCGGCGCCCGGACGCGACACGCTCGACATGCAGCCCCAGCAGACGGTGCCAGACGCGCTTGGCCTGCCTGACGGGAGCACGATCGTTGCCGGGACCGTCAACACCAAGCGCAACATCGAAGGTGCGCGCCTGGTCGTCGCCCGGCTGCTGCCTAACGGGCGCCCCGATCCAGCCTTCGGCGAGCTCGGCGTCGAGCTCACGCAGGTCAAACTCCTGCCCTGGCAGATCCTGCCCGCGCCCGACGGCGACCTCCTGATCCTTGGGCCGGGTCGGTCCCCGGGCGCCGAAGAGCCGAGGATCACCCGCTTTCCGGACTGGCTTGTGCTGCGCCTGCTCGCTGACGGAAGGCCGGACCCGAGCTTCGGCCACGACGGACTGCTCGACGTCTCCGGCGTGCCTGTTTCAGGCGAGGGTGCCGACTCGGCGGTCTCCCCGCAGATGCAGCCGAACGGCGACATCCTGCTACCGACGGTGATCGGCCAGGTGCTCACGCCGGCCGCCGTCGCGGGCATCGTGCGGCTCGCACCGGACGGCGCGCGCGACGCGTCGTTCGGCAGCGACGGCACCGTCACGCTCGCCTCGGGCATGGACGCTTTCGCGCTCGACGCCGACGGTTCTCTCTCGATCGCGACGGGCGGGCCAACGGGCGTCGGGCTGCGGCGCCTCACCGCCGCCGGCACGCCCGACACAAGCTTCAACGGAGGCCTCACGCTGCAGACACCGATCTATGGCGCCACAAGCATGCTGGTCACAGCCGAAGGCGCGGTCGAGCTGTTCGGCTACCCGTCGTCCAACTCGCTCGTCGACAGCAGCGTGTGGCGCTATACGCCCTCGGGTGCCCCCGATACGGGCTGGGGCAGCGATGGCGTCGTGGACCTCGGTCCTCCGCAGGGCTACCTGACCGACCTGCTCACCGCGCCCGCCAGCCAGACGTTGGTGGTGACGATGGGCGTGCCTTCCTCCGCCGGCCTGCCGACGGGCGCGTACCGTGTGCAGCTCAGGCGCCTCACCGCCGCTGGCCAGCTCGACCTGGCGCTCGGGGGAGTTGCGGGGCTGCTCAGGGCTCTTCCGTTCGGCGGCGAAACCTACGCCCCCGGCGCCATCGCTCCCCTGCGCGGGAACAGCTTCGCGCCCTCGGGGGTGATCGAGCGTGGCGACGGGACCCTGCTCTTCAGCGGGAGTGTCGAAGACAGCGAGGCCTACGTGACCGAAGGGGGCCCTGAACCAGTCGCGTGGTTCACCGGACTCGGCCTCGCCGCCCTCAACAGCTCATTCCAGCTCGATCCACAGTTCAACGCGTCCCGGCCGGCGCAGCTGACGGCGCGCGTCCTCAGCAGGCACCTCACATCCAACGGGATCTCGCTAGCGCTGCGCTCGAGCGGAGCTGCCCTGGCCGTCGTCACCGTCAGGGGGGCGGGAAAGCTCATCGCGCGGGGCACGGTGCCGTTCTTCTCGATCAACCAAGCCCTCGCGCGACGCACGCTGCGCATCCCACTCACCCGAGCGGGCAAGCGGATGCTCGGCAGGCGCCTGCGCATCAAGGTAAGCGTGTCCGCCGCGAACCTCGTCGCTGGCCACGCGAGCGCCCACACCTCGGCCACTCTCGCGGGCTGACTTGGGGGGCACGCGCGTCGACACGAACGGTTGAATGCACGGTTAGCCCGCGGCGCGTGACCTGTCACGCAGACTCGGTCGCAGCCCCAGCGGGCGCTGTGCGATCGCAGCGCTCGACCGTGCCGGAGTGCCACCCGTAGATCGCATCGCAGACCTCGCTCTCCACGTCCTCACGCAATTCGGGAAGCGAATGCCGCCCCCACGTGAACCTGCGCGTGTGCCCGTCGGACTCGAAGGCGCGGCTTGCGGTCCTGCCGCACTCGGGGCAGGTCTTCACATTGCTGTGGAAGCCGATGCCACAGGTGTTACAGAAGATGTAGGCCATAGTCGTTGATCCCTTCTAGTCAGCGCTCAGCACCGTCAGCCTCCAGCCGACCTTTCGCTGGTCTTCGATCCCATAGTTGACAGGGTACGGACAGACTGGGCCCGGCACATCGGGATCTGATGCGCAATGGACCGGGTAACTACGCGGTTTAGGCCAGCACCGCCTCGTTTGAGGACACCAGGCATCCTGATGGTGCACGTGGATGTCTCTGACGATTGGCAGTAGCTGCTGGCGCGGGCGGCGCCGGTGTGCTCGCGCGTTGCGCTCGGGACGCTGCGCGATGATCGCCGCGGGCACGATGCTCGCGCGTCGCTCAGTCCTCGGCGCTCTGCAGCGGCTGGCCGATCTTCGAGCCCTCGCGGTATACCGAGATCGCCTTCAGGCCCATCCGCCAGGCATCGAGGAAGATCGACTCGATCCTCTCGGGCGGAGTGTGGTGAGGCAGGTTGAGCGTCTTCGAGACGCCCCCGCTAAGCAGCGGTTGTACGGCGGCAACCATCCGCAGGTGCCCGTCGACGGGCAGCGGGTCAGGGCCGCTCGCGGTGTGAAAGACGGCCGCGTGGGCGGCGCGCAGCGCCGGCGCACCGACGAGGTGGCCGTGGTCCAGCGCGTGCTCGCCGAGTTCCTCCAGAGCATGGGTGGAGTAGCCGAGCGCGAGCAGCCCGTCAGCTACCGCTCGGCTCTGAAAGTGCAGCTCGCCGCCGTCGGCCAGGTGCCTGCGCCCGGCGAGCGCGTAGTAGGGCTCGATGCCGGTGCTCTCGCAGTCGAGCATCAGGCTGACCGTGCCCGTCGGCGCGATCAGCGTCGTCTGCGCGTTGCGCAGCCCATGCGCGACACTCTCCGCCAGGACGTCATCCCACGCCTCGCGCGCCGCCGCCAGCACCTCGGCGGGCGCCTCGCGGCCGATGCGCGCGGCGGCGTCGCGGTGAGCGCCCAGCACGGCGAGCATCGGCTCGCGGTTGCAAGCGAACTCGGCGAACGGGCCGAGCGTCGCCGCCAGCCGCGCCGAGCGCCGGTAGGCGGCGCCGGTCATCAGCGCGGTGATCGCCACCGCCCACGCCCGCCCCGCGACAGAGTCATAGGCGATTCCCAGAGTCAGCAGCAACGCAGCGAGGTTGGCATAGCCGATGCCGATCGGGCGAAAACGCCGCGCGCCGTCCGCGATGCGCTCGGTCGGATAGGACGAGCCGTCCACGATCGCGTCCTGGGCGAGCACCAGCAGCTCGACCGCGTGCACGAACGCCTCGACCTCGAATGAGCGGTCCTCGCGCAGGAACGCTAGGAGGTTGAGCGTCGCGAGGTTGCAGGCTGACTCCCCCACGTGCAGGAACTCACCGCAGGGATTGGAGGCGGTGATCGGACCCGAACGCGGACATGTGTGCCAGCGCGCGATCGTGTCCGCGAACTGCAGCCCCGGATCCCCGCACACCCACGCGGCCTGCGCGCACGCACGCAGAAGCTCGCGCGCGGGGAGCGTCTCGACCACCTCGCCGCTGGTGACGGCCCGCAGCGCCCACTCACGGTCGTCCGTCGCGGCGCGCATGAACTCGTCGCTCACCCGCACCGCGTGCGTGGCATTCTGGAAGGCGAGCGAAGCCACGGCCTCCTGCGGCTGGAATCCGGCGGCCACGAGCGCGGCGCCGTGCTCCTCCTCGCGCGCCTTGCACGCGATGAACTCGAACACATCGGGATGCTCGGCGTCGAGCACGACCATCTTGGCTCCCCGCCGCGCGCGCCCGCCTGAGCGGATGGTCGCCGCCCACGCATCTGCGGCGCGCATGAACGACACCGGACCGCTCGCCAATCCTCCGCGCGAGACGGGCTCGCGCGAGGAGCGCACCCCCGACAAGTTCACGCCGGTGCCGCCGCCCTGCTGGAAGATCACCCCCTCGCGCGCGTTCCAGTCGAGCAGCGCGCGAATCGAATCCTCCGTCTCCAAGATGAAGCACGCCGAGGTGAACGGCTCGGGCTCGACGCCCACATTCAGCCACACCGGCGTGGCGAAAGTGCCGCGCTGGCTCAGCACGAGCGCCGTCAGCTCGGCTTCCAGCGCCGCGCGCTGACCCTCATCGCAGGCCTGCCCCGAAGCCTGCGCCCAACCGCCGATTGCGCTCGCGACACGCTCGACGAGCTGCCGTACCGAGTGCTCCTGCGAACCGTCCGCGTGGCGAGCGAAGTATC
The DNA here is from genome assembly GCA_049513255.1 of Solirubrobacteraceae bacterium. Classification (GTDB taxonomy): domain Bacteria; phylum Actinomycetota; class Thermoleophilia; order Solirubrobacterales; family Solirubrobacteraceae; genus Palsa-744. The sequence continues at coordinate 46,327 of JBEKWH010000031.1, forward strand.
GTCGCGCAACCGTCGCCACCGCGGTGTCCGACCAGCTCGTCGGAGCCTCGACCCGCTCGCACGCGAACGCGACCTGGCCATCCGCGGAGCGCACCGCCACCGAGCGAGTCCCCCACCCGACCACCGCGAGCGGATCCTGCCCCTCCACGGTGAACATGCGGGGCACGTCTGATCCATGTTCCGGCGCGGCGGTTCCCATCTCGATCTCCCGGCACTCGTGGACAACTGCCCATCAGCATCACACCCCGTGCCTGCATCGACATCGGGGAGAGCTACGGAGGCCCACTGCCGCGTCCCCATCAGCCTTCGACCACGCCAGCGGCGCCGCTGCGACCCAGTTCGCGCGAGGAGCCGCGCCGTCGTCACGCCTGCCATCCACCCCTGCGGTCGATGACGGCGGGGGTCTCAACGTCTCTCGAAGATGAGCCTGCTGTGATCGAGTAGTTCGCGTTCAAAGCAAGTCTTGTTCGCGCTGACGCCCGAGGTGAACGCGTGCCGGAAATCTGCGCTCGTGAGCCAGCGGGGAACCAGGTTGAGCTTCAGTAGCGTCTTTCTGAGGCTCCGGGCTCCGACTCGCTTGTTCCACTCGCTGATCGTCTCTATGTAGTCGAGGCGGCCGCTGCTGCTCGCAACGAGGCGAAAGCTGGGGTCCGCGCAACCGACAACCTGCTGTTGGTCGAGCGGAAGCCAGGAGCCAGGGAACTGGCATTGCAGGAGCGCGAGATACCAGGCGTCGGAGTCCCGCGGGGCGTGGATGTCGACCTGATCCAGAGGGATCATGTTGCGCCCGAACACCATCGTCTGCAGGTAGAGGCGTCGCTTCTCGGGCAGGACGGCCGCGATCCGCTCGAAGATGTCGTGGTAGATCCCCTCCTGGCGTCCGGCGCGATACTCCTCGACCGAGCAGAAGTGCTCAAACGCGCCGAGGCTCGCGACCGCGTCGAAGCGACCGAAGCTCTCGCAATCCAGCTGCCGCGCGTCGTACAGGTGGACGTCGAGCTCGTGCCGACGGCAGGCAGCCTGCTGCGCGCGGGACAGCGTGACACCCACCCCGATCGCTTCCCGGCTGCGGATGAAGTTGAGCAACGGGCCCCAACCGCAGCCGAGGTCGAGCACGCGCCTGCCCGGTCCGATCCCGATCTGCTCGGCCACGTATTCGTGCTTTCGCCGTTGAGCTTCCTCCAGGCTGATCGTGAAGTCGCCGTCGTACTTGGCGCCGCTGAAGTCCGCGAGCTCACCCATGCTCAGCCGAAAGACGCGGTCGGTGAGCGAGTAGGTGAAGTCGATGTCGTCGCGATCAGCCATACCTCTCAGCGTGCCCCCAGGCGCTATGTGATTGCGACCATGCGTTCGATCGGCAGGCGCGCCCGGGCCGCTACGTCAGCGGGTACGCGCACCTCGTGCTTGTGTTCGCGTAGCGCGGCGTGCAGCTTGGAAGCGTGATCATCTTCATGTACCTGCAGACCGCCGGCCGCGACGTCGCCTGAGGCCACGAACTCCATCACCGAGGTGGTGCAGCCGCACTCTGGGTGGATCAGGAACTCGGCGCGAGCGTGCTCGGCGCGGATGTGCTCGATGTCGGCCGGCCTGATGCCGGCGTGCACTTGACACTCGCCGCTCCAAACGCGCATGTGCCGGCCGGTGCGATGCTCAACGTACGCGCCAAGCCACATGTCGGGACCGAACAGGATCTCTGCGTCGCCGTGCTCGCGCCACACGTGCTCAACGACCTGGACGGCGTTGGAGGAAGTGCAACAGTAGTCGGTCTCGGCCTTGACCTCGGCCGAGGCGTTGACGTACATCACGACAACCGCGCCCGGGTGCTCGGCCTTCCAGGCGCGCAGCTCAGAGGCAGTGATCGTGTCCGCAAGAGAACATCCCGCAGCCAGGTCCGGCAACAGCACGGTCTTCCGTGGGCAGAGCACGGAGGCGGTCTCTGCCATGAAATGCACGCCGCATAACGCGATCAGCTCGTTCTCCCGGGCCGCGGCCTGGCGTGAGAGGCCCAGTGAGTCGCCGACGGAGTCCGCGACATCCTGGATCTCTGGCAGCTGGTAGTTGTGCGCCAGGATGACCGCATCGCGCTCCTTCGCCAGCGCCCGTACCGCCTCCTGAAGCCGTGCGATCTGCTGCGGCCCGAGCGGTGAGGTCGGGGCGGCGTTCTGGACGGACACTCAGTCCTCGCAGATGTCGGCCGTCAGCGCGGTGGTGATGCGCACGACGTCTCGGGGGTCGATCAGGACCGAGTGGCGGTGATCGCCAGCCGAACAGAGGATCCGCTCGTGCGTGAGCAGGGAGCGGTCGATCACCTCGGCTGCCGGGACCATCGGCCCAAACGGCGGTGCCGCGCCAACCTCCAGCGTTGGAAAGTCGCGTGCGATCTCAACCTCGCTCGCGAGCCGCAGCTGCCGCGTCGCGCCAAGCAGCGCGCGGAGCTTGTGCAGGTCGAGTCGATCGGTGGCGGGAACCGCCACCACCACGTAAGCATTCCCGTCGTGAAGCACGACGGTCTTGGCGACCTGCTCTGGCGGGATGCGCGCGACGCGCGCCTCAGCCGCGGCGCTCGTCACCGCCGCGTGCTCGCAAAGCTCATACTCGACCCCCACACCATCGAGGAACCCCGTAATCGCTCCGACGCGCGTCCTCGCCACTGCAGTGTGGATGCTGTTGGCAGTCATCGATCAATCCCTCCGCCGAATTGAGTGTTCGGCTGTACACGCTAGTCGGCGCCGCCCAATGCACATCGGCACGAAGCCGTCGCGTTCCTCCGTAGCCGCCACGGATGTCCGCCAATCGCGCCCAGCTCCCTTGACCGTCAACCCCGCGAGGCGTAGACACCCGCTGCGGTCAGCGGAAACGCCACGATGCGCACGCACGCGTCAGCGCCCTCGCGTCGGCACATGCGAGCAATCCGAGGAACCTGATTGATTGTGGCGCGACGTTCGTTGTACGCGCTCGCGACCCGACACGGGCTCCTTTTTATCGGGGCGCCGAGGTTCGAACTCGGGACCTCACCGGCCCGAATTGTGTGTAAAGGCCCCGTCAGGGAGCTCGCGGCGTCCTTGTCGAACTCAGCGCGATCACCCGCGCCGCGCCAGCGCAACGCGTCAGCCCGTGGTGATCACGTCGGGGAGTGCGAGGGACCGTTCCTCGTAGGCTCTGCCTTTGAGTCCCTTCGGCGTGTGGAGCGCGGGCACGGAAGGCGACTCGGGGGGCGCAGGGGAGCGTTCTTCGTGGAGCCCAGGCACGGAAGGCGACTCGGGGGGTGCGAGGGATCGTTCCTCGGGGGCTCTGCCTTTGAGTCCGTTCGGCGCATGGAGCGCAGGCACGGAAGAGGGCTCTCCGGCTCCGAAGATGACCACCGCAGCGCCGGCAAAGACAGCCGCGATCAGAAGCACGGTGAGCGCGGCAGCGATCGGCGGCTTGCGGCGCGCTCGAAAGCTTCCGGACGTTGCCCGTGTCACGCCCCGCGCGATTGCCCAGGAGGCGGCAAACGATCGCGGATCAGATGCGCCGCCGCCGAGGACCTCTTCAAGTGCTACGCCCTCCGCTTGCGCTTCCTCGAGATCAGCGGCGAGATCTTCGGCCATCTCGTCGGCGACCGCATCCGGGACGCCGAGCCGCCTCCACTCCCGCCGGCACTCCTTGACGAACCGGATCATCGCTGCACCTCCGCATCGTTTGAAGCCAACACCGAATCGACCGCGTCACGCGCCGCTCGCCACTCGGACACCCCGGCCACGAGCGCACGATGCCCAAGGCGCGAGGTCCGGTAGTACTTCCGCGGCGGCCCCCCATCGCTGGCCGCCCGATACGTCTCGAGCAGACCATCGCGCTCCAAGCGACCGAGTAGCGGGTAGATCGAGCCCTCGCCGACGATCGATAGCCCGCGCGAGCGCAGCCGCTTGGTCATCTCGTAGCCGTATGCTGGCGCCTCGTCGATCACGGCCAACAGGCAAAGGTCCAGCACGCCCCTGAGCAACTGCGTTCGGCGCTGTCCAGAAGTTGCCATGCGTCGCAAGGTAGCAGAAATATGCCTTGCACCGCAAGGTATGCGCTTTCCGGCGTCGGCGCCTTGAAGTCGCTGCGGGGCAAGAGGGACCACGATGACGTTGATGACAAGTGCCCGCAGTTTCGAACGACACGACAGCTGCGGACGAGACCTGCGGGGCCAAGCAGCGAGCGAGTCCGCGGGCCACCGCCACATCAGCGGCACAGGCGGGCAATCGCAGTTCGTGCGCGGCGCCTACGCCTCGAAGGGCGGCAAGTCCTTCATCTGCATGTCCTCCACCTACGAGCGCCACGGCGTCCGCGAGAGCCGGATCGGCGGCGGACACGAACTCTCCCGCGCTATGCCAGAGCGTTGGCCGAGGCGACGGCTGTCAGGCCTCGGGGATCTCGCGGCCGAATGCGTCCAAGGTGATTGCGTCGGGCTCAGGGCCGCCGCGACGTCCGGTGTCCAGGCCGTCGATTGCGGCGATCTCGTCGGCTGAGAGCTCGAAGTCGAACACGTTGATGTTCTCTGCGATGCGGCCGGGCTTGGTGGACTTCGGAATGACCGAGCGGCCGTGCTGCAGACCCCAGCGCAGCATCACTTGGGCCGGAGTCTTGGCGTGTACCCTGGCGATGTCTGCGATGACTGGGTCGTCGAGGGTGCTGCCGTGGCTACCGTCGCGGTAGAAGGTGATGCCTCCGATCGGTGACCAGGCCTGCGTGAGGATGCCGTGCTGCGCGTTGAGGTTCTGCACCTCTCGCTGCTGGAAGTAGGGGTGGCACTCGATTTGGTTGACCGCCGGCACCACCGTGGTGCGCTCGAGGAGGGTGGTGAGGTGCTCGACCATGAAGTTGCTGACACCGATCGCGCGGACCTTGCCGTCGGTCAGCAGCGTCTCCAGGGCACGGTAGGCCTCCAGGGTCCGCTCGAACGCCGACGGCAGCGGCTGGTGCAGGATCAGCAGGTCGATCTGGTCGACGCCGAGCTTCCGGGCGCTCTTCTCGAAGCCGTGCAGCGTCTCGTCGTACCCGTAGTCGCTGATCCAGATCTTGGTCTCCAGAAAGACCTCTGAGCCGTCGAGGTCGGAGCTGTGGACCGCCTCGCCGACCTGGCGCTCGTTGCCGTATGCCGCGGCGGTGTCGATGTGCCGGTACCCCGCGTCCAGCGCGGCGCGCACGGCGTCGCGGGTCTCCTCGGGGGGTGTCTGGAAGACACCCAGACCGAGCGCGGGTATCTCTACCCCGTTGTTGAGGGTGATCGCTTTCATGGTGTGCTCCTTTGCTGTTGGGGTCAAACGGTGCTCCGGCCGCGATGATCATCTACCCGCAGTGCTCTCAGCGCCGGCGTGCGGCGGGTTGGAGCGCGGGCTGGGTCCAGCCGTTGTCGAGGTGGTTGATCGTCACGCCGGACGGATTGATCTGATCGATCCGATCCAGGACCTCGTCGGCGAGGACGACGTGGGCCGCGGCGAGCTGCGACTCGAGGTGCTCCATCGTGCGCGGCCCGATGATCGCCGCGGTGATCGCGGGGTGGCGAACGACGAACGCGATCGCCATCTGCACGAGTGGGATCCCGGTCTCCTCGGCGAGCTGGGCGAGCTGCCTGCGTCCACGGCGGCGTGGATGATCCGGATCGACTCGTTGTGGTCGGGCTCGCCCCAGGCGCCGAACATCATCGCGCCGAGGCACAGCTTTGAGACCGCGACGCCGGTGCGTCCCAGCATTCGGTGTTCCATGGGTACTCCTTGAGTTGTTTGGGCCGGCGCCTGGCCGGCGCGGTGGTCAACCGCCGGTGCTCGGAGCGGCGGCGTACTCCTCGTCGGTGACGTGCCGGCCCCAGGTAACGGCCCGCCCGCCCTCGCCTGACTCGTCGTTCTGCTGCATCGCGATGTGGACCATCAACCGGTTCGGCGGAGCACCGTGCCAGTGGTTCTCACCGGGCTCGAAGAACACCCGGTCGCCGGGGCGGATCACCTCGATCGGCCCGCCCTCGCGCTGGCACAGACCAACGCCCTCGGTGACATAGATCGTCTGACCGTGCGGGTGGGTGTGCCACGCGGTGCGAGCGCCCGGCGTGAAATGGACGAGCGCTGCGGCGAACGTCGAGCTGCCCGCGGGCGCGGCGACGGCGTCGACGTAGACGTCTCCGGTGAACCAGTCGGCCGGGCCTTTGGTGGTGTCGATGCTGCTGCGGGTGATCTGCATGAGGGTCCTATTCGTCGGCGTGGGTGCTCGCGGGCTCAGGGGTGGCGCTCCAGCTGGCGAGCAGGTCGAGCGCCTCCGCGGAGCGGCTGCCCGGCTCGGCGCTATACGCGGCGATCGTCAGCCCGTCGTCGGCGGAGACGTCCATGACCTCGTACTCGAGCTCGAGCTCGCCCACGACCGGGTGGCGCAGGCGCTTGGTGCCGGTCCGGTGGTAGCGGACGTTATGCGCCGCCCACCAGGTGCGAAACGGCTCGCTGCGGGTCGAGAGCTCGCCGACCAGGTCTGAGAAGCCACGGTCGTAGGGATTGCGGCCGGCCTCAGAGCGCAGGTGGGCGACCAGATCTTTCGCGGTGCGCTCCCAGTCGACATAGAACTCCTGCGCGGCCGGGTCCAGGAACGTGAAGCGGGCGCTGTTCGCCGGCTGCTCACGGCTGTCGAAGACCGGCGCGTAGAGCGCGCGGCCGAGCGGGTTCGCGGCCAGGTAGTCAACGCGACTGTTGCGCACGATCGCCGGTGAGGCCATCGACTCGAGGATTCGCAGCACCACCGGCCGGACGCGTTGCGAACCCGGCCCACCCGCCCGCCGGCGCTTCGGGACGATTGGGTTGGCGGCGCGGGCGACGTCGAACAGGTGCGCGCGCTCGGCATCGTCGAGCTGCAGCGCTCGCGCGAGCGCCTCGAGCACACCGTCGGAGACGCCGCTGGCGTTGCCGCGCTCCAGGCGCTTGTAGTACTCGACGCTGACGCCGGCCAGCGAGGCGACCTCCTCGCGGCGCAGCCCTTTCACGCGGCGCGCACCATAGGTCGGCAGCCCGACCTGCTCTGGCGTGACTCGGGCGCGGCGGCTGCTGAGAAACTCGGCACTGTCGTTGGTGGTGTCCACCGAGATCAACATACCCCTCCCGGAGCGGCGCAAAGGTGCCCTGTCAGTATCCCCTTCACAGGGCCTCTCAGGTTCGCCGGAAGCGTGTCAAGGTGCGGGGACGTGACCGAACCCGAAAGCGAACTGAGGAGGCCCAGTGCGCGCTGCGATCTTCAACGCACCCCGCAACATCACCGTCGGTGACCGGCCGGATGCCGCGATCAGAGAGCCCTCCGACGCCGTCGTGCGCGTCGTGCTGGCGTGCGTCTGCGGATCTGATCTCTGGTACTACCGCGGCGACTCCCCGTTCGAGCCCGGGCCGATCGGCCACGAGTTCATCGGCCTGATCGAGGACGTCGGCGCCGACGTGACCACACTCCACAAGGGCGATCTCGTCATCTCGCCGTTCGCGTTCAGCGACGGCACCTGCCCGAACTGCCAGAACGGGATCACCACCGCTTGCATGAACGGCGGCTTCTACCCGATGAACGGCGACGGCGGCCAGGGCGAAGCGGTCCGCGTGCCGCTCGCCGACACCACCCTCGTGGTTGTTCCCGGCTCCGGGCACTCCGACGAGATGATGCGCTCGCTGCTCACGCTCTCGGACGTATTCGCCACCGGTCACCACGCCGCCGTCTGCGCGCAGGTCAAGCCCGGTCAGACCGTCGCCGTCGTCGGCGATGGCGCCGTCGGCCTGTCCGGCGTTCTGGCTGCCAAGCGCCTCGGAGCCGAGCGGATCATCGCCCTTTCCCGCCATCGCGATCGTCAGGCCCTTGCTCAGGAGTTCGGCGCCACCGACATCGTCGCCGAGCGAGGCGAGGAAGCCGTAGCGGCGATCAAGGAGATGACCGACGCCGTCGGCGTCGACGCGACGCTTGAGTGCGTCGGCACCGGCCAGGCGATGCAGACCGCGATCGACATCGCCCGCGCCGGGTCGATGGTCGGATTTGTCGGCGTCCCGCACGACGTCGAGCTGCCGATCGGACAGATGTTCTCGCGCACCGTCGGCGTGCGCGGCGGGGGAGCCCCCGTGCGCGTCTACCTGCCGGAGCTACTCGATGACGTTCTCGCCGGCCGCATCAATCCGGGCCGCGTCCTGGACTACGAAACCGACCTCGACGGGATCGGCGAGGCGTACGCCGCGATGGACGAGCGCCGCGCGATCAAGTCCCTCGTGCGGGTAGGGAGCCTCTGATGCTCGCCTGGACCGACAGCGAGCCATCGCATCGCGCGGGCAAGCGGCCAGGCTTGGATCTCGGCCGGCGGCGTGGAGAAGGACGTGACGGTGGAGTACGCCGACTCCGGCGTGCTCGACGCGGTCGATGCCGCCTACCGCGAGAAGTACGGCCGCCGGTTCGAGAGCATCGTCGACAACATCACCGATGCCGATCACCGCAACCACGCTCCGGCTGATGCCCCGGACATGACATCCCGTCGACACCAAAGACCGCTGATTCGCAGTACCCGGTCCGCATTCAGCCGAGCAACCAGGAGTAGGAGGAGATGGTCATGAACGAAGTCGTTGTCGTCATTGGAGCCGGCTCGATCGGCCAGGCGATCGCCCGGCGGGTCAGCGCCGGTAAGCACGTCGTGCTGGCCGACCTGCGCCAGAGCAACGCGGACGCCGCGGCCGCGGTGATGACCGACGCGGGCTTCGAGGTGAGCGCAGCGACCGTCGACGTGTCCTCGCGCGAGTCGATCCACGCGCTCGTCGAGACCTCCACCGCGTTCGGCGACATCACCGGTGTCATCCACGCCGCGGGGGTATCGCCCAGCCAAGCGTCGCCGGAGGCGATCCTCCATGTGGACCTCTACGGAACCGCGGTGCTACTCGAGGAGTTCGGAGACGTCATCGCACGCGCTGGCGCCGGGGTGGTCATCGCGTCGCAGTCCGGGCACCGTCTGGAGTCCCTCACCGCCGAACAAGACGCCGCTCTCGCGACGACACCAGCAGACGAGCTGCTGGCGCTGCCGATGCTCCAGCCCGATCAGGTGACAGACCCCCTGCGCGCCTACCAGCTGGCCAAGCGTGCGAACTCGCTGCGCGTGATGGCCGAAGCCGTCCGGTGGGGCAAGCGCGGGGCGCGAATCAACACGATCAGCCCCGGCATCATCATCACCCCACTCGCGAGGGACGAGCTGACCGGTCCCCGCGGCGAGGGATACCGACGCATGATCGAGTTCTCTCCGGCCGGCCGCGCCGGCACTCCAGACGAGGTCGGGAACGTCGGCGCCCTACTGATGGGCCCCGACGGCGCGTTCATCACCGGCAGCGACTTCCTCATGGACGGCGGTGTCACCGCCTCCTACTTCTTCGGCGAGCTCGCCCCGCATTGATCGACCCTCCGTGACACAAGGACCATCGAGCGCACCGGCACCCGCACCGAGTACCGCGACACCCCGCCGTGTCTCACGCGACCTTTGCCGGACCGCAGGAGCGGGGAGGTCGCTGGCGAACTTTTTCGGCAGTAGACGAAGCTGCCAGGAGTGCAGGTGAGGCAGATGATCGACCGGCTCGTCCGCCACGCCGAGATTCTCTCCCTCAAGGGCGGGGGCTACCGACTGAAGGACCGCGACCTCAAGCCTTCTCCGGGGAGTCACCGCTGAATGGTCGGCAGCTAGAGCTCGGCGTGAGCTTCCGCTGCACGACGGTACAGGATGCCGAGTAGGTGCTGCTCGGTTTGGGTAGCCACAGGATGCGAGTAACCAGCTGCTGTGAGCACGATTTCGGCCGGGCCGTAGACGAATCCGACGATGTCGTGGTACCCCAGTTCGTGTGGGGGCCCTTCCTCAGGCGCGATGACGCGCTCCCCGGTTGCATGGACGCCACCGGGCAGCGCGATGCTCAGTTTCGAGATCGACGTGCCGGAGCGGCGTGCGCAGCGCAAGCCGCGGGGGCTGCTGAATGCGGCGAGGTTGCGACGGGCAAGAGCTTCGCTTGGTAGGACTGTAACTCGCGAGCGGACGAGGCGCAGGTCGCGTTCTCCGCTCGTCGAGAGGAACGTGGAACGGATGTTGATCAAGACGCTGTCCGGACTGATCAGCCCGGCGCAACGGGCGAATGCGACGTTAGAGGCCTCAAGGCTCGGAGCAGGACGTTCCGACCCGAGTGCTTTCATTTCGGGCTGATCGCTTGCGCGGAGGTTGACAGCGTGCGCAAACGCGACCGCGCTCGCCTGGGTCACGGCGACGGTGGCCGTGGTGGGGGGCGACGCGTGCGCACCAGCACAGCCCGGCAGCGCACCAGCCGTCAGGACGAGGAGCACGCGCGTCGAGCAGGCCGGGCAAACCGCGCGCCTCAGACGACACCGCAGGTTGGGCGCTGAACTCGTCGCCGCGACGGAACATGCCCTGGTTGTTCGCATGCATCTGTCCTCGGCGGCGGCCACATGCTTGACAGAGCCGGCCATCCGGCGCCGGACGGATGTTCGGCTTCGACCGAGATCCCCACCTCCTCGCTCGCCGCACACCCTCGGCCGGGGTTGGTTGAAGCTCGTGCTTTCTGTGAGAGGTCGGATTGTTCTAGCGACCGCGGCGTCGGGCCGATACACGCTGCATGCGGTGGATTCTCCTAGCGCTATTTGGAGCTGTCCTGGCAGCGATCGGTGTCGTCGGCCTAGTGCTTGAACTCGCCCACGGCAGCGATATCTGGCGGCGAGGCAACAGGATGGGTCGGGCGGGACTGAGAGCCCGGCGCCTGTCGCGTAGGCGCCGAGAACACGAGCATGGCGACACAGGCGGCCGCTCGCTGCGCCTCGCCTACGGCTTGGCTCCACGAGCACGGCTCCACGAGCAGCCACCCCAACCACAGGGTCATCTCAAGGGGCCTTGACACGACAGGCATCGTAATTCGCGGCACGCCTGCTCCAGGGTTTTCTCAAAGCCCCTTGAGGTGGCGGTGGCAGATGAGGGCGCATCCGAGGTTTGAGGAACGCGAGGTGAAGGTTGGGGTCTCGCTCCCAGCGGATGCGGAGCCGTCGTAGCTGATGTAGCCAGGAGAAGGTGCGCTCGCTGAGCGCGCGCAGCACCTCCCCCATGTCGGTGGCGGAGCTCGCCAGCAGCTCGGAGGTCCTCTGACCATCCCTCCGGTTGCGAAACCTCGCCGGCGCCGCCAACGAGCCGACCGCACCGCGGCTCAAGGCACTCGTCGAAGGCCGCGATTGGTCACACATCGGTCAAAAAACGGCCGACTCAGCTTCGCCCGCCACGGATTGAGCTGAGCCCTGAAACGCAGAAACCCTGTTTTGCTGTTTTGCGGATGCTTCACCTGGCTGATGGAACCTCGGGATATTGCGGACGTTTTCGGGGACTTTGGGCACTAGATTCGAGTTACTGCCTAAATGCGCGAGCCGTCGCCGACCGGTCCACCGGCACTCGCTGACTCGGCGCGCGACGCGTCGGCTTCCTGTCAGACGGCGTCGCGACGCGCGGCGAGCGGGGCCGAGCGTCAGCGGGACCCAGGGTGGCGCTCAAGGACGACCGCTCGGTGACCGATACTGGGTCAAGTCTGCCATATCCGCCATCTTGATATCATCTTCCATGTCGCCTATCGTGGTAGCTAAGCGAAAGGAGCATCGAGATGGTTGAGCTGATGCAGGTTCGTGCGGCCGCCCGGGAGCTCGGGGTCAGCGAGAACACGCTTCGTCGCTGGGAGCAGCGTGGTCTGCTGCGCGCCGTCAGGCTGCCCAGCGGCGTGCGGCGGTTTCGCCCCGAGGACATCGCGGCGCTTCGCGCGCAGATGTTCAGCGGGTTCCCCTCGGTGGGCGAAAACGACGACGTCGTCGCTGTGACCCGCGCGCGGGCAATCGACTGACAAGCGCCGCTTTCGCGCCGAGAGCCGTAGGGTTCAGGTCCGCGACGATGGGACCTGGAGAGCACCGGCCATACGACTCCGATTACTGGACAGCGCCGTGGTCGAGTGCGCTGTTCGCCGGCGACCTGTTCGAGGCGATCCCGTTCACCGACCAGCCAACCGCGCTGCTGTTCGACGACGAGCACGATGTGGCCAAGCACTACATCGGTCCGGTCGCGCTGGGCTACGGGCTGCTGATCACCCCGACCTGCGACATGGCCGACCAACGCGCTGAGGGCGGAACGGCCCACCCGTTTCGCACCCTCGTGCCGGTCGTGCCGCTCGCGCTCGTGCTCGAGCACACGCAGGGGCTAGGAGGAAACGACAAGCTGTTGCGAAGTCGCGACACGATCCATCCTTACATGTACCTGCCGCGGCTGCCACCAGCGCTCGAGGAGGAGTCGGTCGCGTGCCTGTTTCGCCCGAGCCTCGTCTCAGACGAGATGCTCGCCGACCCGCCACGCCGCGTGGCGCAGCTAAAGCCCGAGGCGCGCCGTCATCTGAAGGTGAAGCTCGCCGCATACTGGGGCCGCGTCGCAGTCGACCCCGCCGAGCTGCCGCTCACCGAGCGCGACGAAGAGCAACTCCGGGCCGACAGCTGGCCGCCGAGCCGGTACGACGACCAGGCTGGTGCGCTCGTCAACCCTCGATAGCGGCTCGTCGCACTGACCTCGCTCGGCGGGTCGCCGGGCCACTGGCCTGCACGCCAGCGATCAACGGGCCGGACAATCCGCATATGACACGTTGCGAACTGTCTGTTTATTTAGCGTCCATCCCTCTGCGAGAGTGCGAGCGTGAGGTCGGTCGACCACCCGCTCGCCGCAAGACAGCCGCAGGACCCCGACGAGGAGCCGGGCTGCGAGGGACGCTTCAGACCCGCCCACCAGCTGATCTGGCTGGTCAGCAGCGGTCAGGCATCAACCCATGTCCCGGCCAAGGTCACGGTGACAAGCGAGTCGTGACGCTCGACGCGCTAACACACGACGAGGAGTTCCTGGACCGGCTCGCCGACAGGGTCGCCGAGCGGGTCGCCGAGCGGGTCGCCGAGCGCCTGGCTCCGCGGCTCGAGCTGGCGCACGAGCGACCGGAAGGGCTCATAAGCGCTAGCGACGTCGCGCGGATGACTGGCATGAAACGCTGGTGGGTCTACGACCACGCGGGCGACCTCGGCGCCGTGCAGCTCGGCTCGGGGTCCCGCCCGCGGCTCGGCTTCCATCCCGCTCGAGTTCGTCAGTACCTTGAGAGCCGGACCCACAAGCCACCACCGCCGACACCGGCTCCGACCGACGCCGGGCCGATTCCGTACTACCTCAACCCCCAACGACGCAGGCTACGGAAACTCAGCAAGACCGCCAGAGAACTCCTCGGCGAGCCGCCGCGAGATTCCTGAGCGACAACAAGAGCTGTGGCGGACGCGTCTTGCGTGACGAGAACCGCCTCCTAGACTTGGTCTCCGAGGTCACGTCATGCCAAAGCCGGCCGCGAGCAGCGATCACATCGATCGGGCAAACGCCCAGTTCTGGAATCCTCCCTCGCTGGAGGAGCTGATGGCCGACGTCGCGCCGCTCGAGGCGGATGAGCACTTCGACCTCGCCGACATGACCGACGAGGAGTGGGATGTGTTCGTGGCGGCACTCGACGAGTGATCGCAACCGTTCTCGTCGAGACGAACGCTGTCACCGCCCGCCTGCGAAATACTCACTGCTCAGCACAAGCTATGCACGCACCGGGCACGGCCTGCACCAGCGAGGCCACAACAACGCTGACCTCTGGAGCCCAGGCCGCAGGTACGCGGCCAAGGTGCGCGCCGGATCGCCTCATCTTTGTTGTGGGGCAGAAGGAGCAATCCGACGCCTGCGGCAGCGATCGATAGGAGCGGCTGAGGCTATGCCCTGCCAGGCCCATCCCGCCAAGAGCGCGTCCGACGGTGGCTGCATGATCTAAGCAGGATGGCTGCTTCCGACTTTGATCGAATCGCCGACTTTCGATTTGTGCGGTTGCTTGGCAGTGGCAGCTTCGCGCACACCTACGAGGCTCTACGTGATGGCAAGCAGTTCGCCGTGAAGGTGTTTTACGACTTGCCGGCGACTGGCGAGGCCCAAGAGCGATTTCGTCGAGAGATCAGCACGTTGCGAATCGAGCACCCGAGTCTCGCCGAGTACGTGGAGAGCGGCGTCGCGCTCTCCGGGGGACGTCCAGCGGCCTACATCGCGATGCGCTACATACCTGGCACCTCTCTGCGCCAGTACCTCGCCGATCGCGGCGGCAAGCTGCCATTGACGCGTGCGCTGAGCATCGCGCAGGGGATCGCTTCTGGGCTTCAGTGCTTGCATGAGCACGGCATCGTGCATCGTGATCTCAAGCCGGCCAACGTATATCTGCCTACGGTCGGCGGGGTGGTAATCCTTGACTTCGGCCTCGCTGGGGTGCAAGACCTAACGACGATCACCGCGCGCGGCGCGTTCATCGGCACGCTGGCGTACTGCGCTCCCGAGCAAATCCGTGGCGAGGCGGACATTCATAGCGACCTATACGCGCTCGGAGCGGTTCTGTTCCAGATGATCACAGGCCAGCTTGTATTTCAAGCGAGCAATGAGCTCGAGCTATTCGATCGCATCAGGCATGAGGATCCTGAGCCCCCATCTGCGCTTGAACCCTCTGTCCCTGCATGGCTCGATCGCCTGATCCTCGAGCTGCTTGCCAAGGAGCCCCTGCAGCGTCCGCGCGCCGCGCAGACCGTGCTCGACGCGTTGAAGGAACCCGCGCAACGGGCAGCCACGGCCGTACGCGCGCAATACGACCGCAACAACACGCCGCTATTCGTTGCCCGTGTGACTAGCGGATCGGCATCGCGCGCCGTGCTCGACCTCGGGCTACGGGACACGCGCCGGACGCCGCGCTTGGCGCGGTCACGCAGGCCGCCCAGCTCGATGAACTGCACCGGGCACGCGGGATGACGAGCGCGGCGATTGCCGTCGACACCCGCATCCTGGATACGGCGACCAGCGGTTTTCGCTCGATCGCGGCTCTCAGGAGCCGCGAGTTCCTCCCCGCAGGAGCTGAACCACACACGCCCGCGTCGCTTCGTGCACCGGGTGAGACAGAGCGAGTGGCGCGTGGCGACATCAAGGAACAGATCAAAGAGGGCGCCGACCTCTTGCGTGCACCAGCATTCACGATCGAGACCCTCGACAGCGGCTGGCTGCGACGCAACCCGAGGCTGCTCGAGTCGGCGCTCGCCGCTCGTGATGCGCTCGCGCCTACGCTCCCGCTGTTCGCGCAGGTCCCATGCACGATCGACGCGCTCACCCGCAGAGACGACCGACTATCGATCGTCAATCGTTTCGCTCGCGGAGACCCCGACGGCTACTGGGTCGGCATCGCCGGAGCGGAAGTATGCGACGCGGAGCAGCTTGCCGCCGCCTTCGACTTCTTGCTGATGCTCGAGCAGCTCGGCGCGCCCTGCGTATGGACCGCCCCCGGCACGCTCGCGGAGTTGGCGTGGTCGATCGGCATCGCAGGAGTCGAGATCCCGCTCGGCCGAGCCGGAGGATTTCGGATCCCCGCGGCGACTAGGCAAATCCGCAGAGTCGACCACGCTTCACGCTTCGAGTTCCCTTCGCTCATGACTTCGCTGAGCGCCGACCTAGCGGCACAGGTACTCGCAAGCGAAGCACTACCTGAGTCTGCCTGCGAATGCCCGTCCTGCCGGAATGCCTCCGACGTTCCCGGGCGTCTCGCACACGCGGACGAGCACAACCTATGGGCCTGGATCCAGCTTCGTGACGACCTCGGCCAACTCGACGCAGGCCAGCGCGTCGAGCGCTATCGATTCCGTCTCAAGGCCGCCGCCAAGGAACTCGCGGCCGCTCGTAAAGCCGCCCCTACGCTGCGCTCCCTGCGGCACATTCAGCTCACCGAGCAAACGCTAGCCGTCGTGCTCGAAGAGGGCATCCTCGATACGCCGCGCCGACTGCGTCGCGCGAGTTAGCCGCGCTCCACGGCACGCGTCGACCAGTCCCGCCTGCAACACAAAAGCCTCAAGCGTCTGTCCGGCTCCACAAGCCGCCAGCTCGCACACCCGCGCCAGCGCCCAATCTCCCCCACAGTCGAGTGCGGCCGCTACGTCTATCGCCCCGCCAGCGCGAACGCGCAGTCGTTGCGGCAGGACTACCTCAGGCAGCTCGTCGCCTCCAGTACCCAAGCGGCGCGAGAACGACGACTGCCATGCCCGCCACTCCGGGAGCCACGCGACCTCGATCGGCCACACCTCAGCCCTCTTAGCGAGCTCGGCGCGCGCAGCATCAACGGACCCGAACGGCCCGCGTAGCGCGCGCAGAGAGATGGAGAACTCGACCATCACCGCAAGCCACACATCCAGCGCGACGCTGGCCGCCGCGGCTACCTCCCGCAGAGCCTCAGCCTGAGCAGACGACAGCTCAAGACGCACCCACTCAGCGACGTCGCCCGGCCGGCAGCGACAGGCCGGGGGAGAAAGCCGCCGGAGCGGACGGGCGGAGCTGCGCCCGCGAACTGCAACCAGCGCTGCTCGGCTTCCCTCAGCGGTCATAACGGTCACCATACGAGTTAGCTGACTTTCCGTACGTAAACTATATGAACCCCCAGACACAACAACTGGTCGCCCTGCTCGTGGATGACGTGACAGGACGACTGATCACTGCTCTGCGCCGCAGCCCCAGCACGGCACCCCAGCTAGAGAAGGAGACCGGGGCGTCGCAAAGGACGATCGCGCAAACCCTCGAGCTGCTTCAGGCACACGGGATCGTTGAGCCGCAACAGGCACAGACCGGGACGCCCGGCCGACCATCCCGGATCTGGCGGCTAGCAGCCGACGAGGAGCTCGCAGCCTTCGAGCGCACCTGCGACGAGTTCAAGGCCCTAATGCTGCGCAAGCAGCTCGATGATTTCACGACGACGACCGCCGAGGAATAGCCCGACGACATCGCTCACTGCCCGACTCAGATCTTTCGCCGTTGCTGCGACAGCGCGTTGAGCGAAACCGAATCACCAGGGCAGTGGTTTGTGCCCACTCCGGCTCAACCGGCAACTCGCACAGCCCCGCGAATCCTGAAAAGAAACTTCAGAAGGCAAAGGGTCACGGCGACCCAATCACAGGACCATGACCAGCGTCCGAAGCCCACCGTAGGTGACGGCCGCGAGCACATCGTTTACGTCTGACCGCAAGCACATCGTTTACGCGGCTGGCTTTTGAGCCGCAAGCACATCGTTTACATCGGGTGTGGCGTGGCAGCCTCGCGCGCTCTG
>JBEKWH010000032.1:0-44950 GCA_049513255.1 Solirubrobacteraceae bacterium
GTCGCGCGTGATGATGCGGTGCAGCTCGTCGAAGTCCTCGGTGGCGCTGAGGTCGGCCATCGCGCTCAGCGCGGTCAGCCCCTGCGACGGCAGGCGCTGCTGGCGCACGCGTGCGGGCTTCGAGAAGAAGTAGCCCTGAAACCTGTGAAATCCGAGGTCGCGGCAGTATTCGAATTCCTCCCGCGTCTCGACCTTCTCGGCCAGCAGGGTGAGGGATGGTCGGCGCTCGCTCAGGCGGGCGACGAGCTCCACCAAGGCCTGGCCGGTGTGCTCGAGCACGTCGATCTTGATGATGTGCGCGTACTGCAGCAGCCGTTCGGTCTCGGGTGTGAGGCGGAAGTCGTCGAGCGCGATCGTGAAGCGCTGCGCGACCAGTTCGTGCAACACGCCGATGAGCTCGTCGTCGACGACCTGGTCCTCGAGCAGCTCGAGCACGACCTGCTGAGCGGGTAGCGGCAGTGGGCGGACGCTGAGCAGGAAGTCGCGCGAGACGTTCACGTAGGCGCGGGTCTCGCCGACGAGGTCCAGCAGCCCGACGTCGAGCAGCCCGTCGACGATCACCGCCGCCGTCGCCTCCCGATCGTCGAGGACGCCGGCGGTCTCGGTGTGGGGTGCGCGGAACAGCAGCTCGTAGCCGATCAGGCGCGCATCGCGGTCCAGGATCGGCTGCCGCGCGACCCGCAGCACAGCCACATCCGACGTCGCCGCCAGTGGGTCGGCGCTGCCGGCGGGCTTTGCCCTCGTTTCGGTGCCTACAGCCCTCACGCTACCTTGTCGGTTTGCGCAAAAGACACCTTGAGTACCGGCAGCCCACGTCCGCGAGCCGCGGTGGGAGTTCCCGGATCGGGCCATAACTTGCCCAATTAGCGTGTAACGAAGCGCGGGCCCTCAAGCGTCGGCGCCGCCGGTCCGAAGAGATAGGCAACGCGATGCGTATCGGGTCATCTCAGTTGCTCTGGAAGGCGCCCAGCCCTCCAGGGGCGATGCTTGCGGCCGAGGGGCGGCCGCGCGTAGCGGCCGGGCCCGCGTGGCTGCGCGCGCTCGCGCAGCGTGTGACCGTCGGGCGACCCGCGATTGCGTGGTCGCTGGCGCTGCTGTTCGCGTTCAAGGGGCTCGTCTGCCTCGCGACCGTTGCGTTTCCGATCAGTGTCAGCGAGCCGACCGGGCTCGTCGGCGCCGCCGGCGCGATCGGCATCGCAGCCGGAGTCGGCGTCTGGGTGTTCGCGACCCGCATCTCGCTGCTGGGCTTCGAGCTGCTGGCGGCGAGCGGGTCGCTGCTGACCAGTGCCCTGATCACGCACGCCAGCACCCACGGCGGCATGATGCTCGCGGCCTTCGCCTACCCGTGGATCGCGATCTACGCGGCACACTTCTTCCCCCGCCGGGCGGTCAACGCCCTCGGCGTGCTGATCTCGGTCGGCTTCGGGGCGGGGCTGCTGCTCAGCGGGCTCTCAGACGTCGCGATCTACTGGCTGGTCGTGACCGTCACGATCTGGTCGATCTGCATCCTGCTCGGAAACCTCAGCGAGGCATTGCGTCGCGAGGTCGGCACCGACCACCTGACCGGTCTGCTCAACCGCAGCGGGTTCCTGGCGGCGGCGCTGCGCGAGCGCTCGCTGGCCAATCGCACCGGCGCCCCGCTGACGATCGCGGTGATCGACCTCGACGACTTCAAGCAGGTCAACGATCGTGCGGGCCACGCCGCCGGCGACAGGCTGCTCGCTGATCTAGGGCGGCAATGGCGCGAGCGCATGCGGCCGAGCGACATCCTCGCCCGCCACGGCGGTGACGAGTTCGTGCTGCTGCTCCCAGGTACCGGGCCGAGCGGCGCCGAAGCCGCGCTCAACCGTCTGTGCAGCGCTGAGGATCCCGTCAGCTGGTCGATCGGCGTCAGCGAGTGGCGGCCCGACGAGGGCCTGGACGCGCCGCTCGCGCGGGCCGACAAGCACCTGTATGAGGCCAAGCTCGGCGCGGGCCGTGGGCGTGGGGTGGAGACGGTCGCGGGAGCCGTCGAGCGCTTGTAGGCTCGCGTGAGCGGCGCTCTCCGCGACCGCTCGCGCCCTGTGAGGCATACCTGTCGCGGCCGGGGGCTACGATGATGTGGTGAGCCGCATTTGGATGGAGCAAGGCATCAACCGCGTGAGCGGACGCGCCTAGAATGCTGATCGCCTTGGAGGGCGTCGACGGGTGTGGGAAGTCCACCCAGGTCCAGCTCCTGACTGATCGCCTCACCGAGGAAGGCTTTGCGACGTATTCCGCCTCCTTTCCTCGCTACGCAGATCCAGTATTCGGCGACCTGATCAAGCGTTTCCTCAAGGGGGAGCTCGGCGACGTCGACTCAGTCGATCCACGCCTCGTTGCCCTGCTTTTCGCAGGCGACCGCGCAGCGGAGGCGCCGAGTCTTCGCCAAGCGCTCTGCGAAGATCGGATCGTCGTCTGTGACCGCTACTTCTATTCGAACCTCGCCTATCAAGCTGCCAAGCTGGGCGACGAAAGTGACGTAGTCGAGTTCGCCCAATGGCTGAGAAAGCTCGAGTTCGGACACTACGCTCTGCCGGTCCCGGGGTGCTCGATCTATCTAGATGTCCACCAAGACGAGCGCATGGAGCGTCTCGTCGCGCGCGCGCAACCCGGAGCCAAAGGCAACGGAGCGGTTGTCAACGACATTCACGAGCGCGATATCGGCCTGCAGGCCCGTGTTGAGGACGTATTCCGGACCTACTCCGAGACACACGATGATTTGGTGAGAATAGATTGCCAGCAATTTGGCGAGCTGTTGAACCCGTCCGATGTGCATAGCCGGATTTGGCGGGTACTGACATCGCGAGGCCTCCTCGCCTCGGCATCAGACCGCGCTCCTCTCGCTACATGACGTGATCATCGCGATGTTGGGTCTACCCGGGGCAGGCAAGAGCACGCTCGCCCGAGCACTGGCAGAGCTCCTCGACGCCGACGCGCTGCTCGAGCCCGACGAGGCTCAGTGGCCCGAGTTCGTCGTGCATCCCCACGTCAACGGAGCGTTCACCAGATTGTCGTGGTTTCGCAGTCAGCGTGTGCCACTGTATTACGCGGCGAAGGACAGCGCCGCGAGAGGGCATGCAGCGATTCTCGATTCGTACTATGACAAGTGGTGTGTCGGCTGGCTCGGTCGCCCTGGGCTCGAGTGGCTGATCGAGCCGGATGATCCGTACATGCCGGTCGCGAGGCAGATGGCGTCGACCGATCATGAACAGCTTCCGGCCGCCGACGTCGTGATCATGCTCGAGATAGACGAACAGCAGTGGCTCGAGCAGCTGGCCTCGCGAGGCCGCGTCATCGACAGGCATGACCCGTTTCTGCGCAGCCACAGGAGCCAGGCGCATTTTGTCGAGACTGCCCTCGAGTTCGGGCCGCGTGACGGCACCGTCGTGATCCGGCATCTTCGCGCGCGGGTTCCGCCGCGTGACGAGGCACGTCAGCTGCTTGAGAAACTGCAGCAACGTGGCTTCGCGGCCGAGAGCTAGTGGTTCGTAACAAGGTGGGCGATACGTGATGGGGGCGCTCGGCAAGCGGGCAATAGAAAAGCGTAAGGATGAGATATTCGTCGGTGGCACGTTCGAGGCGAGCTGCCTGCGGGCGGCCGTCTACGATTTGCGCATTCAAAATAAGCTAGCGAAGACCACGGGCAGTCTGAGCGGGTCCACACTGATACTCGAGAAGGGGCAGCTGGCAGTCGTCGAAACGTTTGAGCGGATCGCGATGCCGTGGAACCTCACTGGCAATCTGGGTATCAAGGCTCGCCTTGCGCTGCAGGGCTTGTTTGTTACGCAGGGCTTGTTTGTCGACCCCGGCTTCGGTTGGGTCGGCACAGATCCGAACACGTGTAGCCCCAAAGGCGCGCCTCTGCGCTTCATGATTACGAATATGGGGGATAGCAAGATCCCGATTCGACTCGGCCCCGACGGCGACCCCGTTATGGGCATCCAGTTCTTCGACGTGGAAGAGCCTGCGGACCGAACGGTCGTCGAGGAGCAGCCAGCGACGCCTCAGGGCCTAGCGATATTTTCGGACATGGCCCGCTTGAAGCAAAAGGTCAAGAAGAGTGCCGAGCGGCAGGAGAGCGAGATGACCGAGATGCGAACCAAGGTGGATCGCACAGAGAGAGCTACCAACCAGGTGGTCCTCTTCGGAGTCTTTCTGGTGGCAGCGAGCCTGCTTGGCGCATTTGGCGCCTTTATAGTCGCAGTTGTAGCTGGGGGTAACGCTGCTCCCAACACGGTAGAAGCGCTGAACCAGCTGAACGCCTCGCGTCCGTGGACGATTGTCATCCTGGTGTCGCTGGTCATCGTGGCGATCACGTGCGTTGCTCTGCTTTCGCGCATGATGTGTCAGCTATATATCCGGATCTCACGTGGCCAGGCCGCGCGCACCGAAAGGACTCGTTCAGGTGGTGGTAGCGCAACCGCGGTGCCTGGTGTTGGCGAACAAGGTCAACAGAGGACCGCTGCCTCTGATTGACGGTGCTTGGCGGGCAGGCCCCGTGCACGGTCATCAGCGCAGGCATGAGGGCACGCGGCATGCGCAAAGGGGCGATTGATGCCGGAGGAGGGACTCGAACCCCCGACACGCGGATTATGATTCGCGCGCCTCGACCTCGTTCTGGCTATAGTTAGCGGGTTTTCGCCGTAGATACAGGCCCTATTTCAGCCTGGGCGCGGCCCTCTCTAGAAATCCTAGAGAAATCCGCCTCTCGACTCGGACCTCCTTGGCCGGTCCGACTCGATGGAGGTCTACAGCAACATGAGCGGCAAATCTCGCCCCACGGGGCATCTACAGGTCCGCCCCGACAAGAGGGGCGGCGGACGGTCTTATTGGGCCTTCTGGTACGACCAGGATGGCGAACGAGGCGGACGCCGGCTCGGCCCGGCGCATGTCCGTGACTCAGGTCGGCGCTCGTCGCGCGGCGCGATCATCTGGCGGGCAGGCAACGGACCCCGCCCGACGCCTGAGCACCTGACGCCGAAGGACGCCGAGGAGCAGCTGGACGCGATCCTGCGCGAACTGGAGACCGTAATCGAGCTCCCCGAGCCCGACGAGCAGCAGGCGACGCTCGCGGACGCCCTCTACGGCTCGATCGCTGAGCGCGAACGCGACAAGGGCCTCAAGCGCTCAACGCTCGCCGGCTACAACGCCATGACCGAGCGCATGTACCGCGATCTCGGCGCCGACACTCCGCTCCGCGACTTCGCCGACGGCCGTCTGCGTGCGTACTTCGCTGATTTCAAGTCCTACAAGGTGCGCGGCGAGAAGTCGGCGAAGAAGGCCCGCGCCGAAGGCAAGGAGGTTCGCCGGGTCGAGGTCGCACGCTGGACGGCGCAGCCGCCCGGCAGCCAGGCGGTCGAGGTTGCCACCAAGGCCGAGGCCGTGCAGCTCGCCGACGAAATGCCGGGCACCTGGAAGCACCGGCGCCGCGGCGCCTACCGCGTCGTGCCGCTGAACGCCCAGCGTCCGAAGTGCGTGACGTTCGCAAAGGCGAAGGCCCTCGAAGCCGAGAACTGGATCATCGCTCGTCGCAAGACGAAGGTGTGGATGCTCGTGGCGCCCGCCGCCGCGCAGACTCGCAACGAGTACCGCGATGTCCTCTCGGCCGCTTTCGACTACGCCGTTCGCAAGCGCTGGCTCGACGTGAACCCGCTGGCCGAGGTCAAGCGCGCGAACAAGCGCGAGGAGCGCGAACGCATCTTGCGCCGCGAGGACTTCTACGACACCGACGAGGTTTCCCGCCTTCTCGCACACGCGCCTGGTGTTCTGGAGGAAGCGTTCTGGCTCTGCGGCGGTCACGCCGGCCTACGCCTGCCCGGCGAGGCCCTTGGCATGAAGTGGGGAGCAGTTGACTTCCAGGCCGGCGTGCTTCGGCCCTACGACAATTGGGTGCTGGGCCAGCTCGACACGACCAAGACCGGCGACTCGGAGGCCATCCCCATGACGCCCCGGATGGCTCGCGCTCTGGCGAAGCTCAAGCAGCGCGGCTACGGGACCAGCGATGAGGACTTCGTGTTCGCCTGCGAGCTCGACCCGGAGCGGCCCGTGCCAGAGCGCCCGCTGCGCGAAGCGTTCAAGCTCACGCTCCAGACGGCCGGATTGAAGCCGATCAAGATGTATAACCTGCGCCACTCATTCGGCACGAGCTTGGCCGCCAAGGGCGTAGACGTGAGGACGATTCAGGCGCTCATGCGGCACAAGCGCATGAACACGACCGAACAGTACATGGCCTACGCGCCCCGGCCAGAGCTCGCAAATCAGATCACGCGGGCGCTCGATCCCGACAGCCTGCCCGAGAACGTGATACCGCTGCGTCCTGTCTCCAGCGATGCGACGGCGACGTTCCTTGAGCGCTTGGAGGAGGAGATACCCGCGAAGTGGCTGGCCGAGGTCCGTCGCCTATACGCCGAGACGGGAGCGCTGCAAACGGCATAGGCCCAATACTGTTGACTTAACAACGGAACCACCGCCGGCAGGCTGCTGCTTGGCGTGGAGAAGGAGCGCAGCGTCCGGGTGTCGGCTTGGCTGCTGCTCATCGTCCCACGCAGGCAAGCGGCGGACCGGGACGCTGGCGCTCGCATTTGAGCGGACGCGCGCGTCTACCACGACCTGCTTGATTCTCGCGAGCAACATTAGGCACTGCCGTGTCGTCCGCGCAGGGTCGCCGTGATCCCCACCGCGGCTATCGCTATGCCCACGACTGCGCCCGGCAACCAGCTGGGCCTGATTGGCTCGCTGACACCCCCGATCGCGAGGCCACCCGCGAACACTCCCGCCGCTTCTGCGAGTCTGTCTGACAGCTTCACGCGAAGCGCCTGCAAGAGCCCGAGATAGAGGACGGGAATCGCAAGCACGAAGGCGGCCCATGCGTTGCCATTCGCGTCAGCGACGGGAACTTGAACGACCTTGCCCGCTGCCGCCTTGATTGAGACGACGCCGTTCGGATCAAATGCGACGAGCGCTCCGACCAGCAGGTAGCCGAGCAGGGCACCTATAACCAGCAACACCCACTGCCGCCATTTCACACTCCCGGCTTCGATGTCAGCACGAAGATTCCTGTCGAGTCCCGTTGCCAGCTGGTTCGGTTGGAATGGGTAGTCGCGCGGAGCAGTGAGCATAGGCCGGGCTACGCGCCGGCCGCTACCACGTTCGCGTGCCCGTCGGGTACGAGACCGACCAACGGCTCCAAGAGCTGGTCCGAGCGTCGTGGTTGCCGGCGAGCTCGTGCCACCGCTCGCGCTTAAGTTCGCCGCCCAGGGTAGGCCCGCTAGACGACGCCAAACGTCGGGTCGCGGGGTGCGCTCCGCTACTTGCGGCCCTCTCTCGCGGCGGATGCGGGAGCCGGCTTCCCCGTCCATTTTCGCATCCCTGCGGGGATGCGGCCGGGGCTGCGACCGGCCCCGCATCGGGCGGGGCCACCCGTATCCAACGGAGGGCGCTATGCCTACGCGCACCCGCTGGCCCGGAGACGAAGGTTACGACCGCAGGGAGTTCGCAAGCCGTATCGGCTGGGACGCAATCGCGAGTTGGGGACTCAATGGCTGGGACCTCGGCAGCTGGCCGTATGTCGTCGTCTATCACCGCGGCGAGACGGAGCTCGCGGTGGATGTGGAAGGCGACATCGACATCAAGGAGTTCGCGACTCGTGAGGAGCGCGACCGCAGGACCGACGAGATCGCCTTCTTCTACTGGAAGAACGACGAGGAGGAGTGGGTGAACGGCATCGACTCGCACGAGCAGATGCCACCGAACCTACGCGGCCCCTTCTCGTGGAGCCGGCTCGACGGAAGCCATGAGCCGGAACCCGAGTAAGAGCACTCGTAAGCAGAGCACGTCGGTCCTCCGGTGCGGGAGCCCGCTTGCCCGGCCAGTGTTGCATCCCCTCCGGGGATGCGGCCAGGGCTGCGACAGGCCCCGCACCGGGCGGGACCACGCATCCAAAAGGAGGGCGGCAGTATGTCCGCTGGACTCACAGACTCAGACTCGATGTTCTCCGTGCGCGTGACACCCTGGCACGGGCTCGGAGCCGTACTCGACAGGCCGCCGGCGACCGTCGGCGAGGCGATCGAGGCGTCGGGACTCGGCTGGACCGTGGCGAAGGAGCCCATCGCGATCGACCGCGGCGATATGCCGGACGCCGATTGGTCGATTCCGCGTTGCGAGGAGATTCCCGGCTACTACGCGACCGTCCGCCAGGACACCCGTGAAGTGCTGGGGATCGTCGGTGAGCGCTACCGCATCGTGCAGAACCACGAAGCGTTCGCCTTCATCGACCAGCTGCTCGGCAGCTCGATCAACTTCGAGACGGCCGGCAGCCTGCACGGCGGGCGCCGCGTATGGGTTCTCGCCACGCTGCCCGAGCATGTCGAGGTCGGTGGCGACCCGGTGCGGCCCTACGTGCTGCTGATGAACAGCCACGACGGCTCGACGGCGGTCATCGCCGCCACGACCCCGGTTCGCGTCGTCTGCCAGAACACGCTCAACTGGGGGCTCCGCAAGGCGCGGCAGAAGTTCTCGATCCGCCACACCGAAGCCGTCACACAGCGCGTCCACGAGGCGCGGCGAGTGCTGGACTTCTCGATCAACTACTACGAGCAGTTCAAGCGCTTCGGGGACGAGCTCGCCTCCGAACACTGCACCGAGCGCCAGTTGCGTGCGGTCCTCAATGAGCTCTACCCGAACGGGACCGACGACTCGATGAGCAGCCGTGCTCGTAGCTCGCGCCAGCAGACCAAGGACCGGATCGCGGAGCTGTTCCTGCGCGGTGAGACGCAGGGCAACGCGCCGGGCTCCAAGTGGGCGGCGGTGAACGCGATCGTGGAGTACGGCGACTGGATTCGCCCGCTGCGCTCAAGCGGTCAGCGCTTCGCCCGCGCGCTCGATGACGGAGCCGAGAAGACCCGCGCCTTGCAGCTGGTCGCGGCTGCCTGAGACACCACGGCCCGGCGGGCGCAGGGCTCGCCGGGCCACACATCACTTTATGCTACTTCCGCTATAATCTTGCTATGCGTAGTTCTGATCTACTCGTGACCGGGCGCAGGCGTGCAGGGCTCTCTCAGGACGAGCTCGCCGGGCGCCTGGGGCGCCCGCAGTCAACTATCGCCCGGTGGGAGACCGGCCAGCAGCACCCGCCGCTTGAGAGCGTCATCGAAGCGCTGCGGGCCTGCGGCCTTGAGCTCACCGTCGGCATCGCGCGCTATGACGACTCTTACGACGCGCAGATCGCGCGGCAGCTGAGGCTCGACCCGGCAGAGCGCGTAAAGCGCCTGACGCCGGCATGGGCCACCGAGGGCTTTGACCCGATCGGCGCCCTCGCCGAGCTGGCCGGACAGGCGCGTTTCGTCGTGATCGGCGATGTCGCTGGCGCCCTGCACGGCTCGCCGGTCATGCTCGGCGCTCGAACGCTGCACGTAGTACCGGCAGAGACCGCGCTGGGCCGCATCGAGCAGACCGCCCGGCGACTCGATGCCAAGCCGAGCGCCGAAGGGACAGCGCAGACGCAGCGCTGGACACTGCCCACCGGCGGGGAGCTGCACGTCACGCCGCTGCCGCCCGGCACGCGCGGCTACCGCGACCTCGCGCGCGACGCAGAGACCATGCAGATTGCCCCGAGCACGTCTGTCAGAGTCGCGTCGCTGCTCGACCTCATCCGCATCGCCGAGGCATCCCCCGATGCCGGCGCGCGCGCTTCGGTCCCGGCGCTATGGGCCACCCTTGAGATGCGCCAACGCCAGGCCGAAACCACACCGGCAAAGACATGGCAGACGGCGACCCGATAGACGACGGTCGCCAGGCCATCCTTGCCGCTCTTGAGCGCCATCGGGTGCTTTATGTCGTGATCGGCGGCGCCGCCGCCCAGGCACGCGGCTGGCCGGAACCGACCGACGACATCGACGTGACACCCGAGGGCTCCGAGGGCAATCTCGCGCGGCTGGCCGCCGCCGTAGAAGAACTCGACGCCGGCTTTCGCGTAGACCCCGCGCGCTACCCCGAGGGCTTCCGGCCACCCGACGGCATCGACGCCCGCACCTTCCGCAATCAGGTGTCGATCACGTTCACCACACGCCACGGCGACTTCGATGTTGTCCTCATCCCCGACGGCACCAGCGGCTACGACGAGATCATCACCACCGCCACCCCGGAGACGGTGCCCGGAACAGGCATCGTCGTCCCGGTCGCATCGGCAGAGACCATCCTGCACTCCAAGGCCGCAGCCGGTCGCCCCAAGGATCGCGCCGTCATAGAGTCGATGCGCGAGGCGCTAGGGCTTGCAGACTGATCCCAACAAGGGCTGCTGTTACATTGCTCGTGGGCCGTACACCTGTTCAGGTGAGAATACGGTCCATATCGAGACGAGCCCTGGGAGACCGGGGCTCGTTATCGCTTCGTCTCGACGTGATGTGATGGGTGACGACGGAGCGTGCTCGTGACCGCCAGCTCGTGATCGAGCTTCGCGCTGACGCGGATCAGCGCGTGCGCTGCCGTGCGCGGACCGAGCTTGAAGATCGCGGTCAGCTTGCCGCGCTTGAGCGCAACGGTCTTTGCGCCCGAGGCGACCGTTCTGCCCGCGAGCCGACCCCTGAAGCTGACGCGGACCCGACCCGTCGCCGGTCCGCTCACATGCACGATCAGCTCGCGCCCGCGCAGCGTCTCCGTGACGTGGATCGTCGGAGTCGTCGCCGTAGCGCTGTGGCCTGTGTTCGCACCCGAGCCGCCCGAGCTGGACGGCGGTGCGACGACGTTGGTGCGCGCAGCATTGGCGACGCTTGCGTTGCCTGCCGCGTTGGTGAGCCACACGGCGATGCTCCAGCTTCCAGGCCCAGGCACGGTCACTGTTGCCGGTCCCGTCGCCGGTGCCGACGCGGGCGCGCTGCACGCGCCGGAGCCGCTTGCAGGACAGACTTCGTAGAACGCGCCCGTGATCGGTGCGAGCTGGCCTGCGGGATCGCTCCAGGTGGCCGTAAATGTGGAGCCGCCCGCTTGCGTCGCTATGGCGGACAGCCCTACGGGCGGCGGTGGCGCACTGTTCTCCACCGTGATTTCGTGCGAGGCGACCGTCGATTGATTGCCGGCCGCGTCAATTGCGACGAGCGTGAGCGTATGCGTACCGTCGGAGAGTTGCGTCGTCGGCAACGTCAAGGTCTGTGTCCCCGTGGATGACGGGCACGGCTGCGCGAAGGTGAAATTGCACGGTGCCGTGTAGGTCTCCACTGGCCGTCCGTCGGCAGACAGGACGATGCTGGCGACGCCTCCTCCGACATCAGCAGCCGACACCGTGACGCTTTCCGTGCCCTTGTGAAAGCCGCTAGCTTCGCCCGGTCCCCACAGCGCGCCCGATGGCGCGCTGAGCGTCGGCGGCGTCGGGTCGGAGAGTGTGACCGTCGCGCCGTACATCGTTGCCCACACGGCATATTGGGTTGCTCCCGTAACGCATTCATCCTCGGCGGGCGCTTGGCACACAACGCCGAGCGAGAGTTCGCGCACTGACAGTCCTGTGATTACTGCCGGTTCGCCTCCCTCTCCGGGCGGGGCGCCTACAGAACACGTCTCACCGTTTCCGACCGAATCCAGACAGGTTTCTCCCGGCACAATTGTTCCGTCCGCACGAAGCGCCGGCGACCAGTCATTGAAGCCGTCGAACTGATGCCCGATGAACCGTTCATAGGTGAGCCCGGTGATCGACGTGCCCGCCGGCGCCGTGAACGTCCAGCCCGCGCTTGTGCCCGGCGCAGCTCCACTTGAGAGGCCAAGCGCGTCGGTGGTCGATAGTCCGCCTTCCTGGTCGGCCTTTCCGCCATCGCCTCCAAGCCGGTACGGGCAGTTGGCGTGCTCGGCGTAGTGCGCCGGCTGCGCGGGATCGTTCGTCGCCCATGCCCAGGAGTTGTTGGCGGCTTCTGGCGCGAAGTTGCAGGCACTCACCTGATAGGTGCCGGCTGCGAACGCTTGGGACGGCGAGAGCCCCGCCACGACCGCGAGCATGACCGCGATCGTCAAGCTCGATCGTGTCATCGCCCGCGCCGGGCCTTTGCCGCGGTGCTCGCGGATGCTGGTAGCCGAAGTGTCGTCCACGGGCTTGCTCGTTCCACGTCGTAGGGGTCGGTATAGCGCACCGATACCTCGACCACGCCGGAGCTCGGGAGCGTCAGGCTCGTGAAGACGCCGTGCAGCGTGCGCAGCACGCGAAGCTGGCGCGATCGTCCCCTATGGCCGAGATAGCGCACCTGCACCTGAGCTCCGCTTGGGCGTCCCGACAGCGCGAGTACGAGCCGGTGCTTGACACGCCTCAGTCGGGCTCGCGGGCGTCCGAATGGCTGCGTTAGGGTCATCGCGGCCAATGGTGTCACCGGCTGGGGAGGCGATGCCGGAGTCGAGTTCGACTGTGCCCCTGGCTCGGCTCCTTCGCCGGCCGTGACAATCGCTCCGAGCCCCGCGTTGCGGAACGTCTGCGCGATGTCCAGCACGCCATTGTCGGCTTCCGTCAGGTCTTTCTCGCCCGCTTCCGGCGACAAGCCCGGCTCGTAGGAGTCGAGCGCATCAAGGCCCGCTGCTGCAATCGCCGACGCCTCGCTGGTGCCCTGCCAGTAGTTGTAGTCGGGTTCGCCCGTCACGGGGTTCGCGCCGTCGAGGTCGCAGCCGGGCGCGAGCAGGCGCAATCCTTCGCCGCGGTTGGAGAACGAGCAGAAGCCGCCGCCCTGCGTATCCGTCGCGCCGACCGACAGCACTCCGGGGTGAGCGGCGGGGTACTCCACCGCTCCTCCGTCGTCGTTACCCGCAGCTGCCACCACCGCAACGCCATAGTTCGTAGCCCGTTCAAGCGCATTGGTCAGCGCTTCATAGCTTTCGGCAGATGGTGATTCAGAAGTCCCGAGCGAGAGATTGATAACCCGGATGTTGTAGTGAGAGCGGAGGCTAAGACAAGCGACGATTCCCGTCGCGTATGCGCTGAACGGAAACGTGGTCTGTTCGGGCTCAAGGATTCGCACGGAGACGATCTGGATGGCGTGGGGTGCCGTGCCGACCATGCCCCAGCCATTCGCGGGCGCTCCCGCCATCATGGCGAGCAGAGTCCCGTGCAGTGTGGAGGACAGGTCATTCCCCGAGCCGCCGTCGAGCGCGGTTCGTTCGACCACGACGCCTTCGGTGTCCGGGTTGAGATTCACACCCGTATCAACCAGGCACAGGCCGGCAACCTGCGCCGGCGCGGGAGCGTAAGGAAGGAAAGCCCCGCCGTCCGCGACTGCCTGGGCGGTAATCCCTGTCTCCGCGCTCGCCATCGCCGGCGGCAGGACAAATGCAAGAAGCGCCACCACGACGCACGCCCGGCCGCGCCAGAGCATCATCAGCGCGCGGCGCGTCGGGTTACTTCGTGCTGACATCGACCACCTGACTGTCACCGCTACCGAAGGGAAAGCCTGCCTGACCGCCGGGGACCTCGGCGCGGAAAGGAAAGCGCCCGACGCCACCCTCGAATTGATACGCAACGCGAAAGCGACCGCGCTCGTTTGTTCGCGGTGTCCTGAACGGCTCCCAGCGGCCACGGTAATGCACGAGCAGGTCCACGATCGCTCCCTGCTGCGGGATCGCTCCCTCGACCGTGCCAGACAGCACGATCATTCCTTCGGGGCCGGTCTGAGTCGGCGTGATGCTCAGTCGCACGCCCGCCTCAACCGTCTCTGCGATGTTGGCCACGGCCGCGTAGCTCGCGTCACCCGAGAACGCTCTGTAGGCAATCTCGATAGCCCGCGACGGACCGGCAGGCACCCGCACGCTGAACGTGCCATCAGAGCCCGTCGTCGTGTGAGTCACGAGCTGCGGCGCTGCCGTCCCGACGAGCTGCTGCGAAACGTCGAGAGTCGCGTGCCCAATCGGCTGACCCTGGCCGTCGAGCAGGCGTCCAGCGACCATGAGCGCCCGGTGCGCGTAGGTGCGCGTGATCGTCCGTCGCAATCCGAGCCGCAGGTTGGCTTCCTCGCTGGCGCGCGTTCCGTTCGGATTGCCACTGCCGAGCACGGTGGCACCCGTGCTGCCGGGGCCGGGAAGGGCACCCAACGACGCTGTGCTCGCGGCGTTCTGAACAGTGACCTCTCCGCTGTAGATGACGCTCGTGTTCTGCGCCGCATCCTCGACAACGAGTTCCACGCGATGCTGGCCGGCTGCCACCGTCGCTGTGTTCCAGCTGATCGTGTCGGACACGCTCGGCGGGCACGCCTGAAAGT
The DNA here is from genome assembly GCA_049513255.1 of Solirubrobacteraceae bacterium. Lineage (GTDB taxonomy): Bacteria > Actinomycetota > Thermoleophilia > Solirubrobacterales > Solirubrobacteraceae > Palsa-744. The sequence goes on from JBEKWH010000032.1 coordinate 14,238, forward strand.
CCGTGTACGAGCAGCTTGCGATGTAGTCCTTCTCCGCCAGGGGTTCGCCATCTACGCGCAGCTGCACAAGCCGGACCCCTGAGCTTGCATCCGCCGCCTGGTAGCTGATCGAGGCCGTGCCCGACACCGTACCCGAGCTCGCGAGCGCGCCACCTGTCACAGTGCCGCTCGGGAGAGTCGTGTCATCGAGCGTGAGCTCCGACCCAAGCAGCTCAAGGTCAGGGTTCTCGCCGCCGCCGAAGGTGCAGCCAGCGCCAGCATCGTCGTTCGAGCAGTAATCGGCCAGCGTCAGCTCGGTCGTGTTCGACGGCAAGGTCCATTCGTCGGGAGTGCTCGCGCTGTCTTTCGGGGTGCCGGCTTCCTCGATGCCGCCAGTGTTCACCCCGGCGTCCGCAAACGTGTCAGCGCCCGAGGCTTGATGCGGCACAAACCACCAGATGCGCGCTGCCGTGATAGTGATGCCGCTGCCGCCGGGAACTGCGACCTGCACACCATCGACAGTAGCCGGGGCCATGCTGCCACCGAGCGGGCCGATGAAGTCGCCCGGTCCGCCGTCGCAACTGCCCTTCGTGTTCTGCGGTGCCCCGAACACCGTCCACGGCCCCGGATTGCCGTTGCCGCCCGGCGCCGCTGGGCAATTGTCGATCACGTATGTTCCCGCGCTCGCAGTGGACACGACCAGCAATCCCACGATGCCGCCGGCCAGGACCAGCAAGGCGAGGTTGCGCAGCCAGTCGGGGAGCCACGCGGGGCGGTGCCCGAGCTCGATCGCCCTCAGCGGTGCGGTGGTGTCAGTTAGTGGTGACATTTACCACCTCGCTTTCACCGTTACTGAACGGGAATCCTGATTGCCCTCCGAACGCCAGCGCCCGGAAGGGGAACCGGCCGATGCCGCCCTCGAACTGGTAGACGACGCGGAAGCCACCGTGACTGTTCGTGCGCGGGCTTCTGAACGGCTCCCAGCGCCCGCGGTAATGCACGAGCAGATCGACCACGACACCCTGCCGAGGAATCGGCCCCTCGACCTTGCCGCTGAGCGTGATCGTGCCTTCGGTGCCCGTCCGATGCGGGCTCACGCTGAGCCGCACGCCAGCGTTGACGGACTCCTCGACCTTTGCCACGGCGGCGTACACGGCGTCTGCGGAGAACGCCCGGTAGGCGACCTCGATCAGTCGTGACGGCCCCGCCGGCACACTGGCGACGAACGTCCCGTCTGCGCGCGTGGTCGCGTGCCCGATCAGCCTTAACGTCGCTGTGCCCGCGATCTCCTCCAAGACATCCGAGCTGGCGTTGCCGATCGGATGTTCTTGGGGGCCGAGTAGGCGTCCGGCGAGCCGCAGCCCACGGTGCGCGAAGGCGCGCGTGATCCGGCTCGCTCCCAATTGAAGCTGTGCCGCCTCGCTCGCGTCCGTCCCGTTCGGGGCGCCGAGCCCGACGGCCGAGATATCACCTGCGCCGGGACCAGGGGCCGCTCCGAGCAGGCCCGCCGATGTCGAGGGGTTATCCGCCGTCACCGAGCCCAGGGCGTCGTTTGTCACGTTGCCTGCCGCATCAGTGATCGAGAGCTCAACCGCGTAGGCACCATTGGTCAGGGCCGTGGTGCTCACCGGGAAGCCACTGACCGTCTGCGTCACCGGACAGGCGTTCCATGCGTCGTAGGTACATTCCGATGCGAAGCTGAACGTATGAACGCTGGGGGCGCCGCCGTTCTGTGGGCTCAGTGTCAGCGTCGCGGAGCGCACACCGCTGTCTGCGTCGCTGGCGGTGAAGCTGATCGCTTGGGAGCCGGAGACTGTCGCATTGGCCGCCGCCGCGCTTGCCAGCAGTCCAGAGACGCTTGTGACGGCCGGCGGGGTGTTGTCCGAGAGAGTGAGCGTTATGTCCGTCAGGGCGGGCACGCTGATCGAGTCCGCGAAGGCGCAGGTGGGCGAGCTCATGTCGGTTGTGCAGTTGACGTGTACCTCGAAGTCCCGAGCGCCTTGGGGCAGCGACCATCTCTCGCTTGCCGTGTAGTTGCTCCCGCCGTAGGGCAACTCGACTTCGCCCGGAAGCGCCTCACCCGCAGAAGTGAAGCCCATGAACGCATCGTCACCCGTGACCGACGAGCCGATGACCTCGGCACTGATGGACTGAATGCTCACATCGGGTGCGCTGCCCGGCGCATCGAGTGCCAGCCCGACTTGACTGCCGCTATGGCCGTTCTCCGTCACCGCGCCGGCCTGTTCGTCACTGGAAACGTAGTCGCCGATAGCGCCGCCCGCTGAGCAGGTGTTCCACAGGACGGGGCTCGCGTTCGTGTTGTAGCCGAACACCGACCATCCCGCCGACACCGCCTCGGTGCCGGGTGAGCACTGATACATCGGGTAGGTGCCCGCGCTCGCGGCGGGTGCGCTCATCAGGGCGAGTGTGCCCACCGCGAGCGCAACCAATCCTGATCGTCGGGCCAGCGAGAACGAGCTCGACAAGGCGGGAGCGCTCAGCGAACCGCGTCGCACTGAGCGACGTGCGAGCCTAGTGTCAGTTAGTCGCAACATTGACCACCTCGCTCAGTCCGCGGGCAAATGAGAAATCCGCCTGGCTGCTGGGCACTTCTGCACGGAACGGGAAGCGCCCGAGAGCCCCTTGGAATTGGTACGTCACGGCAAAATGTCCGGCCGCATCGGTTCTCGGAGTGCGGAACGGCTCCCAGCGCCCTCGGTAATGCACGAGCAGATCAACAAGGACGCCCTGCCTCGGCACCGGGCCGAGGACCCGCCCGCTGAGTGTGATCGTGCCTCCCGAGCTAGTTCGTCGCGGAGTGATGACGAGCTGCACGCCCGCGTTTACTGACTCCTCGATCTTCACCTGCGCCGCGTACCCGGTGTCTGTAGAGAACGCGCGGTAGGCGACCGCGATCAGTCGTGATGGCCCCGCCGGCACGCTGGCGATGAACGACCCGTCATCGCTCGTGCGGGCGTGCGCGACGACCTGAGTTCGTCCACCGCCCGCTGCCTGTTCGATCACGTCCAATGTGGCCCCGCCTATTGGCTGTCCCTGCGCGTTGAGCAGGCGGCCCGGCAGTCGCAGCGCTCGGTGGGCGAACGCCCGCGTGATCCTGCGCGGCAGGCCGAGGCGAATCTGCGCAGCCTCGCTCGCGCCGGTCCCATTCGCCGCACCGACTCCCGCGGCGACGCCCAGGCTCGCGCCGCCCGTGCCGGGGCCGGGGAGTGCGCCGAGCGAATCGTTCGACGGCTGCTTTGTCGTGATCGTCCCGTCGTAGACGACGCTCGTGTTGCCCGCCGCGTCCTCGATCGTCACCTTCAAGGTGTGCTGTCCGTCGGCGAGTTCGGTCGTGTTGATCGGCAGATCAACCGACTCGCTCGTCCGGCACGGCTGGCTGTAGTCGAACATCAGCGTGCCTCCGCTGGAGCCCACCGGGACGCACTTGCCTTCGTTGTTGTTCGGCGTGCCCGAGTAGACCGTTTTGCCGTCGATCTGCGCGGTGACGAGATAGACGCCGGGACCACCCGGATCGCTCGCGTCGAACGTGAGTTCCTGAGTGCCGCTCGCGTTCGCGTTCAGAAGCGTCCCTCCGAGCCCGCTTGCCGCTGGCGTCGCGCCGTTTGAGAGTTCGATGTCGGCCCTGCTGACGTAAATGCCCGCGTCGAGCCCGCCGCTGGCCGGGCAGCTCGTCGCACCTTCATACGGGCCTACGCACACCGCGATTGCGTAGAGGTTCGTCCCGCCCGGATGCGTGATCGGGAAAGTGCCGCTGAGCGTGCCGTCCCCGCCGCACGCAAGGTTGTACTGGCAATTCGCGAGCACGTCGGCAGAGTCGTAGTTCGCGTTGGGCGTGCCGAGCCACGCCTGCCCGTGTGGCGAGGTCAACGTCGCGGTCACGCTGCCTCCTGCGATCGTGGAGCCGGCCGGGGCGGCGAAGACCCACTCGGGTCCTTCGTATGGGCGTTGGGGCGCTTCGCCGCTCGTGACGGCCCCGAGGCTGCCCCCTTGTTCGCAGGTGTTGGTGTCGCCGCTATCTGGCCCGACCGTGCCCGTCGCGCTCGTGCTCCACCCTTCAATCGGCGCGGGCCGACCGTCAGGCTGCGTACACGACACAAGCGTCCAGGTGCCTGCCCGAGCGCCCGACGCGAGAGCTCCACCCGCTACCAGGATCAACGCCACACAGACGAGCACCGCGCGCCAGGACGAGCTCCGGTCGTAGTGAGCGGCTGTCGGTGGCATGTCAGTTCGTGGTGACATCGACTGCCCCGCTTTCGCCGTGTATGAAGGGGAACCCGGATTGGTTGCCAAACACCAAGGCCCGGAACGGAAACCGCCCGACGCCGCCTTGGAATTGGTAGGCAACCTGAAAGCGACCGCGCGAGTCTGTGCGCGGATCGCGGAATGGCTCCCAATGGCCTCGATAATGGACAAGCAGCTCGACCACCACTCCCTGAGCTGGGACCGGGCCGAGCACCCGGCCGCTGAGTGTGATCGTGCCTTCGGCGCTCGTGCGGCGCGGGCTGACATTGAGCCGTACCGCGGCGCTGACTGACTCCTGAATCGCTGCCAGTGCCGCGTAGTGGGCGTCCGTGGAGAACGCCCGGTAGGCGACCTCGATCGTCCGCGTGGGTCCACCCGGCGCCGTCGTCGCAAATGTCCCATTCGAGCCAGTCCGTGCGTGCGCGATCACTGTCGGAGTCGGCGAGCCGCTGACCTGTTGCAGAACTTCCAGCGCCGCGCTGTCGATCGGTTGGCCCGCCGCGCTCAGCAGACGCCCCGTGATCCGCACCGCGCGGTGCCCGTAGCTGCGAGTGATCTTCGATCGCACCCCGAGATGCAGCTGCGCCGCCCTACTCGCGGTGGTCCCATTGGGGACACCCGCTGATGCAGCAGAGCTCCCCGCGATGCCGGCGCTGGTGCCTGGACCGGGCATCGCGCCGAGTGAGCCGTTCGACGGCTGCTTTGTCGTGATCGTCCCGTCGTAGACGACCGCCGAGTTGCCCGCGGCGTCCTGCGCGACGATCTTCAAGGTGTGCTGGCCGTTGGCAAGCGTGGTCGTGTTGATCGGTAGGTCAACCGACTCGCTCGCGGGGCAGGGCTGGCGGTAGTCGAACATCAGTGCGCTGCCGCTCGTCCCGACCGCGACGCACTTGCCACCGTTGTTGTTCGGTGTGCCGGAGTAGACGGCTTTCCCGTCGATCTGGACGGTCACGAGATACACGCCGGGGCCGCCGGGGTCGGCTGCGTCGAGTGTGAGTTCTGCTGTGCCTTCGGCGTTCGGGCTCAGCAGCGTTCCGCCGATGCCGCTGGCGCTCGGCGTCGCTTCGTTGGCCAGCAGCAGGTTTGCCCACCACACTCGCACCAGCGACCAAGCACCTTCGCTGCCGCCTTCGTTGCAGACTCTCCCGGCTTCGGATTGTCCGCCGCAGCCGGCGCTCAGGTAGAGGTCCCCGCCGCGGCCGCTTGGAATCCCAAGGACGCCCGAGTAGTCATACGTGCCGTTGGCGCAGGGAGGCAGCCCCGATGCACACTGGAAGAAGACGTTTGAGCCGTTGTAGGCGTATTCCGGCGAGTAGGCGACCGCCGTGCCCGAGGCGCCATAGCCATATCCGTCGGCGTAGAAGCTCACGTCCACCGAGCCGCCGATCAGCGTCGATCCTCCGGGCGGCGTGTATTGCAGGGTCTCGTTCGCGCCCACGCCCACGGCGGCGTCAGTGCTGAGGATGGCGTACATGGGGCTGCCCGGCCCGCAGCTGGTCCCGTTGTTTGAGCCGTATCCGCCACCGCCGGCGAAGCTCGTCCAGTCTTCGCTGGGCGCCGCCGATTGGTTCGGGTTCACGCAGGAGACCTCCATCCAGCTCCCCGCGAAGGCGCTGCTCGTGCCGAGCAGTAGTCCGGCGCCGGCGATCAGCGCGAGCGCCCAGGCGAGTAGCAGGGCGGTCGTGGTGTGCTTGTTGTGGTGCTCGTTCATCGTCGCGTCCATCCCTTTTCAGGCCCCTTCTGGTGGGGCTTCTGTGGTGTGTGAACGCGAAGGCCGGATACCGGCCAACAACTTTTTCGCGAGCTGGCTCATGGGCTGAACGGGCCTCCGCCGCTCTGGCTGGCCGCGTCCGCTTCGGGCGCCGGCGCCGATGCGGAGGTAGCGGCGGGCGGCGTTGACGTGGGGACGCCGAGATAGGCGAAGCCTCCTGGTTCGCGCTGGTCCGCCTGGCCGGAGTTCGCTCGATGGACGCTCGCGAGGACCCGGCCGGGCGCGGAGCTGGCTCTGCGCCGGCGCTGACTGCGAGGGGCCTGGTGCGGCGCTCGGACGGGCGCCTGCCCGACCGCCGGCGCGAGCGCCGGAACGAGGGGAGTCGTGAGTGTCTGTCGCGCCGATCCGCTCGGTCGCGAAGCGAGATGGGGAGCGCGAGCCGCTGGCCCGTGATCGAGCACATGGGTAGCGATCGTCCCGCCGGCGAGCACGGCTATCGTCGCCGCGCCCGCCGCGATCTTTGCCGCCGCGCCGCCGCCCGCGAGGAGTGCCGCTGCGCGTTCGCGCACGCCGCCCGGCCCGGCCGGCACACCGTCGGGCATGAAGCGGTGCAGCAGCATCCTTGCGCGCGTGATCCACCCGAGGCGCCCGACGAGTATCGGTGGCAGCAGGGCCGCGGCCTCGCCCTGGAAGCTCCGCCGCAGGCGTCGCGCGTTCGTCTTGTGCTCGGCGCGGCAGTTCGCGCAACTCTCAAGGTGCGCGAACGCGCGCTTCGCAAGCTCCTCGCTGGTGGCCTCGCCGCGCTGGAGCGCCTGGATCGTCACCGCGCGGAACCCACACAGGCGGCCGGTGTCGTAGAGCAGCTGCCACCGCTCCCGCTTTCGCTCGCACGACCGGGATGCTTTTCGCGCCACGTTGACGTCGATCCCAAGCACGGGCGCGATGGCGCGGTACTGCATCCCCTCGGCGAGCAGCCAGAACACGCGCTGCTCGATCGCGCTCAACTCAGTCAGGAACTCCGAGACGATCAAGCGGTCCTGGTGTACATCCGTCGCGAGCTCAGGCGCGTTCTCGCTCGCCTGCGCCTGTGCCATGACATACATCCCCGGAGCGCTCTGCGCGAGGATTTGCCCGCGTCGGCGTTCGTTGCGATGCAGGTTCAGCGCACGATGCTTCAGGCCGGTGCGAAGCGCGTTGCGAAGATGCTCCTCCGACTGATAGGGCCGAGTGAGCAGGGCCTCGGTCGTTTCCTGGTAGATGTCCTCCAGCTGCTCGCGAGTCAGTCCCCGGCACTCGGGGTAGCTGTGGGCCGCGCGGATCTCGATGGCTTGCCACTCGCCCAGGAGTTCTCCGATGTTGAGCCCCTGCCCCGGCCGTGGGCGGTGAGTGGCCGTCGCGGACCGTCGTCCTGATCCATCAGGCCGCTCCGTCCCTGATCGTTGAGCTCGAACATCCATACCCGATCTCCCCAGGTCAGCCCTGACCCTCGATCCCGCCGCGCGACAGGACTGAACGATTCTGGACTACGCAATTTACCTGCAATTTCGCGTGCAAGCGCAGCCCGTCGGTGCAACGGTCGTCCGGCTCCGCGGGGCGAAACTCATCCAGCATCGGTTTCGCAGCACGCCGCGGTCTCATCGGTGCGGCACCGCGACGGTCTCGAGTACGGCGGCGCAGAGCAGGACGCAGGCGGTCAGCGCCAGCAGCGCGAGCCCTTCGGGCACGGCCAGTGCGCGGCGGCGTTGCAGCAGCCAGGCGCTTGCACCGAGCGCGAGCCCGGCCCACTCGACCGGCAGCTGAGGGATGTAAGGGAGCAGCGGTGCGCCGTAGGCGCCGAGCGCCACACCGACCGGCAGGGTGTTGACGATGATGCACGCCAGCAGAACGCTGTCCGCGATCTTCCGGCCGAGGCGGTGGTGATGAGCCCCGATCACGCCGAGCAGTAGCGGCCAGGCTGCGATCGGGATGTTGTGCGCCGCCAGAGCAACGACGTGACCGAGCTGCGGCGGATCGTTGGGCTCCAGGCGCAGTCGCAGCAAACGACGAACGGGCGCCTTGGCCGTCGCGCCGAGCAGCGCGACAAGCGCGGCGGAGCCAAGCGTCACCGCCCAGGTCGCGGCGTAGGCCGTCAGCCATGCCGAGCGGAGCCCGATCGGCAGCCGCCAGTGGGACGCCGCTCGACCGGCGGAGAGCTGATATTCGTTGCGCACGAACCACTCCGGCCAGCGCTCAGCGAGCGCTCTGCCGGTCGGGAGCAGACGGGTCTTTCGCGCAGGCGTCTAGGCACTCGTCATCCCAGCCGACCGTTCCTTGGACGAGCCTCCGCACCAAGTCGGTCTCCCAGGAGCCCGGCCGCCCGGCCGTCAGCGCCACGCTGCTGCCGAGCTCGCAGGCGGTCTGGGCGAGAACACCCGCAAGCCATCCAGCGAAGTCGTGCTCATTGCGTACCGCGTCGAGCATCGCTGCCGCGGCCTGGCCGGTGTAGCTGCTTTCACCTCGCATGTGGAGCCTCCTTGTTGACCGCGATTTCCAGCATTTGGGTCAGCTCTCCGGTAGCCACTGTTCGACCGCGTAGCCGCCGGGGACGCTCGCGAGCTGCGCGATGGTGACGTGGTAGGCAGCGGGCAGCCCTTCGTATTGGGAGTCCCCGCCGGTCTGCTCGCGGGTGACGATCACCCATGAATCCGCGCTGGTGAGGTCGCGGGAGATGCTGACTATCTGGCCGCTGTTGTAGATGTGCCCGCGCGCGATCGTCGTGTCGGCCTGGCTGCTCGCAGCGGCCTGATTCTCCGACAGACGCGCCGCGCCGACCGACATCGCGGCGAGGGTCCGCTGATGTTCTGTGAGCGTGCGGTAAGTCCAGTTGACGTAGAGCTCGGCGAACGCCGCGATGGCCTTCGTAGGCGTCGCCTGGAGATCGAGCGGCGCCTGCGCGCTCGCGGACGGCGGTGGCGGCGCAGGCGGCTCGCCGGCGTTCTGCGGCGACGAGCTCGCCGACCCGCTCGTGCTCGTCGTCGGCGCGTCGGGATTGGTGCATCCCGCCAGCGCGACGGCCGCGAGCAGCGCGACCGGCAGGAGTCCTTTGACGCTCGCGCTCGTCATAGCCCCGGTGGGTGACGGACGATCCAGCTCGCCCAGTTGGGGACGGATGCGGAAACGCGCCAGCGAGGACCGGGCTTGCCCGAGTTCGGGCCGCTGTCGTATTCGGGCGCTTCAACGGTGTCGAAGCGCAAGCCGCCCACGTACATGAAGGCGTGCGCCGCGTTGGCGTAGATCGAGACGTACTTGCCGGGGCCGGGGTCGCCGTAGGACTCAAGTTCGGTCGAGTCCTCGGCGTATTCGCCTTGGAACACTCCGCCTGCGTGCAGCACGTAGGAGACTGCCGATGAGCAGTCATACGCTGGCTGTAGCTGGCTGAGCGGCGTGCCGTGGGCGCCTCCGTACAGGTAGCTCGTGCCGAAAAGGCGGTTGCCCGCGGCCACCATCGCCTTGACCTGCGCCGGCGCTTCTTCGCCGGCGGCAGCAAGGCCGCTCGGCAGAATCTTCGTCTGCGTGCCGGCCGTCAGCGGGAGCGGGATGCTGCCGGCGCCTTCGGCCGCCGCGCAGGCGCTCGCCGCTGGACCGCCGCCGGCTTCGCTGGATTCCGGCAGCGCTTCCAGTGTCGCTCCCGCTCCGGTGCGCGGCGCGAGCTGCACCTGCACAGGACTCTTGGAGATCCCGAGCGCACTGGCCGCCTGCCACCACACGTCCAGCCGGTAGGGCTGCCCGTCGGCGATCAACTGGCCCGACCCCTGTCCGTAGCCCACGTCGCGCTTCGCCAGGATCGCCTCATGGCCTGCGTGCATGACCCGCAGTTCGGTGAGGTAGGCGAGGTTGTCGAGGGCGTTAGCGTCAGCGAACGTGAGCGAGCCACCGTTGTCAGCCGGGTTTGAGTCCAGCAGCGATAGCTCGGCGAAGCTGTCCGGGTGCGCCGGCAGGTAGGACTCGCCGGGGTCGGGGATCGAGCCGTAGTCGCCGGTGGAGTCGCCCGGCCCGCCGTAGGCCGTCGCGCCGACTTCGTACCAGCGGCCCGGCCGCAGTTCCAGTGGCGCCGCGTACAGGCCCGCGGCGATTGGTCCTCCGCCGGCGGGCGTGTCAACCACGCCGGGAGCGCCGGCGCCGCGGCAGGCCACTTCCGCTTCGTGCGCGAACAGCCCGACGACGGCGGCGGCGACGAGCACGGGCAGCGAGACGACCAGGAACGCCGCGACGAGCAGCGCAGTCCTGACGTTGCGGTTGCGCAGCAGCTCGATCGCGACCTTGACCTGCATTACGCCGCGACCTCCAGTTCGCTCGCGGCGGCTGCCTGCCACTCGTCGTTGACGAGCAGCCTCAGCGCGGGCCAACTCTGCTGCTGTGCCTCTCGGAGCGCGTGTCGGCGCACGGGCTCATCGCGGGCGGGGTCAGAGCTCGCGATCCAATACTCAAGCGGCCCGACGCCGATCTGCAACGTGCCCTCGCCGCGCGTTCCGTTCATCAGATAGCCGGTGGAGAACGCCCCGCGGACCGTCTTCAGCGTCGAGATCGCGTCGATTGCCTCGTCGGTCAGCTTGAGCGCTCCCTTGACGTAGGCCAGCTCCCGTGTCTCTTGGCGCAGGAACAGCCGCATCGCGGCGTTCGCCAACAGCGCCGTGCCGTACTCGCAGTCGAAGTCCGATAGCTGCTGGCTGATCGCGATGAGCCACAAGGCGTAGTGCCGGCTACGGCGGACGAACTCGTTGAACCACCTGCCAGTGCTCGGTCTCTCGATCAGCTTCCACGCCTCATCCACGACGAGAAAGCTCTTGCCGCCCCAGGTGTGCTTGGGGCCGGCGCCGGTGAGATGTAGGGCGCGAGTGCGCGCGATCTGGCTCTTGACGTGCTCGCAGATCACGAACAGCGCCGCCGCGGCCTTCGCGTCGGGGATGCTCCTGGTGTCGAATACGACCAGCGGCGCCCCGGCGGGGATCGTCGTCGGCCGGTCGGCGAGATAGGCGTAGGGGCCGTCGCCGATGTAGTTGTTGAGCCTCATCGAGAGGTTGCGCAGCGCCTCGGCGATCCCGACCGACCCCTCGCCGCGCTCGGCGTGATACCGGCGCTCTAGCTCCTCTTGCAACAGCAGCTCGCGTGGTTCCTCGCCCGTCAGGGCGCAGCGTGCGTAGGTCTCGGCGATTGCCAGGCCGAGCAGGTTGGCCTCAAGGTCCGTCAGCCCGTAGCTGTCGCGGCCGGCGTGGTGCTCGCCCAGCAGTAGCGCGTGCAGCGCGAGCAAGTAGTCGATCTTCTCGGCGCCTACCCGTGCAGGGTCATCGACATCCCACGAGTTGATCGCGTGCGCGTCGCCACCGATCTCAAGCGACGCGGCGCCGGGGATCAAGCTGCACAGGAAGTCGAAGTGCCCGGCGCGGTCGATGATCCAGCCGGTCGCGCCCTGCGCGAGCGCGCGGATCAAGAGGATGATCGCGGCCATCGTCTTGCCGGCCCCGCTCATGCCGTTGACCAGCAGCAGGTGATTGGGATGCGCCGGGTCGAACGGGTCCAGGCGCTCCAGGGTGCGGCCGGGTAGCGCGTAGCCGAGCGGGATGCCCTCGGGGCTGCCGCAGCCCGTCCCGCACAGCGGGAAGGTGTCCCCGACATTGCGGCTGACGTACTTGCGCCGCCGTCGCGCTACGTCGCGCCCGAGTGGGAGCGTGGATCGCCACAGTGCGCCTTGCGCGAACAGGCCGTGCCCGATCCGCGCGTCGCAGGCCATCGTGACCTCCCGACCGGCCGCCTGGCAGAGCTCGTGCAGGGTCTCGGTGTCCGGCTGCGGCCCTGGCTCAAGCAGCGAGCCGTAGATGCTGACGCGGTAGATACCGGCGCCCGCGCTCGTGGCGAGCTCGTCGTTGAGCTCGGCGGCCTCCTCCTCCTGCACACGCGCGTCGGGATCGAGTGGGCGTCCGCGCTGCTCCACGCCGCGGTTAACGCCGTGGATGCGGCGGTAGCGGCGCTTTTGCGCCATCCGCTCGCGGTAGCGCTCAGTCGCCTGGATATGCACGCTGAGGGTGAACGGGCGCGGCGCCTGCATCATGTGAAGCAGCCATCCGAGCCACGTCTGCTCCGGCGCCAGGCTGACGTAGAAGACCTCCTCCGCCGAGCTGCCGATAGTCACATGGCTGCGCTCGGACAGGCCCAGCTCGGCCGAGCAGATCGCGCTCGCCAGGGCGCTCGCGCGAGCGCTCGCGTCCTTGGCGTCCTCGCCCGCGACCGGCGAAGCGATGACCTCGGGGCACATGAAGCTCGCGGGCAGCTCGCCCCCCAGCTGCGCATCGGGGTCGAACCTGGCGTGCAGTAGATCGAGCACTTCCCGGCCGTCCAGCGGGCGGGCCGGGACTCCCATCGCTTCTAGGTCTGAGCGGACGCCTTCGACGTGCCGCAGCGAGTCGCGCATCGCCCGCTCGTGAACGCTCGCCTTCACGCGCAGCGCCCGGCGTGACCGGCCCCCCGAGCGCAGCGGGCGGCCCGCCGGCCGCCACGGACAGATCACGAGATAGCGCAGCGTCAGCGGAGCGACATTCAGAGCGGTTGCGCGAATCGACTGCTCCTGGGCGATCCCCAGCCGGCGGATCGCCGTCGCGCGCTCGTCCTCGGCGGCGTCCTCGGCCGCGCCCGCCGCCTGCTCGCAGCGGTGGGTCTCCTCCGCGAGAACGTCCTCCAGGTCCAGCGGAGTGCCCTGCACGTAGAGCTGGAGCGACTGACGATCGGGCAGGCGCGCGGCGAGCTGACCGAACGCGGCGGACACCCGCTCGCCCTCGGCTTGCTCCATGACGAGCGGGTTGACCGATCCGACCTCCAGATAGCGCACGTACTCGCCGTCGTCGCGCACGAGCAGCCCGTCCTCGCCGATCGCGGCAACTCCGAGCAGGTCGGCGGCGCATCGCGCTCGTGTCATGCGCCCCAGCGCTCCTCGGACAGCAGCTCCTCAAGCGCCGGGTCCGACAGATGATCGTCTGACAGACGATCATCTGCCAGATAGAAGTCTGCGGGCGCGAGGATCACCAGGCCACGCGCACCGGCGTAGCCGTGCGGCGTGGCAGGGAGGCGATGCCGGCCCATGCGCCAGCGGCACATATCGCGCAGCAGCACGCCGAGTTGCAGCCCGCCGCTCTCCGAGACATACGTCAGCGCAGCCGGGAGCCCAACGAAGAAGACGCAGAGCGTGATCGCCGGCTTGGTCGGCAGGTGCGCGAGGTAGACGAGGCCGAGGACCGCGCTCGCGCCCGCGATCAGGACGCACCATTGGCGCATCGTGAAGCCGACTAGCTTCGGCGCCTGATCGAGCGAGCGGAAGGTGCGATGGATCACGACCCGCTCCGCGGTCGCGGTTTACGCTTCGCCGGCCGCTGCGCGCGCACCGGCGGGGGCGGGGGAGTGGGCGCGTTGGGCGGTCGTCTGCCGCCGGACGCCTCGCGCTGCGCGCTCGTCGTCACCTTGCGTCCAGGGTGCGTGCCCCCCGGCGCGTTCGGAGTTGGCGAGCGTCCTACGGGCGTCTGCGTCCGCGGGGATGGCGCTCGCACAGGCCCCTGGGCGCGCTGGCGCGGGGCGGGCGGTCCCTGGCTTGAGCTTCGGCCACGCGCCGCTCCGCCGGCGACGCTCGCCGGGGTCTTCCCCGTGCTCGTGCCCGCGCCGGTGCCCCTCGGGCCGCGTCCAGCTGCGCGCGCGGCGGCGGCGCGCGGCGTCCGGCCCGCCTTGCGGGCACCGGCCATTGCAGCGCGGGCGTCACTCGGCGCGCTGGCAATGATCGCGCCCGCGTTGCGCAGTCGCTCGCGGACACCGCGCCGGCCGCTCTGTGCCAGGCCACGCCCAGCGGCCTTCCCAGCGACGGCGCCTCCGGCGACACCGGCCGCCGCGCCGGGCAGGACGCCGCTGCGACGCGCAGCCCCGGACAGGCCACGCCGGGCGGCGCCGAGCGGGCCTCCGGCCGGGGCGCCCAGGGCGCCGGCCGCGCGTCCCGCGCTGCGCCCGAGCGAGGGCACGCCCTCGAAGGCGGCGCCGCGCAGCCGCGCGTGCGCGGCCTTCACCCGCTCAGCGCCCGGCATCGTGCTCTGCCCCGACGAGCCGCCGCCACCACCACCGGACAAGGCAGAGCCGAACAGGTGACGCAGCTCCCCGAGCAGCATCAGCGGCAGCTTCACCGCAATTGCGAAGGTGATGAGCCCGGCGAAGGCGGCTGCGATGTGTCCCGGCACGCCGCCGGCGCCGCCGGTGAAGCTCGTTGCGTCCAGGCACAGCGCCCCGGCGGTGGCGAACAGCACGGTCCAGCCGAGCGGGACGAGCGTGATCGCCATGAGCGCGTGCGCCCAGGTACGCGCCAGGTGCGAAAGCTCGGGGATCGCCGACAGCGCGATCAGCGGTGGGCCGGCGACGATCAGCAGCGCGAGCAGGACCGTCAACAGGACTTGCACGGCGAACAGGCCCGCGGCGAACAGCACGCCGACGATCACCAGGAACGCTCCGAATACGCCGCCGGCGCCTGCGAGCAGCGCGCCGGTGAACAGCACGCCGATGATCCGCTGTAGGCCGCTGGCGACGACCGGGAACCCGAGGATCGCGTGAGTCAGCGTGTTCGTGATGGCGACCGTCTGCTCCACGAACCAGCGGTAGGCGACGAGCACGAACGTCACCCACACGCACCGCCCCAACGCGCCGGCCGGGTGCGCCGAGCCGGTCAGCCCCACCAGCCAGTAGCGCACAGTCCCGATCGCGAGCGTGACCGGCAAAAGCGATGCCCCCAGCCACACCATGTCGGCCTGCAACTGCCCGACGTGTGTCCAGGTCGCCGGGTCCGGCAGCGCGACGAGATGCTGAATCGTCGCGACCGTCCCGTGCGTGAGCCAGCTCGGGACGAGCGCGTGCGCGAGCGCCCCGAAGAACCCCTTGGCGATCCCTTCGATGATGCTGTGCAGCGACGGAAGTTCGATCCCGAAGATGGCCAGCGGCACGATCGAACCGCCGTCCGCTGCTGACGCGGCCGGCGCGAGCACGAGCCCGATCAGCAACGCGCCCGTCGTCGCAGCCGGCAGCGCCCATACCAAGCGGCGGTGGATGACTGCGCATCCGACTAGGCCACGATGCCGCTGATCGACGCGAGGATCGCCACTCCCACGAGCGTCTTGATCGCCAGGTCGTGCGCCCTGGAATGACCAGCCATGAACATGATCCCGACGACCGCGATAATCAGGCCCATCGCTGTGCCGCCGAGCCACACGATGTTGCCCTTGAGCTTTTCGACCAGCTTCGAGACGCCTTCGATTTCGCCGCCCTTGAAAGCACCGGCCGCGTTTAGTGCGTGAACGTGTCCATCGGGGAACGCCCCGAGGATCACGACGCCCACCAGCAGCCCGACCAAGACGCAGATCGCCGAGGCGACCTGCGCCGTCCTTCTGAGACGACGGGCCTGCGCCCGTCTGAGCGTGAGAGCCATCACTGGCCTCACCTCCTTTGTGTTGGTGATTGCCAAACCTCACGGCGAGAACGGCCCCCCTCCGGCCTGTCCCGGCGCCGGCGCTGACGCGGGCGGCGGAGTCGCAGGCGCCGGCACGACCCGCGGCGACGCGGGAGCCACCGGCGCGCTCGCCTCCGGCGTCGCGGGGACACTGCGCGCCGGCGCGCGCAACACGGGCGGCGCAGATGCCACCGGCACCGTGCGTCTCGCACGCGGCCTGATCGCGTCGGCGCCGCGATGAGCCGCGGCCGATGGCCGTGAGGGCGACGGCTTCGCCGCGCCGACCGAGCGCGCTGCGCTGCCCTGCTTGACGGTCGTGGGCGGGGCGCTCGCGTGATGAGCGCTCGGCGGATGGCCTGCGAGGGCAGCCGCGACGCCGACCACCACCCACACCGCGAGCATCGCGCCGGTGATCCCGAACAGCCACGGGTGCCCCGCCAGCCGCACGCGGAACCCGCGGCGCGGGTAGACCCGTCGCCACAGCGGCCGTCCACGCCCGGCGAACAGTTCATCTACATGCACCACGAACTCGTCCGTGAGCTCGTCGTCGGCCAGCTCGTCGCCAGGCTCCTCGCTGACCGCCGCCTGATCCAGCCACACAGACCCGGCGGCGTCCTCGTCGTCCCACTCCTCGGCCTGCTCGGCTTCGTGCGCGGGTGCTCCGCTCGGCCGTATCTCGCCCGGCGGAACAGGAGTGGGCGGGGTCTCGAAGACCTGCCGGGTTCTCTCGGCCCGCCTCGCCTTGCGCCGGCGGCGAGGCGCCGCTGAGGACGGCGCATCCTCCTCGCCGGCGTCCGGTGCGGCCGGCACCACGGGTGTTGCCGGCGCCGGCGCGGGATGCTCCTCGCTTGTCATCTCGGCCACGCCGGGAGCAGCGACGTACAGCGTCACTAGGCCGTTGCGCGTCAAGTCGCTGCCCGCGGTCGGCTCCTGCTCAACGACCTGCCCGACGAGCTCGGACGCGCAGCCGAAGGACCGATCCAGACCGGGGCGCAGCCCGGCTCGCCGCACAGCCTGGGCGGCGTCGGAGGCGTGCTGCCCCACGTAATCGCCGACCACCTGGCGCCCGGAAGGGCCGCCGCGGCGCGGCTTTGCCGTGCGCTCGCCCGCTTGAGGCGCGGCTGCGGTTCTGTCGTTCATCGGGGTTGTTGACCCGCACCCCGCGCCGGCGGCCAACGAATCGCTCATCGCAGCTCCGGCCCTCGCAGGCGTCTCCTGCCTGAGCACTCACGCAAGCGTGGAGCGCGCCCCAGGGAAGACGCTCCGTAGCGCGATGCCAGCAGCCGGGCGTAGTGCGCGAACCGGGGGTCCTCGAACCATCCGGGCGCGCGGACGATCGCGGGCGGCAGGTCCCGGTAGACGAGGATCGCCCGCCCGCGGCCGATCTGGCGCAGCCACGGCGCGGGACCGGCCTTCTGATGGCCGATGCTCAGCGTGTGCCGCGAGAGCCCGGTCGAGGTCGATGCGTTGGCGACCGGCTCCTCGCCCAACAGCTCGGTCAAATACCCGGTGCTCGTCGGCTCCACGAGCGGCGGCAAGAACACCTGGGCGGTTGACGCCGCGCAGATCGCGTCGCGCGCGGCGCGGCCGTAGCGCTGGTCAATCTGCGCGATCGACTGCCAGATCGTCGCGATGACGATGCCGTGGTCTCCGCATTGCGAGAGCCACGCCGCGAGGTTGCGCAGCGGCGCGATGTTCGCCGCCTCGTCCATGAGGATGAACAGCCGCGGGTCGAGCGCGCCGCCCGCGCGCGCCTTGACGATCGCCGCCTCATAGATCGCAGCGACGAGCGCGAGGATCACCGGCCGCAACGCTTCTTGGTCGTGGCCGGCGGCCACGACGTAGATCGTGTTCGCGGCCCCGTCCAAGAACCTCTCAGGGGTCAGGTCGCTGTGGGCGCACGCCGCGACCTGCGGGTAGCGGTAGGCGCGCAGCAGATTCAACGCCGACATCACCGTCGTCTCGCGGTTGCGCTCGTCGCGACGGCCGACGCCCTCAAGCTGCTCGGCTGCCGCCGCAGCGCCCGCGCTCTGGAGCGCGCTCACGGCGCTCTGGAAGTCGCGGGCGTCCAGCCACCGCACGAGCTCGTCCATGCCCTCGCCGGCGAGCGCCGCGGCGTGCAGCAGCGGCGCGAGCATCGCGGCGGCCTCCTTGTCCCAAAACTCGTTCGCCGCGTTCGCCTGGTCGGGGTGCGCGGCGCTCGCCAACGCCTCGCCCGCACGGATCGCGCCGGCCCACGTCCTCGCCGGCACGAGCGGCGTGAAGCCGGCGCTCGCGCGGTCGCCGAACGGGTCATAGACCCACACGCGGCCGAGGCTGCGGCGGTACGGCGCGGTCGCCTCGTAGATGTCGCGCTTGGTGCTCAACACCAGCGCCGGCCCGTCGTGGTCGAGCAGCCAAGGGACGACGAAGCCGCTGGACTTCCCCGCGCGCGGCGGCGCCACGACCATCGGCTGTACCTCAAGCTCGGCCGCGAGCGTGCGCGCGGGCAGCTTGCCGATCACCCCCAGGTACGGTCGCCCCGAGACGGGGCCGGGCACCCACAGACGGCGCAGATCGGCGGGCAGCGCCCAAGTCCGCTGCCGCACCCAGCCGCGATCGACCGCGTGACGCGCCACGGTGCGCTGCTCCTTGCCGAGCGGCGACCCCGCCCGCCAGGTCCGCATCCTGCGGTGCAGGCCGAGGCCCCCACGGATCAACAGCGCAACGAAGCAGCCTCCGGTGAGCCCATACGCCCACGCGCCGGGCGCCACCGCGCGCTCCGCGCGAGTTGGGAACGCGCTCGCCGGCGAGCTCCAGTCTCCGCGGATCAGCACATGCCACATCGCGTGCGCCGCGTCGGCGGCCGTCAGCCGCATCGGACCGTTCAGTTCCAGCAGCGACGCGGCCTCAGTCCAGCACCACGCAAGCGAGCCGCTGAACAAGAGCGCGAGCAGCACAACGAGCGCCACGCAGAGCACGAGCCTCGTGAGGGGGCGGCGTCCTACCGCGTGGACCCTCATCGAGACCCCGCCGCCGCCAGCCAGTTCGAGCGCCCGAACGAAGCCGGGCCGAAGGCATCTGTGCGTTCCATTGCCCCCTAGTGACCAGCGACGCGCCGAAGCGGCCAACGACTTTTTCGTCGCCCGTACAGCGGGTCCGACGGCGGCCGTCTCGACCCTTTTGAGAAGTCGTTGGCCGGTTGGTGGCGGTGGGGCTCAGTAACCGAGAAAGCCGCGGGCGACCGCTCGCGGACAGAGGCACAACAGACGCCAACGATGCTCTACAGACCGCAAGAGACCACGGACGTAGGCAGGAGCCGAGAAGTTGCGCGGCTCCACCTGTTCACGGGTTCCTCGTGGTCGGTGGGCGTCGTTACTTGCCCCATTTTCGACGCCGCCGGACTAAGCGCTTCAACCCCCACAAGGGGGGTTCCCCTGCGCCCTGACGGGCTCCGGTTCCGCGCGCCGGTCGGCGTCGTTTTTGGGCGGCGTAACTAGCACCACCACCACAACCAGGAGGAAACGAAATGGCTCAGCGCAACATCAACAAGTTCATCGGCACCGGCCGTCTGACCCGTGACCCCGAGCTGCGAGCTCTGCCGAGCGGCACGAGCGTCTGCGAGATGCGTCTCGCCGTCAACGGCATGGGCCGCGGCGGCGAGGTCGGCTACATCGACGTGAGCGCCTACGGCGCCAACGGCGAGGCGTGCAGCCGGTATCTCAGCAAGGGCTCGAAGGTCGGCGTCGATGGCCGCATCGAGTACGGCGAGTGGGAGGCCGACGGTGGCGGCAAGCGCCACAGCTACAGCGTGGTCGCCAACACGGTCGAGTTCCTGACTCCCCGCAGCGAGGAGGAGTCCGAGCAGCCCGCCGACGAGCGGGAGCCGGTGGCCGCCTAGCGGCCACCGACAGAGCCCGGTCCGCGTCCCCACCGGGGCGCGGACCGCAGGGCTCATGCGGTGCTTCCCATGAACGACACCCTTTTCACCGACGCGCTTTTTCAGAGCCTCAGAACGCGGGAGGAGCGCCTACGACCGCTTTGGCAGATGACGCCCACACAGCGCGTCGCCGCGATGCGCCGCGGCGAGCTGACGCTGGAGCAGTGCTCCGCGTGGGCCGCCCGCTATCCAGAGCAGGTCCCGCTACTCAACGGCGAGTTCGAGTACCTGGCGGCGTTCACACCCGAGGTCCGCGATTGACCTCGCACCGGCACCCCACCAACGACCTGCTCGTCTACCTGCGCACCCTGGCCGCCGATCCCGGTCTAGAACAGTTCTTGGAGCTGCGCTGGCCGTCACCGCGCGGCTGGATGGATCGGACATTCTTCGCTGAGGACGCAACGACCGGCGCGGCGCGGCGGATCATCCGCAGGGCGGCCAAGGCCGACATCTACGTGGGCGTCGCGCTGCGCGATCGTCCCACCGACGGCGGCAAGGACGCGATCAGCGGCTCGCGCCTGCTCTACATCGAGTGCGATGACCCCAGCGCGCAGCAGAGTCTCGCGCAGTTCGCTCACCCGCCGACGATGGAGGTCGCCTCGGGCTCGCCCGACCACCTACATCTCTACTGGCGTCTCGCCCGGCGGGCAACGAACGCACAAGTCGAGAGCGCTAACCGGCGCCTCGCACTCGCGCTCGGCGGCGAGCTCGGTTGCATCGACATCGCACGCCTGCTGCGACCCCCGGAAACCCTCAACTACAAGCACGACCCGCCGCGCCCCGTCACGCTCCTCGCGTACAGGCCAACGGCTCGCTACACGCTCGCAGAGCTCACGAGCCGCCTACCTGACGATCCGCTCCCAGCGGCCACCGGGCCCGCGCGGCCGAGGCCGCGCAGCTCGGACCGCACACCGCTCGACCATGCGCTGCTGGCGATCCCCGCCGCCGAGTACGTCCGCGTGCTGGCAAACGCCACGCCCAACCGGGCGGGCAAGATTCTCTGCCCCTTCCACGCAGACACCAGCCCGAGCCTCCAGCTCTACCCCGATGGCACCTTCTACTGCTACGGGCGCCACAGCAAGCAGCGGGCGTGCCGCAAGGGCGGGACGGTCTTCGACTTCGCCGCCGCGATATGGGGGCTCGCCACCCGTGGCAACGACTTCCTTGAGCTCCGCCGCCGTCTCGCGTCCACGTTCGGACTCGCCTAGAAGCCCTTGCGCTTCGCCCATCCGGCGCCCGTTTCCGGCGTGCGATCGTCACCGTCGGGGCCTCGTTCGAGCACAAGCAGCTCCTCGCTGTACGAGCGTCTTCCCGCGTTTCGCGATCGGGCACCGCTCCGCGGCCCGGCCTTATGTGCGCCTCCGCATCGCTACGGCGCGGCCGAGGCCCTTCGGCCTGCCGAGCCGATCGTCTCGCCCGATGCGAGAAGACGCTCTACCAGGAGGATCACATGCCACAACGCCCGAACGAACCCCACGACGGCCACCGCCACGTACCCACCGAACCGTGCCCCGGCTACTTCGAGTGCGAGCGCTGCGGATACCGCTGGATCGACGTTGACGTTCTGCGCCACTTCCCGCCACCGCAAGAGATCATCAACTGGCTCCACCACAGCCGAGGCCCGGCCTACCGTCCCACGGGCGCTCACACCATCGAGCACGGCGTCATCGCCGCCGAATACTGACCGCCTACGGTCTCGCCGGCCGCCGCCAGCTCGAAAGTACCGGAGGCAGGACTCGAACCTGCGACCTTTGGATTATGACTCCACTGCTCTAACCAACTGAGCTACTCCGGCGCGATGAGACAACGAGTTTAGCCGCGGCCCGGCATCGACGGCTCGCCGCCAGCGCCGCCGAAAAGACGGTCTCCCAGGCGGGCGCTACCGTAGCGGGCCGTGAGCACGCAACGCACGATCGCGCTCGAAGTCAAGCTCGACGGCCGCCGGGTCCAGAGCGAGACGATCGGCGCTCGCGTCGGCCCCCGCGCCCTCGTGATCGCGACGACGCTGCCCGACCCGGAGCTCGCGTTCGAGCTCACGTCCACCTTCACCGGGCATAGGGGCGTGCCGACCCATGTGGCGCATCTCACGCTCGGACCTCCCGGCCACCATCCCGTCATGCGGACCGACGATCACGAGCACAAGAACCTCAACCCCAACGACAGGGTTAGGGAGTGCGTCTATGAGCACGTCGGAGTCGTTCTCGAACATCTCAAGGCGCTGGGCTACGACACGGTGATCGACGTGCCCGACGACGCCTTTGAGCAGCTAGAGCGCGACGAGCGCTGACAGCCGCGCCAGCCCCGATCGAGATAGCGCCTGCGACCGACTGGCGCAGCGCGAGCCGGCCCCTTCCGATTTTCGCACGCTGCGCGTGCGGGTTGGTCGGGGACGGCTCCCCGCTGGGGGGAGCCCTGCGTGAAAAAGGAGGGCCTTTATGGCCGCCCCGAGCACCACCCAGAACACCAACGGCGCGCACGACCGCGCCGAGCTGCGTCACATTCCGCTTTCGCAGATCACCGTGCAGGAGGGTTTCAACCCTCGTGGCGAGGTCATCGACGCCGAGCTGGACGCGATGGCAGAGACGATGCGCGAACGCGGCTGCCTTCAGCCGGTGCTCGTGCGCTCGACCGACGGCGAGGACTACCTGCTCATCGCGGGTGAGCGGCGCTACCGCGCAGCCACGAAGGCAGAGCTCACCGAGATCCCCGCGAACGTGCTGCCCGCCGGCTCGGGCGACGAGGCCGAGCGGCTGGAGCTGCTGACGGACGCGATGATCGAGAACGAGGTCCGCAGCGACCTGAATCCGCTCCAGCGGGCGCAGGGCTACAAGGCGATGCTCGACTGCGGATTGAACGTTCGCGGCGTCGCTGAGCGCTTGGGCGGAAAGGCCAAGCGCAGCTCCCGCGAACGGCGCATCAGGGATCACCTGGCGATCCTCGCTCTGCCGGATGCCCTGAGCAGGCTCGTCGCTGCGGAGACGATCCCGCTGCTCGCCGTGAAGGCCCTCGGGGAGCTCTGCAAAATCCACGAGGAGCTTGCGCGCAACGCCGTCGCGGCGGTCCTCAACGCGGAGGACGGTGACGAAGCGCCCGCCTGGAGCGAGTTCGCCAACGATGCGCTGTCGCTCGGCGTACTCCACACCGACCCGCTGCCGGCGGGGCTGTTCCAGTCCAACCGCCGCTACCCCGTCGAGGCGTTCACCCTCGGCGAGAAGGCAGAGAGGAACCTGATTGCCTACGAGAAGGCAACCGGCCGGAAGCTCGAATCGGTGTCCTTCACCCCCGATCTGGTCGAGCACGCGCGCCGGCTCAAGGCGGTTCACGAGATCGGGCGCTGGTCGCAGCTGATCGTCGGCCAGGATGTCGGCGACGCGCTCGCCGAGGACTACATCGCTCAGAGCCTCAAGGCGGTGCGCGCGCGGATCAAGGCCGAACGCGACGCCGAGCGGATGCGCAGCGCCGCCCAGCCGCCGTCAGGCACTCCCGAGGCAGGCTCCGATGGCGAGAGCGCCAAGACGGAGACCGCCGAGGAGCGCGAGGCGCGCATCAAGGAGGAGGCGAAGGCCCAGCGCAAAGAGCAAGAGGAGAAGCGTGAGAAGGCGACCCGCTTCAACGAAGCGGTCGGACTGCTCGTGTTCAAGTACCTGCCGCGGATCAAGGTCGATGAGCGGGTGCTGCGCATCCTCGCTTCGGTCAACCTCAGCGGCGAGCTGCGGGGAATCGCGGCGCGGGGCGCTCGGCTTGCGTTGCCCGGCTGGATCAGCCAGAGCTCGCAGGGCGACGGGGACACCAAGACCGTCTACCTGGAGGCGCAGGAGGCGCACGAGCGCGCGAGCCGCTACCTGGCAGACGCGCAGGCGGCGGGTGACATCGCCGGCCGGGCGCTGACGTTGATCGCGCTCGCGTCGTTGGTCGATGAGGAGGTCATCGCCACGCAGCGGCGCAGCTACTACACGCTGCACTTCAACGGACCGCTGGCCGCAGCCGCCGAGCGCGACCTGAACGCGATCGTCAGGGAACGCATCAAGGAGGGCCAGCTGCCGGCGCTCGATGACATCCTCACCGAGCGGACCGCCAAGGACGAGGAGAACGCCCGCCGCGAGACCGAGATCGCACAGGCCCTCGCTCGCCTCGATGGAGTCAGCGACCGGCTCGACCAGCTGGACGGCGACGAGCTCGATCGAGCAATCGCCGATGCCGACCTCGTGTGGGGCGAGTTCCATCCCGAGACCGGCAGGCTGCGTGACGCCCAGGAGCAGCGCGCGACCGAAGCGGACACCGAGGACGCCAGCGAGTCCGAGGAGGAGCAGGTCCCGGCCGCGGCATAGCAACTGACCGTGACCGGCGGCGGTGCCTTGCCTCCCCCGATGGTCGCACGCCCAAGGCGTGCAGGGGAGGGGCAAAGGCCCGCCGTCGGGGCGGGTCGCCGAATCCCACGGGAGGAATCATGGGCTGGACCGCTGGACAACTTGAAGGTCCGTTCACCGCGCGCGCCGCGATCGAGTTCGACCTTGGCTCGGACTTCACCGCGCGAGTCATCGACGCTGTTCGCTACGGCAAGGTCGTCTACGCAGCCGTTCGAGCACACAAGGGCGATGAGATATTCGGCCTCGTGTTGCTCACCGAGCGCGAGAAGGGTCTCCTCTACACCAAGCCTGTCAGCGAGGACATGGGGCCGGTCGAGGACGGCTGCCCCGCGCGCATCCTCGACCTGCTGAGCACACCGAGCAACGACCACGCGCGCGAGTGGCGCGAACGCTGCCGCGCCCGCCTGGCAAAGCCACTTCCACGCAAGGGGCAGAGCGTCGTGTTCGCCGATCCGATCACGTTCACCAACGCCGAGGTACACCGCACATTCACCTACGAGGGCGGCTCACGGTTTCGTGCAGCCAACGGTTGCCTGTGTCACATCCGCAATTGGCGGGAGCTTCACTTCAGCTTGCGAGACTGACGAGTAGACCGCCGGGCCTAGTCAGTCCACTGCCGCTTCTCCGGGGCCGCGGCCAAGCTCACCCCCTTAAGGCCAGCAAACCGGCTTTCCGCCGCGTAAAGCCCTGCGCTGCGCGTCGCCTACGGCGATCCCTGCCGGGACAGGGCTTGACCCGCCTCGCCGGCCCGCTCAGGCCGGGGCGTGCTCAACCACGACCCAAAAGGAGAAGCGGTGAATAGGTACTCAAGGCGAAACAACGGTCTGCTCGTCCCAGCGCATGTGAAGCTCGGAACGCCGCGTGCGGTGCATTGCAAGCGCGAGCGTCACCACGTTTACATCGGGCGCCCCTCGAAGTGGGGCAACCCGTTCGTGGTGGGCAAGCACGGCGCACGCGGCGAGTGCATTGCGCTGTACGAAAGTTGGCTGCGCGAAAACGATGCGCTGATGGCCTCGCTCGATGAGCTGCGCGGGTTGGTGCTCGGCTGTTGGTGTGCGCCGCGGCCCTGCCACGGCGATGTGTTGGTGCGGTTGGCGAACGCGAGCGAGTTGGAGCGGCAAAGCTGGCTCGCGCTCGCGGCGTGAGCGGGATCGCTCGGGCATCGGACGATGAGGTTTTACCTCGGAACGCACGAAACGGGCTGGCTGCGGCTCGGGATCGGGCCTCTTTTTGTCTCGCACCGGCGCCTGGCGCGTTGCGCGACACTGCCGCGCGCGGCGGCCGGCTGGGCGCTCGACTCCGGTGGCTACTCCGAACTGCAACTTCACGGCCGCTGGCTGACGAGCGTCGATCAGTACATCGAGGCGACCCGGCGTTATGCGCAGGAGATCGGCCGACTTGAGTTTGCCTTCTCGATGGACTGGATGTGTGAGCCCGCCACGCTCGCGCGCACGGGTCTCACGGTCAAAGAGCATCAGCGGCGCACCGTCGCCAACTTCGTTGAGCTCCGCCAGCGCGCCCCCGACCTTCCCTTTGTGCCGGTCCTTCAAGGCTGGCGACTGACGGACTACGAGCGCTGCGCCGCCCTCTACGTCGCCGAAGGTATCGACCTCGCCCGTGAGCCGCGAGTCGGCGTCGGCTCGATCTGCTCGCGCCAAGGCAGCCGGCAGGTCGAGGACATCCTGTGGGCGCTCGCGATGAGGGGCTTCGCGCTGCACGCCTTCGGCGTGAAGACGCGCGGCCTGGCTGGATGCGCGGAGGTGCTGGCCTCGGCCGATTCGACCGCCTGGTCCCTACAGGCGCGCTACGACGCGCCACTTCCGTCCTGTCAGCACCAGCGTTGCTCCAGCTGCGTTCGGTATGCCGTGCGCTGGCGCGATCGTCTTCTCGCTCAGTTCGATCTCGACTGACGAGCTTTCACGGTATTCACCGCCGGGCCTGCGTTGCGCCGGCAGCCATCAGGATCGCACCCCTGCGGGGTGCGGGATGGCCTGCCACCGGCGCCCGCACTGTTGCGGGTGCCACCCACAGGAGGACTCGACTTATGAGTGATTCCCGCAGTCTCTTTTCACTATTGGGGAACGACGGTAGGGAGGTCGGCGATGGAAGTTATGCCGCCCGCAAATGACACCCGCCCGCAGTTCGTCTCGCTGGGCGCCGGCGTCCAGTCAAGCGCCCTGCTGCTGATGCTCGATGCGGGGGAGCTGCCTGGGCCGCTGCCTGCGGCAGCGCTGTTCGCCGACACCGGCTGGGAGCCGGCAGCCGTCTACGAGCAACTGTCCTACCTAGAACGCACCGTCAAGCGCATCCCGATCCATCGCGTGAACGCGGGGAACATCCGTCAGCAGTTGCTCGACCATGCCGCGGGCCGCGCGCGCTTCGCCAGCCCGCCGCTCTATGTCCAAGCGCCCAACGGCGTCGATAGCGGTCAGTTGCGCCGGCAATGTACCCGCGAGTTCAAGATCGACCCGATGCGCCGCTGGCTGCGCAGCCGAGGCTACGGCCCGAAGCGGCCAGTAGTGCAGCTGCTCGGCATCACGCGCGATGAGAGCGAGCGGATGTCACCGAGCCGCGTGAAGTGGACTGCGGTGGCATGGCCGCTCATCGCCGCTGGCCTCACGCGCGCGTCGTGCCTTGCGTGGCTCAAGGAGCACGGTCATCCCGAGCCGCCGAAGTCGGCGTGCATCGGCTGTCCATTTCGCAGCCGCTTCGGCTGGAGCGCTCTGACTCCGGCTGAGCGCTCAGACGCGATCCAGGTGGACGCCGCGATCCGCCACCTGCCGAAGATGCGAGGCGATGTCTACCTGCACCGCGACTGCCGGCCCCTGAGCGAGATCGACCTGCGCTCTCCCGAGGAACGCGGCCAACTGAGCGTCCTCGACGGGGAGTGCGGGGGCTGGTGCGAAGCCTGAGCGAAGTTCAGGGGCTCACTTCCAGTCCGGTCGGGGTCGAGCCCACCCCTTAAGGCCAGCAAACCGGCTCTGCGGCGCGTAAAGCCCTGCGCTGCGCGTCGCCTGCGGCGATCCCTGACGGGACAGGGCTTGACTCGCCTCGCCGGCCCGCTCTGGCCGGGGCGTGCTCAACCCCGACCAACAGGAGAACAAATGAGCCTATCGACCACCAAAAACCGTCCCACCGATCGGCAGCTTCGCTTTCTGAAATCTCTTGCGGAGCAGACCGGCACGAGTTTCACCTACCCCAAGACGCGCTGGCAGGCAAGCCGTGAAGTCGAGCGCCTAGTTGAGCTCAAGGACTCAGGTTGCACCCCTCCTGCCGAGGTGGTGGAGACCGACGAGCGCAGCCTTGTCTACGCCACGGCGGTCGCGGACCACGAGGTATCCGGCTACGGGTCAACCGCCACCTGGAGCGAGGCGCCGGTCGATGATCCCCTCTGCGTCTGCGGGCACCGCCTGAGCAAGCACAGCAGCTCAGGAGGCACACGTTGCCTGGCCGTCGAGCATCGAGCGGACCTGATCGGTGCGTTCGATGACGGACGCGATGACGACATTGCCTACTGCGAGTGCCTGCGTTTCGATGACGGAAGCGAGACTCGACGGACCGGGGAGCGCACGGAGCTCGCGCGCTACGGCGTGAGCAGCGGCGAGCGTGTTCTCTACGGGCAGCGCATCAACGGCGGCGTGCGGATCACCGACCGACCCGCCGCAGGCGAGGGTCGCTCCTATCTCGTGGAGCGCGAGCTGGAGCAGGACGGCTACTCGGCGCTGAAGGCACTCGTCGCCGACTACATCGAGCAGGCGGCCAGGCTGGATGCGATCCCGATGGCGAGCAGCGTCGTCAGGCGCGAGCTTGAGCAGTTGGGCACAGATGCCTAGCGGGCGCTGCGGGGCCGCCCTCCCCGATGGTCGCACGCTCCGCGTGCAGGGGTCGGGAAAGGCCCCGCGCTGGGCGGGGCTGTTCGACCCGAAAGGACGGTGTCCTGATGGGGCACGCCGGGGGTGAAAGGAGAAAGATGATGCAGACCTACAAGACGCAGATGCGCAATTCGCGCTGGGTGGCCCAGTCGCGTGTGGTTCACAGCAGCCGGGGGCATCGTGGCTGGCATCCGTGGTCGGTGCAGCTAATGCGGAATCGCAGCCGTCATGGCGGTGTCGAGCGCCGCGGATGGACGCTGTTCGTCAGCGCCGGCGGTTATCGCTTCGAGGTCGGAACGCGCTGATGGCCGCCGCGAGTCACCGGGTCGGCCCAAACCCATCAACAAGGCCGTGCCTCAACGATGACATTGAGGCGGGGTCACTCCTGATTGGAGGCTTGTGATGAACGCCACGGCTGCGACGCTGCTGGTCGTTGGGGAGGGGCGCCGCAACGACGCGCTCGCCGAGGAGCTGATTCTCGACGGCTTTCTGCTGCGCCGTGCCGAGAACACGGGCGTCGTCAAGGACCGCTTCGCGGAAGACGACACGGACCTCATCATCTTCGGTCCCACACGAGACCGCGCTGCGAGCCTCGCCGTCCTGCGCTCGCTGCGAGCGGATGAGCTCGGGCCACACGTCAATCCCGACGTTCGTGTCCTTTGGGTGACGACGAGCGAGGACGTGGCGGAGACGCTTCGCGCTTTCAGCGCCGGCGCCGATGACGTACTCCGCACCCCCTGGGAGTACGCAGAGCTGTTGGCTCGCGTCGGCGCACTGCTACGTCGGGGCCGGATTGACCGCACCGATTTGATCCGGTTCGGTGTGCTCGAAATCGACACCCAGGCGTGCTGTGCAAGCGTCGGCTCGGTTCCGGTGCCACTGCGCCGGATGGAATACGCGCTTCTCGCTCACCTTGCGCGCCACCCGCACCGCGTCTACAGCCAAGACGAGCTGATGCGCGACGTGTGGGGCTATCGCTCCACCGGCGCCACGCGCACCCTGCACTCGCACGCCTCCCGCTTGCGGCGTGCCCTCGCACGAGCAGGAGCCGAGGGACTGATCCCCAACGTGCGGAGCATCGGCTACCGCCTCGCGCCCGAAGGCCACAGCGCACCGGACGAGATAGGCGACTAGCGAGTGCGGCCGTGTCCTCCCGATCATCGCACGCTGCGCGTGCATCGGGATCGGACCACGGCCCGCATCCCAGCAGGTCGGCGCCCCCAAAGGAGAGTGATGAACACCCTCACGGCACCCGAGCCCCAGGTCGGTCAACCCATCGAGCGCCATCGCGCTCGTCTCGGCCGCTACGCCGATCCCGACAGCGGCGAGGCACGCGAGCTCGTCACCGTGCGCGGCGCGGCCGGGAGCACGCTCGTCATCGACCGGCTCGCATGGACGCACGCCGACGCACGCCTGATCGCGCACCTGGCCGCCGACGAGCCGCCCGAGAACGCACACGTCCTCTGCGAGATGTACCTCGCCGACGAAACGCGCGGTCGCTCCCGACGAGTCACCGTGCAAGACCTGGAGCTGGGTCCGCCGATCATGTCGCGGCCGGCTCCCAGGGCAGCGCCACCACCGTCGGACGCGCCGCTTCTGGACGCCACTGGCGACTCCTACCGCATCCGGGCGGTCTCTGACGGCGAGCGGTGCCGCGCGCTGCGCTGGACGCGCACTCGCCACCACGGCCGCGAGGAGGACTTCGCCGTCCTCACGCTGCGCGAGGTCGTCGGCGCCCTTGAGGACTACGAGCCGGCGCGCAGCCTCACCATCAACGCCCTTGCCGCTCCTGGTGGGGAGGACCGCCCTTCGGTATGCGGGCTGCGCGCCGAGCTTGACCGCTTGGACGAGAGCTCGACACTGCTGAACCGCGGCCTGCGCGAAGCTGTCCAGCGCAAGGTCGCGCATGGCGAGATGAGCTACAGCCAGATCGCGCTGCGCTGCGGTCGCTTCAAGCGCGACGGCCGCGGGAACGTCAGCGGAGAGACGAGCTGGCTCGCGCGCCGTATCGGCTTGAAGCCCGAGGGAGGCGAGACCGAGCCGACGCCTTGGATTCACACCAAGACTCTCGCGCTCATCGTCCGCGAGGGCCTTGGCGGCAGCCCCCACGAAATCGAACTCGGCTGATGCGCGCTCACGCCAGCCATCGGCATCTATGCTCCGCCACGATGCCCGTCCCGGTGTGCCTGCTCGACAACCGCTCCGAGGGCGCGCGCCCGCCCGTCGAGGCGCCTGACGCCGGGCGGATCGGCGAGCAGCTTCCAAGCGAGTGCCACGCGCTCAGCTACGAGACGAGCACATGAGCGCGCCGGCCGAGCGTCCAACGACCGATGCCGACCTGCGCGTCCTCGTCAAGCTGCTGGCCGAATTGCCGGGCCTCACCCCGGCACGCCTGGAGCTGTCGATCGAGGACGGCATCGTGACGGCGCAGGTCATGGCCGACAAGATCGCCGTGCCCCTCGCCGCCCAAGGCGCCGATGCGCCAACAGCGCTCCGCGAGCTGGTCGAGGCGGTGGAGCAGGCAGCCAAGGAGAGGCGCCGCCGCCGACGGGCGAAACCGCCGCGGCGATGAAGATGGGAGCCGTCCCGCCCGCCTCGCTGACCCCAAAGGGCCGGCGGCCGTAGACCGGCTCGCCGCTCGCTGACGCTCACCGGCACCGCTCGGCGGCTGGCCCTCGCGCGGGCTCGCGCCCGCACTCCGCGGCCTGCCGGCCCGCGACGCGATCCCCACGCGCCGGCGACCGCCGACGGCGCGGTCCGACAACGGCCTCAGATAGCGCGGGCTGCGCCCGCTGTGACCGAGCCTCCCTGCGGTCGGCTCTCTGATCGACCCCGGCACTGCACGCCTACGGCCTACGGACTGCTCGCTGGACTGCTGGCTTCGCCGCAGCCAGCACGGCCGACCGCTTCGCGGCGGCCTTCGCACCCCTCCGGCCTGCGCTGCTTCGCCTTCGGCTTCGCCGCGCCCGGCGCACAGCACCAAGCCCGTTGCTCCTATGTCAAGTGAGGTTCGCTATTTGCGAGCGTCGGCGGCGGCGAATCAGCATTGTGACGAGCTGGGTTGCGACGGCGAGGAGCCCGACTGTGGTGGGGCCGAACTCGA
>JBEKWH010000033.1:0-42632 GCA_049513255.1 Solirubrobacteraceae bacterium
CGGAGCGTTAGCGTGTTGCATTCCGGGCCTTCCTTGAGGTCGTGAGCTTTGACACCCACAGCCTCTCGGTAGGCCCGGACCTACCTCACCGCGTTCGCAACGTCCCCGGGCACGTCAGCTAGGCCGACGGAGGACCTCGAGGAGCGCCTGCACGGCAGCTCCGATCAGAGCGTGCCCGAGGCGGTGGAGCAGGGCGAGTGGATCGACTGGCTAATGGCGGCCGTGGGGCAACTGCCCGCGCGCCAGCGCGATGCCCTCGTCGGTCACGCCTTCGAAGGACGGAGCTACCGCGAGATCGCCGCGCGTCAAGCGACGACCGTCCCGGCCGTGAAGTCCCTGATCGGGCGCGCCCGGCGCGCCCTCTCCGCGGACCCGGCGCTCCCGGCGGCCGGTCTCGGGACCCCGTTCTTCGCCGGCGCACGTGTCTTCAGAGCGCTGCTGGCTCGCGGCCCGCTGGCCGGCAAGGCCGGTGGCACGAAGGGGCTGGCCGGCATCCTGGGCCAGGCGGCGCTCGCAGCGACCGTGACGACGGGGGTGCTGATGGCCGTCCACGGGGGGAGCCCCGGCACCGGGCTCGCCGCGACCCGTCCGCCCCGGTCGCCCAACACGGGAGAGCACCGGACGCACGCGTTGCCCCCGCGCCCGGGAGTCCGGCGCGCCCGCGAACAGAGCGTTCATCGCGAAGGCGAACATGCGGTCAGCGAATGCACGCACGGAGGCGCCGTCGGGGGGCGCTACAGCGAGGCGGCACTCCAGTTCGCCGCCCAGCATCTCACGACAGACGCGCTCGAGTACACCGACTGCGAACGGCAGCTCGACTTCGCCGCTCTGCAGGCTGCCGCGAAACGGCCCGCGCACCCGGCACGTCACGCCAGCGCCATCAACACCGCCCCCGCCCCGGTCCCGGCCTCGGCGCTCGGTGACCGTTCATGAATCCGCGAGGCTCCCCCGAGTCGCTCGCGACCCGCACAAGCACCGCCTGCCGACGATGCCCAAGGAGGAACATGACACCGAGTGAGAATCACGCCAGCCACGGCCTCGGCGGTTCTCACCGCGACGAAGGCCCGGTTGCAGCTCCCGCAGTGCACCGGCGTCGGAGCACCGCGCACGCCGGACGGGTACGACGAGCGGCCTCCCGCGGGACCACGGCCATGATCGCGCTCACGGCGATCGCTGCCCTCGCGCCCGCGGCGGCCGCGACGCCCGGCCATCTACACCGGCTCGTCCTACGGCTGCCGCACACCGCCGTTGAAACCGGCCGCGCACACCGACGGTCGGTCGTGGGTTCCGCGACGCTCCAGGCCTCGACCGCCTGGAACGGCGGTGACCTGACACACGCCGGGACCGTCGATGAGCTACACGTCACGTTGTCCCCGAGCTGTACGGCGAGTATCGAAGTCACCACTTGGGTCGGCCGGCTGAAACGGTCGGCCAGACTTGAAATCGAAAGCATAATGAACTCCCGATACTCCATGTTCGCCCCGGACCAGCCCCTGCATGTGCCGCTCGTCACCGGCTACACACCCGGCAGCCCCCGCGAAAATCCACCCGGTCGCGGTCCATTCAACAGCGTATGGCAGCTCGACGGCCCCGAAGCACCGTCCGGCACCGAAGAGAGGTCCGGCACTTCACAACCCGCAAGTTCGGAGGCGAGCCCGCTCTATGGGGTCCTCATCGCACGCCTCCACCCGCGCGCCCTGTGGGCGTCCCTCACGCTCGGCGTACGCGCCACATCGGCCTGCACCAGCACACTTACCAACAGCTACTCACAGCTTGCCCAAGAACTCGAGACGATCATGCTGAACACGGTCTTCAAGGCAACCGCAAGCTAGCCGCTCTCGCCCGGGACGCCAGCCCCAGATGAGCATCGCACGCGAGGCGAGGCCGCCCCGCGGTGCGCCTCCGATGCTTCCGACGCTCCTCCAGCGGGTCGGTTGGGGAGCAGCGGAGACCTCCCAGCGCCCACAGTCGATGAGACCATACGGGTGAAGGGCAATCTCGTGCTGCTCGCGAGCGGTACGAGTTCATTTGCGAACTTTGCCGCGCCAGCGCGGTCGTCCAGCGACGCGACAACGACGCCCGGCTGCGCTTCGCAGTGCTGATCTCGTGGCATTGCGCGCGTGGGAAACCCAGGGGTGGCGATGCGCGCTTCCAGTGGCAAGCGAGAGCGACGGGGGTCCCAACCCTCGTTCGGCACCACATCGAGAACCGGGCGCGACTGGCTCAGAGGAACGTCAGGGCGTATAGCGAACGAGGTACTCCTGGCCGGATTCGCCGCACTGGAAGTAGAAGATCGCCGCTCCGTTTGGACTCGAGGCAGGCGGTGGTTCGTCATCGCTGCCGGTGCCCAGCTCACATCTCTGCCCAGCTGGGGAGATCCGCCGCCGGTTTCCGAACGGGCCTCCGGGTTCGGCCGTGATCGCTTCTATGGCCGACTCGCCGTCGAGGGCCGGTTCGCCCTCGAAGACGATGACCGAGCGCCCCCGAGAGTCGATGAAGGCTTGGGGTTCGCCGCCGACCCCGAACGGCAGTTCATGCGCCCCGAAGATGCTCGCTCGCCGAGCCCATGTGAGCGAGCATTCGCCGATCATGGCAATACAGCTCGTGAAAACGAGAAGCGAGCGGTTCCCACCGGCGACGACGATCGGATGGTTGTGTTCTCGTCCGGTGAAGGCGATGATTCGCGCCGCGCGGAACGGCCGCCCGTCCACGCTGGTCATCACCGTCACCCTGCCCTTCCGTTCAAACGGGAACGGGATATAGGAGAAGACGGTGTCTCCCTGGGCGTCGCTTGAGAATTCGTTGCCTTCGGCGAACTCCGATTCCGATTCGGCGGCGCCTTGGCCAGGAATGGTGGTGGCCTGCGAGGCGTTCGGCCGCGCGCCGTTTGCCCGGCCGCGTACCGAGTGCAGCACCCCAAAGTCATCTCGCCAGGCAGCGATCGGATCGCCCGCAGGATCAAGCGCGAGATGGACCGACTGCACACCCTTTGGCACGCTCACCATCCTCCGGGCCTGGAGCGTGCCACCGAAGGGACCAAACGCCTCGTTGAGCTGCGCTTCAAAGGATTCGCCCAGAGCGCTTTGACGCGGCGACACATCGCCGGTGCTCCAGAGAGCGGTCACGGCCTTCGGGCCGATCACGACCTCCGGAGCACCCAGTTCGCCTTCGCTGTAGCTGTGGTGGTCGGTCGGGGGCGCAACGACCTGCGCGACCGGCGGCTTGGCCCCGAGCTTCCAGCTCACGACCGCGACGTGCGCACAGCACCCGGGACCCCCATACTCGCCTTCCCCCGGGGGGACTGATCCGTCGCTGTAGGCCAAGCCGGCGCCCACGCGCCCGCCGTCATCGAGCGCAAGCGAGTCCACGTACGCTTCGAACCCGCCCGGCACAGTGACTTTCCACGGGTCCCCGAGTCGGCCGGAGCGCTCGACCGGATAGACGAGGGAGCCATCGGTGGCGAGAGCTTGGCCACGATCGTTCAATGCGAACAGCCATGGGCCGCCTTCGGGCAGCCGAACGGGCCGCGTGAAGCTACCGGCAAGCGCCGTCGTTGGAAGCAACGCCGTAGCTGTGGCCGAGATAGCGATGGCTCGAACAAGCTTGACCCGCACAGCTCCCCTAACACTTTGCGATTTGAATCGGGTCGTCCCGCCCGTCTGGTGCCGCACGATTCAGCATCGGCACAGTTCGCGCAGAGCATCAGCCCGACATGGACTTGCCCGCGCGGGCGCGCTTGCGCAAGGGACGAACACGAGCACAGACGCGTGTCGTCCCGCGGACTTCTGCATTGGCTCCGCCCAAGCGGGCGTCTGCCCGCCCGAACCCACGCACCCGGACGTCGCCCCGGCTGGGGTCGGCAGACGCTCGCCTGCGCCGGGACGAAGCAGTCGTGATCGGGTCGTCGGCGGCGACGCCCGCTGCGCGCCGTCCGTCCCCGCCGCCGGGGCGAGCGCGTTGAGGAGTAGCATCCTCGCCCGTGGGAGACCGGACCGTCTCTGGCGCGCGATTGAGGGGCTTGGGCGGCCAGGCGATGGGGCGCTGGGCGATCGGCCTGGCCCTGGCGTTCTCATCGCTGGCCCTGTGCGCCCCGCCCGCCGCGGCCAAGCGCCCCTCCGATCGCGACCTCGTCGACGTCTACGCGGCCGTCGAGGGGGCGCATCTGGGGATCGTGCTCCCCGGCGGCCCGGAAAAGTTCATCGAAGTGGTGGACTCACCGCAATACAAGCTGGTTGTACACGAATATGGGGAAACGTTCGTCGCCGGAGCTGTCACCCAAATCGCCTGGAACACCGCCGGCACAGAAGCGATTGGCGCCAAGCTCACCGTCTACGGCATCAGCCGCTCGGGCCCGGAAGGCCTGACCCGCGGGGTCATCGCGCACGAGGTCTTCCACGTCTTCGAGGCGCGGCTGTCGGGCGACGAGGCCACCCAGAACGCTCACCTGAACGAGGGGTGGCTGGAGGAGGGCGCGGCCGGCTGGGTCGAGTCGGACCTCGTCCACAACGACCCGACCGTACGCGAGTACTGGAAGGACTATCTGAAATCGCCCGGCACGGAACTGTTCAAGCGCAGCTACGCCGGCATCGGCTTCTTCGGGCACATGGCATCCGCGGGCATCGACCCCTGGACGAAGTTCAAGAGCATCTTCGCCACGACGAGCTCCGCGGCGGCCTACACGGCCGCGATAGGATCGAGCACCAGCTTCCTGGACTCCGAGGCGTCGGTGTTCTTCCGCGAACCGGCCCTCGGGTCGGTGTGGGATCAGCAGGGACCGAACGTCCCGTCGGCCAAGGAAGTGGGTTTCAAGCCCGTCAAGGTGAACGCCACCGCCAAGGCGATTCCGCCGCTCGCCGTCAAGCCCTACGCCGACGGCGCCTATGACCTGACGATCAGCGGCATGCCGGCCACGGAGCCCGTGCTCGAACTCACCGTCGTCCAAGGTGACGTGCGGCTGCGCTCGACCAGCGGCGGCAGCGTCGACGAGGTCGACCCCCGTCAGCTGCTGCTGTGCTCCGACCCCAAAGGCTGCAGCTGCCCGAGCCGACCGAACCACTACCTGGAGTTCCAACGCGGCGACCTCGCCATCACGGGCGGCCCGACCGGGGGGGAGGTCCGGCTCGTCGCACACAAGCCATGCGAAGAGATCCTGCCCGCGGTCTCGTGCCTGACACTGCTTCCCGGGTTCACGCAGCTCATCACGAGCGTGGGGGGGAAACCGACCAGCACAGAATCGCGCAGACCCGATGGGACCTCCGACTCCGCCTGCACGTTCCTATACAAGGGCATGGAGAGGACCAACGCTGAAGGCGAAGAAGTCTTTGAAGGTGTGACCGCTCTGGTTGTCAACGTGCTGAGAGCGTCGAGCATCGGGGGCGCAATCAACTACTTCAAGTTGTCCTCCCCTCCACTACCGGGCTTCAACGAGTCGCGGCCGGTCGGGATCGGTGAAGAAGCGGCGCTCTACACCAGGGAAGGGGTCAGCGCAACCGGCGCGGCCGAATACGGCAGCTCCGCGATCGTGCGAGTGCACAACATCGTTGCCAGCTACACTCTCGTCGGCACCCCGGGAAACTCCGAAGCCGACCCCGAAGCGTCGCTGAAGCTGCTGCACCAGGTGGCAGCCGGATTGTAAGCCGGGGAGTACAGGGGCTGACTGAACAGCTGGACTGGCCGTCGATCCAGCCCGCCTGACATTGAGCCAGGCCGGGTCTGACGGGGCCGTGTTCCGTGGTTTCGTCCGCGGGAAGGGAGACTGGCACGGCCAGGCGATCGGTTTCCCCCCCTGCGCTGGATTCGCACGGAGGCTGCCTGATCAGCGCCGAAGCGGATGCGGACGGTGCAGGTGTGCACGGTGGTCCAGCGGCGCCAGCGCCACCGCTATGGCTGCGCAGATGGCTGCACCGACGATCAAGGCCACTGCCCACCCGTGTGAGCCGAAGACACCATGCGAGGCCGCGAGTCCAAGCAGGAATGCCATTCCGACCGTGACGATCAGCCCGATAAGCAGTCTCTGACGCATGGGGTGTCGACGTCGACCCTGGCCTTGTGGTTCTCGGTCAGCCAGACGGTGCAGGTGTGCACGGTGGTCCAGCGGCGCCAGCGCCACCGCTATGGCTGCGCAGATGGCTGCACCGACGATCAAGGCCACTGCCCACCCGTGTGAGCCGAAGACACCACGCGAGGCCGCGAGTCCAAGCAGGAATGCCATTCCGACCGTGACGATCAGCCCGATAAGCAGTCTCTGACGCATGGTCACGAGTATAGATCGCTCGACTGGGTGTCGACGTCGACCCTGGCCTTGTGGTTCTCGGTCAGCCAGTGGGCGACGTCGGGCCACTGCCGCGGGCGGGTCCTGTGGTCTGGTCTCAGCTCGAGCCGGCAGGCTGATCCAGCACCGCGCGCTCATACCGGGCGCGAACGACGAGACGCTTCTCGTCGGCGTCTCCCGTAGCGGCTTCAGCGTTGACGGGCTCGACGTTCGCCTGACCCCCGAGGACATCATCGCCGCCTTCGGCGCCCCGTAGCGCTGTTACGCTGAGGCGTATGCGAATGCTGGTCCTGGACCCTCCGACAGCCGGGCTCGGCGACGTGCTCGAGAGTCGGCGCCGATCGGGTCTTGATCGCCTCGACGAGGTTTGGGAGGGTGTCTACCACATGGTTCCCGCCCCCTCCGGACCACACGCCACGATCGAATCGCAGCTTCACCGGCTGCTTGGCCCCCTCGCAATGGCCGTCGGCCTGACAATGATCGGTCAGAGCAACCTCGGCGAGTCAGAACACGACTTCCGGGTACCGGACTGCGCGCTGCACCGCAGCCCTCCCATGGGGGTGTGGCAATCGACGGTGGCGCTCGTTGTGGAGATCGTCTCGCCGGGTGATGAGAGCTGGGAAAAGCTGCCGTTCTACGCGGCCCACAATGTCGACGAGGTACTGATCGACGATCCGCAGGAGCGTTCGGTCAGCTGGCTGGCGCTCGAGGCCGGCGAGTACCGACCGATCGAGCGCAGCGGGCTCATCGATCTTGGAGCGCAGGATCTGACCGAGCAACTGGACTGGCCACCGATCCAGCCCGCCTGACGTCCCGCCGGCAGCAGCGCGCCAGTGCCGTCACCGGGCGCAGCCGCCTCACAGCGCCGCTCCACTTGGCGATGGCCAGGTGTTCGAATCTATAGCTTCTCGACCACCACCGGGCTGCTCGACCCACCAAGGAGATGTGATGAACATGCACCGCCGAAGGCTGTCACTGTTGGCAACGCCCGCCGTCGTGGGGGCGCTGACGATCGCCGTCCCGGCGCTCGCGGGAATGGGCACGAGCCCCACGGCCCATCAGGCCCGCGCGCGTCACTGCAACGCCGTGATCGTCATCAGCCACGGCCGGCGCGTGCGCGCGTGCCTGATCCCGGGGCCGCGCGGCTTCACGGGCCCTGCCGGTCCGACAGGAGCGACGGGCAAAACCGGAGCTACCGGGAAAACGGGGCCGGCCGGGAAAACCGGCACGAGCGGCACAGACGGCACGAATGCCACTGTCGCTTACGCGATCGTCGAGCCCACTGCGCCGCTCGCGGCGACTCTGATCGGCGCTTCCAACATCCTCGCCGTCAGTGAGCCGAGCACGGGCGTCTACTGCATCACCCCCGCAGCCGGCATCGCTTCCACCGGCATCGCGGCGGTCTCGCCCGAGGTCAGCTACAGCGCCGGCAACGTGCCAGGCGTGATCGCGGTCAACGCCCAGCACCCTCACTGTCCCTCCACCCCCTACGAGGTGGACACCTACGCTCCCGGCACAACGACGCCGACGCTCACGACCGGCTACGCGTTCACGATCGCCATTCCATAGGTCCCGCCTCGTCCGGTCTCTCGCGAGTGCCGCGGAAGTCTGTGCGGGGCTCCTCCGTTGCTCGAACATGTCGACGGCCGTGATCGAAGTGCGGCGCACAGTGGCATGAGCGGACTCGCGAGCAGAACGGCGGCGATCGCGCGGCGGCTCGCCGTGTGGGGATCGCTGCTGGCGTTCGCGGGGCTGGGGCTGATTGCAGCGCAGGTGGCCCACGCCGCGGCTCCGCCGACGCCGTACACGGGCGAAGCGACCGAACTGACAACCTCATCGGCTGCGCTCAAGGGCACCGTCTATCCGGGCGACGCACAGACGAGCTACTACTTCCAGTACGGGACGACCAGCAGCTATGGGGCGCAGACTCCGATCATGCCAGCTGGTGCCGGCACGCAGACGATCCATGTCGCTGTGCCCGTCACAGGCCTATCTGTCGACACGGAATACCACTATCGGCTGGTCGCCGTGAATGCCCTTGGGACAACGGATGGGCTGGCTCGAACGTTCACGACCAAGAAGATCCCGCTCACATTCACGGTGGCGTCGATGCCAAGCCGAGATCCCTTCGAAAGCCCCTTCACAGTGGACGGCACGCTTTCGGGAACCGGTAGCGCCGACCATGCGGTCGTGCTACAGGCCAACCCGTTCCCTTACCTAGCTGGTTTCAAAGCCATCGGGAACCCTGAGCTGACCGAAGCCAGCGGCAGCTTCTCGTTCAGCGTGCCTGGCCTCAAAGAAAATACCCAGTTGCGGGTTGCCACGCTCGAAACGCCCCCTGCCACCAGTCGGGTCGTGGTTGAGCTCGTCGCCGTGCGGGTCAGCCTCCATGTGGGTCCTACCGATCGTGCTGGCTACGTGCGCCTCTACGGGACGGTCACGCCCGCGGAGATCGGTGCGCAGGTCAGCTTCCAGCTCCTGAGACCCGGCCACGGGCCGGTGGCCGTGAGCGGCACGATCATTACCGGTGGCAAGAGGACCTTCTCGCGCTTCAGTCGCATCGTGCGCATCCGACGGCCAGGTCTGTACCGTGCGCTCGTCACGGTGGCAAGCGGCGCACAGGCGTCGAACCACAGCCGCGCGATCTTGCTTGGCTGACGCTCTTCGCGCGGCGTGCATCCAGCGACTTGGTCGAGTGGACGAAAGAAATTGTCTTGGAGGGACGTTCTAGGGCGATGTTTCGCCATACGAGATCGGTGTCCCTCACGATTGCCATGCTGCTGCTCCTGCTCGTCGGCGCTTGCGCTCCGGTCGCTTCTGCGAGTGCTGCCTCGCCGATCGAAGGGGTCTGGTCCTTCAACGGTGGCAAGGTCGCGATCCATCCGGGGTCAGACGGGACGCTCGTCGGGACGGTCGTCGCGCCGACGAAGTTCGCACAGTGTACGCATGAAGTCCCGGAAGAAATGTGGACAGACATGATCCAGCAAGGCGACGAACCTTACTATTGGGGACTACACCAGTGGTTCTATGAAAACGCCGAGTGCACGCCCAATCCCACCCTGGGGCGCACGGCGTGGCGAGTCATGGAAGCCGCGAATGGAGGTCACTACCTGCTCGTTTGCTTCAGCTCGCCGGAAGACCCCACGCAGCCGACGATCACGCCCAACGGCGAACACGCAGGCGTCTCCTATGGCTGTGACGGTAGTGAAGTCGAATCCGGGCATGTCGCGTCGCTACCCAGCAGCGAGGGGTCAACGACTCGGGCTGGCGTGGAGAGCTTCAGCGAAGCTGTGTCGTTGCCCAGCAGCAAACAGTGCGTCAGTCGCAGGGTCTTCCAGATTCACCTGAAAGATCCGAAATACGATCCCATCAAGGAGGTCGTGGTTACGCTCGGTAAGCGCAAGCTGGTGGTGAAGCGGCACGGAAATGTGTTTGCGACCACGATCGATCTCAAAGGCCTGCCGCGAGGTACGTTCACGGTCAGGCTCGATGTGACGACGGTTCTCGGACACCATCTCTCCAGTCGCCGCACTTACCACACCTGCGCAACGAAGCCCAAATCTGGCAAGCCTAAGTCGCTTCAGCCGGCTGGCCGGGGGCACCGCTAGGCGTACGATCGTGCCGAAGGCCGGTTCGTGGAGCCGTTCAAGTTCGCACGCCCGCACGCAGAAGAAATTTCGCTGATTGGGAGTTGATGGGCATGATCGGGACACGTTACGTTGCCTATGGCCTGGCCTTGCGCTCCTCGTTTCGACTGCCGGGAATGGTGCCGACCGACGCAGCGGGGCTGCCGACGCTCGATCTGGGGTTCGCCACCCCGGCGGAACTTGCGACAGCGTGGAGCGGAGCGGATGGCGCTCCTGTGTGGCGCGGGCGGCTGGGCGATGGCAGCGATCTCACGATCGAGCAGGGGTCAGCCGGCGATCTTCTGTTCACCAACGGCGCGCGCGCATGCTTCCGCCTGGACTCGCGCAAGCGGCGCCTCGCGTGCGCGCCGCGGGACCCCGGGCTTGACTGGCAACGGACGCTGCTGACGAAGGTGCTCTCGAGCATCAGCGTGATGCGTGGGTATGAGGCGCTGCACGCCAGCGCGGTCGAGTCGCCGCGGGGAGCGATCGCGATAGCGGCTCCGAGCGGCATGGGCAAGACGACGCTCGCCTTCGAGCTGATGCGACGCGGTTGGCCGCTGTTGAGCGACGACGTGCTCGCGCTGGCCAGCACGCGCGGGGGCGTGCGGGCATTCCCGGGAACGCCGCACATGAACGTCGCCGCTCGGCCAGCGCGTGGCCTGGCGTCGCAAGAGATCGGCACCACGCTCGCGATCCTTGCGGGCGAGCGCTGGGTCGCCGCCCACAGAACCGCCCACGCGGCCTGTTCGCTCAGTGCGGTCTGCCTGCTCGAGCGAGCGCCCGGCTTGACGCTCGACGTTCGGATGCTGCCCGGTAATCCGCTGCTCCTCGCTCCCTACATGCTCGGCTTGCCGGACGACGTCGAACGGGAGCGCCGCAGGTTCGAGCTGTATGCCGATCTGACTGAGTCGGTCACGTTGCTGCGCGTCAGCTGCGATGTGACCGATCGCCCGGCGGACGTCGCCGATCTGATCGAGCGCACGCTTTCCGATCGGCCTGCGCCGCTCGCGCTCGGAGCGACGCGATGAGCTCGCGCTCGCTGCCGGCGCCGATGCCTGTCGCAGCCGCCGGCGAGGATCTCGGGGCGAGCTTGCCGGCCAAGGTTCGACCGCGTGCCGTCGACGCGTTCCCGCTCGCGCTCAGGAACGTCACCAAGCGCTGGCGTAAGAACCAGTCCCCGGTTCTGCAGGAGCTCGATCTGGCGCTCGAGCCTGGCTCGTTCACCTGGGTCGGTGGGCGCAACGGTGCTGGTAAGACAACCATGCTGCGCATTGCGGCGGGATTGATTGAGCCCGAGCAGGGCAGGGCGGAGGTGTGGGGTGTGGGTGCCCAGGAGAACCGCGTTCGCTATCAGACGCTGGTCTCTTTTCTGCCGGCTGGCGACCGCGGCCTTTATGCCAGGCTCACCGTTCGCCGCCAGCTGGAGTTCTGGGCGCGGATCTCGATGACGCGTCCCGGGCAGGTCCGTCGGGTCGTCGAGGAGACGATCGACGCGTTCGACCTGCGCGAGCTCGCCGATCGGCGCGTGGATCGTATGTCGATGGGGCAGCGCCAGCGGCTGCGCATCGCGATGACGTTCCTGCCGCGTCCGGAGACGGTGCTGCTGGACGAGCCGCTGACGAGCCTCGACACGGAGGGCGCTGCGCTGCTGCTGCGCGCGGTCCGGCAGGTGCTGGACCGCGACGGGGTCGTTCTGTGGTGTTCGCCGAGCGGCGAACACCTGGACATGACTTTCGACGCGCGCTGGGTCCTCGATCGAGGAAGGCTGGTGCCGGGATGAGACGCCCCACGAGCGACGCCAGTACCGCGGGGCACGCCTTCCTGGCCGTCATGCGACGCGACTTGAGCATCTTCCTGTCGTATCGCACCCGCCTGGTCAGCCAGATCCTGA
The DNA here is from genome assembly GCA_049513255.1 of Solirubrobacteraceae bacterium. Taxonomy (GTDB): domain Bacteria; phylum Actinomycetota; class Thermoleophilia; order Solirubrobacterales; family Solirubrobacteraceae; genus Palsa-744. Next base: position 11,792 of record JBEKWH010000033.1, read on the forward strand.
CGTCGGTGTTCAGCCTCACGCTGTTCTACTACGTCTCGCGTCTCGTGCACGTGAGCGGCTTCAAGTCGCCCAGCAGCTACTTCGGGTTCGTCGTAGTCGGCATCTCGATGGTGGGCGTCATGTACTCCTGCTTCTCGATCCCCGAACTGCTCCGTCAGGAGCTGGTGGCCGGCACCTTCGACCGGCTGCTGCTTTCGCCGTTCGGCGCGGTGCGCAGCCTGATGGCGATGACCCTGTTTCCGCTTCTGTACTCGTTCATCCTTGCGGCAAGCACGCTCGGGCTCGGGTGCCTGCTGTTCGGGCTGCAGCTGCACTGGTCGACGGTCCCCTTGAGCGTGCCGGCGATGGCGCTGGCCCTCCTGGCGTTCCTTCCCTTCGGCCTGCTGTTCGCAGCGCTCACGGTGGTCGTCAAGCAGGGCAGCGTCGGGACGACCTGGGTGATTGCGCTGCTTTCGATCGTCGGCGGGCTGTACTTCCCCGTCTCGCTGCTGCCCCACTGGGTGCAGACGGCGGCCAAGCTGCAGCCGTTCACGTCTGCCACGAGTGTGCTGCGTCATCTGCTCGTCGGCAGCTCCATCGGCGAAGGCGCAGGGGGTGCGCTGGTGAAGCTCGCGGTGTTCGCCGCCGTGCTCGTGCCGGCATCGACTCTCGTGCTCGCTCGCGCGATCCGTTTCGGCCAGCGTCGCGGCACGATCATCGAGTACTAACTGGCGGAAGGAAGAATCATGTCTCCCAACACGATCCCGGACACCTCATCGCTGCCGCAGGCGAGGATCAAGGTGCCCCAGCATGTCGTCTACCGCAGCTTCCCGTCGGAGACCGTCGTGCTCAACCTCAACACTGGCAAGTACCACGGCCTCAATGCCACGGCGGGCCGCATGCTCGACGCGCTGGCGAAGGCGCCGTCTGTTGGCGATGCCGCGGCTGCGGTGGCCGATGGCTACGAGCAGCCGCAGGCCGTCGTCGAGCAGGACATGTGCGAGCTCTGCCAGCTGTTGCTCGATCGCGGACTGATCGAGATCGATGGTGGCCCGCCAAGCTGAGCCGCGGTGGGCGGCGCCCCGCAGGATGCCTGCGGTGCGGCCGCTCAACCAAGCCGAACGCGTGCATCTCGCAGCCGAGATCGTGGCCGCCTACGCGCAAGCGCGTCGTGAGCTGCGGCGTGCTCCGATCACCACGGTGATGGCGAGACTCCGCACGCAGAGCTCGGCCATCGCTCCCGCGACGGCGACGCACGGCACGCTCGAGGAAGCCCGCCGTCTCGGCCGGGCGGTGGCGCGGACACTGTCACTCCTACCCGGCGACACGCGCTGCCTGGTTCGCTCACTCGTCCTCACGCGGCTGCTCGCCAGGCGCGGCATACCCGCGAAGCTCGTGATCGGCGCGCGCGCCGCCCCCGACTTCCTCGCGCACGCGTGGGTCGAGTACGCCGGTGACCCAGTCCTGTCACCGGGCGACGGCTCTTTCGCGCGGCTGGTCGAGCTGTGACTGCGGCGGTGCACGGCGCACGCGCCACGGTGTTTGGGCTGGACGTGTGGACTGAGGTCCCCCTGCCCTTTCTCGAAGGAGCATCGACCAGGGCGACTGGACGCAGGCTCGATGTCTGCGGGCAGCCGGCAGGCGTGGCGGCGCTTGCCGGGCGCGACGGCTTCGAGCTCATCTGCGACCAGGTCGAGCCGGACGGGACGGTGAACTTTCGCATCGAGGCGCACCCGGAGATCGGCTACCTGCTATGGGGGCCGAGCTACGGTGCCCATCTCCTGTCCGCTGATGGACGCCGACTGAGATGCGCTGTGGGGGACGGCGGCGAGGAGGCGTGGCAGCGGCTGCTGGTCGCACAGGTCCTGCCGTTTGCCGCGGTCCTGCGCGGACTCGAGGTGCTCCACGCGAGCGCTGTCGTCATTGATGGGCAGGCGGTCGCTTTCGCTGGTCCATCAGGGGCGGGGAAGACGTCGGTGGCGCTGGAGCTCTGCCGGCTCGGCGCGAGCTTCCTCGCCGACGACGTGCTCGCGGTGGAGAGCGACGGTGGCGTGCTTGTGGGACACCCGGGAAGCCCGGTGGCCGGCCTTGACCACGCTGAGGCTGAGCGCGTGCCGAGCAGCCTGGAATCAACTGAGGTTCTGGGCGCAAATACGCGTGAGCTGCTTGTGCGGACGCGAGTCGCCCCAGCTCCGGCGCCGCTCGCAGCGCTCTTCTTCCTCGACCGCCGATCCGATGGCCCCGCACAGCCGCGCTTCGAGCCGGCCACCGACGCCAAGATGCTCCTTGGCGCGACGTTCAACTTCCTGCTTGCAACCCCTCAACGTCTCCTCGGGCTGCTCGACGTGTGCGCACTAGCGGCGCGACGGCCGGTGGAGCGAGTTCTCGCGGGTCCGTCGGTCGACGCCGCGCAGCTCGGTGCGGCGGTGGCGCGACGACTTGGCGAGTCGGCATGAGCCGATTGCTGGCTGGGATCTTCGACCCAAGCGGGAGGGCCGAGAGCTCGCGCCTCGCACGTGCGTTGGCGCCGCAGGCTGCGACGGTTGTTCACCGCGGGCCGTTGCGCCTAGCGTTTACGGGACCGAGAAGCGCGGCTAGCGAGCCACTTTGCCTGTTCGCCGGCTTCCTGGACAACGGCCGCGAGATCGCCGCGGCACTGGGAACCCCGACGCTCGCCGAGCCTGAGCATCTGCTTGCGGCCGGCTATCGGCGGTGGGGTCGGGGATTGCTGGGGCGCCTGCGCGGCGACTTCGTGCTGCTCGTGTGGGACAGCGAGCAGGGTGAGGGGCTTCTCGCGCGCGACCAGCTCGGGGTGCGCTCGATGTACCTCAGCGACGCGGGCGGCGGCCTGTGCTTCGCCAGCGAGATGCACCACCTGCTGGCGTTGTTGCCGACACGCCCGTCCCCGGACCCCGTGAGCGTTGCGCACTGGATCGCCGTCAGCAACCGCCCGGGTCCGGCGACGCTGTACGCGGGGATCCGTCGCCTGAACCCCGGCTCGGTTCTGCTGCTCGATCGCCACGGTGTGCGCGAGGAGGCCTACTGGACGCCCCGCTTTGCCGAGCCGTTGGAGCTGCCCGATGCGCAGGTCGCCGAACGGATGCGCTCGGCGATCGAGTGCGCGGTGCGGCGCCGGCTCGACCCCAGCGGCGAGACGGGCGTGCTGATGAGCGGCGGCTTGGACTCGGCGTCGGTCGCGGCTGTCGCCGCTGCGCAGGCACCCGGTCGGGTCTCGGCGTATGCGGGCGTGTTCCCCGATCATCCCGCGGTGGACGAGTCCGATCTGATCGACGAGCTCAGGGCTACGCTCGACTTGGGAGGCATCAGCGCCGAGGTGCGGGCGGGTGGCCTGCTCGCGAGCGTGCTCGAGTCGCTCGAGGCTTGGCAGATGCCGCTGTTGGGTTGGGGCGACTTCTGGATTCTGCCGTTGCTGCGCGCGGCGGCCGCGGCGGGCGTGAGGGTGACGCTCGGCGGAGACGGGGGCGATGAGCTGTTCGGCCCCCGCGTGTACGTGCTCGCCGACCGTCTGCGCAGTGGGCACCCCCGTCAAGCGCTCCGACTGGCACGTGCGCTCCCGGGAGCCGGCGAGCGGCCTCCGCGCCGCCAGGTCGCCAGAGTGATCGGCAACTGGGGGCTTACGGGCGCTATGCCCTACAAGCTGCACAGTCTTCTTTGGCACGGCTCCCCGCGAGGACGGACACCCCGTTGGATGCGGCCGAAGACGGCTCGGGATCTGCTCGGGTCTGACGACTCACTCGCCTGGAAGCGCCTGAGCGGTCCCCGCTGGTGGACCCACATCGCGTACGGGCTCACGCGCGGGATCGAGGAGACAGGCGTCTTCGAGCATCAGCGCCGGCGGGCGGCGCTCGCGGGCCTGGAGGCTCGTCATCCGCTGCTCGACCTGGATCTGGTCGAGCTTGGCTTGCGTCAGCCACCCGAGGCGACCCTCGATCGCCATCGCAACCGACCGGTGCTGCGCGTGAGCATGGCCGGCCTCTTGCCCGACTCCGTACGGCTGCGTCCCGGGAAGGCTTGGTTTGACTCGCTGATCGTGGATTGTCTCGATGGGCCCGACGGCGCAGCCGTGCAGGAGCTCGTCAACGGTCCGGGCGCCGAGCTTCGCGCCTATGTCGATCCCGACGGCATGCGTCGCGCCCTGTTCGACGTCAGCCCCAGGGACCAGCCCGATCCCTTCCAATGGATGCACCAGGTCTGGCGGCTGGTCACCGCCGAGTGTTGGCTGCGAGCTCAGGGCGACGCTCGCGCGGTGCGACTGCCAAACGGTCTCGAGCCCAGTCCGTCGCGCGTCAGCGTCCGATCGGTATCGGCAACCCGCAACGTCCACTCGTACGTTTTTCCATCTTGACCGCGAGCGTGATTCCTTTACCCTGGTTGTCGTGGATCAGGTGCTCGGCAACTGGCGGGCAACACCAAACGATAAGGACCGTTGACATGGACGATCAGATGACACCCCAAGCGTACGAGACGCCGAAGGTCGCGGATTACGGTGACCTGCAGGAGTTGACTGCGGCTTGTCTTGGTGGCAGTGGCGGAGACGCGGGCTATCCCGGGCAAGTCGGTGGGTACAGCGTTGGTCCCAGCAACCCCGCCGCCGAATGCAAATCGAGGCCTTGACCGACGGCTGCTCCACATAGACATCCAAGACTGACCATGCAGTGCCTTCAGCCGCCCTTGGGGCGGCTGTCGTGTTTTTGAGTCACTAGTGCCGAGTACGGTTCTCGGTTCAGCCTGGTCACGCTCGGAAGTCCACGCCGAGTTGCAGCGTTGGTGGGTGTGTCCAAGGCAGAGGAAATCATCGGGCTCGTTGCTAGCGAGGGCCCGCGGGAGATAATCGCCGAGATTCTCGAGAGGGACGGCCTTCCGCACAGATCGTTTGACTGTGTGCAGAGGATCTTGGACATGGCCGGATCTGACGATCCCTCGGCGATTGTGCTCTGGGTCGAGGACACCGTCTCTTCGATGCCGAGCCGCGTCGAGCCGCTGACCAAGCGCTTTGTTCCGTCGCCCGTAGTGATGGTGTGCGAGAGCATCCAGCGCTGGGAGGTCCGTGCGGCCCTCGCGGCTGGTGCCGCTGGCGTGCTCGTCTCAGCCGATCTCGAGCGCACCTTGGGTCCGTGCCTGCAGGCGGTGCGTGTCGGCCAGACGTGCGTGCCGCGGGAACACTGGCGCCAGATCGAGCCGCCCGTGCTCTCCACGCGCGAGAAGCAGATTCTCGGATTGGTCGTGATGGGTTATATGAACAGTCAGATCGCCGAGCAGCTGTTTCTGGCGGAAAGCACGGTCAAGAGCCACCTCTCGTCGGCGTTTGGAAAGCTCGGAGTGCGTTCGCGCAACGAGGCAGTGAATCTCATCCTTGATCCCGACCGTGGCCTGGGCATGGGGATTCTTGCGCTCGGTGGCGAGCCCGTGGAGCCAACATCGACGATCGCGCGATGACTCCATTCGCGGCGACCATCCAAACCCGTTCAGCGGGAGACGCTCAGCGTCTGCCTGGTCCGCGTATCGGCTTCGGCTGCGGGGGTCTGATGCGGTCCGCCTCTAGGCGCCATCGGCAGCGCCTTCTCGCCGAGGCGTTCGAGCAGGGCATTCGACATTTTGACGTTGCCCGGATGTACGGGCTGGGCGCCGCCGAGCGGGAACTGGGCCGGTTCGCCCGCGGGCGCCGCGAGGACATCACAATCGCCACGAAGTTTGGGATCGAGCCGGCCGCAGTGGCCGGCCAGCTAGCGCGTCTACAGGCGCCGGCCCGCGCTGTCACTGCTCGCTTTCCTGCCCTACGAGCGACGTTCAAGCGCAACTCGGGAGTCTTCCACCAGCCCCACCGCTACGACCTCGAGACGCTGAACGCGAGCCTTGAGATGAGCCTGAGGGAACTCGACACAGACTATGTCGATGTGCTCTTCATACACGGCCCAGCGCGTGGCGACATCCTTGACATGGTCGAGCTCGGGGCGGCCCTTGACGAGCTTTATCACGCGGGGCGCCTGCGAGCTTGGGGTATCGCAGGCGATCCGGAGCCGTGCATCGGGCTGCTTGGTCAGGCGAGCGCGCCCACGATCCTTCAGCTTCGCGACGACATCCTCGCTGGGGCGCCTCCGCGGGTTCCGCAGGGCCAGAAGGTGATCACGTTCGGGATCCTGTCGGGCGCGCTGGCACGCATCCACGGCCATATCACCAGCAGCGCGGAGCGACGCGCCAGGTGGACCGAAATGACCAACATGGATTGCGGACGGTCCGAGGTCGTGGCGTCGTTGCTGCTGCAGGATGCGTTGGAGCGCAACTCGCGAGGTACCGTTCTGTTCGGCACGACACGGCCGGAGCGCGTAAAGCTCGCGATGGACGCGCTTGATGTCGTCTCGCGCGAGCTCGAGCCGGCGCCGCTCGGTGTGTTCAGGGAGCTGGTGGTGTCCGAGCTGACTCCGCTTGTGCGGGTCGGCGGTTGAGCCGGTGTCAGCGCCTGTCGACACGATGCTCGCTCCCGGGTACGACGACGACATCGACGCCGACGTGGCGGTGGTCGGTGCTGGGCCGGCGGGGATCGTGATCGCACTGGAGCTGGCGCGAGCGGATTGCCGCGTCGTGCTGCTCGAGAGCGGCGACACGCGCTTCGATCCCGACACCCAGCGTCTGGGCGACACCGCAGGTGGGGACGACTACCACGTTGAGATGGCGCTCGCGACTCGCCGGCAGGTGGGAGGTGCCTCCAATCTGTGGGGAGGGCGCTGCGTCCCGTTCGACCCCGTCGACTTCGAGCCGCGCCCGCTTGTGGGGGACGTCTGCTGGCCAATCGACCACGAGGAGATCTCGCCCTACTTGCAGCGGGCGTGTGACTGGTGCCTCTGCGGAGAGGCTGTCTTCGCGGCAGGTGACGTGCACGGGCTCAGGGGCCGCTCAATCGTCCCCGGTTTCCTCGACGGTGAGGTCTGCGCGAGCACGCTCGAGCGCTGGTCTCTGCCGACGAACTTCGGGCGGGTGTATCGCAAGGCTCTCGAGAACGCTCACTCGTTGAGGCTCGAGACGGGCCTGACATGTACCGAGATCGTTCCGCGCGCCCGCGAAGACGGCGGCTGGAGCGTCGACCATCTCCTCGCGCGCAGCGCTGACGGCCGGACGGTCGTCATACGCGCGGCGCGCTACGTGATTGCTGCGGGGGGGCTCGAGTCAACGCGCCTGTTGTTCGCTTCGACCCGCGAGCACCCTGAGGGGATCGGCAATCATTCCAAGCACCTCGGGCGCTGGTACATGGCGCACGTCGAGGCCCGCGTCGCACGCGTGCACTTCACCACGCCGCCTGCTCAGACGATCTACGGCCACGAGCGGGACAGCGCCGGCGTCTACGTACGCCGCCGGTTCACGTTCGCGCGCGACACACAGCTCGATCAGCGGCTACCCAACGTTGCGATCTGGCTGGTCAACCCAGAGATCGGCGATGCCTCCCATGGCAGCGGCATCCTCTCGTTCGTCTACCTCATGCTGGCATCCCCATTCGGCCGGTATTTCATCGCTGAGGGCATACGTCAGGCGCACCTCAAGACCAGCCGCGCGACTACGGCCTCGGCTCACGTTCGCAACGTGCTGCGAGACCTCGGGCCAGCGGCGGCGTTTGCCCTCACGTTTGGGTACCGGCGATTCGTGCGTCGCGGTCGCAAGGTGCCGGGGTTCTTCGTACCGAGTGCCGCAAACGTCTACCCACTGCTCTACCACGGTGAGCACCTGCCCCACTGGGAGAGCTTCGTCGAGCCCACCGTCGAGCGTGACGCGCTCGGGATGCCGCGACTTCGCACGCAGCTGCACTTCAGCGAGGATGACGTTCGTAGCGTCAGGCGGGCGCACGAGGTGCTCGATCGATCGCTACGGGCACAAGGCCACGGCCACGTCGAGCTGCTCTACGACGATGTCGAGCAGGCGGTGCGCCAGCAGCTCTTCGGCGGTTACCACCAGTGCGGTACCACCCGCATGTCCACCAATCCCCAGGATGGGGTCGTCGATCGCAATCTCGCCGTGCATGACTTTGACGACCTGTTCATCGCCAGCAGCTCGACGTTCCCGACCTCGAGCCAGGCGAACTCCACATTCATGCTGATCGCCTTGGCGCTGCGTCTTGCCGATCACCTCGCTGGCGGACTGCTCACAGAGCCGTGTCTCGCACTGGAGCTGGCATCGTGATCAAGATCGCTGTCGTCGGGCTCGGCAAGATGGGCCTGTCGCACTACGCGATGATCAATACGCACCCGGACGTCGAGGTCGTCGGCGTCTGTGACTCCTCCAGCTACGTTCTCGGCGTCCTCAGGAAGTACACCGGGGTGAGGACCTACACCAACTTCGAGGAGATGGTGGACACCGCGAAGCTCGACGCTGTTCTGATCGCCACGCCGTCGCGCTCTCACGCCGCGATGATCGGCACGGCACTTGAACACGGTTTGCATGTCTTCTGCGAGAAGCCGTTTACGCTCGATGTCCGCGATGCCGAGCGGCTTACCGCGAAGGCTCGCGATCAAGCTCTCGTGACACAGGTCGGTTATCACAACCGTTTTGTCGGAGCCTTCCGCGAGGTGAAAGCGCTGCTCGATGCCGGGGCGATCGGACAGGTGACGCGTGTTCTCGGTGAGGCCTACGGACCGGTCGTGCTCAAGTCCAAGGGCGCCACCTGGCGCAGCCGCCGCAACGAGGGAGGGGGCTGCCTCTACGACTATGCAGCACACGTCATCAACCTGGTGAATTGGTACGTCGGTGAGCCTGCGGGCGCCGGTGGCACTGTCCTGAACCGCGTGTTCTCCCGCGAGATCGATGACGAGATCTCCAGCACGCTGTACTTCCCCGAGGGACGAACCGCGCAGCTGTCTGTCAACTGGTCTGACGAGGCTTGCCGCAAGATGACAACGCGTGTCACGATATGGGGCACGACCGGGCGAATCTATGCCGACCGGCAGGAATGCCAGGTCTATCTGCGCGACACAGCACTCATCCCGACTGGCTACGAATCCGGCTGGAATGTGCGCTATACGACCGAGCTCACCGAGCCGGTGTGGTTCTACCTGAGAGGCGAGGAGTACAGCGCGCAGATCGACTCATTCATCCAGCGGATCAAGGAGCGACGCGCTGACGGCGTCAATGACTTCGCGAGCGCGGCGGTCACGGACAAGGTCATCGCGATGATGATCGCCGATGCGCGTCAGGGCGCCTCAGTGCTCGCAGGCGCTGGCGCCCGGGAATCCGGCCAGACGCCGAGCGCGACGGGGATCCCGTGGTGGCGCCGCCTCCGTGACCGGCGCACGCCGGCCTATTCGGGCAACACCTAGCACGGATGCGCTGATGATGGACCGACTGCTGTTCGGCGATAACCAGTTCTTCGGGGTCAATCACATGTCCGAGGAGAAGGCGCGCGTGCAGTCGCTGCGCTTTCAGAAGCTCGATGCCGTGATCGAGGTGCTCGATGCGGCATGCGACGAGGGCGTGCGCACCTTCATGTGCACGACGCACGATCGCATCGCGCTGGTCTGCGATCACGTGCGGAGCGACCCCAGCCGGTACGCCGATTTGACCTTCTATCCCGGCATGCCCTATGCCCACAAGTACGCGAACGCGGTGACTGAGAGCGGGATGCTCGGAGCCGTCAAGCGCTTCCTTCCCGACGAGGGGTTGATGGATGCCGCAGTTCGCGGCGGCGCATCGCTTGCGAGAAGGGACATCGAGGGCATGACGACGCTGCTGATCGATGCTGAGATGACGATGTTCAGAGGGCTATGCACCCCGGTGATCTTCCTCCAGAACGTTGTCGTCGATCTGCTGCTCGGCCTCAATTTCAAGGACGCTTTCCGCATCTTTGCCGACCATGTCAAGGACCGCTACGGCGCGGAGCCGGGATTCATCACCATGAACATGCCGGCCCTGCTTGATGTCCTTGAAGAGCTGCAGATCGAGGACCCGATCGTCTGCGCCAATATCAACAAGATCGGCTTTCGGATGTGTGGTGGCGTCGAGGCCTACGAAGCAGCCCTCCGCGAGCGGCGATTTCGCGCGATAGCGATGTCAGTCTACGCATCGGGGGCGATACCGGCCCGCGAGGCAATTGAGTGGGTGTGCGCGCAGCCGAACATCCGGTCGATTGTGTTCGGCGCCTCGAGTAGGGCGAACATTCGCCATACGAGGGAACTCGTGTCGGAGTACTGGGCGGATCTGGCGCCGTTGCCGCGACGCGCTCCTGCCGAGGAGCGGCTGCAGGTGTGAGCACCCTGCTCGTCGCGTCGACCGGCGGCCACTTGAAGGAGCTGCATCATCTGCATCGACGGCTGTCGGGCGTCGAGGGGCCCTACCGCTGGGCTACGTTCGACACTCCGCAGAGCCGTTCGCTGCTCGCCGGCGAGATGGTCGATTTCGTACCGTTCGTGGGGGGGCGCGATCCGGTGAACGTGACGCGCAACGTGGCAGCCGCGCGTCGCATTCTTCGCGACAGGAGCCTGGGGACGCTCGTGAGCACCGGGTCTGCGGTCGCGCTGCCGTTCTTCGCGCTCGCACGCGCGCGCGGCCTGCGCTGTCACTACATCGAGAGCGCGGCGCGTATCGACGGACCATCGCTTACCGCGCGGCTGGTCAGCAGGGTGCCGGGGGTTCATCTGTACGCCCAGTATCGGGAGTGGGCGCGAGGGCGATGGCGCTACGGCGGCTCTGTGTTCGACGCATTCGAGCGCGCCACGGCCAGTGAGACGCGGGCGCGTCGGATCGACAGGGTGATCGTTACGCTCGGTACATATCGCGGATACGGGTTCCCAAGACTCATACGGCGGCTGCTCGAGCTACTTCCCTCCGAGACCGAAGTGCTGTGGCAGACGGGGGACACCGACACCGCCGGTCTTGGCATATCGGGGCATTACGCGATCCCCGAGCGCGATCTCACGGAGGCGATGCGCGAGGCTGATGTGGTGGTCTCGCACGCTGGCGTCGGCACGGCGCTTGCGGCGCTTGAGGTCGGCAAATGCCCGCTGCTCGTGCCCCGGCGATTCTCGCTGGGTGAGCATGTAGACGATCATCAGACGCAGATCGCGAGCGAGCTTGGCAGCCGCGGCCTGGCCATATCGAGCGAGGCGGACGAGCTCGGCTACGAGGACCTGCTGGCGGCGGCCTGCAGGGAGGTGGCAGTGCTCACCAAGGCGTCGCCGTTTCGGATGTCAGCTTAGGGGGATGCGCCGGAGACAGCCCGCGCTTTCGACCTGAGTGCCGGCGGTCGGCTCGCTCCGGCGTCGCAAGTCCGTTGTCGCTGGCGCCGTTTGTAGGAACACGCATGGCGGTTCAGCCAATCTTCATCTTCTCGGTGCCTCGCAGCGGATCCACCCTGGTCCAGCGGATCATCGCTGCGCACGACGAGGTTGCAACCGTGTCAGAGCCATGGCTTGTGTTGCCATACGCCTACACGCTTCGCCGCCACGGTGTAAGCGCTGAGTACCAGCACCCGTTGATGGTGGACGCGATCACCGACTTCTGCAGCGAGCTCCCAGCTATGGAGGAGGACTACCGAAGTGCGCTGCGCGAGTGCATCCTGGGTCTTTATGAGAAGGCCGCGAGCAGTGAGGCACGCTACTTCCTCGACAAGTCGCCCCCATACTGCCTGGTGTCCGAAGAGATCATGAGCCTCTTCCCCGAAGCGAAGTGCATCTTCCTTTGGCGCAACCCGCTGAGTATCGTCGCCTCAATCATCGAGACGTGGGAGCCGTGGCGCCCCACGCTGTTCCGCGAGGATCTCTTCATCGGTCTGCCACGACTGGTGTCGGCCTATACGGCGGCCAGCTCGCGTGCTCACTCGGTCCGCTTCGAGGATCTCGTCGGCGGCGATCAGTGCCAGTGGAGCGCGCTGATGGATTACATCGGGATCCCGTTTCAACGCGACACGTTGCACAGCTTCTCGGAGGTCAAGCTGAGCGGGCGCATGGGAGATCCCACCGGACGCCGGCAGTATTCCTCGCTCAGCTCAGAGCCCGAACAGAAGTGGAGGAGGACGCTCGCCAATCCTCTTCGCATGGAGTGGGCTCGCAGATACCTCAACTTCCTGGGATCCGCGCGCTTGGCGACGATGGGCTACGACTACGAGCGGCTTCGCAGTGATCTCGACTCGCAGCCAGCCAGTACCAGCGCTCTGCTTCCCGATCTCAAGCGACTGGTCGAGGACGTGGCGAAGGAGATCCTCCGCGTTCGCACGCGGAGCCCGTCGATCGGTGGCCCAAACGTGATTCGCGAGTTGCTCAGGTCTTGATAGGGAGTACACGGCATGGTCTGTCGCGCGTCGGAGGCATGCTCAGCCCGGAGCGGCGCTTGGCTTGGCCGCGGCCGCCGGGCCGAGGTGCTCGGCGAAAAGCGCGTGAAGCTGCGCTGTGGAGCTCGCCTCGTTGAAGTCGCGGAGCACCTTCTTCCTGGCGTTCGATCCCAGCTCGCCGGCGAGCGAAGGATCCACGAGTAGGCGCTCCAGCGCATCCGCGAGCTCGTCTGCACGACCGGGTGCCACGAGCAGTCCCGTGCTCCCATTCTCGATGAGCTCGGGGATTCCGGCTATTCGGGTGCTCACAGCGGGTAGCTTCATCGCCATCGCCTCCATCAGGACCACGGGGACACCCTCGGCGAAGCTGGGCAGGCAAAAGATCGACGTGCTCTCGTATAGGGCGTGAAGCTCATCCTGGCCCACGGCGCCGAGGAAGGAGACTCGTGACGCGACGCCGAGACGCTCGGTCAGCTGCTCGAGTGCGCACCGCGACCGGCCGGCTCCAGCGAAGACGACGCGGACCGCGAGGCCGCGCTCGGCGAGCAGCGCGAGGGCTTCGAGCAGCACGGCCTGACCCTTCTCTGGGACCAGCCGGCCGACGCACAGGATCGCCGCGTCAGCGGGTTGGCGCTCGCCATCCTGGGTGCGGGTGAACTGCTCGATTGGCAGCCCAACATGGATGACATGCAGCTTCTCCCATGTCAGTGGATCGCTCAGCGCCATCAGTTGGCTGCGCGCGAAGTCGCTGATACAGATGACGAACCGCGCGGCCTCGAGCTTCTCGGTCAGCCGGAAGTGCCGGAGATCGAACAGCTCGGTGGGACCGTGCATCGTAAAGCTCCACGACCACGGTCGCTCGGGCTCGAGTCCGGAGCCGATGCTGGCTGCGAGCATCGCGATGTCGGCCGCGGCATTGGCGAAATGGACGTGGATGTGGCGGATGCCGCGTCTGCGGCACTCATTCCACAACACGCCAGCCTCTACGAAGTAGAAGCTCTGCCAGAGGCGGCCCCGTAGTCCCGGGCGAGCATGGCGCAGCGCGGACGCCAGCGCTGCGAAATACCTCCACCGCGCCCTGGCGACGAGCCTCAGGTGTGCTCCCAGCAACCGGCTCCAACGCGGGGGCACTATCGCAAAGGTGCGCTGAGCCGCGATGCGATCGGCGTGCGCAAGTAGCTGCGCGGAATCGGTACGTCGGATCGAGAACGTGTCGATCTCGACGCCGCAGCGCTCTAGAGCCTCTACCTCCCGTAGTACGAACGTGTGCGAAACGGCCGGATACTCAGAGCACAGATAGGCGATTCGCACCATCGCGGCGCCTCGCTCGATTCCAGCCGCCATCGCGGGGCATGGAGCTGCGGCCGCGTTGCGCACACGGCTGTCCGTGGCGGTGCTCTCGATCACTACCCCTCCCACGTGCACACCGGCGCGTCGCGCTCGGTTCTGATCCAGGCGCTCGGCCCACGCCCGCCGAGCAGCCGAGCGTAGAGTGCCACCTTGCTCACGATTAGCGCAGGTGCGACGAGCAGCGCGCGGTAGACCTGAGCGGGAGCGCGCACCAGGCGCAGGCCACCGAGCACGAATGCACACTGCGCCGCGATGGTGGCCGCGGACAACGCGATCAGGGTCCTGGACCCCAGCAACAAGCCGGCGAGGGTAGAGCCGATGCTGCCGGCGGCGATCAGCGATTGAGGCGGCACAAGGCACTCGAGGCCCGCGTGTACACGCACGATGTCACGCCTGGCGAGTCCTGACGCCACCAGTCGCGGACTCCAACTGCGGATCAGCTGGAGCTTGCCCTGTTCCCAACGTGCCTGCTGGTCGGAGCCGCCACGTAGCGAGGTGGGGACCGGCGAGCTGACCGATGCGTCCGCGACGAACTCCGTCCGCTCGCCGCCCAAGACCAAGCGCATGTGGTACTCGCCGTCCTCTACCAGGCCGGTGGCCGTCCACGGCTGGCGCTCCAGCAGGTCCATGGTGAATGCCATGCCAGTGCCAACCAGCCCGCACGACAGGCCGAGCTGCTGCTTACCCTGGAATCGAACGGTGTTCATCAGTGCGAACCCGGCGCAGCGCAACGCGGAGGCATGCGACGCGTCGGCATTGCCCGCGAGGTAGTTGGCCTGCACGGCACTTGCACCCGAGCGCAGACGCCGGTCGATCGCGCTGAGCAGATTGGGGGAGGCCACGCAGTCGGCGTCGAGCACAACGACTGCATCGCAGGTGGGCCCTTGTGCTCGTAGCTGGTCCATCGCCCAGCCGAGCGCGTACCCCTTGCCACGCCTATCGGGGTCCGTTCGCTCCCAGACCTCGACGCCCGCCGCTCGCACGCGCTCGGCGGTGCCGTCGGTGCAGTTGTCGGCGATCACCACCGCACGCCAGGCCCCGGCGTCGTAGCAGGACTCGGCGAGCGAGTCGAGCGTGGCTCCGATGCCGGCCTCCTCGTTGTGCGCAGGGATGAGCACGACGAATCGCAGTCCCGCCTGCGACGGCGCAGGCGGCGACTCTGACGGATCGGGTGCGGCGTCGCGCGCCGCGAGCAGCAGCGCGAGCAGATACCCCATGGACAGTGCCAGCGTGCCCTCGAGGGCGAGCGCCATACACTTGACGAGACGCATGGGGAGACCCTGACGGCGCGTGCTGGAGCTGGATTTCGGCGTTCGAGCAGGCTTCATTCGGCACGGCATAAACGGCGCCGACACCCGAAAAGGTACGCTGCTGAGCGACCAGGTTCAGGCCAGCGCATGGGTCGGTAGGGCAAGCGATCGATTGCAGCTGTGCTAGCGCGACTGCACGCCATCTCGCGCATACAGCAGACGGGTCATTGCAAGCCCGTATCGGCTCAGCACTCGCACGCTGTGGCCGAACGTCGATGCAGCCCAGCGACCGCGCACCCCGGGAGTCCGTGCCGCAGGGGACCCGGGAGTCCCTATCGCGGGGGACCGCCGCGGCATAGGCATGGTCACCTGGCGCCTGACGAACGCACGGGAACCGCCGCGAGGGGCCAGCAGGCCGTCGATCAGGCCCATGTCGGCGTAGATCTGGGCCTCGCTGGAATGCGGATAGGGCTCCGCCAGCCGGACGGCGACGCGCCCTCTGGGGCCGAGCCGTGCTCGCTGGTCGAGAAGCCGCTCGGCGGGCAGCCCGACGGTCCGCTCAGCGACACGCACGGCCGCTGTCAGGGCCGGCTCTAGTGCCGGATACGCGTGGATCGATTCGTCGAGAGCGCCAGGTGGCAGGCTCGAGCCGAAGGCGTCCCACCACGCGCCCACGTCGCATGCGTACCGGAGGCCGATGAAGCCATCGCGCGCGTAGAACAGCAGCAGCGCGGTCAGCTCGTCCACAGGCGCCGGTCGCCAGCCGGAGCTTGGATCGCTGCTCGGGGCCAGCAGGCGCTCGCGCGCGAACTGCGACTCATACCAGTGCACACGCCAGTGAAGCTCCACGGGAGGCAGCGCTTCGCGTTCGTGGACCAGCGCGAAGTGCAGCAGCGGCAATCCGCAGTCTCCCACGTAGTCGTTTGGCGCTGCGTACCCCAGCCCGCGCACCACGTCCACGGCCGCGAACAGCTGCTCCTTGGCGACCAGCAGATCGATGTCACTCGATGGCCGACGACCGGGATCGCCGTACAGGGCCTCGCCCATAAGCGGTCCCTTTAGCACGGTCGAGCGAATCCCCGCTTCGGCCAGTGCCGTCATCACCCGTGCGGCGATCAGCTGCATGAATGCTCCCTGCCGCCGCCCGGAATCCACGGCGGCTGTGACTGCGGCCTTGAACTGCTGGTTCACCTGTGCGCCGGCCAGCTCGACGATGCGCGGGCCGAGCGTCGGCAGCAATCGCCTGGGACGCAGAAGCCCCTCCAGGCGCGACCACTCCACGGTCCCCGTGAGCCGCCGGATCGGCTCATGGGTGGCCTCGCGGCGGGTCGCAGTGCCGCTGCTCCACCGGATCAGGCCTTCCTCTGGCGCCGAGCGGCTGGCACGCATCTAGCTTCTTGCCTTCGTCTTGTTCAGTTTCAGCTGTAGCACTTCCAGATCGCTCCACGGAAACGACGCCAGCAGCTCGGAGGGAGACTTCGCTTCGAAGTAGCCGCCGGCGCCCGTGAACGGGTCCGTTCCCGTCGGGATCGGGTCCTGCGCAAAGAACTGGACATTGGCGCCTTTGTCCCTGACGAAGATCCCATAGCGTCTCGCCGCCTGAGCGATCATCAACGTGAGGCGGGGCAGATGCAGTTGCGCGAGGTTGACTGCGGGGTTCAGACGTAGGCGGGCGCCCTCGGGGAGCGAGAACGGGTTCGCTGACGTGCCGTCGCTGCGCTGCGCTGGATACGCAAACTCTCCCGCGCGCACTTCCGGAACCGCAATCGCGAGGGCGTGGTTGATGGTGCCCTGTTCGAGGTCTTCCAAGGTGATCAGCCCACCGGCGATCGACAGCGAGGACGCGGAAGCGCCCCACCACGTCTTAGCTCCCGGCCACGCCTTCGGCCGGTAGACGCCGGGATCGGAGGAGACGTCCTGAATCGCTCCACCCCAGCTCGCGTACCAGCCTTTCGTCCCATGCACCAGCCGCCAGAATTCCCACATCCGTTCCGTGCTCGGCTGCCACACCACCAGCTCGCCGTCGCTGCCCTGAGCAGGCTGTGCGGACGGTGGCAACGGGACAGCCTCCCACGCGGCTTCCAGCGCAGGTTCGGGTCGATGGTAAAGAAGCCGGACCTTGATCAGGGGCTGGCTGGCGGGCACCGTATAGATCGGCACGCTGTAGCTGCTGGTATTGATCCAGGGGCCGTTCCCGGCCCGCTCCTCCGCTGCCACCTCGGCGTCGAGCTGACCTACGAGCTGGGCGGAGTTGGGGTCCACCGCAGCGTTCGCCGCCAGCGACCCGTTCCAGAAGCTCGTCGACACGAAGAACCGGAAAGGGTCGCTCGAGGACGCGGCGCGACCCTGAGCGAGGACGCTGCGCCCACCGATCGGCGAGCTCGCCCCGGCGCGCGCAACCGCGGGTAGCAACGCCTGCTTGGCAGGATCGGCGCCGCAGCCGGCAAGGCCGGCAAGCACACCGCCGAACGCGCACATCAACAGGCACGTGGCCGCGTGGCTCCTCCGCCACACCTCAGATGCTCCAGGTCGGGAAGGCTTTGCCGGTAAGCGCACGGAGACGCTCGACCTCGCCGCTGTACAGCGCCGCCAGTCGCTTGCGCAACGTCTCGTCCAACGTGGGCGTCTCCAGCGGAGACCAGAGCACCCGCTCGGCCGCGCGACGGGCACCTCTACGCACGCGCGAGGGGATCCACTGCACGGACGGAGCCACGACGAGTCCGACGAAGCGCTCATAGCCCCGCGGATAGACGCGCCGGCCCTCGCTCCGATAGAGCTCCTCATCGAACTGTCTGCAGGTGAACGTCTCGTCGACTGACAGGAAGCCGAAGATCTGACGCAGTGTCGGTCGCCGGTTGGCGAGCAGCTCGGCTTGGTCCACGACCAAGATTCTCTCCTCGGGAAAGCACCGCAGGTAGCGTTCCAGCTGTGAGGCATACAGGCTGTTGCAGACCCAAGGCAGATATGGGTCCGAGAGATCGCCCAGCGCCTCTTGCAACGGCCGGCGCTCGCCCGCGACGGCCACCGAATGCTGATAGTGGGACACGGTGCGCTCGATCGGATCGCGCACGAGATAGACAAACTTCGCGCACGGCACGAGCTCCTTGATGCGCTCCGGAACGTCCTGGCGGCGTGGGTGGTTCGTGTAGGCGGGGGAGGCCTCTCCTCGCACCGCGTATGTGGAGTCGAAGAGCCGTTCGTAGTCGGCGAGCTGAGCGACCCTCCCCACCGGATATGGGATGCCGTTCTCAGGCCCGGCAAAGAAGTTCGGCTCCTTGATCGCCGACATCTGAATCTGCGGATGCTGGTCCAGGTAGTGATGCAGGCTAGTCGTGCCAGCCTTCGCGGCACCGACGATGAAGAAATTCGGAAGCGCCATCTCGTCGCTCAAGCGGTGTTAGGTGCGACTTCGCCGCCAGCGTCACCGGCGAGGACAGTCCGCTGCTGCGGGACGGCCAACGGCGTGCAACCGAGCGCCACCCCCGCCCAGACCCACAGCAGGAACGCGGGAAATGCCTGCTGGTAGGGGTCGAACGCGCCGACCACCAGGAAGAACGTGGCGATCGCGATGAGGCCGAGCTTCCAATTCCGCAGATCGGTAGGACCTCGGCCAAATACCGCACCTCCGATACCCCAGAGCATCGTGGCCAGCCACAACGAGGCGCCGATCAGCCCGAGTTCGACCACATAGGAGAGATAGGTGTCGTGCAGAGGCAACGGCTTTTCACCCTGCGCGTCGGTGCCTAGCGTGTAGCCGACCATCGGATAGTCCGCGGCCTCCCTGAAGTATTCGAGGCTGTCGCTCGTGTAGCTAGCCCACCCGAAGCCAAAGAGCGGCTTGGCCGCGAACATGCGCAGGCCGGCCGATGTCTGGTTCTCGCGATCCCAAACGCTGATTTGGCTGCTGGCTCTCACCGATGTTTTGTGCGAGAGGTCGGAAGAGACCAACAGCGCCCCGCCGATGGCGACCGCACACGCGAGCGCTCCTGGGACCAGCCAGCGCCGTCCCGAGCGCGTCGCGAGCGCCGCAATCACGGTGGCGGCGAGCGCAGCGATCCACACGCCGCGCTCAAGCGTCACAAAACACCCAAAAGCACAGACCGCGGCGACGGCAGCGGCGAGATAGCGCCTACGCTGCCCGTGCCATCGAGCGAACGCGATCACCCCGGCGACCGCACAGGCGTATGTCGCAAAGCCCTCGGCGAGGGAGCTCTGAAATGGCCCGCCGGCCCGTTCGCCGGGCAGTTCGGAGTCGACCTGGACGATGTAGCGCGGAAAGACCAGGCTATGCGGGCCGAGCGACTCGAAGATTGCGGTGAGCCCGAGGTAGGCGCCGAGGCCCACCAGCGTGACGAGCAGCATGTTGCGCTCGCGCTCGCCCGCGAACACTGCGGGTGCAACCATGAACATCAGATACGGCGCGATCCCCACCTGATCGACCAGCGACAGATAGCCGGTTTCGCTGGTCAGTGTCCCGGCCGCCGCGGCAGATCCCAGCACGTACATGACGGTCAGGGCCATCAGCAGGTGGACCCCGCGGATCTGCAGGCGCGGCACGTGCGCGACACCCGGGGCACGCAAGAGCAGCTGGAGCAGCACGATCACGACCAGGACGCGGTCCAGCGGGAGACCCCCCAATCCGATGAGCCGCCAGCCTCCCGAGAACGTGGTGAGCACGATCGCCCCGCACATCGTCACTGCCGGCGGGAGCTCCCATAGCCGGCGCAGGGCCCAGACGCCAATGATCATCGCCAGGGGCGTGATGATCACCCAGTGCCCTTCAAGGCGGCTGGGCGCGACCTCGTGTAGCGATACCAGCGCCGCGAGCCCCAACAGGGTCCACCCGTACCAGGGGGGGCGTCGCACCGCGCGCATCGGCATCAGGCCCGCTCCGTACCCTTGCATCTCGGACCGCTACCCCTACGGTGAGCGCCGAGCGAGCCGACGCCGCTCGCGGAGAACTGCCGCTGCGCAGCCGGCCATGATTCCCGCCAGAAGCCCGATGAAGCCCAACAGCTCGACTTTGGACGAGCGATCGTTGCTCGCGGTTGTCGCACCGGCCAGTAGGGAAACGAGCCCGCTGCGGGGTGCCTGGCTCGCGACGGCGCTGATGTAGGAGTTACCGATCGCACGCAGCCGAACCTCGGCGGCGTTCTTGTCGGCCGCCGCACGCGCGAGCGCGTCGGCGGAGGCGTCCTTGCCCGCACCGGCATGAGCGAGCCCGATTGCCGCCTGCTGCAACTGCAGCGATGCTTCGCGGTATTCGTGCAGGAGGGATTCTGCCTCCGGATTGCCGCTGTTGCTCGTGCCCTCGTAGACGATTACCGCTTCCGCCGCGACGTTCGCGAGCTCAAGTGCCGCGGCCTTTGTGGGGCCGGTGGCGATCACGCGGAATGCCGGCGCCACCGGAATCGGCGCGGACGAGAGCCGCCCGCTCGCCACCGAGGGCGCCAGCCCGAGCTTGTGCTGGATCGTCGCGAGCACCGGCTCGGCGCTGATCGCGCGGCTGAAGGCGGTGGCCAGCGAGGCGGCGGACTGAACGTAGCCGTAGAAGCCCGGAGAGTTCGGGTTGACCTGGCCAACCTGCAGAGTCGCGGAGGCGGTGTAGGTCTTGGCACGCGAGCCCCCGTAGCCCGCGCCGATCACTGCGAGCACCACTGCGAACAGGCACACAAGCGGCTTGTTGCGGGCGAGCGCCGAGAGCGCGAAACTCCTAGGCGGCTCGAACACGCCCTCGATCAGCTGGTCCGTCTCGTCAAGTTCCTCCGGCGGTGAATCGGTGAGCTTGGGGGAGGTGATCATGGGTTCGGGTCCTATCGAATGGGATGCAAGACGTGGGATGCCTCAGGGGTGGTGGCCGAGGCGCTCATCGCCTATCGAGGCTTTGTACGACCTCTAAACGGTCCCCTTCGCGTCGAACTTCCACCGCGAGTCACCGAGATTCGATGGCGGTCACCGCAAGGATGCGCCACCCATCGCAGTTGATATGGGCACCAGTGGCGACACCAGTTAATCTCGACCCGCAAAGCGACGATCGCTCCACCGCGAAGCGGGCCAGCTACCGCTCTGGATTCGTGTTCGGCACGCTCAGCTTCTTCGCGGTGACCGCAGTCGCCGTCGTCTCGACGATTGTCACTGCCCGACTCTATGGCGTGCGGATAATCGGTCAGTACGCGCTCGTCTGGGCTCCTGTGGCCGCGCTCTGGGTCCTGTCGAGCGCCAAAGAGCAGCAAGCGCTCATCAAGGAGATCACGGGCCTGCCCGCACGCGACCCGCGCGTCACGCAGCTATTTGCGGCTGTCTTCACATTCTCTTCGGGGCTGACGGCGGTGGTGGCGATGCTCGACGCCGCGGTCTGCTGGCTCGTCTTCCGCGGCCCGCTCCACGCCCCCGAGCTCCTTGCGCCGGTGTTCGCGAACATCGCGGGCTACGTGATTCTCACGAACACCGGCTGGAACATCGACTCGATCTTCTCCGCCTTCGTGGCCGGTCGCCAGCTCTTTTGGGTTCGCCTGCACGAAGTGCTCAGCTTCATCGCTATCGCTACGGTCCTCGGCCTGACATGGCACTCGGTGTGGGGGATGGTGATAGCCACGATCGGTGCGTCGCTCACCTCGCTGGCCCATCGTGCGATCGCGGCGCGCCGATTCGTTCGAGCTCGTCTCAATTGGAAGGAATATCGCATAGGCGTGGGGGTTCTGCCGGACTTGCTGCGCTTCGGGCTGAGAGCCACTCCGGGTCAGATCGCTCAGGGTGTGAGCCAGCAGGGTGGCGTGTGGGCGCTTGGCCTCGTGGCGCCGATCACCGTCGTCGGCGCATTCAGTCGTGCCCAGTCCGTTCCTCAGCGAATCCAGCAGGCGAGCATGCGCATCACCGAAGTCCTCTTCCCGACGCTCGTCGGACGACACACGCGGGGCGATGGTCATGGCTTCGACCGTGCTCTAATCGACTCGATCCGCTACGAAACGATCGGCATGCTGCTAATCGCGGCGGCGATTGGTGGCGCGGCGCACTCGGTGCTCGACATCTTCGGCCCCGGCTTCAGCAGGGCCACCTCGGCGCTGGCCCTGCTGGTGATCTTTCCTGCGCTGGCGTCGATCACCGTCACGCAGACGCAGGCGCTCTGGGCGATCAATCGCCCGGGGCGGACGAGCTTGATCGCGACGGTGCGTCTGATGGTCACGCTCGCCCTGCTGGTCGAGCTCACGCCGCGCCTGGGAGTCGTCGGCCCCGCGATCGCCCTGCTCGCTGGCTACCTGGTGGTGATCGTTCTGAACGGGATCGTGCTGCGTCCCTTCCTGGCCCGGCCGCTGCGCGCCACGTGGCCCGTCCGCGAGCGTGCCGCCCTGATCGCGGCCTACGCCAGCGGGTTTGCCGCCGCTCACGCAGTCGAGCACGTCGCTCCCGCCATGGCCGGGCTGCTCCTGTGTCTCCTCGCGGGCACCCTGGCGTACACCGCGGCGTTCCTCCTGTGCGGCGGATTCAATCTCCGCGACCGCCGCAGGCTGAAGGAGGCGGTCGGGTGGGCGCGCACATGGCGCGCTCAGCGCGCGAGTCGCCTATCCCCGTCCATCGGCAGGGATCGGCCCGCGGGCATGGATGCTCAGGATTCTCTCGGTCGCCCTGGCCACTTGCTCGATCAATCGCGGCCGGCCGGAGAGGACTTGCACGAGGCCCGTCGTCTGATCGCGCGCACGTCTGGCATGGACGGTCGCCAATGACGTGGACGCCCTCCGGTCATCCCTTTGCGTGCAATTCCATCTTGAGCAGTTCGAGATCGCTCCACGGGAAGGAGGCCAGCAGCTGATTGGGATAGCTTCCTTCGAAGTATCCGGTGGCACCCGCAAACGGTTCGGTCCCGGTCGACACCGGATCCTGTGCAAAGAACGTCACGTTCCCCGCCCGGTCACGCACGAAGATTCCGTAGCGCTGCGCCGCTTCGGCGATCATCAACGTCAATTTCGGCAGGTGCAGGGCCGCCAAATCTAGACTGGGATTCAGACGAAGATGAGCACCCTCGGGCAATGCGAGTGGTTCTGTCGATTTCCCGTCGTCCCGTTGCGCGGGTGACGCGTAGACGCCGGCCCGTACATTGGGGATCGCCAGCGCCAGGGCGTGATCGATCTGACCCCGTTCGAGATCTTCCAGGGTGATGAGCCCGCCAGCGATCGACAGGGAGGATGCTGCAGCTCCCCACCATGGCTGGGCGCCCGGCCACGCGTTCGCACTGTAGACGCCTGAGCTGGAGGACACGTTCTGTATCGCGCCTCCCCACGAGGCCTGCCAAACGCCTGGTTCGTGCACGAGCCTCCAGAACTCCCACAGCCGATCGGTGCTCGGCTGCCAAACTACGAGCTCGCCGTCGGTACCTGCCGAGGGCTGGGCGTTTGCCGGCAGCGGCACCGCGCTCCACGCCGACTGCAGCGCCGGTTCGGGCGAGGCGGCGACGAGCTCGACCTGAACGGTGGGCTGATCCGCGGGCACTGCGTAGATAGGGACGCTGTCGAAGGCGGTATCGATCCAAGGCCCGCTCTCTGCCTGCTGCTCGCCGGCGATCAGCGCATCAAAGGCGCCGACCGCTTCGTTCGACGTGGGGTCGAGCTGCGCACTCGCCGGGATTGCTTCATTCCAAAAGCTGGTCGCCGAGAAGAAGCGAAACGGGGCGCCGGGGGCTAGGGACAGCGGAGGTTCCAACGAAGCGCCCGAGCCGCCCGACGAGGCGCCCGAGTCGTTGGCGGCTTCCTGTGAGTCGCCCGACTGGCCAGCTGAAGCGC
Source organism: Solirubrobacteraceae bacterium (assembly GCA_049513255.1). Lineage (GTDB taxonomy): Bacteria > Actinomycetota > Thermoleophilia > Solirubrobacterales > Solirubrobacteraceae > Palsa-744. The sequence goes on from JBEKWH010000033.1 coordinate 35,410, forward strand.
TTGAGGAGGAGGCGGCGCCCGTTTGGCTCTGTGTCTGGGTGCTCGCCCGCGGGAGATCTCGGCTAGGGCTTGTCCTTCTTCTGCGTGTGCCGCCCTTGCGCTTCGCCGGCTGCTTCGTGCATCGATTCGTGGTGGCGTTGCCTCTGTCCAGCTGCGTGGCGTCATGGCTATGCCGAACGGCAGCGCAGTCGGGCTTGCGTGACGTTGGTCGCGTCGAGGTCCTCCGCCGGCGATGACCGTGCGCGAGTTCGGCCGATCGGTCGCTCGCGAGTCGCGCGACCGCGGTCCGGGCATGAGATGACGCTGCGTTGAGGCCGGGGGCCGCGATCGCGACCGCAAGCATCGCGGTCAGCAGGCCGGCTCTCGCCGGCGTTGTCCGGTGGTCTTGCCGTGACGTCGCCGCCCGTATCGAGGGGTGCTCTCGCACGATCAACCTATCGTCCGTCGTTCGCAGCGTTGGGATTGCGCTGGCCGGGCTTGGACGTATGTCCGGCGGCAGCCGATGTCGGGCTCCGACGCAACGAGTGGGCCAAACCCGCGCGAGATTCATCCTTTTTTAGTCCTTGCCACGAACGCTTCCCGCGTTAGCGTTTCGCGGCGCCCGCCGTTGCTTGCGAGTGTGCCGTCAGCGATCCAGGTGAGCAGTGAGCTGGGCTGCGGGGGGAGCGAAGCGAAGCGCAGGCGCGGACCTGCTCAGCTTCCTGCCGTTGGCCGACCGTGCGGGCGAGATGGTCGACGAGGAAAGCGCTGACCTGCGAACGATGCTGGAGGCCCTGATCTCGTTTGTGATTCTCTGGTATGTCGCAGGCGTCGAAAGCAAACGCACACTGGCTCGCGCTACCGCTCGTGAGCCGGGGGCGCAGGCTTACAGGCCGCGGCGCCCAAGCACGTAAGGCACGGTTCGCAGAAGGATCTTCGTGTCGGTCCACAGCGACCAGTTGGCGACGTATAGGTAGTCGATCGCAACCATCTCGCGGAGCGGCACACGCGCAGGGCCGAGGATCTGCCAGTGACCGGTCATCCCCGGCGTCAGCTCCAAGCGCCGGCGATGCCAGCCCTCGACGCGAACGTCCTCATCTGTGACCAGCGGCCGGGGCCCCACCAGGCTCATCTCGCCTCTGAGCACGTTCAGGAGCTGCGGGACCTCGTCCAGCGCGGTCTTGCGCAGAAACCGGCCCACTCGGGTCACCCGCGGGTCATCGACGATCTTGAACAGTCCCTCTTGCGCTTCGTTGCGGTGGCGCAGAGAGTCCTTGAGCGACTCGGCGTTGGGAGTCATCGTACGCAGCTTGAAGATATGGAATGGTTTCCCGTAACGGCCGACGCGCAGCTGGCGAAAGAGCACTGGACCGCGGCCGTCGAGCTTGATCGCGACCGCAGCCAGGAGCATCACCGGCGAGATCGCCAAAAGCCCGAGAGACGCCCCGACCAGATCGAAGGTGCGCTTGACCGCAGCTGAGGAGCGCGTGAGATCGAAGCGCCTGACTCCCATCACAGTCACCCCGTGCAGGTCGTCGAACTCGACCGACGAGCCCACCACCTCCAACAGCCTCGGCAGCACGCTGACCCGCACCCCGACTGCCTTGAGCGTGCGCACCAGATTCAGCATCTCGCCTCCGTCCACGCTGCGTGGTGCGATGATCGCGCGGTGCACATCGAGTGTCTGCGCCAGGTCACGGATCTCTGCTAGGCGGGTGACGGAGAAGCTGTCGGTCGACCACGACGAGACCTTGTCCAGGTCGAGATGTGCGACCAGTTCAGCCTTGACCCCACAATGCGCGGTCAGCTTCGAGCGGATCGTCTCAGCCGAGGCCTCATCGCCGATGAACAGGCATCGCTCCGCTGGGGCGATCCGCAGCGCGATCGCGCGCGACGCCGCGCGCGCCAGCATCAACAGCGCCGCCAAGGTCAGCCACAGGAACAGGGCTCCGTGGCGGTCGAGTTGGCCGCGAACAATCAACCCACCCGTGAGCCACGCCACCAGTGCGCACAATGTCGCCAGCTGAAACAGCTTCGGCGCCTCGTCCAAGGTGGTCTTGCGCAACAGCGTCTCATCTCGGTCGTACAGGCCGGTCAGCTTTGCGCACACCACGAGGATCGGCACGCCTGCGACGCCCGCCCACGTCAACTGCAGCGAGTGTCGTGACAGCGCCACGGTGAGCACGAACGCCCCTACGAGTGCCACCATGTCCGCCACAAGCAGCAGTCGGCGAAACATCGCATCTCGTCGCATGCAAGCGGCGGGCCCACGAACCTCCGAGATCCCCGAGGCCAGTCCACCGCGCCGCGCGGCAAGCCCCAAGAATCCCCGGGGAACGGCGAGCGGCGGAGTGCTCTTGTCTGTCCCGGTCCCTGTCTCGACGCTCACAGTACCCCCCGCCTCCTTGCTCGCAACGTGGCTCTCATGCGTAGCCGAGCGATCCCGGCCCCCTCATCGCTGGGACGCGATCGATCGCGACACACTGCCCTTCAACGTCCGGGAAGGGGCGGGGCTCACGCCCCTATGGACCAAAAAAGGCTAGTCCCGACGGGGTGCTGCGCGAGTGAGGCAGATCTTTCACACCAGCTGTCCCCAACCGTCAACGGATTCGTGTCGACAACATGGCGTCTTGCGGTCAACCGCCACGGTGAGATCGCCCCGCGAGCTACGGTCGGTGCGAGCCGTTGTCTTTCCCAACCCTTCACATCTGCCGAGCAGCGGACGCGTAGCCTGCTTCGCGCTCAACCCGTAGAGCAGCTGTGAGCTTGCGATGGATCGCTATTCAACCCTTCCACCACCGGCCACCGCCACGAGCACCAACCTCGTGGCGCGCCCCTCCGCCGTCCCTGCGCCACCACGGCGCTCCGGCGTCGCTCATAGCCGCCTGTCCGTCGCCTTGCCGCTGTCTGGACGCGTCACTCTGGCCCACGACTACCTGCTGGTGATGCGCGGCGCCGAGCGCACGTTCGCGGCCATTGCCGACCTCTACGCCGACGCGCCGATCTTCGCCCTGCTCCACGACGAGGCGGGAACCAACGGACGCTTTGCGGGTCGCTCGGTTACAACCTCGCAGCTGCAGCGCCTCGGCGCAGATCAGTCGACGTTCAGGCGCCTGCTGCCGCTGTACCCGCACGCCGTCGAGCGCTTGAAGCTTCCGCACTCGGATGTTGTGCTGAGCAGCAGCAGCGCATTCGCCCATGGCGTGCGCGTGCCCGACGGCGCCGTGCACGTGTGCTACTGCCACGCGCCGTTCCGCTATGCGTGGGATGAGGAAGACTTCGCCCTCGGCGAGATCTCGCCGCTGCTGCGCCCGCTGCTGCGCCGGCAGCTGCGCCGCATCCGCGCCTGGGACCTGTCCGCCAGCCGCCGGGTAGACGCCTACATAGCCAACTCGCAGCTCACGCGTGAGCGGATCAAGCGCTACTACCGCCGCGACGCGCCGGTCATCCATCCGCCGGTGGAGACGCACCGCTTCGTGCCGGGCACGCCCGGCGACTCGCTGCTGGTCGTCTCGGAGCTGCTGCGCCACAAGCGCCTGGAGCTCGCGCTCGAGGCGGCGCGCCGCGCGCACACCCCGATCCAGGTCGTCGGTGCGGGGCCGCACCACGGTGCGCTCAGAGCCGCCTACCCTGAGGCCGAGTTCCTGGGACGAGTGAGCGACGTGGAGCTCGCGGAGCTGTACGCGGGCGCCCGCGCGGTGCTGATGCCCGGCGTGGAGGAGTTCGGGATCACCGCCGTGGAGGCGCAGGCGGCGGGACGGCCGGTGATCGCGGCCGCCGCCGGCGGGGCGCTCGAGACCGTGTTGGACGGCAAGACCGGCCGCTTGGCGAGGCCAGATGACGTTGACTCCTTCGCACAGGCGATCGCGAGCATCGATCAGCTCGACTTCGACCCCGTAGACGCCGTGCGCAGCGCCGAGCGCTTCTCCGTGGCCGCCTTCGAGCGTCGCCTGTCGGCCCATGTGACGAGCGTCCTCGAGCGGGGCGGTCAAGGGCATTCCCACGGGCCGCAGCCGTGGGCGGATCAAGCGGCGCGGGTCGCGCGGCGCGCGGCGCGCGGGTGATGCTCGGCGACCCAGCGGCGGTGTTCGCCGCGCGTCGGGCGGAGCACAGGTGTAGGCGCTGCATCGCCACCCCCGTCGGGGAACGTGTCGCCCATCAGCGGTCCGTCGTAGCTTCGCATCCACGCGCGTTCGAACTCGATTGCCAATCGCCACACGGCGATGCCGGCGAGGACCGCGAGCCCGCCCGCGAGCACCGGTCCCGGTAGCTCTCGCATTCGTGTTGTCATCGCGTCTCAAACGTCAGAGACCGCGCTTTTCTTTCATCGGTGTCGACTGAAGTTCGACCATCTGGAAGTCAGCGACGGCTGGCTCGAAGCAAGGCAATAATTATGTCCATTATTGCCGTGCACTGCCGGGCTGTAGTACATTGTCGTATCTGTTTCGTATTGAGAGTTGAAGTTTCACCGATTTATTCTTGACATATTCTGCGCGAACCTGAACGCTCGCGTGGATAGTTAATGTAAGAACCAATTTATGGCGACAGTTGAGGGGGCCCAGCTTCATCGCTATGACGACGCGAGCACGCGCCGGCGCGCGTCGCTGGAGTCGGAGGCGTTCAGCGCGTTCCCGTACGGCCTGCTCGTGCTCGATCGCAGCGGTCGGGTCGTCTGTCGCAACCAGGAGGCGACACGACTGATCCAAGCCACGGGGCTGCCCGAGGCGGGGCTCACGTGCTGTGCGCTGCTCGGCTGCCGCACGCCGGACACGGTGCTCGCGTCCGCGTGCGTGACCGACCTCGCGCTTGCGCACGACGCCGCGCTGCCGGAGATCCGCGTCGACATCGGCTCGCCCGCCGGGCCGACCCCGATGTGGGTGACCGCCGGAACGATCGGCGGCGCGAGAGCGCGCGTGGTGCTGCAGCTGCGACCGGGCGTCGCCGGCGACCGGCGCCGGCGCACGACCCCCCACTGGATGGCCGGCCCGCAGCTGCGCATCCGTACGCTCGGCAGGACCACCGTGGAATCGCTCGAGGGGCCGATCGGCGGCGCGTGGCTGGACCAGCGCACCGGGCAGCTGCTCAAGTACCTGGTCGCCGAACGTCAGCGAGCGGTGACCGTCGATGAGATCGGCGAGAACATCTGGCCGGGCGGCGCCGAGTACACGGTAGGAACCAGCGTGCGCTACTACATCCATGCGCTGCGGCGCAAGCTCGAGCCCGAGCGCGGCTGCCGCGAGCCCTCGACGTTCATCGTCGCCCGCGCAGGGACCTACCGCATGGAGCTCGACCGCGTGCAGATCGACGCCGACGAGTTCGAACTGCACGTGACCGCCGGGCTGGCCGCCGCAGAGCTCGACCCGCAGGCAGGCGCCGCAGAGATCGAGCGCGGCCTTGCCACCTACCGCGGCGACTTCCTCGCCGACCTGCCGTATGCCGAGTGGGCCATGCCCGAGCGCCACCGCCTGCACGATCTCGCTTGCATCGGCCTGCGCCGCCTGGCGGACATTCGCATCCAGCTGCGCGTGCTCGACGGCGCCGCCCGCGCGCTCGAGCGCCTGGCGACGCTGCAGCCGTTCGACGAAGACGTGCACCGCCGCCTGATCGAGCTCGACATCGTGCAGGGGCGTCGCAGCGACGCCGTGCGGCGCTACGACGCGCTGCGCTCGAGGCTGAAGCGGACGTTCGGGCACGATCCCGAATTCACGCTCGGGGAGCTCGCGCGGCCGCAGTTGTAGAGGCCGCACGACCGCTGGTTCTCTGGCCGCGGATCAGTCGACGTTGTGCTCGGCCGCGTGACGCGGGCGTAATCGCCATTTGCCGCTATGATATTCGCCATCTGCCAGCTGCCAGATGGCCATTTGACCGGCTCTTGTTCCCGGGATCGTTGAGATGTTCGCGCGCAACGCGCAGCGACTGGTGTTGGAGGCGCTGGCTGACACGCGGGTGGTATTCGTCGCGGGGGCGAGACAGGTTGGCAAGAGCACGCTCGCACGGGAGATGTCGCGGCACCGACATGCGGTCGAAGAGCTCAGTCTCGATAGCCGGGTGACCCGTGAGGCGGCTCTGGCTGACCCGGAGGGATTCGTTGCCGGCCTCAGCGGCCCGGTGTTCATCGATGAGATCCAGAGGGCGCCCGATCTGCTGCTTGCCATAAAGGACGTCGTCGACAGGGATCTCACGCCGGGACGTTTCCTGCTCACCGGCTCGGCGAACGTCCTGACCGCGCGCAAGGTCAAGGATGCGCTCACGGGCCGCATGGAGACGATTCCGCTGTGGCCGCTGGCGCAGAACGAGATCCGGGGAACGAGCGCGAACTTCGTCGATGCGCTGTTCGCCGGCGAACCGCCCCGCGTCGCTGCTGCGAGGGTCGGGCGAGGCGCGTTCGCGGAGATGGTGGCGGCGGGCGGCTATCCGGAGGCGCGATTGCGTAGCGGGCGCCGGCGATCGCGTTGGTTCGCCAGCTATCTGGACACGACGCTCGACAGGGATCTGCGTGACATCAGCGACGCTCGCAAGCTCGATGAGGTACCGCGGTTGCTGCGCCTGCTTGCGTCGCAGGCCGCGAACGTCCTCTCCTACCGTGCGATCGCCGCCAAGCTCGATCTGACCCACGATACGGTTCGTGAGTACATCGGATTGCTGCAGACGGTCTTCCTCGTTCGACTGCTGCCCGCGTGGCGTCCCGGGATCGGGGCGCGGGAGTCGCATGCGCCCAAGGCATACCTGGTCGACTCCGGGCTGCTGGCGCATCTTCTCGGCGCCGACGAGCATCGGGTCGCTGCCGACGATCAGGTCACAGGAAAGGTGCTCGAGAACTTCGTCGTCATCGAGGTACTCAAGCACGCAGACTGGGCTGGGGTCGACACCACGGCCTACCACTATCGCCAGCGCGATGACGAGGTGGATCTGGTGCTGGAGAGCCGCAGCGGTGAGATCGTGGCGATCGAGGTGAAGGCAGCGGCATCGGTGGGCCGCAAGGACCTACGGGCGATGGAAAAGCTGCGCGATGGTCGCGGTGAGCGCTTCAAGGCCGGGGTCGTCGTCTGCACCAGCGCGCAGACCATCCCACTCGGTGAACGTTTGTGGGCTGTGCCCATCAGCGGGCTGTGGGCATAACGATGTAGATGATGCTGACGCCGTGTTGGCGCATCAGCGCGGCGATGTGCGCATCGGGTACGTGGTTGCCGCGGGTCTGGTCATCGGCTGTGGCGCGGTAGATGTCCCAGAATCCGTCCTGCTCG
>JBEKWH010000034.1:0-41816 GCA_049513255.1 Solirubrobacteraceae bacterium
TCGACGTCACCTCGGAAACGACGATCACGGCCGTCACGGCGAAGACGACGCCGGGCAGCTACGAAGTGCAGGTCAGCGACGCCGACGGCACATCCACGGGTGGGCCCTCCTTCACCTACAGCCCGCCTGTGCCCGAGAAGCTCTCCGAAACGACCGACTCGGGGGCTCCTGTGCCCAAAGTCGGCCTGCTCGCCGAACACGCCTCGGCGCCGCCCGCGCCGGTGCTCGCGGCACGAGGAAACCTGGATCCGGTCTCTGGGCAGGTGCGCCTGCGCCTGCCGGGCTCGCATCAATTCGTCGACCTGACGGGGCTCACTCAGATTCCCTTCGGCACCGTCGTGGACGCGACGAATGGGACCGTGTCGGTCACGACGGCGGACGGTGCCGGTGGCACCCAGACGATGACGTTCTATCTGGGAGAGTTCCTGCTTACCCAGAGCCACAGCGGCCGGGCGGTAGCGACGCTGGAGGGTGGCAACGAAAGCGTCTGTAGGGTCACTCCTGGCGATCGGCGGCGCGCCGAGACCAGCACAGCCAAGAAGCATGTCGTGCGAAAACTGTGGGCCGACGGTCACGGGAACTTCTCCACGCAGGGCCACTATGCCTCCGGCGCGGTGCTCGGCACCCGCTGGCTCACCGAGGATCTCTGCGGCGCGACGCTGATCCGGGTGTTCACCGACGAGGTCGCCGTGACCGACTTCGTAAAGCACCGCCGCGTGATCGTCAAAGCCGGGCACAGCTATCTGGCCCGAGCGCGCTGATCCGAGGGTGTCGGCCCCTTGAGTAGAGGCTTGGGGGCCGAAACGGCAGGTCGGGCCAGCGAATGGAGCTAGTCGGGCTCGAACCGACGACCTTCGCGATGCCATCGCGACGCTCTCCCAGCTGAGCTATAGCCCCAAGCACCTTCATCCTATCGCCCTGCACCCTGACGTCCAACGCGCGGTGGCGCCCCGACATCCACGTTCCAGTTGCGTCTCAGAGACGAGATGAGCTCGTAGTCCCGCGCCCAGCGGACACGTTCGGCCTGGTTGTTGCGGGTTGGCGCCAAGCGCAGGCTGAGCATTTTGTGGCCTTCGGCCTCGTGCACCGGGATCAGGTAGCAGCTGTCGGTGTCCGGTGCGTACGTCGCGATTGCGTCGATCTCCTCGGCGCGGTAGGTGCTCAGCAGATAGCCGCCTGGGGTGTGCCGGCTCGTGGAGCAGCGAGCGGTGAGCACGTTCCCGCGTCGCGAGGCCCACTTGCACTGGACACGCAGCATCTGTGCGCCCGTATCCACGGCCAGGTCGTACCTTCCGCCCTCGCACAGGGGGCGCAGCACAATGAGGTCGAGGCGAATGAGAGCCGCCGCGATCTCGGCCTCGGCGACCGCCCCCTTGCGCGAAGTACTCAGGATCGGCATCGCTCCGAAGGTACTCGGCGTCCAGTGACCGGCGGTGCGCGTATGTAACAAGTCTGCGCCCAGTGTGTGCCAACATCGTCACACGGCGCCGAGCGGCCTGGCGCCCTCTTGCCCGGCCGGCCCCCTCACCGCCGCGGAATGAACTCCGGCACGTCGAGATCATCGCCTGGCCCGCCGCCGCGACGGGCGCCACCGCCGCCACCACTACCGCCACCCTGTTCACGCCGCCCGCGCGTCTGCTCACCCCCGTCGGCCTCGCGCTCGCTGCCGCTGGTGACCTGGTCGAGGCGCGCGGTCATGCCGCCGTGCGTGAGCCGCACGTCGCGGATCAGGCGCTCGGCGTTGTTGTGCAGCGAGGTGGACAGCTCGCGCAGGTTGCGCGAGACCTCGGTGCCGTGGCTGAGGATGTCGCGGGCGACGACGTGCGCCTCGCTGGTGATGTCGCGGGCTTCGAGGCGCGCCTTGGCCTTGATCTCCTTGGTCTGCTCCTCGGCCTCCTGGTGCAGCTGTGCGATCTCCTCGCGGCTGGAGGCGAGCAGGCTCTCGGCCTGCACACGGGCCTGGACGGTGATGCGCTCGGCCTCCATGCGCGCGGCCTGCAGCAGCCGGTCGATCTCCTCCTCGGTGCTCTCGCGCAGCTGCGCGACCTCCTCCTTGACGGCGGCGCGCACGCGCTCTGCCTCCTGATGCGTGGTGCTCCAAACCCGCTCGGACTCTTTGCGGGCGTCGGCAACCAGCCGTTCGGCCTCCTCGTGCGCGTGCTCGAGCGTGCGCGTGGACTCCTCGCTCGCGTGCTCGAGCGCGCGCGCGGCCTCGTCGCGCATGCGGCCGGCCTCGCCGCGCAGCTCGGCGGCCGCGGACTTGGCCTCGCGCGTCGTGCGCTCGGCCTCCGCGCGGGTGGTGCCGAGCAGCTCCTCGGCCTCCTCCTCGGCGGCCTGCACGCGATTGTCGGCCGCACGGTCGGCCTCGGCGATCCGCTCGCGCGCGCGCGCCTCGGCCTGTTCGCGCAGCTCCAGCGCCGCGTGTTCGGCAGCTCCGACGATGCTCGCGACGCGCCCCGGCGCCGCGCTGAGCGTGTCCGGACCGTCGTCGTCCTCGACGTGCGTTTCTGCGGCCCGCTCGACTTGAGGCTCCTGGCTTCGCGAACGTTTCACGCGGCCATCGTAAAGCGCGGCGCGCGCACGCGTCCGGACCCGCGCGGTGGCCGTGCCCGGCAGCGCGCTACCGCCGTGGCCGACGGTGGTCGGCGCCGCGCGCAGCGTGCCAAACAGATGGCAGAAAACGTTGGAAATCCGTCCTTGCGGCCAGAGCCGTGGTGAGCGATGATTGCCACGTGCCCAGCGCTCCCAAGTCCCGTCAGATAGCGATCGTCGCCTACCCGGGCGTGCAGAGCCTCGACGTGACCGGCCCGCTCGAGGTGTTCACGGCCGCGCGGCAGCTGATCGACGTGACGGGCCGCCGCGAGCGCGGCTACGACGTGCGCGTGCTCAGCCGCGATGGCAAGCCGCTGCGGACGTCGAGCGGCCTGCGCATCGTCCCCGACGCGCGGCTGTCGGCGGCGCCCAGCCCGATCGACACGCTGATCGTCGCCGGCGGATCCGGTCACGCGGAGGCCGGCGCCGACCGCGCGCTCGTGGACTGGATTGCGAAGACGTCGGCGACCGCCAGACGCACCGCGTCCGTGTGCACGGGCGCGTTCCTGCTCGCTCGCGCGGGGCTGCTCGACGGCCGCCGCGCAACCACGCACTGGGCATCCGCGGACGAGTTGCAACGGCAGCACCCCGACGTGCGTGTCGACGCCGAGCCGATCTTCGTGCGCGACGGCCAGATCTGGACTTCGGCGGGCGTCACCGCCGGCATGGACCTCGCGCTGGCGCTCGTCGAGGACGACCTCGACCGCGACACCGCGCTGACGATCGCGCGCCACCTCGTGCTGTTCCTGCGCCGGCCGGGCAACCAGTCGCAGTTCAGCGCGACGCTCGCCGCGCAGCAGGCCGAGCGCGAGCCGCTGCGCGAGATCCAGCGGGCGGTGCTCGAGGACATCGCCGGCGATCACTGCGTGGAGGCGATGGCCGCGCGCGCCCACATGAGCCCGCGTCACTTCGCGCGCGCGTTTCGCGCGGAGACGGGCGTGACGCCGGCGCGCCACGTCGAGCGCGTGCGCCTTGAGGCGGCGCGACGGCGCCTGGAGGACACGAGCGAGCCGCTCGCCGCGATCGCCGCCGGCTGCGGCTTCGGCACCGCCGAGACGATGCGCCGCGCGTTCCTGCGCACCCTGCACGTGGGCCCCGCCGAGTACCGCCGCCGCTTCCACGCCCCGACCACAAAGGAGACAGTCACATGAACGTCGCAATCGTCCTGTATGACAGGTTCACCGCGCTCGACGCGATCGGGCCGTACGAGGTTCTCAGCCGGCTCCCCGGCGCGAGCGTCGCGTTCGTCGCCGCGGAGGCGGGGCCGGTGCGCACCGACAACGGCATGCTGACGCTGCTGGCGGAGCGCTCGCTGGCGCAGGTGCCAGAGCCGGACATCGTGCTCGTCCCCGGCGGCCCCGGCGAGGTGGCGCAGCGCGCGGGCGGCGCGGTGCTCGACTGGCTCAGGCAGGCTGACCGCACGAGCACGTGGACGACGTCGGTGTGCACCGGGTCGCTGATTCTCGCCGCGGCGGGGCTGCTCGACGGCAAGCGCGCGACCAGTCACTGGCTGGCGATCGACGAGCTGCGTCGCCTGGGCGCGGAGCCGGTCGACGAGCGGGTCGTGTTCGACGGCAAGCTCGTGACCGCCGCGGGCGTGTCGGCGGGCATCGACATGGCGCTGACGCTCGCCGCGAGCATCGCCGGCGACACTGTCGCGCAGGCGATCCAGCTGGGCATCGAGTACGACCCGCAGCCGCCGTTCGACGCCGGCTCGCCGCACAAGGCGCCGGCGGAGATCGTCGAGCTGCTGCGCAGCCGCAGCCGCTTCGATGCGGAGCAGGAGGGCCCGCCCACCCCGCTCGCCGCGCCTCGCTGAGCAGCGCAGGCGGGCGGCCGCCGCGTTCCGTCCCAGGCCGCCCGCTAACCTGCGACTGCCGATGGCAGAGCACCGCTACGACCCGCACGAGATTGAGCCCCGCTGGCAGGCCGTGTGGGCGGATGAGCACACGTGGGAGGTGGCCAACGAGGCCTCCGCCGACGGGCGCGACGGTCGCGGCGCCGGGCATCTGGCCGCAGGCGATCAACCGCCGACGTCCTACGTGCTGGAGATGCTCCCGTACCCGAGCGGCGAGCCGCACATCGGCCACCTGAAGTGCTACTCGGTGGGCGACGCGATCGCGCACTTCCACAGGCGCCTGGGCGCGCGTGTGCTGCACCCGATGGGCTATGACGCGTTCGGGCTGCCGGCCGAGAACCACGCGATCAAGACGGGCGTGCACCCGCGCGACTCCACGGCGGAGTCGATCGCCTCGTTCCAGCGCCAGTTCCGCTCGTGGGGCATCTCGATCGACTGGTCGCGCGAGCTGGCGACGTGCGAACCGTCGTACTACCGCTGGACGCAGTGGATCTTCCTGGAGCTGTTCCGCGCGGGTCTGGCCTACCGCAAGGAGGCGGCGGTCAAGTGGTGCCCGAAAGACCAGACGGTGCTCGCCAACGAGCAGGTGGACGCCGAAGGCCACTGCGAGCGCTGCGGCGCGCTGGTGGAAGTCAAGCAGCTGGAGCAGTGGTTCCTGCGCATCACCGACTACGCCGAGCGGCTGCTGAACGAGCTCGACGTGATCGAGTGGCCGGAGCACGTGAAGACGATGCAGCGCAATTGGATCGGGCGCAGCGAGGGGGCGGAGGTGACGTTCCGCTGCGAAGATTTGGATCCCACCCACCCGGTCGACTACCCCGTGTTCACGACGCGCCCCGACACGCTGTTCGGGGCGACGTTCTTCGTGATGGCGCCCGAGCATCCGGACGTGATGCGGCTCGCGCAGGGCACGCAGTACGAGCAGGCGGTGCACGACTACGTCAACCACGCGCTGACCGAGACCAACGAGGAGCGCGGCAACGTCGAGAAGCCGAAGACCGGCGTGCCGCTCGGTCGCACGGTCACGAACCCCGTCAATGGCGAGCAGATCCCGATGTACGTGGCCGACTATGTGCTGATGGAGTACGGCACCGGCGCGATCATGGCGGTGCCCGGCCACGATGAGCGCGACCACGCGTTCGCGACCGCGTTCGGCTTGCCGATCAAGCGCGTGATCGCCCCGCCGCAAGCCCTGGACACCGTCGAGGCGGCTCCCGGGGAGGACGGCCTGCCGTACACCGGCGACGGCGTGCTCGTCGACTCGCACCCGGACTTCGACGGCATGGGCAACCGCGCGGCGCTGGGCGCGATCGTGGCGTGGCTCGACCGCGAGGGCAAGGGCCACGCGTCGGTCAACTACCGCCTGCGCGACTGGCTGGTCTCCAGGCAGCGCTACTGGGGCGCGCCGATCCCGATCCTGTACTGCGAGCGCTGCGGCATGGTGCCGGTGCCCGACGAGCAGCTGCCGGTGGCGCTGCCGGACATCGAGGACTACACGCCGAAGGGCCGCTCGCCGTTGGCGGCGGCGGAGGACTGGGTCAACACGAAGTGCCCCGAGTGCGGCGGCAGCGCGCGCCGGGAGACCGACACGATGGACACGTTCGTGGACTCGTCGTGGTACTTCCTGCGCTACTGCGACGCGCGCAACGACGACGCCGCGTGGGACCCGGCGGTGCTGCGCGAATGGATGCCGGTGGACCAGTACATCGGCGGCGTCGAGCACGCGATCCTGCACCTGATGTACGCGCGCTTCTTCACGAAGGCGCTGGCCGACCTCGGGCACCTCGACTTCCAGGAGCCGTTCCAGGCGCTGTTCACCCAGGGCATGGTCACGAAGGACGGCGCCAAGATGAGCAAGTCCAAGGGCAACGTCGTCTCGCCGGCGTCGATCATCGAGCGCGTCGGCGCGGACACCGCACGCTGCTACATCCTGTTCGTCGGCCCGCCCGACCAGGACGCCGACTGGGCGGATGAGGGCGTCGACGGCGTGCACCGCTTCCTCTCGAGGCTGTGGCGGATGGCGGCGGAGCTGGCGGAAGCGCACCCGGCAGTGGGAGTCCACTCAGCTGAGAGCAGCACAGCTCAAAGTCGGGAGGGAGATGATCTGCGCCTGCTGCGCAAGACCCACTGGGCGATCGACAAGGTCAGCGGCGACCTGCGCCGGTTCGCGTTCAACACGGCGATCGCGGCGGTCATGGAGCTGCTCAACGACTGCTCACGGCTGCGCGACTCGGTGGCGCCGGACACCATGCGTTTCGCGCTCGCGTCCGCCGCGTCGCTGCTGTTCCCGTTCGCCCCGCACGTCAGCTCCGACGTCTACCAGCTGTTGACGGGCGAGCGCGTGTGGGAGCAGCCATGGCCGCAGGCCGAGGAGGCGATGCTCGAGAGTGACTCCTACGAGCTCGTGTGCCAGGTTAACGGCAAGGTGCGCGACCGCGTGCAGGCAAGCGCCGACGCGGCCCCGGAGACGCTCAAGGATCTGTGCCGCGCGGCGCCCAACGTGATGGCGCACGTCAACGGCAAGGAGATCGTCAAGGAAATCGTCGTCCCCGGCAAGCTAGTCAATCTCGTGGTCCGCTGATGGCCGAGCTGAAGCCCGTGTACCTGATCCATGGCGACGATCACGGCGCGGTGGCTGAGCGGCGGGCGGGCTTGCGGGGGCTGGTGGAACGCGAGCAGGGGGGCGGCGCGAGCATCGAGCTGCTGGAAGGCGACGCGGCGACGCCCGCAGGCGTGGCCGATGCGCTGGCGGCGATGACGCTCGCGATGGGGTGGCGCGTGATCATCGTCGAAGGGGCCGAGCGCTGGCGCGAGGCGGAGATCACGAAGCGCCTGGCTGGCGCGCTCGCGGAGATGCCTCCCGAGACCACACTCGCGGTGTTCGCGCGCGAGGAGGCGCGCGCGAAGGTGCCGGCGGCGCTGCACACGCTCGTCAAGCGCGCGGGCGGGCAGATCGTGGCGCAGATGACCGTCAAGCCGTGGGAGCTGGCCAAGTGGGCGCGCGAGCAGGCAGCGCGCCTGGGCCTGTCGCTCGATGCCGCGGCGGCCAAGGCGCTCGTGGCGCAGGTGGGAGAGCGCCAGCAGCGGCTGCTGCGCGAGCTGGAGAAGCTGGCGCTGGAAGGCGATCTGCCAGATGCCGGCTCCGCGCTGGGCACGCTCCGGCAGATCGGCGTGCAGGACATCGAACGCCGCGCCGCGCACTCAACCGACTGGCGCGCGTACGCGCTAGCCGACGCGCTCGTCGGCGCCGACGGCCGCGAGGCGACACTCTCGTATCTGCGCCTGCGCCAGCAGGGCGAGCGCCTGTCGGGCCTCAGCTATCTGATGGCGCAGCGACTGCGCGACGCGCTGGCGGTCGCGCAGCGACTGCAGGCCGGCGAGTCCGTGGCCGAGATCAAGCGCGGGCTGCGCATGCCCGCGCGCGCCGCCGAGCGCTTCGTCGCCGACGTCGCCCGCACCGATGCCGCGCGCCTGCGCGCGGCGCTGACCGCGCTCGCTGACCTCGAGCTCAATACCCGCGGCGGCGCGCCGCTGAGCGGCAGCCGCACCGCGCTGGCAGGCCTCGACGAAGATACGCTCGCGCTGCGCGCGATCGAAGGAATCGCCGGCTAGGACGCTTGCTTGGAGGCGAGCGTGCGGGCCGCGCGGGACTTCTTGCGAGCGCCGGTGTTCTTGTGCATCGCGCCGCGCTTGACGGCCTTGTCGATCGTGCTCACCAGCTCACGGTGTGAGGCGTCCGCAGCAGCCTGGTCGTCGCCTGCCACGAGCGACTCGAGCTGGCGGAAGTACGTCTTGATCGTGGACGTGTAGCGACGGTTCTCCAGACGCTCGCGCTCGGAGCGCAGGATTCGCTTCTTCTGTGAGTGGATGTTGGCCATAGCTGATGCTGCGAAGCGCCACAAGCAACGGCTCTGACGCGCCGCTGGCCGATCTTTCGATCGGTCGCCGTACTATAGCGGCCTTGTCCGCCACTGCAGAACCCTTCGGCGAGGAGCCGGTCGTTCCCGCGCCGCCGGGGGAGGGCGGCACGGGCGGCCGGATCGCCCGAAACACCGCGATCTTCTCGTTCCTCACGGGCTTCTCACGAATCGTCGGGCTGCTGCGCGAAATCGTGTTCGCGAGCTACTTCGGCACCAAAGGTCCCGCTTCCGCATACGCGCTCGCCTCACAGGTGCCGAACTTCGTCGCCAACCTGTTCGCGCAGTCGGCGCTGTCGGCCGCGTTCGTGCCGGTGTTCACGGACCTGCTGCAGAAAGGGCAGCGCAAGGACGCGATGCGACTGGCCTCGACGCTGTTCTGGATCATGCTGATCGGCCTCGGCGCGCTCACAGCGGTCTTCATTCTCGCCGCCGGGCTGATCATGCCGCTGTTCATCGGCCCCGAACTCGTCAAACAGACCGGGCTGACGGTCGGCCTTTCGCAGGTGATGTTCCCGGTCGTCCTGCTGCTAGGTCTGAATGGCCTGCTCGTCGGGGTCCTGCAGTCCTACGACCACTTCACCATTCCCGCCCTCTCGCCGGCGGTGTGGAACATCGTGATCATCGTGCTGCTGGTGGTGCTCGCGCCTCATTTCCACGGCAGCCACGAGATCTACGCGTTTGCCGTCGGCGTGCTCGCGGCCACCGGCGTGCAGCTGCTGATGGCGTTCGGCGCGCTCGGGCGCATCGACTTCCGCCTGCGCATCAACATCGACTGGCACGATCCGCGCGTCCGTCAGGTGTTCACGCTCATGCTCCCGGTGACGATCGGGCTCGGAATCGTCAACCTCGATCAGCTGATCAACTCCGCGTTTGGCAGCCTCGTGTCCGAAGAAGCGCCAAGCGCGATCAACAACGCGTTTCGTGTGTACATGCTCCCTCAGGGCGTCTTCAGCGTGGCGGTGGCCACGGTCCTGTTCCCGACGCTCAGCCGAATGGCCTCGCGTCGTGAACCCGCCGCGATGCGGCGCGCAGTGGGCAGCGGCATGCGCCAGATCAACCTGCTGCTAATTCCAGCTGCGGCGTTCATGCTGGTGCTGCCGGCGCCGATCGTGCGGCTGCTGTTCCAGCGCGGCGAATTCAACAGCGAGTCCACGCATCTCGTCGCGATCGCGCTGTTCTGGTTCGCCTTCAGCCTGCCGTTCGGCGGCTTGAACCTGCTGCTCACGAGGAGCTTCTTCGCCGTCCAGCGCCCCTGGATCCCCACGAGCCTGGCCGCGATGAACATCGTCGTGGACATCATCGTCAGCGTCGCGCTGTACAAGCCGCTGGGGATCGCGGGGCTGATCATCGGCACGCTCGTCGCCAACGTCGTCATGACCGCGCTGCAGGTCTACCGCCTGCGGGCCGGGTTGAACGGGCGTCTGGAAGGCGCGCAGACGATGATGATCACCGCGCGGATCGTTGTCGCCTCTGCGATCCTCGCCGGCGTCTCGTGGGGCGTGTGGCGGCTGCTCGAGGAGCTGCTCGGTGTCTCGCTGCCCGCACAGATCGTCAGCGTTGGCGGCGCCGCCGCTGCCGGCCTTGCGATCTATGTGCGCGCCGTGCTAATCATGCGCATCCCCGAGGCGCACCAGGTCAGCGGCATGATTCGCGCGCGGCTCGGTCGGGCGTGATGGGCGGGCGTGACACCTCCCGCGCGTTCAGCCCCCGCGTGTTCAGCGTATAACCATGGCTATACGGTCGTTGCTGCGCGGGCGATCAACCTGACGCCGCGGGCACGACGAGCAGAGGCCGGGTGAGCCTAAGGCCCACCCGACCGATTGGGGAGACCCCGAAGGGTCCCCCAATCGGCCAGCGCCCGAACATAGATCGCCGCTTACTACATACGTCCCAGGACTGTGTGTTTCGCCTGGGCGGCTTAACACTCTCGACGCCTGGACAGGCCGCCGGGCGGGTGGTACCCGTCTGGCGCGTTGCCGCGGCTGAATCCATCCTTGTCGAGTTGGCGATCCGCCGGACCATCAACGCTAGCGGGTCTTGCACGCCGGTGGGGGTGCTGGGGCTTGTGCTGCGGCGCGCGCCATCTACGCTGTAGCGGCGCCCATGGACCAGTCCCACATCCGCAACTTCTCGATCATCGCCCACATCGACCACGGCAAGTCGACGCTCGCCGACCGCATCCTCGAGCTCACGCACACGGTCGAAGCGCGCGAGATGCGCGCGCAGCTGCTCGACTCGATGGACCTCGAGCGCGAGCGCGGGATCACGATCAAGGCGCAGGCGGTGCGCGTCTTCTATACGGCGCGCGACGGCGAGACCTACCAGCTGCATCTGATCGACACGCCCGGCCACGTCGACTTCACGTACGAGGTGTCGCGCTCGCTGGCCGCGTGTGAGGGCGCGCTGCTGGTCGTCGACGCCGCCCAGGGGGTGGAGGCGCAGACCGTCGCCAACACCTACCTCGCGGTCGACGCTGGCCTCGAGCTGATCCCGTGCCTGAACAAGATCGACCTGCCAGGCGCCGAGCCCGAGCGCGTGGCCGGCGAAGTGAGCGAGCTGATCGGCGAGCCGCCCGAGGGCATCCTCAGGATCAGCGGCAAGACCGGTGAGGGCGTGGGGGAGGTGCTCGAGGAGCTGATCGCGCGCGTGCCGCCTCCCGCAGGCGACCCGGACGGGCCGCCGCGGGCGCTGATCTTCGACTCCGAGTTCGACCAGTACCGCGGCGTGATCGCCTACATCAGGGTCGTCGACGGCGTCTTTCGCAAGGGCGAGCCGATCCGCGCGATGGCGACCGGCACCGAGGCGGACATCGACGACATCGGCTTCTTCAGCCCGCAGATGATGCCCACCGACCAGCTCGCCGCCGGCGAGGTCGGCTACCTGATCACCGGCCTCAAGGACGTCACGCTGCTGCGCGTCGGCGACACGCTCACCACGCGCGCCAAGGCCGGCGGCTCGGCGGGACGCGCGCACCCCGGTGAAGCGACAGAGCCGCTGCCCGGCTACCGCGAGGTCAAGCCGATGGTCTTCTGCGGCCTGTTCCCGATCGACTCCGACGCCTACCCCGACCTGCGCGACGCGCTCGAGAAGCTCGTGCTCAACGACGCCGCGCTGTCGTGGGAGCCGGAGACCTCCGACGCGCTCGGCTTCGGCTTCCGCTGCGGCTTTCTCGGGCTGCTGCACATGGACATCGTCAAAGAGCGCCTCGAACGCGAGTACGACCTCGAGCTGCTCGCCACCATGCCCTCCGTGGAGTTCGACGTGACGCTCACCAACGGCCAGGAGCTCGAGGTGCACAACCCGTCGGACATGCCCGACCCGGGCACGATCGAGGAGATCCGCGAGCCGTTCATCACCGCGTCGGTGATCGCGCCCAAAGAGTTCGTCGGCGCCGTCATGGGGCTCTGCCAGGAGCGCCGCGGCGAGCACACCGGCATGCACTATCTGTCACCCGAGCGCGTGCAGATGACCTACGAGCTGCCGCTCGCGGAAATCGTGCTCGACTTCTTCGATCAGCTCAAGTCGCGCACCAAAGGCTACGCGTCGCTCGACTACGAGATCAGCGGCATGAAGCCCTCGGACCTGGTCAAGCTCGACGTGCTGCTCGCCGGCGACACCGTCGACGCGCTGTCGATGGTCGTGCACCGCGACAAGGCGTACGAGATGGGCCGCACGCTCACCGAGAAGCTGCGCAAGCGCATCCCGCGCCAGCAGTACGACGTGCCGATCCAGGCCGCGATCGGCGCGCACGTGATCGCGCGCGAGACCGTCAAGGCGTTTCGCAAGGACGTGATCGCCGGTTGCTACGGCGGCGACATCACACGCAAGAAAAAGCTGCTCGAGAAGCAGAAGGAGGGCAAGAAGCGCATGAAGCAGGTCGGCCGCGTGGAGGTGCCCCAGGAGGCGTTCCTGGCGGTGCTCGAGCTGGGGGAGGAGTAGGTGGGCGCCTCCGGCGCCCGCGCGGACGGCGCGGTGTCCGCAGATCGCACCGGCGCAGGCGCGACGCGGCTGCTGTTCGTGTGCCTCGGCAACATCTGCCGCTCGCCCACCGCCGAGGGCGTGATGCGCGCGCTGGTCGCTCGCGAGGGGCTGCAGGACAGCATCCAGCTCGAATCCGCAGGCACCGGCGCGTGGCACGTCGGCAGCGCGCCCGACCGGCGCGCGACGGCGGCGGCGCTCGCGCGCGGAGTCACGCTGCAGGGGCGCGCCCGTCAGGTCACGCTCGAGGACTTCGACGATTTCGACCTGCTGCTCGCGATGGATCGCGAAAACGCGCGCGAGCTGCAGCAGCAGGCGCCAGGCGAGCAGCAGCGCGCGAAGGTGCGCCTGCTGCGGGAGTTCGACCCCGCGAGCGCGCCACGCGGGTCCCAGGCCGCCGCTGGCGACGGGCTCGACGTGCCCGACCCCTACTTCGGCGGCGCGGGCGGCTTCGACGAGGTGTTCGAGCTCGTGCAGGCGGCGTGCGAAGGGCTGCTCGAGCAGATCCGCCCGTCCGCGTGACGCTTCCCGCGGGCGCCCGCGACGTCACGCGCGTCGGCGGCGGGGACATCAACGAGGCCTTTCACGTGACGCTCGCCGACGGCGCTGACGCGTTCGTGAAGACCCGCGCAGACGCCGCCCCCGGCGAGTACGCGGCCGAGGCCGCGGGCCTCACCTGGCTGGCGGAGCCAGGCGCGCTGCGCACGCCACGCGTGCTCGACGTCGACGAGCGCTACCTCGCGCTCGAGTGGATCGCCGCCGGTCGCCTCGACGACGCCGGCGCCGAGGAGCTCGGCCGCGGGCTCGCCGCCACGCACACCGCCGGCGCGCCCTGCTTCGGCTGGGCGGGCGTCGCCGGCGCGTTTGGCTCGCTGCGCCTGTCCAACGCGCCGGCGCGCGACTGGCCGGAGTTCTACGCCGAGCGCAGGCTGCGGCCGCTGACGGCGCTCGCGCTCGAGCGGGGAGCGCTGTCGCGCGCCGCCGGCGACGCGGTGGAGCGCGTGTGCGAACGGCTCGGCGAGCTGTGCGGCCCGGCGGAGCCGCCCGCGCGGCTGCACGGTGACCTGTGGTCGGGCAACGTCATGGCGGACACGCACGGTCGCCCGTGGCTGATCGACCCGTCGGCCTACGGCGGCCACCGTGAGGTCGATCTCGCGATGCTGCGGCTGTTCGGCGCGCCGTCCGAGCGCGTGTTCAGCGCTTACGAGGAGGTAGCTCCGCTGGCCGACGGCTGGCGCGAGCGCGTCGAGCTATACCAGCTGCTGCCGCTGCTGGTGCACACGCTGCTGTTCGGCGGCTCATACGCGGCTGCGGTCGGGCGCGCGGCGCTGCGCTACGCCGGCTGACGTCACATCCGCGTGGCGCGGTCGGAGTGGGGGATATGCGCCCCGACACCGTCTCGGCCCGGCAGCGGCTGTACCTGCTCGCGCGCGTGGTCGTGGCGCGCCACTACCGCCGCGAGCTGACGCTCGCGATCGTCGCCAGTGCGCTTGCCAGCTCGCCCCGCCAGGTCCAGCGCGCGTATCAGCAGTTCGGCGACACGACCTTCAGCGAGGACCTGCTCGCGCGACGCATGGCCGTCGGCGCGCAGCTGCTGATCGAGCAGCGCTCGATCCCGGTGGACGACGTGGCGCGCCTGGTCGGCTACAGTCACGGACCGCACTTCGCGCGCGCGTTTCGCCGCCGCTATGGGCTGTCACCAGCGCGCTTTCGCCAGGCGGCGCTTCAGGCGGAGGAACGGTCGTAGACGGGCACGCGCTCGCCGTGCTCATCGCGCCCGTCGTCATCGAGGTCCGTGACCGCCTCCGCACCTGGCAGCCGCAGGCGCATCAGCGTGCCGCCCCCGGGAGCAGGATCGGCGGTGACGCTGCCGCCCTGCTGAACGGCCACCTGGCGCACGATCGCAAGGCCCAGCCCGGACCCCGGCCGCCCGCGCGCCTCGGCGCCGCGGTAGAAGCGATCGAACACGTGCGGCAGATCCTCAGCTGAGATCCCCTGACCGTGGTCGCGCACCGTCAGCTCGCCCGCCGCCAGCCCGATCTCGACCGCCTCGCCAGGCGGGCTGTACTTGACGGCATTGTCGATCAGGTTGCCCACTGCGCGCTCGAGCCGCGCGGGCACGCCGGTGATGATCGTCGGCTCGAGCTCCACCGTCAGCGGCGTCGCCGGCGCATGCCTGCGGGCGCGCTCGACGACCTCTTCCGCCAGCAGGTCCAACCGCAGCTCCTCGGCGTCGGTGCGCGGCTCCTCGCCGCGGGCGAGATCGATCAGGTCGTTCATCAGCAGCGTCAGCTCCTCGATCTGCTCGACCACGTCGTCCAGCAGCCGGCGGCTTTCTTCCGCGTCCATGTCCTGCCCCTGCTGCTGCAGGATCTCGATGTTCGTGCGCAGGCTCGTCACGGGGGTGCGCAGCTCGTGCGAGGCGTCCGCCACGAGCTGTCGCTGCGCGTGCACCGAAGCGTCGAGCGCGCCCATCGAGAGCTCGAGCGCGTCGAGCATCGAGTTGAAGCTGCTCGCCAGGCGCCCCAGCTCGTCTTCTCCCGAGGGCTCGATGCGGCCGCTGAGGTCGCGCGTCAGGGCGACGTGCTCGGTGGCTCGCGTCAGGCGCTTCAGCGGCTGCACCGCGGCGCCCGCGACGAGGCGACCGAGCACGGCGGCGAGCGCGATGCCGCCGATCACCAGCAGCGCGAGGATCAGGCGCAGCCGGGCGAGCAGGCTGTCGACTTCCGTCAGCGGCAGCGCGAACTGGACGGCCTGTCCCTTGCTCAGCGACTCGGCCAGCACGCGCAGGTGGATGCCATTGACGTACGCGTCGCTGAAGAACGGCGCGCCGCCGTGCGCCGCCAGCGCGCGCGTGCTGGCGTCAACCGGCAGCGACACTCCCGGCGCGGAGCGCACCATGATCGTGCCTGCGGCGTTGATCATCTGCTGATAGCCACGTGCCTGGTCGGGACCGGGTGCGAGTCCGTTGAAGATGTTGCCTGCGCTCGCGCGGCTGCCCGGCGCCCCGAGCAGCCGTTCGGCGGCCAGTCGCAAGCGCGCGCGGCGGCGATCGAACGCGCTGCCGCCAAGGCCTTTGGCGTCGAGCGCCCGCACGAGCTCGGTTCTGCCGCGCGCGCGGCTGCGCAACTGCGTGTCGACCTGGCTGTGCAGCTGGTTGGAGGTGAGCACGTACGTCAGGGCCGCCGCCAGCACCACCGCGATCGCGACCGCCGCCGCCGAGGCGAGCGTGATGCGTCGCCGGAAGCTCATGACGGCGTGCGCAGCACGTAGCCGACGCCGCGCACCGTGTGCAGCAGTCGCGGCTCCTCGCCGACCTCGGTCTTGCGACGCAGGTAGCCCATGTACACGCCCAGCGAGTTGGAGCTCGACCCGAAGTCATAGCCCCACACGCTCTCGAAGATCGTCGAGCGCGTCAGCACCTGGCGCGGGTGGCGCAGGAACAGCTCCAGCAGCAGGAACTCGGTGCGCGTCAGCTCGAGCAACCGCTCGCCTCGCCACGCCTCGTGTGCGCGCAGGTCGAGCCGCAGATCGGCGAACGTGAGCGCCTCCTCGTTGCCGTCCCCCTCGCCGGCGCGGCGCAGCAGCGCGCGCACGCGCGCGAGCAGCTCGCGCAGCGCGAACGGCTTGATCAGGTAATCGTCGGCGCCTGCGTCCAGGCCGGCGACGCGATCGTCCACCTCACCGCGTGCGGTGAGCATCAGCACGGGTGTGCTGTCACCGCCCTCGCGCAGACGCTTGCAGACCGTCAGGCCGTCCATGCGCGGCATCGCGATGTCGAGGATGATCGCCTCGTACGGCGAGGCCCCGATCCGCTCCAGCGCCTCCTGCCCGTCGACGGCCTTGGTCACGTCGTAGTGTTCGAGCGTCAGCGCTCGTAGCAGCGCATTCTGCACGGCGGGCTCGTCGTCGACGACCAGTATGCGTGCTTGTTCAGGCATGATCGAAGTGTCGCCACGCCTCCCCGGCGTCGTTGCCGTCGCTAGGTCTTACGTGGCGTGCGCACTTATGAGGCTAGCGTGATGGACGCCGGGTACATCCGGGTAAGTAAAAGCGAAGAGAATGCGAAGAATCGCGAGGGGAGAGGCAAATCGCTCAGCAGCAGATCGGGCCGCAGGAGAACGCCGACGCGCTCGCAGCGCAGTCGCGCACCCTGCGCAACAGCATCATCAGCCTCGCGATCTTCTTCGCGATCGTCGTAGCGCTGCTGTTCGGCGTGCCCGGCCTGGACGCGGCGGCCGACCGCATCACGCACGCGACGATGCTGTGGGTGCTCTCGGGGATCGCGCTCGAGGTGCTCTCGTGCGCCGGCTATGTGGTGCTGTTCGGCCTTGTGTTCGCGCGGCTCGGGCGCAGCCTCAGCTCACGGCTGTCGCTGGCTGAGCTGGCGGTCAACTCGGTCGTCTCCGTCAGCGGCTTGGCGGGCATCGCGCTGGGGGCGTGGGTGCTGCGCACGAAGGGCGTGTCGGTCGAGCGGATCGCCAAGCGCTCGGTGTTGATCTTCGTGCTCACGAGTGCGGTCAACGTCGCTGCGGTGGTCGTGATCGGGGTGCCGATGTGGCTGGGAGCGATTCCCGGCTCGCGCGACGCGGTGCTCACGCTGGTGCCCGCCGCGGCCGCGCTTGCGACGATCGTGGGCACGCTCTGGGCGGCGTCGTGGGCGCGGCGCGCCGCCGCTGACACGCGTCTGCGGGATGGCCGCGTGACGGTCGCGCTGACGGCGCTCAGCGGCGGCGTGCACGACGCGCTGGCGCTGCTGCGCGCGCACGACTGGCGACTGCTGGGGGCGGTCGGGTACTGGCTGTTCGACAACCTCGTGCTGTACACGTGCTTCGCGTCGTTCGGCCACGCGCCGTCGTTCTGGGTCGTCGCGATGGCCTACCTCGTGGGCATGCTCGCCAACTCGATCCCCGTTCCGGCTGGCCTCGTGGCGGTCGAAGGCGGGCTCGTGGGCATGCTGCTGCTGTTCGGCGTGCGCCCGGCGTCGGTGGTGATCGCGGCGGTGATCGTCTACCGGGCGATCTCGCTGTGGGTTCCGGCGCTGATCGGGTCGGTCGCGTTTCTCAGCCTGCGTCGCGAGCTCGGCGAGCCGGTCGTGCCCGTGGCTAACCGGTGATCGCCTTCGTGTAGGCCTGCTGTGCGGCGTCCCGCTGGCACGCGTGGCGGGGCAGGTTGGCCATCACCTGCGCGACGCTGGCATTGACGGTTCCCGACAGGCCGGGGCAGTACACCGGCGGCGGCAGCGCGCCGGCGGAGGAGCCGGGCGCGTTCAGCGGCCGCAGCTGCTGGCTGGCCTGCAGCGCGTGAGCGTACGTGTCGGAGAAGATGTCGATCGTGACCCTGCCGGTGTAGATCTCGATCGAGCGGCCTTCGTCGTAGACGGTCGCCGGCACGCCGCGCACGAGGATGTTGCGCTGCGCTCCGAGCGGGGCGTTGGAGTGCAGCCCGTAGATCACCGTCGTGACCTGCAGCGGCAGCAGGCAGCTGCCGCCGCCGAAGATGCCTTTGCTCTGCACGCAGTCGCCGTAGTAGACGCTGTCGCCGATCGTGGCGATGTAGCCCCTGAGGCCGTCCGCCGTGGCCAGCGGCTGACCGTCGAAGCTCGGGCCGACCCAGTAGATGCGGTAGTAGGGGAACGTCTGCGCTTCGGCGAGTTCGCTCGCGGTGATCGGTCGCGGATGGCTCGTGCCGCAGCCGCCGAGCGCGAGCGCCGCGCAGATCGCGGCCAGCATCAGCGCCGCCGTGCGCGTGCGGTGGCGTGCGTTGGTTGCGGGGGTGGCGGTCATGGACGTCATTATCTTGGCGTGCCCAGCACAAGCACAGCTACTTCGACGCCGCTCGACTGTTCACGCTCGTGCGATCCCGCCGCAGTCGCGGCGGACGGACCGGGGTCCGGTGGGGTAGCACGCCGGACCCCGGTTGATCTTCGCACTCGGCGCTCCCGCGCGGCGTTGGCATCCGGCGTGCCGCTGGGCCTGGCGCTGTGGACGGCGGCGCTGATCGCGCTGTGGCTGCTGCTCGATCCGCGCACGCCGGATCTCGCGGCGCAGGTCTACCGCGTGGGCCTGTTCGACCGGCTGGGGTTTGCCGTGTGGGACACGCACTGGTATGCCGGTCACAGCCTGCCGGGCTACAGCTTGCTGTACCCGCCGCTGGCGTCGCTGCTGGGCATACGGTTGCTGGCGGCGCTGTGCGTGCTGGCCTCGACGGCGTTGTTCGCGCGGCTGGCGCGCTCGGTGTATGGCGCGTCCGCGCGCTGGGGTGCGGCGTGGTTCGCGGTGGCGGCGCTCGGCGATGTGTGGATCGGGCGGCTGACGTTCGCGCTGGGCGTGTCGCTGGCGCTGGCGGCGGGGCTGGCGCTCAGGCGCGAGCGCTGGCTGTGGGCGGGCGTGCTGGCGGCGCTGTGCGCGGCGGCGAGCCCGGTGGCGGGCGCGCTGCTGGGACTGGCGGGCCTGTCGGTGGCGCTCGCGCGGCGCTCACCGCGCGCGCTGCTGATGCTGGCGGGTCCGGCGGCGGTGGTCGTGCTGGTGGCGGCGGCGCTGTTCCCCGAAGGCGGCTATGAGCCGTACCCGATCCTGTCGTTTGCGGCGACGATGCTCGTCGTGCTGGCGTTCCTGTGGGCGCTGCCGCGCCAGGCGCGGCAGCTGCGGATCGGCGCCTGCGTGTATCTGCTGGCGTGCGTGGCGTGCCTGGCGGTGCACTCTCCGATCGGCAGCAACATCGAGCGCTACGCGGTGCTGCTCGCGGGGCCGTTGCTGCTGTGCGCGCGGCTGGCAACGCCTGCAGGCGTTGTAGCCGATGGCGGCGATGGCGGCGACGGCGCGCGCGCGGCGCCGCGCGCGCGGCTGACGCCGGTGGCCGTGCTGGCGCTGTGCGTGATCGCGGTGTGGGTCGGGTGGGGGCCGGCGCGCGAGACGCTGGCGGTCGCGGGCAGCGAAGCGACCCGCGCCTCCTACTACGTCCCGGTGGAGCGCTTCGTGAGCCGGGCCGAGGCTGCGAGCGGCTCGCCGGTGCGCGTTGAGGTGCCGCTGACGCGCTCGCACTGGGAGGCTGCGCTGCTCGCGCCGACGGTGGCGCTGGCGCGCGGCTGGGACAAGCAGATGGAAACCAGGTTCGACGGCGTGCTGCTCGCACACGGACTGACAGCGGCCGGCTATGACCGCTGGCTGCATCAGCAGGCGGTCGCCTACGTCGCGCTGCCGGACACGCCGCTTGATCCCTCGAGCGCCCAGGAGGGGCGGTTGATTCGCGGCGGGCTGCCCTATCTGCGCGAGGTGTTCGCGAGCGCGCACTGGCGCATCTTCCAGGTGCTCGCGCCGACGCCGCTCGCGTCCGGGCCGGGGCGGCTGACGTCGCTGGGGAACGACTCGTTTGCGCTGCGTGCGCGCGCGCCCGGCAGCTTGGTGGTGCGCGTGCACTTCACGCGCTACTGGACGATAACCCGGGGCAGCGGCTGCGTGGCGCCGGCGCCGGGCGGCTGGACGCGGGTGAGCCTGCGCGACGCGGGCACGGCGGTCGTGACCGCCAGCTTCTCGCTCTCGCGAGCGCTGCACGCGGGCGGCTCGTGCACCCCGAGCGGGGATTTGTGAGAGCCTCCTCGAGCCTGCGAGCGCTCATGCGATCCACCCGATCCACCGTCACACGCGCGTGCGTCCTGTGCGCAGGCGCGCTCTGCCTGCTGGCGTCCGCGGGGTGCGGGAGCGCCACGGGCGGATCGCACGGGGCCGCCGGCCAGGCGCGTGCAAGCACTGGGCATGGCTCCGAATCGGGCTCGGCCTCAGGACCCACGGGCGCGTCCGCGTCCTACCGCTGGCTGGTCCGCACCGAGGGCACGCCGCCGTCGGTGGCCGTCGAGAACCGCGCAGCGGGAACGACCGCGTGGCGTCTGCCCGGTCCGGCGTATGAGCTCGGGGGGCAAGCGCACGGAGCGATCGCCGGTTACGTCGCCGAGCAGGCGATCGCGCCCGGTGAAGTGCAGAGCGTTTACGTGAGCGCGCCGCGTGCCCGCACGGTCACGCTGCAGGTCTACCGCATGGGCTGGTACGGGGGGCGCGGCGGCAGGCTCGTGCTGCAGAGCGCGCGGCTGCCGGCGCGCAGCCAGCCGCCGTGCACCCATCGCTTCGCCACCGGCCTGACCGAGTGTCGCTGGCGCGCGACGCTGAGCTTCCCGATCCCGACGGCGCTGGCCAGCGGCGTGTACATCGTCAAGCTGCACGCGTCTACGGGCGCGGAGAGCGACTGCCTGTTCGTGCTGCGCCCGGCGCGGCCGACGCCGCTGCTGGTCGAGATACCGACGGCCAGCTACGAGGCATACAACGCATGGGGAGGAGACAGCCTGTATCCGGGCGGGAGCAGGCTCGTCGGCGTGACCGGCACGAACCAGGGCGTCGAAGTGTCCTACGACCGGCCCTACGAAAGCCAGACCGGCGCGGGGCAGTTCTTCATTCGCGAGGTGGCGATGGTGCGCTTCCTGGAGCGCTACGGCTATCCGGTGGGATACACGACGATCGAGTCGATCGACCGCGATCCCGCCCAGGTTCTAGGGCCCACCCGCCCACGGGCGCTGATCGACGTTGGGCACTCCGAGTACTGGTCCGCCGGCGACGAGCGCGCGTTCGCTCGCGCTCGCGACGCGGGCACGAGCCTGCTGTTCATCAGCTCCGACACGATGGCATGGCGCGTTCGCTTCGCGCCTGCGACCGCCGCCTCCAGCCAGGCGGGCGAGCCCGACCACAGGATCGTCGCCTACAAGGAGTTCGCCGCGCTGGACCCCGACCGCGCGGAGCCCACGGGGCTGTTCCCGCTCGGCGGAGCCGAGCTCGTCGGCAGCGCCTACGACGGCTGCATCACCCCCCGCCTGGAAGTGCCCGGACCACCGATCTACCTCTACTACGCGTGGACGCCGTCGCCGAGCCTGCAGCCCGGTTGGCTGTTCGCGGGGACAGGCGTCAGCGCCGCGACGAGCATCCCGGGGATCGTCGGCTACGAGCTCGACGAGCGCACGCCCGCGACGCCGCCCGGCACGCTGCTGCTCGGCAGTGGAACGGGAGTGCCATGCGGCTCGGAGGATGAGCCCTCGCCCGTTCACGGCACGCTGGCTGAGACGACGCTGTACACGGCCAGCTCGGGCGCGCTGGTGTTCGCCACGGGGACGCTCGGCTGGGAGTACGCGCTCTCGCCGGTGCCCCAGGCCTCGCCCGATGCGCCGTTGGCCCCCGATCCGCGGGTCGTGGCGATGACCCGCAACCTGCTCGCGCATGTGCTCGCCAGCAGACGCTAGCTAAGCTAGCTGCTCGCGGGCGGGCGTTTGGCGCGGGTGATGCGGGTGGCCTGCTTGCGAGGCGCGCCAGACGCGGCGACGCTGACCGGCGCGCCTTGCGGGCGCAGCCCGTACAGGCCGGTGTCGCCGGTCAGGTACACGTCGGTGCCGTCGCTGATCACCGGGTCGAATGCGCCGGTGGCCTTCTCGAAAAGGACGCGACCGGTGGAGATGCCGAGGCCGTAGGTGCTATGCGTGCCGAGGTCGGAGAAGTAGACGTCGCGCCCGAGGATGGTCGCCGAGCCGGAGATGCGCCCGTGGGCGTTGAAGCTCCAGCTGACTTGGCCGGAGCGGGCGTTGATCGCGTAGAAGGTGCCGTTGTAGGAGCCGATGTAGATCGTCGGGCCGAGGCCGGGCGCGTTGGTGACGGCCGGCGAGCCGTACACGTACGCGCCCGTCTGCATGGCCCAGTCGAGGCGGCCGCTGGAAGCGTCGTAGGCGTAGATGTGCCCGTCGGTGTTGCCGAGGAACACGCGGCCGTAGACGACGGCGGCGGTCGAGTAGAAATTGCCGCTGCCGAGCAGCGCGCCTTCGGATTTGATGACCCACAGCCGGCGCCCGGTCTGCTCGGAGATCGCCTGCAGTCGGCCGGAGTAGTCGCCGAAGTAAAGGACGCCGCCTGAGAGCGTGGGGCTGGCCTTGACCGCGCTGGCGGCGCGATAGGTCCAGACGGGGGCGCCGTTGCTGTCGTTGAGCGCGTACACGGTGCCGTTCTGCGAGCCGAAGAACACGTGTCCCTGGTCGATCAGCGGCGAGGACTCGCTGCCGCTGGGCAGGGCGTGCCACCAGCGGATCGCTCCGTTGGCGCTGTTCAGCGCGATGATGCGGCCGGGGCTGTTGGGGTGGCCGCTGTAGAGGATCGTCACGTAGACGGTGTTGGCGGTGGCCGCCGGCGAGGAGGCGGACAGCTGGCCGAGGCTCCGCGACCAGAGCAGGCGCCCGCTGCGCTTGTCGATCGCGCTCAGCACCGCGTCGTCGCCCAGCTGGAAGAGGTCTTCGCCGTAGATGACCGGCGGGAACTCGAGCAGCGAGTGGCCGTTGCGCACCCACAGCTGCTTGAACGGCGGGTGCACGTAGGCGGGCGCGGGGAAGAAGCGCGTGTGGTTCTTGGTGTAGCCGTACAGCGGCCACGCGAAGCGAGCGGGACCGCTGGCTGGCAGCGTGGGCGTCGGTTGCGGCACGAAGCGCGCGTGCGGGTGATAGATGCTGCCCGTGCGCTGGCGCTCGTACAGGTGGATGCCGAGCGCGGCCAGCGCGAGCAGCAGTATGACGAGAGCCGCAAGCCCGGCGTGCAGGCGTCTGGAGCCGGGGAGGTGGCGTCTGCCGTGATCGCTCACCGGCTCGTGAGGCGGCTCAGGCTGCGAGCTTACGGGAGGATGATCCGGCCGGTGTGGTCGACGTTGGGGTTTCCTCGAGCGGCAGGCCGGGCGCCGCCGGCGGCTGCAACTGCTCGCCGGCGCCGGTGCGTCTGCGGCCGGCGCGTGCGGCTGGACGCCGCGCAGAGCGCGCGATCAGGCGCGCGACGGCCAGCGTGAGCAGCCACAGCGAGGCGACCGCCAGCGGCGGCAGCGTCAGCCCGGAGACGAGCGCGAGCACGTCGTGGTTGGCATTCAGCGACCAATTCCACAGCAGGTAGTCGCCGACCGTGAGGCCGGAAAGGAAGACCAGCGGCCTATTGTGCACACCCTAACCCTAGACCTGTTCGAGGACGGACGGCCCTCCGGCGAGCCGGTGGGCGCCTGGGGGCGCCTATGATCGCCCGCATGGACGGCGTGCAGGAGCATTCGGAGGTATTCGGGCAGGGCGTGCTCAGCGGGCAGGTCGCGCTCGTGACCGGCGGCGGCACGGGCCTCGGCAAGGCAAGCGCGCTGGAGCTGGTGCGCTGCGGCGCGAGCGTCACGATCGCGGGGCGGCGCAGCGAGGTGCTCGAGCAGGCCGCGGCGGAGATCGCCGAGCTCGCGGGCGTGGCGGCGGAGGCGGCCGCCGGCGCGATCGACTGGGTGGCGGGCGATGTGCGTGAGCGCGAGGACGCACGGCGGCTGGTGCGCACGGTGCTCGAGCGCCACGGACGGCTGGACCTGCTGGTCAACAATGCGGGCGGCCAGTTCTTCAGCCCGGCTGAGCTGATCGCGGCGAGGGGCTGGCGGGCGGTGTGGCGGCTGAACGTGGAAGGCATGCTGAACATGTCCGAGGCCGCGTTCGAGCTGGCGCTCGAGCCGGCCGGGGCGGGGGGGACGATCGTGAACGTGACGCTGTCGCCGCACCACGGCATGCCCGGCATGGCGCACTCGGGCTCCGCGCGCGCGACCGTCGAGGCGCTCACGCGCGAGCTCGCCCTGCGCTGGCAGCACGCCGGCGTGAGCGTGACGGCGGTCGCCGCCGGGCACTTCGACACGGAGGTGCTGGCCAAGTACCCGGCGAGCGTGCGCGCGGGCGCCTCGCGCACGGTGCCGCTGCAGCGGCTGGGGACCGTCGCCGAGCACGCGTGGCTGGTCGCGCTGCTCGCGTCGCCGCTCGGCAAGGCGTTCAGCGGCTCGACGGTCACGCTCGACGGCGCCCGCGACAACTGGTGCGGGCCGTGGCCGCCGCCGGGGCTGGCCGATGAGTCGGGCGAAGTGCCTACCGAGGAGCGGCGGTAGCGGGAGGGCGCGAGCGGAGGCGGTCACGCACTGGACCGGATGGCGCGGCGGACGGCGGAAGCGGCGGACGGTGTGGAAGCGGCGGACGGGAATCGAACCCGCATCATCGCCTTGGAAGGGCGAGGCTCTACCGTTGAGCTACCACCGCGCGTGCGAACCCAGCCCGGCAGGCGGTTCGTCGACGATGACAGTTTGCACAAACGACGTCGCACATGGCGATCTCGTCCAGCACGGACTGCCAGTTGCGGTCGCGGACGCCCTGCGCGATGTTGAAGCGCTTGTGCCCGGTGTGGTCGAACTCCAGGACGAGCGGATCTATCTCGCCGCAGTCCACGCACGGCCGCTCGCGGAAGAACGCTATGAGGAGCGCGGCGCGCTCGGGGGCGATAGCTCGCTTGCGCCGGAGGGCGTTCGCGATGTACTGGTCGCGATGCGCTGCGTAGTGCTCGCGTTTGTATTCCGCCCCACATGTCCGGCAGTAGTTGTCGCGTTGCTCGCGAGCCTTTCGGCGCCAGGCGAAGTCCGATAGCGGCTTGGGTAGCGCGCAACGGCCGCAGGTTCTTGTCGGGCCGGAGATGGCGGACACGAACATATGTCCCCACGGCGGCCGGAGGCTGAATGCGGGCCGCTGCTTTGTCCGTAGAATCACTGACGCCACGGGGAGTGGCGCAGTCTGGTAGCGCACCCGGCTGGGGGCCGGGCGGTCGCAGGTTCGAATCCTGTCTCCCCGATGAACAAAGAGCCTGTGTTTACGGGCTCTTTGTGTGTTGAGGGTGAGCTAAGCTACTTCGCTGGGGTCCAATTTGGGGTCCAATGTTGCCCGACGTGACGGCCGCGGCAGAGCGCTCGCCGGCGGGTGGATGCGGCCCATCTTGCTGTCAGGGCTCGAGCGAGACGGCCCGACATCGGCGGGGCGTGAGAGCGCAAGCGTGAAACAGGCGACGGCTGGGCGGGGCCGAGAGGGCGACGGCTGGGCAGGGCCGGGCAGCTTGCCACGCCGGCCGGCCCGCACGGTGTCCGTCCGCGGAGCGCCTACGCTGCGGTGTCGTGGAGCCCGTCTTCATCAGCTCGCTCGCGCGCGGCGAAATGGCCGCGATCCGGGTGTCCGCGAGGGTGGCTGTGGAATCGCTGCAGATGCGGCCCGTGATGTTCGAGACCGCGCCCGCAAGCCGCGACGACTCGCGACGAGCGCTGCTCGACGAACTCGCCGGCTGCGACGTGCTCGTACTACTCCTCGGAGGCGAGTACGGCGAGCGCACCGAGCGCGGTGTCAGCGCGACGGAGGACGAGTTCAACGAGGCCGTGAGCCGCGGCATCCCCGTGATCGCGCTGGTGCAGGAGGTCGCGAGGTCCGCGGAGCAGGACGAGTTCGTGAGCCGGGTGCGCGGGACGTGGAGCGAGGGCCGGTTCGCGCCGGAGTTCAAGGACGCTGGCGACCTTGGCTTCGCGGTCGTCCGTGCGCTGAACGCGTGGCGGCAGCGCGGCGCGACCAACGAGAACCAGAGTGCAGCGCTGGAGCGCGCCCGCTCGCTCGCGTTGAGGTCGGGGCGGGCCGGACAGAGCCACACGGGTGCGAAGGCGCGCGTCGTGATCGTGCCGATCTCGAGCCGGCCGATCATGGACGCCGTCGTGCTCGGTGAGCCGAGCCTTGGCGACGAACTCGGGATGAGCGTGCGCACGAGTGGTCTCGTCCGCCACGACATGGCGATGAAGCAGAAGCTGACCGCCGACGGCGTCGAGTTCGAGGCCGCGGACTCCCGTGGCTACGAGCAGCTGCGCTTCCTCGTAGCCACGGACGGCGCGATCCTTGCGGAGGGCGCGGTCTCCGGCTCCGGCATACTCGGCTCCTCGGTGATAGAGGCCCCCAACGTACGCCGCGTCGTCGAGCAGAGCTGCGCGTTCGCCCTCGGCGCGTGGACGCGCATCGACCGCCGGGACGAGATCCGCGAGGTCGCAGCGACCGTTGCGATCCCCGACGCCTCGATGAAGGTTTACAGCGACACCGAGTTCACTGGGAGCTCGCTGAGCATGGGCAGCGCGTTTGGCTCGCCCGCGGTCGTCGTCGCGCCGGACCCGCCCCGGGTCGCGCGACGCGAGGACGTCGGCTCCCCCGAGCTCGTCAATCAGCTCGTCGCCGAGGTCCGCCACGCATTCCTGCTCGACGGGCGGGCGCGGTGAGCCGTTGCCGCCGGCCGATCGGGTAGAACCTCCCCGCTTAGCTGATCGCGGCGGCCGGCTTCCGGGGGCGGTGCCCCGGAGGCCCCGTCTGCACGCAAGTTTCGTCCGGCCGCAGTGGGATCCTCGGAGAAGTTCGGCTGCTGAGCGGCTCACCACTGCGCGTTGGACCGGCACCGGGCCCCGATAACAGCTAAGGCAAAGGACGCAAAGATGACCCAACTGTTCTCACTCGAAGCCCAGAAGGCGGGCTTTCAAGCTCACGCGAGCGCTGAAGCCGACGGTGTCGGCATCGTCGTCAACACCGACGCCGGCCCGACGCGCGTGCGCGGCGTCGACGCGGCCATCCGCGTTGCCCGTGACCACATCGGCCAGTTCCTCGCGCCCGCGAGCCACGGCGGGGTCCCGTGGGGCCTGCTCGTGACCGTCGCTGAGGGCGTCGCCGCCTAACGGCGAGTGGCCGCTGTCTGGCGGCGGGGCCTCGCCCAGCTTCCAGCAGACGCTGCTCGCGCGGATCCGACGGCGGTGGCACGACCATGGGCCGCTGTCGGCGTTGGAGAACGCGATCGAGATCATTCGCGGGTACAACGGCGCGAGCGGGCGCATCAGGCGCGCCGCGTAGCCTGAGCCGCGCTCGCCAGCGCCGCTCTCAGTCCGGGTGTGGCCACCTCGGCGGCAACCCGAGTCGGAGCTGATCGAAGGTTGCAGGAAACACTCGCCTCGTGCAACGATCGAAGACATGACTGTTCTCTCGACCGCTGAGCAGGCTGAACAGAGCCGGATCAACCGAGCGCACGAGTACGGGCGCGAACTCCGAATGCTCAGCCGCGAGCGCGCGCTGCGGATGCTCGCGGCCCTCCCCGGCGAGGGTGAGCTCCGGTTGGATCTGCAGCGTCTTCGAGCCCGTGCCGAGCACGCCGGCCGGCTCGGCCAGCTCGACCGGGAAGCACGGTTCGCCCAGGGAGAGCTCGAGGATGCCGCCGGGTTCGGCCCCCGTACCGACGACGAGCACGAGCACCTGCTGTTCTGGGGCCTCGACGGGCGCGACTCTGCGCGATTGACGCTCGGAGCAACGGTCTCCGTTGCCACGATCTTCGTCGAGGATCTTCGATGAGCTCACGGCCGTAGCCCGAGAGGTCTTGTCCGCAGTTGCGCAGCCCTCACGCCGGATCTGGCTCGGGCGAGCTGCATGAAGGCCCTCTCGCATGATGCAATTGCGAGCTTATGCCGGCTGTCAGGACTGATCCCGCTATCCGGGCTCACGAAAGGCGAGAAGAGGCTGCCGCCAAGTACCGTCCGAGTTCGGTGCGGCTTCTTCTCGTTGCGGAGGCCCCTCCCTCATCTCTCGACCGCTACTTCTACTTCGAGGATGTGCGCGCGCAAGACGGCCTATTCCGCCATGTGGTCCGCGCCGTGCTCGGCGTTGAGCCGTCGCGCGTCGACAAGCCTGCCCAGCTCCAACGGCTAGCTGAAGCCGGTGTGTTTTTGATCGACCTCAAGACCAGGCCCAAGGGCGCTGGAGAGACGCTAGAGAGGTTCGTCCCAGACCTGGTGGCCCGCGCCGTAGACCTGGGGCCGGAGTACGTCATCACCATCAAGGCCAACGTTTGCGACCTAGCGCAGCGGCCACTTCGTGCGGCGGGCCTGCGCGTCGTCAACGCGCGGGTGCCGTTCCCTGGCAGCGGGCAACAGCGTCGCTTTCTCGAAGCCATGGGCCGAGGCCTCAAGGCGATCGACTGGCGCGGATGACAGTCCGCCCGGTAGCGTGCGCCCTACGGCCCACGCTGGAGGAGCAAGATGGCAACTAAACGCAAGGAAGTCGACGACTACCGGCACGAAGAGGCGACACGGCTCAACAACCCCACAGCTGCGCTCGCTCGGGACGATGTCGCCGCGATCCCAAGCCGGGAGTTCTCCTTCGATCCCCATATCGACCCCCAGCTGGTGTGGTCTGGGAAGGCTGAGCAGGAGGACATGGTTGTCGAAGCTCCGTCGATCCACGTTCATGAGCGCCTGTCAACCGAGGCGATCGTCAAGGCCGCGCGTCGCGAAAACGCTCAGATAGCTCTCTTCGCAGACCCAGGTCTCGATCGCGCGACGCAGGTCGAGTTCTACGAGCACGAGATGGGATGGGCGAACCGACTCATCCTCGGCGACTCGCTTGTTGTGATGACGAGTCTACTCGAGCGGGAGCGGATGGCCGGTCAGGCGCAGCTCATCTATATCGATCCCCCGTACGGCATCAACTACAACAGCAATTTCCAAGCACGGATCTCTAATCGTGCTCCGAAGGAGACTGACGACGCCACGATCACACGAGAGCCCGAGCAGATCCAAGCTTATCGCGACACGTGGCAGCTCGGGCTCCACAGCTACCTCACGTACCTTCGCGAGCGGCTAGTTGTGGCACGCGAGCTGTTGAAGGATAAGGGCTCTGTCATAGTGCAAATCGGCCCCGACAACATGCATCTGGTGCGTATGCTTCTCGATGAGGTCTTTGGCTCGCGCAACCACTGCGCCACGATCACCGTGACGAAGACGTCGCAGGTGACTGCCGCTCTTCTGCCGGAGGTCACCGATTTCCTACTTTGGTACGCGAAGGACAAGGCTCAGGTCGAGTACAACCAGCTCTACGACCGCCGTAGCTCGGACGCCGCCGGTGGCGCGTACCAGTGGGTTGAAGTAGATAGTCAGCGGCGTAAACTGACTGCCGATGAGTTGGCAAACCCAGCAACAGTCGTATCGCGAGGTGGCCGCATCTTCCGATTGGACAATGCGACATCGCAGGGCTTCAGCGCCACCAAGACGGTGGAGTTCGAGTACGAAGGAAGGACGTTCCATCCAGGCCCAAATCGTCACTGGTTGCTTCGCGTCGAGGGCATGGAGGGCCTCGCGAGCGCCGGGCGGCTGCAGGTCGTCGGAAACACGTTGTCTTATGTCCGCTACCTCGACGACTCGGGCGGCGTGCGTCGCACAAATGTTTGGACCGATACGGGTCAAGCGGGCTTTGCGCAGCGTAAGAAGGCATACGTAGTCGAGACGAATGCAAAGATCGTGGAGCGGTGCGTGGCGATGCTCTCGCGGCCGGGTGACCTTGTGCTGGATCCCACTTGCGGATCCGGGACGACGGCATACGCTTCGGAGAAGCTGGGTCGTCGCTGGATCACTATTGACACCAGTCGCGTCGCTATTGCGCTTACTCGCGAGAGGCTGCTTACCAGCAAGTACGACTACTACGAGCTCGTAGATCGCGCCCGTGGAGTTGATGCTGGGCTGATCTATCAGCGTTTCACCTGGGTGACCGCCAGCTCAGTGGGCTACGGAGAGGGATCTGCCGAGGTTGCGCTCTACGACGAGCCGCGTGTTGAGCGCGACAAGGTCCGAGTCGCCGGGCCGTTCACAGTTGAGGCGCTCTCGAGATACTCCGACAACCCGTTCGACGATCGAGCTGAAGAGAGTTCCACCGCGGAGGGTGCCGCGGACCACGTTTCGGCTCTGCTGGATGCGCTGCGCCGGATGGGCATACCTCGCAAGGGCGCGCCCCCGGTTCCAGTCGTTACGCTTGAGCCCCTCGCCGGCACTAGCGCGCTCCATGCCGAAGGTACGTTCACGGATGCAGAGGGCGCTGAGCGGCGGTTCGCGGTGAGCCTGGGGCCTCGCCACGGGCCGATTACGGTTGCCCAGGTTGACGAAGCCCTTGCGGAGTCTCCGGGCTACGATCTCGTCGTCTTCGCAGGTTTCGCCGTGACCGCCGAGGCCCAACAGTATCTGGCGCCGGGCAAGCGGGGGCGGATAAATGTGGCTCTACTGGAGGCCAACGCCGATCTGTTGCTGGGCGATCTGCTTAAGACCACCAGGAGCTCGCAGACTTTCAGGATATTTGCCGCGCCAGAGGTTGCGATTCACCACGAGAGCGACGGAGCGATTCGTGTCGAGCTGCTCGGGATGGACATATTTGACGCGGCTACAGGCGACGTGACGTCACGCAACCAGGACGCGATTGCAGCGTGGCTCCTAGACCACGACTATGACGGCTCCGTGTTCCACGTCAACCAAGCGTTCTTCACGCGAACCGAGGCTTGGGACGCCCTCGGCAAGGCGCTCAAGGCCTCGATCGATGAGAGCGTAGTCGAAACGATGCACTCGTTTACTTCTCTGCCGTTCCGGCTAGGGCCGTCCAAGCGGTCGGCCATCCGCGTGATTGATGACGCGGGCCAGACGAGCGAGGCGATTCTGGACCTCGAGGTCTAGCGCCGATGCCTAAGCAAGCCGATGCGGACGTGCCAGTCGGTCAGGTGACCGACCAGAATCCCATCATCAATGACCCCTACCAAGAGCCGAGTCGCCATTGGCACTTCGGCGAGGGCACGCCGGTCATCCGAGACGGCCGCAGGATTGCTGGCTACATCCCTCCGATGGTCAAAGGAGGACAGCTGCAAATTACTGATGAGCTTGTCCTTCTCGAGCAGGTCAATCGCATTCGCGACAGGGTGCGCGAGTGGCGAGAGGGCGGGTATGCGGGTGCGACGCAGATTACGCGGGCGCTATTTGAACACTGGTTTGACCCGGAGCGCGAGATGCGTCCTTTCTTCGCTCAGCGCGAGGCTATTGAGACCATAGCGTGGCTAACCGAGGCGGCCTCGGAAAGGCGAGTGGGGATCGAGATAACCAAGTACGAGCCGTACGAGCGATGGGCCATCAAGCTGGCCACCGGAGCAGGCAAGACGCTCGTCATGGGGATGACGATCGCCTGGTCGGGCCTGAACAAGCTCGCTAATCGGCAAGACCGGCGCTTCGCTGATGCGTTTTTGGTCGTGGCTCCAAATCTGACAGTCAAGGCGCGGCTGACCGGCGACGACGGATTGATCCCGTCCGACCCCAACAGCGCTTTCCAACGGTTCGAGCTGGTCCCCGGTCAGCTCGCAGGGGTGATCGGCCAGCTGAAGGTGCAGGTCATCAACTGGCACCAGCTCGCGCCCAGAGAAGATCCGAGGCGTAGCGTGCTACGCCGTGGCGAGGAGAGCGATTCGGCCTTCTGCCGGCGCGTCCTCGTCGATCTCGGCCCGAAGAAGCGCCTCATGGTTCTCAATGATGAGGCCCACCATGCCTGGCGGCCACCCCCTGATCTCAGCGTAAATCGAGACGAGAAGGACGACGTCCTTGAGGCGACAGTCTGGATCAACGGTCTCGAGCGGGTTGATCGTGACCGGGAGATCCTTCGGTGCATCGACTATTCAGCGACGCCCATGTATCCAGGCGCGGTGGGTGGCGAGAAAGCTTGGCGGCCCTTCGAGTGGGTCGTGAGCGACTTCGGGCTAGTGGACGCCATCGAGTCGGGACTCGTCAAGGTGCCACGCGTCCCCACTGACGACGACGCCGGCACTGCGATTCCGAAGTATCGCAACCTGTGGGAACACGTCAAGAAAGCTCTCCCGAAGCGAGGCGATGACCCCGGGGACGTTCATCATCCACTGATCGACTATCTAAGCGAGGTCGACGGCCCGCTCAAGCAGCTCGCTGGTGCGTGGCACGAGACCTACGAGACGTGGATAGAAGCGGACCGCGCTATCCCACCCGTGATGATCATCGTATGCAACGAAACCAAGATGGCCGAGATGCTGGAGATCCACGTCGCACGCCGCGGCGAGGCGGGACCGTGGTTTATCAATGACGCTACGGGCGACTACACGGTCCGCATCGACTCCAAGCTTCTAGCGGAGGCGGAGATGCGCGAGGAGGGCGAGTCAGCGCAGGACGCGGCCGCGCGGCTACGTGAGCTGGTGTCAACCGTCGGCAAGGAAGGACAGCCCGGTGCGAAGGTTCGTTGCCTCATCTCGGTCGGCATGCTCTCGGAGGGATGGGACGCTCGGAATGTAACGCAGGTTCTCGGGCTCCGCGCCTTCCAATCACAGCTTCTATGTGAGCAAGTTGTGGGCCGTGGACTGCGGCGCTCCGACTACAGCGATCTCAGCAAGCCAGAGTTCGTGGACGTCTATGGCGTTCCGTTCCAGCTCCTGCCGTTCGCACGCGCGAGCGGGAGCATCGCCCAGCCACCAACGACGACCACGGTTCGCAGCCTGCGTGAGCGGGCACCTCTGCGACTTGAGTTTCCGCGCGTCGAGCAGATCATCAGCGACCTCGGCGATGTCGTCACGATCGACTTGGAGTCGATAGAGCCGATCCGCGTCTCGCCAGAGAATGATCCGAATGCAACTTGGGTCGAGTTCGAGGTCGGCACTCCAGGGAAAGGCATCGGAGGCACGACGCAAGACCGACACGCCGCCTATGAGAACTTCCGCATGCAGCGTCTGGTGTTTCGACTCGCCGCCGACCTGGTCACTGACATCGACAAGCGTGACAAGCCGTGGCTGTTCCCGCAGATGGCGACGATCGTGCGCGACGTGATCCTTCAGCGCGTGGAGTATGCCAAGGGCGTCGACGAGCGCGAGCTATGCAACCACCGCTACTGGGCCGAACTGCGCAACCGCATCCTCGCGGCGCTGCGCTCAGAGGAGCGCGACGGGCTCCTTCCGGTCCTCAACACGTATGAACCGATTGGCGACACGACGGTCAACTTTCAGACGGCCAAGCCAGCGGAGCCAACGACCAAGAGCCATATCAGCCACGTGGTCTACGACTCTGAGCTCGAGCTCCAGATAATGCGCGCGCTCGAGCAGGACGATCGCGTGATCGCCTACGCGAAGAATGAGCGGCTCTTCCTAGAGATCCCTTACCGGTGGCAGGGCACAACAGGGCGTTACCGGCCCGATTTCGTCATTAGGCTGGCGAACAGCCGCACACTCGTCATTGAGGCCAAGGGACGCAAACGAGAGCGCGACGACGCCAAGCTCACGGCGGCGAGACGTTGGATCCAAGCCATCAACTGCTGGAGCAAGCTCGGGCACTGGGAGCTCGGAATCTGCTTTACCGAGGCTGAGCTGCGTGCGCTAATCGACGAGCACTCCATGCAGCCCGTCGCGGCTTGAGTGTGAGGACCCTTGGAACGTCATGAGCGCCACGCCTAGCCCGGCCCACGGTCTTCCCCTCGACGAGCACATCCAGCTGATCGCCTGCGCAGGCGCTGGCAAGACCGAGGCGGTATCGCAGCGTGTCATCGAGCAGCTTCAGCTCCCCGGGGTCAAGCCCGTGCATGTCGTCGCCTTCGCGTTCAACGAGCGCGCGGCTGCCGAGCTCAAGGAGCGGATCGCTCTTCGATGGGAGGAACGGACTGGCACGCGCGACGGCCTCGCGGACTTGTACGTCGGAACCATCCACGGGTTTTGCCTGGAGTTGCTACAGCAGAACCACTATGAGGTTCTGCCATATCGTGTGCTCAATGACATTCAGCAGCGCCACCTAATTACCCGCAACTCCCGTAAGTGTGGGCTCGCCGATCTCGGCTGGCACCGTTACATGAACGCAGGTACCTACGCTGAGCTGATGTCGATACTTCGGGAGGCTGACGTCGATGAGCAAGTGCTCGCGGGTACGGTCGTGGAGGCGTGCCTAGACAAGTACCTCACGCTGCTCGCGGAGAAACGGTACCTCGACTTCAGCGCGATCGTCGCGGACACCGTCATGATGCTGGAGGACGACGCTGGGTTTCGCGCCCGCGTCGCAGACAGGGTACAGTACTTGACCGTCGACGAGTACCAGGACGTGAATCCAATCCAGGAGCGATTGGTGCATGCGATCGCGAACCTCGGGGCCGTGCTGACCGTCGTCGGTGACGATGATCAGCTGCTCTACGGCTGGCGTGGCAGCAGCGTCGAAAACATTCTCCACTTTCCCCGACGCTATCCAGATGTCCAGACCGCGCGGCTGGAGCGCAACTTCAGATCGAGCCGCGGGATCGTTGGTCTCGCGCGGCGAGTCATAGAGCACAACGATCCTGACCGCCTTGTGAAGGCGATGAGCTCGGCCGGCTCGCAGACTTACGAGGAGGGGGACATCGATCTGCGCGAGTTCGACGGCCCAGATGGCGAGGCGGAGTACATCGCGGAACGGATCCTTGATTTGCGCGGCATGGAGTTCGTGGATCGGCCGGGCGAGCCGTCACGGGGATTGAGCTTCGCGGACATAGCAGTGATGGTCCGAGTCAAGAAACTCATTCCGGCGATCGTTGACGCCTTGGAGCGGCACGAGATTCCCTTTGTCGTTGGTGGTGTAGCCAATCTGTTTGATACAGCCGAGGCAGTAGCGGCACGCGAGCTTTTCTACTTTCTCGCCGGAGAAGCCGGATCTGATGAGGCGGCGCTTCGAGCGGCATGGAAGGATGCGCGCCTTGGAGCAACGGCAGAGGACCTTGCCCGCGCCCTCGCGGTAGCTGTGCGCGACCGTGCGGACATTGCATCTGGCGAGGAGCGTTTCGGCATCTACAACCTTCAGCGCTCGTTTCTCGGCTTCCTCACCGCACTGGTGCTACGTGAGGAGAAGATCCAGGGAG
The DNA here is from genome assembly GCA_049513255.1 of Solirubrobacteraceae bacterium. Taxonomy (GTDB): domain Bacteria; phylum Actinomycetota; class Thermoleophilia; order Solirubrobacterales; family Solirubrobacteraceae; genus Palsa-744. The sequence continues at coordinate 34,928 of JBEKWH010000034.1, forward strand.
CGTCCACGTCGCACGCGCACTCGCGCTCCGAGGTCGTCTACTACAACCTCGGGAAGTTCTCCGAAGTCATCTCCGACTTCGAGCAGATCAACTTCCAAAGCGATCCACTGCAGAAGTACGCCGGGTTTGCCGGCTTCCTCCGACACCAGGCGCCTGACGTGTACCCGGAGGGCTGGCTAGAGGCGCGATACGTGACACCCGACGCCGTCCAGATACTCACGATCCATCAAGCCAAGGGGCTGCAATGGCCCGTCGTCTTCGTCCCTGGGCTAACGAAGGAACGGTTCCCTCCGAGGGGCGGCGGTGGACGTTCACCATGGCACGTGATCCCCGAAGGTGCCATACGCAACGCCGCCGACTACGTCAACAGCGAGGAGGACGAGCGCCGTCTGTTCTACGTCGCATGCACGCGCGCAAAGAAGTACCTAACGATCACGCGGGCCGACTATCCGACGGCAAAGCGTGTCTGGCGTACACCATCGCCCTTCTGGCTTGAGGCGACGGACGCTTTGGCGAGCGTTTCCCCGCCCGATCCAGCGCCCAAGCGCCCACGGCTCGAGCCCACACCCGCGCGCGCCCTCGCAGACGTGACCCTGTCATTCTCCGAGCTCAAGTACGCCTTCGAATGCCCGTATTCGTTCAAGCTGCGATTTCTTTATGGGTTCAACCCGCCGATAGCCGAGGCGCTCGGCTTTGGAAAGGGTCTCCACGATGCTCTATTTGAGATACACGACCGGGTGCTGCATGGCGAGGAGATCGACCAGCACTGTGTGCCAGCGCTGGTTGACCGTCACGTCTTCCTGCCATTCGCGTATCCCGACCTACGCGAGACGCTCTCGGCCGCAGCGACCCGACGCCTTGATGCGTACCTAGCTGCAAGGGGCGCTACGTTCGACGATATCGAACACGCTGAGCGCCCAATCGAAGTCGATCTCGGCGATGGAATCCGCGTCAACGGACGCATCGATCTCATCCGTAGACGTTCAACGAACGAGATCGTCGTGATCGACTTCAAGTCCAACGACCGCACTCAGCAGGAAGAGGTCACCGATCTCCAGCTTCGCGTCTATGCGCTCGGATACGAGCAGGCGACCGGCGAGCGGGCGAGCGAGGTAGTGGTCGACAACCTCGATGATCTTGCTCACCCTCGGTCCAGTGCCGTTGACGAGGCAATGCTCAGTGAGGCAGTGGACGCTGTGCGTGAAGTGGGCGCAAGACTCCGAGGCAACGCCTACCCGCGAACTCCACGAGGAACCGATGCACGCGAGCGAGACCACGTGTGCGAGCACTGCGACCTCGTAGGCGTGTGCGGCGGGCACGGCAGGCCCGCGTAAACACACTCGTCCCGCGAGTACCGGCCGCATAGGCGCGCGCCGCCGCTCGGACCTACGCTACATGCGAGTGCCATGATCGGCGTCTTGTCGTGCTCAACCTGCATGTGCTCGCTCTGTACGTGATGAGCCCAACCAACGCGGGGCCCCGCCCAGGGAGATCTCGCGGGTCCTCAACGCGCGGCAGAAGTTCTCGGTCCGCCACACCGAAGCGGTCACGCAGCGCGTCCACGAGGCGCGGCCGGTGCTCGAGCTCTCGATCGACTACTACGAGCAGTTCAAGCGCTTCGGCGACGAGCTCGCCTCAGAGTGCTGCACCGAGCGCCAGCTTTGAGGCGTCCTCGACGAGCTCCACCCCAACAGGACGGGCGACTCGATGACCAGCCGCACGCGGCGGTCGCGCCAGCAGACGAAGGACCGCATCGCCGAGCTGTTCCTGCGTGGCGAGACGCAGGGCAACGCGCCCGGCTCCAGTGGGCGGCCGTGAACGCGATCGTGGAGTACGGCGACTGGCTGCGCCCGCTGCGCTCGAGCGGCCAGCGCTTCGCTCGCGCGCTCGACGATGGACCCGAGAAGACCCGCGCGCTGCAGCTCGTCGCAGCCGCGTGAGAGGGTATGGCCCGGCGGGCGCCCGATGCCCGCCGCGGCCTGCCGTAACCGACCGATGGACGCCACCCGCGTACTCCCCTACTATGAATGGTCAAGGAGCTGGCCCGCGCGGCCGATTCCTTCAAGGAGCGTTTGCAATGGCTACCAGAACCGACAATGAAATCCGCGAGCTGAGCCCGGAGGAATGGGACCAGCGAGTAGATGAACAGGCGCGCAAGCGCCTGGGCATGAGCGGCGAGGAGTTCGAGCGGCGTCTGAACGCGGGCGAGATCGACATTGACGATAGCCCCGACGTGACGCGCGTTGCGATGATGCTCCCGCTCCATGCCACACGCAAGTAAGACACCAGCCGAGGCCGTCGAGCACTACCGCGGCCGAACTGTGCGGCTGCTGTCCTGCGTGACCAGTGTCCACGTCGTCGTCCGCGCCTACCACCTCTCGGACGCGCCGCACGAGCTCGAACTCGCCGACACGGCGAAGATGCGCGGTGGTCCGCTCTCGATCGACGTCGCCGAGGAATACGAGGTTCGCCAAGACCGCGACGGCTGGCGCGTCGAGATTCTCGGATACCTGTACGCCATCGGATACGAAGGCCGCGAGCTCGTTGCCTACCACTGGCATCCCCGCGGCAAGTCCTCGGTCACCCGGCCGCACATGCACGTCGGCGCCAACATTCAGGTCGGTGATCGGTGGCTCGGAAAGGTCCACCTACCTACCGGCGCGGTCGGCCTCGAGCAAGTCGTCGCGCTGGCGATCGTCGAGCTTGGCGTCGAGCCGCTCCGCGACGATTGGGAGCGGATGGTCGACGAAGCCGCCGGCCGCTAACGCCGGCTGCCGCGCTTGTGTCTCGGCCCAATAACGCTTCGTTAGCGGGCGGAACGCCTAATTGGCTGGGGCGTGCGGAAGATCCGAGCGCCGTTGAGCTGCTGCTTGTGTCTCGTCGCGAGCGGTCTGCCTAGCTCGCTTCCCGCTCGAGGCGCACCACGCCGCTCGTTGTTCAGTAGGTCGGGATGCGGACGCGTCATGCGGCAGCCTTGACTCGATGTGCTAAAACACATATAATTGGGCTATGTGCTCAAGCACATATATTGGGCGTCCGATCAAAGGGAACGCGATGAACGATTTCAACAGGCTCATTGATGACATAGAGCAAGAGGCAATTGCCGAAGGACCTGAGGCGGTTGCTGAGTTGCGCGCTCTGGATACCCGCTTTCGGCTCGCCGCCGAGTTGCTCGCTGCGCGCACGAGCGCGCACATGACTCAGAAGGAGTTGGCGATTCGCTCCGGCGTGCAGCAGGCGGAGATCAGCAAGATCGAGCGTGGCGAGGTCGTCCCCAAGGTTTCGACCATGGATCGGCTGCTGATCCCCCTTGGTCGCCGACTGGGCATCGTCGAAGACCACGAGCCGGCCGCCGCATAACTGGCCGGCATCGCCTCGATCCGCCGGCCCGACGAGCGAGGCGACAGAGGATGTTGCCGGCGGCCTTCTGGACGCGGCGCTGGGGTCCGCGAGTGCTGGCGACTGGCTGTGTGCGGCATTCGTGATCGGGGCGGCGAGCCGCTGCTCGCGAGCGACATGCGACAGGTGCGTGCCGCGAGCGACACCGGCATCGACGTGCGCAACCCCGCATACGAGCGTGGTGGCCGTCGGAAGCCAGCCTTTACCGAGCGGCGCACCTGGAGCGGCGCCGGGCTGTCGCTGGCTACGCCACCGCGCCCGGTAGGATGTGCATCGAGCGTGCATCGCGCAAGCCTCTGCGCGTGCGCTCGGCGTGTAAGCCGGCTGCAAATCGGCTGCGAACCGGCCGAAAACCGAGGAGCTAAGCCAAATAGAACCTGTCTCCCCGATGAAAAATAGCTTCAAAATGAGTTCTATATGGACTTGGAGGCCGTTTGAGTCATGGCGACGTTGGTGCTGGATCCGCAGGAGCTCCGGGCGCTCGGTGAGCGACGTCGGCGGTCTGGTCTAGATCGTCTCGATGAGGTGTGGGAGGGTGTGCTGCATATGGTCCCGGCGCCGTCTGGCGAGCATGCTGATGTCACGCAGCAACTGGCGGTGTTGCTCGATGGGCCTGCTCGCGCCGCAGGCCTGTTCCCGACGATGGGGGAGTTCAATCTGGGTATGTCGGAGGACGACTTCCGCGTACCCGATGGAGGCCTTCATCGAAGCCGTCCGCATGGCACATGGTCTCCCACTGCGGCGCTCGTCGCGGAGATCGTCTCGCCAGGGGACGAGATGTGGGAGAAGCTTCCGTTCTACGCTGCCCACAGGGTCGACGAGCTGCTAATCGTTGATCCGTCCGAGCGAACGGTGCGGTGGCTCGGGCTCACCGAGGGCGAGTATCGCGACATCGAGCAAAGCGGCCTGATCGACCTTGGCCCAGAGGGGCTAGCCAAGCTGATCGACTGGCCCTAAAGAACGGGCTCGTGATACAAGTGTCAGTGTCCGAGGACGACGCTGAAAGCTCGAGCACGCGACGCCAAGCGAAGGGCAGCAGCTAGCGGACGTGGGAAAGACCGGGCCGGGTTCGCGGACTGCTACCGATGCCAGGGCATTCCTCGGAGGCTAGATTCGGGAGCATGAGAGACCGCGAGAATCCTGCCTCTCGCGCGGCGCGCTGGAGCGCTGCGCATCGCAAGGCGGTCATTCTGGGGTGGCTAGCGTTCGTCGTCGTCGCATTCGCGCTCGGCAGCGCGGCGGGGATGGTGACGCTCACGCAGGTGGAGACGGAGAACGGTCAGTCGCGGCTCGCGGATGAGACCCAAGCGCGGCAGTTCCCGCGCGAACGCTCTGGCGAGGAGGTCGTGATCGAGAACCCAAGCGGCCCGCTCGCGGGCAGCGACTACCGCGCCGCGGTGGCTGATCTCGTCGCACGTCTGTCCAGCGCGGCAGCGGTAGCAGCGATCAGGTCGCCGCTTGCCGCCGGTAACGCAGGGCAGATCTCAAAGAACGGCCGCGCAGTGCTCCTGACGTTCCAGATCACCGGCGACCCCGACACCGCACAAAATCGCGTCGCGCCCGCCCTGGCGGCGACCGCGGCAGCGCAGCGGGCATACCCAAACCTGTTCATCGGTGAGCTCGGCACGGCGAGCACGCTCAAGGCCGTCAACACGCTTATCAGCGACGACTTCCACAAAGCCGAGGCGACCTCGGTGCCGGTCACGTTGTTCATCCTCGTCGTTGCGTTCGGCGCTCTTGTGGCGGCCGGCGTCCCGCTACTACTCGGCTTTACCGCGGTTCTCGCGGCGCTCGGCCTGACCGAGCTGTTGAGCCACGTGTTGGCCGTTGAGCAGTCGATCACTTCCGTGATCCTCTGCATCGGCCTGGCAGTCGGGATCGACTACTCGCTGTTCTACGTGCGCAGAGCGCGCGAAGAGCGTGCCCATGGCCGAACACCCGCGGAGGCGCTGCAGGCGGCTGCCGCCACCTCCGGCCGGGCGATCTTGATCTCGGGCTTCACCGTGATGATCGCGATGACGGGAATGTTCCTGATGGGCAATCAGATCTTCACCTCGTTTGGGATGGGCACCGTGCTGGTGGTCGCGATCGCGCTGATCGGCTCGCTCACCGTCCTGCCGGCCGTGCTCTCAAAGCTCGGCGACCGTGTCGACAGCGGCAAGGTCCCGGGACTGCAAAGGCTTCGCGCCAAGCCCGGCGAGTCCCGGTTCTGGGCGCCGATCGTCGGCGAGGTCCTGCGCCGGCCAGTCCTCTGTGGTGGCGCCGCCGTGTCGCTGCTCGTCGCGCTCGCGATTCCCGCGTTCAGCCTGCACACGGTCAGCGCCGGCATGCAGGGACTCCCGCCGAGCCTCCCGGTGATGCAGGCCTACGCGCGCGTCCAACAATCCTTTCCCGGCGGCGCCGAGCCTGAGACGGTCGTGATCAGCGCCTCGAACGTCACCACGCCGGCGATCTCCGCGGGCATCATCGCGCTGGAGCGCGGAGCGCTTGCGACCGGCCACATGCATGAGCCGATCCTGGTCGACATCAGTGCCTCGCGCCAGGCCGCAAGGGTCTCGATCCCGCTCATCGGCACCGGCACCGACGCGGCGTCGTTGCGAGCGCTCGCGCTGTTGCGCAACCGTGTCATCCCCGCCACGATCGGCCGCGTGGCTGGAGTCACAGTTCACACCACCGGCGAGGCCGGTCAGACCGTCGACTTCAACAGCACGATGAAGTCCCACGCCGTCTATGTGTTCGTCTTCGTGCTCGGACTCGCGTTTCTCTTGCTGCTCGTCACCTTCCGCTCGATCGTGATCCCGTTCACCACGATCGTCTTGAACCTACTCTCCGTCGGCGCGGCCTACGGGGTCCTCGTGTTGATCTTCCAGCAGGGCCACCTACAGTCGCCGCTCGGCTTCACGTCGATCGGCGGGGTGATCAACTGGCTGCCGCTGTTCCTGTTCGTGATCCTGTTTGGCCTCTCGATGGACTACCACGTGTTCATCCTCAGCCGCGTCCGCGAGGCCCACGACCGCGGGATGAGCACCGAAAACGCTGTCGCCCACGGCATCAAGGCAAGCGCCGGCGTCGTTACCAGCGCCGCGATCGTGATGGTCGCCGTGTTCGCCATCTTCGCCACACTCAACGAGATCGTCTTCAAGATGCTCGGCGTCGGACTCGCCGTCGCGGTGCTGCTCGACGCCACAATCATACGTGCTGTACTGCTCCCTTCGACGATGAAGCTGCTCGGCGACTGGAACTGGTACCTGCCGGGCTGGCTGAGATGGCTCCCCCGCGTTGCGACAACGACCGGAACCACTCCCAGCCCCACGGTCGGCGCCGCGCCTCTCCCCGCGGTGCGACCAGCAGCGTCAGCGCACCGAGGAGAGGTTGTCCGGGTTCTCGTAGAACTTTGAGTGGCGGTCCTCCCGCCTCGTCCGCTCGCGTTGCGAGCGTGACAGGCGCCAACCAAGTCCGCGAGGACAGGAGGAACCGCCATGAAGAAGGT
>JBEKWH010000035.1:0-38369 GCA_049513255.1 Solirubrobacteraceae bacterium
CTCCGACGCCCGCGCGCAAGCACTGCCACACTGGATCGAGCACTACAACGAGCGCCGCACCCACTCAGCGCTCGGCAACCGGCCACCACGCGCCCGCGTTCGGGACGTCACCGGGCACAACACCTAGCGCCGCGAGTCGCGTTCACGGCAGCGTTGTGAACGATCGTGAACAGCCAGGCCCGCGGGTGCTCCGGGTGGGTGCCCGCCCTGAGCGCCCGGTGGGCGTTCAGCAGCGCCTCCTGGACGACGTCCTCGGCCTGGTTCGCGTGCTCGCCGAGCTGCCGGACGGCGAACCGGGTGAGCTCGGCCCGGTGCAGCCTGACGAGATCCTCGAACTTGTCCTCCCGTGGCCCTTGACCGCCCGATGCCTGCGGCGGCTCCTCACAGCTCATCCAAGCCTCCTTCCAAGATCATCGGGACCCCGCAGGGCTTCTCGGATGCTCTAGACGTTGCGGATGCGAAAAGGTTGCGCGCCAGCCTTCAGGACGATAGGTCAAGGTGCTCCCCGGTCGGTCAATAGGCCCTCGAAGGGCAAACCCGCGCGGCAGACCACAAGCCTCTACGTCTGCACTTCGCTACGCCAATGTCTCGCGCCCACCAAACACGATCCCCACGATCCCACAGGAGCCGCCGTCAAGCAAGACCCCTTGACTTTCCGTCGCCAGAGCAGGCACGAGGCTGGGTACCGGGGAGACACTCGGATCGCATGGAGGCTGTCGCATAAACCCCCGAAGGCCTCACTCAGTCCGTTCTAAGGGTGGGGTCGAAGAAGCCGACAGTCATCGTTCGGCCACAGCGAGCTCTGCTCGAGCTCGGCGCCCCAAGCACCCTCCACGGCCGTCACAGCGACCGACGCCCAGGTTTTCGTAAACGGCTTTATGCGACAACCTCCGCGTAACGCAGCAACGTGCGGTACGGTGCAGATCAATGCAGCGTGCACTCGGTCGAGCCGGCCTCCTTGTGCTGTTGGTGGCCGCGGTGGCCAGCGGAGGCGCAGTGACTGCAACGGGCTCAAGCGAGTTTCCGGGGTCGGTCTATCCTCCGCCGGTGCGCTCGGCACCGGGCGCAGCTTTCAGCTCCTGCCCAAATCCGTCGGGCCTTGAGCAGTTCGACGCCGCGACCGAGAAGCTCGCCGAGCACGTTGCGCTGCGCTACGGGCACGCCAGCCTAGCAACAGACCTCCACCACTCCGACCGCTCGTTCTGGACGATGCTGCGCGGCTACTGGCGTGGCACCAAGCACGGCACCTGGCTGTCAAGACTTCAGGTCGTCAGAGGAGCGGCGCCCGGACCAAACATGGAGTGGTCCGAAGTAGTGCGCTACTACTGCGGACCGAAGCTGTTGAGGGACTCGCTCGAACTCACCGTTACGGTTCGTCATCTCAAAAACTGCGACGACTGCAACGGCATACACGAGCTCTTCATCGACCGACACGGCGTGCCGCTGGTCTACATGGTCCACTGAAGCCGCGCGGCGCCGATGCTCGTGTTTCGTCCAAAGCGGCACGTTGGGCTGGGTGATCCACGCTCTTGCTTGGGTGCGGTAAGCAGTGGCCACCGCCTATCGACGTGACCGGTCACGCGCGCCCCACCGCGTGAAGATCTCTTCGCCGACGGTGTTAGCTTGGCCGTCGATGCGTGTTACGACTGTCTTCTGAGTTGCCTGCCCGCTCTTGGGCGGGTGACCGTAAGGCATGCGCCACAGAGCGGGCGGTCACACACGAGACGGCAACGGCCGTCAGGTTATTCAAGGCCCGTCGGAGTAGTATGTCGTCTCCGACCGCGACGCCGAGGGGTGGCCATGCGCAACAGGTGCTCGATTGCATTGATGGTGTGTGTGGGGCTCGCAGGTCTGGCGGCGTTCGCGCCACCCGCCGGCGCGAACCGCAAGCCGAAGTCGAAGCACTTCCGCATGCTGGCGTTCAGGCCCTGCAACAGCGTCCTCGTCGCATCGGACTTCTTCGATGATCTCCAGGAAGTCTTGCCGAAGTCGGTGACGTCGGCGTCCGGCACGAGCTTTGGCGTGAGCAGCTGCAAATACGCCTCAACCGAAAAGGAATTGTCAGTCGTTTCTCCAGCTGAATTCACGAAAGGCGGCATCGGCCTCGAATGTATCCACAACATCCTCAGGCTCGAGGAAAAGGGTATCGAAGCTCCTCCCGGAGGCTGCTATCGCTTCGCAAGCGCCACCGTTCAGTTCGCATATGGACGGGCGGTGGAAAGGCTCGCGTCGAAGCTGCAGAAAGGCGCCAGGTCGCCGAACTGGCGACCTGGCTTCGGGAGATACGTTCTGAGCGGAGTCGGCAACAGGGCGGAATTCGGCTATGACTCAGCTACCGGTGATGGTTATGGATACCTCCAGGTCGACAACGCGACGCTTCTCGTCGAAACCTCCGAAGGGGCCAACCCGTCTCTGATCAAGCTCCTGAGGGACGCCGCCGCGTCGCTCTGAAGCGAGGTTGCGGCAGCGCCCGCGCTCGACCCTCGTGCACAGCGGGCGAGCGCCGCGGAGGTGCGCCTGGCCGCTCCGGCTACCAGGGCCGGTATCATCGCCCGCGCAGTGCGACGCGGAGCCACGATCTCGATCATGCTCGTCTGCGTAGCGATCCTTCCCGCCGCGCCCGCGCAGGCAACCTCCGGCCACCACTGGCGCACCCTCACGATCCACTTGATCTACAACAAAACGCCCTAGCGCCGGGCCAGGCTACTGCTCGTCGATCGCTCTGCATAAGCGCTCGAGCTCACACGGGCGTGGCCGTGGCCCGGGCTCGCTTCGCGACATACATCGCCCGGTCGGCTTCCACCAGCGCCTGCTCGGCGCTGACCGTCCGCTGATCGATCATCGCCACGCCGACGCTGCCGGCGGGATGCACCACCGCATAGCCGACGTCGATGCTGCACGCGGCGATCACGCGTGCGAGACCGTCCGCGACCAGCGCCGCGCCCTGCTCGTCGGCGTGCGGCAGCAGCACCGCAAACTCGTCTCCCCCCAGACGCGCAACCAGGTCCGTCTCGCGCAAGCGCCTGGTCATCGCCGTCGCGATCGCCTTCAGCGCGTCGTCGCCGACCTTGTGACCGTGCTGATCGTTGATCGCCTTGAACTCGTCGAGGTCCACCACCATCACCGCCGCCTGCTCGCCGTAGCGCTGACAGCGCGCCACCTGCTGGCGCAGATCGTGCTCGAACAGCCTGCGGTTGCGCAGCCCGGTCAGCGGGTCGTGGTCGGCGAGATGGCGCAGGTGCTCCTCCAGGCGCTTGCGCTCGGAGATGTCCTGCAGCTGCGCGATGAAGTGCAGCGGCGCGGACTGCCCATCACGCACGAGTGAGATCGACAGAATCGCCGACAGCGTCTCGCCGGCAGCGCTCAGGTAGCGCTTCTCAACCTGAAACGCCGGAATCGCGCCAGCCAGCAACTGCGCGTGCTGCGTCGCGTCGTTGTCCACGTCATCCGGGTGTGTGATCTCCGCGAAGCGGCGGTCGATCAGCTCCTCGCTCGTGTAACCCGTGATCTCGCACAGCGCGCGGTTGACCAGCGTCCAGCGACCGTCCAGATCCATCAGCCCCGTGCCGATCGGCGCCCGTTCGAACACCTGCTCGAACTGGCCGTCGGAGGGCCTTGCCACACCGTCCGCCACGCGGCGCGCCGTCACGTCCAGGATCACAGCCACACCGCACGCGATGCCCGCCTGCTCGCCCGCCGTGCTCGCGGGGCCGTCCACGCGCAGCGGCCCCACGTCGACCATCAGCGAGCGCCTGTCCTCCGCGCTCCAGATCTCGCGCGAGCGCGTCTCACCGTCAAGCGCCGAGCGGCACAGCGGCTCGATCAGCTTCCACAGACTCTCCGGGAACGCGTCCCCCACGAACGCTCCCTCGCAACAGATCGCCGGATCGCCCGCCGCCGCGTACTCGAACGTCTGGCCCGCCGACAGGATGAAACGAAGGTCGCGATCGAACACGAGCATCCTCGCTCCGGGCAGCTCTTGCAGAGCCGCCGCCGCAGCGGCGCTGTCGGCACTCACGGCCGCTCCGTCTCGATAGGCACCCGGCTCGATCGACACGCCCATGTATCGGTTGCTGCAGCGGTTCGCTTGATGCTTTACACAGGCACGAAATCGGTTTTTCCGAAACATGCGAACTGTCGGATGCCGATTGTGCACTGCGCGGTGGTGACCGGCGCCACAACGGCTTATCGAAGCCGCACGCCATCGCGTCTCCCAAAAGACACCGACGTCCAGACGGGCAGCCGGCGTCGCGCATTCTGACGACGAACGTTAACCTGTTGCCCTCTCATTGGGAGGCAAAGCTCGCGATCCAAGCGGCAACCTCAATCGGCTACGACACCCAGGCGTTGAGCCTGATGGCGGTCGCCGTTGCCCTGATCGGCGTCAACGTGGCAATGATGCACGGCCTGGGACCAGGGCAGCAGCTCGATGGAAGCGCTCGTAGGGACTACGGTCGTAGGTTAATACATCGGTTATATCTATACTTCTGTGCAGCACCGAAGTATGCTGCGGAGCGATGTAAAGTCCGACCGGGACAACGGTCCGGGCGCAGGGTGGTCGAGACGCCGGCAGTGCGCTCGTTCTACGCGAACCTCGTCCCGAACAACGACTGATCCTGCATACAGCGACTGCCCCGGCGTGCAGATGAGCGCTTCTCCACGCCGCGTCTTCCTCAGCCACACCGGCGGGCACCGCGAACCCCTTAAGCAGCGTCCGCGACTCCGACCGTCGGATGCTACACGCGCTGTCACAACCGCGGATCGCACCTTCGCGCTACCGTGCTCGGCGTGGAACCGCCTGAGCTGGAGGGTGTGACGCACCGCTACGTGCAGGCCCGCGGGGCGCGCTTTCACTATGCCGAAGCGGGCAGCGGCGAGGACGTCGTGCTGCTCCTGCACGGCTGGCCGCAGCACTGGTGGGAGTGGCGCGAGGTGATCCCTGTGCTCGCGCGCGAGCGACGTGTGATCGCGCTGGACCTGCGCGGCTTCGGCTGGTCGCAGGCGACGCCGCGGGGGTACCTCAAGGAGGAGCTCGCGAGCGACGTGCTCGCCGTGCTCGACGCGCTCGGCATCGACCGCGTTCAGCTCGCCGGCCACGACTGGGGCGGCTACGTCGGCTTCCTCTGCTGCCTGCGCGCGCCCGAGCGCTTCGAGCGCTTCCTCGCGCTCAACATCATCGGGCCGTGGATCGAGCTCGGCACCAGCACCCGCAACGGCTGGCGCTTCTCCTACCAGTGGCTGCTCGCCACGCCGCTGCTCGGCTCGCTCGCACAGCGCAGCGGACTGCTCACGCGGCTGCTGCTCACAGGGGGCGTCGCCGACCGCAGCTCGTGGCAACGGCGAGACGGCGAGCTGTTCGTCGAGCGGCTGCGCCCGCGCGCGCGTGCCGCCGCCAGCGTGCAGCTCTACCGCAGCTTCTGGACCCACGAGCTCCTGCCGATCCTGCGCGGCCGCTACGACAACCAGCGCCTGCGAGTGCCCACCAAGATGCTGCACGGCACCGCCGATCCCGTCGTGCGCCGCGAGATGGTCGAGCGGGTGCGTCGCCACGCCGACCAGCTCGAGATCGAGTACGTCGACGGGATCGGGCACTTCATCGTCGATGAGGCGCCCGCGCTCGTCGCCGAGCGGGCACTCGCGTTCTTTGGTGGGGTCGCGGTCGGGTAGATACAGATTCGCGGGTCGCTATCTCCGTTTGCCGCGCTCGGGCACAGCTCCGCCACGCGATAGCGCTGCGAAGAAGCGTTCACGGGGACGACGCAGATCCGAGCAGCTCTTCGAGAAAGAATCGCGTCTTTGGCGCTGGCTCCACGTCCGGGTATATCTGCCCGAGTAGATCCAGCGCCTCCTGCACGCCGCGTATACCGCACTCCCGCAGCAGGATCTCGATGTCCTCGTCGTCCTCGCCGAAGCGCATCGCCATCAGCTTCATCGCCAATAGGTACCGTGGCGAGGCCGTCGTCACCTCGATGCCGTGGATGTCGGGGATCGGGCGGGCATGCTCGTCAGGGCCGGGCATGAATGCCTTGACCGCGTCATTCAGCCAGTCCTCCGGCAGGCCGAGGCCCGGGGCCACCTTGGCCGCGGCGGTGTAGATGGCGCTCTTCGGCTCGAACACCGCGTCGATGTCCTTCGTGACGCGGCGCGTCGAGTAGGCGAGCGCCATCGCCGCCCCTCCAACGATGAAGATCTGGCCACGCACACCTTCATTGGTGAGCTCCTCGCCGAGCGCTTTCAGCGCGCTGAGGATCGTTGCGCGAGTGAAATGTCGCTCAGGCACGATCGAAGACCTCGCGTGCCATAAACACACCGTGACGCGCGAGCACCGCCGGCGTGTGCGCGAGCGTGTACGCATGGAACTCGGGCCGGCTTGCCACAAACCACCATGGCTCGACGAAGCGCCCCGGCCCGTTCACCCACGCCGGGACGGTAAGCGCGCCCTCGGCCGCAAACAGCTCCGCCACACCCGCCAGCGCAGCGTCGAAGCGCGCGTCGCCCGTGGGCGGCGGCTCGTCGTGCAGCAGCGCAATCCTGCCCGGACGCGAAGAGCCCCTGAAGTCGTCCGCGAACCCGAACAGCAGCCGCAGCACATCGCCCTCGCGACCCTGATCGAGATCCACCGCGATCGTCTGCCCGAGCTCGGCCAGCGACGCCGCGCCACGGCGCACGCGCGGACGGGCAAGCACCTCGATGTCGCATTCACACGCGCCGAGCAGCCGCTCCAGCGTCGCCAGGTTCGGCGTCCGCGCGCCCGACTCATACGCCGCCACCGCCGGCTGCGCCGTGCCCGCCCGGCTTGCAAGCTCGAGTTGCGTGATGCCCGCCTCGCGGCGTGCTCCCCGGATCAGTGCCGTGATCTCCATTGGAATAGAATATATACGTTTAGTTATGAGCTACGGGAGGCCGGCGGCATATCGCGCGTGCTGGTACAGGATGTGCTCGATCACGCCCGAGTCCTACTGGCGCCAGACCACAATCGTGCTCGAACGCGTCTAACGACGAGCGCCTCGAACGCCCAACCTCGCGGCCCCGCTCGGGCAGCCGACGGGCCGCGCGCACCTGGAAGCGTGGCCGCGCGGGCGTTCATCCCCTGAACGCAGGTCCCGAACATCGGGCCATTGTGCAAACAGTTGGGATTACTGATCATTCGCCGCCTCATACGACGGCAATCACTCCAGGGGGAATGAAGTGCTGCACAGCCTCGAAGTCAGGGATAGACAAGTGGGCTTCCAACAGCGTCGGACGCTCGACGACTCGCCGGCCGCACTGCGGGAGGTCCAGTTGGCGATCGCCCGCGCCAAGGAGGGCGACCGCGACGCGCTGCGCCTGCTCTACACCCGCTACTCCGACAACGTCTACGGGTACCTCCGCAGCATCGTCAGGGACGAGAAGGAGGCCGAGGACCTCACCCAGCAGGTGTTCATGAAGCTGATCACGGTGATCGTCAAGTACGAGGATCACGGCGTGCCGTTCTCCGGCTGGCTGCTGCGACTGGCACGCAACGTCGCGCTCGACCACCTGCGCAGGCGCCGGCCGATCCCCACCGAGGACGTGCTCGGCGCCGACAGCCACTGCGATGAGGGGGCACAGGAGCGTGCACGCGATCTGCATGCGGCGCTCGCCACGTTGCCGGAGGAGCAGCGCAGCGTGATGGTCATGCGCCACGTCGTGGGGCTCTCACCGCCGGAGATCGCTGAGCGGCTGGGTCGCTCGGAGAGCTCGATCCACGGCCTGCAGCATCGCGGGCGCCGGGCGCTGCAGCTAGAGCTCACGCGCCTGGGCTCAGCACCCTCGATCAGCGCCAGCGCATGAGTGACCCGGGTGCGATGAGCACGTCAACGACAGACTCACTCATGCACGACGCCGCAATCCCGCTGACGCGCCTCGACTTCGCCGATCCCGCGCTGCTGGAGGAGCTGCTGGGCTCGGTGCGCCACGTCGCTGAGCGCGGCGCGTTCACCCTCGGCGAGCCCGTGGAGGCGTTCGAGCGCGAGTTCGCCGCCTACTGCGAGACGGACTTCGCCGTCGGCGTCTCCTCAGGCACCGAGGCGCTCGCGCTCGCACTGCGCGCGCTCGAGATCGGGCCGGGCGACGAGGTGATCGTGCCCACGAACTCATTCATCGCGACCGCCGAGGCCGTCAGCGCCGTCGGCGCGACACCACGCCTCGTCGACGTCGACCCCGAGTCGCACCTGATCACAGCGGAGATCGTCGAACGCAACCTCACGCCACAAGTGCGCTGCGTGATTCCCGTGCACCTGTTCGGCGCCACCGTCGAGCTCGACCCGATCCTGGCGCTGGCGCGCGACGCCGGAGTGCACCTCATCGAGGATGCCTGCCAGGCCCATGGCGCGCGCTACCGCGGTCGGCGCGTCGGCACGATCGGGGCGTTCGGCTGCTTCAGCTTCTACCCCACCAAGAACCTCGGTGCGTGGGGGGACGGCGGCGCCGTCGTCACCGCGGTGCCCGAGCTCGCCGAGCGCGTGCGATTGCTGCGCGCGCACGGCGAGAAGCCGCGCTACCGCCACCGCTTGGTCGGCACCACCGCGCGGCTCGACGCGCTGCAGGCCGCCGTCTTGCGCCGCAAGCTCGCCCGCCTGGATGACTGGAACGACGAGCGCCGCCGGCTCGGCGCGGCGTTGCGCGAGCGTCTGCTCAGCGCACTCGCCGGCAACGGCGATCCCGAACGCTCGATCGAGCTCACGAGCGCGCCGTTCGCGGAGGCCGACCACGTCTACCACCTGTTCGTCGTGCGCAGCGACCGCCGCGACGAGCTGCGTGAGCACCTGTCCGCGCGCGGCATCGCCTCGGCGATCCACTATCCAACCCCGATCCACCTCACCGAAGCGTATGCCGACCTGGGCATGACGCCCGGCAGCCTGCCCGTGAGCGAGCGCATGGCTGAGCGCATGTGCTCGCTGCCGCTGTTCCCCGGCATGAGCGACGCCGAGCTCGAGCGAATTGGGCAGGCGGTGGCGGAGTTCACGCAAGACCGAGCGACGCACACGCGTTGATGAGTCATATGACCGGACGCCCGCGCACTCGGACGGATCAGTCAGCCAACAGCGCGTCGGACGGCACCCACGCCGCTCGATCGCGCCCGAGCACGCGGGGCATGACGCCCCGACGTTCCCCTGGGGGGCATGAGACATGCTGAACGGCTGGAGCACCACAGACACGGAGGCGCTGCAAACCGGACGGATCGGAACCAAGCCCGCGCCGATCGGCGCGGCGGTGGTCGGCTGCGGCTACTGGGGCCCAAACCTCGCGCGCAACCTCGCCGAGGCCCCCGATTTCAAGCTCCAGGCGCTGTGCGATCTGAACGCCGACCAGCTGCGGGGGCTCGCCCGCTCGCACCCGGACGTGGACGCGGTGCGCGACTTCGACGCTGTCCTCTGCGACGACGCCGTGCACGCCGTCGTCATCGCCACGCCCCCGCAGACGCACTTCCCGCTCGCCAAGCGTGCGCTGCAGGCCGGCAAGCACGTGCTCGTGGAGAAGCCGCTCGCGACCCGGCTCGTCGACGGTCGCGAGATCGCCGCACTGGCAAAGGCGTCCGAACTCGTGCTGATGCCGGGCCACACGTTCATCTACAGCCCCGCCGTCAACGTCGTGCGTGACCTGATCCAGACCGAAGTCGTCGGCGACATCCACTTCATCACCTCCTCGCGCATGAACCTCGGCAAGTACCAGCGCGACGGCGTCGTCTGCGACCTCGCGCCGCACGACATCTCGATCCTGCGCTACTGGCTCGACGAGCCCGTCGTCGAGATCGCGGCGTCCGGAAGCTGCGTCCACCGGGAGGGGGTGCCGGAGACGGCGTTCCTGACGCTCACGTTCGCCGGCGGCACCACCGCCAACGTGCAGCTCTCGTGGCTGGCGCCGCGCAAGGTCCGCCAGATGATCGTCGTCGGCAGCAAGCGCATGGTGCAGTACGACGACACCGCCTCCGACGAGCCGGTGCGCATCTACGACCGCGGCATGGACGTCGGACCGCCGTCGAACTTCGGCGAGCACCAGCTCGTCTACCGCACCGGCGACGTCGTGATCCCCCGCGTCGACCCGCAAGAGCCGTTGCGCTTGGAGCTGCAGGACTTCGCGCACTCGATCCACACCGGCGAGGAACCCCGCTCCAACGTCGCCCTCGGCCTCGACATCGTCGCCGCCGTGGAGATGGCGCAGGCGTCGATGCTTGACAATGGCGTACCGCGGGGGTTTGCTCCGCTCGTCGAGCCGGCTGCTGCGTAGGGCTTTTTCGCTCGCAAGAATTATTTGCGCGCGAGTACGCACCCACGCCAACCGTTTGGTGAACGTGCTCGCTAAGGGAGTCGTCGTAGTCCCGCATACGACCCGCTGGACAGGGCCGTGGCTCGGCGCCACGCGCCGGCCGTCCCTGCAGCGGGTCGCGAACCGGCCGATCATCTGCCACGTGCTCGACGCGTTGCTCGAGGCCGGCGCCGTCGAGGTCGCCGTCATCGCCCCGCCCGACGCGACCGATGAGATCGCCGCGTGCATCTCGAGCGAGGGGCCCAGCGGCATCGCCGTCCGCCACATCGTCAACGACCAGCACGGCGGCCGCGACGACGCGCTGCTCGCCGCGGCCGAGTTCGTCGGCGACGCGCCCTGCATCCTGCATCGCGCCAACGGCGTGCTGGGACAGCCGCTGCTGCCGTACGTCGATCTGCTCGGCGAGGACGCCATGGACGTGCTGCTGCTCGTCGACGACAGCGGTCGCGACGGCAAGCGACTCAGGCTCGTCTCGCAGCGACTGCCGGGGCCTTCAGCGGTCGACGCGGCGTCCGCGACGGCCGGCTTCGCCGGCGTGTGCCTGCTCGGTCCCGGCGTGCTATCGCGCCTGCCGAATCCCGAGCGCTCCGCGCAGCTGCACAACTTCGCGGCGCTCGCCGAGCAGCTGGCGCGCGACGGCCGCCAGACACACGTGCGCGTCGCACGCAGGTGGCACCACTTCGCGGGCGACGCGCTCGACCTGCTCGACATGAACCGCACGATGCTCGACGCGCTCGGGTCCGAGATGACCGCGAGCGCCGACGACGGCAATCGCTTCGAGGGAGCGATCGCGATCCATCCCACGGCGTGTGTGACATCGAGCGTCATCATCGGCCCGGTGATGATCGGAGCCGACGCGCTCGTAGCCGACTCCTACATCGGCCCGCACACCTCAATCGGCGAGCGCGTGCGCATCGAAGGGGCCGAGCTCGAGCGCTCGATCGTGCTCGCGGACGCGAGCGTCCTGCACGTCGGCGGGCGCCTGGTGGCGAGCGTCGTCGGCCGGCACGCGCGCGTCTTCCGCGACTTCTCGATGCCGCGCGCGCTGCGCCTGCAGGTCGGCGACGGCGACGAGGTGGCGCTGTGCTGAACGCGCCGTGAGCGGAGCGCGCTCGCGGCTGGGCATGCTCGCCCAGCGTCCGCGGATCCTGAAGTACAGAGCGCTGTCGAGCTGCCGCAGGGTCAGCGGCTCTCCGATCATCCGCCAGCCGGTGCTGTTCCTCGGACCCGGCGCGATCACCCTCGGCGAGAGCGTCGAGTTCGGCTGGCAGCGGTCCAACTCGTTCTACACCGGCTACTGCCACCTCGAGACCTTGACGACGGAGTCGACGATCGAGATCGGAGACGGCGCCGAGATCAACAACAACGTGTTCATCAAGAGCGAAGGGCCCGGGATCCGCATCGGCGCGCGCGCGCTGCTCGGCTCCGAAGTCACGATCTACGACAGCGACTTCCACGACCTGCGCGCCGGCCGCAGGCGGGGCGGGCAGCCGCGGACGGCGGCGGTCGAGCTCGCCGAGAACGTCTTCATCGGCGATCGCGTGCTGATCTTGAAGGGCGTGCGGATCGGCGCCGACTCCGTGATCGGAGCCGGCAGCGTCGTCAGCAGCTCGATCCCGGCCGGCGTCATCGCCGCGGGCGCGCCGGCGCGCGTGATCGGAGCGATTCCCGACGACGATGCCGCGGCGATACCCGACCGCGATACGCAAGAAGAATCGAGCGCTCGGCGTTATTTGACCTAAAGGGTGAGGAATCGACCGCGGCGAGCGTGCTCGTCCACGCCGGGGGCCATGCGGCGGTTGCACCCAACGACAAGAGGACCGGATGAAGCCAACGAGGGAGAGGTCTCCGATCAGTTTTGCCAAGGGCATCCGCCCCTGCGCTCTCGCGGCGCTGCTCGCGCTGGTCGTGCTCGCGGTGTGCGCCGCGTGCGCGAGCGCCGAACCGATCGCCTACCCGGACCTGCAGCTGCAGATGCCGGCGGCGGACATGTCGATCGTCCACAAAGGCAGCACGAGAACGTTCGAGTTCACCCACATCAGCTGGAACGCCGGCGCCGGCCCGCTCGAGATCCGCCCCACGTACAACCCGCTGACCGGCATCTCACAGGGCTACCAGGCGCTGTACACGATGCCCAGCCCGGGCGTGTGGAAGTTCGCCGAGACGGTCCCGATCGTCGGGCCGATGATCTGGACCCCGCCGAGCGACTACGACTTCCCGCTGGACAGGTTCGCGCTCTACGGCGTCGCCTCCGGTGGCGGGCTCGGCAGCCTCGTCGCGACCAGCCCCAAGGTGCTCTACTGCATGACCTCCGACACCCGCGTCGGCGGCGTCGCGAACACCCCGACCAACAACGAATACCCCGCCAGCGGCTGCGAGCAGCCGGAAGGCAAGCTCGGACTGAGCGTGGGCTGGGGCGACCAGTACGAAGCCACAGACGGCGGTGAGGGCATCGAAATCTCGAGCCTCGCCAACGGCGACTACTGGCTGCGCGGCGAAGTCGATCCGAACCACTACTTCGCGGAGTCCAACACTGCCAACAACGTCACCGACACGAAGCTGCAGATCGAAGGCGACACCGTCAAGGTGCTCGAACAGACGCACCCCGCCCTGACACCTCCGGCGGTGACGCTCACCAGCCCCGCCGCGGACGCCTCGATCTCCGGGAACGTCGAGCTCAGCGCCACCGCCACCGCCAGCAACGGCGGCTCTATCTCCTCGGTCCAGTTCCTGCTCGACGGCCAGCCGATCGGCGCGCCCGTCAGCGCCCCGCCCTACTCGATCGCCTGGCCGGTCGGCAGCACCTCGACGGGCAGGCACTACCTGAGCGCACGGGCAACCGACAGCAACGGGCTGGTCGGCACCGCCCCTGATACCCCTGTGACGGTCAGCGCGAAAGTCGGTTCGGTGACGATCGACACTGTCGTCAGCCAGAGCGGCACGACCACGACCACAACACCGACGTTCTCGACCTCCGAACCGGGTGAGATCCTGCTCGCGTTCGCCGACTCCGACGGGCCGGCCACGGGCGGACAGACACTCAACGTTAGCGGCGCCGGGCTCACGTGGTCGCTCGTCGAGCGTGCCAACGGCGAGGCCGGCGACGCCGAGATCTGGATGGCGCGGACGGTCGGCTCGCTGCTCGATGCGACCGTCACCGCGACCGCCACGGAGACCGGCTACAACCAGTCGCTGACGGTCGTCCCGCTGTCCGGCGCGACCGGCGTGGGCGCCACGGCGAGCGCCGGCGCCGCCAAGGGCGCGCAGAGCGTCAGCCTGACGAGCACCGAGGGCGGCTCAGTGGCCTTCGCGACCGGTAACGACCCGGAAAAGGCGACCGTCCGCAAGCTCGGCGCAGGACAGGAAATGCTGGCGCAGACCCTCGAAAGCGTCCCCCACGACACCTACTGGACGCAGTACGCGACGACGCCAAGCTCCGCGTCCGGACAGACGATGACGCTCAACGACACCGCGCCCACGAGCGACCCCTGGAACCTCGCCGCCGTGGAGGTGCTGCCCGGCCCACCCGAACAGCCCGACACCGAACCGCCAACGGTGTCGATCATCAACCCCGTGTCCGGCGAGATCGTTTCGGGCACCACGCAGGTCAGCGCCAACGCCAGCGACAATGTCGCCGTCGCCTCGGTGCAGTTCTACCTGGACGGCAAAGCGCTCGGCGCGCCCGTGACGAAACCCCCGTACTCGATCAGCTGGGACACCAGCGAAGCGAGCGACGCGGAACACACCCTCACCGCCACCGCCACCGACACGTCCGGCAACGTCGGCGCATCCGCCCCGGTCACCGTCACCGTGCAGAACCCGGGGGAAGAAGAAGCGTGCTTCGTGATGGACATCACGACGTCGGCCAACGGCGGGCGGACCGTGAAGACGCAGCACTTCACGACGGCCGAAGCCGGCGAGCAGATGTTCGCGTTCGTCTCCGCCGACGGCCCCTCCGGCGCCGGCACGCAGTGGGCCACCGTCTCCGGGGCCGGGCTCAAATGGAAACTCGTCGAGCGCGCCAACTCGCGGTCGGGCGACGCCGAGATCTGGACCGCGGAAGCGACGAAGCAGCTCAAGAACAAGTCGATCAAGTCCAAGCTGCACGCGAAGGGCTATGAACAGGAGCTCACGGTGATCTCGATGCAGGGCTCCAACGGCGCCGGCGCGGCGGTCGCCGGCGGGGCCACGAGCGGCGAACAGAGCGTCTCGCTGACCACCACGGCGACGGGTTCGCTCGTATATGCCGTCGGCAGCGACTCCGACAGCGCCACCGCGCGCACGCTCGGCGCCAATCAAACGCTGATGCGCCAGGACCTCGACACAACCGCGGGCAAGACCTTCTGGTCGCAGTTCACCAGTGCCGTCACCGGACCCGCGGGAAGCGTCGTGACCATGAACGACACCGAGCCGACGAGCGACCAGTGGAACATGGCCGCAGTCGAGATCGTCAGCGACGCGCAGTAGCCGAGCGGGCCGGCGTCAGCCGTCCTGGGCGAACAGCGCGTCGCCGAGGAACCCGCCTTCCCGCGGTCCCGGCGGGCACGCGAAGATCGAGCTCGACGTCACGAGCGTGTGGCGGTTGAGCGCGTCGGCGGCCGCCAGGCGCGCCTGCAGCGGCACGAACTGGGTCTGCGGGTTGCGCTGGAAGGAGATGAAGAACAGCCCGGCGTCGAGCTCGTCGCTGCCGGGCGCGCTCGCTTCGGCGTAGGAGTAGCCGCGCCGCAGGATGCGCTGACCGTCGTTGTTCTGGGGGTTTGCCAGGCGGATGTGGGCGTCGAGCGGAATCGCCAATTCGCCGTTGGGGTTGGTGGCCTGGAGATCGACGCGGTCGTACTCGTGCGCAAGCCCCAGCGGTGCGCCGGTGAACTTGTCGCGGCCGATCGTGCGCTGCTGCTCGTCGAGACTGGTCGCGTCCCAGCGGTCGAGCAGGATCCCGATCCGGCGGGCGATGAGATACGTGCCGCCGACCATCCAATCGGGGCCATCGCCTGGCTGGACCCAGACGTAGCGGTCCAGCGCGGCCGTTTCCTCGGCGCGGATGTTGTCGGTCCCGTCTTTGAAGCCCATCAGGTTCCTGGTCGTCACCTGCACGCGGGTGGTGCTCGCTGTGCGCCCGAAGCCGAGCTGGGACCAGCGCATCCTCGTCACGCCACTGGCGAGTTTCGCGAACAGGTGCACCGCGTGAAAGGCGACCTGGGGATCGTTCGCGCACGCCTGGACG
Source organism: Solirubrobacteraceae bacterium (assembly GCA_049513255.1). Taxonomy (GTDB): domain Bacteria; phylum Actinomycetota; class Thermoleophilia; order Solirubrobacterales; family Solirubrobacteraceae; genus Palsa-744. Next base: position 15,512 of record JBEKWH010000035.1, read on the forward strand.
CACACGTCTCCGCCAGAGCGGCTCGGGTCGATGCGCTCGCCCTGGAACGGTGGGAGCGGGTCCAGCACGGCCGGCTTGCCGGCCGACAGGCCGACCCCGCCGCCGGCGCTCGAGCGGAACAGGCTAGGGCCGAAGCCGACGGTGATCGTCAGCTGGGAGGGGGAGAAGCCGATCGCCTCGCCCGGGTCAAGGGGCGGCGCGCCGAGCTTCTGCGGCGTCGGTTCGTAGGGCCGACCCACCGTCAGCGACGCGGCCGCGTCGGTCCACTGTTCGAGCAGCATCCGCAGGTCTTCGACCGCGTCGCTCGCGAGGTCGAACGCGGCAAAGCTCAGATAGTCCTGAGCGGTCGTCGTGATCCCGCCCTGATGCGGGCCATAGAACGGCGTGAACTGCTCCGCCTGCGTGGACGCGGGCGGGGGCGCAGCGCCCGGGCGGGAGCTCTTCGCGGCGCCCGAGCTCTTGTCGAGGACGTGATCCAGGCCCGCGCCGATCCCCAGCGCCACCGCGCCGGACAGCACCCCCCGCCGCGTGACGCCGTGACTGCTGGGCCGATCCAATCTGACCTCCAAGCTCTCGCTGGACTCGGCCGCTACAGCACGACCGCCGTCCATGATCCTAGGCGAGGGCTCTGACAATTGGCCGCTCGCGCAGAAAATCGGGCTGCCGGCGATCGTTGTAATAGACATGGGTGCTCTCACGATGCGCGGTGAACGTGCGCTCATCACGGGCGGAGCGGGCGCGGTGGGCTCGAACATCGCCGACCAGCTCGTGCGCGCCGGCGCCGAGGAGATCGTTGTGCTCGACAACTTCGTGCGCGGCAGGCGCGAGAACCTCACGTGGGCTCTCGCCAACGGACCCGTAAGGCTCGTCGAGGGCGACATCCGCGACCGCGAGCTCGTCGCCGAGCTGACGCGAGGGATCGACGTCGTCTTCCACCAGGCGGCGCTGCGAATCACGCAGTGCGCCGCGGAACCGCGTCTGGGCCTGGAGGTCATGGTCGACGGCACCTACAACGTGATCGAGTCGGCGCTGCGCGAGGGAGTGCGCCGGATCGTGGCCGCATCCTCCGCGTCCGTCTACGGCCTCGCCGAGGAGTTCCCCACGGACGAGTCCCACCACCCTTACGCCAACGACACGCTCTACGGCGCCGCCAAGACGTTCAACGAGGGGCTGCTGCGCAGCTTCCACGCGATGCAGGACCTTGACTACATCGCGCTGCGCTACTTCAACGTGTACGGGCCGCGGATGGACATCCACGGCGTCTACACCGAGGTGCTCGTGCGCTGGATGGAGCGGATCGAGGACGGCAGTGCGCCACTGATCCTCGGCGACGGCTCGCAGACGATGGACTTCGTCTATATCGACGACATCGCCCGCGCGAACCTGCTCGCCGCGACGATCGACGCGACCGACGTCGTCTTCAACGTCGCCAGCGGCACCGAGACGAGCCTGCTGGAGCTCGCCAATCTGCTGATCGAGGTGATGGGCTCAGACGTCTCGGTCGAATACGGCCCCGAGCGCTCGGTCAACAAGGTGCCGCGGCGCCTCGCCGACACAACGCTCGCGCACGAGCTGCTGGGCTTCGACGCCGAGGTCGGCCTCGAGGAGGGCCTGCGGCGGCTCGTCGACTGGTGGCGCGTCGAACGCGCCAACGGCACCGCGCCGGCAGCACTCGCCACCGCGTCATGACCGAGATCCCGATCACGCGCCCGCACCTCACCGGTGACGAGGGCGCGGCGGTCGCGGCGGCGATCGCCTCCGGCTGGGTCTCGCAGGGACCGCGGGTGAGGGAGTTCGAGGAGGCGTTCGCGGCGCGCATGGGTGCCGCGGCGGCCGTCGCGACGACGAGCTGCACGACCGCGCTCGCGCTCGCGCTGCACGTCTCGGGCGTCGGTCCCGGCGACGAGGTGATCGTGCCTTCGCTGTCGTTCATCGCGACCGCCAACGCCGTCTGGCATTGCGGCGCGCAGCCCGTCTTTGCCGACATCGACCCGCGTACGTACAACCTCGACGCGACTGCCGTCGAGCGCGCGATCACCGCGCGCACGAAGGTGATCATGCCGGTTCACCAAGTCGGCCTGCCCGCCGACATGGACGCGTTCTTCGAGCTTGGCGAGCGCCACGGCGTCGCGATCATCGAGGACGCCGCCTGCGCGATCGGAGCCACGTACAAGGGGCGTTCGATCGGGTCGCTCCCCACCCTTGCGTGCTTCTCGCTGCACCCGCGCAAGGTCATCACCACCGGCGAGGGCGGCATGATCACCGTCCAGGACCCGGCCGTGGCCGAACGGCTGCGGCGGCTGCGCGCGCATGGCATGGACACGTCCGACCTGGCTCGGCACACGGCCACCGACGTCGTGATCGAGACCTACCCCGAACGCGGCTTCAACTACCGCATGACCGACATGCAGGCCGCGCTCGGGCTTTGCCAGCTGGGCGAGCTCGACTGGATCCTCGAGCGCCGGCGCGAGCTCGCCGAGCGCTACAACGAGGCGCTCGATCGGATCCCGTATCTGCAAGCGCCGTATGACCCGCCGTATGCGCAGCGGACGTGGCAGTCCTACTGCGCACGCATCGCTCCCGGCGCCCCGATCGGGCGCACCGAGCTGATGCGCAACCTGCTGCGCGACGGCATCGCCACCCGCCGCGGGGTGATGGCGATCCACGAGGAAGCCTCCTACAGCGGCGAGATGAAGCTCGGCTCGGACGCCGCTCTCCCCAACACCGAGGCGGTCACCCGCGAGACCCTGATGCTGCCGCTGTTCCCGGACCTCTCCGAGGAGCAGCAGGACTACGTGATCGAGCGACTCGCCGCGAGCCTACTCGCGCGCGCCGCGTGACGGTAGTTCCACATGTAAGAAACATTTTTACTTTGGCGTAGAAGAAGCCGCAGCTTTCGCGCGTTGCGTCGTTGTGCCGCGCCACGCTCTCGATCATCCAGCCGCGCAGCGGATCGGCTTGCTGCGCGACCGGAGAGCGACGTGACACCTCGCCGCGCCGACACTCGTATTCTAAGTCTCCTCGTGGGAGCACGACGCAACAACGGGGGGCTTCTCGCTCTACTCGTCCTCGCGGTCACGCTCGCGCTGCCGGTGACCACCTCCGCGGCGGAAGGGGAAGACAACTGCGCCTCAGCGCCGAACCCAATCGTGTGCGAGAACGCGCTGCCGGGCGACCCCGGCCGCAATTGGGAAGTCCAGGGTGTCGGCGATCCGACGATCCAGGGGTTCGCGACGTCGATGAGCGTCAACGTCGGTCAGACCGAGTCGTTCAAGATCGACACACCGGCGAGCTCTTACCACATCGAAATCCTGCGGCTGGGCTACTACGGCGGCGATGGCGCGCGGCTGGTGGCGTCGAACATCCAGCCGACGGCGCAGCTGCCGCAGATCCAGCCGGAATGCCTGCACGAACCGTCGACGGGTCTGATCGACTGCGGCGACTGGGGTGTCTCGGCGCAGTGGACGGTGCCGAGCAACGCCGTCTCGGGCGTGTACATCGCGCTGCTGACGCGCAACGACACCGGCGGACAGAGCCAGATCATCTTCGTCGTGCGCAACGACGCGAGCCATTCGAAGATCCTGCTGCAGACCTCCGACGCGACGTGGGAGGCCTACAACGCCTACGGCGGCAACAGCCTGTACACGTGCACGGTCGAATGCCCGCCCGGCAACCCGAAAGCCTACAAGGGCGCCTACTCCGTGTCCTACAACCGGCCCTTCGACGGCTCGCTGTCGACCGACGAGGGCGCGTCGTATCTGTGGTACGCGGAATACCAGATGATGCGGTTCCTGGAAAAGAACGGCTACGACGTCAGCTACACGACCGAGGATGAAGTCGACCGCAACGGCGCGCTGCTGAAGAACCACAAGATCTTCATGTCCAGCGGCCACGACGAGTACTGGTCGGCGGGGCAGCGCGCGAACGTCGAAGCCGCGCGCGAAGCGGGCGTGAACCTCGCGTTCTTCAGCGCCAACGAGCTGTTCTGGAAGACGCGCTGGGGGCCCAGCAGCGAAGGTAGCGAAACGCCCTACCGGACACTGACTACGTACAAGGAGACGCACTTCGAAGGACCCGTCGACCCGAAGGACCCGCCGACGTGGACGGGCGCGTGGCGCGACCCGCGCGTCCCCAGCTCCGACGGCGGCAAGCCCGAGAACGCGCTCTCCGGCCAGCAGTTCGAGGTCAATGCGGGGACCTCGGAAATCACGGTGCCGGCGCAGTACGCCAAGCTGCGACTGTGGCGCAACACCGCCGTCGCGAAACTGCAGCCGGGGCAGACGCTGACGCTCGCCCCGGAAGTCGGCACGCTCGGCTATGAGTGGGACGAAGACGTCGACAACGGCTTCCGGCCCGCCGGCGAGCTCGACCTCTCCTCGACGACCGTCGCCGGAGTACAGGCGTTCACCGACTACGGCACCTTCCTCAACGACGACGCCACCGCCACCCACCATCTGACCTTGTATCGGGCGCCGAGCGGCGCGCTGGTGTTCGGCGCGGGCACCGTGCAGTGGTCGTGGGGCCTCGACAACACCAACGCCTGGGACATCGGAACCACCGATCCGAGCGGCCCTCCGGTGGACCCCAACATGCAGCAGTTCACGGTCAACCTGCTCGGCGAAATGAGCGCGCAGCCCGAATCGCTGGCGCCGGGACTGACCATGCCGACGCCGTCGACGGACACCACGCCGCCGACCTCCACGATCACCGCACCGCAGGCTGGGGAAACGTTCCAGGACGGTAGCCAGGTGACGATCTCCGGTAGCGCCAGCGACGCCGGCGGCGGCGTCGTCGCCGGCGTCGAAGTCTCGACCGACAACGGCGCCACCTGGCATCCCGCGACGCTCACGACACCCGCCGAACAGTCGGTCAACTGGTCCTACACGTGGGCCGCCCACGGCTACCCGTCGACGACGATCAAATCGCGCGCGGTCGACGACAGCGCCAACCTCGAGACCCCCGCGGCCGGCGTCAAAGTCAACATCGCCTGCCCCTGCTCGATCTGGGGCAGCGCCATCACCCCGCCGACACCAGACTCCGGCGACCCACTCTCGGTCGAGGTCGGCGTCAAGTTCAGCTCCGAAGTCGCAGGCGCGGTGACCGGTGTGCGCTTCTACAAGTCCGCGGCCAACACCGGCGTGCACTTCGGCAGCCTCTGGAGCGCCAGCGGCGAACGCCTTGCGAAAGCGGAATTCACCAACGAAACCGCCTCCGGCTGGCAGCAGGTCAACTTCTCCTCGCCCGTGGCGATCGCCCGGAACACGACGTACATCGCCTCCTACTTCGATCCCTCCGGCCACTACGCCGACTCGCCCTACTACTTCTACACGCCGCCGCCGACCGGCGGCAACATCCTCAACAGCCCGCCGCTGCACGCGCTCTCAGCCAGCGCCCCGGTCACAGACGGCCTCTACACCTCCGCCAACGGCGTCTACTCCTACGGCTCCACCAGCACCTTCCCCACCAGCAGCTTCCAAGGCACCAACTACTGGGTCGACCCCGTGTTCGAACCAGGCACACCGTCGGCGCCGGGCCAGGTCACGAACGTCAGCGCGACGGCGGGAAACGGCTCGGCGACCGTCAGCTGGAGCGCGCCGTCCGGCGGCGGAGCGCCTACCAGCTACACGATCACTCCGTACGTGGGCTCGACGGCGCAGCCCGCGACGACCATCACCGGCTCGCCGCCGGCGACCAGTGCGACCGTCACCGGGCTCAGCGACGGCACCAGCTACACGTTCACTGTCGCGGCCACCAACGCCGTCGGCTCCGGGTCGCCGTCCTCGCCCTCGAGCGCGGTCACGCCCACGTCGGCGCCGACCGCGCCGGCAGCACCGACGGGGGTGACGGCGATCGCCGGGAACGGGAACGCGATCGTGGCCTGGGCAGCCCCGTCCAACGGCGGCAGCCCGATCACCGGCTATACGATCACCCCCTACATCGGCGCGAGCGCGCAACCCTCGACCACGATCACCGGCTCCCCGCCCGCGACCAACGACACGATCACCGGGCTGACCAACGGCACCGGCTACAGCTTCACGATCACCGCCACCAACGCCGTCGGCAGCGGCCCGGCCTCCGAACACTCCAACATCGCCACGCCGACCGCGGTCGTCGCGGCCGACACGATCTTCGGCCAGGCGACGCCCGCGACGATCGACTCGGGCGACGGCAAATCGGTGAACGTCGGCGTGAAGTTCAGCTCCGTGCTCGCCGGCGCCGTCACGGGCATCCGCTTCTACAAGGCGAGCACGAACTCCGGCACGCACGTCGGCAGCCTGTGGAGCGCGAGCGGGACGTTGCTCGGGCAGGTCACGTTCACGAGCGAAACCGCCTCCGGATGGCAGCAGGCCAGCTTCTCGACGCCCGTCACGATCGCCGCCAACACGACCTACGTCGCCTCCTACCTGGCGCCGAAAGGGCACTACTCGGATAGCTCATCGGGCCTCACGACGGGCGTCAGCAACCCGCCTCTCAGCGCCCTCGCCAACTCCGTCAGCGCCAACGGCGTCTACACATACAGCACGACGAGCGCCTTTCCGACCAGCACGTACAAAGCCACGAACTACTGGGTGGACGTCGACTTCGAACCGACCGCGACGGTTGCTCCAGGGCAGCCCACGAACGTTGTCGCGACCGCCGGCAACGGCTCAGCCAGGCTGAACTGGAGCGCGCCGTCGGGTGGCGGGACTCCCACCAGCTATACGATCACCCCCTACATCGGCGCAAGCGCGCAACCCTCGACCACGATCACCGGCTCCCCGCCCGCGACCAACGACACGATCACCGGGCTGACCAACGGCACCAGCTACAGCTTCACCGTCATCGCCACCAACGCCGTCGGCTCGAGCCAGCCGTCTTCGGCCTCGAACATCGTCACGCCGGCCACGACGCCTTCCGCGCCCACGGGCGTCACGGCAACCGCCGGCAACGCCAGCGCCATCGTCAGCTGGTCGGCCCCGTCGAGCGGCGGCAGCGCGATCACGAGCTACACGATCACCCCCTACCTCGGCGCCGAAGCCCAGCCGTCGACCACGATCACGGGCTCCCCGCCCGCGACCGGCACAACGATCACCGGGCTGACCAACGGCGCCAGCTACAGCTTCACCGTCACCGCCACCAACGCCGTCGGCACCGGCCCCGCCTCCGAACACTCGGCCGCCGTCACGCCCGTGACCACGCCCGGCGCGCCGACGAAAGTCACGGGGGCGCCGGCCGGCGGCGCCAGCGCCACGGTGAGCTGGACGGCGCCGTCGAGCGGCGGCAGCGCGATCACGAGCTACACGATCACCCCCTACCTCGGCGCCGAAGCCCAGCCGTCGACCACGATCACGGGCTCCCCGCCCGCGACCGGCACAACGATCACCGGACTCGCCAACGGCGCCACCTACAGCTTCACGGTCACCGCCACCAACGCCGTCGGCACCGGCCTTCCCTCCGAACACTCGAACCCCGTCACACCCGCAGCTCCGACCCTTCCGTCCGCGCCGAGCGAAGTCACGGCGAGCGCCGGCAACGGGTCCGCCAGCTTGACCTGGAGCGCACCGTCCGGCGGCGGGACGGCCACCAGCTACACGGTCACCCCCTACATCGGCGCGACCGCGCAGCCGGCGATCACGATCACCGGCGCACCACCGGCGACCAGCACGACGATCACCGGGCTGACCAACGGCGCCAGCTACAGCTTCACCGTCGCCGCCACCAACGCCGTCGGCGCCGGCCCAGCGTCCGAACAATCCAACACGGTCACGCCGGCCACGACACCGTCCGCGCCGACGGGCGTCACGGCGACCGCCGGCAACGCCAGCGCCACCGTCAGCTGGTCGGCCCCGGCCAACGGCGGCAGCCCGCTCACCGGCTACACGATCACCCCCTACATCGGCGCGAGCGCCCAGCCCGCGACCACGATCACCGGCTCCCCACCGGCGACCGGCACGACCATCACTGGGCTCACGAACGGCTCCAGCTACAGCTTCGCCGTCACCGCCAGCAACGCCGTCGGCAGCGGCCCCGCCTCCGAACACTCGGGCCTCGTCACGCCCACCGCCACGCCGCTCGCGATGGACGCCAACGTAACGGTCGACGGCCACGGCACGACAACCACGTCGAGCTTCTCGACCGCCGAAGGCGGCGAGGAGTTGCTCGCGCTCGTCGCCTCCGACGGCCCGTCGGGCGCCGCCAAGCAGTCGGCGACGGTGTCCGGAGCGGGCCTCACGTGGACGCTCGTCAAGCGCGCGAACTCGCGCTCGGGCGACGCCGAGATCTGGGCCGCGCCAGCGTCGAAAGCGCTCACGAACGTGACCGTCACCTCGACCCCGGCGGTCCAGGGCTACGACCAGGCGCTGACGGTCGTCTCGATCGAGCGATCGGCGGGCATCGGCGCATCGGTCTCCGGCGGAGCCGCGAGCGGCGCCCCGAGCGTCTCGCTCGCGACGACCGCGGCCGGCTCGCTCGTGTACGGTGTCGGCAACGACTGGGACACCGCCGTCGCCCGCACGCTCGGCGCCAATCAGGTGCTGCTGCGCCAGTTCCTCGACACCAAAACGGGGGACACGTTCTGGTCGCAGTACAGCGGCCAGGCGACCGGCCCGGCAGGCAGCCTCGTGACGCTCAACGACACGGCTCCCACGGCCGACCAGTGGAACCTCGCCGCCGTGGAGATCCTCGCCGCCAAAGCCTAGCGACGGGACGGTGCACGATGAGGGCGCAGCCGCGCGCGTCGCGCAAAAAACCACGTAACACGCGGCGCAAGCTGGTCGCCCGCCGACGCGTTCCTTCTCTGGTGTCCTCAAGCGCTATTGATCAACGCGCCGCATCTGCCTGCGCGGACATCGACGCCGGGCCAGCCGCTGCGACGCACCGCGCGCAGCCGCTGGTGGACGTCAGCTGCCGTACGCTCGATATCGTCGGCTCGGCGCTGATGCTGCTGCTGCTGGCGCCCGTGCTGGCCGCGATCGCGATCGCGATCCGCTTGGACTCGCCCGGCCCGGCGATCTTTCGCCAGCGGCGCGTGGGACGCGGTCGCAGGCCGTTCACGGTGATGAAGTTCCGCACGATGCACCAGGGAGTCGCGCACGACCCGCACCGCGAGTTCGTGATCGGCCTGATCAAGGGCGAGACCCCGCAACTCGACACCGAGAGCGAGGAGACGCCTGGCCTGTACTTCAAGATGATCGGGGACAAGCGCGTCACCCGCGTCGGACGGCTGCTGCGACGCTCGAGCCTCGACGAGCTGCCGCAGCTGTGGAACGTGCTGCGCGGCGAGATGTCGCTCGTGGGCCCCCGGCCCCCGATCCCCTACGAGGTCGAGCACTATCCGCCGCACTGGTTCGCGCGCTTCAACGTCAAGCCCGGCGTCACCGGCCTATGGCAGGTGAGCGGCCGCTCCCAGGTGACGCTCGAGGAGATGGTGCGCCTCGACGTCGACTACGCCAGCCGCCGCTCGCTGCGGCTCAACCTCTGGATCCTGGCGAGGACCGTGCCCGCAGTCCTGGGCGCGCGCGGAGCATGGTGACGCGCCATCGCAGCGCCACGCTGCGCTACCTGATCGCGCTGCTCGTGCTTCCGGCGATCTTCGCGCTGCCGCTGAGCTCTTCCGCGGCGGCGGAAGGGGAAGACAACTGCGCGTCGGCGCCGAACCCGATCGTGTGCGAGAACGCGCTGCCGGGAACCGCGCCGAGCCAGTGGCAGGTGCAGGGCATCGGCGATCCGACGATCCAGGGGTTCGCGACGTCGATGAGCGTCAACGTCGGCCAGACCGAGTCGTTCAAGATCAAGACGGAAGCCAGCGCCTACCACATCAACATCCTGCGGCTGGGCTACTACGGCGGCGATGGCGCGCGGCTGGTGGCGTCGGATATCACGCCGACGGCGCAGCTGCCGCAGATCCAGCCGGAATGCCTGCACGAACCGTCGACGGGTCTGATCGACTGCGGCGACTGGGGTGTCTCGGCGCAGTGGACGGTGCCGAGCAACGCTGTCTCGGGCGTGTACATCGCGCTGCTGACGCGCAACGACACCGGCGGCAAGAGCCAGATCATCTTCGTCGTGCGCAACGACGCGAGCCATTCGAAGATCCTGCTGCAGACCTCCGACGCGACGTGGGAGGCCTACAACGACTATGGCGGCAACAGCCTGTACACGTGCACGGTCGAATGCCCGCCCGGTAACCCGAAAGCCTACAAGGGCGCCTACTCCGTCTCCTACAACCGACCGTTCGACGGAGCCTTCACGACCGACAACGGCGCGTCGTATCTGTGGTACGCGGAATACCAGATGATGCGGTTCCTGGAAAAGAACGGCTACGACGTCAGCTACACGACCGAGGGCGAAGTCGACCGCAACGGCGCGCTGCTGAGGAACCACAAGATCTTCATGTCCAGCGGCCACGACGAGTACTGGTCGGCGGGGCAGCGCGCGAATGTCGAAGCAGCACGCGAAGCCGGCGTGAACCTCGCGTTCTTCAGCGCCAACGAGGTCTTCTGGAAGACGCGCTGGGGACCCAGCAGCGAAGGTAGCGAAACGCCCTACCGGACACTGACTACGTATAAGGAGACGCACTTCGAAGGGCCCGTCGACCCGAAGGACCCACCGACCTGGACCGGCTCGTGGCGCGACCCGCGCGACCCGGCCTCCGACGGCGGCAAGCCCGAGAACGCGCTCACCGGCCAGCAGTTTGAGGTCAACTCCGGCACGTCCGAAATCAGGGTGCCCGCCCAGTACGCCAAGTTGCGGTTGTGGCGCAACACCGCCGTCGCGAACCTGCAGCCCGGGCAGACGCTGACGCTCGCCCCGGAAGTCGGGACGCTCGGCTATGAGTGGGACGAAGATGTCGACAACGGCTTCCGGCCCGCCGGCGAGTTCGACCTCTCCTCTACCACAGTCAGCGGCGTGCAGGCCTTCACCGACTACGGCACCACATTGAGCAACAACAGCACGGCCACCCATCACCTGACGCTGTACCGCGCGCCCTCGGGCGCGCTGGTGTTCGGCGCCGGCACCGTGCAGTGGTCCTGGGGCCTTGAAGACAGCAACGCCTGGGACATCGGCAGCACCGACCCGGGCAGCCCGCCGGTGGACCCCAACATGCAGCAGTTCACGGTCAACCTGCTCGGCGAAATGGGCGCCACGCCCGAAGCGCTGGCGCCCGGCCTCGTCGCACCGACGCCGTCGACGGACACCACGCCGCCGACCTCGACGATCACCGCGCCTGGACCCGGGGAAACGTTCCAGGACGGCAGCCAGGTGACGATCGCCGGCACCGCGACGGATGCGGGCGGCGGTGTCGTCGCCGGCGTGGAAGTCTCGACCGACAACGGCGCCACCTGGCACCCGGCGACGCTCACGACACCCGCCGAACAGTCCGTCAACTGGTCCTATACATGGGCCGCCCACGGCTATCCCTCAACGACGATCAAATCCAGGGCGGTCGACGACAGCGCCAACCTCGAGACCCCCGCGGCCGGCGTCAAAGTCAACATCGCCTGCCCCTGCTCGATCTGGGGCAACGCCATCACCCCGCCAACACCAGACTCCGGCGATGCGCACTCGGTCGAGGTCGGCGTCAAGTTCAGCTCGGAAACCTTCGGCTTGATCACCGGCGTGCGCTTCTACAAGTCGGCGGCCAACACCGGCACGCACTTCGGCAGCCTCTGGAGCGCCACCGGCGAACGCCTCGCGAAAGCTGAATTCACGGGCGAAACCGCCAGCGGCTGGCAGCAGGTCAGCTTCTCCACGCCGGTCGACGTGTTCCCGAACACCACGTACGTCGCCTCGTACTTCGCTCCAGCCGGGCACTACGCCGACTCGCCCTACTACTTCTACACGCCGCCGCCGACCGGCGGCAACATCCTCAACAGCCCGCCGCTGCACGCGCTCCCCGCCAGCGCACCCGTGGTCAACGGCCTCTACACCTCCGCCAACGGCGTCTACTCCTACGGCTCCACCAGCACCTTCCCCACGAGCAGCTTCCAAGGAACCAACTACTGGGTCGACCCCGTCTTCGAACCCGTAAGCGCCCCAGGCCAGGTCACGAACGTCACCGCCACCGCGAGCAACCGCTCGGCGACCGTCAGCTGGAGGGCGCCGGCCAGCGGCGGTCCGGTCACGACGTACACGATCACCCCTTACATCGGCACCGAAGCGCAGCCCGCGACGACGATCACGGGCACGCCGCCGGCGAGCAGCGCAACGGTCACCGGGCTGACCGGCGGCACCAGCTACACGTTCACCGTGCGCGCGTCCAACCCCGACGGCGCCGGCGCAACCTCCGAACAGTCCAATGCCGTCACGCCGTCGGCGCTCGCGCCGCCATCCGCGCCCACCAACGTCACCGCCAGCGCCGCCAGCAAACAGGCGCTAGTCAACTGGGCCGCATCGACCAACAACGGTGGCAGCGCGATCACCTCCTATACCGTCACTCCGTACATCGGGGCGAGCGCACAGACACCCGTCGAAACCGGCCCGACCGCGACCTCCGCGACGGTCAAGAACCTCACCAACGGCACGAGCTACACGTTCGCCGTCGCCGCCAATAACGCCGTCGGGGCCAGCCCCTCGAGCGCCTCCGCGGCGCTCACGCCGCAGGACACGATCTTCGAATTCGCGACACCGGCCACGGTCGACTCGGGCGACGCCAGCGCCACCAACGCCGGCGTGAAGTTCACCTCGGAACTCTCCGGCAACGTCACCGGCATCCGCTTCTACAAGGCGGCGGCCAACACCGGCACGCACGTCGGCAGCCTCTGGAGCGCCAGCGGAACGCTCCTCGCACAGGCCACTTTCACGAGCGAAACCGCCACCGGCTGGCAGCAGGTCAACTTCTCGACACCCGTGGCGATCACCGCCAACACGACCTACGTCGCCTCCTACCTGGCGCCAAAAGGGCACTACTCCGATACGTCCTCCGGCTTTGCCACGTCCGCCGCGAACAACCCGCCGCTGTCCGCCCTTGCGAACACCACGAGCGTCAACGGCGTGTACGCCTACAGCAGCAAAAGCACGTTCCCGACAAGCACCTACAAAGCCACGAACTACTGGGTCGACGTCGACTTCGAACCCACGCCAGCACCCGGCCAGGTCACGAACGTCAGCGCGACCGCCGGCAACGACTCGGCAAGCCTGACATGGAGCGCGCCCGCGAGCGGCGGGCCGGTGACGATGTACACGATCACTCCCTACATCGGCACAAAAGCCCAGCCGGCGACGACGGTCAGCGGCTCCCCGCCGGCGACCGGTGCGACGGTCACCGGACTGGCCGACGGCATCGGCTACACGTTCACCGTCCAGGCCTCCAACACCAACGGCTCTGGGCCCGTGTCGGCGGAATCGAACGCCATCGTGCCGTCCGCGCCGACGATTCCAGCCGCGCCGACAGCGGTCTCGGCGAGCGCCGCCACGAGTCAGGCGCTCGTGAGCTGGACCGCGCCCGCGAGCAACGGCGGCAGCGCGCTCAGCTCCTACACGATCACCCCCTACATCGGCGCGAGCGCGCAGGCACCCGTCGAAGTCTCTCCGAGCTCCACGTCGAAGATCGTCAAGGGACTGACCAACGGCGCCAGCTACACGTTCACCGTCACCGCCAGCAACGCGATCGGAGCGAGCCCGCCCTCGAGCGCGTCGAGCGCGATCACGCCACAGGACACGATCTTCGACTTCGCGACACCGGCCACGATCGACTCCAGCGAATCGTCCTCGATCGAGGTCGGAGTGAAGTTCAGCTCCGAAGCGTACGGCTACGTGACGGGCATTCGCTTCTACAAGGCGACCGCGAACACCGGCACGCACGTCGGCAGCCTCTGGAGCGCCGGCGGAACGCTGCTCGCCTCCGCGACCTTCACGAGCGAAACCGCCTCCGGCTGGCAGCAGGTCAACTTCTCCAGCCCGATACTGATCCTGCCCAACACCACCTATGTCGCCGGCTATCTGGCGCCGGCCGGCCACTACTCCGACACCGGCTCCGAGTTCGCCTTCAGCGGCGTCAGCAACCCGCCGCTGTCCGCGCTCGCGAGCTCCACGAGCGCCGATGGCGTCTTTGCCTACAGCAGCAAAAGCGTGTTCCCCACCAACAGCGCCGGAGCGACCAACTACTGGGTCGACGTCGACTTCGAACCGGCCGCCGTCCCGGGCCAGGTCACGAACGTCAGCGCCACCGCCGGCAACGGCTCGGCAAGCCTCACCTGGAGCGCGCCCGCAAACGGCGGACCGGTGACCAGCTACACGATCACCCCCTACATCGGCGCCGAAGCCCAGCCGACGACGACCGTCACCGGCTCCCCACCGGCAACCGGGGCCACGGTCACCGGGCTGAACGGAGGCTCGACATACACGTTCACCGTTCAGGCTTCCAACCCGAACGGCTCCGGAGCGGCCTCCTCGCCGTCGAACGCGGTCACGCCGACGTCGATCACGCCGCCCTCGGCGCCGACGGGCGTCACGGCCAGCGCGGCCGCAAAGCAGGCGCTTGTCAGCTGGACCGCGTCCGCGACCAACGGCGGCAGCGCGCTCACCTCCTACACGATCACGCCCTACATCGGCTCGACCGCGCAGACGCCCATCGAAGCCTCCCCCACCGCCACGTCCACGCTCGTCAAAGGACTGGCCAACGGCACCAGCTATAGCTTCACGGTCACCGCCAACAACGCAATCGGAGCGAGCGCGCCCTCGAGCGCATCGGCCGCCGTCACGCCACAGGACACGATCTTCGAACTCGGGACTCCCGCCACGATCGACTCCAATGACACCAACTCGACGACCGTCGGCGTGAAGTTCACCGCCGAAACGTTCGGCAGCGTGACGGGCATCCGCTTCTACAAGGCGGCGGCCAACACAGGCACACACGTCGGCAGCCTCTGGACCGCAGGCGGAACGCTGCTCGGCTCCGAAACCTTCACAACCGAAACTGCCTCCGGCTGGCAGCAGGTCAACTTCTCCAGCCCGATAGTGATCCTGCCCAACACCACCTACGTCGCCGGCTACCTGGCGCCCAAGGGCCACTACTCCGACACCGTCGGCGCCTTCGCCACGAGCGGCCTGAGCAACCCACCGCTGTCGGCACTGGCGAACACGACGAGCGTCAACGGCGTCTATGCCTACAACAGCAAAAGCGTGTTCCCCACGAGCACCACCGGAGCGACCAACTACTGGGTCGACGTCGACTTCGAACCGGCTGCCGTCCCGGGCCAGGTCACGAACGTCAGCGCCACCCCGGGCAACGCCTCCGCCAACGTCACCTGGAGCGCGCCGGCGAGCGGCGGACTGGTCACCAGCTACACGATCACCCCCTACATCGGCAGCGAAGCCCAGACGGCCACCACAATCACCGGCAACCCGCCCGCGACCGGCACCACGATCACAGGACTCAGCAACGGCACCAGCTACACCTTCACCGTCCAGGCAGCGAACCCGAACGGAGCCGGGACCACGTCGTCGCCGTCGAGCGCCGTGACGCCGGCGACGACGCCGTCGGCGCCGAGCGAAGTCACGGCGAGCGCCGGCAACAGCAGCGCGACCGTGAGCTGGACCGCGCCGTCGAGCAACGGCGGCAGCGTGCTCACCAGCTACACGATCACCCCCTACATCGGCTCGAGCGCACAGACACCGCTCGAAGTCAGCGCGAGCGCGACCTCGACGACCGTCACCGGGCTCAGCAACGGCACCAGCTACAGCTTCACCGTCACCGCCACCAACGCGCTCGGCAACGGGCCGGCCTCCGAACACTCGGACGCCGTCACGCCCGCAACCACACCCGCCGTGGCGACCGCGGTCACAGCCAGCGCCGCCAACGCGAGCGCGATCGTCAAATGGGGCGCCCCGGCGAACGGCGGCAGCCCGCTCACCAGCTACACGATCACCCCCTACATCGGCAGCGAAGCGCAGGCCGCGACCACCATCACCGGCAACCCGCCCGCGACCGGCACCACGATCACCGGCCTGGCCAACGGCAGCAGCTACACGTTCACCGTCACCGCCAGCAACGCGCTCGGCAACGGGCCAGCCTCCGAACACTCGAACGCCGTCACACCGACGTCGCTCACGCCACCGGCCGCGCCGACCGAAGTCACGGCCAGCGCCGGCAACGGGAGCGCCTCCGTGGCGTGGACCGCACCCGCGAACGGCGGCAGCCCGATCACCGGCTACACGGTCACCCCGTACATCGGCGCGAGCGCACAGACACCGCGCGAAGTCAGCGCGAGCACGACCTCGACGACCGCCACAGGACTCGCCAACGGCACCAGCTACACCTTCACCGTCACAGCCACCAACGCGCTCGGCAACGGGCCGGCCTCCGAACACTCGAACGCCGTCACCCCCGCGACGACACCCGCCGCGCCGACAGCGGTCACAGCCAGCCCGGGCAACGCCAGCGCCACCGTCAAATGGGGCGCCCCCGCGAACGGCGGCAGCCAGATCACCGGCTACACGATCACCCCCTACGTCGGCGCCGAAGCCCAGACCGCCACCACCATCACCGGCAACCCGCCGGCGACCAGCGCGACCGTCACCGGGCTGACCAACGGCACCAGCTACACCTTCACCGTCACAGCCACCAACGCGCTCGGCAACGGGCCGGCCTCCGAACACTCGAACGCCGTCACCCCCGCAACCACACCCGCCGCGCCGACAGCGGTCAAAGCGAGCACGGGCAACGCGAGCGCTGCGGTGAGCTGGACGGCGCCGGCAAACGGCGGCAGCCAGATCACCGGCTACACGATCACCCCCTACATCGGCGCGACCGCACAGACCGCGACGAAGATCAGCGGCTCGCCACCGGCGACGAGCACGACTATCACGGGGCTGACCAACGGCACCAGCTACACGTTCACCGTCACCGCCACCAACGCGCTCGGCACCGGCCCGGCCTCCGAACACTCGAACGCCGTCACGCCGACGACGGTCACCGTGCCCGGCGCGCCGACCGCCGTCACGGCCAGCGCCGCCACGCGGCAGGCGCTCGTGAGCTGGACCGCGCCGTCGAGCAACGGCGGCAGCGCGATCACCTCCTACACGCTGACCCCGTACATCGGCTCGAGCGCTCAGACCCCGCTAGAAGTCAGCGCGAGCACGACCTCGGCGATCATCACCGGGCTCACCAACGGCACCGCCTACACCTTCACGGTCGCCGCGAGCAACGTCGCCGGGAGCGGCCCGGCATCGAGCGCCTCCGGTGCGATCACCCCGCAGGACACGATCTTCGACTTCGCCACGCCGGCGACGATCAACTCGGCCGACGCGCACTCCGTCGACGTCGGCGTCAAGTTCACCTCTGAAGTCGCCGGCAGCGTGACGGGCATCCGCTTCTACAAGGCGAGCACCAACACCGGCACGCACATCGGCAGCCTCTGGACCGCAGGCGGAACGCTGCTCGCTTCCGAAACCTTCACGTCCGAAACCGCCTCCGGCTGGCAGCAGGTCAACTTCGCGAAACCCGTGCCGATCACCGCCAGCACGACGTATGTCGCGGCCTACCTCGCGCCCAAAGGCGACTACTCCGACACCTCCTCCGGGTTCGCCAGCAGCCCGTTCAGCAACCCGCCGCTGTCGGCCCTCTCCAACCTGAGCAGCGTCAATGGCGTGTACACGTACAGCGCGACGACCACCTTCCCGACGAGCACCTACAAGGCGACCAACTACTGGGTTGACGTCGACTTCGAACCCAGCCACTGATGGGCACTCGGTACCTCCCCGCCGGCCTGCAGCGCACGCTCGCCATCGCTGGCACGACGGCGCTGCTGGCGGCATGCGGCGGCTCGTCCTCGACACAGCGCGCGGGCGCAACCACTGGCGCCGATAGCACCACGTCGGTACACGCCCGCGTCGCGACGACGCGCGCGAGCGCCGCCGAAGCCGCCGCGACCGAAGCCGCCAAGGCGCACCGCGACATCGTGACCACCGGTGTCGTCACGCATCACCCGCTGCACGGGACCGGGGGAAGCGAAATCAACGACGACAACCCGGGCAACGCCGACGTCGGCAGCAACCCGGCCGCCGGTGAAGAGAACCCGTGCAAGCTCGTTTCGCAGGCGCAGGCGCAGGCGATCGTCGGCAGACCGGTCGCCGCCCCGCAGGAGGCGCCGCTCGGGCCGACGTGCATCTATCAGCCGGTGGGGGCGAAGACGTTCGTGACGGTCACGGTCGAGGGCGTCAAGCTCGCGCAGCTCGAGCCGCACATCCGCCATCTCACGCACTTCAAGCTCGCTGGTCGAAGCGGCTACTGCGGCGTATACGGACAGGCGACGACATTCGTAGCACTCGCCGACGGCAAGGTGCTCGACATCACCGCGCCGTGCAGGATCGGTAGACTCTTCGCCGCCAGAGCCCTGACTCAACTCCAGGCCTGAGCGGCGAACAACCCACGGACCGGGAAATTCTTCTGAGTAAAACATCGCGTATACCCGTAATTGCGTGCCTTGTGCTGGGGATAACTGTCGGCCTGCTGACACCCGCGAGCTCGGCATCCGCGGCGCCCGACACGCTCTTCGGCGCGGCGACGCCGGCCACGATCGACTCCGGCGACGGGCACTCCGCTGAGCTGGGCGTGAAGTTCACCTCAGAAGTCGCCGGCAACGTGACCGGCATCCGCTTCTACAAGGCCGCGACCAACATCGGCACGCACATCGCCAGCCTGTGGAGCGCCGGCGGCACGCTGCTGGCGTCCGCGACCTTCGCAAGCGAAACCGCCTCCGGCTGGCAGCAGGTCAACTTCCCGACGCCGGTGGCGATCGCGGCGAACACGACGTACGTCGCCGCCTACCTGGCCCCCGACGGCCATTACTCCGACAGCGTCTCCGCGTTCAGCGCCGGCGCCGTCAGCAACCCACCGCTGAGCGCGCTCGCCAACTCGGCCAGCCCGAACGGCGTGTACACCTACAGCGCGACTAGCGCCTTCCCCACCAATAGCTACAAGGCCACCAACTACTGGGTTGACGTCGACTTCGAACCCACCGCCTCGACCGGCCCCGGCCCCGGCCCGGTAAGGGACGCGAACGTCACCGTCAACGGCCACGGCGCCGTGACGACGCCGAGCTTCAGCACCGTCGAAGCCGGCGAGCAGCTGCTTGCGTTCGTCGCCTCCGACGGCCCGTCTGGCGCCGGCAAGCAGTCCGCGACGGTCTCTGGCGCGGGGCTGACCTGGACGCTCGTCAAGCGCGCCAACTCGCGCTCGGGCGACGCCGAGATCTGGGCTGCCACGGCCGCCAGCCCGCTCTCGAGCGTGACCGTCACCTCGACGCCCGCGGCGCCGGGCTACGACGAGTCGCTCAGCGTGATCTCGCTCGAGCTGAGCAAAGGCGTCGGCGCATCGGTCGCCGGCGGCGCCGCGAGCGGGGCTCCAAGCGTGTCGCTGACCACGACCGAAGCAGGCTCGCTCGTGTATGCGGTCGGCAACGACTGGGACGCCGCGGCCGCACGCACGCTCGGCCCCAACCAGACACTGCTCGACCAGTACCTCGACACGAAAACCGGCGACACGTTCTGGTCGCAGTACACCAGCCAGCCCGCCGGCCCGTCGGGAAGCCTCGTGACGATCAACGACACCGCCCCCACGAGCGACTCGTGGAACATGGCCGCCGTCGAGATCCTCGCCGCCGGCAAGTCGACCGCGACGGCTCCGGGCCAGGTGACGAACGTCAGCGCCTCCGCCGGCGACGAATCGGCGACGCTGAGCTGGACCGCTCCAGCGAACGGCGGCAGCCCGATCACGAGCTACACGATCACGCCGTACATCGGCTCGGCGGCGCAGGCGGCCACGAAGATCAGCGGCTCACCGCCGGCGACCAGCGCCACGATCGGCGGGCTCACCAACGGCACCGCCTACACCTTCACGATCACCGCCACCAACGCGGTCGGCGCCGGGCCGGCCTCCGAACACTCGAGTGCCGTCACGCCGACGGCTCCGACCGCGCCCGCGGCGCCGACGGAAGTCATCGCGACGCCCGGCGAAAGCAGCGCCAAGGTGACCTGGGCGGCGCCATCGAATGGCGGCAGCGCGATCACGCAGTACACCGTCACCCCGTACGTCGGCTCGACGGCCCAGCCGGCCAGCACCGTTACGGGCTCACCGCCGGCGACCAGCGCCACGATCGGCGGGCTCACCAACGGCACCGCCTACACCTTCACGGTGACCGCCACCAACGCCGTCGGCGCGGGACCGCCATCCTCGCCGTCGAACGCCGTGACGCCCAGCGGCGAAGCGATCGCCTATCCCGATCTGCAGGTGCTGATGCCGACTGGAGATATCGCGATCGTGCAGGACGGCAGCGCGCGGACGCTCGAGTTCACGCATATCAGCGAGGACGCGGGCGCCGGCCCGTGGGAGCTGCGCCCGGTGTATGACGCGCAGACTGGGATCTCGCAGGGCTATCAGGCGCTGTACACGATGCCCAGCCCGGGGGTGTGGAAGTACGCCTACTCGGTCCCGATCGCCGGGCCGATGATCTGGAGCCCACCGGTTGACTACAACTTCCCGCTGGACAAGTTCTGGCTGTACAACACCGCCGCCGGCGGCGGGCCCGGGAGCGTCGTCGCGACGAGCCCGAAGGTGGACTTCTGCATGACCTCCGACACATATGTCGGCGGCGTGCCCAACGCGCCAGTCGACAACGAATATCCGGGGAGCAACTGCGAGAACCCCGAAGGCAAGCTCGGCCTGAGCGTCGGCTGGGGCGATCAGTACGAAGCGACCGACGGGGGCGAGGGCATCCCGATCACGAGCCTTGCCAACGGCACCTACTGGCTGCGCGGCGAGATCGACCCCTACCACTACTTCGAGGAGTCCAACACCGCCGACAACATCACCGACACCAAGCTCGAAATCACGGGCGACACCGTCAAGGTGCTCGAACAGACGCACCCCAACTCGACGCCGCCGACCGTCGCCATGACGAGCCCGAGCGCGAACGCTGCGCTCGCCGGGACGGCGACGCTGTCCGCCAGCGCGAGCGGTCCGGCCGCGATCTCCTCGGTGCAGTTCCTGCTCGACGGTGAGCCGATCGGCTCACCGGTCACCGCCCCGCCCTACACGATCAACTGGACGGTGGGCAACGTCGCGCCGGGCAAGCACTACCTCAGCGCGCAGGCGACCGACAGCAACGGCTTCATCGGCACCGCTCCCGAGGTGCCGGTAACGGTGAGCGGCAAAGTCGGCTCCGTGACGATCGACGGCGCCGTCAGTCAGACCGGCACGACGACAGCCACGACACCGGCGTTCTCGACCACCGAACCGGGAGAGGTGCTGCTCGCATTCGCCGACTCCGACGGCCCCGCCGCCGGCTCGCAGACGCTCAGCGTGTCCGGCGCCGGGCTGAGCTGGTCGCTCGTCAAGCGGTCGAACACCCAGGCGGGCGACGCGGAGATCTGGACGGCGACGACCGTTGCATCGCTGTTGAACGCAACCGTCTCCGCGACCGCCGCCGACAGCGGCTACAAACAGTCGCTGACGGTGGTCGCGCTCTCCGGCGCCTACGGCGTCGGCGCCGCGGCCGCCGCCAGCGCCGTCAAAGGCGCGCCGAGCATCGGCCTGACGGCCACGGAGGCCGGGTCGGTGGCGTTCGCCACGGGCGATGACTCCGCCGGGGGCGTCGCCCGCACGCTCGGCACGGGCCAGGAACTGCTGGCACAGACGGTCGAAGCAGGGGCCGGGGACACCTCCTGGACGCAGTACGCGACCACGCCGAGCGCCGCGGCCGGTCAGACGCTCACGCTCGGCGACACCGCGCCGACAGCCGATCCATGGGACATGGCGGCCGTCGAGGTTCTGCCCAGCCCGCCCGAACAGGCAGGCGCCGAAGCGCCGACGGTGTCGATCGTCAACCCGACCGCCGGTGAGATCGTCTCCGGCACGACCCAGGTCACGGCCAACGTGAGCGACAACGCGCCGATCAGCTCCGTGCAGTTCTACCTCGACGGCAAACCACTCGGGGCGCCGGTCACGAAAGCGCCGTACGCGATCAGCTGGGACACGACCGAAGCCAGCAACGCCGGCCACAGTCTCACGGCGACGGCGACCAACAGCTCGGACATGACGGGCTCCGCCGCCCCGGTGAGCGTGACCGTGCAGAACCCTGCCGAAGAAGAAACCTGCTTCGTGATGGATGTCACCGTCAACGCCACCGGCAAGGGCGCGGTGACGACGCAGACCTTCACGACCGCCGAAGCCGGCGAGCATCTGTACGCGTTCGTGTCCTCCGACGGCCCGTCCGGCGCCGCCAAGCAGTCGGCGACCGTCTCCGGCGCCGGGCTCACCTGGACGCTCGTCAAGCGCGCCAACTCGCAATCGGGCGACGCCGAGATCTGGACCGCGGAAGCGAAGACCCAGCTGAGCAACGTCACGGTCACCTCGACGCCGGCGGTCGGGGGCTACGACCAGTCGCTGACGGTGATCTCGATGCAGGGCTCCAACGGCAGCGGCGCGTCGGTCGCCGGCGCCGCCGCCAGCGGCGCGCCGAGCGTCTCGCTCACGACCGAGCAGGCGGGGTCGCTCGTGTACGCGGTCGGCGCCGACTGGGACAACGCGACGGCGCGCACGCTGGGCCCCAACCAGACGCTCCTGCGCCAGGACGTCGACACGGCCGGCGGCAACACCTTCTGGTCGCAGTTCACGAGCGCCGTCACCGGCCCGGCTGGCAGCGTCGTGACGATGAACGACACGGAGCCGACGAGCGACGACTGGAATATGGCGGCCGTCGAGATCGTCAGCGACGTGGGCTGATCCGTCGCGGAAGCCCTACGGGCCTGGACGCGCTCTGCGGGCCTGGGGCGCCTGCGCTTTAGGGGCCTGCGTTGCCTTGGTAGCCGGCTTCGATTGCTAGGCCGGTTGGGATGTAGAAGCCGGCTGGCGCTTTTGGTTCGCTGGCAGGATTCCATG
>JBEKWH010000036.1:0-36676 GCA_049513255.1 Solirubrobacteraceae bacterium
TTGAATGGAGAGGGCAGCGTGACCCCGACCGCCAGTTATGCCGAGCTTGCCGAGCCGATCACCACCCCAGCAGCCATGCTCCCCGCGAACATCGGCATAACTGGGACCTCGGCATAATTGGTCGGCTGCACGCCGGCGTGCGAGGCGAAGGTCCACAGGGCGGGCCAGGCTTTCAGGAGGTTGCGGGCCATGCCGCGGCAGCGTTTGTTGCGAGCACGCTTGGCGGCGAAGGAGCGGACGATCGGCTTGTACTTTCGCTGCAGCGAGCGAGCTGTGCGCCGAAGCTCACGCCGATCGGAGGTGTGGGTGAAAACCTCCCAGGCCCAGAAGACGCGCTCGCACAGCTCGAGGCCGATATCGCCGAACTGCTTCTCGGCGCCGAGCCCTTCGGCGTGCGCGGTGAAATCTCTGCGCAGGTGCGCCCAGCAGAGCTGGCGGCGCTTGACGGGCAGGTGCGCGTAGGCCCACCAGCGATCAGATGTCACGATCGCCGTGGTGTCGGCCAACAGCTCCTTGGCATGGTCCTCGTGCCGACCTGGCTCAATGGCGAAGTAGGCATGGCGCTGGTCGAACATGCCCCAAAGCGCACGACGCTCGCCGGCGGTTCGCCAGCCCGTCTCGGGGCATGAAGATCCCGCTCGGAAGGTCGCGTCCGGGTCCGTGATTACGGTCTGGTGACCGGGACAGGGGCTTTCTGGGAGAACGCAGTTGGGCAGGCCGTTTTGGACGATGGGCTTCGAGCCCGTGCATTCTCGGTGGCCGCCCCTGCGACTTGCCCGGGTGTGCTTCGAGCACGTATCGGTCTGTGTCGTTCGCCCGCGGTTCTCCCTTTCTGTCGATGAGTGAGCGAGGAGGACGAGATGGCAGTGATCGGGAGAGCGATCGGGTTGGACGTGCACCTGGATTTCTGCGAGGTCGCGATCTGTGAGGCTGGTGAGCTGCGCTCGGCGGGTCGGATCGAGACGACGCCGGAGCGCCTTGAGTTGTTCGCCGCGAGTCTTGGCCTGCAGGATCGGGGGGCGTTGGAGGTGACGGGGAACGCGTGGGAGATCGCGCGGATCCTCGAGCCGCACGTCGCCAAGGTGATCGTGGTGAGTCCGGCGGACACGGGGATCAGGCAGGCCAGGGCAAAGACGGACCGGCTGGATGCAAGGACGCTGGCGAAGTTGTTGGCGGCCGGTGAGCTGGATGCGGTGTGGACACCGGATGAGTGGACGCGCGTTATGCGCCGTCGACTGTCGCGGCGTGAGCAGCTTGTGCGTTCGCGCTCGCGCGCGAAGAACGAGGTTCACGCGGTGTTGATGCGCCGGCTGAAGGGTCGCCCGCCGGTGAGTGACCTGTTCGGCGTCAAGGGCCGGCGGTGGCTGCGCGAGTTGGAGTTCCCGCTCGAGGAGCAAGAGACGGTCGATGGGTGCCTGCGTCACATCGAGTTCCTCGACCGCGAGATCGCGGAGGTCGAGCGGCTGATCGCCACCCAGGCGCTTGACTCGGCGGAGATCAGGCGGCTGATGACCGTCCCCGGGGTGAACGTGATCGCCGCAGCGACCTTCATGGCCGCGGTCGGTGACATCCGCCGGTTTCGCACCCAGCGCCAGCTGGTCGGCTATCTCGGCCTTGACCCGAAGGTCCGCCAGTCCGGGATCGCGCCGGCGAAGAGCGGGCGGATCTCCAAGCAGGGCTCCGCGTCGGCGCGGTGGGCGCTGGTCGAGGCGGCCTGGAGCGTGGTTCGCCAGCCCGGCCCGCTGCACGCGTTCTACCAGCGGCTGCGCGTCCGTCGCGGCAGCCAGATCGCGACAGTCGCCGCCGCGCGCAAGCTCGCGTGCCTGTTCTGGTGTCTGCTGAGCCGCGGCGAGGACTACGCGCACCAGCAGCCGTCGCTGACCGCTAAGAAGCTCCGGCTGCTCGAGGTCCGCGCTGGCGCCCCGACACAGAAGGGCAAGCGCACCGGAGTGTGGGCCAACAGAGGAGCGATGCGTGAAGCCGAGCAGCGCCTTGCCCAGCAGGCCGAGTCCTCCTACGTGCGGATGATCCGCGACTGGCAAGCCGCCAGGCCGGCATCAGCGAAGTCGGGCGCGAGCGTGACATCGGGGCGCGCATCACAAAAGCCCTCGAAGGGCAAAGTCGCGCGGCAGACCACGAGCCCCTGACATCTGCGCTTCGACTCGTCATCGACTCGCGCCCACCAGCAGCCTAACGCTCGCCGAGCTCCATGCCAAGACGCCGGCAGCCACCGGTATCGACGTCGCCTGCCCAAAAAGCGGCGAAATCACGCCAGTCGACCAGATGCCGCTGAAACCGACGCCACACGAAGCGATCTGCGGCCTCCAGCATCCACCCGCGACCGATCCTACCCCCGAACTACGTTCCTAAATTTGCGTCCAAGCCCTTGACTTTCATCGGTCGTCCATATTCAGCGCCTGCGCGGCGCGTAGCCGGCGCAGAAGATCATCGTGCGGTTCGGCCAGCGCCTGCGCCGTCCTGGTGAGGATCGCGTCCACCGTGCCCGAGCTGATGCGAGCACCAAACAGCTCTTCGATGAGCTCGACGGTGTCCTCCCGAGAGACTCGGTTGCGCACCGACAGCGTCGCCACGGCTGCTTGGAGCCGCGGGCCGAAGGAGCTGCAGGCCGCCTCCTGCGGCAACGCGGCGCGCGTGCGTCTGCTGCACTCAGGGCAACGCAAGCGCTGACGCCGGTGCTCGGTCACCCTGACCATGATCGGTGGCAGCTCCTCAACCTTGTGGCGCGCCGGCTCGCCGACCGGGACCTGCTCGCCCGCGCTGAAGACGTGCCCGCAGCGGCAGCGCTCCGGCCAGTGCTCGATGACCTCATCGACCGCCCACGCCGGCAACAGCGGACGCCCGTGGCCCTCATGGCCACCCTGCGCGCCGCGTTTGCGCCCCGACGAATCCTTGCTATGCGACGGCGAAGAAGGCGGATCAGAACTCGGCGGAGCGGAGGAGCTCCGCGAAGAACGGTTCAGCTTGCGCTCAAGCTCAGCGATCCGCTCGTCCTGGCGCGCCACGCGCTCCTCCAGCCGCCGGATCTGCTCGTCCATCCGAACGACGACGGCCACCACGACCTCGCGGCCCTGGTCATAGATCGCCTCCGCCTCCGCGCGGTCCACGACCCCAAGTTCGACGCGACAGGATCATGTCCCCCAACCCAACTGAACGGTTACGGTTTTTTGTTGGAGTAGTGCGCGCCGCCCCGCACGGTGACAACGCGAGTGACAACGCGCTGGCCCGTCCGCGGTCGTCGGCATCTTTGACGCGATCCCCGAAACCCTCGTCCACGTCACAGGCGTTGGCTGCAGTGAGCTCGGCAAAGTACGCGGGACCTCAGTCGCCGGTATTCACCGAAACGCGTTAGGCACCTTGGCGAACAGGAGATGCTTCTCATGGGCGTTCGGCGGAAGCAGACCGCGGCCCTCGCCCCACCCCGCGATGTACGGTAGGGTCGAGCCGGCTGCGAAAGCTACGATCACGTGCCGACCGATCCGGGAGACTTCGCGCCGAACCAGCGAGGAGATCAGAGATGTCTGAGATCAGCAGGCAGCAGGATCCGGTTGACATTCTGATCGTCGGCGGCGGCTCAGCAGGCAGTGTCCTTGCCGCGCGGCTTTCCGAACAGCCGACCCGCACAGTCCGGCTTCTGGAGGCAGGCAAGGTCTACCCGCTCAACTCGATGCCTGCTGATCTCCTGGACCCGACGCATGTCCCCGGCGAGCCGCGGCACGACTGGGGGTTCACGATGCGCGGGAGCGCGGCCAGCCCTGCCATGGCAGCTCCCCGCGGTAAGGCACTCGGCGGCAGCTCTGCCGTCAACGCCGCCGTCGCGATCCGCGCGACGGCGGATGACATCCGCAAGTGGAAGCGCCATGACCTGGAGGGTTGGTCCGTCGAAGAGGTCGCAGCCGTGTTCAAGTCGATGGAGAACGCTCCGGACGGAGCGCCGGCAATCCACGGTCAGACCGGTCCGTTCCCGATCCGACAACGCACCTACGGCGGGCTGACGTCTTCGTTGAAGGCGTTTATCGACGCGGGAGTCGCGGCCGGCTATCAGCGCGTAGATGACTTCAGCAGCGACCGGCACCACGGTATCGGCGGGTTCCCCGTGAACGTGGTCGGCGGCCGACGGCAGAGCACCGCGATGACCCACCTCACCGACGCGGTTCGTGGCCGCCCGAACCTCACGATCGACGGCGGCGTCCTGATCGACCGCGTCCTCTTCGACGACGGCGTTGCGACCGGCGTGATCGACGCCGACGGCACGGTCTATCGCGCCAGCGAAGTGATCCTCTCGGCTGGAGCCTACGCGAGCCCCGCGATCCTGCTGCGCTCCGGCATCGGCCCCGCCGACGAGCTCGCCCAGTTCGGAATCAGCGTGGTTGCAGATCTGCCGGTTGGCCAACGCCTGGTCGATCATCCCTTCTACTACAACGCCTGGGCACTCAAGCCGGAGCACCTCGACATGACCCCGGCTACAGGAGCGCTGCTTTGGACGGCGTCGAGCGAGACCCGAGGCGAGGAGCTCGACCTCCACATCACTGCGACTCACCTCTTCGATCATTCGCTCAGCCCGACCGGCGGGTCGATCGCGATCGGGGTCGCGGTCGTCTCCCCCGACTCTCGCGGCACGGTCCGGCTGCGTAGCCGAGACCCGCGCGAGAGGCCCGCGATCGACAGCAATTTCCTCAGCGAGGAGCGCGATCGCAGGCGGATGCTCGAGGGACTGAAGCTCAGCCGCAAGCTCAGCCAAAGGCCACAGCTCGGATCGGTGCTCGCAGTCGAGCTGCAGCCGGGAGCCGATGTGCAGGGCGACGAGGCGCTTGCCAACGCGATCGATGCCGGGCTTGCGCCCTACGCGCACCCCGCTTCGACCGCGCCGATGGGCGGACCTGAGGACCCGTCGGCTGTGGTCGGTTCAGATGGAGCGGTCAAGGGAGTCGCAGGGCTGCGCGTGATCGACGCTTCGATCATGCCTGAGATTCCCACGGTGGCTATCCACCTGACCGTCATCATGATCGCTGAGCGACTCGCACGGGCTGTCTACGGCGCGCCCGCGAAGGACTGATATGTCGTGGTGGTGGGTGTGCAGCGATAGGACTCGGTGATGCCGAGCGACACTGCCCGTCGTGCACGGCGACGGTCAGATGATCCCCCAGACGGCCTGCGATGCCTGGAGGATCTCTCTCCGAGACGTGCGCGCGTGCCGCATCGAGCAGCGGTGGCATGAGGTTGGCGCGCGTATCCGCGGCCAGCGCCTTGAGCGTCTGCAACGAGCGTTCCACGGCGAGTCCCGCCGCACGCGCCCGCTGGCGGCGCGGCCTGAGTCGATCGGCGCTTGGCGGATCTGTGCCGCCGGCTCACCCGTTTCGCTCCGGCTATCACGAACCGGCTTCGACAATCCCGAGGGCTGCCGGCGCGGGGTCGTTCACGGCTGCGGACTGCTGCTCTGAGGGCGGGAAGGATGGGAGCAGCGATGCCGCCGCTGCTGCGCCGGCGATCGCGACGCCGGCGGCGACGAGGCAGCCGATCGACAGGCCGGGGATGAAGGCACCGGATGCGGCGTCGGCGACGCGGCCACCGAGTGCGGCGCTGCGTGCGTTGCAAGGACCGTCCGTTCACACGGAGATCGCGGGCGAGATCCTCAGCACACTCGTAGGCGTCGCGTTCCAAGCGCTCCACTCACGCGAAGTCTAATGGTCGGACTCTGGCCGCGCATACCAGCGGAGTCGGCAATGCGTCCGAGCCGAAGGACCACCGCGGGACCACGAACACTTACAGAGGCTCAGAATCCCCGCGAACATGGGGATCTACGCGATGGGCGATACTGGTCGCAAGGGTGCGAAACTTGGCTTGCTGGAGCGGGATTCGGCGTCGGGCTGCGAACGTGGGCGCGTGTGCCCGCTGCCCATGCGCTGATGGACGACGCCTGAGCAGACGACGGGGCTCAGTCCGAAGCGGCGGGCACAGCGTGAGCGTCGGCTTCCGTGGCCTCGTGCTTCATCTTGATCGCGCGCAGTGCGCCCTGAGAGAGCAACATCGCGCTCTCGGCCAGCTCGCGGACGGCCTCGGGGGTGGCGTCTACGAGTCGATCCCCGCGCGCGATCTGCGCAACCTCACGCCTCCCGTTCGAGCGGTCCACTCCGTTTTGCATGCCCTCAGGGTATCTCATGCCAGGGAGCCTCTCGCACGTTCGATCCGGGTCGCGAGTAGCTGCGCGAGGGGCTCGATGTCCCCGTCGCGCGAGAAGAGCGCGGGCGCGACAGCATCGTCGTGGTCGACCAGATCCGCATCCTGAGTGATTTCGACGGCGGGCAGTCCCAACGACCATAGGGCCGCTGAGAGCGCCACGAAGCCCGTGCGGTGGTTCCCGTCAGCAAAGGGATGCACACGTAGGATGCCCGCATACATAGCGCCTACCACGCGGGTCTGCTCCAGAACACCGGCGCTCTGCTGCCCGAGTCGCTCAACGTTGCTGTTGAACGAGACGCAGACCTCCGCGAGGTCCTGGCGCAAAGTGTCAGGCGAGCTTCCCTCGATCTGGCGCATACCGCCATCCGCGGTCACCACTCCGAAGTACGCGCGCTCTTGGCGGAAGCGCCCACCGTCATGTGGGAAATGGCGGGCGAAGATCGCTCCATGCCACCAGCGGATGCGCTCGGGATCAACGTGTAGCGGAGCGCGCCAGAATGCCCGCTGCGCATCGTGCAGCACGCGGGCGAGTTCATCACCGAGAGCCTGCCAGGTCTCCTCCGGCGAGAGGCCGCGAACTTGGTAGAACCGCGACTCCTCGCGATCACGGAAGCGGCCAGTTGGATACACCCGCCGAGGATGTCAACAGCATCGGACCCTTTGGACAAATCACCACCGCACATTCACGTGGCTACTCGTCGAGCCGCCTGCAGACAACTGTCATGGGCGATACTGGGCTCGAAACGACAGCAGGGGTAGCGATCAAGCGCAGCCCCAGTAAATCCAGGGCTCTCAGGTAGCTAGGGTGCCCTGAGATTCGCTCATATTGGTGTCACAGATGGTGTCACGGGCGAACGCAGCGGCCACAAGCTCCGCGTCACGGGCCTGCGGCCGGTAGTCCGCGTAGCGTTCCGTAGTGCCGATATCGCGGTGCCCCATCCACTCCTGCAACGTGCGCATCGGCACCCCGGCTCCCGCCATCGCCGTACCGAACGTGTGGCGTAGATCATGGAAGCGGTGCGTCTCATCGAGCCCCGCCGCCTTGAGCGCACGTCGCAGCCGACGCAGCACGCCGGCCTTGTCGAGCGGTAGGCCCGTGTGTGCGTCCGGGAACACCAGCATGTCGTCTGCGGGCTCGCCCTGCGCCTTGTAGAAGCGCTCCAGCTCGCCCGCCACGTCATCGGCCATCGGCACGCTGCGCGTCGAGCGCTTCGACTTCGGCGAGCCAAACTCCCCGAGCACAAAGTTGGAGCGCACACGGATCGCGCTCGACGGCCAGTCAACGTCCCGCCAGCGCAGCGCGATCAGCTCCCCCAGCCTCAGCCCGGTCATCGCCGCCGTCCGGTACAGCGCCCGATCCAGCACCTCATACGCGCCGCTCTGAGCGTGCGAGACGAGAGCGTCCACCTGGTCAAGCTCTAGATACCTGATGTTGACGTGATCGGGCACCGCCGGCAGCTCCACGCCATCGCACGGGTTGAACGTCGCCCACCTGCGGCGAGGGTGCATAGCGAAGCGGTACAGCGACGACAGGATGCCGATGTAGTTGCGGATCGACTTCGGCCCAACCCCCCGCTTCTCCAACATCGTCATCAGGTCCACGACCTGCTCGTGCGTCACCGAGCTGATCGACCGCTCGGCAAAGAACGGTTCCAGGTGGACGCGCAGGCACGACTCCACCGCCGTCCGCGTCGAGAGCTTGCGTCCCCCCCGCTCCAAGAACGTCAGGTATCGACGCCCAACCTCCCCGATCGTCAGCGCGTCCGCCACGGGTGCCGTCGGCGTGACCTCGCCCATCAGCTCCCGCATCTTTTTCTCGGCCTGCGCTCGCGTGAGCCCGTTGCTTGTGCCCTCGATCCGCTTCGGCCCGATCCGACGCCGCACCTGCGCCTTCCCGGTGCGCCACTGCCCATACCACGTCACGCGCCCGGCTCTGTCCGCGCGCTCCCATAGCGAGCCCGTCCCGTAGGAGCGTCGCGTCTCGTCTCTCGCCGCCATCAGCGCTCACCCCCGCCCGCAAGCAGCTCCCGCGATATCCGGTAATGACATGGCAGCGACGGCGCCCAGCCGCAGTCGCAGGCTTCGAGCCGTCCGTCGCGCTCCTGCACCCACGCACGGAAGCCGTTAAGGCCGACCGGGTAGTCGGGGCGGAAGTCCCTCGGCCGCACATGGTTGTGTACGACGCGCAGCTCTCCGGCGAGCACCCTGCGATGCCTCTCGCCCGATTTGGGAACGCCGGTTATGTAGTTGTAGTGCATCCGTGCCTCGGTGGGCATCAGCGCTCACCCTTCAAGTACGCCTCTACCTCGTCAAGGGTCACGCCGCCGACGCCGCCAAGGACCACTACGTCGTCGATGTCGCGCACTTCCCGGCCGTTCTCGTCCCTGAGCCAGCGGCCGTTATCTACGCGACTGAGCCAGTAGCCCCGGTAGTCCAGTGCTCGCGGGTCGCGCCTGCGGGACTTCACGAGAGCGAGTCCCTGCCGTTGAGCCATCCGCCTGAGCCGGTTCTCGCGGACCTTCTCGCCCTGCTCTGTTATTGCCGTCGTCATCGGTGTTCCTTCCGTCGGATTACCTTATGCTGGAAACGATACCAGACGCGGCGGGGGAAGCTATGCCAGACGCGTCTATCCTCCCCCGGCTTTGGCTGCCGCGCGTTTCTTCTCGCGTTTGTCGTCTCGCAGCGCAGCCGTGACGGTCTTTTTATTGTCTCGGATGGCCTGCTTCTCTGGCTCGGGCAAGCTTGCGGCCGCGATGCGACGTTGGGCGGTGCGAGCATTGACGCCCAGCTCGGCGCTCAAAGCGGACACTGTGTCCGCTTTGCCACTGGGGTCGCCCTTGCCGCTGCCGAGTCGCACACCGCGAGCCTCGGCTAGTCGCTTGAACTGTTCGCCCCAGGTCACGGCGTCCATATGCCGGCGCAGTAGGTTAAGCTTGATCTCGCTCGCCGCGACGGACACAATGCCGGGTCTATCCACCTGCGCTCGTACCCTCCCGTGCGTGTCGCCGCCGACCCTTGTCCTCGATCAGCTCGCCGCCGCGAGACGTGCGGGTGAGAGCTTTGAGCAGACGTGGCCGAAGGCGCTCAAGGCAGCGCTGAGCGACGCGCCCGACGACGAACGCGACGACTGGCAAGCAGCGCTCGACGGGACGGCTGAGCGCTGGCGTGAAGCATTCGAGCGCCGGGCGCCACGGCGAGCCGAGCAGGCGCTACGGGTGCTGCTCGACCCCGACCGGGAGACGGCCCCGGACACGCACGGGATCTGCCAGCACTGCTCCGGGCCGATCCCACCGGGCAAGAAGAGACACGCCCGCTACTGCGGCGATCAGTGCCGTAAACGGGCCTACGACCATGCTCGCGCCGTCGAACGCGCCGCCGCCTAGCTGGACTCGCGTTCGATCGCGTCCACGAGTTCGTGAAGGCTGAGGTCCAGCGCGGCGGCGATCCGGCAGACCGTCATCCATGCTGGGCTCGACTGCCCCAGCTCGATCCGCTGGAGCGCCGTTTTCGTGATCTCCGCGCGGTGAGCGACCGTCTCCTGCGATTCCCCGCTCTCTTCCCGCACACGGCGCAGCACGGCGGCGAGCGCGGGGTCGGCTGAGGGTCGCGGCATCACGGCGGATGATCGTCTACGTGATCGGTGGCAAAGTTCACGCGGCGTATTTGACACGGCTGCGTCAACGTGGTAGCACTACCGCACCTATGTAAGTAAGTGCCCCCGCGCCTGTGTTAGAGGCCGGGGGCGTGGCGACGAGAGAACGAACCTCTCCCCGCGCCGGACACCCTACCGAGTGTCTTGCTCGCGGAAAGCCCGTCTCCCGGAGCCTCCAACGAACGGAGGAACCATGCCCACCAGTCCTACCGATCCGCCCCGGATCATCGTTGCCCCTACCGAGCTGCTGCCCCTGCTGCAGGAATGCCTGCTCGAATGCGTGCATTCGGCCGCAGAAGGCGTCGAGCAGTGTGGTTTCGACGTTGAGGCTTACCCCGACGCGCTCGCGCGGCTCGATCTCATCCGTGCGCTGCTCGACGCGACGGGTTGGGGCGAACACGGAGACATCGACCTCAGCGTCCACCGCGAGGCGCTACAGGACGCGCTCTCTGAACGGCTGGCGACGGAGCGCGACATGCAGGCCAGCGCCGAGCAGGACGCGAGCGAGGGAGGCCGCCAGCGCGCGAGCGAGTACATCGGCCAGCTCGTCACATTCATGCAGGAGGCCGGGTTGGTGATCCCCAATGACTGACCTCGGCGAGCTGCTGGAGACCCTTGTGCAGAGCCTGCTCTATGCGCTGATGACCGTCGCCGTCGAGTTCGACGTGTTGGACATGGAGCCCGGGCCATACCGCGTGCAGGTCGAGAAGTTCGAGGCGATCCGGGCCGTGCTTGACGCGATCGAGTGGGGCGCGCGGGGCGAGATCGACGTGGAGGCGCACCGCGACGTTCTCCAGCAGGTGCTCGCGGATCGCCTGATCGCCGAGCACTCGCTGATGCAGGAACAAAGCGACACGGCGAAGGACCAGCGAGAGCACTCCTACGCCTGCGCGCTCACGATCGAATCGTTCATGCACGAGAACGGGCTTGAGATCCCGCAGGCGGGTGCATGATGCGCGACGTAGCCATACAGCAGAAGCTCGGGGCGGCGATCCGCGCTGAGCGCGAGCAGCAGGGCTTTTCGCAGGAAGGATTTGCGGCGCGCGCCGGGATCGACCGCAGCTACTTCGGCGCGATCGAGCGGGGCAGGTTCAACGTCACGCTCGACACGCTCGCCAAGATCGCCAAGGGCCTCGACGTGCCCGCGTGGACGCTGCTGGAGCGCGGCGAAGCGCGAACGGCGGGTGATCGTCATGCGTGACGCAACCGCACAGCAGGCGCTCGTCAAGTTCGGCGCGGCGCTCCGAACGGTACGCGAACAGCAGGGCCTCTCGCAGGCCGATCTAAGCGCCGGGTCCGGGCTCCACCGGACAACGGTCGCGCGGATCGAAGATGGTCGGGCGGAGCCGCGATTCGACACGCTCATGGCGTTGCGGCGCGGGCTTGGCGTGCCGATGGCCGATGTGCTGGAGTTGGCCGGCGAGAGAGGCGAAGATGCGTAGGGTCCGACCTCTCGCCATGCTCTGCCCGGAATGCTTGGCGCTGCCCGGCGAGCCGTGCCTGAGCCTCGACGAGCACCGCGACCCCGAGCCGGTGCCGATCCTCGAAGCGCACCCGGCGAGGGTTGCGGCGGCGCGGCAGGCAACGCACGCACGGCAGGCGCTCGCCGACTACGCCCGTCGCCGACAGGTGAACCGGAACGTGGGCCTCATCCGGGAGCTGAGCCCGCTCCTAGATCAAGCGATCGTCGCCGGTCACGATCGAGCAAGCCCGCGCCATCTTGTTCCACGGGGAGCAGCCATGAGACACGGGCAGCGACTCCACGCTAGGCCCTGCATGTGGCTGCCGGCTACGCGCACGGCCCGGCGACCCGCCTGCGCACCACCGCGCGACCAGCACCGCACACGGCTGCGCTACGGCGTGGGTCTGCGGATCACGAGCACGCCATCGGGGCCGTAGAAGCTGTTGGCCGTCTCTGGATACCGTGGCTCCAGTGCCAGCGCCGCCACGGCCAGCTCATACGGCGTGTCGTGGCCGTGCAGGGTGGACTCCTGCGACAGCGGGTCGCCCAGCCAGTTCTCCGGGTCGGCAAGATACTCAAGCGCCGCTCTCGCCGGGTCGTCACTCATTCGGCCAGCCTCACGGGACACGAGCCGAGCGCGGGTCTAGTCAACTCACCGCGTCCAGCTCGTGCCCGCCCACGACGGGAGGAGTAACAAACCCCGCCGAAGATCATGCGCTCGCCCGGCGGTAGCGCAACTGCCATGTTCGATCGCGGCTGCCCTCACACTGAGAGCACAAGTGCAGGACCGCTGGCCGGTCTGTCCACTTGTCGTGTACTGCCACGTCGATGAGCCGGTCTGAGCGTGCGCAGTGCTCGCACGCTGTTACGCGCACCCTCGGGCTTGTCGCCGTGGCCGTCATGTTGCTGTTGGTAGTACCTTGGACGCGAGCGCCACGAGCTGACCCATGAGCCGAGAGGCGCGCGGGTCAGCCGCTGTCACTTTTTCCGGCGCGGCGGCCAGTTCCTGTGCCAACGCCGAGAACGCCACCCTCGTCTCCAACGGCGCCCCCGTATCGCTTGCCACCTGGTGCGCGAGCAGCGACGCACTCGTGCATTCCGTCTGCGTCGGGCTTACGACAGTCAGCTTAGCGATAGTTTCCAAGTGCGTCTTGAGTGTGGACATTTGCTCTCCTTTTCACGCTGGCGCGAGCGATCCGCCCGCGTGCCACGTTTTCGGAATTAGGTAAGTCGCCCCCAACGCCTTCGCCCTTTGCATCAAGAACCGGCGCACCGATGGGCGTTCACTTGCTGGCGTGCGTCCTAGCGCCCTCACGGCGTTTTTCACATCTTCATGGTCAGCGGCCGGAAAGTTGTACCCCTTACCATCGAGCCGCTTGTGGGCAAGTCCTTCACGGCCCAATTTCGCCACGTCGGCGGCCGTGTACTTGGAGCTGGCGCGCATCTCGCCGGTGGCATATTCGCTGGCGAGCTGGTCAGCCGCCTGCTGCCCCCGTGCTGCCCGGATCACGCCGTGTGAGACGGATGGCGCCGTGGCGTACCGGGCGCGCTTGGCCTTCGCCAAAGTGAGCGCCGCCCGCGACGGCTGCCACGGCGTACGAGGAACACTAATCTGTGATCGTCCGCGCGTGGCGCTGCCCGACGAGTCGCCAAGGGTAACTCCCCGATGGCCGCCCCACCCGCTGAGCTGCTCGACGAACGCCCGCCGCTCACTGAGACTGCTATCTCCACGCTGGCCCATCGTCATGGATGTGTCAGGATTGGCTCCGAAGCAACAGGCGGAAACGTCACATTTGTCGATAAGCGCCTCCTTCACCCACCTCTGCTTCATGTCCTCGCTGCGCTCTTCCCGATTACACCTAAACGAGAATGACATCTCTATCGGCGAGTTTTCACTCTTCGCCAACAAACCCTGTGCATCTGGATCACGCGGATTGAGATTAGCGGTAACACGCAGGCCCTTGGCGTCTTCCCGGAGTTTCAGCGAGCCGGTCTTTGTGTGTGCTAGCGGCAAGTGATCGTGTTCGACTCGCAAGGCGACTCGCGGCGATTCTTTCAGCGTTCGCTTGAACGCGCCGGGCACCACCTGCTCTTCTACCCCCCGGCCGATCGGGTAGAACGTGCCGAACACGCTTGCGTAGCCTTCGAGCACGAGCCGGCGATCCTCGTCCGGGCCACCGATGATTTCCCGGATCTCAACCTGGTTACTCACGCCGTCACCGCCAGAACCTCGGCTACACGGCTTTTACTGGTTTCACCCTCACCAAGCGGCGCCATGAGCCGGCCCAGCGCGTCGTTTAGCTCCCTACGCTCACCGGCGATCCGATCCCGCTCGGCGGCGTGGCGCTGCTCAAGTGCTGCCAGCTCGCGGTCTGTGGCCTCAATCGCGTTCTCCAGCCGTCGTATCTCACCGCGAACCGCGCCCCGATGTGCCATAAGCGCATCGTGCTCGGCCTGCGCCTGGCGGCGGTTCCTGAGCAGCCTCAACGCCTCGCGTCGGTTGCGCTGCTGGCGTTCCTGCGTGGTTTCACCCCACATCTGCGGCGGAACCTCGTAGGTCCGTCGGTCGCGTTCGGCCTCAAGCCGCCCCAATCTTTCTCGCAGCTCGCGGTTTTCGCGTTCACCTGAAGACTCGGGTGGAAGGCCCGCAAGCCGCTCCCGCTCCTGCTCGATCCGGCGATCTTCCTGCTCGATCTCCCTAATCAACTCCTGCTCCAACAGCTCGACCTCGGTGGCCTCGCCTTTCCCGCGCCGACGCCGGTAAGCCTCCCGACGTTCCGCATCAGAAGCGAAGGGTTTCAGGCCCAAGTCCTGCGAGGACATCTGGGTACGCGACGGCACAAAATCAGTCATTTGCGGCACCCCCCACGCGCCGCTCAGGTGCCTTGTATGGACGCGTCTCCAGCCCATCACCCTGGTATCGTTCAATGATGGCCACCAGCCACGGCGTCTGCCCATTCTGCCGGACGGAATGATGCGCCAGCGGCAATATGTCGTCCTGCTGCATGGTTTTCACTTCCTGCCGGAGTAGATCCACCTGGCGCCGCAGAAGCTCCAGCTCAGACTCGGGCGTGTCCTCGCTCAGCTCCGGTGTGTCAGTTTTCGTTGCGGTTGCCATCATTCTCTCCTTTGGTTTACAAGCCTTCGGCGCGCACGGCCTCGCCCGCTTCGAGCACATCCGTAATCAGATTCCAAGGCGCGAGCCCCCGCGCTAGCGCCGCTTCGGCCGCACACCCGACAGTCGCGGCGAGCCTGCGAATCGGAAACGGCAAGTCGAGACGCGCGGCCAGCTCGGACGCGTCCGCATATACCCCCGCAAGTTCGTTACGGTCCAGAATCTCGTCCAGGCTTTCCGCGAGCGCAGGCACGGCGTCCGGGACGCACGGCCAGCCACCGAACACCCGCACAAGCGTCTCGACCGTCATGCACGGCCTGACTTCCTTCGCGTACTCAGCGAGGTTCATGCGATTACCTGCCAGCCTGCCGCTTCAATCTGGTAATCCGGTGTGCCGGGTGGCGGCGGCGCGCTCGGGTCGTCCAGCTCGGCCGCGATCGCGTTCAAGTTGTGACAAGCCGGCTCGTACGGCCCTTGCGCACGGGCACGCCGCACAGCGAAGCGGTACGCGGGGTTACGCCGCCACTCACGCAACGTCTCCGGGTCAATGTCGGAGGCTTTCGCGGCATCATCTTCGGACGCCCCGTTGCGCACCTCACCGACTAGCAGCCTTGCCAGCGATGAAAGC
Source organism: Solirubrobacteraceae bacterium (assembly GCA_049513255.1). Classification (GTDB taxonomy): domain Bacteria; phylum Actinomycetota; class Thermoleophilia; order Solirubrobacterales; family Solirubrobacteraceae; genus Palsa-744. The sequence continues at coordinate 15,056 of JBEKWH010000036.1, forward strand.
TCGTTATCTTCAATTTCTCTCTTGAACAAACCCAGGAAGGTCACGACCAGCTCCTACTTACGTGGACTGCTCGCCTGCGCCCGGCACCGCGCCGCGAGTTGCACCCATAATGCGCGGGACGCATCAGGGCAGGATCAACCGCTAGAGCCTGCCGTGTCTCAGCGTCAAGGTGACGGGTCGCAGACACTGGCAGTTCGTGGTCAGCACTCGGCGCCCACCGGGAACGCGGCGGCGCGTCGAAGTCCAGCGGGCCGCCGCACAGATGGCACACCTGCGCCCCGTCGAGCACCTGCGCCCTGGCCTTCTGATACGCGTAGTCACGGCCGATCCGGCTCATGCGTCGCCCCAGCTCTCCCAGCGCCAGCCAAAGCACGCCGCACTCACCGCACACAACGGCGTGATATCTGTGCCCGAACGTCTACGGGACCATGTGGAGCCGTCCCCGAGTGAGCGCAACTGCGCGCCGTCCAAGGCGACGATTAGCTCGCGTTCCCCACGATGACGCAGGCGCCCACGCCCGACGATATCCAGGAAGTACGCGCAGCTTTCCGTGGCACCAGTGCTGTCTATTTCCACCACGTCCAGGGCCTCCAGCTCATCCCAAATCGCGGCGCACGACCGGCGGTCCGCGAGCACTTCCGCGCCCAGCTCCCGCTTCAACTCGGCAAGCCTCGGCGCGATCCAGTCACTCCCCGGCCCATGCTCCAACACACTGACCGAGAGGTTGCCGTCACGCACGCCAGCGGCGGCGACAGCACCACCCTTGGAGCCCGGCGCGAGATCCACACCAAGAATGACAGTGGTGGGCCTGGGCGCATCGGGTTCGGCGAGCGCCGTCCAAGTGTCAATGTCGATGATCGGCTCGCCCATCGACGGCACCCAACGGTTCAAGTAAGCCCGTGCAAACTCCCCGCGAGCCATCGACCGCTGCGCAGCCGCGACCGTATCCTCACTGACCGTGTGACCGAGCGCTGGCATACATTCCCGCCACGTGTCCGGGCTTGCAGGGTCGGCGTCATCTCGCGCGCTCCACTCAAAGAACGCGAGCCCGCTCGTAATGCCCGCTTCAACCGCCAGCCGCCCAGACTGCACCCGCTCCCACAAGTAGGGTGAAGCGTCCGGCGTGCCCGCCGTACTTACTACCCACAGTTGCGGGTCGGGCCGCGTGATCTGCGCCGGCCGTAGTGCCTGCTCAGTCCGCGCGTCACCATAAGCAAACGCCTCATCCATAAATGCCGTGTCCACCGACATTCCGTGACCGGACTTAGCGGTACTGGCGACGAGCTGCACGACCGACCCGTTACTGAATCGTAGGCTCTCCCGGCCCGGCGCGAGATACGCCGTCACCTGCGTTCCAATAACGCTCGCCTGCACCGCCGGCAACCAGTCTTCGCCGAGCTTCTTACGCGCATCGAGCCCGGACTGTGCCGTGTAAACCGCGTTGCTTCTCGGCTGCAACAGCGAGCGCACGAGCAGTAGCACGAGTATCAGGAAACTCTTACCCTGCTGGCGCGGGACCGTCAGCACCACGTCGCGGTAAATCAGCCGGCCCGCCGCGTCAACCTCCAACGCCACATCAGCAACTAGCCTTTGCCACGGCATCAGCGGCGAGCCGAGCAGGCGCGCGAGCTTCCCCGCCGCCCTCCCGAGCGTTTCGCGCTCAGGCGTGCGAGTAGTCGCATAACGCGGCAGACACTCAGTCACCGGCTGCAAGAAGCGCCTCCCTCAGCTCATCGAAGCTCGACGCCTGGCGCAGCTCGTCAAGCAGGGAGCGATACTCCCTCGCCAAGCTCGCCGCCGCCATCGCCGCAGTCCCCGTGCTCGCGCGCGTGGCCCAGTCCAACTTGGCGGCGAGCGCTCTCAGCGCCTCAACCCGCGCCAAAACATCCGGCGTCAACTCAGGTCCGAGACTCCGCACGAAAGCATCGACAGCATCCCCCGTTGCGCGATGAACGCCAGCCTCACGACGATCAGCCAACGCACGCGAAACAGTGCTCGGGGAAACGCCCAAAGCACGCGCAGCCTGCGCCTGCGTCCGACCTTCCCCAACCATCGCCACGATTTCCGCGTGAAGATCCCCGTTGCGCGATTTCACGCTCATGCGCAACATCCGCTTCTACAAGCCGCGTTGACGCGATTGAGAACGCCGCAGGTCAGCGCGGTAGTGTTACAAGCTTTTGGCATGGGCGCCGCAAACCCAGCGCTAGAGCCAAATCTGTGCTCGCTGGCGGTAGGTTGCACTGTTACAAAGTGCGTGGTCACGACGGGCGCACCCGCTTGCGGCAGTTGCGACAGTGCTGGTCGTAGGGGTCAGGGTCGGGTACATCGCAGGCGCAGCGCGAGAGGTCGGCTTCAATCGCCTTGCGCAGTAGGTAGCTCGTGCTGCGATCTGCCGCTTGTGCTGCTCGCCGTACCCGGTCTGCCAAATCTCGACTTACTGCTGTGTGAAGTACAGTTCTGTTTGCTGTAGCCATAGTTAGACCATGACTGGTGTTCACCGATTCGCAAGGGCTGTGTCACGTGAGCGTGTCCGCTGTCACGCGAGCCTGTCCGTATCTGTGTGCGTGCTGCCTGCAAGCGTCGCAGTGGAAGATGTGGCTCTTGCGTGTCGGCTTGAACCAGACGTGGCAGTTATCAGCAGCACATTCGCGCTTCGCTCTGAGCGCTCGCTTGGTTGCACGTAGCTGGCGCCGATACTTCGCCTCAGCCGCCTGCGCCACGGTCTGCTCGGTCTGCATCTAAAGCAGCGCCCACGAGTCGAATCGGCGAGCTGGGCGTCGTGGCCGTGCTGGCGGACGCCACGGTGATTCCGTCTCACGCTCGGGTGGCGCAGGCAGTTCTGCTACTTCGCGGCGGATGACGCTGGCGCGTTCGCTGTTGCGCCGTTGGACACGTTCCCACGACGCCATAAGGTCGCGGGCGTCGTGGTAGTCGCCGCCTGCGTGTTCAACCTCACGGGCGATGGCTCGAATCAGCCCTGCATCCAAGGTCGAGCGCCTCACGACCTTCAATCCCCCACAAAGCCGAGTTCTCGCGCGCCCCGGAACACATACGCCGCCGCGTGGGCGGATATCCCCTTGGCCTCGGGTACGTTTGCGAGGACCCATAGTGCTTTGTAGGCATCGTCGTAGGTGAACGGGTCGCGGCGTGCCTCGGATTCTTCGACCATACATTCGGCCACGACGATCAGGTTCGGCTGCTCAAGGTGCGTGTCAACGCTCATTGCTTGGTCCTTTCGATGGTGTTCTCAACGTGAAACACTTTGGTCGTATTTGTCGTCATGCACTTTGGTCGTGTCGGTCGTTTCCGTCGTACAGGGGTACGCACACGGGAGGGTGAATCCATAGGGCACGACATAAACGACCGAAGCTGGAAATAGGCACTTCGCCCGCTGCTCTCCGGGTACGACGGAAACGATTTAGACGACCAAAGGGTCACGTCGCCCGCCAGACCTCAGCGGCACGGCCGCCAGTCCCGGCCTGCTTGCGCTTCGTGGCGAGCCCGAGCTTTTCAATCAGCTCTAGTGCTCGCTCGATATGCCCAACCTGCTTGTTCCGGCCAAACCAGTCTCGGATCTGCGTACGGGTGACTCCCTCGTCGCCAGCCTGGCGCAACATGCGCAGGATCTCGTCTGCCACGGGATCTCCAAGCGCGTCTCCGAAGATGTGGCTTACGGAGCGTTCGACGTACTCCCAAAGAGCCAACGCTGCCCATAGATGGTCAGCCGTGATCTCGGGCGAGCAGTCCAGCACCGCGTAGATCAACGCGAGCCTTGTGACATGCGCCTCGGCCCTGGCCGTGAGGCTTCCCAACATGCCGGGACGATCCCTGGTCAGCTCTTTGTAGATGGTCTTCCACAGCTCGCGGGCCTCGGCGTTGCGGGTTAGCGGCGCCGTGAGGCTGTCGGCGTACTTGAACGCGCTTTCCAACTCGCTCACGATCGGAGCCCAGTCGATCAAGTGAGCTTCGCCGCCATCGGGCAATTCCTTCGACCGGAAAACCGACACGTACAAAAACCTGTTCCCAAACCCATTGCAGGACTCCGTGCTCGAAAGCTCACGGGTCAACTCGTCAATGGTGATATGCCCGAGTATTGAGACGTGCGGATCGGTGGCACGCAGCGGCGAGTTCCTAGTCATCACCCTGAGCGTCCCGCCGTCAAAGCCGTTTCGCAGGACCGGCGACAGCGTGTTGCCGACGCGGCCAGCGACTTTCAATGGCGATGCAAACTCCGTCTCCACAACCGCGCAGCGCTTGTCACTTACTCCAGCATCGGCTAGCTGCTCCTCGCCATCGACGATCTTGTACGACTCGTCCCGAACGGCGTAAATCAACCCCTCGCCTGTGCTGAGCCCGCTGGCTTTGCAGTCCTTCGCCCAATCCGGCGCGGCCATGCGAATCGGGACTTCGGCCTGCTTGAGGCTCGTTCCCTTCCTCGCGCGGCTGGACTCGCCCACCACCAACACAAACAGATTGGTTCCGTGGGTACCACCCTCGACGCGAAACTGCGGACGGCCGCCCATGACGGAGCCGAGCAGCGTCACGACCTGCACCTGGATAGCTACCGGGTCGCTCTCCGTGTGCGGCTCGATCTCCTTGGTGATCCTGCCAGCGATGCCGTGGAACGCGGCGGGATCGACCGGCCTCGGACGGTCTTCGTCGCTCACGAGCGCCACGGCCCGCGTGCTCGTGTCCGCCACCAGACGCCCAGCTGGTCGGCGTCGAACCTCACATATCTGCCAAGTTTGACGTGAGGGATGCGATCGGCGCGGGCCTCGGCGAGTACCCAACTAGACGGGACGTCCAGCAGAGCACCGGCTGCCTTCGCGTCGATGAGCGGCCGTCTTGCGGGGGCGCTAGTCTGGTCGCCGGACACCGTAGATGTCCTCCGTCGTGACCACGGCCGGGTTTGCCCCCCGGTCGTTGTCGTTTTCGGCCTGCTCAGCAGCGGTGAGCGCGGCCCGGATGTTGCTCAGCGCGGCCGACTGGTGTGGGATGCAGCCAGCCTCGATGTTGGCCAGCCATGTAAGAGAACAGTCTGCCGCGTTGGCGAGCTGGCGCTGTGTCATGCCTACGGCACGGCGGCGAGCACGGATCGCAGCGGCGATATCCGATGAGGTTGTGATGATTGCGGTCATGGTCGAGCAGGATCACCCCGCCCAACACTTGAGTCATCCTCCAATGCGTGACGTGCTCACCGCCCGAGAGCGCGCGAGGGTGCTGCGGTCCAAGCGGGAGCAACGCAGACGCGAGTTCGCCGCCTTCCCGATCACCGGCCGCGATGAAGCTCTCTACAGCCTCGATGCGTTCGCTGCCAACGAACTGCTCCGTCAACCCGAGGTACGGGCGCGCTTGGCGCGGGCGGCGCTGGCGCACGAGCGCATCATGCAGGCGACCATCGAGCGCCACGTCCCGGCCGCGTGGCTCGCCCACGCCCGCCTAGGACTCTGGATCGGGTTGGAGGCGCTCGACGCCGACCATGACGGCGTGCTGCGCGGAGCTGGGGAGCTTCACCGCCTCGTACGCCAGTGGCCGAAGATCAGCGCGAAGATGGAGGTTGGCTGGCCCGTGTTCTCGTCGGCTGGCTGGGTCGGACGACCGGGCATCGAACAGTCGATGACACGGGAGAACGTCCTGGTCGCGCTGCGCTCCCTGGCGCTCAGGCCACGGGCGCGTGAGGCGCTTCAGCATGGCGCTATCCCCGACTACAGGGAGCCCACCCACCGCTCTCAGCGCGGCCACAAGATCGTGCAGGGATCTCGGGCGCGTGGTGCCAGCTACGCCGACGAGCTCGCGGCCTCCGAGGTCGGCGAGCACGAAACGCGCAAGCACGTCGAGAAACAGCGCGCCCGCCTGATGGCACTGCTCGCCGAAGCACGCGCCTGACCGGGGGGGAAACGGTGTCATATTGGTGTCACGGGCCTTCCCTAGAGACACGAAAACCCTGCGATTTGCAGGGCTTTCAGTGCATGGGCGATACTGGGCTCGAACCAGTGACCTCCGCCTTGTCGAGGCGGCGCTCTCCCAGCTGAGCTAATCGCCCTGGGATCGGCTGCCAAGGGTATCAACGAGCGATCGGTCAACCGCTCGACCGCGCCAGGCGACGCTCCGGGCGCGCTCGCGGACACGTGAGACCGGACGCCGAGTAGACCTGCTCTCACGCGGCGCCCGGAGCTCACGCCGCGATCACGGCACGATCGCTGTCCGCCCTTCGCCGCTTTCGCCGCCGGCCGATTCGTAGCCGTAGGGCCCAGCGACGCGAGCCCCTTCGACGCTGCTGCCAGCACCTGAGCCTTCGGTGCCTGCTCCGACACCTGAGCCGGAGGCTTCTGCTTCGACGTAGGGGCTCTGTGCACCGTACGGCGAGACGGCATAGGGCGACTGCCCTCTGCGTCCGACCTCGGATTGGGCGGTGCTTTGCGTCGCTGAGGCATATGTCACGCCTTGCCCTGACTCGATCGTCTTGATCGCCTGAGCGACGGTGTCCGAGGAGATCGCAAAGCCCACGCCGGTACTGCCCGGCTGCGAGCCGTCTACGGTCGCCGCGTCGCTGGCGATCTGCGAGTTGACGCCGATCACGTCGCCTTCTTCGTTCAGCAGCGGCCCTCCGGAGTTGCCTGGGTTGAGCGCCGCGTCCGTTTGCAGTGCGCCGGTGATCTTGGAGCCGTCAGGCGCCTCGATTTCGCGGCCGAGAGCGGACACGATCCCACGCGTAAGGGTCTCTTCGAGGCCGTACGGGTTGCCGATCGCGTAGACCGCGTCGCCGACCTGCACGGAGCTCGAGCTCGCGAGCGTCAGCGGTTTCAGTCCAAGCCCTGACGGATCGACGCTGATCAGCGCCAGATCTTGGTTGGCTTCTTCGCCGACCAGCTTCGCGGCCCGCGTGATCTTCGAGGATCCGCTCGCATCGATCATGATGCTGGTCGCGCCCTTGACCACGTGGTCGTTCGTGAGGATCAGGCCTTTGTTGTTCAGCACGATGCCCGTGCCCTCGTCCTCGCCTTCTGCGGTGACCACCTTGATCGCGACCACCCCGGGGGAGGCACGCTGGTAGATCTGGGTCGCCGAGAGAGACGTCGAGGCGACATCGCGGCGGGTTCCCGTCGAGGTCGACGCGGGCGCCGCAGCAGCCGTACTTGAGGCCGGACTGCGCCCGCGCGCGCCCAGGACGAAGACGGCTGCTCCTGCGACGAGCGCTCCCACGAGCGCCGCCAGCAGCATGGGTGCGAGTGCATGTTTCAACGGGATCACCTCTTGAGTTCTTCGGGTAGATCTCATCGTGCGACGACCGCTTCTGTCGGCGCTAACGATGTCCCAAAGCCCCGCTAAGAGCGGCAGAAGAAGTTCATAACGACGGAGCTTTCCGCCAAGAGGCTCGTGCCTCGACGACCCTCCCCCAGGCCGACCGCTACACGAGCGCGCGATCCGAAAACCCGCGGCGTGAACGCTACGGTCCGGCCTGCCACTGCCGGCTCGATACGCTATGAGGCCTTCTCGGCGACGTGGCGGAGTGGCTACGCAGCGGCCTGCAAAGCCGTCTACACCGGTTCGATTCCGGTCGTCGCCTCTCGGAGAGTTCTCCCTAGAGTTCTCAATTAGCCGGTGCGGCGCCCGATCGCGGCCAGGGGCCAGCTCGATTGCGGCCAAGACCGTGCGCCGAGGTTGCCGCGAGGCCGGCGGCCGTCGTTCGTGGCTCAGGAACGTCGAAGCCGCCCAGGGGCGATCCCGAGCGGCGGCTGGGCACTGCTGACGGCGCGGGCGGGACTGCCGGTGCTCAGCCGGGGGGCCGGGGCCGCGGTGGCGTCTCGTGGCCGGTCCCGGTCTTCTTCGCGCCAGGGCCATAAGGCGTGTACAGGCCGGCTCGGGCGCGCGTCTTCGCCACGCTCATCGCGGCTTCGCGGCCGGCTTTCTTCTTGCGCCTCACGCCGCTGTGCCGGCGCGCCGCGCGCGTTGAGCCGAGCCAGCCGGCTTTCGCCGCGATGCGCATCCAGTCAACGAAGCACGCGACGTTGGCGCGGAGGCGGTGCCAGTCGAGGCCGACACCCTTTGGTCGGTTGGCGAGCGTGTCAGCGGCGACCTTGTACCTGTCGCGCCAGTAGTCGTGAGCGCCCTCGTATTGCTGGTGGGACTCCTTCAACTCGTGGTAGAGCGCGTTCGAGCGCGGCAACGGGATGAGGACTCGCCAGTCTTCGCCGCATGAGATTGTCTGCTCGCCCGCGCAGGCTGGCGTGAGCTGGAACGTGCAGCGAAACCACATGCGCGGCCTCCCGCCGTTCGCGGAGAAGCGCGTCATGTACATGACGCCGCCGCAGTGGTCGCAGCGCTTCACGCCGTGCCGGTCGAAGCGCGTGGAGTCGTAGCGCGGACCGCCGCGCCACGGGAACACGGGCGCCGTGTCGTTCCTCGTCGCGTGCTCGTAGCAGGTGGACACCGCGAGGCCCTTGTCGGCGATCGCGGTGTCCGGGCGCCGGCCAGCCATCACCGACACACGGTCGTAGAGCCGCGGGAACAGGTGGCACTCCACGGTGCTCGCGGAGTCAACGCTGGGGATCACGCCCGACGTGTAGTGGTCGACTGCCTTGCCGGAGTAGTAGCCGTGCCAGAACCGCCGCAGGCGACCGTTCGACGTGTAGGCGCGCACGCCCGCCTCCTCGTCGCGAGTCCTGTACCAGCACCCGCCAACCTTCACGCGCTTGCCGCGCGTGAGCGCTTCCGTGGCATCGGGTTCGGCTTCGTGCGCGTGCTGCTCTGCTTCCGCGGGCTCCTCCTCGTTCCACGCCTCGCGGTGCTCACGGGCTACGCTCGTGGGCGCGCGCGGCGCCCTCGGCGCCGAGTTGCGGCCCCACCGTCGGCGCGACGATTTGCTCCACGAGCGGCGCTTGCACGGGTCGTTCGGGCCGCAGTCATGGACGAGCGCTGCGTGCGTCTCGTCCTCGGTCCAGTCGAAGTGGACGTGGGCCATGACGCGCGGGTCGTGCATGCGGCAGCGCTGGATGATGCGGCCCGCGGCCTCAAGGAACTTGTCGGCGACCTTCTCAAGCTCGTGGAGTCTGCGCTGCGCCGTTGATTCGGACGGCTTGCGGTTGAATCCGCACTCCCGCCAAAGCTCGTCGGTCGTCTCGTGGTACCACGGCTGGACGTCCACTTGGCCGGAGACGACGAACGCGACGGCGGCCAAGTCCCAGTGACCGGGTTTGCGTTTGCGTGCCCACTTTATTTCCAGTTCGCACGCCTTGCGCAGCTCGTCCCACGCCCACGGCTGACTCTTGACGAGCCGCACAACGTTCACGGAGCCGCAGAGGTCGGGGCGCTTGGAGAAGTCGGTGGCGCCGACCAGGCGGTCCGGTGGCTGGTAACGGTTCTTGGGCATGGGCTACCGAAGGGCTATCGCGGCCCTGGAACCCGGCACGCGGGCTCGACGTTTGATCGAGTCGACCCGCGGTTCGCCAGCTCGTCGGCGCGCACCGCGGCCCAGGACGCGCGCAGCTTGTCGCCGTTCGAGACGAGGAGTCCGTCCGCTTGGAGCGTTGCCACGGCGAGCCCGATTGCGTCGGCGGGGAGGCTCAGCCGCGAGGCGAGTTCGTCGGCGCGCCACAGCGAGTCCTCGGCGAGCAGGAGCGCGAGCACCGCGGCCTCAACGCGCTGCCTCTGCTCATACGGGATGGAGCTACTACGCTCGTCTTGCATGGGAGATCGTTCCTCCTGTGCCGGGCTTCGGTGCGGTTGCCGCCGCGCCGGAGCCACTATGCGCTTTCGTGGGCCGGGTTCGGCCCTGCTTACACGTCACATCGAAGCTCGATCAGAGCCCCACCACTCGAACATTCGTCGATCGTTCTACTGGCGGGCCGAGTTGTGTGATATTCGGCCCGGAACCGACCGTAGGGCTTTACTCATTCGCGCTCTTGTGGGTATCTTCGATGTGAATGGGAGCTGGTCGGGGGACACGGCGTCGGGTTGGGAGCCCGTTCGTTCGCGGGGCGTTGAGGCGGACGAAGTTGGAGCCGGAGCGCCGCGGCAGGGTCATCCACACCTGCTACGTGGAGGCGTTGCACTACCGCACCGACGAGGGGTCCGCTCACTGGCTCTACCTCGTGGACGAGTACGGAATGGAGGCGTCGCCGACCGTTACGCCGGACCCGTGGTCGAGCACTGGCGGCGCCGCGTCCACGGGCCGGGAGCCTGCCCGCCGCCCTCAGCGATGCGCAGCTACGCGATGCTGGTCAGCGAAGACGACCTGTTCTGGGCCGTCGGCGCCCGCGACCCCGACGCAGGCTCGCACGACGCCGGCCGGCCACGAGCACCACTCGATCCGGTGCCGTTCACGCACGCCGTCTACTGGAGCGCGTACAAGCGCGGACGACTACGCGAGCGCGACGGGGAGCGTTGCCGCGTGCACGCCGTGGAGGAGCGCAGCGCCGGCAGGGGCCAGCGCGTGCCCTCGCGGTACGGGATTCGCTTCCCCGGCGACGACTCGTACTGGGTCGTCCCCGCGAGCGAGATTGTCCTCGCGCCGGCGTATTAGGGCTCCCATCCTCGGTGCACAGCCCCGCGGAGGCGCTACCGCAAGTTCCGGTGTCGGCAAGGCGATGAGGTTCGCGCCGTGTTCCTTTGCTCGCAGTACTCAAGTACCGGCTGTTCCGTACCGACGAACCTGCCGAATATACAGGCGTATCAACGCGCCGAGCACTTGCGCCGACAATCCCACATGATGAAGATGAAGACACCGAGATTCACTAAAAACGACGCCCCGAAAGCGAAGGCAAGAGTGTTGTTGAATCCCGCAACGTGGTCCAGCCAGAGCGCGACAAAGATGAGCGCGAGTGAGCAGTTGGTGAGGGGGATTTGCCAGTGGACGCGCTGATCTTTGCAGGCGGTGGCTGGCTTTCGGCCGCGCTTCTCCTCTACGCCGTTTCGCCGTCCTTTCTCGCCCATCCGTATCGCAATTTCATTGGACTGCGCTTCGCCGTGGGCGTGGTCGTGTTCCCGGCGATCGCCGTGGCGGGTGTGTTCCTTATTACCGGACAGACCGAACTCGCCTGCGCCGTGGGCATACCCGCCGGCGGCTTGCTCTACGTCGGCGGCTCGAGCCTGGAGCGCTTGTTGATGGCGCGCGAGACGAAACCGCCGGGGCAGAGCGACGATGAACCCCCGCCGTTTACCCCCGTGGCTGCTGCGTGGCTCGGGAGTGCCCTTGCGCTGGCGATTGCTACTTTCGCCTTGGTGCTCTTGATCTTTTCTTAGCGCGCCCGCGCTGTCCCGAGCCTTCATGCCTGGACATACCACACGTCTTCACGTCTTTCAGCCTTGTTTGGTGAGCTTGTCGCGCTCCTGAGCCTCCCTCCTCGCCGCTTCCCAGCCGCCGAGGGCGAGGATCGTGGACATCGCGGACGCGGCGCCGCGTGGTTGCGTGGCGGCCCAGTCGGCGTAGCCGCGCTCCGTGGACCGCTCGCCCGTGGGGAGCTGGTCGAGGTAGCGGGCAACCGCGGCAGCGCAGTTCGCACGCGTCCACTTCGCCCGCCGCCGCTCGCCGGTGCGGCCGGCGCCCACGTTGGCTGAGTAATCGGGTGCGCGGTTGCCGAGTCTACCGGCTACGTAGCGCTGCCCTCGCTTAGAGTCCCGCCGATAGGAAGGCGGACTCATACCCTTGTTCCTGGCCTTCGGGCGTCGGATGGAAGCTGCCGGGGAATACGTAGGTAGCCTTTTTTGTGCTGTAGTTGTATTCGCCTTCGACTTCGTGAATCCATGTGTTTGAGGAGTCGCAAAGGCGGTGCGTTTCGAACTCCGGATTCGGGTCGACGAACGTGATCGAGACACCCGTCAACACCTGTGCCGTGGAAACCGCGTCTTCTAGCGTAGTGTTGAGTTCTTCAACGACCGAGTCGATCCAAGCGGCGTCTGCCGACGTGATCTTGACCGCGACGTATTCGCTTCCGATTACGGGCAGGTTAGTTACGAGGAACTGGCCGACGCCACACTCGCCGCTGAACGAGCCGAGTAGTCGTGGATACCCCGCGACGTAGATGCTCGCTTGAGGCGCCCTCGCGTGCGCTTCCAGTAGCAGCGACACCATCGACTGAATCGGGACGCCCTTCGGAGTCGTCGCAGAGCCGGAACCGCCCAGCGCGTTGATGCGGTTATGAACATTTGTGACTAGCGTCGCGTCTTTGGAGCAGCCGCTCTTTCCGTAGACCTTGATAATCGACCAGCGGGCGAAGAAGCATTTTTCGAGTTCAGCGAACCCGACATCGTTCCCCCCGATCGTCCACGTGACCGTTTCCGTCTCCGGCCCCAGCACTTCCAACTGGGCTGGTTCCAGCTTCTTGCTCACTTCGTTCTTGTTGCCCTCGTGGTTGGGCGCCACGAAGTCGTCGGTGATCGCGCCGGAACAGGCGACGAACGCGATCGGCGTGGACAGCACACCATCCGCGAGCAGCGGCCCGTAAGCGTAGGGCGAGCGGTCGCAGTGATTGTGCGCGCCTCCGCTGCCGTAGGTGTACGAGCCGTCCCCCTCGCCCGCGGAGTATGAGTCGCCAAGCGCGGCGTAGCGCGCTGACGCCGCGGGACTCGGTGAGCCGCCACGCACCGTGAACACGTCCGTGCCGGGCTGCGTGCTGCCGTAGCTCTGGTTCGACAACCCTGTCGTGGGGCTCGAGCTGAGCAGAGCGTTCGCCACCCCGGACCCTGGGAGTTCGTACGCGAGCCCGGTGCCACTCGCGTAGCCGGCGCGTGCAGGTACGCCTTCAAGACAGCTTTCATTGCCGCCGCTGGCCTGGCCGCTTTCCCATTCGATCGGGCCGTAGTTGAACTCAATGTCGAAGTCGCCCGTGCCGATGTCGCTGCGCGAGATCAGCAGCACCTGGAACGTGTTCGTAGTCGCATCGCGCTCTGCGTAGCAGCCGACGCCAGGCCAGTTGACGCCGAAGGCTTTGTGGCCTTCCACGGTGCCGGAGCCATAGGTCACGACGTTGCCGACACGCGTGTCCACGTCCGCCCAGAACGGCGCGATCATCGGCAACGTGATGCTGCCGAGCGGCTGCGGTGTGTACTGGGACTGCGACGCTCCGAACGTGAGGTTCCCGTTGTTGTTCACGTACACGCCGCCGTACGTTTTCCCGAAGTAGTTGACCTTGAACGGTAGTTTGATTTCTGCGGTGCTGCCGTCGTCATTCGCGGGGAGTTCGAAGCTGTTGAAGCCCGACGCCAACGCGACGCCGCGGATAAGCGAGCGCGCGCCAGCGTGGTGCTGCGTCGGCACGCCAGCGAGCGGCGCGCCCACGGGTTCCTTCCCAGCTGGAGCACCCGCAGCGAAAGCCGAGGGCGCAACTACGAGTGTGGCGACGACAGCGAGGATCGCAGCGCCGAGACGCCAGCATGGTAGGCCCCAGGCGAAGTGGATGATCGGCTCGCGCCCGCAGCTCGTTGCAAACACGTCGAAGTACCCCCAAGAGTCGTTGACCTCATCCCGCGGCGCCGAAGCATACGGGATTGTTCCAGTATGAAGACTCGTGGACTAGCTCAGCCGTGTTGTGACGATCTTGCGATCGTTGCCCACGAAGGCGTCGCCCTACGTTGACGCCGATCCACCGCCGACGGCGCCCGCCAGCCCGGAGGCTTTCGAGACGGTTTGATCCGCCGTCGCTGGAGTCCGGCAGCTGATAGCAGCCCGCTTGGTCGAAGCGCGGCAAACAAACGGATCGTCGGCGATCGCCTCGCGTCGCACCGCTTCCCAGCCGCCGAGGGCGAGGATCGTTGACATCGCGGGAGCGGCGCCGCGCGGCTGGGTTGCGGCCCAGTCGGCGTAGCCGCGCTCCGTGGAGCGCTCGCCGGTAGGGAGCTGGGCGAGGTAGCGGGCGACGCCGGCGGCGCAGCTCGCGCGCGTCCACTTCGCCCGCCGTTGCTCGCCGACGCGGCCGGCGCCGATGTCGGCTGAGTAGTCGGGCGCCTTGTGGCCGCGTCCGCCGGCCCGTGTGACGACGCGCGGCTGCGGCAGTCCGGCCTCGCGTCGTTGGCGCCTCCACTCCGTGACGGCGGCGCCGAAGCGCTGCGCGCGTTCGGACGGGTACGGCACGCCGTTCCCGCGAGCAAAGGCGCGCAGCTCGCGCGCGGACGGTTGGAAGCCGTGCGCGTCGTGGAAGCGCTCCAGCAAGTCAATGAGCGTGGGCGCTGCTGGCTGACGTGCTGGGCCGTGCTCCGCTGTCGTCTTGAGTTCGGCGAGGCGCAGCGCGGCGTCCCACGATCCGGCCGCGGCAATGACTTGCTCGTCGTCGGGGAGGAGCAGCCAGCGGCCGTGCAGCCACCGCGCGCGATCCACGGCGAGCAGACGTGTCCGCTCCGCGCGGTACGCGCCCGTCGTCAACGAGTCCTTCTCGAGCCTCGCGGCGACGAGCTGGAGCGCGCCGACGACGTGCTCCGCGGTGAGCCAGTCCGCGGCGGACGGCGCGCGCGTCTTCACGCCGAGGAGTTGCGCCTGGCGCGCCTCGGGTTCGTGGGCGAGGGCGAGCACGTCGCGCCACGACAGCCCGAGGCGTTCCGTGATCCGCCTCGCCGGTGGCAGCGCGGCGTGCTCCGAGCCGTGTGTATCGGCGGAGCGGAGCGCGTCGGCCGCGGCGTCAAAGGCGCGCTGCGTCGCCGCAGTGGGATCATCGGGGTTGGCGTGCGCCGCGACCTCGCGCACGCCCCGGAGGAGCATGAGCGCTTCCACGGCTAACGGCGCGCCCGCCCGGTCAGCGTCACCCGCCCGGCGGTCACTGGCTTTTGCTGGCGCTGAACGGCGGCACGACCCCGCTGGGGAGGATTTCGAACGCGAGCATGTATTCGCTCGGATGAATGTTCGTGGGTGGCTGCGCGACGAGTTCGGCGACGCTGCGCACGGGCGCGGGGAGGCGCCACGTGACCATTGCCCTGCCAACGCTGCCGAGCGCCGCGTTCGGCGTCGTCGCGGCGCAGACGGCACTCGCGGGCGCGGTGCCGGTGAGGTTCGCGGAGTGCGCGATTTTCCCGCCGTTTTCCTCCGCTTCGCGGTTTTCCGCTTCCGTCGTCCACCACAGCGTGAACGTCGTCGCCGGCCCGGTCATGACCGTGTACGGCTTTTCCCACTGGCCCGGGTTCCGCCCCCACAGAGCGCCCGTGTTCGCGTCTTCCCCGAACAACGTGAGGCGCGCGAGCTTGATCGCCGAACCCGCGCATGACGCGTTCGGGTGCTGCGTGCTGATTTGGCCTTCGGCGTAGACCTCGTACACGTAGCCGGCGCCCAGCGTTCCCACCGGGACGCGGCTCGGCCGCTGCTGGTGTTGGTGCTGGTGGTGGCGGCGGTGGACCGCCGCGGGCTTGCTCGCCGCAGGCTCGTGCTCCGGGGTGGCGCCCGCCGCGGGGCACGCCCCGGTTGCGCCGAGTGCGGCGACGCTCGCGCTCAACACGACTGATCTGCACCGTTTGGCCTTGCCCATCGCTGTTGCCTCCTTGCCTTGGGGTTCAGGGATCGGCTGGTTGTACCGCGCGTTAGGACTGATAGTCTCTAACATCGTCGAACGTTGTAGGCGAGGCTGCGGCGCGTGCCGCCCCGCCGCCAGTCCACGCCCCGCTCCGCCGAGCACGCCGCGCTCGGCGAAGCGATCCGCTTGGCGAGGGTGGAGCGCGGGCTCTCGCAGGAGGCGTTGGCGGACGCCGTGCCCATGCACGTCACCTACCTCGGCGGGCTGGAGCGCGGCGTGCGCAACCCGAGCTACGACAGTCTGGTTCGGCTCGCGCGTGCGCTCAAACTGGCGCCGGGCGCGCTCGTCGCGCGCGCCGACGAGTTGCTGAAAACGCAGTCGTAGCCTCGATTTCGAAATCTTTTCGACTGTTCACACAGGCATGCGTAGGTTCGACGCGCAATGCCGCGCAAGCCGAGAGCCGAGGAGTCGTTGCCGGGTCCGAGCGTCGCCGCGTTCTCCGCGGCGATGAGGGCGATGCGCGAGGAGCGCGGCATCAGCGTCACCGACGCGGCCGCTGCGACGCGCGGCGTCAGCGCGACGCGCCTCGCCGCCGTCGAGGACGGCCGACGCGAACCCGACTTCGTACTCATCATGCGCCTCGCCCGCACCCTCGGCGTGAAGTCCTCCGAGTTCGTGAGCCGCGGGGAAATCCTTGACCCGGCGATGCCGCTGGCTGACGACGTGATCCTCGCCGCGCTCGGCCGCGCCGAGCTGCACAAGGGCGACGACAGGCCGGGCGTCCTCTACGTCACGCTCGTTGAACACCTGGGGCTGCGCAAGGGCGCCGTGACGAGCCGCCGCCTGCGGCCACGACTGGCCGAGCTGGTGGCCGCAGGGCTCGTGGAGGAGTTCCGGCGCCGCGGCTACGGACTGCTCACGCTCACCCACAAGGGCAAGCGCAAGCTCAGGGACGCCGAGCCCGTCTCGTTGCCGGAGTCCCCGCAACACCGATACTGGCGCGAGGCCCGCGCCGCCGCGACGGAGCGCATCAGCGGCTTCCACGGGGACGTGCGCTCCGCGCTGGACAACGCGGCGGCGCTGCTCGCCGACGAGGACGCGACCTCGGATGCTTGGTATGCGCTCGCGGGGACGCTTGAGCGGGCGTGCAAGCGCGTTGGCTCGGCCACGCATTGCCTGCGCGAGTGGGCGGAGCCGGGCGACAACGCCGCGGACGCGCCGAGCGACGAGCACCGCGGGCGGCGTAACTACCGCTTGTGGGACCACACCGCCGACGGGTCGGGAAGACCGGACGACGCCGGCAATGAATGACTGTCACCGCGGACCCGAGGGCGACGGCCCCGACGAGGCTATGAGGCGCCCCGTGACGATGCGGTGGTCGGCGCGCCGGTCATCGTCCCCGGACTCGCGCGAGTTGGAGGCGAGGTTGACGCTGACGCTCACTGGGGGCCTGTGGTGGCGCGTCTGCTCCTGGCTGTTCCCCGCTCGTGGCGGCGACTGACGACCCGCCGTCGGGCAAGCGCCGCCACCCAGCCTCCGCCGAACCGGACGAATAACGCCGTGCCCGAAGCCGCTCCGTAGGCTAGGAGGCGAGGCAACGGGCACTGGAGCTACTACCCGTCCGGCACGGCCGTGGAGTTGCTTGCGAGTCGGCAACGAGCGTCGAGTGCGGAGCGTCCCACGACCCGCGGCGTAGAGTGCGCGGCGATGCTGGCACTGACTACTACAGGCGCTCTTGAACTGACCGCGTACGCGACGGCCGGCTTGGCCGTGGTTACGCTCCTCCTCGCCGGTGCGACTACGTGGATGGTTAGGCTCACCGGGAAAGCGCTCAATCAGGGGCAAGAGGAGATCAAGCTCTCACGGAGCGAGGTGGAAGAAGCACACCGCCCGGTCGTCGTGCCGGTCCTCGCGAAAACGTTCGTGGACCTCGGCGCCGACGGCAAATACGAAAAGCGGCCGCAGGTTCTCCGGGATGGGAAGCTGCTGGTTCACGTTGAGAACGTCGGCCCTGGCCCAGCGCTGAACGTTGAGGCGTGGGCGAGGCTGCTCGATGACTCGGGCGGACCCTCCGCCGGGTCAAGTGGGCCGCTGTTCTCGGCGCGCGCCGCCGGGATTGGCCCGCAAAGCGACACGCCGCTGCTGATCCAGGTCCACAACTGGACCGGCACGCCGAACTTTTCGCTGCGCATTGAGTACGAAGACGTGGCCTCCAACGGCTGGCGCACCAACTCCGTGTTCGTGGCCGGCGTCTACGAGGTCACGGGCATTGGGCACTGCGAGCGCAAGCGCCCCCGATCCCGCATGATTCAGCCGGTGGCGCCGGCGCAACTACCTACCATGAGCGAGGAAGCCCCTACGAGAAAGGACGACTCTTGATTAGCCCGCTCGCGAAGCGCATCGGCAAGCTCGCCGATGACGTAGAAAAAATCAAGGAGAGGCAGGTTGCCTGGGAGGTTGGCAAGGTCGCGAACGCGCTAATAGAGCAGGCGAAGCAGCAGGCGCCGAATGATCCGGTCCTCAACGAGGTTGAACCGTTCGTGAAGGAGGAGAACAACGAGAACATCGTTCGTCTCTCGCCGCCCGAGGTCGCAGCGATCCTTCGCCAGGTCGCGGAAGCGATCCCGCCCGCACCGATGGCGATGCCGATGGCGGTTCGCGGACGCACCGTCATGGGCGACATCGCGACGAGGCAGTGGTAGACGCGCGGAGCCAGTAGCAGGACTAGCACCGGCGACGCACTCAGCACTTCGCAGGGGTCGGCGAGGACACGCCGAAGTGCGGGGCGTGGCGCAGGACCCGCTCGTACTGCTCGACGGCGTCCGCGAGGTCGCGGCGCTCGCCAGTCCCGCCGATCCGGAAGCGGCGACGCAGCGCGCGTTTGACGCCGAGCGCGAACGCAGCTCCGAACACGCCGCGTTGCCACCAGCGAGACGGATCACGGAACAGCTCCGGCTCCCTTGGCGGGAGGTGCTGGCTGTTGCGCACGCGCCCGACGGGGAACAAAACAAGCTCCTCGCGACGAAGACGAGAGAGCCTGAGCAGGACTGGCTGAGCGACGAGCACGTCGCCGCCGTGCTGCAAATCGCCGCGACGCGGCTACGCACGGACACGCTCTCGCGCGGGGAGTACCGCACCGAGCGCAGCCGGATTCTCGAGGAGAATCGCCGTCGCTCCGTCCGCAAGGGGCTCCTCCTTCCGACGGACAATCAGATCGTTCTCTACGTCGGGTCGTGGGAGGCCGCCCTGGGCCTTGCGGGTTTGCGCACGACGTGGACGCCTGGGCCGACGACGCGGGGCAAAGCGCCAACGCTCGTTGAGCTCATCGACCGCTTCTACGACGCGCACGGCCTGGAGCCGTCCAATACCGTGTTGCAACAATTCGCGCGCGCGAACGCCGTCCCGTTCCCGGCGGCGCACACGCGCAGCCCCTTCAAGACGGCGCGCGCCGAGTGGAGGCGTCAGCGACAGGCTCAGGGTCTACCGGAGGCGCGCCGCGTGGCGCGAGCCGCGCGCGGGCAGAAGGCGACGGACTACTCGTACGACGTGGGCGACACCGTACGGCCAGAGGAGCAGCGCCGCAACAAGTGGACGCGTGAGGACTGCGTGGAGTGGGTCGCGAAGTACATCGGCCAGCTCGGCACGGGCGAGCGCTCAACTGCGGCCGGATACACCGATTGGGCAGCTACGCAGGAACTCGCGCCTGTAATGCGCACGATCCGGTACCACTGCGGAAGCTGGGAAGCGGCGCGACGCGAGGCGCTAAAGCGTTGAGCGCGGCTCGGCTGGACACCCTTGCTGGCCCCGCCGAAGCCGCCATGTAAGGGCCGCTACAAGGGTTCCGTCCGGAGCAAACGAATAAGATCAGGGAGCTTGGCAAAAGAAGACGCCGCCGGAGGGCAATCCAGCGGCGTCTCCCCTTCACGATCGAACAGATCGCTTATTTGCGTTTCCCGCGTTTCGTCGCTTCGTTGACTGTCGTGCGCGGTTTCGATTTCACGGTTGACTGCTTCACGAAGCGCCCGGTGATCGCGGAACGACCGCGTTTGCCGGGCGTTTTGCCTTTCGCTGCCATGCGTCTGTCCTCCAGCTCCGGGGGCGACGACTGCGAGCCCGACTAGCCCAACCCCCTTCGGGTCGCCTATTGACCCAGTTTTATGATTGCGGCGGCGGCGGACGGACATGCACCGTCTCGGACCCGCTTGAGGAGGGCGGGCAGGCCCGCTGGCCCACCCTCTGCATGCCGTCACGCGCGCGTGACGGACGTGGGCAAGCACGGACTAGAGACGGCCTCCCTTCACCTGGTTGCAGCGCGCACACAAGAGTTGCATGTTCTCCACGGTGGACGCGCCGCCCATGCTGAACGGGATGATGTGGTCGAACTGGATTTCGAAGTCGCTGCCGCACTCCACGCATTTCCCCTCGTCGCGCTCCCACACTGCGAGGCGCACGTCCTTCGGGATCGGTTCGCGCTTCCGCGCCGCCGGCGAGGTTGACGCGGCCAGAACGGCGTGCGCGTGCTCCAGCTCGCGTTCGTTCTGGCGCTGGCGCTTGAACAGCACAGCCCTCACGTCCTCGCCCTCGTATGCGCCCGCCGTGGACCAATAGAAGGCGTCGCCATACCACCAGAAGTCGCGGTCGCGCCACGTGGCGAGGTACTGCGGCGCGTCACGCTGAGCGGCGGCGACCTCGCTCCATCGGGCCTCGGGTATCGCGAACGGCGGCGTGCCCGAGCCCACGAACCAGTGGCGCCTGCGGAGCAGGATGCCGCCGCGATCGGCGAACACGCGCGCGTTGCCGTCCTGGCGGAGTTGCTGGCGCGTGGACCCGTTGGACTGCCACTGGCGTCCCACCCGCACGGCTGGAGGGCGACCCCGGACGAGGTCGACGCGAACCACGTGGAGCACGCTGAGCACCACCCACCAGAACCACCAGCCGACCGGCGAGAAGATGACGAGCGCGAGCAAGGCGCCACCGGGTTCATGGCTCCCGGCCGTGCCGACGATCACAACGAGGGCCGTGATTACGGCCGCAGCGATGCCACGGTTCGTTCGCAAACGACGACGCATACGGCCCTTATCGGGACTCGTTCCGTATACCTGAACCCCTGCGGTGATGAGGGTCGTCTTGACCCGCTTGCTCGCCCAGTCCGCTATACGAGAGGTGTGGAGTACCTGGACGAGAACGATCTCAACATCTACACGGACGGCTCCTCGTACGCCAGTCCTCGGCGTGGCGGCATCGGAATCCTATTCGTCACCGTGGATGACGAGGGCAACGAGCGAACCGACGAGTATCCGCTCCCTGGCTACGACGGGGCCACGAACAATCAGGCGGAGCTGGAGGCGTGTATCGAGGCGCTTCGCGCGATCACGAAGCGTCGACCATTCATCGATCCAGCGCCATTCCGGCGCATCGTGATTCGCACCGACTCGAAGTACGTGGTCGAGAACTACAGCCACGCGCTATACGAATGGCAAAGCAACAAGTGGATGAAGCGCGACGGCAATCCGGTCGCAAACGCCCAGCAATGGGAGGAGCTAATCAAACTCATCTTCCGCGCGGGCAAACGCGTCGAGATTCGCTGGGTGAAGGGACATCGTAAAAGCGCGCACAACAAGACAGCGGACAAGCTCGCGAAGGAATCAGCCGCTCAGCGGAGTGGGCAACGTCTCTCGATCGTCAAGGTGCGGCGTAAGAAGTCGGACCGTTCTGTTGAACCCGGCTCGGTTGCGATGCGCGGGCAGCGCATGACCATCCGCATCGTCACGGACGAGTTCCTTCGTACCCAGCGGATGAACAAGTACAAGTACGAGGTCATGTCGGCCCGCAGCGAGTTCCGCGGCTGCATAGACGTCATCTACTCAGAGCCCGGAATCCATCTGAGCGCCGGCCACACCTACTACGTTCAGGTTAATGCTGAGCCGCGCCGGCCGCGGGTCGTCAAGATGTTCCGCGAGATTGTGCCGGTTTGAGCGCCCCCAGTAACACCACGAGCTGGCACTCAGACCGCGACCTATTGCGTTAGCGGCAGTTCCTTGGCGTGAGGCTTTGGGGGTGTCTTTAGGCGGAAGTTTTTGAGGTTCTGAGGCCCGATCGCCCGTGTTTGCGGGGAATCGGGCCTTCTTTTGGTGGTTGGGCGTAGACACTAATATTGGGTTTTGCTGTCCGATGGGTGTGGCATTATATG
>JBEKWH010000037.1:0-33301 GCA_049513255.1 Solirubrobacteraceae bacterium
CTCACCACGCTCGACATCACCATGCCCGAGGCCGACGGACTCCACGCGCTACGCGAGATCCTCTCAGCCGACCCCGGCGCCAAGGTGATCATGTGCTCCGCGCTCGGCGCCGAAGACAAGGTACTCGAGGCGATCCGCGCCGGCGCCAAGGACTTCGTCGTCAAGCCATTCCAGCCCGACCGCGTACTCGACGCGATCAGCAGAGCACTGGCATGAGGCTCGCGTATTTCGACCGGCGCTGACTAAAGATCCGCGCGCATCGGCCGATCAAGAGGGCGGCCCCTCGATGGCCAAGTAGTCAGCGACCTCAGGGAGAGCGTCGGTTTCAGCCCAGGGAGGGCGGAAAGGACACCCCTTCAAATGGCTCTCGTCGATTCGACCCAGCAGCTGCTGGAGGCTGCCATGCGCGGCTCCTGGCAGCGTGAGACGGCGCTGACGAACAACATCGCCAACGCCGACACGCCTGGCTACCAGCCCCAGGAAGTCAACTTCGAGGCCGCCCTGCAGGGCGCCATCAACGGTGGCCAAGCGCCGCCCGAAGTGCAGTTCCAGACCGAAACCAAGCCCGCGGAAGCGGGGCCGAACGGCACCGGCGTCAGCGTCGATCAGGAATCCGCGAAGCTCGCCGAAAACGGCCTCGACTACCAAGCGCTCACGCAGGTGATCGGCGCTCGCAACAACATCATGCGCTCGGCGATGGGCGCGCCGGTCTCCTGATGGGGCTCTTCGACGCGATCGGCATCGCCGGCAGCGGCCTCACGGCCGAGCGCATCCGCATGGATGTCACGGCTGAGAACCTGGCCAACGCCGACACCACGAAAGCCGCCAACGGGCAGCCCTATCAACGCCAGGACGTCGTGCTGGCGCAGGTCGGCGCGAGCGGCTTCGGCGGCGCGCTCAGCAGCGCGCTCGAACAGCGCGGCGGCGCGCCGCCAGGCGGTGTCGAGGTCGCCGGCATCGTCAGCGACACGACGCCCGACCAGCAGGTCTACGACCCCGGCAACCCCGAAGCGAACGCCAAGGGCTACGTGAAGCTGCCGAACGTCAGCACGGTCACCGAAATGACCGACCTGATCTCCGAGTCGCAGTCCTACCAGTCCGACGTCACCGCGATGCAGACGTCCAAGGCGATGTTCACCTCGACGCTCGGGCTGCTCAAGTGATCGTGCCACCGGTTGGCGGGCTGAGCGGCGGACTGTCGATCGGGCAGGCCGGAGGCCTGGCGGGCGGCCAGTCGACGGGCGGCGCCGGCGCGGGCGGCGAAGCGGGGGGCTTCGGCGGCCAGCTCACCGAAGCGATCTCCTCGCTCGAGCAGACCCAGAACAGCGCCTCCAGCGCCTCGCAGGCACTCGCCACCGGCAACGTCGCCGATCCCGAGAGCGCCGTGGTGACGGTCGAGGACGCGCAGCTGGCGATGGAACTCGCCGGCCAGATTCGCACCAAGGCCACCGAAGCCGTCCAGAGCATCTTCCAAACACAGGTCTGATCAATGCCCCCTGCCGCCCAGCTCGCCTCCAGACTCACGCCCCGCGGATGGCTGATCGCCGGCGGTGGCGCCGTCGCGGCGATCCTGTTCATCTACCTGTTCGTGCACACCGTCTCGCAGCCGAGCTACACGACCGTCGTCAGCGGCGTGCAGCCGTCCCAGACGAGCAAGATGACGAGCACGCTCAGTGGCCAGGGGATCAGCTACGAACTCCAGGACAACGGCACCGCGATCGCCGTGCAGTCCAACCAGGCCTCCAAGGCGCGTGTCGCGCTCGCGGGCGCAAACCTGCTCGGTGACACCCAGCCGGGCTTCACGCAGCTGTTCGAACACCAGAACCTCGGTGAAAGCAACTTCCAGCAGCAGGTCACCTACCAGCGCGCCCTGCAGGGGCAGCTCGATGAAACGATCGACAGCGTGCAGGGCGTCTCCGGCGCGCAGGTGACGCTGGTGCTGCCGAGCTCCCAGAACCAGATCTTCGGCGAAAACCAGAGCGCCTCCTCCGCCGCGGTGCTGCTGTCGGGGACGAGCTCGCTCGGCCAGTCCTCGGTGCGCGGGATCGCGCAGCTGGTCGCCTCGAGCGTCCCCGGCCTGCAGCTCAGCAAAGTCACGATCACCGGAGCCTCCGGCGAACTGCTGTGGCCCGCAGCCGCGGGCGGCGCGGCCGGCTCGGGCAACGAAGTGCAGGAAGCCCAGCAGCGCTACGACCAGAGCATGGCGGCGAGCCTCGATGCGATGCTCGCGCAGACGCTCGGGGCGGGCAAGGCGCAGGTGCTCGTGTACGCCAACATGAACGTCAACCAGACGAGCAAGGAATCGCTCGAATACGCCAAGACCGGCACGCCCACCCAGCAGAGCAAGAGCACCGAAACGCTCACCGGCACCGGCAGCGGCGCCGGCGGCGTGACGGGTACGGCGAACCTGACGACCGCGGCGACGGGGAGCAGCGGCAAGTCCAACTTCAAGCACGAAACCACCACCTCCACCCTGGGCGTCTCGAAGATCGTCACCCACTCGACGATCGCCCCCGGCACCGTCGAAAGCCAGCACGTGTCGGTGCTGCTCGACAAATCCGTGCCGGCGTCGGCGCTGCCGGCGATCCGCGAAGCGATCACCAACGCCGCCGGCATCCAGACCAAGCGCGGGGACACGATCTCGATCGGGCAGGTCGCGTTCGCCAAGACGAGCACCACCGCGCCCGCCGCCAGCCCGCTCGCCGACGCCAAGTACGTGCTGCTGGGCCTCGGCGCGATGATCTTCCTGTTCTTCACGACCCGCTCGCTGCGCAAGCGCGAAAAGGAGACGATCGACGAGCCCACGTGGCTGCGCGAGCTCGAGGCGCCGATGCGGCTCTCCGAGCTCGAACGCGAGACCTCGCCGCGGCCCGCTCCGGTGCTGGCCGGGGTCGCGTCGGGCAACGGCGCCGGCGGCCAGTCGTCCGACGGCAGCGAGAACATTCGCAAACAGGTCGAGCAGCTCGTCGACAGCAACCCCGACCGCGTCGCCCAGCAGCTCCGTAGCTGGATGCAGGAGGGCTAGTAGGGGTGGCTGGAGACGCGGACACCCTCCCGGCGCTGCCGGCCGCGCCGGGCGAGACCTTGCCCGCGAAGCTCGACGATCTGTCCGGCGCTCGCAAGGCGGCCGTGCTGATGACGGCGCTCGGCGCCGATCGCGCGGCAAACCTGCTGGCGCGGCTGGGCGACGAAGAGATCGAGAGCCTCTCGATGGAGATGGCCGGTCTGAGCTCGATCGGGGCCGAGACGACCGACTCGATCTTTGGCGAGCTGGCCGCGCTGACTCAGGGCGACGCGGGCGTCGCCGGCGGCATGGATTTCGCTCGCGGCGTGATCGAGCGCGCCCTCGGACCCGAGCGTGCCGCGCTGCTGCTCGATCGCATCTCGGCGCGTAGCGAGGCGCCGCCGTTCGAGTTCCTGCAGCGAGTTCCAGCCGAGCGCATCGCTGCGCTGCTGCGCAGCGAGTCGCCGCAGACGATCGCGTTGATCCTCGCCAGCGTGCCGACCTCGCTCGCGGCCGGCGTGCTCGCACGGCTGCCCGACGAGCGCCAGCCGGACATCGCGCTGCGCATCGCCCGCATGGGCGAGACCAGCGCGGAGGTCGTCCAGCAGGTGGAGGAGGTGATACGCCACAAGCTGACCGCCGTGGTCGAGCGCGAGTACTCGGCCGCCGGCGGCACCAAGACGCTCGCCGAGATCCTCAACCACTCCGATCGCACGATCGAGCGCGCTGTGCTCGAGAACCTCGCCGACACCGACAAGGAGCTCGCCGAGGAGGTGCGCGGCATGCTGTTCGTGTTCGAGGACCTCGCCAAGCTCGAAGAGCGCGCCATCCAGCAGGTCCTGCGCGAGGCCGATCAGAAGGATCTCGTGCTCGCGCTCCGCGGCGCGCCCGAGAACGTCAAGGAGCTGATCCTCACGAACATGTCCGAGCGCGGCGCCGAGATGATCAAGGAAGAGATGGAGATCCAGCCGCCTCAGCGCAAGCGCGACATCGATGCCGCCCAGAGCCGCATCGTCGCGGTCGTGCGCCAGCTCGAGGAGGCCGGCACGATCGTGATCGCGGGCGACAGCGAAGACGAGAGCGACGCGGTTGTCTGACGCGGTCGTCAGCTACGACTTCGAGCAGCTCGAGCCCTCCGAGCCCCAGCCACGCGACGCCGCCGCACGGCTGCTCGCACAGGCCCGCGCCGAGGCCGAGCGCATCCACGAGCTCGCTCGCGCCGAAGGCTACGAAGCGGGTCGCGCAGCCGGGCACGAAGAGGGCGCGGCCCAGATCTCCGGCGCGGCGTCGGCGCTGGGCGAGGCCGTCCAGGGCGTCGAGGCCCTGCGCACCGAGGTCGCCGAGGCGGTCGAGGCGGACGCGATCGAGCTGGCCCTGACGCTCGCCGGCAAGATCCTCGCGGGCGCGTTCCAGGCACGCCCGGAGTTGGTCGTCGAGATCGTGCAGGGCGCGCTGCGCCGCATCAGCGATCGCCGCCGGATCACCGTGCTCGTCAACCCCGCGGATCTGGACGTCGTGCGGGCTGCGATCGGCGAGCTGACCGCGCAGGGCAGCGGCGTCGAGCTGTGCGATCTGCAGTCCGACGAGCGCGTGGGGGTCGGCAGCGCGATCGTGCGCACGGCCGAGGGCGAGGTCGACGCGAGCGTGCAGACTCAGCTGGAGCGGGCGCGCGAGGTCGTGAACACGACGCTCGAGACGAGCGAGCGGGCGGCGTGAGCGACGCGCGGATGAGCGAGGCTCGTCCACCCGGAACGTTGCTGGGCAAAGCCGCCGAGGCGATCCGCGAGGCCGACCTGGCCAGGCGCCACGGCTTCGTCAGCAACCTGATCGGGCTGATCATCGAGGCCACCGGCCTGCAGGCCGAGGTCGGGGAGGTGTGCCTCGTGGGCACCGATCGCAACCGCGACGCCGTCGCCGCCGAGGTCGTCGGCTTCCGCGACGGGCGTACGCTGCTGATGCCGCTCGGCGAGCTGCACGGCATCGGCCCCGGCACGCGGGTGCTGGCCAGCGGCGCGCCGTTCCGCATTGCCGTCGGCGAGAGCCTGCTGGGGCGGGTCGTCGACGGGCTGGGCATGCCCGAGGACGGGCAGCCCGCAGCCGACATGTCCGACCCCACCCGTCCGGGCGCCGGTCCGGTGCTCGCACGCTCGACGATCGCCACACCCCCGAGCGCGCTGTCGCGGCCGCGCATCCGCGAGCGCGTCGGGCTGGGGGTGCGGGCGCTCGACGGCCTCGTGCCGTGCGGGCGCGGCCAGCGCCTGGGCATCTTCGCCGGCTCGGGCGTCGGCAAGTCCTCGCTGCTGGGCATGATCGCGCGCTCGAGCAGCGCCTCGATCAACGTGATCGCGCTCGTCGGCGAGCGCGGGCGCGAGGTGCGCGAGTTCATCGAGCGCGACCTCGGCGACGCGCTCGAGCGCTCGGTCGTCGTCGTCGCGACCTCCGATCAGCCCGCGCTCGTGCGCATCAAGGCCGCCTTCACCGCCACCACGATCGCCGAGTACTTCCGCGACCAGGGCCACGACGTGATGCTGATGATGGACTCCGTCACGCGCTTTGCGATGGCCCAGCGCGAGGTCGGCCTGGCGATCGGCGAGCCGCCCGCCACGCGCGGCTACACGCCGAGCGTGTTCGCGCTGCTGCCGCGCCTGCTCGAGCGCGCGGGGACCAGCACCAGCGGCTCGATCACCGCGCTGTACACGATTCTGGTCGACGGCGACGACATGAACGAGCCGATCGCCGACGCCGTGCGCGCGATCCTCGACGGGCACGTCGTGCTCAGCCGCTCGCTCGCCCACGCCGGGCACTACCCCGCGATCGACGTCCTGCAGAGCGTCTCGCGCCTGATCGGCGAGATCGTCCCCCCGGAGCTCGAGCGCGCCGGCCAGCAGCTGCGCGCGGCGCTCGCGGTGCTGCGCGAGAAGGAAGACCTGGTCGCGATCGGCGCCTACCAGCCCGGCAGCGAACCGGCGCTGGACACCGCGCTGTCGCATCGCGCTCGGATCGAGCGCTTCCTGCGCCAGCCGGTGCACGAGCACAGCGATCCGCAGCAGACCGACCAGCGCCTGCTCGAGCTCGGAGCGTCGCTCGCAAGCGAGCTCGAGCTGCGCAGCGGCGAGATCCCGGACGCAGAAGAGGTGATCCCCGGCGCCACGATCGAAGGCGCCGCGTTCGACGCATCCGCGGGGCCGGCGATCCCCGCGCTTGGATTGAGCATCTGAGATGGCCGCGCTGCTCGCTCAAGAACCGCAGGTCCCGTCCGATAACCAGGCCGTGACCGCCTCTGGGTTTCGCTTCCGTCTCGAGCGCGTGCGCGCGGTACGTGAGCGCAAGGAGAAACTCGCCCAGCGCGAGCTCGCGAACGCGATCTCGCGGCGCTCGAGCAGCGTCGCCGAGCTGCGCACGGCTGACGCGCACCTCGAGCACGCACGCGAGCAGCAGCGAACGGTCGCCGCCGAGCCCGAGGCGGTCAAGGCCACCGACCTGCTCGACCGCCAGGTCTTCCTCGAGCGCGTTGAGGCGCAGCGCCGGCTGCGCGCCCGCGAGCTCGAACAGCGCGAGGCGGAGGTCGCAGAGCGCGACGCCGAGCTGGCGACGGCGGCCAGCGAGCACGAGGCGCTCAACCGCCTGCGCGAGCGCCGCCGCGGCGAGCACGACCTCGAGGCGGCCCGCCGCGAGCTGGGCGTGCTCGACGAGATCGCATCGAACCGCTTGCACAGGAGCACGGCGTGAGCGCACAGGCCGTGAGCGGAGCCACCGCCGGCGTGCCCGCCGGCGAGCTGGCGATCGTGCAACGCGTGCAGCAGCTGCAGGCGTTGATCGAATCCGCGCGCCAGGTGGCCTCCGGCGCTCTGCCCACGAGCACGACCGCGACCTCCGCCAGCACCCAGGGCTCGAGCACCGACTTCGCCTCTGCGCTGCAGGCGGCTACGACCGCCGACGCCTACAGCGCCGCCGGCGTGGTGGGGGCCACAGGCCTCGCTGAACCGGGCGTTGCCGCGAGCGGTGGCTCGGGCGGCTACGAAGCGCTGATCGAACAGGCGGCCGCCCGCAACGGCCTGGACCCGGCGGTGCTACACGGCCTGATCGAACAGGAGTCCGGCTTCGATCCGAGCGCCACGAGCAGCGCCGGCGCGGCGGGCCTGACGCAGCTGATGCCCGGAACCGCCTCATCGCTCGGCGTCGCCAATCCGCTGAACGCGGCCGAATCGATCGAAGGCGGCGCACGCTACCTGGGCCAGCTGATGACCAAGTTCGGCGGCAACACGCAGGACGCCCTCGCTGCCTACAACGCCGGGCCGGGAGCCGTCGAGCAGTACGGCGGGATCCCGCCGTACGCCGAAACCGAAAGCTACGTCTCCAAAGTGCTCGACAACGCCGAAACCTACCGGCAGTCGCACCCGAGCACGGCGCTCGCCGGGAGCCTCGCATGAGCGTCGCGCCCCCACTGCTCGCGCTGCCGCCGTCGAGCGTCGCACCGACATCGGGCGTGTCACCGGGCCCACCCGGGCCGCCCGGACCTCCGGGCGGGGCGCTCTTTCGGAGCGCGCTCGCCGAACAGTCGGCCCGGACCGCACACGCGGAAGGCCATCAGCAGAGAAACGGCGAAGCGAGCGGCAGGGAAACGCCCATCGCGCACCGCGACGAGCACGCTCAAGCAGCCGCCGGTGCGACGACGGCCGCGGAAGGCGCCGCCAGTCCCTCCGCGCCCGCGACGTCCGCCTCGGCGACGGCCGGCCACGCGGCGACGAGCACCGCGGCCGGATCGGCTGCAGCGGCGACAGGCACGGCGGGCGCAGCGGAAGGCGAATCGACGGGCGGACAGGCGGGTCCCGCCGCTGGCGCGTCCGCCCAGGGCGATGCAGCGGCGTCCGCCGCCGCAGCCGGCGCGACGGTGGCCGGGGGCGTCGCCACCGCGCTGGGCGCGCCCGGCAGCACGGCCTCGCCCACCGCCGCCAGCTCCGCCGGCGAAGAAGCGGGCGCCTCGCAGACGGGCACCGGCGGCGGCGCCGCTGCCGGTCCGCTCGGTCAAGGCCTTGCCGGCGCCGCGTCCTCATCTGCCGCTGCGCTTGCCGCGCAGGGGGCATCCGCTGCGCCCGCTCGTGCCGGAGCCTCGGCCGCTGCCGACGCCCCAGGTACGTCTGCCGCCGCGCCAGGGAGCGCGAGCGAAGGCGCCGGCGCGGGTGATGCCAACGCCTCGGAAGCTGCCGCCGCCGCTGCAGTGGCCACGGGCTCCACCCAGCCGTCCGCTCAGGCGCCCGCCACGGCGCCAGCCGGGTCTGCGGTCCCGTCGGTGCCGGTGGCCGGCACACAGCCGGGGGCCCGCGTCGGAGCCGCGCCGGCAGCCGGCGCCGGCGTCGCGAATCCCTCGGGCACCTCGTCGAGCGGTCAGGGCCAAGCGGGCAGCCACGCCGGCGACGGCAGCGGCGGCGCCGGTTCTGGCAGCCTGCCCGCGAGCGCTCAACCGGCGACCGCGACGAGCGCGCCGCGTGCATCCGCAACGGCTGCGGCCGCGCAGCCCGTAGCGCCGGGGCTGGCGAGCGCGGCGTCCCTTGGTGCGGAAGCGAGCACGCTGCCCGCCGCGGCCGCGGCCACGCAGCCGGCGTTGAGTGCTGCCGCCGGGACCGGCGCGATCCCGCTGTCGATGTCGGGCGTCGGCATGCAGGAAATGATCGACTCGATCCGCGCCACGATTGAGATCGCCGCTCGCCAGGGGGCGACGCAGGCGCGGATCGCGCTGCAGCCGGAAGAGCTCGGCCAGATCAGCATCCACCTCAGCCAGACCAGCGAGGGCCTGCTGGCCCGCGTCAGCGCCGACACGCCGGCCGCTGCGCAGGCGCTCGCGGACGGGCGCTCCGAACTACGCCAGTCGCTGAGCTCGCTCGGCCTGCCGCTGCTGCGGCTGGACATCGGCACCTTCGGCCAGTCCGAAGCTCGCGAACGCGAAGAGCGCTTCAGCGCTGGCAACGGCTCCGCGAGCGCGTCCGCCGCGCCGACATCGTCCGAAGACGGCGACAGCATCACGCCCGTTGGGGAGCTCGCAGGCGCCGCCGCGCCGGCGGCGATCGCCGGCGGCGAGCTCGTCGACGTGCTCGCCTGAACCACACGAAAGGACCTGACCGCCATGACCTCCAGCCCAATCGCAAGCGCAGCAGCCGCCGCCAAGCCGGCCGCGTCGGGCGCCGCTGCGACGCCCGAAAACCCCAGCAGCATCCTTGGCCAGAACGCCTTCCTGAAACTGATGGTCGCCCAGCTGCAGGCGCAGAACCCGCTGGAACCGGGCAACAGCAACGAATTCGTCAACGAGCTCGCGCAGCTGACGCAGACCGAGCAGACGACCAACCTGGCAAATGCCACGGAGCTGTCCGGCGCGGTGCAGCTGATCGGGCGCACCGTCTCCTACGACAACGCCTCCGGCGCCGCGGCGACCGGGACCGTGCAGAGCGTGCAGTCCGACGCCTCCGGTACGACGGTGACCGTCGAAGGCGTCCCCGGCGTAACCCTCTCGAGCATCACGGAAGTCCATTGAGCCCGATCTCCAACCCAGCGCTCGTACCGCCCGGAGGTCTCGGCGCGCCGGTTACGCCGGCCGGCGGGGCAGGCGCGACCGGCAAGCCCGCCGACGCGCGCAAGGCCGCTGCCGGGCAGTCCGCGCCGTCCTTCGCCGACGCGCTGTCGCAGGCTGACCAGTCCCAGCAGCTGCAGTTCTCGAAGCACGCGCTCGCCCGCGTGGAACGGCGCGGCATCGCGCTCGACGCGAGCACGCTCGGAAGACTTTCACAGGGGGTGCAGCGCGCCGCGAGCAAGGGCTCGCGCGACTCCCTCGTCCTTGTCGACGGCACCGCGTTCGTGGTGTCCGTCAGCAACCGCACGGTCATCACGGCCGTGGGATCCGAACACATGAAGGACAACGTGTTCACCAACATCGACAGTGCCGTCATCGCATGAGGCGAGCGGCTCCGAGCAACTACGGCCGGACCTCATCGAGGAGGCCACGAAAGGAAGGGCAGTCACGATGATGGCTGGAATGTATGCCGCAATCAGCGGCCTCGATGCGAACCAGGCGATGCTCAATGAGACCGCGAACGACCTGGCGAATGTGAACACCGTGGGCTACAAGGCCGCGAGCATGACGTTCGCGGACTCGCTCACGCAGGTGATGCACGGGGCCTCCGCGCCGACGAGCACCAACGGTGGATCCAACCCGCAGCAGGTCGGGCTCGGCGTGCAGGTCAACGCGACCGTCAACGAAATGACGGAGGGCTCCTTCCAGAGCACCAACAACCCGCTCGACGTCGCGATCGAGGGCCCCGGCTTCCTGCGCGTCGGTCCGGGCGCCCCCAAAGAAGCAGAACTCACGGCCGGACTGCCCATCAAACTCTCCTACACCCGCGCGGGCGACTTCACCACCGACGCGGCCGGATACCTGACGACGCAATCGGGCGAATACGTGATCGGGCGCAACGCCGTGGTCACCAGCGAAACGGAAACCGGCGACACCTACGAACCCGGCAAAGAAGACAGCTACCTCAGGATCCCGCCCGGCTCCGCCAACGTGTCGGTCGGCCAGGATGGCTCCGTCAGCTACACCGACGAGGAAGTCGGCTCGAAAAACTTCGAAAAGCGCGTCACCGCGGGGTATCTCTCGCTCGCGACGTTCGCCAACGAAGCCGGGCTCGAACGCCTGGGCGGCTCGCTGTGGGGGCAGACCGTCAACTCGGGCACGCCGATCGTCGGCACGCCCGACACGTCCGGCTATGGCTCGACGATCGGCGGCGAGCTCGAGATGTCGAACGTCGATCTCGCGACCGAGATGACGAACATGATCACCGCCGAGCGCGGCTACCAGGCCAACTCGCGTGTGATCTCAACAGCGGACGAAATGCTCGGCACGCTGGTGACGATGCAGTAGCGGCTTCTCGAGCTGGCTTTGAGCTTGCCGGGGGCGCATGCGCCCCCGGTGGGGCCGCACATGTGCGGCCCCAGGCAGGGCCGCATGCGGCCCTGCAACGAACCACGACGCCGCGACGAAAGGACTACGAGCAGAGACAACTCCGAGGAGCCTGGGGTGGGACGGCCGTGCAGGAAGCCGTTCCACCCTGTGGCTAATGTGGCAAATGTTGCTAACGTTGCATGCGAGGTGGTACGTCGATGATCACGCTCAACCGGCTCGGCCACAGCGACGAGCCTTTCCAGCTGAATACGGACATGATCGTGACGGTCGAGTCGACGCCCGACACCGTCATCACGCTTGCCACCGGCGCGAAGGTGGTCGTCGCGGAGACGCCCGCGGAGGTCGCTGCCGCCGTGCACGACTACCGCGCCGAGGTCCTCGCCGAAGCGTTCAGGCGCCGCGGCGCCGCCGCGCCGCGCCAGCCCGCCGCGCCGCCCCTGCACCGCGATCATCCGCGTCTGTCGGCCGTCGAGGACGAGCCGACCGAGCGCTGAGCGGGCCGTCGCTCCAGGCAGTGTTCGGGGGCGAGCAGCTGTCGTCCCAAACGGGCAGTCGGCGTGGTCCCAATCGACGTTCGTGCACGTCCGGCGGGCAAAACTGAAGGAATTTCGCCTGGCGCCGATGTAGGGAAGCAATGAAGGCTGCAACGGCCATCGGAATTGGGGCGGCGTTCGGCTCCCTGCTCCTGAGCTCGATGATGGACGGGACGAGTCCCGCCTCCTTCATCAACATCCCCGCGCTGATGATCATCCTCGGCGGGACGTTCGGCGTCACGCTCGCGAGCGTCGGCATGGTCTCGATGAAGCGCGTGCCCAGCCTCTACAAGCTCGTGTTCTCGGCCGAACCGCCCGACATGCGCGGCCAACTCGACCAGCTCGTGTCCCTTGCGGACAAGGCCCGCCGCGAGGGCCTGCTCGCGCTCGACGCGATGCTGGCCGAGATCGACGACCGCTTCACGCGCAACGCCCTGCAGCTGGTCGTCGACGGGACCGACCCGGAGATGGTGCACGCGATCCTCGAGGCCGAGGTCGACGGCATGGCGGCGCGTCACGAGGCCTCCGCCGCGCCGTTCGAGAAGGCCGGCGGCTTCGCGCCGACGATGGGCATCATCGGCACGGTCCTGGGCCTCGTGCACGTGCTGCAGAACCTGGCGGCGCCGGCTGCGCTCGGGCCGTCGATCTCGGCGGCGTTCATCGCCACGCTGATGGGCGTCGGCTCCGCGAACGTGATCTTCCTGCCGATCGCCAACCGGCTGAAGGCGATTTCCGCCGAAGAGATGGAGCTGCGCATGATGACGCTCGAGGGCATCCTCTCGATCCAGGCGGGCGACAACCCGCGGCTGGTCTCCGAAAAGCTGATGTCCTACCTGCCGCCGATCGAGCGCGACTCGGGCGATGAGGACAACGTCGCGCGCCTTGACGTCGCAAGGGCAGCTTGAGCCATGGCCCGCGGGCACGGCCGGCGCCGCCACGGAGGGGCGGAGGAGGGCAGCAACGAGCGCTGGCTGCTGACCTACGCCGACATGATCACGCTGCTGATGGCGCTGTTCATGGTCCTGTTCTCGATCTCCTCGGTCAACATCTCCAAGTACCAGACCCTGCAGAAGTCGCTGAAGGCCGCCTTCTCGGGCAACATCCTGCCCGGCGGCAAGGCGGTCGCGCAGCAGGGATCCACCGACAACGCCGCGCAGACCCCCTCGAGCGTCGAACTGCAGGCGATCGAGCCGGTCGCCACCGAAGGCTCGTCCAGCTTCGAGAACAGCACCGCGCACGGCTCCTCCAGCGCGACCTCGAGCGTGACCTCCAGTGTGACCTCGAGCGCCGCCCAGCAGACCGCCGCCCAGCGCGAAGCCGACGAGTTCGCGCGCATCAAGCGGGAGCTCGACGCCTACGCGGCGTCGCATGGCTTCGCCAAGAGCGTGCAGACGACGATCGAACAGCGCGGCCTGGTGATCAGGGTGCTCACCGACGATCTCCTGTTCGCCTCCGGCCAGGCGACGCTCGAAGGCCGCGCCAGTGGGCTGCTGTCCGAGATCGCCGACCTCCTCAACGTCGATCAGACGCACCCGATCTCCGTCGAAGGCAACACCGACAACGTGCCGATCCACAGCGCTGAGTTCCCGAGCAACTGGGAGCTGTCGACGGCGCGGGCGAGCACGGTCGTGCGCTTCCTGATCGGGCACGGTGTCACCGCCAACAGGCTGACCGCCTCGGGCAACGCCGAACAGCGCCCGTACGACAGCAACGCCACCGCGGCCGGCCGTGCGCGCAACCGGCGGGTGGAGATCGTAATGCGCAGGATTCACGGCGCCGAAGGCGAAGGCGCAAGCGAAAGCGAACCCTAGTCAAGGACGACTCACACCATGCTCAAGAACAAGAAGCTAATGCTTGTAGTGGCCCTGCCGATTCTCATATTGGGGATCGGTTACAAGATGACCAGGCCCAAGCCCGTCAACAAGGACAAGATTCAGGGGACCATCTACGCAATGCCGGCGCCGTTCCTGCTCAACCTCGCAGATGGCAAGTTCGCCAAGATCACGGTCGCGCTCGAGCTCGCCCCCGGGCAGAGCGACGGCGCGTCCGCCACGGCCGCCGCCGCGAGCGGCGAAAACGCTGCCGGGACGCTGCCGGAGGAACCGCTGGTCCGAGAAATCGTGACCAACGCGATCACCAATCAGAACGGCGAAGCGCTCGTCACCGAACAGGGGCGGCGTGCGATCAAGCATCAGATCGTGGCGCAGATCGCCAAACAGACCGACGTCAAGGTCGAAGCGGTGCTGTTCCCAGACCTGACAGTTCAATAGGAGAGCGCGTGGCCGAGACGATCGAGTACGAGCAGTTCGACCAAGGCGTCGACGGAGGCTCCTCCAGCGCGGATCCCGCTTCCCAGGTCGACCTCAGTCGCCTCAGCGAGATCCCGATGGAGCTGAGCGTCGAGATCGGACGCACGCACATGACCGTCGGCGAGACACTCGACCTGTGCGTCGGCTCGGTCGTCACGCTCGAGCGCCTCGCCGGTGAGACGGCCGATCTGCTGGTCAACGGCAGCGCGATCGCGCGTGGCGAGGTCGTCGTCATCGACGAGCAGTACGGCCTGCGCATCACCGAGATCCTCGACGGTCGCACAGAGTCCGAGTCCGATCAGCCGCTCGCACAGGGCGCCGTGGAAGCGGGCGCGGGCGCGCCTCTACTGGACGCCGGCGCGGCGCCGGAGCCGGCCGCCGCGGATCCTCCGCCCGCACCGGAGCCGGCCGCCGCGGATCCTCCGCCTGCGCCGGAGCCGGCCGCGGACTCCACGCCCGCACCGGCGGCGGATTCGGGCGCCGATGCGGGCGTCGACGCCGGCGGCGAGGACGCGGACGGATCGTCCGCCGACGAGGGCTGAGCCGCGGATGAGCGTGAGTCAAGAGGACACGCAGAGCGAGCTTGCGAACGCCGAGACGGCAGGGCCGGCGGCGCTCGAGGAGGACGTCGCCGCGCAGATTCGGACGCTCGACTTCTCCCAGCCGACCAAGTTCACGACCGAGCTCAGGCGCCGGATCGCGCGTGCGCTGGACCTGTTCTGCGAGGCGCTCGCTGGCGTGCTGGCGGGTGAGCTGAATGCCGAAGTCGAGCTGGAGCTGACCGACATCTCCCAGCACACCTGGGCTGCAGCCAAGGCACAGCTGCCGTCGGATTCGATCGCCGTGTCCGTTGAGGCCGAGACGATCGAACGGCACATGCTGATGAACGTCGAGCTGCCGTTCGTCCTGCAGTCGCTCGAATGCCTGCTCGGCGGCGAGGCGACACAAGCCCCCTCCGCGCGCCATCTGACGGAGATCGACTGGGTGCTCACGCGCGGCATGCTGGACGCGATCGTGCATCAGCTGTCGGTGGCGTGGGGCGAGCTCGGCGGCCCGCACCTGACGCGGGGCGAGCTCGACGTCGAGGGGGATGCGGGAGTGCTGATGCCGATCCGCGAACCGACGCTGTCGGTGGCGCTCGCGGCTACGATCGATGGCCTGGCCTCGACGATCTCGCTGCTGATCCCGTGGGGTGCGATCGAGCCGATCACCGAGCGGATCCGCGGCGGCGGCGTCGAGGCGAGCAGCGCCGACCCGCAGGGCGCCAAGGCCCTGCGTCGCAGCGTCGCCGGCGCGCAGGTGCTGCTGCGTGCGGAGGTCGGCTCGGCGCAGATGCCGATCGGGCGCATGCTCGAGCTGACACCCGGCTCGCTGCTGGAGCTGGAGGATCGCGCTGAGCACGGCGTGCTGCTGTACGCCGAGGCGATCTCGCTGGGTCGCGGGCGCCCCGGGCGCAGTGGCTCCAGGCGCGCGGTCAAGCTCTCCTCGACCGGCGGGCCCCCGGTCCGCGCTGACACGTACGCCACGCTCGGGCGCAGCGAGCTCGAACGGGCGCGCGCGCATCTACAGGAGACGCGCGAGAGTCCCGAGGGCCGCGAGATCCTGCGCAGCATCTTCGTGCGCGTGTGGGCCGAGTTGGGTAGGACCCATCTGGCGCTCGGCGCAGCGCTCGAGCTCGAGCAGGGCGTCATCGTCGAGCTCGACCAGAAGGCCGACGCGCCGGTCGAGCTGTTCGTCAACGGGCTGTGCTTCGCCAACGGCAGCCTTGTCGTCACCGGCGACGGCACCTGGGGCGTACAGGTCGCCGAGCTGCTCGAGTAGCGCCTCAAGACCTAAGGCGCAGCGCCGATAACAAGGGCGACTCTTCCTCGGAGTCGTCCCTCGATGATCAAGTGCATCCTGCTTTCCCGTGCGGTCGCGACGGCGACCGCGGCGTTCGGCGCCTGCGTGCTCGCTTTCGCGAGCCCGGCGTCTGCGTTCACGCCCACGTCCACGTCCAAGACGGGCGGTGAAAGCACCCCACTCAACCTCAATCTGAACGCCTCCACCGGCGCGTCGCACGCGACCAGCGGCGGCGGCGCGAGCATCGTGCGCACTATCGTCGGCCTGGCGATCGTGATCGCCGTGATCTGGGGGCTTGCATGGATCATGCGCCAGGTCAAGGCCGGGCGCGAGGGCAAGTTGGATCCGGGCCAGTCGAGCGCGGGCCTCGCCAGCGTCGCGGCGCTCGCGCTCGGCACCGGGCGCTCGGTGCACCTCGTGCGCGCCGGCAGCGACTACGTGCTGCTTGGGAGCACCGAGCACGGCGTCGCGCCGATCCACCGCTACACCGAGCAGCAGGCGCGCGAGGCCGGCCTGCTCGGTGACCCGGACGTTTTCGCCGAGCAGCCTTCGGAGCGCTCGCGCCTCGTGGCCGCCGCGACCCAGATCGTCGCCGGCACGGGCCGCGCGCTCGTCCAGGGCGCTCGCCCCGGCCAGCGTGAGCTGCCGCTGCAAGGCGGCATGTACGACCGCGGCGCGATGATTCCTCGCGGCGAGCTCTCCGAGCACAGCCCCGTCGCCGGCGGCAGGATCTCGCGCCCGGACCCGATGCGCATGCCCTCGCCCTCCTCGGGGCTCCTCGAGCGCCTGCGCGAATTGACGGTGCGGCGATGAGCGGCGCCGCGCTGCACCTGGGCGCGGGGCTTGACATCGGCGCTGCGCTGCCGGTCACCTCCAACAACGCCGTCCAGATCCTGCTGCTCGTCGGCGGCCTGACGCTGGTGCCGGCGATCCTCTTCACCGTCACCGGCTTCAGCCGCATCCTGATCGTGCTGGGCTTCATCCGCACCGCCGTCGGCACCACCACCGCCCCGCCCAACCAGGTGCTGGTGGGGATCGCGCTGTTCCTGACGATCTTCGTGATGGCGCCGACCGTCGGCGCGATCAAGAAGGACGCGGTCGAACCGCTCGAGGCCCACCACATCTCAACGACGGTGGCGATCGAGCGCGCCGAGGAGCCGCTGCGCGAATTCATGTTCCGCCAGACGCGCGTGCAGGACATCTCGCTGTTCGTCAGCCTCGCGCACGCCAAGGATCCGCACACGCGCGCCGAAGTGCCGACCGAGGTGCTGATCCCCGCGTTCATCGTCTCCGAGCTCAAGACCGCGTTTCAGATCGGCTTCCTGATCTTCCTGCCGTTCCTGCTGATCGACCTGATCGTCTCCTCGGTGCTGATGAGCATGGGGATGATCATGCTGCCGCCGACGTTCATCTCGCTGCCGTTCAAGATCCTGCTGTTCGTCCTCGTCGACGGCTGGGACCTCGTCATCAAGGCCCTCGTCCAGAGCTTCCATTAGATGGACCAGGACACCGTAGTCAACCTCGCCACGCAGGCCATGAGCCTGGCGCTGAAGATCGCCGGGCCGCTGCTGCTCGTCGCGCTCGTCGTCGGCCTGCTGATCAGCGTCTTTCAGGCCGTCACGCAGATCCAGGAGCAGAGCCTCTCGCTGATTCCCAAGATCGCCGCCGTCGCGGTCGTGATCGTGCTGCTCGGACCGTGGATGCTCGGCCAGCTCGTCGCCTACACCTCCGCGCTGTTCACCTCGATCCCGACGATGGTGGGCTCGTGACCCAGCTCCTCTCAGAGCTCGCGGGCAACCAGCTCGTCGGTTTCATCCTGGTGCTGGCGCGGGTGACGCCGTTGTTCTTCCTGGCGCCGCTGTTCTCCTCGCAGATCATCCCGCCGCACGTGCGCGGGCTGATCGCGGTGGGGATCTCGGTCGGCCTCGCGCCGATCGCGCTGCACGGCCAGCACATTCCCACCGACCCCCTGACGCTTGCCGGCCTGGTCGTCGAGGGCATGCTCGTCGGCCTCGGCTTCGCCTTCACGCTCGCCGTGCTGATGGGCGCGGTCGAATCTGCGGGGTCGGTGATCGACGTGCTCTCCGGCTTCTCCTACGGCAGCCTGATCAACCCCATGAACGGCCAGGACAGCGCCGTGATCACGCGCTTCTACTCGCTCGTAGGGACGCTGATCTTCCTCGTCATCGGCGGCGACGCCTGGACGCTGCGCGGCCTGGACCGCACCTTCCAGCTGGTGCCGCTGACCAGCGCGCCGCGGCTGCCCTCGCTGCTGGGTGGGGCCGAGCAGGTCTTCAGCACCGTGTTCGCGGCAGCGCTCGAGGTGGCAGCGCCCGTGGTCGTGGCGCTGCTGATCACCGACGTCGCCTTCGGCGTCGTCTCGCGCGTGGTCCCGCAGCTGAACGTGTTCGCCGTCGGCTTTCCCACGAAGGTGGCGGTCGTGCTGCTCGTGGCGGGCGCGTCGCTGCCGTTCACCGCCACCTGGATCTCCAACCAGCTCACGGTCAGCGTGGGCGACGCCCTCGGCGCGCTGCACGTGGCGTGAGACATGCCCCGCGAGGACCGCACAGAGAAGGCAACGCCGAAGCACCGCAAACGCGCGCGCGAGAAGGGGCAGGTGGCGCGCAGCAGCGATCTCGGTGGCGCCGTGGTCGTCATCACCGGCCTGTTCGCGCTCAGCTTGGTGGGCTCGCGCATCGCCGACGCGGGCGCCTCGATGTTGCGCCTGGCGTTCAACGAGATCGCGCAGCCGGCGAAGGCCACGAGCGCCGCCGGGCTGGACGACCTGATGCACTCGGCGCTGTCGACGGTCGGCCTGGCGATCGTGCCGGTCGCCGGCGCGTGCCTGGTCGCGGGCGCGCTCGCCGGCGTCGCACAGGTCGGCTTCAGGCCCACGCCGCAGGTGCTCAAACCAGATTTCCGCCGCGTCAACCCGGTCTCCGGCCTGAAGAACCTGCTCGGGCCGAACGCC
The DNA here is from genome assembly GCA_049513255.1 of Solirubrobacteraceae bacterium. Taxonomy (GTDB): domain Bacteria; phylum Actinomycetota; class Thermoleophilia; order Solirubrobacterales; family Solirubrobacteraceae; genus Palsa-744. Next base: position 18,611 of record JBEKWH010000037.1, read on the forward strand.
GTGTTCGAAACGCTCAAGACGGTCGCCAAGGTCGGGGTCGTCGCCGCCGTCGCCGCGCTCGCGCTGCTGCCGGGGCTGACGGGGCTCGCGTCGATCGTCGGCATCTCCACGCTCGGGCTGAGCGCGCTGGCTGCGGGCAAAGCCCTCGAAGTCACCGAGCACGCTGCCTTTGCCTACCTGCTGATCGGGCTGCTCGACTACGCCTGGAAGCGCCACCGCCACGAGCAGCAGCTGAAGATGACCAAGCAGCAGGTCAAGGACGAGTCGCGCCAGTACGGGGTCTCGGCCGAGGTCAAGGCCGCGCTGCGTCGCCGTCAGATGCAGGCGGCGCGCGCGCGCATGATGGCCGCGGTGCCCGACGCCGACGTCGTCGTGACCAACCCGACGCACTTCGCGGTCGCGCTGATGTATGACGGCACGCGCACCGCGCCGGAGGTGGTCGCCAAGGGCAAGGACCTGATCGCCGCGCAGATCAGGCGCGTGGCCGAAGAGCACGGCGTGCCGGTCATCAGCGACCCGCCGCTCGCGCGCGCGCTGCACGCATCGGTCGAGATCGGCCAGGTCATCCCCGAGGAGCTGTACGCGGCGGTCGCGCGCGTGCTCGCGTTCGTCTACCGGCTCGCCGGACGCTCGCGCATGGCAGGTCCAGGGGCAGGCGGGGCGGGCGGGCCTTCACCATCACCGCGTAGGAGGCTGGCGTCGTGAACAGCCCCGGCCTGCGCAGGCTGCTGGCCCACACCGATCTGCTGGCCGCCGTCTCGGTCGTGCTCGTCGTGACGATGCTCGTGGTGCCGCTGCCGTCGGAGCTGTTGAGCCTTTTGATCACGCTCAACATCGCCGGCGCGCTGACGATCGTGTGCGCCACGATGTACCTGGGCAAGGCGCTCGACTTCGCCTCGTTCCCGAGCCTGCTGCTGCTGACGACGATGTTCCGCCTGGCGATCAACGTGTCGGTGACGCGCCTGATCCTCACGACCGGCGACGCGGGCAGCGTCGTCAAGTCGTTCGGGGAATTCGTCGTCAGCGGCAACGTCGTCGTCGGGCTCGTGATCTTCCTGATTCTCGTCGTGATCCAGTTCATCGTCGTCACCAACGGCGCCGGGCGCGTCGCCGAGGTCGGCGCGCGCTTCACGCTCGACGCGATGCCCGGCAAGCAGATGGCGATCGACGCCGACCTCAACGCCGGCCTGATCACCGACCAGCAGGCGCGCGAGCGCCGTCAGGACATCGCCCGTGAGGCTGACTTCTACGGCGCGATGGACGGCGCCTCCAAGTTCGTCAAAGGCGACGCCATGGCCGCGCTGATCATCACCGGCATCAACCTCGTCGGCGGGATCGTCGTCGGCATGCTCCAGCGCCACCTCGGCTTCAGCGAAGCCACCCACCAGTACTCGCTGCTGACCGTCGGTGACGGCCTCGCCGCGCAGATCCCCGCGCTGCTGATCTCGGTCGCCACCGGCATCATCGTCACGCGCGCCGCCTCCGACCGGGATCTGGGCTCGGACATCGCCAACCAGATCCTCGGGCAGCGCAAGGCGCCGCTCGTGGCCGCCGGCGCGATCGGGCTGTTCGCGTTGATCCCGGGCCTGCCAAAGCTGCCGTTCCTGCTGATCGCCGCGATCTTCGGGGCGATCGCGTGGGCTGTGCGCAACGGCATGCCCGGCGCCACCGACGCGGACGCCGCCGCCAGCGCTGCGGCCGCCAAGGCGGCGCTGCCGAAAGCGGAGGAACCGATGTCCGAAGTCGGCGTCGACGCGCTCGAGCTCGCGATCGGGTTCGGGCTGGTGCCGCTCGTCGGTTCGGATCCCGCCCACCCGGAGGGCTCGAGCAGCTCGCTGCTGCGCCGCGTGAGCATGATCCGCCGCCAGATCGCCGCCGACCTCGGCCTCGTGATCCCGCCCGTGCGCATCCACGACGAGCTGGGCATGGAATCGCACGAGTACGTGGTCAAGGTGCGCGGCTCGGAGGTCACCCGCGGGCGCATCATGCCCGGGCACCTGCTCGCGATGGATCCTGGTGACGCCAGCGGCAAGCTGCAGGGAGTCCCCACGCGCGAGCCGGCGTTCGGGCTGGAGGCGGTGTGGATCCAGGAGTCCGCACGCGGCGAGGCCGAGGCGCTCGGGTACACGGTCGTGGATGCCGAGTCGGTGATCGTCACCCACCTGACCGAGACGATCCGCAGCCACGCCGCCGAGCTGCTCACGCGCCAGGACGTGCGCGCGCTGCTGGACAAGCTGAAGGAGACCAACGCGGCCGTCGTCGAGGAGGTCGTGCCCGACGCGCTCTCACTCGGCGAGATCCAGCGGGTGCTGCAGTCGCTGCTGATCGAGGGCGTGCCGATCCGCGATCTCGGCACGATCGTGGAGGCAATTGGCGACAAGGCGCGAACAACACGTGACACAAGCCTCCTTTCGGAGTACGCTCGCCAGGCGCTGGGCCGGGCGATCACGGCTCCTCACCTGGACGAGCAGTTGCGACTGCAAGCAATCACTCTCGACCCCGCCATCGAGCAGGAGGTCTCCACCTCTATCACCCAAACCACGGACGGGGAGTACCTCGCGATGGATCCGCCGCGCGCGCAGGCGATCGTGACCGCGCTGCGCACGCAAGTCGAGCACGCCACCGCTCGCGGCTCGCTGGGTGGGCGGGGACCTGTTCTCTTGTGCTCGGCGCGCATCCGCCGGCACCTGCGCCGGCTGATCGCCCAGGCACAGCCGCATCTTGCGGTGTGCTCTTATAACGAGATCGCACCCGGCATCGACGTTGAAACAATCGGAGTGATCCACGCATGAGCACGCCAGGGGAGCTGCTCGAGGCGCTGGGACGGGAGGCGCGCGCCCGCTTCGGCAACGGCGGCGAGGCGAGGACGCGTATCTTCCGCGGACGCTCCGTCGAGGAGCTGGTGCCGCAGATCCAGCGCGACCTGGGCGCCGACGCGATCATCGTGCGCCGGCGCGAGGGGCTGACCGGCGGCGTGCTCGGGTTCTTCCAGCGCGCGTTCGTCGAGATCGAAGCGATGCCAGGGGGGCCGGGCGTAGACGTGTACGACGAAGACACCGCCGCCGGCCCCGAGGCGCCCGCGCCTGCGCAGCCGCCCGCCGCCGCGCAGGCGATCACGGCCGAGGCCCGGCAGGCGTCCGCGCTGGAATACCAGCCCGGACCAGTGCACCCGCCCGCGGCGCCGATGGCGCCCGCCGAGTTTGCTCCGCCCGCGCCTGAGGCGCCCGCAGCGCCGCCGCTGGCCGCACCGCCGCCCCCAGCCGCGCCGCCCGCCGCCCAGCACCGGCCGCTGCTGGGCTATCAGCCCGCCCAGTCCGCGACGCCCTCCCGGCCCGCGCCCGAGCGTCAGCCGCCGCCGCCGTCCGCCGCGTCGCCGGTCGCACCCCCGCCGGTACCGCCGTTCTACGCGCGCGAGCCCGCCGCGCCTGTCGCGCCCGCTGCGGGAGCCGGCAGCGCGTACGTGACGGCGCACCTGGCCGCGCTGGCACGCGCCGACCGCTCGGAGATCGCCCCGCGCCCGCGCGCGCCGGAGCGCCGCGGCCAGCAGCTGAGGTGGAGTGCCGAGTTCCAGGAGCTGAGCGCGACCGACGTGCCCGAGCGCGTGCCGGCGCCGGCCGAGCGGGCGCCCGTGCGCCAATGGCCGGCGGGCGAGCGACGCGAGGTGGCGCCGGGGTCGCAGGGCCGCGCGCGCGCCGGCGTCGCCAGGAGCCTGCAGCGCTGCGGCATCGGCGAGGAGCTCGCCACCGAGCTGATCGACAGCGCCAGCGCGCACGCGCTCGCGCTCGCGCCCCGTGCGGGCCTCGCGCAGGCCGTGCGCGCGACGCTCGCGCAGCGCATACCGGTCGCGCCGCCGCTGCCCGCCAAGGGCGCCGCGATCGTCGTCGTGGGCGCGGGCGGCGCCGGCAAGACGGCATGCTGCGCCGCGCTGCTGGGCGCCTACCGCAAGAGCAGCTCGCTGCCGGCGAGCTTTGCGACGATCACGCGCGAGCCCGAGCGCGGCGAGCTGCGGATCGTGCTCAGCCCGTACATCATGAAGCCCTCGCCCGCGCGCGCTCCGCAGGCGCTGCGCGCGCTGCGACGCGCTCGCAACGACGGCATGATGGTGCTCGACACGCCGAACGTGTCCCCGTCCAACCGCACGGGCATTCGCGAGCTCGCGAAGCTGCTCGCCGAGCTGGAGCCCGAGCGCGTCGTCGTGGCGCTGCCCGCCACCCTGGGCGCGACCGCGGCCGCGCAGCTGCTGCAGGCGCTCAAGCCGCTGGGAGCCAACGCGCTGGCGGTCACGCACGCCGACGAGACCGACCAGATCGGGGTCGCCGTCGAAGCCGCCTGCAGGTTCGGTCTTGCCCCCGAGTACATGCTCGAGCGCGCACGCGCCGGCGGCTGGCGCTTGCGCCAGGTCGCGCCGAGCGAGCTCGCGGAGAGGCTGCTGCCATGAAATTCGGCGGACGCGGCGCGCCCGAGAAGTCCAAGCCGGTGGCGCTGCCCGAGCGCTTGCAGACGGTGACGCTCGTCCCCGGCGGTTCCAAGGGGCTGCCCGCGCGGGTGCTCGAGCGCGGGCCGGATGCGTTGCTGGTGGCGATCATGGTGCCCACCGAGCCGCTCAGCCAGCGTCAGCTCGACGGCCTCGTGATCGAGTTCGTGGCCCCGCAGGGGCGCGTGCGCCTGACGGGCACGGCGACGCTCGCGGACCCCGCCGACCCGGACGTCGTGCGCATCGAGCACCCGCGCTCGATCGAGGTGCTCCAGGAACGCGAGTACGTGCGCATCAGAGCGGCGCGCCCGGCGGTCGTGTATGCCGGACCCGGCAGGACCGCTGTGCAGAGCTTCACTGTCGACGTCAGCGGCGGCGGCTTCCTGCTCGCGGGACCGGACACGCTGCGGATCGGCGACGAGCTGCAGTTCCAGCTCACGCTCACCCCGGGGGTGCTGACGATCAGCGGCATCGGCAAGGTCGTGCGAGTCGACGCCCAGGGGCATCGTGCGGTCGCGTTCAAGTCGATCAGCGAGCTCGATCGCCGCCGGCTGATCCGCTTCATCTTCGAGTGCCAGCGCGACGAACGCCACCGCGGCCTGCAAACGGACAACGGCTGATGGCAGCTGAGACCGCCGAGGCGCCGCCCGAGACGCTGCAGGAGCCGGCCGCCGCAGCCGCGCCATCGGCTGCGCCGAAGAAGGCCGCCAAGAGCGACGCGAAGGCCAAGGACGCAAAGAAGGGCGGCAAGGACGCAAAGGCGGCCAAGGGCAAGGGCAAGGGCAAGGAGTCCGCTGACGCCGGCGCGTCCGGCGCGAACGGCCCCAGCATCGCCGCCCACCCGCGCGCCGCGCGCGCGGTCGCGCGCGCCAAGAGCTGGGGCGGGCTGATCGGCTTCATGCTCGCCGGGTACCTGGCGCTGCCGACGAACACGCTCGCGGGCGCCGGGCTGCGCGCGCTGATCGCGGGCATCGTCTGCTACCTGGCGGCGTGGGCGGGCGCCGTGTTCCTGTGGCGCCGGCTGGTGATGCTGGAGATCAAGGGTCGCGAGGCGCAGATCGCGGCTGCCCACGCTGCCCGAGCCCGGCGCGAGCTGCCGGCGGGCCCCCCGAGCGCGGGAGCGCAAGGGTGAACACCATCCAGCACTGAGAGGCGGCCGTGGACCCGATACATCCGATCGCACCCGGGCCGCCGTCGATCGCGATGCGCCCGCCGGTTGAGCCGGTGCCGCGGATCGCGCGTGAGCGGGACCGTCCTGCCCGTGACGAGGAGCAGCGCAAGCGCCGGGAGCCGCCCGAGCCCGAGCCCGAGCGCGGCCCCGACGATGAGGGGCATCCGCACGTCGACGTGCGCGTCTGAACGTGCGCGTGCGCGCGCAGGAATCGGCACTGTGAAGGGGAATCCCGTCGGTAAGAGGAAGTCAGCCTCAAGTTTCCCGCCGCGCTGACGATAATCGGCGTGGGTCGACACGGAGTCGGCTCAGGGACCTAACTAAACAAACGTCATCAAGGAGATGAACGCATGGGCCTAACGATCAACAGCAACCTGGAGGCGATGAACGCCAGCAGGAACCTCAATGGCACCGAGAACATGCTCGCGCAGTCGATGCAGCGCCTGTCCTCGGGACTCAAGATCAACTCCGCAGCCGACGACGTCGCCGGCTACGCCATTAGCGAAAGCCTCCAGAGCCAGGTCAACGGGCTCAACCAGGCCTCAGAAAACATCCAGGACGCGGTCGCGCTCGCGCAGACCGCACAGGGTGCGCTCAACGACGTCAACCAGATGCTTCAGCGTGTGCGCGAGCTCGCGGTGCAGTACTCGAACGGCACGACCTCAGAAGAAGACCAGAAAGCGATCCTCTCCGAGGTCGGGCAGCTGGTCAGCGAGATCAAGCGCGTCGGTGAAACGACTCAGTTCAACGGCAAGAACCTGCTCAACGCGGCCGAAGAAATCCGCTTCCAGGTCGGCGCCAACGACGGCGAAGGCATCGGCGTCACGACGATCAAGCTGTACGAAGCGATCGAAGAAAAGATCGAAACCAAAACGCTCGGCGAACGACTTGTCGTGACCCTTGGCGAAGCTGAAAAAGAAGAAGTCAAAGGATTCCAGAAAGAAAAAACGGAACAGAGCGCAGAACTCGCCAAAGTAGCGGAAGAACTCAAAAAAGGCACGAAGACCGCTAAAGAAGCGAAAGAAGCCGACGAACCGATCGAAGCGAAAATCACGGAACTCAACGAAAAAATCGAAGCTATCAACAAGGCACACGAACCCACTGGGCTCAAAGAAATCAGCGAAGCCATCGCCAAGGTTTCTGGCCTCGCCGGCGAATTCGGTGCCGTCCAGGACCGCATCCAGTACACCCAGTCCAACCTGGAAGTCTACAGCCAGAACCTGACCTCGGCTGTAAGTGCGCTGGTCGACGTGAACATGGCCACAGAAATGACCAACTTCACGAAGGACCAGGTTCTCCAGCAGGCAGGTGTGGCGATCCTCGCGCAGGCGAACCAGCTGCCTGACGCAACCCTGAAGCTCCTGGAATAGTCCTCCAGCAGCTCATCCAACTTCCTCAGCGGTGGCGCCTAGAGGACGCCACCGCTGCAGTGAAGCCCAGCTGACCGCTGGCCGATGTCTCAATCGGCCGTCCGCGGGCAGCAGGGTCATAACGCTTCGGGCGGTCCGGGAAAGGCCGACAGAAGCCACATACCGCCGCTTCATCGAGGGAACGGTGGTTGGACGGGCGGCGACGGCCGCCCGTCCACTTATTCTCTCGGCTCCTCGCCGCGGATTCTTGACTCTGGGTCGCGGCGCTGCGCGCTCTCAACAGCGCCGGCCTGCTGCCGATTACCGGACCGATGACCCTCGAAGCGACGCTGGAGCACGTCTCCGCGATCCGCCAGGCGCTGGCCGACCCCGCCGCGATGGTCGGCCGGAACGGCTCCCTCACGGGCGGCACCGAAGCCCCGGCTGCGAGCGGCGCAACAACGGACGGCGAATCGTCGTTCGCGAGCGCGCTCGCGCAGGCCAGCGCCGGCTATGAAAGCCCCGCCGCCAGCGCCGGCGTGAGCGGAGCGCCCGCGCTGACGAACGCGACCTACGCGGGCTCCGCCGACTCGCTGCAGAGCCTCGACGGCGTCGTCGGCTCGACGTCGCTCTCGTCGTTGGGGACCGCCGCACAGGGCTCGCCCGGGGCGCGCATCGTGGCGATCGCCGAAAGCCAGCTCGGCCAGACCGAGCAGCCGCCCGGATCCAACGAATCGCCGGCGATCGCCGAATACCGCAGCGCCACCGCGGGCGCGGTCCCGGGCGCGCCGTGGTGCGCGTACTTCGCCTCGTGGGTCGCGCGCCAGGCGGGCGAGCCGATCGGCGAAGGAGGTCAGGGCGCGGGCGCCGTCTCGGAGGTGTGGTCGTGGGCGCAGAGCACCGGGCGCGCGATCGCCAACGGGCCGGGCGTCGTGCCTCAGCCGGGCGATCTGATCGTGTTCGGCGACGAACACGTGGGAATCGTCAGGGACGTGCTGCCGAACGGTCAGATCCAGACGATCGAGGGCAACTACGAAAACAAGGTCGCGGCCAACGTGCGCAGCCCCACCGAAGCGACGGGATACGTCAACATGAGCTGATGGCGCCCGAGCGGATGTGGCTGAAGATGCTGCCGCTGCTGGCGTTGCTGCTCGTCGTGGCCGCAGGCGCCAGCTTCCTGCTCGTCAAGGGTCCCGGCAAGCCCGTCCTGCCCGGAGGAGCACAGCAGTCCGCGGCCGCCGACGGCTTCTACGGGACGCTCGCGCTTCCCGCCAAGCAGGCGCCGCCGATCCATCTGCGCAACTACCTCGGCCAGCCGGTGACCCTGAGCGAGTACCGCGGCAAGGCCGTGCTCGTCACCTTCCTGTATGCCAACTGCCCGGACGTCTGCCCGCTGATCGCCTCCAACCTGCGCGTCGCGCTGAACCTGCTCAGGTGGCGCGCCTCGCAGGTGCAGGTGATCGCCGTGTCGGTCGACCCGCGCGGGGACACGCCGGCGAACGTCTCCAGGTTCGTGCGCCAGCACGGGATGGCGGGAAGGATGCAGTATCTGATCGGCTCGGCCGCAGAACTCGAGCCGACGTGGGCGGCGTGGAAGGTCGGCTCGACGCGCGAAGCCGGCCAGCCGGATCTGATCGCCCACTCGGCGCTCGTCTACGGAATCAGCGCCAGTGGCACCTTGACGACGATCTACCCGGCCACGTTCGAACCGAGCGAGATCGCCCACGACGTGCCGAAGCTCGCCGCGCAGTAGCGCGGCCAGAGCGACAACTATTATTGCCAAACGACCATAATACTGGCCATTGTGGCTATAGTCTCAGCATGGACTTTCGCCGACCACTGCAGGTCGTAACACCGACATTGGACGGTGACGTGCTTAGCGTGCTCGCGCGTGCGGACGCCGAGATGACTGGCCGTGAGCTCCAACGTGTCATAGGTCGTGGCTCTCCCCAGGGGATCCGCAACGCCGCCGATCGTTTGGCCGAGCAGGGTCTGCTCTCACGTCGCCCGTCGGGCCACGCCAATCTCTACCGGCTGAACCGAGATCACGTCGCGGCGTCCTGGATCGAAGGCCTCGCGACCCTTCCCGCACAGGTGCTCGATCGGCTGCGCAACGCGATCGATGCGTGGGAGCAGCCCCCTACGCTCGCCGTGCTGTTCGGCTCGGTCGCCCGCGGCGAGGCCGCACCGGCGAGCGATCTCGATCTGCTCATCGTCCGCCCAGCAGGCTGTGAGCCCGATGAGCCGGTATGGCAAGGGCAGCTCTCCGGGCTTCAGACCCTCGCGAGCGCGTGGACCGGGAACGACACCAGAGTCCTCGAGTTCGGCGAGCACGAGCTGACCGACGGCGAGCCCCGGCAGGTGCTCGCGGACGCTGCAAAGGACGGCATCGAGCTCTACGGCAAGCTGCGTCTGCTGCGCCGTCGCTCCCGAGGGACAACCTGACGATGACGCCGCGACTGCACAAATGCGATGAGAGCACGATCGCGGGCAGGCTCGCGAAGGCCGAGCAATTCCTCGAAGGCGCCGAGATCATCCGCGAGTTTGCCGCCGACGAGCAGGATGTCGCCGACGCATACGTGACGCTCTGCGTCCATTGTGGCGTGGCAGCGGCGGACGTCATCTGTTGCATCGCGCTCGGAGGGCACGTCCAGGGCGAAGATCACAACGAAGCCGTCACCCAGCTCTCGAAGGTGCGTCCCGATGGCGCAGCCCTCGGCAACGCTCTGCGCACGCTGCTCGGCATGAAGACACGCGCCGGCTACAGCCACGAGCACGTCAGCGCCGCTGGGTGCAAGCGTGCTCAGCGCGCCGCCGAGCGGCTGCTACAAGCCGCCCGTGAGCGGCGCATCAGCCGCTGACGCCGTCACGGCCGGGCGCTCAGCGTTCGCCCGAGTCACGCATCCAGAGCACGACGTACCAGATCGCCACACAGATCAAGACTCCCAGCGGGAGCACGAGTGTGAGGATCGAGCCGGTGAGGAAGTGCGATGCGAGCGGGATGGCGAGCTTGGGCATTAACCCTCCTAGTGCTCGCTAGCCAGCCGCGGAGCCCGGGTGCTATCGGGGACCGGCGGCACGAGCCAGCGGTGGACGTAGACGAACAGGACGATCAGGAACGTGACTGACCCGGGCACCCACATGACGCCCGCGGCAAGCTGCTGGTCGGCCATCGCCGAGATGCCGCCTGGACGGCTTCCCAGATTCACGTAGTAGCTGTAGAGCGGGTGCGGGGCGAGCGCGAGCACGACGGCGAGCGCCCAGCTGACGATCATCCCGCCGATCAGATACACCACCCGCTGTGGCGCCACGAGGCGGATATGCAGTGGCGAGGACGGGATCACCTGCTTCCAGAAGAGCAGCGCCGTGCAGAAGAACAGCGTGTGCTCGAAGGCGTGCAGGGTGCTCGATTTGAGCGTCGCGTCGAACAGCACCGGCACATGCCAGCCGAGCAGCACTACCGAGAACGCGACGAAACTGGGAACCGGTCTGCCGAGCGTCCGGGCGATGGCGCGCAGCGGCGCGGTACGCTCGCCGTGGCTGAGCCCGCCGGCGAGCCACCTGCGCGTGTCCAGCGGCAGGCAGCGCCACAGGCGAATCCACGGTGAGGCGAGCACGAACAGCGGCGCCGCGACGACGATCAGCAGCACATGCTGGATCATGTGCACCCAGAACAGATCCGCGCTCAGCCGCTCGATCGGCGAGGCCAGCGCGATCGCGAGGACCGCGAGGCTCGCCCAGAAGCAGCCGCAGCGCCAGCGCTGTGCGACGCGCTTGCGCTCGGGGGTGACGGTGCGCCTGGCGCCGATCACGTAGAACACGGCGAGGTCGATCACGAGCACGAGGGGTGGGTCGAAGGCCCAATCCCAGAAGCCCGGCGTCGCTGCCGCCGTGGCGAGCATTAGAGGAGATACAGCGTCACGTACGTCACGACCCCGATCGCTGCCAGGAAGCTCCAGTAGAAGACGGCCGCGTCGAGCCCGGGCGCGATCAACTGGTCCGGATCCTTGATGTCGCCCTCGCTGCCGGCGGGCGCGCGGCGCGCGCGCAGCTCGGTCGCGACCTGCGTCTCGAGCCAGTACATCGTGAACAGCACGGCGATCAGGTAGAAGGCGCTCCACGCACAGAACACGCTCGCATAGGCGCCGTTGGTGGGGCCGAAGTGCTGGACGGTGTACTCGATGCACTGCAGCGCGACCGCGATCAGCCCGAGCGCTACGGCGGCGATCGCGGGCGCCGTCCAGCCGCGCGAGCCGGCCTTCATCTGCCTCCCGGCGACGATGCTCGACGCGGCGCTGAGCACGATGCAGGCGATGAACGCCGCGCCGAGCGCCTGCTTGGGGTGCACGTGCGCCGGGTGCCACATGTGGTCGGCGTCGATCGAGCGCAGGTAGAAGTACGCGAACAGGAACGCCAGGAAGAAGAACGTCGAGGCGCCGCACAGCATGCGTGAGGCGACCGACAGCGCGCGTGCGCCGACGTCGGGCGACTCGGGCGGGATCTCCACCCCGCTCGCCATCGCCGGGACCATCGTCCCCCGCGGAGCGTCCGCGCTCGCAGACATCGCTCAGGCCCCCGCCGCCGCCGGCTGGCCGCCGCCTACTGCGGGGACCGGCGTGCCGTAGTCGTAGGGGTCGGAATCGAACACGGGAATCTGCTCGAAGTTGTTGACGGGCACCGGCGTCGGCACCTGCCACTCCATCGACTTCGAGCGCCACGGGTTGGCCTCGGCGGGCTCGCGTACGAAGATCAGCGAGTAGACGGCGTTGAACACGAAGATCAGGAGCGAGAACCCGAGCACGAAGGCCGAGATCGACACCCACACGTTGAGCCCCTGCAGGCTCGGTTCATATGTGCTGACGCGTCTGGGCATCCCCTCTAGGCCCAGGGCGAAAAGCGGCATGAAGGTCGAGTTGAACGAGATGAACATCAGCCAGAAGTGCCACTTGGCCAGCATCTCGTTGAAGCGCAGGCCGGTCATCTTCGGCACCCAGTAGTAGATCCCGGCGAAGAAGCTGAAGATCAGCCCGCCCACGATCGTGTAGTGGAAGTGCGCCATCACGAAGAAGCTCCCGTGCAGGCCCGTGTCGGTCGGGACGTCCGAGAGCACGACGCCCGAAAGCCCGCCGATCAGGAAGTTGAACGCCCACGCCAGGCAGAACAGCATCGGCACGGTGAAAGACATTCGTCCCCTCCACAGTGTGCCTATGAAGCACAGGAAGATGAACCCGGTGGGCACGGAGATGATCTCCGTGGAGAGCATGTAGAACGGGCGCAGGTCGGCGTTGATGCCGCTCACGAACAGGTGGTGCTGCCAGACGAAGAAGCTCATCAGGCTGACGCCGAGCATGCCCGATATCGCCAGCCGGTAGCCCCACAGCGGCTTGCGCGTGAACACGGGCAGGATCTCGAGCACGATGCCGAAGCCGGGCAGCGCGAGGATGTAGACCTCGGGGTGACCGAAGAACCAGAACAGGTTCTCGAACAGGTAGGAGCTGCCGCCACCGCCGGTGACGAAGAACGTGGTGTCGATTGTGCGGTCGAGCGCCGCCATCAGCAGCGTGGCGATCAGCATCGGCGCGGCGAGCACCATCAGGACCGCGGTGGCGAAAACCGACCACACGAAGATCGGCAGCCGCGACCATGTCAGCCCGGGCGCGCGCATGGTGATGATCGTCGCCATCATGTTCAGCCCCAGCAGGGCCATCGAGATCCCGACGAGCGCGAAGAACACGATGTAGGAGTCCATGCCCATGACCGCCTCTTCGTTGAGCGGCGCATAGCCGGTCCAGCCGGTGGGAAAGCCGCCGAAGAAGATCGTCGAGACGAGGATGAAGCCCGCGGCCATCAGCAGCCAGAAGGTGAGCGCCTCGATGCGGGGAAAGGCCATGCGACGGGCGCCGATCATCAGCGGCACGAGGTAGTTGGCGAACGGGCCGAGGATGCCCGAGGTCATCATCCCCATCATCATCGTGCCGTGCATGCCAACCAGCGACAGGTACTGGTTGGGGCCGATGAGCGTGGGGACGGGGTGCAGCAGCTCGGCGCGGATCAGCATCGCGTTGACTCCGCCGACGAAGATGAAGACCCCGATTCCCACCAGGTACTGGATCCCGACGACCTTGTGGTCGGTGCACAGGCCGAAGTAGCGACCGATCCCGTCGCTCTCCTTCTCGCGCAGCGACGCCGGCCGTCCGAGCAGGCGCGAGATCGGGTAGTTGGCGAATCCGAGGCCGATCAGGAAGCCGATCACGCCGAACGTGTAGCCGAGCAGCAGCGCCACGTCGTTCTCGTCGGTCGCCGTCTCGTATTCGAACGACGGGCCGTTGATCAGATGGCCGATCCACCAGCCCAGGTAGTAGCCGGCGACGCCGAGGATCACGGCGGTCAGCAGGTTGAAGCCGAGCAGACGGCGCCACAGCGGCGCTCGGATCGGCTGGGGGGCGGCTGCAGCTGCGCTTGTCGCACTCATTCTGGTTCCGCTCGCTTCGTCGGTTCGGGCAGGTAGGTGGTGCTGTACTTGGGCAGGACCTTGGTCGCAGGCGCCAGGCGTCTCTGCTGTTCGTGGATCCACGTTTCGAAGGCGGCGGGCGTGACGACCTTGCCGGCGTTGGACATGTAGCCGTGCCACACCCCGCACAGCTCGGCGCAGCGCACGGTGAAGCTCTCGAGCTTGGTGGGCTTGACGAACGCGATGTTGTCCACGCCGGGGTTGGCGTCGGCCTTGACGCCCAGCTTGTACGCCCAGAAGGAGTGGACCACGTCGAGCGAGGTCACGTGGAATTCGACCATCTGGTTATCGGGCAGGTACAGTTCGGTGGTCTCGACGCCGCCATAGGTGGGGTAGCGGTAGGTGAACAGCCACTGCTGGGCGATCACCTGCACGGGCAGCTTGGGGCCCTTCGGCACGGTCAGGGGATTGGGCCCGCTGCCGGAGCCGGCGCCGTTGTCGGCCTCCAGGCGCACGGTCCCGAACACGGCGACCGAGAGCACCATCAGCGAGGTGACGATGATCCATGTCGCCTGGACGCGCGCGTGGCCGCGCACCGCAGGGCCTTCCAGCATGCCGCCCTTCGGCTGGCGGAAGAAGATGATGGCGTACGCGAGATACAGCACCACCAGCGTCAGCACTGGCGTGGCCAGCGTGGCCAGAACGGTGTAGTCGGTGCCCTGCCCGGATGCCTGTTCGCTGCCGTTGCCCGGTCCCAGCAGCGGGCCGATCACCCAGATCACCAGCGGCAGCGCGATCAGCGTGCCGATCAGCCACACGACCGCGAAGCGGACCGTGTGGTTCGGTTCGGCTCCGGCGGTCTCGCCGGGCGGCGGCGCGGCCGAGCTAGACGACATTCAGGAACCCGTCCATGTAGCCGACCGTCTGCATTGGCCCGCCGAGGCCATAGAGGAAGCCGGCGGCGCACGGGACGAAGCACTGCCAGCGGTAGTGGCCCTTCTTGCCGGAGTAGAAGCTGAATTCGACCGTGCGGTGCGCGGCGCCTTCACAAGGGGCGAATTCGCAGGCGTTCTTGGTTTCTTCCGGCACGCCGGGCAGCGGGATGAACAGCCCGAGCTGCGGCACCACCCACGTGTGCGACGTTTCTTCGGGGGCGATCGCGCTGACGGCCTTGCCGTCGATCGTCTCGGTGCCGCCGATCGTGCCCTGGACCTGCGAGAGGAACGGGTTGCGCAGGCCGGTCGGC
>JBEKWH010000038.1:0-32303 GCA_049513255.1 Solirubrobacteraceae bacterium
GCGTCCATCGAGGCCCCCTTGGGTCGGCGGTGACTACAAGCACCGCCGACTTCGACCTGCAGCGTTATCTCCCCTTCCCCAACCCCACGACCACGCACCCCGCCGTGGCACTACTCATCTAGCTGGACGTCAGTCGAGCCGACCCCCGCGAGCGGGTCCTCGGGACCAACCTCCGCACCCCCTTGACCCTCTTGGTGATTCATTCCGCCCCCCGTGCCACTATGATCGTCGGCTCCATCTGTCTAGGGCAGGGCTTTGATCTCGAGCGATTCTTCGCCGGTGAGCGTCGCCTTGAGGGTCAGAACCGTCCATTCTTCCGCGTGCGGGTCGGCGGATGTGTCGGTGCGCAGGATCGCACTCGTTCCGTCTTCAAACTCTTTGGGAGCCTGCACGCCGTCCGCGCCCTCGTATTCGAGCGCGAAGCTCGAGCTGGCTTCGTCGAGCGCGGTCACGACTCCGATCGCCGAGTACATGACCGAGATGCCATAGGGCGGTTCGCATTCGAAGGTCACGAAGTCCGAGCCGGCGGTCCGGCGGCCGAGTTCCCACCCGACCGACGGGCTCGAGCCGTCGCTGATGATGCCGAGCCTACCGGCGAGTTCCCCGCTGCGGATTTCACCGGGGGCGGCGCCAACGCTCTGGCATTTGCCGTCGATTGCTGGGAATGCGGGACTTTCACCCTTGCCTGCGCAACCGCTGAGAGTGAGATGCGCAGACAGTTCCCGTGCACTGGTGTAGTCGCCGCGCAGCGCACTGCTCGAGCATTTGATCTTGACGCCGCCTTCCGTCTGCAAAGTCGCCGTTTTGCCCTCGTCGCTGAAGCCCGGGTGTGCACCTGGGCCGGGGCGCCATTCGTAGCTGCCCGTGTCTTCGCCGCTGCTCGTCGTCGTGCAGGTCGCTGTCGCGTAGCGGCCACTCGCGGTGGCGAGCTGTTCGCAGCGACCGATTTCGGGTAGTTCGTAGGTCGGCGTGCTGAACGAGCGGTCTTCTCCGTAGGTCGTGCCAAAGCCGTTGCTTGCCACGAGCCTGAAGTGATAGGTCGTGCCCGGTTCGAGACCGGTGATAGCCACCGCCACCGGGCTTGGGTTGTGACCGGCACCCTGAGATTTGCCGAGACACGGCACTTCGTTGCCGTAGGACGCCGACGTACCCCATTCGAAGTGGCATGCGGTGGTGCTCGATTCGGGATTCACCGTACCCCTGAGTTCGGCCGACGTGAGGTGCAGCCCGGCCGCTTCGAGGGTTGTGACCGTCGGCGGGCCTTCGTAGCTGAATTCGTCGTGCGAGCTCGTTGCGGTCGTGCCTTCGGACGTGCTGACGAGGACGTTCACTGTGCCACGGCCGGGAGGGGCGACGGCCACGATTTCGCCCGCCGAGCGCACTTCGAATTCGCGTGCCGGCGAGTCGCCGAAGCTGACAGCTTTTGCGGTCGACAGTTTTGTGCCTGTGATCGTCACACTCGTGCCACCCGCGCCCGGCCCGGTCGCGGGACTCACGGCGGTCACGGTCGAGTCTTCGTAGGTGAACCTGTCGGCAAGCCTGCTCGGCGTCGTTCCCGTGGGCGTCGTCACCGTCACTTCGACGGTGCCGCTGCCGGGCGGCGCGACGGCGATGATTTCGCTCGCCGAGCGCACTTCGAAGTCAGCGGCCGGCGTGGTGCCGAAGTCGACCGCGCTCGCTCCTTCCAGACCCGAGCCGGTGATCGTGACGAGTGTACCGCCGGCGCCCGCGCCGGTCGCGGGCGTGAGCGCTTCGATCGCGGGCCCGGATGAGAGGAAGCCCACCAGGTCGTGCTGGCCGCCGGCGGCGATCGGGCCCACGTCGCCGCTGAGATAGGGGCCTTCGGGACACGGGCCGGTGGCGAACGCGGCGCACACGTGCGTGGGCACGGAGCTGGCCCCCCGAACGGCGTCACCGAGCTGGCCGGTCCCGTTGGCGCCCCACGTCAGCACCTGACCGCCTCTCGTGACGACCATCATGCTCGCGGTCGCCTCGCCGCCGGCGATCTCCCTTGCTTCATCGAGTCCGCTCACTGCCACCGGCGTCCTGGCGCAGGATTCGGACTCGAATTCTTCTTCGACCTGACAGGTTTCAGGACCGTTGGACGAGCCGTCGCCGAGGTCGCCAGCGTAGTTTTCGCCCCACGTGTACACCGAGCCGTCACGCAGCAGCGCCGCGCCCTCGTGTTCCCCGGCCGTGACGGCCGTGACTTCGCCGAGCGCGTGCGCACACGGGGCCTCTTCTCCCGTCGCGCACACGGTTACCGGCTTTGGCGAGCCTTGTTCGCTCTCGCCGTCGCCCAGCTCGCCAGCGCCGCCGGCGCCCCACGTCTTCACGGTCCCGTTCTTAAGCAGCGCGACGGCGCTTTCGTCGCCGGCCGCGACCGCCACGACTTCTTTGAGCCCCTTGACGGCAACCGGCGCGGCGCTGCACGGCACCTTCACCGCACCCTCGATGCACTTATGCGGTCCCTTCTTCTTGCCGGTGCCGAGCTGGCCCTGGTTGTTTGCTCCCCACGCCGCGACCGTGCCGTTCTTCAGCAGCGCGAGGCTGAAGTCACCGCCCGCGGCGATCGAGACGACTTCGGTCAGATAGCTGCCGCAGGCTTTGCCAATCCCGACTTTTGCGAGGCACACATATCCCGGCTCGTATAGCTGCGACCGTTCGGTGTTGCCGATGCCCAGCTGTCCGTACGGGCCAAAGCCCCACGCAACGACCTTCCCGTCCTTCAGCAGCGCCAGGCTGAACGAGCGCCCAGCGGCGACCTGGGTGGCTTCTTCGAGGTACGGCCCGTCGGCGCACGTGCCTTCCACGGTTGGCGCGCACACGTGCACAGGCACGCTGCTCGGGTTGAGGGAGCCGTTGCCGACATCGGATCCGCCCCAGGACATCACCGCGCCGTTGCCGAGGACCGCGACGCTCTGGTCGTCCCCCGCTGCGAGATCGGTCGCTTCGGGCAACTGGTCGACTTCGACGGGAACGCGGCTTGTGCCCTTTTGCGCGTCGCCGAGGAGATATTCGTTCTTCCCCCAGGCGAGCACCGGCCCGAGCTTGGCGTAGGCGAAGCTCTCGCCGGGGCTGGCTTCGCTCGTGGCATACGGGGTGGTCACGGTCACATCGGCTTCCCCTATCCCGGGCGGGGAGACGGCCGTGATCGAGCTTCCCGAGGTCACCTGGAAGCTCTCCGCTTCGCGCGCACCGAAGCTGACCGCCGTCGCCGCCGACAGGTTCGCGCCGGTGATCGTGACCGTCGTGCCGCCGTCGTCGGGGCCGGCGGCGGGCGTCACGTTCGTCACGGTGGGAGCGGCCATCGTAAAGGCCTGATCGGCGCCGTAGACCGTCCCCGCGGCGTCGCTTGCCACGAGCCGGTAGTGGTAGGTGCTCCCGGCGGTCAGTCCACCGACGCTCTGGCTGACCGGGTTGTTTGTCTTGCTGGCTTGCAGGGTCGCGTCCGGCACCGGGACGCTGGCGCCATACGAGATGCTGGTGCCGTATTCGAAGTGGTAGCTGACTTCCGCTCCCTGCTGGTCGACCCTGCCGTTCAGCGTGGCGGAGGTGCCAGACACGCCGCTCGCCTCCAGCGTGCTCACGGACGGCGCGGGCGGCGAGGTCAGCTCCAACGGGCCGTCGGGGACGCCGTTGCCCGTGGGACCGTCATATCCGGGGCCGGCGTTGCAGTAGTAGGCGTGCGATTCGGGAGGGGTGCAGGTGCCGTTGCTGCCGCTGGTCACATCGAACACCGCTGCGGGATCGTTGTAGAAGGCGTCGGCGCCGGGCAGTGAGCGCGAGTATTCGCTTGCGTGCGCCTCGATGCCGGCGACCAGCGGCGAGCTGGCGCTCGTGCCGCAGATGAGCCCCCATCCTTTGTACTTGCGGCTGTATGCCGAGACCGGCGTTTGACAGGAGGCGACGGCGGCGATGTCGTCGTCCATACGGTACGCGCAGCCGGTGTCGTGCTGCCACGGCGGCTTGAGCCACGCGGTGCAGCCGCTCCCGCCCCCCGACCACACGGTGTCTTCCCAGCCGCGCGCGTTGGATGCCTTGCGGAGGTTCGTGCCGCCGACCGCGACGACCGAGGGCAGCCCAGCCGGGAAGTTGGGCGACTCGCCGCCACGTTCGTAGTTGTCGTAGCCGCCGTCGCCGCCCGAGGCGGTGATCATGACCCCTTCGTGTTCGTAGTCGGGCGCTTCGGCTTCACATTCGGTGCCGCAGTACTGTTCCGCCAACCCGTAGCTGTTGGAGACCTCGGTCGCTCCCAGGCGCACGGCGGTGTTGACCGTTTCGGCGAGAGCGTCGCCTTCGTCGCTGTCGGCCTCGGCGAGCATGATGTGACACGACGGGCAGGCGGCCGAGACCATCTCCATGTCCAGCGCGCTCTCGCCTTCCCAGCCGCCGCGCTCAGGCGGGTAGTTGGCTTCTTCGCCCGCCTGGTTGACCTTGTGGAAGCAGCCGTTTTCTTTGGTGCACGGCGGCAGGCCGTAGCGCTTGCGATAGATCGCGAGGTCTTCTTCGGCCGTCGTGTAGCCGAAGGCGTCGACGAGTGCGACCGTCTGGCCCGCGCCGCCCGTAGTCGGGATCTTGTACGCAGACTCGAGGTTTTCGGGGTCAAGGCCGCCTTTTTCGCCGCCGCCTTCCAGCAGCGGCCCGGCGGCGGGAAGCGCCAGGCGCTCACGCCCGGCGACCGTGCGCAGCACCGGAGCCGGGTCGATGATCGCTTCGCAGGTGCTTTCGGGGCAGGCCCAGTACGGCTTTTCGCGCGATGGCGTCAGCGACACGCCCTTGACGCGGGCCTTCTCAGCACGCGCGCGCACCGCCAACGGCGCGCCGCTAAGGGGACGGGCGCTGGGCGCGATCGGGCTCAGTCCAGTGAGCCTCAGCGGGGTCGCGCCAACCTGCGCGGCGAGCACCAGCGCCCCCACTACGGCGGCAAACGCAGCCAGCATCAGCCTTGTCACGCACCGCCTCCGTGCCTCGGACTTCCTGCCCACAGCTCCGATCCCCTCTCCAGCCAATCGGCACAAGCGGAAACCCTCGACCAAGACCGCTGCGCCATCCTCCGCTGCAATCCCACCCAGCAAGACCCTGCGTTGTCTAAGCATACCGCTCGGTGCGGTAGCCGGGCACCGGTTTATCGTTGAGTGCCTCGGGCGGAATTGTGGCTGACGAAGGGCTCGCGCGGGGCCTTTCGATCCTGCGTCAGGGTCCGGCGGCTACTTCGCGTCCTAGCCAGCTCACATCCTCGGGTCCCGCCGCCATCCACCTGAAGCAGAGGCGCCACTGCTGATTGACGCGGATGCCGTGGCAGCCGGCCCGGTCGCCCTTGAGCCGGCGTGTTCTTCTTATCCCCGCCGGGTTATCCCGGTGACCTCCCATGCCCGGGCAAGGGCGCTGCCGTAAAAAGCCACGATGACGAGGACCGAAGCACGTTGCAGTGCGGCACTCTCGGTGTTCGCCAGGAGCGCTACGGCGAGGCCGAGCTGCGCGGAATAGCCCACAACCGAAATTGACGCGAAGGCAATATTCAGCTCCCTGTTTCGAGAGCTGGAGGAGAAGTTTCCAGCCCGCTTTGCCCTCGGTATCAGACGTCTCGTGGCCAGCAGGCCGACGGTCGCCATTGCGATGCTTGATAGCCCGAAGACGGCTGCGCCCCCGGTCAGCGCCACGATCGAGACGAAGAAGATGTCCACCAGGACGACAAACGCGCTCCCTGCCAACACGGTTCGCAACTCCCGAGTTGTGGGGTCCGAGTCGTCCGCGTTGACGACCGATACGGCGACGACGAGCAACCCCAAGATGGCAGCGGACGCGCCCGCGCTTGCGCTGAAGAAGCTCTCATAGTGGCCAACCACAACACCACCCTATTGGGCATCAGCGTCGCCCGAACCGCCAGCGACCCCGGCGAGCCCCTGCCCTCGGAACCCAAAACATCTGGGGTTGCAGGCTATTTCCGAATGGAGCCAACCGGGATCGAACCGGTGACCTCCTGCTTGCAAAACGAATCCGCGTCAGGCCACCAACGGCCGAGAATCGGCATAGCGAAGCCAGCTCCGTCATGGTGGACGCGCCGGCGGAGGGGGCCGGATTCACCCCATTTGGACCTGATTCGCTTGGTTTGCGGGCAACCGTTGCCCGCTAGGCGGAGCCCGGTCTCCACCATGCGAGGTCTCACGAAACGACACGGCGCGACGACCCGGCGGCGGGTTCGTGACGTGCGCCCTCGAATCGAGGCGTGTCTCCCAACTGGACGGGACGCGTCGCCTGGGCCTCTTTACGTGACAGGTGCCCCGGGCCTCAGCTCGCGTTAGCGCTACGCAATGCGCGCACGCGCAGGCGCCGTTCCGCGGCCGCAGTGTCGAGATCCATGAGCAGCGCGCGGCGGCCGAGCTGGCGGGCTGCGCGGCCGGTGTTGCCCGAGCCGCAGAACGGGTCGAGCACCAGGTCGCCGGCGGCGCTGGACTGCATGATCAGCTCGCGCAGAAGGGGGACGGGCTTCTCGGTCGGGTAGCCGCGCACGCGGGCGTGGCGGCGCACGTTGCCCAGGGTGCCGCTGGCGCTTGCCGGGCGGCCCTTCTCATACCAGGCGACGAACTCATACTGCGCCCGCCAGCCGCCGCCGAACCCGATCGAGAGCTTGTCCCACACGAGCGGAGTGCGTACGCGGAAGCCCGCGGCCCTGGCCGCCGCGTCGAAGATCGGCTGCACCCGAGCGTCACAGAAGACGTAGGCGGTGGTGTGCGGTGCGAGCGCGCGATGCAGCTGCGCGAACACGGCCGGCCACGTCTCGTCGGGCAGATCCGCGAACCACTGCACGCACCGGCCGCCGCCGCCCCGGTCAAAGCGGTAGGGCGGATCCGTGACGACCAGGTCGACGCTGCCGGGCTCGAGCGCGTCCAGGGCGATCGTGGCGTCGACCTGCTCGAGGCGCACGAGCCGGCGCTGCCTAGGGCCGCCACGCTCGCGGTAGGCGGCGGCCCGGCACGCTGGCGAGTGGTAGAGCTGCGGCCGGCCGCGCCCGGCCGGAGTAAACCGCTGCCGGCACGCCCCATAGGCGCACCGGCGCTGCGGCGGCTTGGCGGCGTGTCGCCGGCGAGACACAGGCCAATCAAAGCAGCCCCTCCGCCAGAGCCCCGGCGCCAGCTTTGCGGCTGCGCCCTAGGGCGCGGCTTCTACGACGGCCACGCCGGGCGAGGCCCCGACGCTCACCCGGCGGGAGGGGCTTCCAGCGTCGAGGTGCAATAGGTGGACAACTGCTTGCCCTCATGGAGATAGGCACTCGTCAGCCACCCCGCGGAGCTGCTGGTTTCGACCGTCATCCCGTCGAGCTGGCTCGTGACTTCCGGCAGGCAGGTCGTGACCTTCGCCATGGTCGCGTCGGACTTGGCGACCAGTGCGTGCAGCATCGCGACTTCGCTCTTGAGCGCCTGGATTTCGCTCGTGGCCACCGCGAGATTGACCTTCGCCACCGCTGGTTTCTTGTTGAGAGCCACGATGGCGACCACGCACGCCCCCAACGCTATGAGCAGGGCACAGGCCGCCATCACCTGTGCGACGCGCCCCTTTGGGATCTCCGGGTCACCCACGGGCCGAAGCCTAGCGCGGGGCGGACGTACGGAGCATCCCGGGGAACGGGCCGAGCCGGGTCGCGCTACGCTCCGCCGACCAGACAAGTTGGGGGCCGCGACGTGTTAGCGCCCGGCCCCCGCGGCACCGAGAGCGATCACTCCCGGCGCGCCAGCCAAGCTACCAGGCAAGCGCCACTTGGCTTCCTCGTCAGAGCCGCCCCGGGGCCTCCAAACAGGAGGAACTCACGATGACAACAGCAGGCAAACGCGACCTGGTCGCGGCTGTAACAGAGACGACCGAACCGCAACGCCGACCTCGAGGTGTGAGAGGCGCGCGCGGCCCCCGCCCGCTCGCGGCCGTCCCGGATCCTGAGCGCGAGATCCAGGCGCAGAGCAGAGCCGACGCACGCGCGCGAGCCACGATCGCCGCGGCGACCGCCGCCGGTGAGCCGCTGGTCACGCCATCCGGGAGGCCCCGCTCTCCGGTGACGCTGGCGGAGTACCGGCGCGGCCGGGCGCCGGCCAACAAGGGCAAGCGCTACCCGGCCGAGATCCTCACGACAGCTGAGATCCAGGCACTGCTCGAGGCGTTCCCCGGCGGCCCGGCCGGAGTCCGCTCGCGTGCGCTCGTGGTGCTGCTCTGGCGTTCGGGGCTGCGCGTAGCCGAGGCCCTCGCGTTGCGCGTCCAGGACGTCGACGTCGAGCTGGGCACGATCACCGTGCTTTGCGGCAAGGGCGCCAAGCGCCGCGTGGTCGGCGTCGACGCCCAGGCGCTCGAGTACATACACGAATGGCTCCGCGAGCGCGAGCGGATCGGGATCCCCGCCGGCGCGCAGCTGTTCTGCACCGTCAGCGACGACCGGGGCGGCCGCGGCCGGCCGCTGCAAGCGAGTGCGTTCCGCGGGCAGCTGAAGCGCTGCGCGCGCAAGGCGGGCATCGTCAAGCGCGTACACCCGCACGGCCTGCGGCACACGCACGCGTTCGAGCTCGCCAATGAGGCGATACCGCTGCACGTGATCCAGGCACAGCTCGGGCACGAGCACCTCTCGATGACCGCGCACTACATCGACCACCTGGCGCCCCAGCAGCTCATCCGCGCGATCGCCGCGAGGGAGTGGCCCGGGGGAAGCGCCCCGCCGCCAGCGACGCGCGCAGCAGCCTCCCAGGGTGCCGCGGTACCCCTGCGAGACACGCGAGCGATTCCGGCCTATAGCCCGATCCCGCGTGAGCCCACCGGGGCGCTCGAGCGCGACGCGCCGCCCAACGGGCGGCCGCCCGGCGAGTCGAAGGAGAAGATCCTCGAGGTGCTGCGCAAGAACGGCGGCCGGGCGACGCAAGCGCAGCTCGCGCGGGCGCTCAGGGTCAAGGACTCCTCCGTGCGCCGTCACTGCGCGGGCTTGGCCGCCGCGGGGCAGATCGTGCGCGCCGGCGAGCTGGCGCGCCCCAGCGGCGGCCGCCCGCATGTGATATGGGCGCTGCCCGCACTTCCGGCCGCCTACCAGCTCGACAGTCGGGCGGAGTTCGGGAGGCACGCACGGCGCGGCCAGGGAGCTGAGCGAGTGCTCGAGACGCTCGTCGCCCTCGGCGGACGCGCGTCGCAGTCGCAGATCGCGGGGGAGCTTGGCATCGGGAGCGAGACGGTTGGGCACCACTGCAAGGCGCTCGAGGCAGGCGGGGCGATCGAACGTGGCGGCCTGGACAAGGTGAGGTCGAACCGCGGCTCGCAGGTCTGGAGGCTCCCGGGGCGCGAGAGGATCGACACGCCGGCCGGTCCGCGCCTACGGTTCTCCGCGCGGTCGTCGATCGCTGGCGGCCGAGGGCGTGCGACCGGCCGCCCTGGGACGGCGGCTGCACGCTAGCCGCCCCGGCTGCGACCCTAAAGCCCAGGCCCGCGATGCGGTGCGAAGGAAGGTCAACCATGCGCAGAAGCAGAGGACGGCTCCTACCGCTGGCAAGACACCAACCCCGGCCGGCTCGCCCCGCGCGCCGGGAGGCCGCCAGCAGACCGGCGCGGCCACGGATCGACCGCAGCGCCGCCGGCGTCGCGGCGGCCCAGGCACGCGTTGCTGCACCCGCGTATCACCTCAGCCCGGACGAGTTGCTGGCCTTGGGGCTTGACGCGCCGGCGGTCGCATCCCTGCGCCGACGGCGCGGCTGGCACTTCGACAGCCGCATCGAACAGCTCACGCAGGCCGGACTGCTGCGAGAGGTCGAATACGACCGCGAGCGCTGCGATGCGCTGCTCGAGGTCACCGCGTCTCAGCAGCTCGGACGCGCGATCCTCACCGCCTGCTTCGGCCCTACGAACCGCGCCGTGCTGGAGCTGTATTGGGACGTGATCAACGAGCTCGGCGGCGGCCGGCTCTGGCTCGGCGACCTCACCGGGATCGTCGCCGATGACCCGCTGACGCCCGCAGCGGGCATCCTGCGCATCACATTCCCCGGCCGCCCTGGGAGCTGATCGAAGCGTCCCGGGGATCCGCCGCCGGCGAGCGGGACGCGTCCCGTGGCGATCGCGCTCGAGCGGGGACGGGCTTCCCGGAACCGCCAGGCCCGCTTGCGGCACACGACGCCGCAGTAGACCGACGTCGAGATCCCGACGGGACGCGTCCCGCGCACCGGGGGCGCACAGCCGTCCCGAGTCGACGGCGGCCGCGGGGGACGCGTCCCGCAGGGCCTCGGCGACTGATGGGACGGCTGGGGCCACTCGGGACGCTTTCGTCGATGCCGGCCGCTGGGCGGTGGCAGCGAGATGTCCCGGGCATTCCGGGCCTTCCTTGAGGTCGTGAGCTTTGACACCCACAGCCTCTCGGCAGGCCCGGACCTACCTCACCGCGTTCGCAACGTCCCCGGGCACGTCACCTAGAGCGCGAGTTCAGGGTTCCGTGTGACCGTTGCGCCGAGTTTGCCCCGCGTGGTGCGGATCAGGAACCACACGCCGATCAGGATGAGCACGAGGCCGACAGCGGGCATTGCTTCTCACGCGGGCGCGGGTTGTGCGATATAGGCGCTGACCGCCCGGCCGATGCCGAGCAGGCCGCAGATCACCAGCATGATTCCGAGCACGATGATCAGGTAGCCGAGCGACTTGCGCATCAGACCGGAATCGGGATCGGGAACGCATCCGTGGGCTTCACGAGCGCGATTATGCCCGCGATGATGAGCACCACAGCGACGATCAGGAGGGCGCTGTTCACCAGGAGCTTGAGCGCGAAGGTGCCCCAGCTCGGCAGCGCTTTTTCGATGCTTTCGACGCCGCTGGCATGCTGTTCGGGTTCGAGGCGCCCCGTCTTAGGATTGACTTTCGCGGTCGTGGAGCCAGGCGCGGGGCCATGCAGAAGTCCCCCGGTAAGGGGGGTGATGATCTCGTCCAGCAGTCCTTGTTCTTGCGCTTCTACGAACTGGCCGGCGGCGATCCAGCCTTCTTCGCGTTCGCGCACGAATAGGCGCTTAACGGCACCCTCGAGCTTCAACGCTGCAGCTTCGGCCCGAGCGATCGCCCCGGATTTACCCGTCGCGTAGGGCGGCGTCGGCCCGTGGGCGACGAGAGTCTTGCCTTCTTTGACCCACTCGGCAACCTGCGCGTTTTCTTGGTTGATGATCGCGATGTTCATCCGGCTGTGCCTCCTGGCGTGATGGTAGCTCCGGGGTGTAGGCAGCAGAGCGCCATCAGTCCGTCCCGGTGGCTGTCTCGCTGCCGCTGAGCTCGACGGCATCAAGGATCAGCACCATCTTGCCCCGTGGCGTCTGGTGGCCGCGCTTTTCGAGCGAGGCCCGCTCGGAGGCGCTGAAGTCCCAGCGGTCGAGCGCGCGCGAGAGGGGCAGCTCGAGCTCGCCGAAGAGGTAGAAGCCCGTGGGGGTGGCCTGGACCTTGCCTTCCTCGGTCCACTTCCTGAGCGTGGCGCTCTTGACGCCGATCCATTCAGCGGCCGGCGCGCGCTCCAGCTGGACAGTCGCGATGTCTACCTCCAATGCGCGCCCCTCGCCGCGGCCCGTAGCGCGCCCCTCGGCCACCCATTTGCGCACCGTCGCTGGCGAGCGGCCGAACGTGTCGGCGACCGTCTGGACGTCCATCCACCAGTCCAGTGCCCCCCTCGCCGGCTCCACTGCCGGGGGTGATGGGGAGGGCAGCGGCGACGGCAGTGGCGACGGTGCCGGGGCATCAGCGCGCTCGAGGCGCTGTTGCGCCAGCAGTCGCAGGCCCGCGAGGATGCCTCCCTTAATCGTGCCGTGTTCGGCCCGGGCCGCCTCCAAGAGCGGGAAGTCTTCGGCGGAGATGCTGAAGTTGACCTGGCGTTCAAAGGGGGTCATCGGTGCCTCGCTCGACCAAGATAGCTCGGAACCTAGCTAGGTAGCTACCTGGGTAGGCAACACCGTGTTTCGCCGGGGGGCGGCCCAGGGACGGCGGGCATAGCTAGCTAGCCATCTTGGCGGCTAGCTAGGTCGGCCGTCGCCCCGTCTGTGGGGCGCCGTAGTCTCCGCAGGGAATGGGCTCAGAACCCGCGACATCACTCCCCGGCCGCTCAGCAAGCACAGGCGCCGCGCAGCCGTCGCCTGCGGCCACCGGCGACGCGTTCCCTGCGATAACCCCTCAGAGGCTCGTGCTGGTCGATGCGCCGGCCGGCGGGATCTCGCTGATGGGCGCGATCGACGCGTTCGTGACCCGCCGCGAGCTGGCCGATACCAGTCGCCGCTCCTATGCCAAGACGCTCGGGCGCCTGGCGCGCGAGCTCGGCGCCGACCGGCCGCTGCTCACGCTCTCTGACGGCGAGCTGGCCTATGCCGCGCGGGGGGCGTTCGGCACGCTCGCGCCGGCCACGTGGAACCGGCACCTAGCGACGCTGCGCTCCTTCGAGCGCTACTGCACCCGCCGCGGCTGGCTCGAGCCGGCGACGGCGACGGCGATGCTCGAGCGCCGGCGCGAGAACGCCGACCGCACCCGCGCGATCCCTTACCTCGAACTTGAGCGGCTGTTCTCCCGGCCCGGGCTCGCCGTCCGCGAGCGCGCCCTATGGCGGCTGCTGTACGAGAGTGCCGGACGCGCAAGCGAGGTGCTCGGGATCGACGTCGAGGACCTAGACCTCGACAACCGCCGCGCCCGCGTCAGATCCAAGGGCGGCGACACCGATTGGCTCCACTACCAGACCGGTGCAGCGCGACTGCTCCCAAAGCTGGTCGTCGGCCGCGCCCGCGGGCCGCTGTTCCTCGCCGAGCGGGCGCCCGCGCCCGCCAGGGCGCCAGCCGCTGCCGACCTCTGCCCGAGTACCGGCCGCGCGCGGCTCTCCTATCGGCGCGCCGCCGAGCTGTTCTCAGCCGCGAGCAGCGGATGGACCCTGCACCAGCTCCGCCACAGCGCGATCACCCATCTCGCTGAGGCCGGCGTCAACCTGCCGCTCCTCATGGCCAAGAGCCGGCACACATCGCTCCGCAGCCTGCAGCGCTACGCCCGGCCCGGGACCGATGCCGTCGCCGCGCTCACCGCCGCACACGACCCCGCCCGCCGACGACGGTAACGAATCGGGGCGTCCCGCCCCGCGCCGGTTGCTACGTCGACCGCAGGCGGGACGCGTCCCGTCGATCGCCGAGGACCTGGGGGACGCGTCCCGCGCCACCGTGGCCATCCGGGACGCGTCCCGCGCGGCCGCCGCGCCGGGATGGATCTGCGCCTGGTGTCCGGGGGTCTCGATGGGGATGTGATCTATTGCGGCGTCGTCTGCCGCAAGCGCGCCTGGCGCTTCGGCGGAGCCGTGCCGGCGCGATCGCCGCGGGACACGTCCCGCTCGCCGGCGACGCGTCGCGCGGGGGACGCGGCGAACAAGCTGCCCTGCGACCTGTCCACGCGCTCGAAGAGGGCGCACAGCCGCCCGGCCCGACTGTGAGGCGGCGAAGCGCGCTCCCACGCACTGATCGTGGCCTGCTGCACACCGACATGCGCGGCGAGCTCGGCCTGCGTCCAGCCAAGGCGCCACCGTTCGGCGCGCAGCTGCTCGCCCGACAGGCATGGCCCCTGGGGAAGCCCAGCGAACAGCTCGAGCAGTTGCGCGCCTCGATGAGCCGGGATCGACCTGGTGCCCTGCTCCCACGCGTTCACGCTCGCAACGCCGGCGCCGAGGCGCTGGGCTAGCTCCTTCTGGCCCAGGCCGGCGCCCTCGCGCAATGCACGCAGCTGGCCGGCGTCGATCTGCATACCGGCCGTGTACTCGGCGGGGGCCGGGCCGGGGAACAGTCCCGTGCCATGGCCGTTGTCAGATAGGCCCTCGTGCAGCTTGCCAGCCGCGATCATCCGCTCGATAATCGGATTCAGTTCGGGGCGCTCGACGGGGCGCGCGATGCGCGCTAGTTCACCCCAACGTGCTATGCCGGGGCTCCGGCGAACGGCATCCAGGATGCGGGCACTGAGGCTTGCCCGCGCACAGCGAGCGCGCTGCTTAGCATCGGCGGTCCTGACCTCACGGCTACCCTCACCTGGGAACAATGCGGCTTCGACGTACTCCTGCCAGATCGCCGGGACCGCTGAGCGTTCCCACCGGCGCAGGACCCCCGGCGATATGCCTAGCTGCCTCGCGAACTTAGCCTGCCCGATGAGCATCTGCTCGCGCATCCGGCGGACCTTCTGCCCGTCGATGGGCGACCGTGGCGGCTTGGGCGACTTCCCGGGGAACACCCCCAGGATCACGCGCGCCCCACCCGATGGCGAGCGCCTGATCACTTCGCGCGCGTGCAGCAGCCCGTCGGCTATCGCGCGGTCGACGGCGCGCTCACCGCGCTGTCGTTCATGGGGCAGGCTTTCGGCGATCGCTCGGCGACTGCGGCCGGGGTCAGCCTTCACCGCGGCCACGACCTTGGCCGTCAGTTCGGCCATCAGATCGACTGCCATCGGTTGCTCCGATGGCGAGCCCGGGAACAGGCCCAGCAGCGACCACGCGATCCCATCTGCGCGTGTGCGCTTCACCCGTCGCTCGTGAATGAGGTCATGGGCCAGGGCGCGCAGTACCGCCGCGCGGACATAGGGCTCCGGCGCCTGGACGGCCCGGGCGAGTTCGCGGCGATTCAGCCCAGGTCTGGTGGCGAGCACCTCGAGCACGCCCGCCTGGGCTTCTCCGATGCGGTCACGGGGCTCGTGCGGCTCGGGCGCCGAGAGGCGCAACACCTCCCGGATGCGCCGCCAGCGCTCGCGTGGCACCGGGCGGCGCGCGCCTGCCTCCCAGTTCCCCACGACCGAGGTCGTCACCCCTAGCTCTTCCGCCAATCGCGCCTGGCTCCAGCCCAAGCGCCGGCGGCTCTCGAGGAGCTCGTGCGCCGTGACCGGCTGCTGTGGTGGCACGGGCGCTCCCGTCGCCAGCGCGTCGCGAATAGCCGGCCATCGCTCGCCCGGGATCGGCAGCTGGCCGCGCTCCCAGCCGCTCACCCGGCTCTGCTTGACCGCAAGCGCGTCGGCGAGCTCGGTCTGCTTGAGGCCGGCGCGTTCGCGAGCGGCGCGTAGAAGGCCGGGCACGAAACCGTAGGGGTCGATGGCTGCCCTGACCAACACCTCGCGCCGCTCCTCGGGCACTGTGCCGGTCTCCCAGGCCGCGATCGCCTGCTGCTTGACGCCCAACATCTGCGCCAGCGCGCCTTGCGTTACACCGGCCTTCTCTCGCGTCGCTCGCAGCTGGCGGCCCGAGACAGCCGGGATAGCCGCCGGGGCCTGGACCGCGAGCACCTGGCGCAGCTCGCCCAGGCGTGCCGGCGGAATGGCCTTGCGGCCGCTCTCCCAGTGCCGCACCAGACCCTCGGAGACCCCGAGCAGCGAAGCCAGGTCGTAGAGGCTCAGCCGCGCACGCTCGCGCCGCCCACGGAGCTGCTCGGGCGCGAAATCGCCCACAAGTTGAGGCGTACCTGCCGGGGGCAAGGAGGGCACGATTACAAGCTACACCGTACCCGTGACGGGCCGCCGTCCGAGGCCCGCTTTAGACCGTCGTGCCAAGGCCAACACCAACTGTGGCCCCGCGACGGAACAGGCCGCGGAGCCACAAGGAAAGGACTTGCGATGTCACGCAGCACTGTAAATAACCGCCCGGCGGCCCACGGCGGCGGCATCCGCGACAGCCGGCCCCCCCGCCCGTGCCCCCGGCCGCGCCACATCAGCTCCATCATCGACCTCTACCTCAGCGACCTCGATGGGCCGATCGTTACGGCCCGGCCGCCGCGCCCGCAGGCCGGTCGCTGATGGCCACCACGGTCGCCCCTCCCATAACCAGCGATGCGCCGGCGCCAGCGGAGGTGGTCCTGCTCGAGCAGCATGCCGAGCTGATCCAGAGCTCGGCAATCAGCGCTGAGATCGCCGCGGCCCGCGGATACTTCTCCGCGCAGACGACGGAGGAGCTCGCCGCGCTCGGCTTCGCCGCCTCGCAGCGGCGCGCGCCGGCGCTCGTGATCCCCGTCTATGGAGTCACGGGCGCCGTGGGATTCCACTGGATCCGCCCCGATGAGCCGCGCCAGGTCGCAGGCAAGACGCGCAAGTACGAAGCTCCGCAAGGTCACAGCCCGCTAGAGCTCGATGTCCCGCCGGCGGTCCGCGCGAAGCTCAGCGATCCGGGCGTGCCTCTGTGGATCACGGAGGGCTCCCGCAAGGCGGACGCCGCGGCCAGCCTCGGGCTGGCGTGCATCTCGGTGAACGGTACCTGGGCTTGGCGCTATCGCCCGGCGGGCAAGGGCACCGAGAGCGTCCCCGTCCCCGACTGGGAGCACATCGCCCTGGATGGCCGGCGCGTTTATGTGGTCTTCGACTCGGACGTGATGGTCAAGCCCGCCGTTCGCAAGGCACTCGCGGCCCTGCACGCTTTCTTGGCCGAGAAGGGGGCGACGGTGCGAGTCGTCTACCTACCGCCCGGGCCAGACGACGGGAAGGTTGGGCTCGACGACTTCCTGGCCACCGGCCACAGCGAGCTGGACTTGCTCGAGCTGGCCACGCCCGAGCTGGCACCGGCCCCGGGGAGCAATGGCCGCGGACCGACGCAGGCCGAGCACCTGGTCGAGTGGACGGTCGACGGCGGCGCCGAGCTATTCCACACGCCCGAGCGCAAGCCATGGGCGACCGTTACGGTCGGGGAGCACCGCGAGACCATGTCGCTCGAGTCCTCGGACTTCCGCGATTACCTGGGCCGGGCCGCGCATGAGAGCGGGGTCGTAGGTGAGCAGGCGATCAAGGACGCAACCGCCCGGCTGCGGTCGCTCGCCATCTATGAGGGCCAGGAGCGCGAGATCCACACGCGCCTGGCCGCCCATGATGGCGCCCTGTACCTCGACCTCGGCGATGGCCGGCGGCGAGTGATCGAGATCCGCGCGGGCGGCTGGCAGCTGCTCGACGGCGAGGCTCCGGTCAAGTTCCGGCGCGCGAGCGGGATGCGCGCCCTCCCGGAGCCGATCGGCGGCGGCAGCGTCGCCGAGCTGCGCCCATTCGTGAACGTCTCGGAGGAGACAACCTGGCGCCTTCTGGTCGGCTGGCTCGTCGGCTGCTTCGCGCCCAGCGGCCCATACCCGCTGCTCGTGCTTCACGGCGAGCAGGGCAGCGCCAAGTCGACGACGGCCCGCCTCCTGCGCAGCCTCATCGATCCCGCCAAGCCCGAGCTGCGCTCGGTCCCGGCCGATGAGCGGGAACTACTCATCGCCGCCACCAATAACCGCATCGTGGGCTTCGACAACCTCTCCGGCCTGGCGGGTAAGGACGCGTGGCTCTCAGACGCCCTGTGCCGCCTCTCGACCGGCGCCGGGCTGGCCGTGCGGGCGCTGTACAAGAACGATGAGGAGCACCTATTCGAGGTCGCCAGCCCCGTGATCGTGACCGGGATTGAGGCGCTCCCCCAACGCGCCGACCTGCTCGAGCGGTCGCTACTCGTGGAGCTGCCGCCCCTCTCCGATGACCAGCGCGAGACCGAGGACGTGCTCTGGCAGAGCTTCGAGGAGAAGCGCCCGAGGATCCTCGGCGCGCTGCTCGACGCCGCCGCGTCGGCGCTCGCCAACCGCGCGCGCGTCCAGGGCGAAAGGCGCAGCTGGCCCCGGATGGCCGATCACGCACAATTCGTGACCGCGGCCGAGGATGGCCTCGGCTGGGAGCCCGGCACGTACCTCGAGAGCTACACCGCCAGCCGCGCGGACACGACCGCCGCAGCCCTCGAGAACTCCCCACTATGGCCGCACCTGGCCAAGCTCGCAGACGGCGAAAAGCGCACCAGCTCGGACCTCCTTACCGCCCTGACCGAGATCGCGGGCGAGAGCGTCACGAAGCGCCGCGGCTGGCCCAAGGACGCCCGGTCGCTGTCCATGCAGATCACCCGGCTCGCCCCCGACCTGCGCCGAGTGGGTATCCAAACGGAGCGGGGCACCATAGGCAACAAGGCCGGCCGCAGAAACGCGATCACCCTCCGGAGGTTTCCGGATTCTTGCGACCCCTGCGACCCCCGCACCCCCCTTGGCTCTGTAGAGCCAAATCGGGGGGGCGCAGGGGGGCGCTTCGACTTCGAGGGGGGCGCAAATGGCTGAGCGGGGGGTCGCAGGGGGTCGCAGGGGGTCGCAGGGGACAACCGCCAAAAGCCCAGTGTTTACGGGCAGGGGGTCGCAGGGGGCGCAGGGGTCGCAGGATCTCTCAAAAGGCAAGGAGGGAGGCAGTACCGATGCGACCGAGGCGCCACTCGCCGAGGATTGCCGCTGCGGAACGATCGACCCTCGGTGTGGCCCCAAGGGCGCACGCGTGGGCGATGTCGTCATCGCGGAGCGTTCGCGATGGGAGGTAATAGCGCTCGACCCGGCACATCGCGAGGCGGTCTGCCGTCTCATCGCGGGCTCGCATGCTCTGAGGCGATTTCGCGCGCGGAGGATCGAAGGCATAGAACGCGCGCCCCGGCGCCGGCGTGCACGGACAGCTGAGGCGGCGCCAGCATGACCCCCTTGCAGCTGACGCTCGAGGGGCACGAGGTCGAGCAGGAGAGCGTGGCGACCCGCCGCGCGGGGTTCACATCAGCGCAGCGCGAGATCCTGCGCCTGGTCGGTGAGCGGGACATCACTTCGAGCGAGGCCGGCCGCATCGTCCACGCCCACCGGTCCCTGCCCTGCGCACGCTGCCGCGACGGTAGCTGCGGCTTCGCGGCGAGTGATGGGAGCGACGCGCTGAAGCGGCTCCAAGCGCGAGGGCTCGTGTGCCGCCGTGCTCGAGGCGTCTGGAGTGCGGCTCCCCCGCCCGCCTACACGACAGATGTCTGTCAGACAAAGCAGACCCCCCGCAACGATAGGCAGGAGCTCGAGCAGCGGCTCACGGAAGCCAAGCGCCACGCTCAGCTGGCCAGCCCGCACAGCGCGGAGGGCATGCGGCGGCGCGCGGCGGTCGAACGAATCGAGGCGGATCTCGCTGCACTGCATGAGCCGCACCCGCGCACGGCGGAGGCGCCCCGATGACGGATGCAGCGCCCGACGTGCCCTCGAGGAGCAACGCGCGGCTACACCCCGCGGACATCGCGGCGATCGCCAGCGCCGTTGTCGAGCAGCTGCGCGAGGCGCCCGCCGAGCCCGCCGGCCGCTTCGTGGATGCTGCGACACTCGCGCGTGAGATCGGCGTCGAGACCTCATGGGTCTACCGGCACAAGGACAAGCTCCGCGCCGTGGCGCTGGGCGACGGCCCCAGGGCACGCTTGCGGTTCCCGGCCGAGGTCATGGGCGAATTGGCGAGCGCTCGCGCAGTGAGCAAAGCGTCACCGGCGCAGGCAGCGCCGCGACGTCGGCGGTCGCGCGGTGCTCGCGCCGGCATGACGCGCGCCGGTAACCCGCTGTTGCCTGTTAACGGCGAAGGCGTATGATCGGCTCAACCAGTCAAGTGGGGCCGCGCGCTGTGAACGCCGGCCCCGTGGCACCGAGAGAACCAGCTCTCGGCGCGGTGATCACGCTAACCCCTCCACGGGCGGCGTGCGACGTAGCCGACCTGGCCCCCGGTGCCTCGAGCAAGGAGGCAGCTATGAGAGCCAGGAAGTCAACCGGCAGCATCATCGAGCGGGCGACGTCGCGAGGCCCGAGCCTGCATGTGCGGTTCGTCGCCGGCGGCAAGCGCCAGTCCGTGCACGTCGGTTACGTCGCGGACGGCGCGACGCGAGCCGACGCCGAGCGCATGCTGGCCTACGAACTCGAGCGCGTCGCTCGGGGCGAGTGGGCGCCACCGGTGGAGCAGGCGCCGGTCCGGGACGTGCCGACGTTTCGCGAGGCGGCGTCGGATTGGTTCGCGGCGCGCAAGATCGAGGGCGGCCGTCGCGGCGCCGGCCTGCGCGAGCGCTCGGTGACCGACCTGGAATGGCGCCTCGGACACCTGCTGCGCGAGTTCGCGGCCACGCCGATCGACCGCATCGGGATCGCTGAGGTGGACGGCTTCCGGCGGCGGATGGTGCGCCGCGGGCTGAGCGCGCGCTCGGTCAACATGACGCTCGCGTGCCTGGCAGCGGTGCTCGAGGAAGCGCTCGAGCAGGGTGTGATCAGCGGGCGCAACCCGGCGGTCGGCAAGCGGCGGCGGCTGCCCTCCCAGCCGGCGCGGCGCACGTACATCGACCGCGCCGAGCAGATCGAGGCGCTGCTCGATGCGGCAGGCGAGCTGGACCGCGAGCCCCACCGCCAGGGCGTGGCTCACCGGCGCGCCGCGATGGCGACGCTGGTGCTGGCCGGCCTGCGCATCGGCGAGCTGCTGGACCTGCGCTGGTGCGACGTGCACCTCGCGAGCGGTCGTCTGAAGATCCGCGCCGGCAAGACCGCGGCCGCTGAGCGGACGGTCGACCTGCTGCCGCTGCTGCGCGATGAGCTGGTGACCCTGGCCGCCGATCGGCGTAAGGAGCAGGAGCCCGACGCCTATGTGTTCGGCACGTCCGCGGGACAGCGGCAGGGTGCGACGAACGTGCGCCGGCGAGTCCTGGCGCCCGCGGTGAAGCGTGCGAACGAGCGACTGGTGAAGCGCAAGGCGGAGCCCCTGCCGGATGGACTGACGCCGCACTCGCTGCGCCGCACGTTCGCCTCGCTGCTGTACGCGCTCGGTGAGAGCCCGCCCTACGTCATGGCGCAGATGGGGCACACAAGCTCGAACCTGGCGCTCGAGGTCTACGCGCGGCCGATGGACCGGGCCGAGCCCGAGCGGCTGGCCGCGCTGGTGGGCCGCGCTTATCGGGCAACAGCGGGCAACGGGCCGGCAGCAAGCGAGTCGCGGGAGCGTCAAGAGGAAGGCGCGGCGAGGTGAAAACCCGCGCGTTTGCCGGCTGTTCTCGGGATGGAGCCAGGCGGGATCGAACCGCCGACCTCCTGCTTGCAAAGCAGGCGCTCTCCCAGCTGAGCTATGGCCCCAGAGCCCCATTCTACGGGCTTTCAGGAGGTCCCGACGGTCCCCACTGGGGCGCTATGGAAACGCTATGGAAACTTCTCCCTCGCTACGCCGTTGTCGGGACCCCCGAGCGGTGCAGGACGATACGACCCCCTGTTGACGGGCTGGGCTACCTGTCGCGTCGTCGCACACGCCATAGCCGGATCATGGTGCCCTCGACGCGATAGAGGATCGTCAGGGCATTGGGCTCGCTCTCGGTCGGTTCGGAGATGGCGACGCGAGTACCTGTCGGGTCGTCCGCGTCAAGCGCCGCTGACCACGGCCACTCGAACGGGTTTGGCAGGATTTGCATCTCGATCGCCAACTTGTGCGCGTCGATCTCCTGCTCGCTGATCCCTTCCTCGACCAGCCGAGCGCGATCACGCGCGAACAGATGCTCCTCACGGAAGGAGTAGGGCGGCGGGGTGCTAGACGGGAATGTCACGGGCTAGCTCCCTAGCCCGCTCGATGTCGCGCTCAGTCGGCCCCTTAGCGGAGACGTGGACTGAGTGGTAAGGGATTTCAGAGCCACGTTGGGCGAGTTTCCAGCCTGGGTATTCATGCGCAAGCTCGACTAGCTGGCTTCCGGTCCAATTTCGGTAGTGGCTCAGGGTTTCCTCGATGACCGTTCCCTCTCCTTCCGTAAAGCGTGAGAGGTCAGCCGGACGAGTCGCATGGATGAGCTGCTGTTTGCCGTATCCCCGTTCGATGACGAGGTCGCCCGCCGCCTCAAGGTCCCGAAGCGCGAGCATCTCGTCGGCGGGAGCAGGACCAAGCTCGTCCGCTATATACCGCTCGCCAGTGATCGAGCGGCCGAGGCGTCGGTGTGCCTCGAAGTCGCTCAGCCAGAGGAGCTTGGCGAGCTTGATGCGTCCCCGGCCTGGCTGATCGTCGGCCTCCATGCGAGCAGCGATCAGCACGATCAGCTCGTGGAGCTTGGCCTTGTCGATCTCAGCGGGCATGACGGGATGATCCTCCTCCCCGACGGACCCGCGCCGACTAGGCCCGGCGGATAGGCTCTGGTTATTTGCTGGTTTACTGTATGGAGGCTAGGAGTCCTGCCGGATGGCTCCGCGCAAACGCAAGACCAAACGGCCCTTCACGGGCACCAAAATCGACCTCGCCGCGCTGCCTCGCCTCCACGAGCTTACAAATCTCGCGGCGCAGGGCCATTCGGACGATGTGGATCAGATGGCGGTTGTATCGGCGCTTGTGCTGTACACGACGCCCGAGCAGCTCGCCGGGATGCTGGCGGCCTACCATCGGCTAACTGCGAAGCTACTGGCAGAGGAAGCCGACGATGCTCCGACAGGCGAGTAATGTCCCCGACTGTGGCGCCCAACAGCTAAGCACCGAGCGCTGTTGAGAGCAGACGAGTCGCGCTCTGACCTGCACTCTGGCGGGTCTTAACATGGCGGCTCGGTGGCCGCACCGGACAACCGCCTACGCCTCATCGTCGGGCACGCCCCCGGTGCGCGCTCGGGGCTCTGGCACATCTTCACCGTGGGCGACGACATCTACGTCCAGCACGCCGGGATGCGCAGGGACGTCAAGACGAGCCTCCACGCCTCCGGCGCCAGCCACGTCAAGTGGACGCCGAACGGTGCTAGCCGGTGGGCACCGGACGGCGACGGCTACATGATGAAGTGGGGTGAGCCCGAGGAGTTCGTGCCCGGCGCACGCAGGCTGCTCGGGATCGTGATCCCCACCGACCACCTCAGCGTGCCCGACGAGGAGCCGCCGCTGTCGCAGCGCGAAAAGATCACGCTGCTGGCCCCGGCGGCGCCCGGCGGGGCGATCACGGTGTCCGTCGTGCTCACCGCGCCCGGCACGCGCCTCACCGAGCCCACGGGTCAGGCGTCAGCGCTGCTCGCCCACTGGACCCTGCCGACGCGCGGTGAGGTCTGGATCGTGGCGACCGAAGGGCCCTGGGACGGGTTCAGGGATGCCATCGTCGCCGCACTCCCGCAGATGCTCGAACAGCTCGCAGCCAGGATCGGCCACACGCTCCAACCCGGCGACCGCAACGAGGGTCGTGCCGTCCTATGGACCGACCTCGACCATGCCGGTGTCGCCCACATGATCGAAGTCGGCGTCGAATACGGCGCTCGCTGAAGGCTCGACTAGCAGCGGCTCCCCAAGGTCGCCGTCGAGGCAGGTGGCATCTCAGGAGCCTTATCCGGCGCCCGGCTCGAATGCAGCCTCGCCCGTCGCCCGCTGCATCTCCCTCTGGATGCTCGCCAGGACGGCATCGTCGCGGCCTCCGATAGGCCCACGGCGGATGCTCGGCGGACCGTGCTCGATGGCCGGAAATCGACCGTCGGCCGGGATCAGGTGGAGGTAGCGAGGGCCAGCGGGACCGAGCATCGAGAGCACCTCCTCGGCACACGACCAGGCAGCGCGCAGCGGCCCGTCTGCACTCAAGATGTTCTCTACCTGCGCGAGGGCGTCGATCGACCAGTGGATCGCGATTGCCCCGTCCCACGAGGCGCACACCGCCCACGACCAGCCAAGGGGGTGGACAGCTTCGGTCGATAGGACGAGCGCGTCCTGCGAAAACTCCGGAAACATGGGGGGCGTCTGCCCTCCGAGCAAGACGTCCCGCGCCAGCACGGTCCCGATGCTTGAGCGCGCACCCGCAACGAACCGTTCAGTGAAAAGGCGGGAGCTGATATCGGGCGCGTAGCCGGTGGCCGCGATAGCGAGAGCGAACTGCGAGGACTGCTGCGGGTGCTCGACGGCGAAGCGGTCGAGCAAGCGGTGCGCTGCGCGCTCAGCGCTCGCCTGCGCATTCGCGCGCGCCGAATCGCCCCGCCCGAACAACGCAGCGAGCCGAGCGGGGTCCCGCACCGGGATCGTTTTGCCGGAGACGCGCTCGTACACCGTGCCTTTGACGTTGGCCGGCGGCGTCGCTACCGGCGGCACACGCACGACGGCCACGTGCAGATCGTCTGCGACTTGCCATGCGCGGACATCGAGCCCGTCAGGGTACGGAGAGACGCCACCGCCGGCGATCAGGTTGGTTACGTCGTTCGGGGGGTCGGCGTTTGGGAAGACAGCACCTCCGAGTGTCCACGCCTCGCTCTCGTCGCCGACCTGCACGCCGATGACCACGTAACCGAGGTCGTGCGCGTTGGCGAAGCCGCAGACCGCCTTGCGAACCCCGTGAGGGTCCAGTTCGCCCTTGGCCTCCCACGTAAGCGGCTCGGGTGGC
Organism: Solirubrobacteraceae bacterium; assembly: GCA_049513255.1. GTDB lineage: Bacteria > Actinomycetota > Thermoleophilia > Solirubrobacterales > Solirubrobacteraceae > Palsa-744. Next base: position 24,137 of record JBEKWH010000038.1, read on the forward strand.
GCTTCCCGGAAGAACGCCTCGACATCGGTCAGCTCTAGCGCACCCCACTCGGGGCCGAACACGGTCATGCGAACCGGCGAGCGAGCTTAAGGATGACGGCCGCGGCGAGATTCACCTAATCCTTCTCCCTTGAACGCATGAATCCTTTTGCAGCCTCCTCGCTAACTCTACCCGTGCCGCCGCAGACCCCACACCTGCCGACGCTGCCCTCATAGCAGTGCTCACAGCGAGCCCCGGCGACAGCTCCTCGGCCCTTGCACGCTGGGCAGCGTCTCGTTCCTTCACACGCTGGGCAGATAGTCACGGTTCAAGGCTACACGGCCGGCTGACAACGTTTCGTGCCCTCTTTTTGTTGCGTGTCACGCAGGCCGGTTAGCCCGAGCGTCCACTGTGTCGTCGCTAACCGGGCCCGAGACGCGACGCAGACCTTCATTCCGGCTGTCTTGACTCGCTGCACCGCCCTCAGCCGCCCTCAACCGGCGTGAGTTCGCGGCGGAACGCCTGGTAGTGGCTCGGTAGAGTCCCCCGAATGGCTCACGTCCGCGCTGGCCTACGGTGGATATTCGGGTGGTTGCTTCGATGGACGGCGTCTGCCAAGGCCGTTCCGCGCCTCAAGCAAACAGCCTGGCAGCGCGCCAAGGCCGATACAAGCGCCTTCGCTGCCCTGCGACCAATCCTCTTTGGCCTGCTCGCTACGGTCGGAGCTGCCGCCGTGGGACTTTCGCTACCCCTCCTGATTCCCGGCCTATCTCCGGGACGGCAAGTGCTGGTGGGCGTGATTGGCGCTGGCCTGGGCTTCGTTCTCGTTGTTTTGGCGTGCGCTGGGATCTCCTGGCTCCTGGCGCCCGTTCGTCAGCGCGATGAAGCGCGGGCGGAAGTTGATCGGCTCACAGAAGTCCCGGACGCAGATGTCGGGCTTTTCGAGAACTTCGACGCCTTCCTGACCGCCGCACGAGCCACGGAGCCGCAGCTAATCACGCCACCGAGGTTCTGGGGCACCACGGCGTCTACCCCCGGTTACAGCAGGTACTGCCAACTGCATGAAGAGTGGTGGCGCGAGACAATCAGCAGGTATCACACGGACTACCGGGTGCGCGCGATGGCCGCCCTCAAAGGCACCAAGGAAGCCAAACGGGCGCGAGACCCCACGGATTTCGGGGATCTTGACGAGATCCACGCACAGTTGCAATTCATCAACCCACAGCGTCCGTCTGCCGCATCGCAAGCCGCTGGTGCGGCTCTGGTGGAGAAGCAGCGCTAGTAATTGGGACGATGCCCGACCGCTCACGCACGCGCCCCCGCGATCCGTGGACCTGACCACCGGGCGAGGCCACGGAGCCAGACCCCGACCAGGGCAAAGACCCTGCAATCGGGCAGGCGGCGCAACTCGCGGCCTACGAGGTGGCTTGTCGCTTCGCGGCTTTTGGTGCAGGTCGTCGATTATGCGGCCTGTGCTGCGCTGATCACGTACGGCACGATTTCGGTCAGGTCGCGTAGCACCGTGGTTCCAAATCGAGCCTCCAGATCAGTTCTTTCGACGAAGTCGGTCCAGACGCGCTCGGTGACGACGACGTCGCAGTACACGATTGCCCGCGAGAGGGCGCTGAGATCATTCATGTCGTTCTCCTCCCACGGCTTGGGCGATGCCTCGTGCCGCAACCGACGAAGTTCGAGGTGGACGGCCATCATCGGAGTCAGCTGGATCAGCCGTTCCATTCCGGTTTGTCCGCTGTCGAAGACATGGTCCCAATGGAGGCCAGCCGCGTTGAGTGCCGCAGTGATCCCTTTCTCGAACTCGCCGAAGACCTCGACCGAGGTAGCACGCCGATTCTTGTCGCCGCGGTGGTAGCCGTTCGGACGGCGAACGGTTCGCATCCGCTCCTGTTCTCCTGCGAATGCCTTCGCGACTGCTCGGCCAGCTTCCGGGTCGTAGTTGGGCGCTTGGAATCCGGGCGGCGCTCCGACAAGCGCCGCGAACTCAAGGACTTCGTTGGCCCACTTTTTGATGGGCTCCCGTACCTCGTCGGGCACCTCCGGCGGTGGCCTGTAATCGATCGCGTTCCGACCGAAGGCGTGGTTGAGACCTTTACCAAACGCCTGCGCAGACCTCGGCACTGCCGGCCGCCCGAACATCACCGAAAGCGAGCGGTCGATCTCCGCCTCGTACAGACCACGATGATTCCCGATTGTGTGCCACCGTGAAAGTTCGACCATCGTCTCCGCAAGCGCCACACGCGACTCCCAATCTGTCCGGTGGTGGACCTCCATAACGTGCTCCACAGACAGCGGCAACGACACCCAGCCATGCTCCACGCCCTCCCGCAGCACCAGCAGAGCGTCCTGGAAGCGGTTGCCGTCCCGATGGCCTACGCGGGCCTTCAGGAGACCAATCCAGTCCTTCTGATCCAAGTAGACGCGGAGCACGAGTTACAAAGTAGCCCGACCCGCGGCCGAAATCGCTGCGGAAGCACTGGTTGCGCTCGGAACGCTGCACTAGGTTGGGCAGGATGCTCGCGCTCACGACCACGGCGGGGATAGCTCTTTACGCTGCCTTTGTCGCCACGGGGGGTCTTGCCGTCCAGCTCATCCGCGAGTGGCGCACATGGGGCACCCGCCTCACGGTCAAGGTCCGTCCGATGCGTCTCGCGCGGCCGAGCACGGCCCTGACGGCGGAAGCCGAGCCGGTTGTCGTCTTCGAGCTCATCAACCACAGCGACCATCCCGTGAAGGTGTCGAGCCTCTGGCTGGAGCCTCTGAAGCACGGCGGCGCGAGCGCCCTTTTCCCGTCGCCGTTCCCCCGCGGCACCCCAGGACCGCACGAGATTCCACCGCACGATTCGATCACGCTCTACCAGCCGCGCGACTCCCTGGGCGAAGGCGAGCCTGACCATCGCACTCGCGCAGGCGTTGCTACGTCCGACGGCAAGACGTTCAAGTCGCAGCGGATACGTGTCGGCGATCTGCTCGAAGACTAAGGCACCGGTGCTTAGAGATTGACTTGCCGACTGCAAGCTCTGCTACATCTTTGGGAAACGACCTGGAGCCTCAAATGAGCAACGAGCAGCAGCCCGACCCCCAGCTAGAACACCGCGAGCTACGCGAGAGCGCCACCGACTGGATCGAGGCTGGAGCTGCCGTTGTCGGAGCTACGGCAGCCGTCGGCAGCCTTGCATGGCGCGTGCGAACCGACCTGCGGCAAGAGGCGCGAGAACAGGCGACGATTGATGCTCTACTCGACCGCGGCGGGAATGATGGCCGTCTCGATCTGGACGCCGGCTACTACCCTGGCTTTGGCGAGCCTCCAATCAACTTGGGGGTTGATGGCGAGGCTTCAGACGCGCCGATGGACTTTGGTGTTGATGATTACAACCCGTGGATATAGTTTGCATGAACCAACCACTCAACATTGCTAAAGCTGAGCTGGACTACATGCCACGAGGATCGCTGGCTCAGAACGTCCTTCGGGCCACCTATTTCTCGCTGCGCGAGGAATCACTCGGTAGACGGCCCTCCATCAAGAATGACCGACAGGCCGTGTTGGACGAAGCCCTTGCAATCGTGCGCAAGAACTGGCCGGACTTCCAACCCGAAATCGGCCCGGGCCTGCTGGCTTCTGGCTAGAAGCTGGGCGCGACTCTAGGCTGCACCCGCTGTACGCTGCTGGCTCCGGCTGCTCTACCGACACCGCCGCCACTACCGATCAAATCAAGACGGCGCCGAGGGATGCTCCGTCACCCTCGCGGGTCGCCGGCGAGGAACACCATCGCTGACGGCAGGCGCACACACTGGCACACTCATCCTATGGACAAGACCGCGAGCCTGCCTGATCGGGTTACGGCGAGCCGTGAGAACCGCCAAGCAGCGGCCAGGCATCGCGCTTGTTCGCGGCCATGCCTTCCGCCATCCACTCCATCAGCGGCAGTCCGTACTCCTGCGCGGCCTTCTCTACTTCGGAGCGGAAACCGCGTCCCCGCTGGCTCCACGGATGGGATCGGCGAAAATCTCGGCGGAAGTCGGCAACCCGAACCGACCGAGTGCATCGTCCAGCCAGGCTGGCTCAAAGGCATAGAGATCGCGCCAAGCGCGACTAAGTGCCATCGCATCGTCGTCCGTAGCAAGCGGGATAACCAGCGTCTCGCGTACTCGTAGAGGTGCTATTAAGCGTCGGAGTCCGAAGGCGCCATTCAGGCCGTCGTAATCCTCGTCAACGAATGTTCCTTGACCAAGAACGGCACCTGGAGTCACGACTACGCCAGCCACGTGAGGATAGTCGGCAAGGGCGACCGCCACGTTGTGATGCAACCAGACCGTTTTGGCAGGCAGCCCTTCCAAAGCCCATTTCGTGAACTGCCAGAGACCCTGCCTGGCATCAAACCGTAGCCACACGCCCTTGGCACCTCGGGTCTGCTCAGCCTTCTCGACAAGTCGAGCTGCGAAGCGATGCCACAAATCCCCTTCGATTGACGGACCTTTCAAGGCACCCCCCTCCGAACCTGCTTCCTTAAAGGTGAGCGCGGCGCCGTATGAGCGAAACGGTGGCATGGATATCCCCTTAGCAATCAGTCGCGCATGGCGATCAACGTCGGCTAGGAAGGCGTCTGTCTCCTCCGTGTCGAGGAGTTGGCCGACTTCCCCCTCACAGATAAGGCCATAGCGAGACGCAATTGTGCGTAGGCGAATAAACACGTCATCCGAAAACTGTTGAATTGCACGCATATCGCCCGGCATCAAGATCACACGGGTCTCCACGAGCACAGGGGTACGTCCGGGAAGGCTCAGCTCGATGTCGGCTCGCTTCGGCCCAAACGAAACGGGAGGCTCAAACTCGATCCCGTGGCCGGCGTGCTTGGCTAGGGCCGCAACCTCCAGTTGCAGGCGTAGATGCTGGACCTCATCCTCGTTTGGATTACTCGCAAGTGTTCGTTGAACACTTGGAAAGCGATTGACGAACTGACATAGCTCAAGCCGAAGGGCCAACTCGACTAGCTCGACATACGCCGCGGTATGACTTACTGAATAACTGATGCCCGCCGGAAGCCTTCCGAACTTTTCCCACGCCGTGACCGGCCACTCCGCTCCAAGGCGCTCCTCAAGGCGATCAACCGCCCATAGGCCGACCGCCTTCCACGAGGTTGGGCGTTCCATCGACGCGATCCCGTCCTGCCAAAAGGCCCATGTGGGCGCGGGGGTTGTCGGATTGGGCTCTGCCGCCGTCACGTTGGGTCTTAGCCTAGCCGTGGCCCGGATAGGTCCATCCACGTAGGTGCGACACCACCGCGACCACTGAGGGTCACGTTGCTGTCGCTGCTAGTCGTGCTCGATCGGCGATAGCCGTCGGCTGTGGACTCAGCACCGACCCGATCCCCGGCGGTGCCCGTGTTTGACACCGCCGCACAAGGGGGTTGCAATTGCGTCGGGGTCGTGCTACCTCATCCGCCGATCGACAATTTCAAGCGGCCGGGACGAGCGCTAGTGACGCTCGCCCCGACCTTGTGACGCCGAAGGATTACGGCTCCTTCGAGGCCACGACCTCACCGTAGCTGGCTGCGGGTAGGTCGCGCTCGTCTGCGCCCTTTCCTCGGCGGAAAGGAGCCCACATGAGCGCCACGGCCAGCGACGATGACCTGCCGGAGGTCCATCCGCTCGATCAGCGCGAGAAATCCGTCCTGATGCTGCTGCTGCACGATCCGGTGCCGTGGAGCGTCGATGAGATCGGGGTCACGCTAGAGGACCGAGCCGATGCTGAGGATGCGGTCGGCGGGCTGGCGAGAGCGGGCCTCGTGCATCGCCTTGGCGAGTTCGTGTTCCCGACGCACGCGGCCCGGCGCTCGGACGAACTGCACGGGGGAGGCTTCTAATGCCACGCTCGGCCGAGTGGGCTGAGACAACACCCGTCAAGACGCTCGGCGACCTGGGCAGGACCATCGGGATGCGACGACGGAGCTTGGGGCTGAGCCAGCAGCACGTCTCGGGCGTGACCGGCGTGTCAGCGAGTACCGTGAGCCGGCTTGAGCTTGGCCGGGAGAAGACGGCGGAGTTCCGAGCCGTGTTGCTGATCGTCAACGTCCTCGGCTTGGATATCGAGTTGCGTCCGCGTGGCTCGAAGTTCACGCCCCGCAAGCCCACCAAAGTCAACGAACTCGGCCTCAGTCCCGATGCCCTCGCGGTGCTGCACAGGGCCGGGATTGAGGCCGTCGATCAGCTCGGATCGGCGCGCGTGATGCTGGAACGCCCCGAGTTCAGCCGGGGTAGCGAGCTGTTCGAGGTCGTCTGCGCTCTGAACCGCCACGGCCTCTCGCTGCCGATCAATCGTGGGCATATCCCCAGCGACCGCGATCGAGAGATATTCCGTCTGCGCATCGTGGAGGGCCTGACCCTGGATCAGCTCGCGCAGCGATTCGGCCTGCACAGGGAGCGCATACGCCAAGTGCTCTCGCACTTCTTCGGCCTGACCGGCACGCCGCCGGCCGCCCGCCGAGGCGCCAAGCCGACGGGCACCGACGAGCCTCCCGAGGAGCGACCATGAGCGTTCTGAGCGTCCCCGCCGCGGTGATCCCGCGTCTGCGCGAGGGCACACACCTACAGCTCGCCGACGGCGCCGAGACGATCCAGCGGGTAGCCAGCGCGTGGGACAAAGACGACCCGCCGGCTGGCGAGCGCGCGTTGATGGAGCGCGCGTGGGCGCTGATCGACGTTCTCGGCTGGGCCGGGGACATACCGGAGTCGATCGACATTAACGTGCGTGAGCATGGCGTGGCGCTCCGCGCCGCGATCGACAACATCGTCACGAGCTTGACCGATGTCATCGCCGACCTACCCGCGGACGACCCGATCCGGGCCGAGCGGGTCGAGGAACTACAGGCGCTGCGCGAGTTCGAGGGCGCGGCGCTCCGGGCGATCGAGCGCGAGCGCACCGAGGCGAGGATCATCGTCGTCCCCGCCGATGTCGCCGAGCAGTTGCGGAGCGCGCTCTACGCCGACCTTGCCCGCGCCGGCAACGACCTGGACACCGCGTGCTCGACAACGGAGCCCGGCGACGTAGCCTCTCCGGTCGGGAAGCTACGACGACTGTTCGCCGTACTCGATGACATCGGCTGGAGCAAGGAGCCACCAACCCCCGAAGCCCTCACGATCGACGGAAGGCACCTACAGGTCGTCGTAGACACGCTGGAGGCCGACCAAGAGGGGTGGGAATGGACCGCCGAACACCCGCAGCTCGAAGACCTCCCCGGCCGCGAACGCGCCAAGACCATCGCGGAAATAATCGAGCGGTTCCTCAACACACTGCCCACCTCGCCGGCCACGTTGATGATCCCGCCTACGCTCCTCGTCCGTGTACGTGAGGGCGCATACGGGCTGGTCGCCGCCGCCAGCGAAGACATCGACCAGTCCGCCCGAGCGTGCGTGGAACCCGAGCCCGAAAGTCGCCCAAAACTAGAGGCCGCGTGGGGCTTGCTCGACGCGATCGGCTGGAGCGACGAGCAGGACACCGAAGCGATCATCGAGCTGCCTCTCATCGAGCACGGCGCGACGCTGCTGGCGGCCGTCGAGGACATCCTGCCGCTGATGGCGGGGTGGCTCGATGAACTCGACCCGGCCGACGAGCGCCGGGCAGAGCGGGCCGACGAACTGCGTCTGCTGCGCCAGCTCCATGCACAGGTGCGGCGAGCCGTGGGCAAGCGCGACGCCAGCGCCGGATAGCCGAGGGGCCGCAAAGGAGTGACATCACCAACAGGCAGCGGTGAGCGCACATGCCTACTGCCAGCCTACGATCCCGCCTGACACTGGCGCCGTCATTACCCCCTCACTCACGCCGTAGTGGTCGAAACTTCTCCGGCGGCCAATAGAACCACAGCGACTGATTCACCAGGACTACCGCCGTCACGACCATCAGGGCATACATGACGCTAGGCGCTACTGGTTCGCATTCTTCTACCACCACACTGATGCTTGAAGTTCCGATTCTGTGACGCAAAAGAGAAACTGATTTGCGTCTCGACCAACGCGACGAGCGCGAACGGCCGAGTCCACCTACTCATCCACGAGCTAGCTGACGTGCCCGGGGACGTTGCGAACGCGGTGAGGTAGGTCCGGGCCTACCGAGAGGCTGTGGGTGTCAAAGCTCACGACCTCAAGGAAGGCCCGGAATGCAACACGCTAACGCTCC
>JBEKWH010000039.1:0-30421 GCA_049513255.1 Solirubrobacteraceae bacterium
TACCTTCTTCATGGCGGTTCCTCCTGTCCTCGCGGACTTGGTTGGCGCCTGTCACGCTCGCAACACGAGCGGACGAGGCGGGAGGACCGCCTTCAAACTTCTACGAGAACCCGGACAACCTCTCCCGTAACTCAGACGAAAGCAGGCGTCTGCTCCGTGGCCCGCGAGGAACGTCGTCCAAGGCCGTTCGGCGCGCAGCGCGTTTACGTAGCGATGACGTGGCATCGGACTACGCCGTGCCTGGTTGGCGTGGCGGGGCTGGCGGGCGTCCCCAAGTTGTGACGAGCGCCTAGCTCCGCGACCTGCGTGGGGTGTGCGAGGTGAGGTGAGCTCATGGCTGGATGCGGGTCGCCAGGTGAAACAGCGTGGCGATCTCGGTTGCGTAGCTGTCGATGTCAAGGTCGGGGTCGTGCGCGAGGAGGCGTGGGACCGCGTCGATCGCTGCCCGGATCGCGACGGCCATCACTTGGGGGTCGAAGTCGGGGCGGAGGTCACCCTGAGATTGGTAGCGGGCGAGGTGCTGTTCGAGGATGTACGCGGCGTCGTCGACGTCCGCGTCGCCGTAGAAGCGCTGTTGGCCGTCGGCCGTGAGACCACCGCGCGCGATTTCGACAATGGCCACCATGTAGTTGCGATGGTCTCGCATGAACGCGAGGTTCGATTCGATGTAGGCCCTCAGGAACCCGGCGCCGGTCGAGGCCTGCGCGAGGATGCGGGGGTGCATGTAGCCCATGCCCTGCCTTATGACCTCGCGCACGACGTGGCTGATCAGGTCGTCCTTGCCGGCGAAGTGGTAGCCGATCAGGCCCTTGCTGATCCCGATCCGCGCCCCAATCCGCGATAGGGACGCGCGCGCGAAGCCGACCTCGGCGATCGTGTCGATCGCCGCCTGGACGATCTGGGCCCGCCGCGCGGCCTCAGTGAACGTGAGTCCCTTGTCTGTCGCGTCAGGATCTGGACTCACGTACAGACGTTAGCACGAGCGTTCAACGGTGCTGGTATGTTGTCGCTATGTGCTCTTCAGGTCGGCCGTCATTGGGACCGCTGATCAAACGTCACGCGGAGCCGAGGGTGCATCGGTCGGGGACGTGCCAGGAGCCCTCCCGCGGGTGGCCGACGACATGGGGGCACCGATGACCTCGAGCCAGAACGTCAATGGGCCGAGAGCTAGCGGACTTAGTGGCTCGCTGGGCGAGTTCGCTCTGAGAGTCGAGCATCTGGGTAAGCGCTTCGGTGATCGTGTCGCATTCGATGACGTCTCGTTCGAGGTTGGTTACGGCGAGGTGTTCGGGTTCCTCGGCCCGAACGGGGCGGGTAAGACGACGACCGTACGTACCCTGGGCACGTTGATAGCGCCGAACTCGGGGTCTGCGACTGTCGCCGGCATTGCGTTGAGTGCGGGGAATGGGCCGGCGATCCGCGCGCGGATCTCGATCATGCCGGAGTCACCGGGCCTCTACCTACGCCTGACGGTGATGGAGAACCTGGAGTGCTTCGCCGGGCTCTACGAGCTGGACGATGTTCACGGGCGGATCGAGCGTGCGCTGCGGGCGGTCAACGTTCTGGACCGCGCGGGCGATCCGTGCGGGTCGCTGTCGAAGGGCTTGCGCCAGCGGGTCGCGCTCGCCCGGGCGCTGCTCAATGATCCGGCGGTGCTGTTCCTCGACGAGCCGACCTCGGGGCTTGACCCGGTCGCGACGCGTGAGGTTCACGAGCTGATCGCCTCGCTTCGCGAGCGTGGGGTGACGATCTTCATCACCACACACCGGCTGGAGGAGGCCGAGCGGCTCTGCGATCGAGTCGCGATCCTCAACACGACGCTGCGGCTGATCGGCCGGCCCGATGAGCTGCGCGCGAAGCTGTTCACGAGATCCTTGGACGTGCGGACTCGCACCCCCCTCGACGATCCGACGGCGGTGTTCGGTGCCGTACCCGACGTTGAGGGGTGGGAGCAGGCGCGGTCCGGCTACACGCTGACCGTCTCGGACCCCGACGTCGCCGCTCCCGCCGTCGCGCGGGCGCTGGTGGGCGCCGGGTCCGACATCCTCTCGATCGCCGAATCACGCCACTCCCTGGAGGATGTCTACCTCGAGCTGATCGACGAGGACGTGGAGGCGAAAACCCGGTGAGCCTCAGCTGGATACGTGTCAGGGCGATCGCCGTTAAGGAGCTGCGCGATTACCGGCACAACCGCTTCGTGATCCTCACGATGGCACTGTTGCCGTTGCTCTTCATCGTCGCGCCGATGCTGCAACTGTTCACGGCACCGGCGGTGGCGGCCAGCTCCAAGCTCGACGCGCGGGTCGGCATATCGCTGCTGTATCTGCTGCTGATCCCCGCGATCGTCCCGTCGACGCTCTCGGCCTACTCGGTGGTCGGAGAGCGCGAGCAGGGCACCCTCGAGCCGGTTCTGATCACGCCGATCCGCCGTGAGGAGTTCCTCGTCGGGAAGGCGTTCGCCGTGGCCGCCCCGACGCTGACGATCGCCTACGCGATCTTCGGGATCTTCCTCGCCGCCACCAAGCTGTTCGCGAACCCCGTCATCGCCTCGGCTGTCTTCGCGGGCTCACACGTCCTGGTCCAGCTGCTGTTCACGCCATTGCTCGCCGGCTGGTCGATCTGGGTCGGGATCGCGATCTCCGCTCGCTCGAGCGACGTCCGCGTCGCCCAGCAGCTCAGCGTGTTCGCCAGCCTGCCTCCGCTTGGAATCGTCGCCCTGATGCAGTTCAACGTGATCACGTCGTCGACCGGCCTCGCGCTCGCTCTGGCCGCAGCACTGCTGATCGTCGACGGGCTCGGCTGGCGCGCCGTGGCGGCGATCTTCGACCGCGAACGACTGATCACGGGAGCGCGAACATGACGCGAGCGCCCGGCGCTGCGCGGCGTGCGATCAGCTCGGGAGCACGAGGGCGGCTCGTCAAGAAAGGAGACCAACGATGTCAGCAACGCTCATGTTGAAGCGGGAGGGCGTAGGCATTGAGCTGCGACGCGGGAGATTCGAGATCGCCGTCGACGGCAGCAGCATCGGATCGATCGACTGGCATCAGACGGTCGAGGTGCCTGTCGAGCCCGGCCGTCACACCCTTCAGATCAGGGTCGGTAGACACTCGAGTCGGGCCGAGCCGTTCGAAGTAGCCGATGGCGAGACAGTCAGCTTCCGCTGCCACGGAGCGATGGTCTGGCCGCGCTATGTCGCATCGATCGTCGCGCCCAACCTCGGGATCTCGCTCAGGTGCGAGCGAGCAGCAGCCCGCGGATCCGCCCCCTGAGTCATGAGCTCGGAGTCCCCGCGAGCACGAAGACAGGTCTAGCCCGCAGCGAGACCGAGGCGGCCGTCACCGACACGCGGCGGGGAGTACCCAGAGAAACGCTTTCACCCAAGTGCCTCTATTCATCGTCTCGAGAAAGGACGCCAATGTCAGCAATCAGAATCTCCAGGCCGAAGCAACACTGGTCGGTGTCGCCCGCGACTGTGCTCCCTACCGCCTTGCTTTTTCGCCTCTTTAGGTTTCATCCGAGCTACACGGTGGTGCTCGACGACCACCCCGTGGGCAAGATCAGACGCGAGCAGGTGACCGTCTTCGAGGTGGGCCCAGGGGAACACCGCCTCCGTATGCGGTTCGTCGGGCTGCGCAGATCCGGGGAGCTGCGAATGTCCCTGAAGGAGGGCGAGGAGCGGCAGTTTCTCTGCGGCACCAACGGGATCGGCTGGCCCACCCTCCGGGAGGCCTCGCCTGAGGATGCAGCTGAGATCCAGGGAACGTCCATCAGCCAGCCGCCAAAGCCAGAGGATCCCGTTTCGCCGAACTAGCGCAGGTCAAGCACGCGTCGGATCGTCGTGTCTCCGCGTCCAAGCGCCGGCCGACGGCCTGTAGCGCCCAGCCCTGCACCTCGTCACAAGCGCGATCGATACGGCGGCTCCGGCAACGACCTTGCCAGCGGCCAGCACCCGCGCGTAGGAGATCCCGACGATCGCACCCTCCGGCGATCGTCGCCGTGGCTCTCGAGCGGTAGCCCGAGAGCGTCGACGTACGAGCACGATCCGATCCGCAAAGGCGTCGGCCTCCTCCAGGTAATGGGTCGCGAACACGACCGTCTTGCCCTCGCCAGCGAGCCCGCGCATCACCTGCCAGAACTCATGCCGACCCTCGACGTCGATGCTTGAGGGTTGAGCGGCGCTCCAACGCACCGAACGCGACGTGAAGCTCTCCGGCTCGCTCATCGATCGGTCCGTGGCACTGGCCCTTTCATCGCGTGAGCATGGACCGCACACAACCTCCTGTCATCGGTAGAGGCGACTAAACCGCAGTCGGGTTTCCCACATCGGCAGAAGATGTAACGCGGCGTCCGCATGGCCGGGCCGGGCGCGAGCATGGTCACCGTGAACTGACGTTGTGAATACGTAGAAATCACGGGCGCATGCGCGGGTCTCTGCTGATGACTCTCGCTGGCGTGGCGGGCAGGATCTCGCTGTGACGACGAACGAGCTCGGGCAGCCGGGCAGTGATCGCGAGCAGGCCTTGGATCGCCTCAAGAAGCGGCGCGACCTGGCAGGCCACATGGTTTCCTACGTCGTCATCAACGCTGCGCTGTGGGCGGTCTGGGCGGTGACGGGGGCCGGCTATCCATGGCCGGCGTGGGTGACTGGCGCGTGGGGGATCGGGCTGCTCCTGAATGCGTGGGAGGTCTACCTTCGATCCCCGATCACCGAGGCCGACGTGCAACGCGAGATGGAGCGGCTGCACGCGCAGCACTGAGAGGTCGAGTTGCCGACATTCTCATATGAGTTCTCGACTTCGGGGACGACTCCAGAAGAAGCCCAAGCGCGGGTGCAAAGGGTCCTAAGCGAGCGGTTGCGCCGGCCGTCCGGCGGCGGCGCCAGCGGCAACCTTCATCGCGCGATGCGGCTCAGCAGGCAAACCCCGACCTCGCTGTCGTACACGCCGAAGCTGCAGGTGCCGATGCCCGTTTCAATCCTCGTGTGGCTCGGCCGCGAGCTCAGCCGAGAGCGAGTCAACCTGACATTCACCCCCGATGGAGATGATGGGACGCGCATGACGGTATCCGGCAAGGTGGGACACGGAGGGCAGGCTGTAGCTGACCGCGACTTCTGGGACGGGGTGCTGAGCACCAGCGAACCTTGAGCACAGCGTTCGTGGCGAGGACACTTCTCCTCCGCCCAAGGCTTGGGGGCGCCGCGGCGGCCGTGGCGACCTACGCGCACGCGAGGGATACTCCCCCGATGTCCTCGGCCAACCTGGACCTCGTGCGCTCGATCTTCGCCGCCTGGGAGCGCGGCGACTTCAGCTCGGCCGAGTGGGCGCACCCCGAGATCGAGTACCTCAGCGACGACCCGCTCTTGCCACTCGGCCATACGACAGGGGTGGCCGGGATGGCGGAGATCTGGCGAAATTGGCTGCGCGCATGGAGGGAGTTCCACGCCGACGCAGACCGGTACCACGAGGTCGACGGCGAGCGCGTGCTCGTACTACTGCGCTACAGCGGGCGCGGCAACCCAAGCGGACTGGAGGTCGCGCCGATCGAGGCGGCGAGCCTCTTCCACATTCGCGACCGCAAGGTGATGAGGCTCGTCCTCTACCTGGACCGTGAGCGCGCGCTCGCTGACGCAGGCCTCTCACCGGACACCGGCCCCTCACGTTCGTAGCACGCTGCAGGCCAGCCGGCGGCTAGCCCGGATTCCGCGCGTTTAGCGCCCCGGTCCGGGCCGGAAGCGGATTGCGACCATGCGTCGCCTGCGGGATACTCGCAACGCGATGTCGCAGGAGCCCACGACAGCCGGCCTGGAGGACGTTGCGGTTACGGGGCCACCTCGTAGGAAGATTCCGCGCGATCGTGAGAACGACTACACGCCTGCGGCAGCCGCGGCGCGCCGTGCTTTTCTTCGGGAGCAGACCGGTGTGGCGTTGGAGCACGTCTCCCACTACTCCTTCGACCCAGCGGTTCTCCCCGGGAACGTCGAGCACTTCACTGGGGTCGCGCAGGTGCCGATCGGTATTGCCGGGCCGCTGCTCATCGATGGAGAGCACGCGAAGGGGGAGTTCTACGTTCCGCTGGCGACCGCCGAGGGCACTCTGGTCGCGAGCTACAACCGCGGCATGAAGATGCTCGCGAGGCTGGCGGCGTGAAGACTACGATCCTCGACGACGCGATGCAGCGCGCTCCCGCCTTCGTGTTCGAGAGCGCCCGTGAGGCACGAGCGTTCGGCGAATGGCTGACCGAGCACTTCGTGGAGATCAAGCAGGCAGCGGAGACGACCACCCGTATCGGCCGCCTGCGCGGCATCGAGCAGTACTCCGCCAGCCGGATCCTGTTCACGCGCTTTGACTACACGACCGGCGACGCAGCTGGGCAGAACCTCACGGGCAAGGCGACCGCCGCTGCGTGCGCCTGGATCACCTCGAACTACGCGGGCATCACCGACTTCTATCTGGAGTCGAACTTCGCGACCGACAAGAAGAGCTCGCAGGTCAACATCTTGCGTACTCGTGGCAAGCGCGTCGTCGCGGAGGCGACGATCCCCGCCGCGCTGATCCAGGAGCATGCGCACACCAGCGGCGAGGAGCTGTTTCGAGCGCGGCAGGTGTCGAATCTCGGTGGCTTCATGTCCGGCGTCAACAACAATGGCCTGCAGTCGGCCAACGGGATCGCCGCCATGTTCATCGCCACCGGCCAGGACGCGGCCAATGTCGCGGAGTCCTCCGCAGCCCTCGGCTTCAGCGAGTTGCTTCCCAACGGCGACTACTACGGCTCGATAACGATCCCGTCGCTGATCGTCGCGACCTACGGGGGCGGTACGGGGCTCGCCACGCAGCGCGAGTGCCTGGAGTTGCTTGGCTGTTACGGGCCCGGGAAGGTTCGCAAGCTGGCGGAGATCGTCGCGGCCACGGTCCTCTGTGGTGAGCTCTCGCTCGGTTGGGCGATCCTCGCCGGGGAGTGGGTCAAGGCCCACGATATGTACGGTCGCAACCGGCCGTAGCTTGCAAGCAGCGCCCTGGCCGTCCTCGAACGACCGCTCGCATTCAGGTCTCTCGCCGATGGGTGCGATGCGTGTCCACCTCCGTGAATCTCCCTACCCACGTGCGGGATACCCCCGATGACACCGGCAGCCAGCACAGATAGCGTTCTCGGCGAGTGGGCCGGCGGCATTGAGAGCTGGCCGAAGCGTGCCTGGTTTGCGTTCGTCATGAGCGAGCACCTGACAGCCCTAGACGCGACGTTCCTCGAGCTTGAGGAGGCTGATGAGAGCGCGCACATGCACACCGGCGTGATCATGGTCTTCGATCCCCGGCCGGACGGCGGCTCGCCGTCGCGCGAGGAAGTGTGCCAGTACCTTGCGAGCCGGCTGGGGCAGCTGCCGCGCTACCGCCAGCGCCTGTCGGAGCCCCACACGGGCGGGATGTCCTGGCCCGAGTGGCAGGACGATCCCGCGTTTGACATCGACAGGCACGTCGCGCGCGCGGCACTCCCCGCCCCCGGAGGCGATGAGGAGATGGCGGAGTGGGCATCGGGCTTCTTCTCCCAGCGCCTGGATCGCCATCGGCCGCTGTGGGAGATGGCGCTCGTAGAGGGGCTTGCCAACGGTAGATGGGCGATCGCAACCAAGACGCACCACTGCATGGTCGACGGTGTCGGCTCGGCCGACGTCGGCCACCTGCTGCTCGACACGACCCCGGACGCGCCACCGGCTGCTCCGCCGGCGCCATCCTCCGCAGGCGCTGGCCACGATCGAGGTGCGCCTTCCTGCCTTGATGTCGAGCGCCCGACGTCCCCCGCCCACCCGGCCGCTCCCGGCTCGCTGACACGTTTGGCCCACGCGTGGGCTGGCCTGCTGCCGGTTAGCACGATCAGCCGCGCGGCCGAGATGGGAGCCCACGGCGTGCTTCACCCGCGTGACGCGCTGCGTAGCGCGCGATCGGCGCTCGCCGTGATCGTCCGCGAGGAGCTGCACGCGGCGCCGCGCACGAGTCTCAATGTGCCGATCGGCACGCTGCGCCGTTTCGAGGTTGTGCGCGTCCCGCTCGTGGAGCTAAAGGAGATCAAGAACGCCCTCGGGGGCACGATCAACGATGTGGTGCTGACGGTCACCGCAAGCGGGCTCAGGGCGCTGCTCGAGTCTCGCGGCGAGCCACTGCCCGCAGGGGGGCTGCGAGCGATGGTGCCGATAAACGTCCGCGCCGCCGGTGAGCATCTCGCGTTGGGGAATCGGGTTTCGTCGCTATATGTGGAGCTGCCCGTGGCGCAGGCCGATCCAGTGCTCCGCCATCGCGAAACCGTCGCCCGCTCGGAGACGCTGAAGTCCGAGGGACGACAAGCGGCAGGCACCACTGCCGTGATTGAGTTGGCCGGACTGGCGCCACCCGTGATCCATGCCACCATGGCGCGCGCCATCTACGCCACGCGACTGTTCAACGTGACGATCACAAACGTGCCAGGCCCCCAGCTCACGCTGTACGCCTTGGGGGCGCCGATGCGCGAGGTGTATCCGCTTGTGCCGCTCGCCGCCGAACACGCCATCGGCGTTGCCGCGGCGAGCTATGACGGCAGCGTCTTCTTCGGTGTGGTCGCCGACCGCGACACCGTGCCAGATCTCGATGTGTTGCTGAGCGCCATAGTTGCCTCGGTCGAGGAGCTGCTGGCAGCCGCCCGTGCGGATCGGATCGCCCTCAAGGACGCTCCTCGCCCGCGGCGCTCCATATCAACAACCCCTGGCTCGCAGCGAGGACGGCGACCTACCTCCTCCAGCGGGTAAGCGGTTGCGAGGACAATAGGGTCAGGCGATCTCCGTTGGCGTTGCGCGGCGTGTGGCCACTGCCCCCACTGGTCCACGCTCCACCAGATCTGACGGCGTAGCCAGGGCGTCCGATGGGGGGCCCAGAGATGCGCCCACTCCCTTCCGGAGCTCCACCTGGGGTACCAGCCAGGACGCGAGGAACGCGACAAAGCCGATTGGCGCGGCGATCATGAACACCGTTTGGATGGACTCCGCGTAGGCGGCGGCAACGGCGTGATGGACTGCCTGCGGAAGCTTGTCCAGGATGGCCGGTGTGATGCTCGAGCTCGACAGCCCCGTTGGCAGCTTCGCAGTGCCGAGGTGACTCACCAGGTTGCCGACGAGAACGTTCGAAAAGATGGCACCGAAGATCGCGGCACCGAAGCATCCCCCGATTGACCGAAAGAAGGTCGCGCCCGAGGTGGCGACTCCGAGCTCCGCATAGGGAACCGCGTTCTGCGCGACGAGCACGAGCACCTGCATGACGCAGCCGAGGCCCACGCCGAGCACGAACATGTACAGCGCTGCGACGATCAAGCTCGTCCCGATCCCAACCTGCGATATGAGCAGCAGCGCGACTGTGATAAGCGCGGTCCCGGCGATCGGGAAAACTCGGTAGCGGCCGGTCTTGCTGATGACTATCCCTGATCCGGTGGAGCAGATGATGAGGCCGACCAGGAGCGGCAACAGCTGCAGGCCTGAGGTCGTTGGCGACTCGCCGTGCACGATCTGGAAGAACACTGGCAGATAGGTGATCGCGCCGAACATGGCAAAGCCGACGATGAAGCCGACGAGGCTAACGACCGAGAACGCACGAATCGAGAACAGATGCAGCGGCAACACCGGCTCGGTCGCACCTCGCTCCACGAGAGCGAAGATGCCGAGCAGTACCGCTCCGGCAACCCCGAGCGTGATAATCGTTGGCGAGCCCCAGGGATACGTCGTGCCACCGAGGCTCGTGAACAGCACGAGGCAACTCGCGGAGAACATCAGGACGGCGGTGCCGAGATAGTCGATGACGTGGTGGACGCGACGGAGGTTGCCTGGAACCTGGATCGCCACGACTGCGAGCGCGGCGGCGCCGACCGGGAGGTTGATATAGAAGATCCAGTGCCAGGAGAGTTGGTCGACGAAGACGCCCCCGAGTAGGGGACCGATGACGCTCGCCACACCGAACACTGCCCCGAAGAGTCCTTGGTAGCGACCGCGTTCTCGGGGAGAGACGACGTCGCCGACGATCGCCTGAGCGCCGACCATCAGCCCACCGCCCCCGAGACCCTGAACGGCCCGGAACGCGATCAGCTCGGTCATGCTCTGGCTGAGTCCCGACAGCGCCGAGCCGCACAAGAAGATGACGATCGCCGCCTGGAAGAAGAACTTGCGCCCGTACTGGTCGCCGAGCTTGCCCCAGATCGGTGTCGAGACGGTCGCGGTGAGCAGATAGGCGACGACTATCCAGGCGAGGTGCGACGCACCATGGAGGTCGGCAACGATCGTAGGCAGCGCGGTCGAGACGATCGTCTGATCGAGAGCCGCCAGGAACATCCCGAGCATCAGCGCGCCGATGATCGTGAGCACACGGCGGTGGCTGAGCACGGGGATGGAGAGCTCCGCCGATGGTTCGGTCGACGCCTCGGTCATCGTTTATCCCTGATCTCGCTCATATCCCGGATCTCGATGTCGCATCGTGATTGACGGGCGCACCTCGCTGGAACCGGCGTGGGCAACCAATGTGCTCGAGCAGCACCATGCTGACTCTAGAGCAGGCCGTTCAGGCGGCTGTTGCCTTTCGTCGTCATTGACGAGGATCGAGGGCATTCTCCGCCACTGCCCTTCTGACGGAGTGATATAGCGGCCTCTTGGTGCTCCCCGCGGTGGAGCGGGCACTGCGGACAACCGGCGGCGATATCCGCCTCTGTCTAGACGTTCCCGAAGCGCACCTCCACCCGCAGACCGCCCTCGGGCTGCGGGGTCACGCTGAGCCTCGCCCCGTGCGCCGTCGCGATCGCCGCGACGATCGACAGGCCGAGGCCGTGGCCGTCGCCGTGCCTGACGCGCTCGCCGCCGAGCCGGTGAAACGGCCGCAGCAGCCGCTCGACTTCGTCGGCGGCGATCACCGGGCCGCTGTTGGCGACCGTCAGCACCGCCTCCGCCCCGGCGAGCGGATCTGGGTCGCCGACCAGTGGTTCTACCTCACCGGCATCCTCGGCCCGGCCGAACTGACGCCCGAAATCGAAAGCTCGGTGCTCGTCGGCTTCCCCGCCGCCGAGCGCTACCTCGCCGACCCGGAAGCGCCCAACGAAGTCGACGTCAGCCAGCCCTCCGCGACGCTCGTCACGCGCGCCGACGCCAAGAGCGCGCTCAACGGCCTGTTCCTGGGACTCGGCGCGGTCGCGCTGCTCGTCGGCGCGGTCGGCGTGGCGAACATCATGGTCATCTCCGTGCTCGAACGACGCTCGGAAATTGGCCTGCGCCGCGCGCTCGGCGCGACCAGAGGGCAGATCCGGACGCAGTTCCTCTCCGAGGCGATCCTGCTGGCGCTCGGTGGCGGCGCCGTGGGAGTCGGGCTCGGCGCGCTCGCGACAGCCGTCTATGCGACCAGCAAGGGCTGGGCTGTCGTGATCCCCGCCTCAGCCTGGGCCGGCGGCTTCGCTGCCGCGATGCTGATCGGCGCCGTCGCCGGCCTCCTGCCGGCGATACGCGCAGCGCGGCTCGCCCCGGCAGACGCGCTACGGACGGTGTGAGACGGGCGGCGCTGTGGACGATGGCGCGCTCCTTAGTGCTCAGGCGATTCACACGGTGGGCTGAGTCTTTAATTCTGCCTAATTTTATTTGATCTGCTAATCTTAGTGATATGCCTAAGTTTAGGAGTTCGTCTAAATGACTGTTGATTCGGTAGCCAACTTCGAAAACCCCTTCCGGCCCGGCGCCGGACATGCCCCCCCATATCTCGCGGGACGTGCCGAGGAGCGCCAGGAGTTCGAACGACTGCTCAGACAGACGACGATCCTCGAGAATCTGATCCTTACTGGCCTCCGCGGCGTCGGCAAGACGGTCCTACTTGATTCATTCAAGCCAGTCGCGCTCCGAGACGGGTGGCACTGGGTCGGAGCCGACCTCTCCGAGTCCGTCAGCGTCAGCGAGGAATCCCTCGCCCTGCGCCTTCTGGCTGACCTCTCCGTCATCGGCGCCAGGATGACGCTGCAGGAGGGACAGGCGGTGGGTTTCGCCGGCGGCGCGACCGGAACAACGCTTGACTTCCACACACTCACGGGGATATACAAGGCGACACCCGGGCTCGTCGCCGACAAGTTGAAGGCCGTGCTGGAAGTTGTGGCCGCGTCGGTCGCCCAGGAAGGCAAGCGCGGAGTGATCTTCGCGTATGACGAGGCCCAGACTCTCGCCGACCGCGACGTCGAGGACCAGTTCCCGCTGTCGCTGCTGCTCGACGTGTTCCAGTCGATCCAGCGAAAAGGCATCCCGTTCATGCTGGTCCTCACCGGCCTGCCGACGCTGTTGCCCCGCCTGGTCGAAGCCCGAACCTTCGCCGAGCGAATGTTCCGTGTGCTGACACTCGACCGGCTGGCACCACCAGACAGCAGAGAGGCGATCACTAAGCCCATCAACTCGACCGAATGCCCGGTGGGCTTCGATGACGCCTCCGTTGAGCTGATCTGCAACCAGTCAGGCGGCTATCCGTACTTCATCCAGTTCATCTGCCGGGAGGTCTACGACGCCTTCATTCAATCCCAGCGCGCCACCGGGGAGGTGACTCCGGTGCCCATGGACGGCATCATCCAGAAGCTCGACACCGACTTCTTCGCTGGGCGCTGGCAGCGTGCCACCGACCGTCAGCGGCAGCTCCTGTGGTGCATCGCTCACCTGGAGAACCCCGAGGGCGAGTTCACGGTTCAGGAAGTCGTCGAGAAGACCGACGACCTGCTGAACAAGGGCTTCAGCGGCTCGCATGCCAACCAGATGCTCGCCGCGCTTGGAAAGGCCGGTTTGATCTATAAGAACCGTTGGGGGAAGTATTCCCTGGCGGTCCCGCTGTTTGACCGTTTCATCCTTCGTCAGGCTTCGACCATCGATCCTGCGCAACTCGTCTAGAACAGCGCGTCGACCGACACCGCGATCCGCCGCTCGGGCGCAGCATCGCCCGCGCCCGCCGGCGATGAGTCGACCGTACGCGTGATGCTGAACAGAGCCTGGACCGCGTCGGTCAGGAAGCGCGAGGCCTGGCCGTAGCCGTGCGCGTCGTCGCCGCCGTGGGGACGGTGGTAATAGCGGCGCGGAACGTAGACGTGCAGCCGGCGACGTGCGCGCGTCAGCGCGACGTAGAACAGGCGCCGCTCCTCGGCGATCCCCTCCTCGGTCGCGGTGCTCATGTCGGCCGGGAAGTTGCCGTCGTAGGCGGCGATCAGGTGCACGGCGTCCCACTCCAGTCCCTTGGCCGAATGCACGGTGCTGAGCACAAGGTAGTCCTCGTCGAGATGCGGCGGCCCGGCCAGATCGGCGCTCGAGGACGGTGGATCGAGCACGAGCTCTGAGACGAAGTGGCGGATGTCCTCGGCGCCGCGGGCGATCGCGACGAGCTGGTCGAGATCGGAGACGCGTACGGCGCCGTCCGCGTAGCGAAGCCGGATCAGCGGCGCGAGCGCCGCGCACAGCCGCTCGACCTGGGCGCCGGTGCTCGCGCTCGAGCAGGCTCCGGCGCCGGCGAGCGCGTCGATCAGCGTGGCCGCCTGCTGTTGCGATCCCTCGGGCACGTGCACCGCAGCGTGCAGCCAGCGGGCAAGCTGCGGCGCTTCGCCGTCTTCCGGGCGCAGCGCGTCGAGCACGCGGCGCGCGCGGATCGGGCCGACTCCATCGAGCAGCTGCAGCAGGCGAAACCAGCTGACCTCGTCGGCCGGGTTGTCGGTCAGTCGCAAGAGCGCGATGAAGTCCTTGACGTGCGCCGCGTCGAGGTAGCGCAGGCCCCCGTACTTGACGAACGGGATGCCGCGGCGCGTCAGCTCGAGCTCCAGCAGATCGGAGTCGTGGCCGGTGCGAAACAGCACCGCCTGCGCGCGCAGCTCCATCCCCTCCTCGCGCGCCGCCAGCACGCGATCGCACACCTCCCCCGCCTGCTCGCCTTCGTCGCGCGGCAGCACGAGCTCCGGCACCGTGCCACCGTCGCGCTCGGTCCACAGCTGCTTGGGAAACCCCGATCGGTCCTGCGTCGAGACGGCGTTCGCGACCGCGAGGATCGGCGCGGTCGAGCGGTAGTTGCGCTCGAGCTTGACCGTGTGGGTGCCCGGGAACTGGTCGGGGAAGTCGAGGATGTGACGGGCGCTCGCCGCGCGAAACCCATAGATCGCCTGGAAGTCGTCGCCGACAACCGTCAGACCGGGACGCCCACCGCGCAGACCCCGCACGATCTCGACCTGCAGGCCGTTGACGTCCTGGTACTCGTCCACGAGCACGTGGTCGAACGCGCCGGCCATGCGCGGGCCGATCACCTCGTCCAGTGCGAGCGCACGCCAGTACAGCAGCAGGTCGTCGAGATCGATCACGCCGAGCGCGCGCTTGCGCGCACCGTAGCCACGGAAGATCTCCGCGAGTGCCTCGCGGTGCTCGGCACACCACGGGAACGACTCGGCCAAGACCTCCTGCAGGGGCGTCTGCGCGTTGACCGTGCGCGAATAGATGTCGAGCATCGTCTGCGCGCGCGGGAAGCGCCGCCGGCCGGCGGCGCGCCCCTGCTCCTCGCGCACGTAGTCGAGCAGGTCGGCCGCATCCCCGGCGTCGAGCACGCCGAAGCCCGGATCGAGCCCGAGCGAGGAGGCGTGCAGGCGGACCATCCGGTGGGCGACCGAGTGAAACGTGCCGCCCACCACCCGCCCCACGTCAGGCGCGACGTGCTCCGCCAGCGCACGCGCGCGCTCGACCATCTCGCGCGCCGCGCGGCGCGTGAACGTCAGCAGCAGGATCCGCTCGGCCGGCGTGCGCTCGGCCATCAGCCACGCCACGCGGGCGCACAACGTCGTCGTCTTGCCGGTGCCGGCGCCGGCCAGGATCAGCAGCGGTCCGCCCGCGTATGTCGCCGCCGCGCGCTGCTCGGGGTTGAGCCCGTCGAGCCAGCGGCCTGCATTGGAGTCATCGAACATCCGTTCGCCACGCTAGGGCACCCCCCGGATGGCGTGCAAGCGACGCTGCGAGTCGCTCAGGCCACGGGCTTGCGTGCGGCCACGATCGCGTACACGCCCATCGCCAGCGAGCGCGAGTGCGCGTCGAGCAGGCCGGCGCCGCTAAGGAGGCGCTCGATCTCAGCCGAGCGATGACAGCCCACGTGGCTCGCCTGCAGGCGGCGCAGCAGCGGGTCGACGACGCGCATGACGTGCGCGTCGGTGGTCATGTCCGCGATCACCACGCGCCCGCCGGGCGCCAGCACGCGCGCCATCTCGCCGACGGCGCGCTCGGGGTGTGGGTAGTGGTGAAACGAGGTCGTGCACAGCACCGCCGTGAACGCGCCGTCCTCGAACGGGAGCGCCTCGGCGTCGGCGCTGAGCAGCTCGACGTTGCTCATGCCTGCCGCAAGCTCGCGCCCGCGCGCCACCATCCCCGCCGACAGGTCCACACCGACGGCGCGCTCAACTGTCGCTGCGGCGCCGCGGACGGCCGCCCCGGTCCCGCAGCCGATGTCGAGCAGGCGATCGGACGGCGCGAGCGCGAGCGCGTCGACCGCGGCTTGCTGAAGCGTCGCCAGCCAGCGCGACGCCGGGTCGCTCTCGTAGCGTCGCGCCCATCGATCGAAGTGATCGCGGCTGGCCTGCTTCTTCGATGTCAAAGCGTCCGCCGCATCAGGAACGCCGGACCGAAGCGGGTCGGCGAGGCCTCGCCAGGCACGAAGCCGACGGCTTCGTAGAAGGGGAAGTTGCGAGCGGCCGAGACGACCGTCATCGCCACGCATCCGCTGGCTCGGGCGCGTGCGGCGGCGTCCTCCACCAGCAGCCTGCCGATGCCGCGACGCATGACCTCAGGCTCGACGAACAGGTCATCGAGGATGCAGACGTCCTGCGCGGTGGCGACGGTTGCGAAGCCGAGCAGCTCTCCGCGCGCGCCCAAGGCAACGCGAACGCGTCGCTCGTCGATCGCTTCCGCCGCCACGCCGAGCGCGTCGGGATGGCGTTCGAGCACGGCGCGATCCTGCGCCCACACGAATGACGAGCGGCGATGCAGATCGCTGAGGCTCGCGCGCTCATGCGACTCGGCGAAGCGGATCTCGGCTACGCCGCTCATGTCTCCATTTTGGCGCTTGCCGGAGGCGGTCGCGCACCTGGCGGCCTGCCTGCAGCTGGCGTCACCGAGGGCGCGGGCGCGTAGAGTTCCCGGACATGTCGCCAAAGATGGGACCGGGGGCCGAGAACGGCTACCAGAAGATCGTCGAGGCCGATGATGTGCGCCGCCGCTACGGCGAGGGTGAAGCGGCGGTCGACGCGTTGGTGGGCATAACGGTGGACTTTCCGGCGGGCCGCTTCGCCGCGATCATGGGTCCCTCGGGCTCGGGCAAGTCGACGCTGATGCACATCCTCGCCGGCCTCGATCGGCCGACCTCGGGCACGGTGCGCGTCGCCGGCGTAGAGCTCACGGGCCTCAGCGATCGGGATCTCACGCAGCTGCGGCGTGACCGCATCGGCTTCATCTTCCAGACGTTCAACCTGCTGCCGGTGCTGAACGCCGAGGAGAACATCCTGCTGCCGCTGTCGATCGCCGGGCGCGACGTCGACCGTGAGTGGTTCGACCGGCTCGTGGACACTGTCGGCATCCGCGATCGGCTCAGCCACCGTCCGGCCGAGCTGTCCGGTGGCCAGCAGCAGCGGGTCGCGGTCGCGCGGGCGCTGGTCTCCCGCCCCGCGGTCGTGTTCGCCGACGAGCCGTCCGGCAACCTCGACTCGAAGTCCTCCGGCGACGTGCTCGCGCTGCTGCGCCAGGCGGTCGACGACTTCGGCCAGACCGTCGTGATGGTCACCCACGACGCCCACGCGGCGTCGTTCGCCGACAGGCTGCTGCTGCTGGCCGACGGCAAGATCGTCCACGACGGCGAGGCGGCGAGCGCCGAGCAGGCGCTCGACCTGATCAAGGCGATCGGCTGATGAACAAGCTCATGCTCCGCGGCTTTGCCCAGCGCAAGGTCCGGGCGCTGCTGACGGGGATCGCGATCGTGCTCGGGGTGGCGCTGATGGCGGGCACCTACATCCTCACCGACACGATCGACCACGCTTTTGCGGAAGTCTTCGGCAGCGCCTACAAAGACAAGGCCGTTGTCGTCACCCCCAGGGAAACGCTCGGCCACAACAGCGGCTCGCAGACCTACCCGATCAGAGAAGCGACGCTCGCGCGCGTGCGCGCGGTGCCCGGGGTGGCGGCGGCGTCGCCGTCGATCTCGACACGGGCGACGCTACTGACGGCGAGCGGCAAGCGCATCAGCGGCACCTCACCGACGCTCGTCAACGCGCTGCAGCCGCCCCGCTTCGAGGCGTTCACCGCCGCGCAGGGGCACCTGCCGAACGCCGAAGACGAGGTCGCAATCGACCAGGCGACCGCGAAGCGCGAGCATCTGCACCTCGGACAGCGGCTGGTGATCGCCGGCAGCGCGCCCGCGCGCAGCTACATCCTTTCCGCAATCACGAGGTTCGCGGGCAGCGAATCTCTTGGCGGCGCCACCGTCGCACTGGTGCTGCCCGCGCAGGCCCAGTACATCGCCGGCGAACCCGGCGAATACGACGGCATCAACGTCGCGGCGGACTCCGGGGTCACCCCGGAACAGCTGGCCGCGCGCGTGCGCGCGGCGCTGCCGGCGACGCTGATCGTGCGCACGGGCGCTCAGGAAGCCGCCAACCAGACATCCGAACTGGAAGAAAAGCTCGGCTTCCTGCGCACGTTCCTGCTCGTCTTCGCCTACGTCGCGCTCGTCGTCGGCGCGTTCATCATCTTCAACACCTTCTCGATCACCGTCGCCCAGCGCACGCGTGAGTTCGGGCTGCTGCGCACGCTCGGCGCCTCGCGCGGGCAGCTCATGCGCTCGGTCGTCGAGGAAGGGCTGTTGCTGGGCGTCGCGGGATCGGCCGTCGGGCTGTTCGCGGGGATCGGCCTGGCGCCGGCGCTCGATGGGCTGTTCAAGGCGTTCGGCGCCGACTTGCCCGACAACGGCACGGTCCTCGAGACACGCACCGTGATCGTCTCGCTCGGCGTCGGCATCGTCATCACCATGCTCGCCGGCTTCTTCCCGGCGCTGCGCGCTACGCGCGTGCCGCCGATGGCGGCGATGCGCGAGGGCGTGCAGATCCCGCCACGCGAGCTCACCGAGTCGGTCGTGCTGCGCCGCGCGGGTCTCTTGGCGGTCGTGTTCGTGCTAGTCGGGTTTGCGCTCGGCGAGGGCGTTGCGCCGATCCTGTTCGTGATCTTCGCGGTGTACGTGATGGTCCTGCTCGCGGGCATGGCGCGCGGCGGCGGGCCGCGCCACTATCGCGTGATCCCAGCACTCGGCCGCGCGATCGGACTGCTCGTGAGCTGGCGCGGCATCACCGGGCGCCTCGCACGGGAGAACTCGATCCGTCAGCCGGGCCGCACGCTCGTGACCGCGCTCGCGCTGACCGTCGGGCTCGGGCTCGTTGCCTTCATCTCGGTGCTCGCCGCGGGCACGAAGGCGACGATCGACCAGGCGGTCAGCCGCTCGTTCGCCGGCAGCCTGATCGTGCAGAACACGCGGAGCGGCGAAGGCGGCATTCCCGGGGGGATCGCACCGGCGCTGCGCTCGATCCCCGGCGTCGGCAGCGTCACCGCGATCGCCTTCACCAAGGGCAGGGTGCGGGACCTGTCCCAGCCGGGGGCGCCCGTGATCGCCGAAAAGAGCCCGGTCACGGCGATCGAACCGGAGTCGTTCGGCGCGATGTACAAGGTCGAATGGGAACACGGCTCGGCGGCGACGCTCTCCTCGCTCGGCCAGGACGGCGCGATCCTGTCGAAGAAATTCGCGAGCGCCCATCACCTGCAGGTCGGGCAGCGCCTGCTCGTGCTTACCGCCTCGGGCCACCAGGTGACGCTGACCGTGCGGGGCATCATCAAGGAAGAAGCGATCGGCCTGTTCTCCAACCTGACGATCTCGCGCGCGCTGGCGCGCACGGCGTTCGGGCAGCGCGAAGACGGCGTGGACTTCATCTCCTACGCCGCCGGCGCGAACGGCACGCACGTGCACGACAGCATCGACGCGCTGCTGCACGCCAGCTTTCCCCAGGCGCACGCGCAGACGGCGGCGCAGTACACGCAGGAACAGAGCAGCAAAGTCAACCAGCTCCTGCTGCTCGTCTACGTGCTGCTGGCGCTGTCGGTGCTCGTCTCGCTGTTTGGGATCGTCAACACGCTCGTGCTTTCGATCTACGAGCGCACGCACGAGCTCGGGATGATGCGCGCGATCGGCGCCTCGCGCCGGCAGATCCGCCAGATGATCCGCTACGAGTCGCTGATCACCGGCCTGATCGGTGGCGTGCTCGGGCTCGTGATCGGCGTCGTCGGGGCGGTGCTCGTGAGCACGCTCGCGCTGTCAGGGTCGGGCTATGTGCTGTCGATCCCGGTGGGCACGCTGGCGATCTTGTTGATCGCCGCCGCGCTCGCGGGCCTGCTCGCCGCGCAGCTGCCCGCGCGGCGCGCCGCAAAGCTGGACGTTCTCGGCGCGCTGACCAGCGAGTAGGCCGTCGCGGAGCGCCCTACTGGCCTGCGGCGCTGCGGTAGCGGGCGACCGCCAGCGGCGCGAACACGGCGATGATCGCCAGCGCCCAGACGACGGCGCCCCAGACGACGTTGCCGGCGGGAGCCCCGAGCCACAGCGAGCGCATCGCGTTGACGGTGATCGTGAACGGGTTGGCTTCCGCGAACGGGTGCAGCACCGACGGCATCGACTTAACGGGCACGAACGCGGAGGAGATGAAGGTCAGCGGGAAGACGGCGATGAAGCCGACCGAGTTCGCGGCCTCAGCGGTCGAGACGAGCATCCCCAGGAAGGCGAACACCCACGAGAACGCGTAGCCGAACAGCAGTAGCAGGCCGACGCCGCCGAGTGCGTGCAGCAGGCTCGTGTGAAACGAGAAGCCGATGATCAGCCCCGTGATCACGAGGATCGTGGCCGACAGCCCGTTCGTGACGACGTCGGCGAGCGTCCGCCCCGCGAGGACCGCCGGGCGCGCCATCGGCAGCGAGCGGAAACGGTCGATCAGGCCCTTGTGCAGGTCCTCGTTGAGGCCAAGCGCGGTGACGAACCCGCCGAAGGCGATGTTCTGGACGATGATGCCCGGGATCAGGAAGTCGGCGTAGCTGAAGCCGGGCGTCTTGATCGCCCCTCCGAACACGTAGCGGAACAGCAGCGTGAACATGATCGGCTGCACGGTGAACGCGAGCAGCAGCTCGGGAGCGCGCGGCAGTCGCACGAGGTTGCGCTCGGCGATCACGAGCGTGTCTGTCACGAGGCGCCTCACGCAGCCGCCTGATCGTCCTCGGCCGCTTCGGCCGCATGGCCGGTCAGCGCGAGGAACACGTCGTCGAGCGTAGGGCGACGCAGCGCGATGTCCTCGACGCCGACGCCGGCGTCGTCCAGCAGGCGCACGGCCTCGACGATCGCGCCGCCGCGCCGGCGGACTCCCACACACACCACCTCGCCGTCGATGCTCGGCGGTTCGTCCGCCATCGGCGCGAGCGCGACCACTGCGGCGTCGGCGCTCGATGCTTCGTCCAAACGTATCTCCAGCCGCTCGCCGCCGACGCGATCCTTGAGCTCGTCCGGAGTCCCTTCCGCGATCACGCGACCGTGATCGATGACCGCGATATCGCTCGCCAGGCGGTCGGCCTCGTCCAGATACTGCGTCGTCAACAGCACGGTCGTGCCGTCGGCGACGAGTCCCTCGATCGTCTCCCACAGCTGCAACCGGCTGCGTGGGTCAAGCCCGGTAGTGGGCTCGTCAAGGAACAGCACCGGCGGCCGGGCGACGAGCGCCGCAGCCAGGTCGAGCCGGCGACGCATGCCCCCTGAATAGGTCTTCGTCGGTCGCCTGGCGGCGTCGAGCAGTTCGAAGCGCTCGAGCAGCTCATGCCCGCGCCGCTTGGCCCGCGCACGCGACTCTCCATACAGCCGTCCGACCATCGTCAGGTTCTCGAGTCCGGTCAGGTTCTCGTCGACGGCGGCGTACTGCCCGGCGAGCCCGATCCGCTCGCGCAGCTGCGCCGCATCGCTGACGACATCGAGCCCAGCGACTCGCGCGGTGCCGGCGTCGGGCTTCAGCAGGGTCGTGAGGATACGGATGATCGTCGTCTTGCCGGCGCCGTTGGGCCCCAGCAACCCCAACACGGTCCCCGGTGCCACCGTCAGATCGACGCCGGCGAGCGCCCGCACCGAGCCATAGGACTTCACCAGCCCGCTCGCGCTGACGGCCGCCCCGCGCAGGCGCTCCTCGCGCTCGCGGCTGGCGTCGGCGTCGGCTGGCGCGTTGGGCGGCACTGACCGCCCAATCTAGCGTGACGGCCCGGCGCCCTCAGCGCGCGGATTGTGGCTTAGTCCTTGCCACGCAGCGCCGTCCACCAGGAGAGCCGCTCCCCGCCCCGCAACAGTCCGCCGGCGTAGACGGCTGAGGCGACCCTGACGATTCCGTAGATCGACGCGAGCATGATCACTGTGACCAGCGGGTACTCCCACCAATCGACAGTGCCGAGCGCGATCCGGGCGGGCATCAGCGTCGGCGTGAGTGGCGGCAGCCACGAGACCACCCGCAGCCAGGTCGCGTTCGGGGAGCCGATCGCCACGAAGGTGAGCACGTAGCCGATCGGCAACGGCATTATGAGCGGGAGCGTCGCCGACTGGGCCTCCTCGGGGCGAGCGACGAGCGCGCCGGTGGCTGCGAGGGCGAACGCGTAGAGCGCGAAGCCGGCGACGAAGAACGCCAGGAACGCTGGCATCAGCACCCAGACACTGCCGGGGATCTTTGCGCTGTGTACGGCGGCGTTGGTGAGCAGGCCGGCGATTGCGGCGATCGCGAGCTGGCCGAGGCCTACGAGGCCGATCCCGACGACCTTGCCGACCAGCAGCTGCTGCGGCCTGACCGCGGACAGCAGCACCTCGGCCGTGCGGGAGGTCTTCTCCTGGGCGACGCCCGTGGCGACCGCGGTCCCGTACAGCGTGATCGCGAGGTACATCAACAGACCGACGAAGATCGCCGCCACGTAGCGCGCGTCCTGATCTGCAGGCTGCGGCTTGAGCACAACCGTCGTCAGCGGCACCGGGGTCACCGCCGGCAGCACCTTCGCGACCGGTACGCCCGCCTTCGCAAGCGCAGAGCGGAAGTGCGCCTCGTCGACGGCGGCAGCGATCACCGCCCTGGTCTGCGCCGACAGAGATTGCTTGACCTCGATCGTCGCCGAGCTCGCGCCCATGTCGATTGCCGCGTCGAGCTTGCCGGTGTCGAGCAGCGCCCGCGCTGCCCCCACGCCAGCGACGTCCGGGAGCCTCACGGTCACCTGCGCCGCCTTCGCCGCGCGCTCGAACGCCGGCGCGAGCGCCTGCGAGCGGCTCCCGACGAGCCCGATCCTCGTCGCCGACGCCGAGGACTTGACCAGCCCTGGGATGGCGATCCCCGCGACAACCAGGATCGCCGTCGCCACGGTCACGATGCGCGTGACCCGCCCGCTGAGGCGCTCGCGAATCTCGCGCTCGGCGATCACCCGAGTCGCGGCGCCGCGCCTCACCGAGAAACCATCCGCCGGTAGAGCTCGAGCAGGCCGCCGCTCTCAAACCCGAAGTGCTCGACCGGGCCCGCCGCGAGCGCCGCTTGCAGGATCGTCTGCGGATCGGTACCCGGCTGCACCACGAGCAGGACACCGTCCTCGTCGGATCGCTCGACGCTCACGCCCGCCAACCCCTGCGTCCAGCCGTCGGGGCCGTCGACCTTGACACGCAGCTGCGCAGGCAGCTCGCGACGCAACTCCGCGAGCGTCCCAGCTGCGAGCACGCGCCCCGCCTCCAGGATCACGACCCGCCGACAGACCCGCTCGACGAGCTCGAGCTGATGGCTCGAGAACAGCACTGCGGTGCCCGCCGCCGCCCGCTCGAACAGGACTTCCGAGAGCGAGTCGACAGCCTCCGGATCGAGCCCGGCGAACGGCTCGTCGAGGACGAGGAGCTCGGGGCTGTGAACGAGTGCGACCGCGAGTTGAACCCGCTGCTGGTTACCGTGGGAGAGCGCGACCAGCTTCTCGCCGGCCCGCTCGCCGAGCCCGAGCCGGTCGAGCCAGCGACGGGCGGAGTCAACCGCCGCGGCAGGGTCGAGTCCGTGCAGCCGCGCGAAGTACACGACCTGGTCAAGCAGCCGCATCTGCGGGTACAGCCCCCGCTCCTCCGGCATGTAGCCGAACCGCAGCCGAGCGCGGTCGCCGACCGGCTGCCCATCCCACGTGACCGTCCCGCGGTCGGGGGCGAGGATGCCCATCACCGCTCGCATCGCCGTCGTCTTGCCCGCGCCGTTGCGGCCGACGAGACCGACGATCTCCCCGTGGCCGACGGAGAGCGCGACACCGTCGAGCGCGACCAGCTCGCCGAACCGCTTACCCAAAGCACTGACCGAGAGCGCCGGACCTGTATCGAGCGTCATCGTCGCGAAACGTTCCGCGGGGTGGCGCCGGCGGTCGTGGCCGAGCGCCGACGGTCGGGGATGCGACCTTCATCTTCGTCCGGTGTGGCCGCGTCCGGCGGCCGTACCGGCTTGCTGCGGCGGTGCGGCAAACGGCCGGCGCGGCGCGCCTGGTCGGTGAGCAGGTACTCGATCTGGGCGTTGATGCTGCGCAGGTCATCGTCGGCCCAGCGCCGCAGCGCCTCGAACAGGCGAGGATCGAGCCGCAGCAGAAATCGCTTGCTTTCCGTCATTGCGCCTTGCGCTCAGCCGTAGAGCGAGCCGGTGTTGATTACCCGTGTGGGCGAATGGTCGCCGGACAGCACCACCATCAGCTTCGCGACCATCGCAGCCGCTGCAGGCGGGCACCCAAGTGCACGCGCGGCGCACTGCTCGTGCTCGCGGCGCGGCGAGAAAGCCCCAGCGCCTTCTGCCTCCGCGACTGTGTTACCAGCCGATATCACAACCATATCTCATTGATATCAGAGACATATTAGAACGCTAACCGCCGTCACGTCAACCGGGCGGGGATCGGTTCGATGCGACCGCATCGGTCACCGTCTGCCCGTTCACGACCAATCCGGTCTAGCGCAAACCGGCGGCCCTGCGCGCGCGCTCGGTGGCGGCTCGCGCCGGGCAACCGGCGAGGTGATCGTTGACCAGGCCGCACGCCTGCATCAGCGCATACAGCGTGGTCGGACCCACGAAGCGAAACTCGCGGCGCTTCAGCTCGCGCGCGAGCGCGACGGTCTCGGGGGTCGTCGTGGGCACCTGCACCCAGCTGGACGGTGGCGGATGCTGGGGCTCGGGCGTGTGGCGGCGGATCAGCGCCGGCAGCGGCTCGCCGGCGCGTTGCGCCACCGTGGCGCGCGCGTTCGCGACCGTCGCCTCGATCTTCGCGCGGTTGCGGACGATGCCCGCGTCGGCCAGCAGGCGCTCGACGTCGGCGTCGCCGAAGCGCGCGACGAGCTCCGGATCGAAGTCGGCAAACGCGGCTCGGAACGCGTCGCGCTTGTTCAGGATCGTGCGCCATGACAGCCCCGATTGGAACGCCTCCAGGCTCATCCGCTCGAACAGCCCGCGCTCGTCGAGCACGGGCATGCCCCACTCCTCGTCGTGGTAGCGCTCCATCAGCGGGTCGCTGTCGCCGAAGCAACGCCGTTTCACCCTCTTGCGACCGCCGAGGTCAGCCATCTTGCGCCATCCTATGGATCGCTTGACAACGGATCCCGACGGTAACGCTGCGACGTACGCCGGCCGAACGGCCTGGGCGCGAAGCCTGGCGGCGCCGGTTCGCGACTTCCTCGGCACCGAGACCGGCGGCGCGAGCGTGCTGCTGGCGGGGACGGTGATCGCGCTCGTGTGGGCGAACTCGCCGTGGTCGCATTCCTATGTGTCGCTGTGGAGCACTCGGCTGGCGATGACGCTCGGCGGCAGCGGGATCTCACTGGACCTGCGTCATTGGGTCAACGAGGGGCTGATGACGCTGTTCTTCCTGGTCGTCGGCCTGGAGGCCAAGCGCGAGCTCGACCTCGGCGAGCTGCGCGAGCGCCGGCGCCTGACGATCCCGGTCGTCGCGGCGCTGGGTGGCATGAGCGTGCCCGTCGCGATCTACCTCGCGTTCAACGCCGGCGGCCCGGGCGCACACGGCTGGGGCGCGGCGATGTCGACCGACACCGCCTTTGCGCTGGGCGCCGTCGCGGTGCTGACGCCGCGGGCGGCCACGCGCCTGCGTGTGTTCCTGCTGACGCTCGCGGTCGTCGACGATCTCTGTGCGCTGCTCGTGATCGCGACCGTCTACACGGCGCACGTGTCACTGCTCGCGCTGGCGATCGCGGCGGCGCTGTTCGGCGCGCTGCTGGCGCTGCGATACGCACCGGAATGGCGGCGGCCGGTGTCCTTGACGGTCGGGGTGGGGCTGTGGATCGCGATGTTCGAGGCGGGCGTGGACCCCGTGATCTCGGGTCTGGCGGTCGGGCTTGCCACGAGCGCCTACTCGCCTGCACGCGAGGATCTCGAGCGCGCAACCGATCTCGCACGCTCGTTTCGCGAGCAGCCCACACCCGAGCTCGCGCGCTCGGCCCAGCAGGGGGTGATGTCCGCGATCTCGCCCAACGAGCGCCTGCAATACGGACTGCATCCGTGGACCGGCTACGTGATCGTGCCGCTGTTCGCGCTCGCCAACGCTGGCGTGCACGTGAGCGGACACCTGCTTGAAGACGCAGTCAGCTCGCCGATCACGCTGGGCATCCTCGTCGGCTACGTGGCCGGCAAGCCGCTCGGCATCGCGGGCGCCTCGTGGCTGGCGTCGCGGCCAATGGTACGCGGCCCGCGCTCGCCGCTGAGCCCGCCGCTGCTGGCCGCTGGCGGCGCGTTCGCGGGCATCGGATTCACGGTCTCGCTGCTGATCTCGAGCCTCGCCTTCAGCGGCCAGCACTTGGAAGAGGCCAAGCTCGGCGCGCTCGGCTCGGTGGTGATCGCGCCGGCGCTCGCGTGGTCGGTGCTGCAGCTCGTCAGGCGCCTGCCGGCCAACGTGCGCGCACGCCAGATCGCGGGCACTGCGGAGGACATCCTCGACCTCTCCCGTGAGGTGGATCCCGAGCGCGATCACATCCGCGGCGCCGAGGACGCACCGGTCACGCTCGTCGAGTACGGCGACTTTGAGTGCCCGTACTGCGGGCGGGCAGAGCAGGTAATCCGCGAGCTGCTGGCCTCGTTCGGCGAGGACGTTCGCTACGTCTGGCGCCACCTTCCGCTCAACGACGTGCACCCGAACGCGCAGCTCGCCGCCGAGGCCTCGGAGGCGGCTCACGCCCAGGGCCGCTTCTGGGAGATGCACGACACCTTGCTCGGTCACCAGGGCGAGTTGCTGCCAAGCCATCTTGCGCAGTACGCCAAGGAGATCGGACTCGACGCCGACCGCATGATCGCCGAGCTGCACCACCGCGAGTACGCAGCGCGCGTGAGCGAAGACGTCGCAAGCGCCGACGAGAGCGGCGTCTCGGGCACACCGACGTTCTTCGTCAACGGCCGGCGCCACTACGGCGCCTACGACATCGACACGCTGAGCGCGGCGGTGACCGCCGCGCGGGGTCGCGCGCGACTCACTGCCGGACCGGCGCAGACCGCGCCGGGGCGGTGACCGAGAAACGCACGCCTGCGCGCTCGAAGCGCTCACTGCAGGCGGTGCCGAGCGCCACAGCGGGGGTCAGGCAGCCCGCCCGCTCGGGCGTGGCTCCGTCCTCGGCTAGCAGCAGCCCCAGCTCGCCCAGCATCCGGGCCGTCGCCAGATAGCCGGGATGCCCGCGCGCATCGACGATCACCTCAACTGCGTTGCCGACGGTGCTGGTGGCGCGCACCTGCATCGCCCATTTCCAACCCTCGAGGCGGTCGGCCGCGGGTCCGAACCCCGAGCTGGGAACGATCCGTGCCAATGCCCCGCCGACCCTGCGCCTGAGCGCGGGCGTCGCCCGAGACAGGCTGCGAAGAGCGACTTGTGAGGCCGACAGGGCGCCCGCGACGCCCCAGCGCAGCGGCAGCGTGGCCGTTCCGCCGCTCAGCGCCAGCCCCTCCCAGTAGCGGAATGGCTCGGCCGAGCCGTCCTCGATTGAGGACATCAGGTAGGCGCTGCGCTGGATCACGGCGGGGTTGATGAACGCGGCGGGCGCCATCGGCGCGATCACCGCGCCGTCCGCGCGCCGCCGTGGAGCCAGCGCGATTGGGCTCACGCGGCGCACCGCCGCCGCAGGCACCGGGTCGGTGATCAGGGCTGCAGGGTCGGTGATCAGCTGCACGTTCTCCGAGCCCGTCACGGCGAACATGCTCTGCAGCGTGCCCCCGGACATGCCGTCGGAGGGGCGCGGCATTCCCGGCGGCGGGGTGAACGCGACATCGAGATCGACGCTCGCGAGCTGCTCCCCCCAGCGCTCGTGTGCGGTCTCGCGGGCGAGCATCACCGCGAGGTCGGGAGGCAGCGCCTCGAACCCGCACACCTGGACCAGCTTGATCCCGGCCGCGGCGGCCGGTCCGTCGAAGTCGTCGATGATCGCCCGTACGAACGGGATCTCGCCCGTGAGATCGGCATAGTTGGTCCCGGCCGCGACGCACGCTTCGATCACCGGCCGGCCGTATCGCGTGTAAGGGCCGACGAGGTTGAGAAGCACGCGCGCACGCGAGGCCATCGCCGCCAGCGAGCCTGCGTCGGCGACGTCTGCGGTGATCGTCTCCGGCGCGCTCACCCCCGCCTCGCTCAATACCCTCGCGGCCTTGCTCGCGTCGCGCGCTGCTGCGGCCCAGCGGATGTCGGTCTCCTGAGCGCGTTCGGCGAGGTACGCGGCGACCTGGCGCCCCGTCACGCCGGTGGCGCCAAAGACGACTACGTCGAGGTCCCGGTCACTCACGACGAGTGACGATACTCGCCAGCTCGCACGCTCGCCAGATCGGCTCGGAATCGGCGCAAGCGCTTACGCGGGCTGGTAGCTGCCGGGCGCCATGCGCGTCGCGATCGCGATCCGGTTCCAGCCGTTGATGGCAACCGTCGCGGCAATCACCGCGGCGAGCTGCCCGGCGTTCAGCACTGTCGCGGAAGCCTCC
The DNA here is from genome assembly GCA_049513255.1 of Solirubrobacteraceae bacterium. Lineage (GTDB taxonomy): Bacteria > Actinomycetota > Thermoleophilia > Solirubrobacterales > Solirubrobacteraceae > Palsa-744. Next base: position 28,072 of record JBEKWH010000039.1, read on the forward strand.
CATACCTCGTCGGGAACGTGGTCTGCGGACACGAGCGTGACCGCCTCCGCCAGCGCGAGGACGGCGCGCTCGGTCGTGTCGTAGTGCGGCGACTCACGCCAAGCGTCGAGCAGGTAGATGCGGTCCTCCGCCTCGCCCGCGTGACGCGCGTCCTTGATGTGCATGTCAATGCAGAACGCGCAGCCGTTGATCTGCGAGGCGCGAATCCGCAGCAGCTCCAGCAGCGCCTGCGTCAGTCCCGCGGCCAGGAACGCGTCGCCGGCGGCCTGGCTGAGGCGCAGCTGCGCCCTGTAGACGTCCGGAAGCGCCGCACGCATCTCCAGTCGCGGCTCTGCAGCTTGGGGGATTGCCGGCGTGGTTGTCATGGGCACGAGTCTAGGAGCGCCCCTGGCCTGCGCGTCGGGCCAGTCCGTGCCAGCTCCGACGGGCCAGTCCGATCGGGAATCCGCAAGAAGACCGGTCAACCGTCGAGCGCGGCAGCGCGTGCGTCGCGGAGCGCACAGGCGAGGCTCTCGGCCGCGCCGCGGTAGACCGGCCCACCTCCGTCGGCCAACAGCTGGTTGAGGATGGCGATGCCGCGCGCGTACAACGGAGTGTCGCGGCGAAGCAACGCTGCGAGCTCGATCAGCTCGGCGGCGTTGGCGAGCGCTGGGCCAGCCGCCGAGACAGCCGACCAGCGTCTCGGGGGCTCAAGCGCAGCCCGCACCACGCGCTCGAGCCCGTCCGCGATCTGCACACGGGTGCGCCATGCGGTCAGCTGCGCGGCGCGTGCTGTCAGTGACGCTGAGCCGCCAGGGTCGGCGCCTGCGATCAGTGCCTGGTCGAGCGAACGAGCGCGCAGATGGGCTGCGAGCTGCGCGAGCGGGCCCTTCCGGAACGCCCGCGCGCCGAGATGCCCGTGACCGATCGAGAAGTTCTCGCCGTCGGCGTATTCGAGACCCTGCGATAGCATCTGACACCCCCATAAGGCTTTAGCTGGTGTTGTAACCGGCTACAGTACTACACTGGTGACGGACACGCACTCTCCCCACGCCCCCCATTCGCTCGATCTGGTGATCGACTTCGTCAACACGCTCGACATCGACGAGAACACAGACGTGCTGTCGAGCACCGACGGACTGTCGGCGTGGCTTGTCCAGGCGCACCTGCTGGCGCCCGCGGCGGCGCCGCCAAGCGACGCCCAGCACCGGCAGGCGCTCCAGCTACGCGACGCGCTGCGTGCGCTGATGCTGGCCAACAATGGAGCCGCGCCCGATCAGGAGGCCGGCCGCGAGCTCGAGCTGGCGGCGCGTCGCGGCGAGCTCGGCGTGCACTTCGCAGCGGACGGCTCCGTCAGCCTCGCCCCGAGCGCCGATGGCTTCGCCGGCGCACTCGCGCGGCTGCTGATTCCCCTGGCGGAGGCACTCGGGGATGGCTCCTGGCAACGCGTCAAGGCATGCCGCGCAGATGACTGCCAGTGGGCCTTCTACGATCGTTCGCGCAACCGCTCCGGGGTCTGGTGCGAGATGGCTGTCTGCGGCAACCGCAAAAAGGTTCGCGCTTACCGAGATCGCGGCACGCGCGCGCGTGGCTGAGTTCCACGACGCCGATCCCTCCTCACAACGCCTGCCTGGCCCCGGGGGCTACCCCGAGGCCAGCGCACCAAGATCGGCGGGTGCGGCTGACGCGCCATGGCGGTCAGCCGCATGCCTCATGATCCAGGGATCAAGTGAACGTGAATTTCGGGCCGCTGCTCGACGAGCCGAATTCGTCTTCGACTTCGACTTCGACTTCGCCCGCCGAATGGGCAGGCGTCGTGGCCGTGATTTCCGTTTCCGAGACGACCGTCACAGATTTCGCCGCTTTTCCGATCGTGACGGTCGAGCCTTTCTTGAACCCTGTGCCTTTGATTTTCACCGCGGTCCCACCGCCCGGCGCGCCTTCGTTCGGCGTGATCGACGTAACTGTCGGCGGCGCGACATACGTGAACGACGAGCCACCCGAGGACACACCTTTTTCGTCCGTCACGACGACTTCGTCTTTCCCAGCAGCCGTCGCAGCAGTCGTCGCCGTGATTTCAGTCGACGAGACCACCGTCACACCGGTCGCTTCGTTCCCGATCTTCACCGTCGCGCCCGTTACGAACCCAGTTCCTTTTATGACCACCGAGGTGCCACCGTCTGACGAGCCTTCCGCCGGGGTCACAGACGTCACCGACGGCGGCGTCACATATGTGAATTCCGGGCCCCCGCTCGACGCGATCCCGCCCGAGGTCTTGACCACGACTTCGTCTTTGCCGGCCGCACCAGCAGCCGTTTTCGCCGTGATTTCTTTTTCGCTGACAACCACCACGCTCGTCGCGGTCGCACCG
>JBEKWH010000040.1:0-29985 GCA_049513255.1 Solirubrobacteraceae bacterium
GCGGCGATGTGCGCATCGGGTACGTGGTTGCCGCGGGTCTGGTCATCGGCTGTGGCGCGGTAGATGTCCCAGAATCCGTCCTGCTCGGCGGGTGCGCGAACGTTGGGTCGCTGCAGGAGCCCCGTGATCGCGCCGGCGGCCTGCTCGGGGGTGTGGGGGTCGTTGAAGATCGCGGGGTGCGTGCTGATGCGCAGGAACCCCATGATCGTGGGCCAGAACAGGTAGAGCAGGTCGGGTCCGGCGGCGAGACGCCCGAGCAGGTCGCGGGCCGCGTCGTGCAACTCGTCGTCAGCGTTGGCGGCGTAGAGCAGGATGTTGGTGTCGACGGTCGCGCTCATAAGACAGCCTGTGGTTGCTGGGTGGCTGGCTCCCTCGGCTTCAGTGAGCTCGGCAGGGCTGGGTCTGGCTGCGCCCCCGGCGCGGGGGCCTCAGGGCGCGACTTCCAGGGCCTTGCGGACGGCTTCCTTGTCACCGAGGTCGATCTTTGGCTTGCCCATCCGCTTGGTCGGCCAGGTCGGAGGCGCGGGCTGGGGTGCCTGCTCGCGCAGGGCGACGGCGAGTTGCTCTGAGGCGAGTTGGCCCATGCTCTTGTGCTCGCTCGCGGCGCGTCTTCGCAGCTGCTCGAGCACCGACGCGTCGAGGTCGATCGTCGTGCGCGCCATGATGTGTGATGATATCGCATGCCGCATCTGATGCGCCCGCGCCGGGTCTCCCGAGCTTGAGGTCGCGGGTCCGACCCCCGTCCGCCGCTCCGACGAACAGCCTGCAATCGTGTGCTTGCCGCTCTCGGGGCCGTGCCGCTATGGTGCGGGCAGTGTCGCGCTCCCCGCTGTCGATGATCGAGTTCCCCGCCGACGATCCACAGCGCGCCCGGCGCTTCTGGGGCGAGTTGCTCGGCGTTGAGCTGGATGCCCGCGGTGACGCAGAGGGCGAGGGCTGGCAGACGCACTCCGACCAGCCGGCGGTCGGTGTTCATGCGCGCGGGAAGGGACCCGGCGATTCGTTCTCGCTGCCGTACTTCGCGGTCAGCGATCTCGCGCAGGCGCTCGGGCGGGTACAGGCGCTCGGCGGCAGCGTCGTGCACCCGGGTCAGCAGTGGGCGATTTGCAAGGACTCGGAGGGGAGCCCGTTCGGGCTGAGCCAGAGCGGTTAGGCGCTCTCGTCGTCGCGCCGGTAGCCGAGGCGCGCGGAGATGCGGTCGGCGGTGGTGACGAGGTGTGGGCTGAGCGCGTCGACGAGCTCCTCGAGCGAGATCATCGTGCTGTGTGCCGCGAGTCCGACGGCGGCCACTGTTTCGCGGGCCTCGTTGCGCACGGGTGCGGCGATCGCGTAGACGTTGGCGGCGAGCTCCTGGTCATCGACCGCGAACCCGGCCGCTTGGATCTCATCGAGCTCGTCACGCAGCGCTTTCTTGCTGGTGATCGTGTTGGGCGCGCGTTTGGTGAGCTTCATCTGCGCGATCAGTTCGCGCTGCTCGAGCTCGGGCAGGTTCGCGAGCAGCAGCTTGCCCATCGAGGTGCAGTACGGGGGCACGCGTGAGCCCGTGTGCAGGTCGAGGTCGAGTTTGCCCAGTCCGCGGCGGAAGCTGCGCACCCGGTCGACGAACAGCACGTCGGTTGCGTCGAGCACGCCCAGGCTCGCCGTGTAAGAGGTGCGCTGGCGCAGCTCCTCGAGGTAGGGGTGGGCGTGCTCGCGCAGTCCGGTGGCGTTCAGGGCGGACATGCCAAGGTCGGTGACGCGCAGCCCGAGGCGGTACTTGCGTGAGGCGCCCTGCTCCAGGTAGCCGAGCGCGACGAGCGTGATCACGTAGCGGTGGGTCGTGGAGCGGCTCATGCCGAGCTCGTCGGCGATGTCTGCGATCCCGAGCACCGGGCGCTTGGGCGTGAAGCAGCCGAGGATCGCCAGGCCGCGCTCCAGCGACTGCGAGTAACGTGGCTCGCGCAGGCTCGGGTCCGACCACGCGGGTTCCTGTTCACCTCTGGGTTTCGACGCTGGCGGACTGGTTCTGGTCATTGGCACCTTGGCTCGATATCGCCTCGAATTGGATCGTCCCGATTGAGAAGTTCCATCTCTATCGACGACATCATAATGCGATATGCGAGCGCGGGCGCAGTCAATACCAAATCTTCACTCGCGTCGGCTGTTATTCACTGGCTTTCGCTGCTCAAAGCGGCGCGTGCGTGCGCTTCGCGGCTGGTAGTGAAGTACTGGTTTCGGATTATGCACTCGGTTAGGATGCCGAAATCAAGATCAAGGAGGCCATCTATGTCCCGCAAGCGTGGTGTTCATGGAGAGGGTCGTGCGCGGCTGATCGGCGCTGCGGCCTTGGGCTACGGCAGGGGCGGCCGGGGGGCGATGACGATCAATCGGGCCTGTGCTCAAGCCGACGCCAGTGTGGGGAAGGTGTATGGCCATTTCCCGGCAGGACTGCGTGAACTCGAGGACGCGCTCTACCTGGAGACGCTGGCTTCCTATCAGTCGGGCTTGCTGTCGGAGCTCCGGCGGCACCAGTCGGCCGCCGCCGGTGTGAAGTCGGTCGTGATCTTCCATCTCGAGTGGATCGCCGACAACCTCCCGCTTGCCCATTATCTTCTCTCATTCAGCGCCAGCCTGCTCTCCTCCGAGCATCTCGTGCAGCTGGACGCGATGAACGCCGAGTTCGCGCGCGCGGTGATCGAGTGGCGCGAACCGCATGTGGCATCTGGGCGTATTCGTCGCCTGCCGGCGGCGCTCTACTGGTCAATCGTCCTGGGGCCAGCACAGCAATACGGGACCGAGATGATCTCGAAGCTGGCGGTCGAGGAGGTAGCTGCCGTGGTCCGTCGTGCCGGCCCGATCTTCGCGGATGCCGCGTGGTTGGCCGTCAAAGGGGAGCAGAGCTAGAGCGAGCGCCGGCGCGCGTCAGCTCCCGCGCGAGCGTCTCGATCGAGCGCTCGAGCTGCTGGATGCTGGCCTGCTCGACGCGTTCGAGCCCGACCGCGCGGTTGACCCACGCGTTGATCTCGCGGTGGCTGCGGCCGTCGCGTCGGTGCAGTTCGGAGACCAGTCGGCTGCGCTGCTCGCGCAGCCCCGCACGGCGCTCGAACGCTGGGATCGCCGCCGGCGCGGGCGCGGGCGACGAGCGTTCGCGCGGAGTGGGGGAGGGTGCCCGCTGCGGGGGTCCGAACAGCGTCATCTGCGCCGCGAACTCGGCATTCAGCGGCACGAACTCGGCCGTCGGGGACGGCTCGCTCGCGCGTCGCTCCGGCGGCTCTTCCCACTCCGTGCCGGGCTCGTCGCGGTGCAGCGCATGGCGCAGCTCCGTTTCGATCGCCGCGGCGTGGCCGCTGAGCGTCTGCTCTGCCGGCAGATACAGCCAGCTCGGCTCCGCTTGCCTGCCGGGGATCGTGCGCACGAAGCGGCCGACGATCTGACGGAAGATCAGGGGGGTCTTGGCGGCGGTCGCGTACACGCCGACGCGCAGCCGCGGGATGTCGACGCCCTCGGAGACCATGTTCACAGCCACGATCCACGGATCGCGCGAGCTGCGGAAGTCCGCGAGCTTGCGCGCCGCGTTGGCCTCGGTGTGCAGCACCACCAGCGGCGAGCGCCCGGTCGCCTCGCCGAGGAGCTTCGCGATCTTGCGGGCGTGGGTGGCGTCTGCCGCGACCGCGAGGCCGCCCGCGTCGCGGTGGCCCTCAGCGCGCACCGCGCGCAGCTTGACGTCGGCCTCGCGCAGGATGCGCGGCAGGCCATCCGGCAGCTCCGTCGAGATCGCCGTGCGGTAGCGCCGGCCCGCCTCACGTGCTGTGAGCACCGTCTCGAACGACGATTCGATCACGTCATCGCCGCTGCGCCACGACAGCGTCCCGTCGAACGTCACGAACGCAACCGGACGGCAGACGCCGTCGGCGACCGCCTCGGCGTAGGTGTAGGAGACGTCTGGGACGACCACGCCGGCGCCGTCGTAGCGGACGCCCGGAATCGGCGTCGCGTCAGAGCGAAACGGGGTGCCGGACAGCAGCAGCCAGCGCGGCGCCGCGGAGAACGCCCGCAGGAAGCTGGTGCCCCAGGCAAGGTCCTCGCCGAGGTGGTGCGCCTCGTCGACCACCACCAGGGCGTCCGCGGGGACCTTCGCCGCCCACCTCTCTGGATCGCTCGCAACGCGCGCATACGTGACCGCGACGCCGTCGAAGTCACGCGGGGGGTTCGGGCCGCGGGCATCGGGCTGCAACTGTACGCCGAGGATCGCCGCGGCGGCCGCCCACTGGCGCGTCAGCGGTGTCGTCGGGCACAGCACCACGACGCGCGACACGCGCTTGCTCGAGAGCAGGTCCCTGGCAAGCTCGAGCGCTGGGCGCGTCTTGCCGGCGCCCGGCGCGGCCGAGATCAGGAACGGGCCATCCCGCCAGTCGCTGAGTTGGTCGAGCGCGCGGCGTTGCCACGCGCGCAGCGATGTCGAGGAGGAACGCGTCAAAGAGCCCGGCATCCTGCGGCACGGCCCGGACGGATCGTCGCGCTCAGCTCGGGCTGACGAGGACCGCCAGCAGATCGCCGACATTCTGCCGGCGGGCGACCGCGTCGGGAAGCGGAACATCGGCGTGGACCACGTAGGCATTGCGCCGGCCGACGCGCCGGCTCGTCAGATAGCCCGCTGCGGAGAGCTCCCCGACGATGCGGTGCGCAGCACGTTCGGTGATGCCCACGCGCTCGCTGATGTCGCGCAGGCGCACGTGGGGCTCATCGGCGATGCACACCAGGACCTGAGCGTGGTTGGTCAGGAACGCCCAGCGGCGGTGCGCGTCAGAGCCAGGGCTCATCTATCGAGATTAGCATTTCTAGATTTTCATTTCATGATATGTTGGACAGGTCAGCGGCGCTGCCCAGGCCGTCCGCGCAGCAGTTGCGCACATCGATCGAAACGAGCCTGCCTTGCCCAGCACCACCGCCGCGCCGGGCGTCGCCGCCCTCCCCGCCGCTCGAAGGCCAGTGCGCGTGCTGCCGGAACGCGCGCCACAGCGCCCGCCTAAGTCCACGCATCGCCGCGACGGCCGCGAGCATCTGCGCATCGCGATGCTCGCCCCGCCGTGGATCTCGGTTCCGCCGCCGGGCTACGGCGGCGTGGAGTCCGTGGTGAGCGTGCTGACGGAGGCGCTCGTTCAGCGGGGAAACGAGGTGACGCTCTTCTGCGCGCCCGGGTCGGTGTCGAATGCGCAGGTCGTGCCGCTGCTCGAGGCGGCTCACCCGGACGAGATCGAGCGCTCGATCTACGAGGTCGACCACGTCGCGCGGGCGTTTGCCGCGATCGATCAAACGCACGCTGCAAACCGCTTCGATGTCGTGCACGACCATTGCGGGTTCACGGCGCTCGGCATGGCGGATCGCCTCGCCACTCCGCTCGTGCACACGCTGCACGGGCAGTTCACGGCGGCGACCACCGCCTTCTACACCAGGCACGCGTCAAAGGCGGCGCTCGTGGCGATCAGCCGCGCCCAACGCGCGACGGCGCCCGCGAGCCTGGGCGGCGTGGCGGTGATCCCGAACCCGATCGACGTGCACGCCTGGCCGCTACAGGAACGCAAGGAGGACTACCTGCTGTGGATCGGGCGGATGACCGCCGAGAAGGGCCCGCACCGGGCGATCGCGGCGGCTCGCGCGGCGGGCGTGCCGCTGGTGCTCGCCGGCGTCGTCCAGCCTGGCCAGCAGGCCTTCTTCGACCGTGAGGTGGCGCCGCATATCGACGGCGAGCACGTGCGCTTCCTCGGCGAGATCGGCGGGTCGCTCAAGCGCTCGGTGTTCGCGGGCGCACGGGCGCTGCTGGTGCCGATCAGCTGGGAGGAGCCGTTTGGCATGGTGATGGTCGAGGCGCTGGCGTGCGGCACGCCCGTGATCGCGTTCCCCGCCGGCGCCGCGAGTGAGCTCGTGATCCACGGCCGTACGGGGTTTCTCGTCGAGGACGAGGCTGCGATGGCCGCCGCCGTCGGGCGCTTGGCGAGCATCGCCGCGGGTGACTGCCGCGCGTGGGTGGGCGAGCATTGCGACGTCAACGTGGTCGCCAGTGCCTACGAGTCGAGCTATCGCGCGGCCGCGCGCTCGGCAGCGGAGGCGATGGCGCTTGTCTGAGCGTACGTTCAGCGTGCTTCGCCGGCCACGTCGCGCTGCGACCGAACGAGGGGTAGGCTGAAGCTGTGCCGGCTGATGAGATAGGGGCAGTCGTGAGACGCCTGGCTCGGCCGCATGCCTCCGGCGGTATGGCGATCGAGCGCTCGGTGATCCTCGCCGAGGGCTCTGATTCGGCGGCGATCCTGGCGTGGATCTCAGATCACGATGGCGTTGCCGAGTCGACCGTTGCGAGTCCGCGCAGCACCGGCCTGCACGGTCCACGGGGTCTCGCGGGCACCGCGCAGCAGACGGGCCCGGCGCGGCGATTCGTGCTGCCGGCGCGCGCGTTCGACTGAAGCCTTGCGGTTCGCGCACGAGCGCAGGGAGCCAACGGGAGAGACGCTTGAGGCGAGCGCGCGGACTTTGGCTCTGGAAAGCGGCTGCCTGTGCGTCGTGCGCACCTCGCCCTGACAGCTGTCTGAGATAGAAACATATCTTCCGAAATCCACTGGGTCGCGCCAAAGTCGTCTCATACAAGGAAACGGTTGCCTAGATTGGAAGACGCCTCGTGCGGGATCATGAGCGGAGGGCGTGTCGTGGCGCTGCTCCATAGGGCACGCACGCCGATTGAGGTTCGCAAGGCGGAGCGGGAACTGTTCTTCTGGACAGCCCGGCAGACTCTCAAGCTGGTGGTGCTCGCGGCCGTCGCGGCCTACATGGTGATATCGCTGATCCAAGGGCAGATCCCAGGCAGCGAGCTGCTGTTGCGTGTTCTGTAGGCGTCAGGCAGGGCGCCGCCGTGCGTGTGCGGCGGTCGGCCGTCAGATCGCCGCGCCGGCTCGATCTGCTCTCCCGTCCGCGCTATCGCTCGCGCACGCGGTGAGGACCCGGCTCGACTAGTTCCGGGTCCACACGCGCTACGCGCGAGGGCACTGCCACCTACTCACCGAAACACCTCGCGCGAGGTGCACCGCCGTCGGCCTGCCAGCACTCCTACGGCCACCAACCATGGCAGCGCGCCAAGCCGGTCGCGATGAGCGCGAGGCTAGCGCAAGCGCAGACGACTGTCAGCGGGTGTTTATCACCCGGCAAGTTTCGTTGCACGCGCCGGTCACAGACGTGGCCGCTGTGCGTCAATCACAGTGGATGCCCGATGACGAGCGTGACGATCGACAGCTGCTGGCCGCCACGCGCGCCGGCGACGGACAGGCGTTTGCGGCCTTCTATCGGCGTCGCCGCGCGGTCGTGCTCGCGTACACGGGACGGCGGACCGGTGATCCCGAGCTCGCCGCAGACCTGCTGGCCGAGACGTTCGCGGCCGCGCTGGCAGGGGTGCTGGACGGAGGCCGAGAGCTGCCCCGCGAGCCGGTGGCGTGGCTGATGACGATCGCGCACAACAAGCTGATCGACAGTGTGCGCCGCGGGCAGGTCGAGCGGGCGGCCCGCGAGCGTCTGGCGCTTGAGCCGCTGTCGCTGGACGATGAGGACCTGCAGCGCATCGAGGAGCTGATGGCAGCCACCGACCTGGAGTCGACGCTGCTGGAGCTGCTGCCGGCGGAGCAGCTCGACGCGCTCCGCGCGCGGATCCTCGACGAACGCGACTATGCGCAGATCGCGCGCGAGCTGCGCTGCTCGGAGGCAGTCGTGCGAAAGCGCGTCAGCCGCGCCCTGCGCACGCTGCGCGGCGCGCTGGGGGCGCCCAGATGACCGACTTCCTCGACGCGCTCGAACGCCAGCTGGTCGATGCCGTCGACGAGCGCACACGCCGTGCCCCTACGGGGTCTCGCGAGCGCCGCGGCGCTCCGTCCCGGCGGCGGCTCATGCAGGTCGCTGTGACGGTCGCGCCGGTGGCGGTGGCCGCGCTGTTCCTCGCCACAGCGCTCGATGGTGGCTCGCGTTCACAGTCGGCTGGGCGCCGTTCCGTGACGGCCGCCGTCGGGCTGCCACCGCGCGGGCACTCGCGGCTGTCGAGCCTCACGGTCGCCGATCCGGCCGGTGGGCCGGCGTGGGGCATGCGCATCGTGCACACCGCTACGAACCTCGTGTGCCTGCAGATCGGACGCCTCGAGCACGGCCGGCTGGCACCGCTCGAAGGAGTCACGGGTGACGGCGTCGTGCACCTGCTGCCGCCACCGGCACCGCCCCCCGGCGTGATCGGCAGTGGTGTGGTCGAAGAAGCGCCGAGGCAGGCCTCGCGCCCGCACCATCCGTCTCTGCGCGGCGGCGGCTGCCAGCCTCCGGGGACGGTCGTCAGCTATCCCCCCGGCATCACGCAGGCGGCGGTCGCCTCGCAGCGAGCCGACGCGTCGCAGGCGCGCTTGATCTCCTTCGGCCTGCTCGGCCCCGACGCGCGCAGCGTCACCTACCGCTTTGGCGGACGCTCGCGCACGCAGGCGGTCGAACCGGGCACCGGTGCGTACCTGATCGTGCTGCCCGCGACCGGCGCGATCACCGCCGTGGCGAGCGGCTGACCGCTCAGGCGCTGTAGGAGGCGGGCGCTGGCGGGTCTGCGCGACTGCCGGCCAGCAGTTCCAGCAGCTGTTCGCCGCTCGTCCCGCCGAGCACGCGCAGGCGATGCAGGCGATAGGGGTCATCGCCGGGGTGCGTCCAGCCGGGGACGACCGTCGTGGAGCCGGTGAAGCCGGCCGCCTTGACCGCGGCGACGACCGTCGGGTTGTAGTGGCCGGAGGGGTAGCAGAACCAGTTGACCGGCACGTGGTAGCGCTGCTGGAGAGTCTGGCGCGCCACGGCAACCTGGTAGCGCAGCTGTTCGGCGTCCAGCGTGATCAAGTCGGCGTGGCTGATGCCCTGGGTGTCGAGCTCCCAGCCGGCGGCGAGCAGCCCGCGGATCTGGCTCGGCCCGAGTCCTCCCTGCGACGGCGGCAGGCCGGTGAGCTGGAGGTTCTCGTCGGCGACCCATCCCATCCGCCGCAGCACCGGCAGCGCCTGCGTGTACTGGGAGTTGTAGCCGTTGTCGAAGCTGATCACGATCGGCTTGCCAGCCCCGAGCGGCGCGCCGCGACGCCAGTAGGCCTCCACCTGATCGAGCGTGACCGCGTGCCAGCCGGCGCCCTTCAGCGCCTGCATCTGTTCGGCGAACTCAGCCGGTTCGACGTACAACCCCGGGAACGGCGCGCCGGCGGGAGGGGCCGCGATCACGTGGTACATGAGGATCGGGACGGGGTCGGTCCCGGGAGGGCCGACGATCGAGCTGGCGGTGCTGCTCCCCGCGGGGGTGGACGCGTGCTGCCCCGCGGGGGTGCGTGCAGGCGTCACGCGGGCACTGAGGCGGTGTTTGGAGGCGCTGCCAATGGAGCCGCTCGCGAGCAGCACGACAGCGACCACGATCGCCGCCGCGGCCGCGAGCAGGCCAACGGCCACGCGGCGGCGACGCTTGATCGTCCGCCTGCGCTCCTCACGACGTAGCCGCAGCTGCTCGATGTCCATCAGTCGCCCTCGAGGCTCGACGGTAGCGCCTGTCCCGGCGGCGGCGGGTCGTCGTGCAGCAGCTGCGGCACTGTCACGAGCTTGAACCCGCGCGCTCGCAGCGCGCGGATGATCAGCGGCAGCGCCGCGATCGTCTGCGTGCGCGTGCCACCGGCGTCGTGCATCAGGATGATCGCGCCGGGGTGCGCCCCCGCCAGCGCGCGCTGCACGATCACCGGCACGCCCGGCTGCAGGTAGTCCTCGGTGTCGACCGACCACAGCACCATCAGCAGATGCAGCTCGTGCAGCTCGTGCATGGTGGTCGCGTCGTAGGAGCCGTACGGAGGCCGGAACAGCAGCGGCCGCGGTCCGCCGAGCAGTTCGATGCGCGCGAGCTGTTCGAACAGCTCTTCGTGCTGGTCGTGCGCTGACAGCCGCGCCATTTCCGGATGGGTCTCGGTGTGATCGCCGATCACGTCGCCGTCCCTGAGCTCACGCACCGTCGAGGCGCCGAAGTACCGCAGCATCTCGCCGATCTCGAAGAACGTCGCGTGCACGCGGTAGCGCTCGAGCACGTCGAGCACCCCCGGCGTGTACGGCCCGGGTCCGTCATCGAAGGTCAACGCGATCTCGCGCGCGCGATCCCCGCCTTCTTTGACGAACGGGGTGTACGCGAGGACCGCCGAGACGGCCTGCTGCGACGCCGCCGGCGTGCCCGGCCACGCGTCGGCGCCCGCGTTGACGCCCGCGTCCGCTTTCGCCGTGGCGGTGGGCTCGCGGCGCGTGCCGGCGCGCACGACCGCCGAGGGCGCCCTGCTCCGAGCATGCGACCCCGAGAGCGTGGCCGCGATCAGCGCCACGAGCGCCACCAGCGCCAGCGCGCCAGCACGACGGGTGGCGATCGTCCGGCGTGAGCGCGGGCGGCGTGCGCGATCGCCGGGTGGCGGCGCCGACGTCCGCGTCCGCCGCTGGTGATCGTCGAAATCCCAGTTCCAGCGCGGGCTCATTCGGGCGCCGGTTCGGGGCCGACCTGCTCGATGAACGCCGTCAGCGCCGCCACCTGCGCCGGATGCTCGCGCAGGTGCAGGCGCGCGAGCGCGGCGAGCATCGGCGCCGCATCGAACCCCTGCAGCTCGTTCGCGCGCGGGTCGAGCAGGCCTTCCTGCAGGAAGCGTTCGTCGACGACGAGGCTGCGACCGTCGGTCAGCGTCACGCGGTAGCCGGCGAAGCGCAGGAAGCTCGGGCCGCCGCTACGCGCGCTCTGCATCAGGTGGCACGCCGAGCAGCCGTCGGCGATCACGAGGTGCGCGCCCTGCTCGACGAGCTGCTGCTCGTGCGTGAACGGTTCGGTGACGTATTTGGGCACGCTCGCCTGGCGCGCGATGCTGGCGCTCGGCGCGCCGCTCGAGCCGCAGCCACACAGCGCAAGCAGCGCCGCGCCTGCCAGCAGCGCGCCGGCGACAGGCGCGGGCGCGGGCCCGGCGCCTCGCGGGCGCGGGCGCGTGTGGTGCATTCGCATCGCGACATTGTTCCGAAGTCGCAGCGCGGGTCTCGCGCTATCGTGCTTCGAGGATCAACATGAGCCAGACCGCAGAGCTGCCCGTCGCGCCCAAATCGGCCAACGGCCGTCACGAGGTCATGGAGCTCGACGTCTCGGGCATGACCTGTGGCTCGTGCGCGGCGCGCGTGCAGCGCACGCTCAGTCGCACCCCCGGCGTCAGCGAGGCGCTCGTCAACTACGCGACCGGGCGCGCTACCGTCGAGCTCGAGCCCGGCGCGGTGGACGCCGAGCAGCTCGTCGCCGCGGTGCAGAGCGCCGGCTACGGCGCCGCGCCGGTCGCGGCGAGCGCGACCGAGCAGGCGCGCACGTTCGAGGCGCTCGAGCAGAGCGAGGCGCGCGAGCAGGCCAGCCTCGTGCGGCGGATCGCGCTGGCGGTGCCGCTGACCGTGGCGATCACGCTGCTCACCTACCTGCAGCCGCACGATCAGACCGCGCGCTGGGTCGTGGCGGCGCTGGCGGTGCCGGTGCAGTTCTGGTGCGGGCTGCCGTTCCTGCGCTCGGCGTGGGCGCGGGCGCGCGCTCGCGCCACGAACATGGACACGCTGATCGCGCTCTCGACGCTGGCAGCCTTCGTGTACTCGACCGTGATGCTGCTCACCGCCGACAAGGTGTACGAGCACGGCGTTCCGGTGGGGAACTTCGACATGCCGCTGTGCTACGACATGGGAGCGATCATCATCGCGGCGCTGTTGATCGCCCGCTGGTGCGAGGCAAAGGCGCGCAGCAGCTCCGGGCGCGCGGTGCGCGAGCTGGCAGCGCTGGGCGCGACGCAGGCGCGGCTGCTCGACTCCGAGGATCCGAGTGCGCCCGAGCGGCTGGTGGCGGTCGAGCGGGTGCGTCGCGGCGACGTGTTTCGCGTGCGCCCCGGCGACAGCGTGCCGGTCGACGGGATCGTGATCGCCGGCGCCTCCGCGGTCGACGAGTCGATGCTCACCGGCGAGTCGCTGCCCGTGGAGAAGAACGTCGGCGCGCTGCTGACCGGCGCGACGCTGAACGTCGACGGGGTGCTGCAGGCGCGCGCGACCGCGGTCGGCGCCGACACGGCGCTCTCGCAGCTGGTTGCGCTGGTCGAGCGCGCGCAGGCGACCAAGCCGAAGATCCAGCGGCTCGCCGACCAGATCGCGAGCGTGTTCGTGCCGGTCGTGCTCGTGCTCGCGGCGCTGACGGCGCTCGTGTGGGTGCTCACCGGCGACGGCCTGCAGGGGATGTTCGCCTCGATGCACCTGCAGCGCGGGCTGGACGCGACCGTCGCGGTGCTGATCGTCGCCTGCCCGTGCGCGCTCGGGCTGGCCACGCCCGTCGCGATCCTCGTCGGCACCGGGCGCGGCGCGAGGCTCGGGCTGCTGATCCGCAGCGCCGAGATCCTCGAGCGCAGCCAGGATCTGGACACGATCGTGCTCGACAAGACCGGCACCGTCACGACCGGCGAGCTGTCGCTCGCTGACGTCTGGAGCGCGCCGGGCGAGGAGCCCGATCGGGTGCTGGCGCTCGCCGCCTCGGCCGAGGCGGGATCGGAGCACCCCGTGGCGCTCGCGGTCGTGGCGGCCGCGCGCGAGCGCGACCTCGAGCTCACGCACGCCGCCGAGTTCCGCTCGATCCCCGGTCGGGGCGTGCGCGCGCTGCTCGACGGCGCCAGCGTGTGGGTCGGGCGCCCGACGTCGCTCGAGCGCAATCCTCAGCTGGCGTCGGTGCTCGAGGGCTGGGAGGCGAGCGGCCGTACGGCGGTGGTGATCGAGCGCGACGAGCAGGTGCTCGGCGCCGTGGCGCTGGCGGACACCGTCAAGCCCGAGGCGGCGGCCGCGATCGCGGGGCTGCGCAGCATGGGCATCGACGTCGAGCTGCTCACGGGCGATAACCCGCGCGCGGCACACGCCGTCGCCGCGGCGGTCGGCATCGAGCACGTGCGCGCGGGCGTGAGCCCCAGCGGCAAGCTCGAGGAGATCGCTCGCCTGCAGGGCGAGGGCCACCGCGTCGGCATGGTCGGCGACGGCGTCAACGACGCCGCCGCGCTCGCCAAGGCGGACCTCGGGATCGCGATGGGAACCGGCGTCGGCGCGGCGATCGAGGCGGCCGACATCAGCGTGCTGTCCGGTGATCTGCGCGGCGTCGCCCGCGCGCTGCGCCTGGCGCGGGAGACGTACACGATCGTGCTGCAGAACCTCGGCTGGGCCTTCGGCTACAACCTGATCGCGCTGCCGCTGGCGATGACCGGGCTGCTCAGCCCGGCGCTCGCAGCCGTGGCGATGGGCGTCTCGAGCATCACCGTCGTCACCAACAGCCTGCGGCTGCGGCGCTTCGGCCGTCCCGGGCGCCCGACGCCCGTGCGCAGCCGCCGCCAGCGGCTCGCGAGCATCGCCACCGCCGCCGTGATCCCGGCGATGCTGCTAGGCGGGCTCGTGCTCGCCGACCCCGACTCCTTCGCTGTGCCCGCGACCGCGTCCGAGACGCTCGCCGAGCCGGCCGGCGAGACGCTGCAGGTGGAAGCCCTGCCGCTGCGGCCGGGCAACGTGAACCTGCATCTGTACCTCGAGGGCGCCACGAGCGCGCGCGTCGGCTTCCACTCGATCTCGATGAGCGCGACCTCGCAGACGGGCGCCAAAGCGAAGGTCACGTTCTATGAAGCCGGCACCGGCCACGACATCGCCCAAGTCGATCTCACACGCGGCGTCTGGGACATCCACATCGCGGGCGCCGACCGCTACGGGCGCCCGCTGCGCGGCTCCTTCGCGATCCCGATCAACTGATCGCGACGGCTGGGTCCTGCTTTTCGACGCGCCGCATGCGGCGCGTCGCGGGCCGGCGCATGCGCCGGCCCGGACCACGGTGCATGCACCGTGGTCGACGACGATGACGATCCCTACATCGCCAGCTGCATGGCGGCGAACATGTATGCCATGCCGAGCGTCATCACGAACATCGAGGCGCGCAGGTCGCGGAAGCACACGAGCGGCTCCGCGGCGGAGATCGCGACCGCGCCGCCCGGCGTGACCGACACGCTGGCGCCCAGCAGCGTCTTGCGGTCGACATCGCGCATGCGGTCAGAGACCCACAGCAGCGACTGCGCGGCGAAGTACGCGACGAGCAGCCACGTGATCGGCGCCTGAAAGCCGCTCGGCGACCACATGTAGGCCATCGCGCCGAGGTCTACCGCCATCACCGGCCACAGCACGTTGATCGCGCGCCCGTCGAATGCCTGGGCGAGCATCCACAGCAGGGTCGCGATCGCGCCGTTCGCGAACGCCAGCTGCCAGAAGCCGCTCGGGATGTCGAAGTGGTCGATCGACGACGGCGCGAACATGAACGCCATCCCAAGCGCCATCAGCACATGGCCGGAGTGCCACAGCCGTCGCTGACCGTGGCTGTCGCGCAGGTGCAGCGTGTGAACGACGACGATCGCGATGAACACGAGCGTCCAGATCACGGCCAGCCACTCGGGGAGGATGTTGGTCGTCCCGTGTGCGCCGGTGCTCATGAACATTCCGCCGACCGACACCGCGTGCCCGCCATCGTGCCTCATGCTCATGCCGCTCATGCTGGCCATGACGAGGCGAATCTACTCGGCGAGGCTGTATCCGGCCTCCTCGACCGCGAGCCGGATGGCCTCGCCGTCGAGGTCGCTGCCGCGGACCACGACGGCGCCGCTGGCGAGGTCCACGTCCACGTCGCTGACGCCGGGCAGCGCGCCGACCTCTGCGCCGACGGCCGCCACGCAGTGCTCGCAGGTCATGCCGGTGACGTTGAAGGTGCGCTGTTCGCCGTCGCTCATCGACGCGTGACTTTATCGGAGCCGCGTCGCGCGCCCGTGGGCCGCGACGGTCACGCGCGTTCCCACAGCCAGCGCCTGCTCGCCATGCACCCGCGCGAGCAGCAGCTCCCCGTCGCCCGCCTGCTCGGGGCGGATCTGCAGCAGCGCGTCGTGGCCGTAGTAGCGGCACTCCTCCACGCGCCCTTCCAGCCCGGCAGGGCGCTCGTCCCGGCCGCCGTTGTCGCATACCCGCACGTCGAGCTGCTCGGGACGCACCATCACGACTCCCGCGGCCTCGCCCGCTGCCTGATCGTCGTGCAGCTGCAGCGTTCCGAGCGTCGTCAGCGCGGTGCCGCGCTCGAATCGCGCGTCGAGCACGTTGACGGCGCCGAGGAACCGCGCGAGGCGCTCGTCGGCGGGCTGCTCATACAGCTCCGCGGGCTCGCCGCGCTGGATGATCCTGCCCTCGCGCAGGACCGCGACCGTGTCGGCCAGCGACAGCGCCTCCTCCTGATCGTGGGTGACGAGCACGGTTGTGACGCCCTGCGCGCGCAGCAGCGCGTGAACTTCCTCGCGCACGTGGCTGCGCAGCGAGGCGTCGAGCGAGGAGAACGGCTCGTCCAGCAGCAGCGCCTGCGGGCGGCGAGCCAGCGCGCGGGCGAGCGCGACGCGCTGCTGCTCGCCGCCGGACAGCTCGTGTGGCAGACGTCGCGCCAGCGGCGCGATCCCGACCATCTCCAGCAGCGCCGTGACCTGCTCGCCGCGGCGCTCGCGGCGGGGAAGGCCGAAGCCGACGTTCTCGCGCACGCTCAGGTGCGGGAACAGCGCGCCCTCCTGCGGCACGTAGCCGACGCTGCGCTGCTCGGGCGCCAGATAGATGCGCCCGTCATCGAGGGTCCTGCCGCCGAGCGAGACGCTGCCGCGCTCGGCGCGCTCGAAGCCCGCGATCACCCGCAGCAGCGTCGTCTTGCCGCAGCCGGACAGACCCAGCACGGCGGTCAGCGATCCCGCCGGCACCTCGAGATCCACCCCTTCGAGCACGGGCGCGCCCGCGTAGCCCTTCCACAGATCGAGCACCGACAGCCGACTCACGAGCTCCGCTCCGCGCGCCCGAGTGTGCTCATGCGGCGACTCAGCAGGTAGGCGGGGACCGCCGAGATGGCCACCATCAGGGCGGCATACGGGGCGGCCGCCCCGTATGAGAATTCGGACGTGTACGCCCAGAACTGGGTGGCGAGCGTGTTCACGCCGGTGGGGTGCAGCAGCAGCGTCGCCGTCAGCTCGGTCGCCGCGGAGATGAACACCAGCGCGAACGCCGCGCCCAGGCCGGGCGCGATCAGCGGCAGCGTCACGCGCCGCCACACCGCCGCCGGACGCGCGCCCAGCGAGCGCCCCATCTCCTCCAGCCGCGGCGAGGCCTGTCCCATCGCCGAGCGCACGCCGACCACCGCCAGCGGCAGGAACAGGATCGCGTAGGCGACGATCAACTCGAGCGCGCTCTGATACAGCGAGAACGCGTAGCGCACCGAGAACGACACGAGCCCGAGCGCGATCACCAGGCCGGGCAGCGCCATCGGCAGGTAGGCCAGGCGCTCGATCAGCACGGTGACGCGGTTGCGATGGCGGATCGCCAGGGCGCTGACCGGCACCGCCAGGGCGGTCGAGAGCACGGCCGCGCAGGCGCTGTAGAGGGCGGTGTGGCCCGCCGCGGAGAGGATCGAGGCCGACGGCAGCGTGGTCGAGCTGCCGCGCGCCATCCAGTACACGAGCGAGCCCATCGGCACCCCCAGCGCGAGGCCGCTGAGCGCGCCCAGCCCCGCCAGCACCGGCAGCAGGAAGCGCCCGAGCGCGACCCGCGGAGCGCGCCGCGGCGCGCCCGGCCCGGATCGCGCGGAGCGTCCGCGCCCCGTCAGCGACAGCTCTCCGGCGAGCGCCGCGATGCTCAGCGCCACGAGCACGAGCGACAGCACGCACGCGGCGACGGTGTCGAAGCCGAGCTTGAACTCGGTGAAGATCTCGACCGTGAACGTCCGGTACTGGACGATTTCAAACGCGCCGTACTCGGCCAGCAGCGCGAGCGTCACGAGCAGGCAGCCGCCGAGCACGGCCGGCCAGATCTGACGCAGCGTGACCCGCCAGAACGCGCGCCACGGGCCGAGCCCGAGGCTGCGCGCGGCCTCCTCCAGGCCGGCGTCGAGGTTGGCCAGGGAGCTGGCCACGGGCAGGTACACGAGCGGATACAGCGCCAGCGTCATGATCATCACCGCGGCGAGATAGCCGTGCAGCGCCGGATCGATCGAGACCCAGCCGAAGCCCACCACGAAGTCCGGCACGCCGAGCGGCAGCACCAGCGCCACCGCCCACAGCCGGCGGGCCGGCAGCGCGGTGCGCTCCACGCACCAGGCGGCCGCCACGCCCAGCACCGCGCACAGGGCGGTGCACGCGAGCGTCAGCCGGATCGTGTTCCACAGCAGCACCGCCACCGAATGGCGCTCCAGCAGGTGGCGCACTTCGCTCCAGCCCGACTGCTGGGCCTCGACCACCAGGAACCACAGCGGCAGCAGCACGAGCGCCGCGGCGATCACGCCGCCGGCGACGCTCACCAGCGGCCAGCGGCGCCGGCCCGACCACGCACGCGTGAAGCGGCCTGCGATCGGGGTGCTGGGCGCGAGCGTGCTCACGGTCCTCCTACAGCAGCCCGAGCTTCTGCTCCAGCGCGAGCGCCTGGCTGCCGTCGCCGAGCTCGGCCGGCGTCAGCGACGCGGGCTGCAACTGGTCAAAGGGGCGCAAGCCAGGGTAGGGAGCGATTCCGGGGCGCAGTGGGTACTCGTAGCTGTGGCTGCGGGCGATCGTCTCCTGGCCCGTCCTGCTCACCAGGAACGCGAGGAACTTCTGGGCTGCGGCCTGGTGCGAGCTCGACCTCAGCAGCGCCGCGCCCGAGACGTCCACGAGGTTGCCCGGGTCCCCCGCGGCGTAGTAGTGCAGCGCGGAGCGCATCGCGCCAGCGCCGATCTCGGCGCGCAGGCGGTACCAGTAGTAGTGGTTGATCAGGCCGACGGCGCTCTCGCCGTTGTTGACCTGCGCGACGACCGTCTCGTTGTCGGGATACAGCCTGCTGTTGGCCTGCAGGCCCTGCAGCCAATGTTCGGCGGCCGCCTCGCCGTCGAACTTGATGATCGAGGTGATCAGCGGCTGGAAGTCGGTCTCGGAGGGGGCGAAGCCGAGCTTGCCCTTCCACCTCGGGTCGGCCAGTTCGAGGATCGAGCCAGGCAGCTGCGAGGCGGAGATCTGAGAGGTGTTGTAGACGAGCACCGACACGCGCGCCGAGACCCCGACCCAGTCGCCCTGCGCGGAGTCGTAGCGGCTGGGGACCGCCGCCAGGGTGGACGGCGCGACCGGCGCCAGCAGACCCCGCTCCCGCAGCGCTTCGAGCACCGGCGTGTTCTCGGTGTAGAACACGTCGGCCGGCGAGCTCGAGCCCTCCTGCATGATCTGGTTGCCCAGTTCGGCCTCGTCGCCCGTGCGCACGTTGACCGTGATTCCGGTCTGCTTCTCGAACGCCGCCACGAGCGCGGCAGTCGTCTGTTCGTGCTGCCCGTTGTACAACGTGATCGCGGCGCCGCCATGCGCGGAGGAGCCACATGCGCTCAGCGCCAGCAGCGCGGCGAGCGCCGCGAGCGCGCTGGGCGGGAGACGTCTGCCTTGGTTCACGTTGCAAATCCGATCTGTGCAGTCGGGATGACAGCTGGACCGTACCACAGCAGTTAGGGTTGCCTAACTTCTCCACGAGCACGCAGGTTCGCCGCCGAATACGTGAGAATCACCGTATGCACGTGACCGCCAAGGCCGACTACGCAGTGCGCGCCGTCATCGAGTTGGCCGACAGCGCTCAGAGCTCGCCCCGCAAGGTGGACGAACTCGCGCAGGCGCAGAGCATCCCGGTGTCGTTCCTGGAGAACATCCTCACGCAGCTGCGCTCGTCGGGCATCGTGCGCAGCCAGCGCGGGCCCGAGGGCGGCTACTGGCTGGCTCATCCCGCCGACGAGGTCAACCTCGCCGACATCATCCGCGCCGTCGAGGGCCCGCTGGTCGGCGTGCGCGGACAGCGCCCGGAGGAGATCGAGTACGCGGGCTCGGCCGAGAGCCTGCAGCAGGTGTGGATCGCGCTGCGCGCCAACCTGCGCAAAGTGCTCGAGAACGTGACCGTCGCCGACGTGGCCGCCGGCAGGCTGCCCAAGGAGGTGCTCGCGCTCACGCGCGAGGAGCAGGCCTGGCAGACCCGCTAGCGGCCCCGCAAGGCCATATGTAGCTAAGTCATATCAGTTTTATGATGTATTGCCTCCCAGGCGTGCAATTCTGTGTGCACGCCGGCCGTTGCTGGGCTACCCTGTCAAGGGTCGCAGCCCAGTGTCTGTCAAGAGGTCGTGGCTTCCCGCAACGGTTGGACGACCGGCTTGAATCGTTCCCAGCGCCCCGTCACCAAAAGGAGATCCCGTCCGATGTCAGCCCCGCCCACAGCCGTAACGTCTGACTCGAGCGCTGCGGCCACCGGTGCCGCCGAGGCCGCCGTCGAGGCGATCACCGGTGCAGCCCAGCAGGACGTGACGTTCTCGCTGGCGCTGACCCAGGATCAGAAGGACATCCGCGACTGGGTTCACGGCTTCGCCGCCGACGTCGTCCGCCCGGCCGCCCATGAGTGGGACGAGAAGGAGAAGACGCCGTGGCCGATCATCCAGGAGGCCGCGAAGATCGGCCTGTACGGCTTCGAAGGGCTCGCGCAGTTCTTCGCCGACCCGACCGGCTTGACGCTGCCGATCGTCAACGAGGAGCTGTTCTGGGGGGACGCCGGGATCGGCATGTCGATCATGGGCACCGCGCTCGCGGTCGCCGCGATCTTCGGTCAGGGCTCCGGCGAGCAGATCGGCGAGTGGATCCCGCGCTGCTTCGGCACGCCCGACGACCTCAAGGTCGCGGCCTTCTGCGCCTCGGAGCCCAACGCCGGCTCTGACATCTCCGGGGTGCGCACGCATGCGAAGTTCGACGAGGCCGCCGGTGAGTGGGTGATCAACGGCCAGAAGGCATGGGCGACGAATGGCGGCATCGCCGACGTTCACGTCGTGATCGCCACGGTTGACCGTGAGCTCGGCGCCCGCGGTCACGCGGCGTTCGTCGTGCCAATGAGCGAAGCCAGCGGTATCTCCCAGGGCACGAAGGTGTCCAAGCACGGGCTGCGCGCGTCGCACACAGCCGACGTGTTCCTCGACGACTGTCGCGTTCCGGCGGGCCACGTGCTCGGCGGCAAGGAGAAGCTCGACGAGCGGCTCGCGCGCGTGCGCGAGGGCAAGAAGGGCAACTCCCAGGCCGCGATGCAGACGTTCGAGTCCTCGCGTCCGGTCGTCGGCGCGCAGGCGCTCGGCATCGCGCGGGCCGCGTACGAGTACGCGCTCGAGTACGCCAAGGAGCGCGAACAGTTCGGGCGCAAGATCATCGAGAACCAGGCGGTCGCGTTCACGCTCGCGCGGATGAAGCTCGAGATCGACGCCGCACGGCTGCTCGTCTGGCGCGCCTCGTGGATGGGGCGCACGCTGGTGCCGTTCGAGAACGCCGAGGGCTCGATGAGCAAGCTGAAGGCCGGCGAGGTCGCGGTGTGGGTGACCGAGCGCGCGATCCAGATTCTCGGTGGCAATGGCTACACGCGCGAGTTCCCCGTCGAGCGCTGGCACCGTGACGCGAAGATCTACGACATCTTCGAGGGCACCGCTGAGATCCAGCAACTCGTGATCGCTCGCGCGATCTCGGGGATGTACATCAAGTAGCTCCGCGACTGGCGTTCGAGCGACTCAGCTAGCGCCCGAGGCGTGGCACGTATGTCGGGTGGAGCCGGTCGACACGGCCCCTCGCGCCAGTTTTCGCGCTAGTTATGCACGTCCTGCGTTGGGTCCGGCGTCGCGCAGTGCGTCGAGCAGGTCACGGAGAGGGCGGCCAACCGGGCCCGAGAGCATAAAGACCGGCGTGGGACGGGCCGGAGCACGTTGGTCGCGGCGCATCGACTGTCGGTAGACACGGAGCGCGAGCTTTGGGTGGGCGATCTAGGCTTGCGACCGTGACCTCTCAGCAGCTGATTGAGCTTCTGCGTCGAGAGCGCGCCAACGTGCTCCCGTTCGTTGGCTCGGGGATGACCGTCGCCGCCGGCGCTCCTCGTACGCAAGAGCTCGCCCACGAGCTCGCGCGCCGTTGCGGCGTGGCCCTCCCCGCCGGGGTGAGCTTGACCGACGTGACCGCGGCGGCGGAGGCGGCGGTCGGGACCGCCGCCGTCCAGAAGCACTTGGCGGAAATGGTCACCGGGTGGCGGCTGCGACCTACACCGGCGCTGATCGCGCTCTGCGCAGTTCCGTCGGGCCGGGCGTTCACCACCAACTACGACGACGGGCTCGAGCGCGCCGCCCGCTACCGCGGCATCGATGTGGTCTCGCTAATGCCCGAGGACGTGGAGACAATGCAGGCACCGGGTGACAAGCAGCTGCAGGTAGTACATCTGCATGGGATGCCTTCGAGACCCGAGAGCCTCGTGCTGCCGGGCCACGGCATGGACGAGTTGGCGGCCAGCGAGGTCTTCCAGCGCTTCGTCTCACCGAGGTTGGCGTCGAGCAACCTTCTGTACCTGGGGTTCAGCTTCGACGCCGCCGAGCATCACCTGCTGGGGATCCTGCGCTGGATCTCGGAGAACATCGAGAACCCCCTACAGCACTACCTGCTGCTTAACGAAGCGGCGGTGCGCTCACGGCCCGCGGAGATGGAGGAGCTCGAGAAGCTCGGGTTCCTCACCATCGTCGACTACCCGCCCGACCCGACCCACGAGATGGTCGAGCGGGTAGCCCTCGCGCTCGCCCCGCGTGCGCAGAGAGCCTCAGGTCAGGGGAGCATCTCGCGGGAGACCCCGACGACGTTGCAACCGATTCTGGTGCAAGCCGGGCCCGAGGATGACCAGGAGCGCCTGGCGCAGAAGGTCTTCGGCTTTGATCACGGTTGGGCGGCCGACGAGGCGATCACCACGCCGGAGGCGATGCTCGACGGGCACCGCTCGCTTCTGATCGGTGGGTTCGGTATGGGCAAGACGACGCTCGTAGGGTGGCTCTCTGAGCTCACAGATCGGTTTTGCGCTGACGGGAGCCTGAAGGGATTCGCTCCCGGCGGCGAAGACACACCGGCGGAGGATGCCGTGTCGCGGCTCTTGCGGATCGGCGATGAGCCGATCCCCCGCGAGGATCTCGAAGCCGTCGAGGGTGTGCTCGCACTCGACGGTCTCGACGAGACCGAGGAGCACCTCCGCCCGGACGCCGTCGCGGCGATTCTCGCTGCCGTGGAGCGCTGGCCGCAGCAGCGCTGGCTCGTGACCTCGCGGCCGTGCGCTGAGCTATCGGCGTTGATCGAGGCGGGCTTCACGATCTTCCAGATCGTGCCGAGCCGGCGCTGGGCACGCAGATACCTGGAGATGCGAAGCGTGCCGCAGGCTCGCGTTGAGCACGCGATGCTCGACGGCTATGGCCTCGGCCACCTGCTCGGGATACCCCTCTTCGCAGCGCGCCTTGCGGACAGGTTGCTGGAGGACGCCGAGGAACCCGTCAGTCCCCTGCAGCTCCTTGTCGATGAGCAGTACGCAGCGACCGCCCGAGAGGCGAGACGTGATGGCATTTACCGTGCCGACCTCGGCGAGTGGATGCGCTCCCTGGCGGTGGCGCTTGAGCTGCGAGGACGCGCGAGCGCCACCTCAGCCGAGCTTGTGCGCGTGCCGGGCCCCGACGGGCTTGGCGGCGAGCAGGCACGTTCCCGGCTGGTGGTGGCCGCGCTCCTGGCGTACATCCCCGACGTCGTGGCATTCCCGCTGAAAACGCTGCAGGAGGGGCTGTGTGCCGATGCGGTCCTCAAAGCTCGCGATCCCGTCGCGACGCTGCGGCATTTCGCGTCGGCCGATGTTGCAGGTGTGGAGCGGTTGCGCGAGGACATCGAGATGACGATCGACCTCGTCTTCGAGCACGCCGAGCGCACGACGAGGGCCGAGCTGCGCGAGATCGACGAGCCGCGCTGGGCTCGCACGGTCCTTACCCGCGGCACGATCGAGGATGCACGGGAAGCCCTGGCGGTCCTGTATGACTTACATGTGCGGCGTGGCGTGGCATACGGCCTGTTCAGCGACGGGGCGCTGCGAAGCTCCCGTATGACAGTCGCGGCGATCGCGAAACGCTGGCCGGAGCTGATCGAGGAGCGCCGCGTCCAGCTAGAAGAGGAGACACGCTCGGCGAGTACGGCCGAGCGGATGCGGGCCCTGCAGACGCTCGGCGGTCTCGCCGGGGACAGCGCCACCGACGCCTGGCTGCTCCCGCGCCTGGAAGATGATGATCCTCAGGTGGCCGCGCAGGCCGCGGCGATCGCGGGACGGCTCCGCCTCGCGATCGCCGAGCGGGCGCTCAGGGCTTTGCTGGACTCCAGTGAGAGAAGGGTGCGAGACCAGGCGTTCGTGGCGCTCGTGGAGATCGTGGACCCTGACGGGCTGGTCGAGATCGGCGCGCTCGTCACCAGCCGCAACGGCCTGCGACCGCTCGCTCAGAGGCTCCTCGAGCGCCTGGACCTAGATCATGGGCTCGCGCTCGTGCAACAGGCGAACGCGATCGACAACGTGCTGCCGTGGCTGCTGGCCCGTCTGATCGAGACGGCGCACCCCGACGCGTGGAGCGCGCCGCGTGTGACGGCGCTGATGCGGGCCTGCGCGAACCTGCACGTGCTCGGTCAGCCGGACCTGCAGGTGCTCGCCGACATCTTTGCCCGCCACCCCGAGGCAGCGCTCGATGCGGTGCGTCTGCATCGCGTCCTTGACGGCCCGTGGGCTCCGCTGGGCCAGCTCGCGCCGCTGACCCGGCTCGACGGTTCCTTGCTCGCCGGAGACGACCGCGAGGATTTGCGCGACGCGCTCGCGCGAGCCAGGCAGGAGATCGCACAGCGGGAAGAGCGCGAACATCAGCACGAGCGGGCGATGACGCGCTTCGTCGCCGTGCTCGACGAGAAGGGCGCCGCCGCCGAACCTGAGGACGTTTCGCTTCCCATGGGCTCACTGCATGCAATCAGCGACCGCCACCGAGAGATCGTGAGCGAGCTCGTGGAGCGCTGGTGGCCCGAGGCGGGGCTGCGCCCGGCGCCGGCGGAGGAGGACCTCGACGAGCGCACGAGGGCGATGCTGAGCCTCGGCTCATCGAGCAGGGCGAAGATCGGCGACGAGCGCTGGGCCGAACTGCTCGACGCCCATCTCACAGCCATGCCCTACGGCGAACCGGAGCTCACAGCGGACAGCGTGGTGGCATGGCTGGCCACGAACTACAGCGATCGTCTCGAGCAGACGCTGCTTGATCGGCTCGCACAGGCAATCGATGGGCGGGTTCTGAGCACGCTGTTCGCGATCGCAGGACGCCCGGCGCAGACGGGGGCGGTGGCCGACGCCGCGCTCGCCCGCCTGCGCGAGTTGGGGGTCGCCACACCGTGGTGGGGAAACGCGATCGGACTACTGGCCGAGGCTGGCGCGGCCGAACAGTTGCGAGGCCTGCTGGAGGAGGACATAGGACCCGAGGCGCGCCGCACCGTGATCGAGGACCTGGCGGACCACGGTGACGCTGACGCGCAGCTCGAGGTGCTCCAAGACCTGCGGGCGCGGCTGCAGGCCGGCGAGCAGCTCAAGCGCCCACATTGGCGGAGCGCGAGCGAGAGCACGGAGTTGACGGCTGCCGCGGCCAAGCTCGCCGACGGCGCCCTAGCGGCGGGCGAGGAGGAGACCGCCGGCTTCGCGATTGCCCAGCTGCAGGTGCAGGCGAGCGAGCAGGCGCTGGCGGCGCTCGCGACGCTGGTCCATGCCCACCGTGAGGCGAGGCCGTGGCTCGCGGCCAACGTGGAGCAGATGGCCAGGAGGATCGCGACGCGCCTCATGCTGCAGCGCCTTCCGGAGGATCTAGGTGAGATCGCGGCCGAGTTCGAGAAT
This sequence comes from Solirubrobacteraceae bacterium, assembly GCA_049513255.1. Taxonomy (GTDB): domain Bacteria; phylum Actinomycetota; class Thermoleophilia; order Solirubrobacterales; family Solirubrobacteraceae; genus Palsa-744. Next base: position 24,835 of record JBEKWH010000040.1, read on the forward strand.
GTCGTTGGGTAAGTCGGAAATGGCTCTAAATCGGCCGCTTTTGGCTTTTGGCGTTCGCGCCCGCGTAGGCGGCGCAGGTGGATCAGCCGGGCTAGCCGGTTAGCAGGGTGCGGACGAATCCCAGCAGGAACACGATGCACAACGCGCCACCGATGGCGGCCAGCCAGACCAAGCCGAAGTGGGCCGCCCCAATCGAAAGCAGAATCCCCACGCCTCCCGTGGCTCTTAGGCGATAAGGCACTTCGCAAGGGTAGCGTCGGCCCTAGCTGGGGATCAAGCCAACTGAGACACACTCGCGGCTCTGCTCGTCAAGGCCACGATGTTTCAGCACGCTAGCGAGCTGGTCGACCCGGCCTGCCTGCTCTGACACCGCCGGCTGCTCAGCGCTTCATCAGCCCCGCAGATCGACATGTCGAAGCAGTTTGCATTGGACATCCGCGGTATCGCGGTAGGGACAGCCGTTGCGTTGCGATGGGGACGGCACCGTGATTTCCCCACGATTTCCCTAATCGGAAGCCGAAGCGTAAGCGTAGCTCGTGCCTCTGAGGTCGACGCGAGTCAACCGCAGGATGCGTTGTTGTTCGGCGGTGTCGAGTTGGTCGAGGCTGTCGGTGAGGCGGCCGAGGAAGCCTTCGAGCGTGTCGGCGAGCTTGAGGTAGGTCTCGGCGTCGTGCAGCTCGGCGTCGAGCGCGTCAAGCTGGGCGCGGAGCGTGGTCTGGCGCTTGCGCAGCGCGGGGGTTCGGGTGCGGAGCTCGTCGAGCGAGATCAGCTGTTCTTGGTAGGCCTCGATCAGACGGGCGATCGCGCCGTCGGCGCGTGTGATGTCGCGTTCGAGCGTCTCGCGTCGGCGGGTGGCGGGGTGCTCGGTGCGCAGCACGGTCAGGCGACGGTCGATCTCAGCTTGCACGAGCTCGGGGTGCTCGAGCAGCCGTCGGACCTCGCCCCAGACGATCGGGTCGATCTCGTCGGCGCGGACCGGGCGGCTTGTGCATACCTTGCCGTTGCGAGCCATAAACCCGGTATTGCGGGGATGGTGCAGCTACTTCCGCCACGGCGCGTCAAAGCGCGTCTTCTGTTACCTCGACCACTTCACGTGGTGGAGGATCGTCAGTTGGCTGCGCAAGCGCCACCTCGGCCTCAACTGGGGCACCATCAGCCGCCGCTACCTCCCAGGATTGGAGATCCGCGACGGACGTGTCGAGATGTTCCGGCCACAAGCGGAAACGGTCAGCCGCTACCGCTACCGGGGCAACCTCATCCCCACACCATGGACCGAGACGGCGTGATCTCGTGGAGAGCCGGATGCGCTGAAAGGTGCACGTGCGGTTCGGAGGGCGGGCCGGGGAACCGGACCGAGCGAAAGCCCGACACCGCGCCCCGGTCCGACCCCTACACGTATCTGCGCTGCTGGGGGGCTGGTGTTCTTCAGCTTCGTAATCGACGCCTACAGCCGCATGATCGTCGGCTGGCAGTTCGCGTCGCACATGCGCACCACGCTCGTCTTCGACGCGCTCAGGATGGCGCTGCACCAGCGGGCGCCAGGCGCCGACGTCGCGCTCGTGCACCACTCCGATGCCGGCAGCCCTCGTTATCAGGCAGCCCTCGTTATAGGTCCATGAGCACGCAACGGCTTCTCAAAGCCGCTCACCGTCGGTACGGCCAGCACGTCAGAGCCGGTACAGGCGCCCTCAACCGGCGCGGCCGTTCGTCATCTCACAGAGGTTCTCCGCGGGAAGTAGTTAGAAACATTGAAAGCCATCTGATTGGGATCCGTCCCCCTACTGATATGGGAATAGATCGGACATGCTAACCTTCCGCTCCTGGTAGCGACGATCCTGGTAGTCCTTTGAGGGCATCGCATGGCCCCCATAGTGCCGATGCTAGGCGTCGGTCTGCTCTCGAAGGGTCAAAGTCAACCACCGAAAGGAAGGTAGCGAACCATGGCAGCCATTCTCAGCAGGCCGGGTCGAGTGCGGCAACTGCTGCTGGGCGTTGCCGTTGCGGCGGCTTGCGCAACAGCAGGAGCGGTGGCCGCTCCCGCGCTAGCAACCAACGAATATTTCCCCTCCTGCTATCCGTGCATATCCTCTTCGGACAACGCACCAGAAAACTGGATAACGAACGTCCAGGCGATCAACCACTCGGGCGGCGGTATATGCGCGACTGTCTGGAAAAACAACGGTGGCGGCAACTACCAAGAGATGGCGTACGAATGCGGGAGCGGCGGCGAAACGGCTACCGCGTGCTCGTACAGTGCTGAATTTGTCGGGCATGGCTACATCAAAACCGAGACCTCGGCGGGCTATCTCCGAGGCCGCCAGGACAACTACAAATCGTGCGGATGAAAGGCGGCATGCGAGAAATGTTCCCAATCGACAGCACAAGCTCCAAGCAAGCTCTTGGTCGGCGGGCAGTCGCTGCGGCTATCGTCGTCGCTCTCGCTGTGGCCGGCATGCTCGTAGCCACAGCGCTCGCCTCAACCAGCACACACAAGAGCAGCACATCGCGCTCAGCTAAGGTCTCGGACATCGCGGTGCTCCGCGGTCACGGTTCGGCGCTGCGCGCGCGCAAGGCGGCAACAGCATTTGCCCCGGCTGGCTCAGTACTCGCCGCCGTCTTCGGCGAGACCGAAGTATTTGCGCTACACAACTCGGGCAACGAAGACTGCGTCATCCACCTGACGGCTGGTGCCGGAGGCGGATCGATCTGCGGCGCTGCCGCGAAAGTCGAAGCGGAAGGCGAGGTCGCAGTCGGTGGCGGTCCCGGTCCCGTGTCGGGCGGAATCGGCAGCGTCAGGGTGTCCGCTCTAGTGCCCGACGGCGTATCGAGCCTGACGTTCACTGACCGCGACGGCACCAAATACGTCATCGCCGTAACCAACAATGTCGTCGAGCACGAAGATGCCAATCTCGCATCCGTCAGCTACGCGCTCCCTTCAGGGGCGATCAAGACGACCAACGTAGCGGCCGTCGTCGACCAACTCCCGACGCAGCCAGGCGCCCCGGGTTCAAGTAGCTAGCGCAGAAGGCCGCAGCTCCACCTGCTGTGGAGCTGCGGCCACCCGCGCTCAGGAGACCGTCTGAACGAGGCGCGGGGATAGCGGATAGGAACTGCAATCCGCCGTGGCGAGCACTCGTCACCCCGAGGGACGTCTGCCGGTTCGGGCCGTAGAACGCCTGAGAGCTTCTCGAGGAGCCTCGCTCCGGGCGCGGCGTGTACACGCGCGCGCCACCGCATTCCCCTCCGCGAGACTCAACGCCGCCGAGCTTGAGGACGCGTGCAGCGCGTATCGCAAGCTGCGCATCCGCGAAGTGCTGCCCGAGTCCGAGCCCACGGATCACCCGGCCACCGAGGACGACAAGGTGATCCACCTACACCCGCGCACACCGGGCCGACCGGCGACGAAGGGCGAGAAGGCGACCAATAACACCGCCTGAGCACGGCGCCGCCTGGTTGAAGAGATCAAGCAACTGCGGACAACAGCCGCCGCCCGCGAGCACCAACGAGCACGCAAACTCTTGTTTTGTCGGCCATTCGCGCCCTTGCCGACACGACCCAAATAGCCGAAGCCGAGCGGCTCGCATCCGCTCGGCACTGACTGGAAGCACCCTCACGTGCGCCGGCGCTCAGGCGGCGTGGTGCGGGTACTCCTACTCGCGCCTACCATTCCGGCTGCCTTTAGCGGGCCTTGAGAAACGAAATCCCAATTATCGGTAACAATCCCGTGTCCGCGCGCCGCTGGTATGCCACCCGTGCTAATTTGGGCGCGTGCTAGACCTTCGACCGCACGCGGCTTCTGGTCTAGACAACCGCAAACGAGTCTCCCCGCACGACCTGGGCGACAGGTGTATCCCTGAGAAAGAGCGCACTCGTCGCCAAACTACTACTCTAAATCAGGAGGAAACTAAATGGTGAGCGACTCGCTCCGTCGAAGGCGCGTCCAAGCCGCGTCACTAGTAGTCGCCGTAGTTGCTGCTTGCGCTGTAGCGTACTCCGCAGCACCCGCCTTTGCGACCAATGAATACTTCCCAAACTGCGAAGGTCTCCACACGCTCTGTAACGGCAATGAAAACTACATCAGGAACGTCTTTGGGATCAATCATTCAGGCAAAGGCAATTGCACAACTCTCTGGCGGAACAACGGTGGAGGGAGCTACACAGCGATGGAAAGCGAGTGCGTTGGAGGTGGTAACACCTCCGCCGAGTGTGCCAATCTGGGCGGCTACGGAGAAGTGTACGGACACGGTGAGATAACTAGCGGATCGGCTGGTGAACTTCGTGGGCGCCAAGACAACTTCTCGAACTGCAGCTAGCATTGGAAAGGCCATAATCGTGAATAAGCCCAGATCATCCAAGATTGTCCCTGGTGCAGCTCTTCTTGCGATAGTTGCTGCTGGTATAGGCCTGCTCGTGACTGCTGCTTTGGCGAGCAGTGACACTGCCAAGCGATCTACTGCGAGTAAGACAGAGCTCGCCATATTCTCACAGCCCCCTGCCCTTAGACACCTTGCGCGGACTGCTGCCGCTGGCGCAGCTAAGCCGCCACCTGGCGCAATCTTGGCGGCGGTGGTTGGAGAGACCGAACTGTACGCGCTACACAACGCAAGCTCAGCCGTAGGCGCAGGTGGCCTCACAGACTGTGTCTACCATTTTACCAATGGATTGGGTGGAGCGGCTTGCGGGCCAACATCCGAGGTAGAAGAAAGTGGGATAGTAGGCGTGAGCGTATCCGGGGGAGTACCAGGAGCCCCAGGAGCAGTTCTCCGTATTACGGGCTTGCTGCCCAATGGTGTGCAGAGCATCAAGATCACCGATCGCGACGGCGTTACCTACGCAGTCCACGTAGCAGATAACGTCGTCGAGCGAGAAGACAACAACGCTGCGACAGTCAGTTACGGCCTGCCTGATGGACAAGTTGAGACGACAGATGTCACCGAACTAATTGGTGCCATTCCTCGCCAGCCGGGGCTTCCGGGCGCAAGCTCGTAAGGATCGGGTAGGGGCCAGGTTTTTCCCCTGGCCCCTACCGCGGAGCTATACCCAGAAGTTGTGGATGCGCGTGAAGAGGAAGGCGGCGTACCTTCCCGGTTGATGAAGACCGACCGCCGAGAGGCGGGAAAGGAAGGCACGCCATGTCAGATGTTCGCAGGC
>JBEKWH010000041.1:0-29863 GCA_049513255.1 Solirubrobacteraceae bacterium
CTTCGCTCCGTCCTACGGACTCCGCTCCGTGAGAGGCCCCTCCACCACACCTTCACCCAGTAAACGATGTGCTTGCGGTGATCCCTCACCGTGAACGGTCAACGATGTCCTTGCGGCTGTGACGTAGGCAGAAGACCCCCGACAAATTGAGGGGTCCTCCCACCGACGTCTATGAAGCTCCCAAAATCGGGGCGCCGAGATTCGAACTCGGGACCTCACCGACCCGAATTATGGGTAGCTGAACCAGTTTGACGATCAATCGCCTGCAAACTAGCCGGTTTTGTGTGAGTGATGAGGTGTCGCCGGTGTGCCGATATCGGCACACGTCAGGGGGGTTTGGGCATACAAACGGCTCGTATGACCAAACGCGGCCGCGGCCCGGCCGTTGACGACCGAATGTCGGCGACCACCGACAGTTGCGGTGCGGAGCGGGGCGACGCTAGCGTGCAGCGTGTCCTCGCGGCTTGTGCCACAGGATCATGCGGGCGGGCGGGATGCGAAGGCCGCGGCTGAGCAGCACAAGCGTGTCTAGGCTCGGCTCGCGTAGACCGCGCTCGAGGAGGCTGATGTGAGTCCGGTGCAGGCCCGTGTCCGTGCCGAGCTGCTCCTGACTGATCCCGCGCCGCCTGCGTGCGGCACGGAGCCGGGCTCCGAAGTGGGGCGTCATCGCCGGCCGTGGTGTTCCTATCGCAGCCATGCCTCCCGGGGAGGGTACGCCTAAAGCGCGTGGGCGTCAACGCCTGGGAGCTTTCGCTGTGGACTTGACGATCGGGAGCATGCGATGTTTCCGGCCCGATGTCTCGCGCGCCAGCACCCGATCCCGCGCTTGCCGCTGTGCTGCGCCAACTACGCGAACGTCGTGGGCTGACGCAGGAATCGCTGGCCTTTCGCTCGGGCGTGTCGATCAGCTCGCTTGGTCGAATCGAGCTTGGGCGCGCGAGCGCGGCGTGGACGACTGTGGTGCAGCTCGCCGACGCCCTCGGCGTGAGCATGGCCGAACTCGGCGCAGCCGTAGACGAGCAGCGCTAGCCCAGCTCGCACAGCGCCTAACTCGGATCTGGCTGATCGCGGCTGGCTGCTGCTATGGCCTAACGCGGTGCACGCGCTGGATGCGCTGGAACACGGTCGCGCTGCTCGGCGACGCCGCCCACGCGATGGAGCCTCGATCGTCTCCACCCCGACGGCGCGATGTCCGTCGCGTAGATCCCGAGCCCCCGCGCCACCCCCGGACCGGAGACGAAGCACCGCTCTTCGATGATCGCGTCAGCCCGCGCAGAGTCCGTGTAATGGAAAAGAAACTCACGCCCGGCACCCGCCTGGAGTTGTCCCAGCGTCACGGCCGGACCGTATCGAGGGTCTCAGATGTCCGGCTCGGCGCCGCTGATCCTCGTCCGCAGGGCGTGCTACAAAAACTGCATGTCCCCGACACCAGCCATCCCGATCGCCTCCGCCGGCCCGCTCGCGTGCGTGATCTGCGTGCTCGGGCTGCTCGGCGCCATCGCGTGGATCGGCTGGCGCTTCGGCCCCACGCTCGCGCGGGTGAGCGGATGGTGCTCATGGTGGGTAGCGTGGGCATGCGGCAGCCGGAGCGGCTACGGCTACTGCGTCGCCTTCGCCGCCTTCGGTGTGCTCGCGTGGGGCACCGGGACAGTGTGGTACGTGCGCCGGCGCGGCCGCTGGCCGTCGACGCTCTCCGCGCGGCTGTTCACCCGCCTGCTCGGCGAGCGCGCCCAGGTCGGACAGATCGAGCTACCCGCGGTCCTCGTCGTTCCCGGCCGCCGGCGCTAGCGTCTCCCCCACGTGCGAGCTGCCCTCGGCCGCACGCGCTGTCCGCGTCTCGCGCATCCCTCCCGCCCCGCTCCCCGCTCTGAGCATCCGTGCTCGTCCGGCCCTCCCGTCCGTCCTCCGTAGGCATCCCTGCCGCCCCGCTCCGCTGCGCTCCGCAACGCGGCACACAGTTGCACCTAAAGAGTGCTAGATATAGCTAAACATCGCTAGTTTTGCTAATTTGGTTTCAATTGTGCTCTCCATCGGCAAGATCGCGCTGGGCCAGCACCGCTACTACGAGCAGCAGGTAGCGCGTGGCGGCGATGACTACTACTCGGGGCGCGGCGAGGCCCCAGGGGAGTGGATCGGCGCGGGCGCCAAGGCGCTCGGGCTCTCCGGGCGCGTGCAGCCGGAGCAGTTCAACGCGCTGATCGCCGGGCTCGATCCGCGCGACCCCAGCGCGCGGCTCCGCTCCTCACCACGGGACCCGAAGATCGCGGCGTTCGACCTGACGTTCAGCGCGCCGAAGTCCGTGAGCGTCCTGTTCGCGATCGCGCCGGAGACGACCTCGGGCGCTCTCGTCGCCTGCCACGAAGAGGCCGTCAGAGCGGCGCTCTCCTATCTCGAGGACACCGCGGTGATGGTCCGCCGCGGCCACGGCGGCGAGCGCGTCGAGGCGGCCGGGGGTCTGATCGCGGCCGCCTACCGGCATCGCATGAGCCGCGCGCTGGACCCGCAGCTGCACACCCACGTCGTCGCCGGGAACCTCGCGCGTGGACCTGACGGTCGCTTCACCGCGCTGCACAGCACGCTGCTCTACGCGGCGGCGAAGACGACAGGGACGCTGTACCAGGCGCACCTGCGAGCGCTCGTCAGCGAACGCCTCGGCCTCGAGTGGGGCGAGCTCCACAACGGCGCGGCCGAGCTCGCCGACGTGCAGCGCCCGGTGATCGAGCACTTCTCAACCCGCCGCCACGAGATGCAGCGCGAGGCCGAGGCGGGCGGGATCGGGCTGGGTACGAAGGCGTCCGCGGAGCGGGCCGCGCTCGCCACGCGCGAGCGCAAGCAGTACGGCCTTGAGACGCACACCTGGCGCGAGGAGGTGCGAGCACGCGCAGGCGAGCTCGGGCTCGGCGCGCACGAGGTAGCCGCGCTGCTGCAAGCGAGCAGCGAACGCTCCGCGGATGACCTGGTCGTGCGCGGTGGTGTGGACGAGCGCGCCTTGGGCGATCTGCTGGCGGGCGCCGAGGGTCTGACCGAGCGCACGAACACCTTCGACGAGCACCCCGTGCTGCAGGAGTTCGCGGTTGCCGCGCGGCAGGGCGCGCTCGTGCCCGAGGTGCGGGCGCAGGGGCAGCGCTTCGCCGAGCGCGCGGACATCATCCCCACGGCGCGTGGCGAGATGACGACCGCCGAGCTCATCAGCTGCGAGCGACGGTTGATCGCATCCGCGATCGGCCGCGCCGGCGAGGGGGCCGGCATCGTCGACTCCTCGCTCGTCGACCGGGCGCTCGCCGGCGCGGACCGCCCGCTGAACGCCGACCAGGCCAGCGCCGTGCGCGCGGTCCTCAGCAACGGCCACGGCGTGAGCGTGATCCAAGCGCTCGCCGGCACCGGCAAGACCTACACCGCCGGTGTCCTGCGACAGGTCTACGAGCGCGCTGGCTATGAGGTGCTCGGCGTGGCGCCCACCGGCCGCGGTACCCGCGAGCTCACCGAGGAGGCCGGCGTCGCGGCGCGCACTCTGGACCGACTGCTGATCGACGTGGAGATGCTCGGCGCTGAGCTCCCCCAGGGATGCGTTCTCATCCTCGACGAGGCGGGCATGGCCCCGACCAGGCACAGCGCGCGGCTACTCCAAGCCGCCGAGCAGGCCGGCGCGAAGGTCATCGCGATCGGCGACCCGGGCCAGCTCGCCTCCGTGCAGGCCGGCGGCTGGCTCGCCGCCGTCGGCCGCGCCGTCGGGGTCATCCACCTCACAGAGGTCATGCGCCAGCGCGACCCCGCCGAGCGCCGCGCGCTCGCCGCACTCCACGAGCACCGCCCACACAGCTACCTCGAATGGGCCGATCGCGCGGGGCGCATCGAGACGTTTAGCGAGCCGGCCGACGCACACACCCAGGCGATCGAGGAGTGGGCTCGCGCCACGGCCGCGGTCGGACCTGGGCAGGCGGTGATGATCGCGCGCGAGAACGACACGCGCGATGCGCTCAACCGCACGGCGCGCGAGCTGCGACGCGACCTCGGCGCGCTCGGCGAGGAACGCACCTACGACGATCTCAAGCTCGCCGTCGGCGACCGCGTCATCTGCCGCCGCAACGACCGGGAGCTCGACGTCGACAACGGGATGCGCGGCACGGTCCGCCACCTCGACTCAGACCGAGTCGTCATCGACACCGACTCAGGGCTCGTGCGCGAGCTATCCAGCTACTACGCCGCAGAGCACGTCGAGCACGCCTACGCGCTCACCGGACACGGCATGCAAGGAGGCACCGTCGAGGCAGCGACCGTCGTCGCAACTCCCCACGACCTCACCGCCGGCTGGAGCTACACGGCACTATCCCGCGCACGCGGCCACACACGGCTGCTCATCTACGAGAACCGCTCCGCCGAGGAGCGCAGCGAGTTCGCACCGACAGACCAGACTCCGGCAACCAGCGGGAATGAGCTACTCGCTCGCGCTGCGCAGCGGATGCTCGAGCGCGACGACGAGGATCTCGCGATCGAGCAGCTCCCCGGCGCCGGTCGAGCGGACGACGCCGACGCAGCCCGCGCAGCGGGCAGCCCAAGAGAACCACGACATGAGCACACAGCCGCGCGCACCGAGGGCCCGATGATCGCGAGCGCAGATCTCCTGCACGAGCTGGAAGATCGCATCCAGCAGCTGCGCACTCAGGTCGGGGCGCTGCCAATGCGTCAGCTACAGCGCATCGAGGACCTCGACGCACGCGCGATCACGCTCACCACCCAACGCGGACAGATCACCCGGCGCATCACCGATCTGCCGCAGCCACGCCGACGCCTCGGACGCGAACAAAACCCAAACCCGGTCGAGCGCGCGCACCTGACGGGAGCTCTGCAAGCAGCCAATCACGAGCTCGACGCACTGCTCGCCGAGCGCCAGCGCCTTGCACGGGAGCTGGGCGATCCGAGCGAGATCCGTGCCGAGCGCGACGGGCTGCAGCGCACGCTCAGCCAGATCACCCGAGAACACACTGCGATCCTTGACGAACTCGCCGAGCGCGAGGTCCGTGCCCCCAGCGCGTGGGCCGAGCGCGCCTTGGGTCAGCCTCCCGCCGACACGCGGCTGCGCAACGAGTGGGAGGAAGGGGTTCGCTACGTCGCACGCTACCGCCTCCAATACGACGTCAGCGACCCCAATGACCCGCTCGGCACTCATCCCGAGCCGGGAGACCGGCAGCACGACTGGCAGCGCGCCCGCCAAGCCCTCGATCGCCGCGTGCAGCACCTCACATGCAACCTGGAACCCGAGCGTGAAGTAGACCTCCAAATAGAACTTTAGTCAGTCCGACTCCGCGGCATAGGACGCACCGAGGGAGCCCTGCACTCTGCGGGACTCTTGCCCGTCCGATTCCCCGCGCAGGCATGAGCGAAAAAACGCCGTAATGTCCACGGCAGCTCAGGTCGAGACGCAGAGTCAGGAATGCCGGGCCGTTTCGAGGACGCGCGCTTGTATAGCGTCCTGGAAGCAACGATCGGTATCGTCACAGTGGTTGTGTTGCTCGGCCTCGGCTTGTATCTCACGCGAGGTGGTGGCACTGTTCCGGGCGGAGTCGATGATCCCGCCCGTCCCGGTCCTTACGGTCCAGTCCGGCCGCCAGAGCCGATCGGCAGTCGTCGTAAATCGTCGCGCGATTCGCCTTCTGACTCGCTCAGTCCGGACGCCGAAGCTGAGCTTTGGCAACGTGAGCGAGAGCGATACCAAAAAAAGGATCAGACACCGTGAGGACTAGTTCAATGGGACTGCTTCAATGCATCAATCGCCAAACGCCGGAATCATTCATCCAGTAGCTTGACCTGAGCCACAGCCGCTAACGACCACGACCATAACACCCACTGTCTGCTGCACATTTATCGCGTCAGTCTACGACCTCTCTACTGACGGCGCGAGCGTCGCAACGCGCCCTTTGCAATGCGGCTACCCAACTCAGCCATCCGCGTTGTGACCGCTAGCCACTCCGGGGCGGCGTGGGGCGAGTTCAAGCTAGGCAAGGGGTCGCGGAAACCGACGGATTGGCTGCGTCGCGAAGCTAAGTGCCAGCGCGGGTACCAGAGTACGACTTACCCAGCTCCTTGACGTATTCACCTGCAATACGAGAAACCTCCTCGTGTCGCATCGCCGCGTCCCTGGCTGCATGTCGTATCGCCCCAAGGTCGCCGCCTTCGAGTGATACGTAGTAATTGTGCACCGCCCCAAAATACTCACCAAATTGCGCTACGAGCTTATGATGCGTCTCTCTCCACCGTCGTGGCGGGCGTACCTTTAAGAGCTTCTCGGTGCTCCGCTGGAGCGGCCCCTCCAGTCTGTCCTTTCCGCTTCCCGCAGCATCTATGAAGTCGTCGACGCCGCGCCTCAGCACAAGAACATACTGTCCCTCTGGCTCAGTTTTCAGCTCATCGCACAGCCGCAGAAGCTCTAGGCGCTTCTCGTAGAGACAAACAGCCCGCTCGTCCAGTGGCCCGTCGTAGGCCACATCTACATCATAAATCTCCCGCATGCAGCGAAGGATGTCTCGATGCGGACCAACGAGATCTCGCGGTGAGTCGCGCTCGCTAAGGTTTCTTATCATCAGCCTCATCTGCTCCTGCCGCCGCCGATTGATGTGGTCCGCTTCAAGCGGAAGCATCCGAAGTACGTCGCGCATCGCCAACGCGTACGCGTCATCTCCCCACGGCCTTACCCAGATTCCGCTTAGCCAGGTCACAGGAATCGCCAAGGCCACGCCTGTCCATCCGAGGACCGTGTCACCATCGGCCAGTAGGGTGAGTGCTATGGCCACAAAAGCAAGAGCCGGAAGAAACGCCCATCCGTGTAGACGTTGCGTGACGTGTGCACGGGCCCGCCGCGCATGGGTTAGCGTTCCACCGCGTGGGATGCCATGTCCGCTATCCGCCACCATCTCTGACCAAGAGTCTAGCATGAGATGTGTATGCCATTTCACCCAAACACAGGTACCGGCTCTGGATCCCATCCCGGCGTGCCCCATGGGCCGTCTTGAGGGTCAACCGGCGGCATCTCGCCAGGACGTGGCTCTTCTCCTGAGCAGTCGCTGAGCACCACCACACCAGTCTCCCAATTACTATTTCCCGTGCCACAGTGCGAGCCTCCACCCCCGCTTGAGCCACCTCCCGAGCTACCTCCTTGCGCTTTACAGCCTTTCGCGGCATGACACGCGCTGAAGCGACTCGCGCCCGACGTCAGTGGGCTCCCGTCGCCGTCCGCACATCCTGCGCCTTCCTGGCCGGTTTCTGCGGCGTATTCGCAGGCCCAGCCTGCGTAGCCTCCGAGTGGCTCTTGCTCGCCTTCCGAGTATTGCGGTCCGGCGGCTCGTGCCGCGGCTTCCGCTGCTTCTCTGGCTGCCGCTTCAGCGGCAGCCTTCGCCGCTGCTTCGCGTGCGGCTTCGCGTTCGATTGATCGTTCGTTTTCGGCGTTGTTGAAGGCGTATAGGTAGGCGCCTTCGACGTATTCGCCGGTTGGGTCGGAGCTGTTGACGGGGTCGCCGAAGGTGTATGCGTAGGCGTTTGCGGAGCCCCCTGGTACGGGGTCTGGCTGGAGGAAGCGTCCTAGTTGCGGGATGTAGGAGCGAGCGCCCATGTCGATTATGCCCGAGGGGAGTTCGGTGGCGATTACGCCGGCGCCGAGCCAGGAGTATTTGGGTGGGCTGCTGGTGGTCGGTACGCCGTACTCGCTGGTTTCGGTGGCCGTTTCCAGGCCGGTTGCGGTTTCTGAGAGGGAGGCGGTGGCGATGATGTCTCCGTGTAGGTTGGCGAGTTGGAGCACGGGTGTGCCGCCGTTGGCCTGTACTGCGGTTAGCTGGCCGTTGATCCCTGAGATGTTGCGTGTCCATTCGGAGATGTTGCCGGTCCATGAGGGGGTGGCGCCGGGTCCGTCGTAGTGGGAGGTCAGGGCGGATGCTTTTTTGCCGGTGGCGACGATTTCGAGGGTGCGTCCGGCTGGGTCGAGGTTGTAGCCGATCGTCTCGCCGTTTTGGGTCTGGGTGTCGAGCTGGTTGTCTGTGTAGTAGGTGCTGGTGAGTTCTTCGGCGGGTTCTTTGCCGCCTGCGTCGGTGGCGGGTAGGGCGGTGATGTCTCCGAAGGTGTTGTAGCTGAGGCCGGTGTCGGTGAGGCGGTTGGCTTCGTCGTAGGTGTGTTTTTCGACGGTGCCGCCTTCGGTGGTGCATTCGTTTTTTGAGTTTGGTTCGCGGGTGGTTAGGCTTGTGCGGTTGGTTTCTTCGTCGTAGGTGTAGATTCGGGTTGTGCAGCCTTTCCCGGCGGGGGTGTTCTGTATTTGGGTGAGCCGTCCGGCGGTGTCGTAGGTGTAGGCTTGATGGGCGGTCGTGCCGTTTTGTAGGGTGTTGGTTTGTTCGAGCCACTGGCCTTGGGCGGAGGGCACGATTTTGTCGTTGAACCATGTGCATTTTTCGCTGCAGTGTGTGGTCTTGACGTACTGGAGATTGGTTGGCTTTCCGGTTTGGTTGTAGGTGTGGGTGGCGGTCATGCCGTTCGGGTAGGTCTCGGTGAGCATGTTGCCTTCGACGTCGTAGGTGGCGGCAAACGCGAGTTTGGATGAGCCGTATTCGCTGAGGAGTTCTGCGAGGAATCCGGTGGTTTCGTTGTATCCGTAGGTTTCCGTGCCCTTACCGGTGTTGATTTTCTTGACACGCCCGTCGATGTCGTATTCGTAGGTGGCGGTGTTTTCGCCGGCGTCGGTGTAGCTCGTGAGTTGCCCGAGGGTGTTGTAGACGCTGGTGATTGTCTTGCTTGACGTGCTTTGCTTTTCGAGGGCCCCGGTTTTTTCGTTGTATTCGTTGGTTACTGTTGGTAGTGCTGTGCCCACTGTGGAGCTGACGGTGCTGGTTTTCAGTCTGCCGGCCGCGTCGTAGGTGTCGGTGTTTGTGCGTTTTGTTGCGCCGATGGTTTCGACGGTTGTTTCTGGCTCGTCCCACACGTTGTATGTGTAGCTGGTGACGGGTAGTTCGGGTAGTTCTGCGGTGTGTGGTTGTGCGCCGGGTTCGGTTTGGCAGGGTAGACCGGCCCATTCGGGGTGGTTGCGGCAGGTGAGGACTTCGGCTTCTTCTTTGGCGGTGTAGTAGATGGTCTTGGTGTTGTGGACGGCCTCGTTGGCTGGGGTCCATTGCTCGACGCGGTTGTTGCCGCTGTCGACGATGTAGGCGCTGCCTGCGGCGTTGATTGCGATACCGAGTGGTCCTTTGAGTTGCCCTTCGCCGCTGCCGCCGGAGGCGAACCTCGCTAGGAAGGTGCCTGACGAGCTGAACTCTTGGACGCGGTTCTGGGCGCCGTCGACGACGTAGAGATTTCCGGCGGAGTCGGCTGCGATGTCGGCTGCTTCGAGGAACTCGCCGCTGCCGGTGCCTTCGACCCCGAACTGGCCGAGGTATTTGCCGGCTGGCGAGAGCTCCTCGATGCGGTGGTTGCCGGCATCGACGACATATAGGTTGCCGCCGGAGAACGTGAGGTTGCCTGGCTCGTCGAACTGTCCTTCCCCGGAGCCTTTGGTGCCGTAGGTGGCCATGAAGGTGCCGGCGGCGGAGAACTCCTCGATCCGGTTGTGTTCGCCGTCGACGACCCACACGTTTCCGCTCGAGTCGACCTTGACCCCGTCCGGGCATCCGAACTGGCCAGGTTCGGATCCGCCGCTGCCGAACGTGCGGACGTATTCGCCGGAGGAGTTCAGCTCCTCGATGCGGCTGTTGCCGCAGTCGCCTACATACACGTTGCCCGTGCTCTGGTTCACGCCGATTCCAGTTGGGTTGGCGAACTGTCCGTGCCCGGAGCCTTTGGTGCCGTATGCCGCAATGAATTTCCCGGTCGATGAAAGCTCCTGGACACGGTTGTTATTGAAATCTGTAACCCACAGGTTGCCGTGGCCGTCTACGGACACGTCGACCGGGAACGAAAACTGGCCGTTGCCGGAGCCCGCGCTCCCGAACTGTGATGAGAAGCTCATGCGTGCGCCGCCGGTGCCCTGTGGCAGCCACTCGGATATCCGGGCGTTGTCCTGGTCGGCGATATACACCTCACCGCTTGCGTTGACCGCGAGTCCGGTTGGGGTGTTGAGCTGGCCTTTGCCTGATCCGTAGCTGCCGAATTCGGTGAGGAACTTGCCGGCGGGCGTGAACTCCTCGATCCGGCTGTTGCCAGCGTCCGAGACGTAGAGGTCGCCGCTGGTCGAGTTGACGGCGATCGACACCGGGTAGCTGAACTGGCGTTCGCCTGAGCCTTTGCTGCCGAACTGTGCCAGATAGCCGCCCGAGGGGGAGAACTCCTCGACCCGGTCGTTGCCGTAGTCGACGACGTAGATCTCGCCTTCGTCAAGCGCGATGCCGGTCGGTTCGGTGAGCTGCCCGTTGCCTGTGCCTTTGCTGCCGAACTGCGTCATGTACGCGCCCGCCGATGAAAGCTCCTCGACGCGGTTGTTGCCGGAGTCCAGGACCCAGATGTCGCCCGTGGAGTCGATGGCCAGGGCGACCGGTCCGTTGAACTCGCCGTTGCCGGAGCCCGCGATGCCGGCTTTGCAGCCGCTTTTGCAGACCTCGAGTTCTGCTTTGCCGTCGCTCACGCCCCATCCGATCGCAGCAACGAATTCCCCGGCGGAGCTGAGCTCCTCGACGCGGTTGTTGCCGGTGTCCGCGACGTACACGTTGTTCGTGCCTTGGTTGACCGCGACGTCCCAGGCGTTTGAGAACTCGTCAACCCCCGATCCTGCCGAGCCGTACGCCTGGAGGAATGTTCCGGATGACGAGAACTTCTCGATTCGGCTGTTGCCGTAGTCAGAGACCCAGAGGTTGCCGCTGGAGTCAACCGCGACGCTCTCGGGGTGATTGAACTGCCCATTGCCTGACCCCGCAGTCCCGAATGTGCCGGTGTAGACAGGTGGATACACGACTTCCTTATCAGCTGCGGGGGCCTTGCTTTCGACGGGGTTCCCGGTCGTGCGGTTGTAGAGCGTCTTGTGTACGAGATCCAGGCCGCCTGGATCGGTCGTGACGGCGGTCGGCTTGCGCAGCTTCCACCCGAGGCCTTCTTGGCCGGAGTAAGCGGTCGCGGTTTCGCGTATGTTTTCTTCTTTGCCCGAGACCTCGGCTCCTTGGATCGTCTTTGTGACGAGATGGTACGGGCCGCCTTCGGACGGGGCGCCTTCGTCGTAGCTGTACACCACGTGGGTACGTGCTTCGACCTCGCTCCCGCTTGTCAGCTCGAGCGTGTGCTGGGGGCCTAGCGTGCTAAGCAGCTCGGCGCCTGGTTCGCTGCCTTTTTCTTCGTAGCTGTCTTCCTCGCTAAGCAGCTTCGCGAGTTCGGCGGATTTACATTTTTCTTTGGATTCACAGGTTTCTTTGAGGGCCGCGGCGCGGTTGTCCGCGCTCAGCGTCCGTGTGACGTCGTTGATCGCGTTGTATTCGCTCGTTGAGATGTCGTATTCGCTCGGTGCTTTACCTCCGGACGGGGCGGACACGTTGACCGTGCGTCCCTTGCTATCCAGGTACTCGACAGTCGCTCGCTTGTAGCTTTTCGCCGGCCAACCCTCCGGTTCGTCCGGCGGAAAGATCGCGGTCGCTTCCGCGGGAAGGTCGTTGGTCTGCCCCCACTTTTCAACTTCCGAGGCGCTCATCGTCGCCAGCCCTGTGATCCCGCCGGCGAGCGGCACCTGGTAGTCGATCGTCGTGACGGCACTCGTCCCGAGTGTTGGCGGGGCTTGTATCGGCTCTTCGCTCGGCCCGGTTGGAGCCCAGACGTCGACCCGGTTGTTGCCTTCGTCGCCGACATACATCGCGCCGCTCGTAGGGTTGATCGCGATGCCCGCCGGGTCCTCGAGGTCTTCATGTTCTGAGCCGAATTTCCCGAAACTTTCGACGTATTTTCCTTCCTGGGAAAACGCCTGCACGCGGCCCGTTGCGTACGAGGCGACGTAAAGGTCACCGTTCGGTTCGTCCGTCGCGATCGCTGACGGATCGCTGACCTTTTCCGTTTCGCTACCGGTGTTACCGAATTCGCGGACCCATTCGCCTGTTGAAGTCTTCAGCTCCTGTATCCTCTGGTTTTCGAGATCGGTAACGTATAGGTTCCCGCCCGCGAACGCGACGCCCGAGGGGTGCTCGAACTGGCCCAGTCCTTTTCCTGCTGCTCCGTAGCTCGCCATGAGGCCCCCAAACGGCGCTTCGTACTCGGTGACCTTGTCGGCGCCCGTGTTGGCGACCCAAATGTTTCCGCTGGAGTCGATCGCGATCCCATGTGGGTCCGAAAAACCTTCTCCGAAGACGAAGTACAATTCGCCTGAGGCCGAAAACACGTCGACACGGTTGTTAGCGGCATCAGCGACGTAGATTTCGCCGGTGGTGTGGTTGATCGCGATACCGTCTGGACTGAGCGAGCTCACGGTTCCCGCTTTGCAGCTACTGGTGCACGTTTGCAATTCTTCTTTGCCGTTGCTGACGCCCCAGCCAAGCGCCTCAATGAACGCGCCTGAGGCGGAGAACTCCTCGAGCCGGTGGTTGCTGGTGTCGGCGACCCACACGTTCCCGTTCGACGCGACGGCCGCGGCCGTTGGCTGAGCGAACTGCCCCGCGCCATTTCCGCTCGTGCCGAAGGTGGACGAGTACCCGGGCAGCGCGATCGGGACGGCACTACTCGCGGCGCTCGCTGCTGCGGTCGACCCGTTCGCGTTGGTGGCGGTGATCTGTGCCACCAGCGCGTGTGCGTAGTCGGCCATGACCGGCGTGTAGGTCTGGTTGCTCGCGCCGAGAATCGCGGCGCATTCCGCGCCCGCACTGTTGCAACGCTCCCACTGATAGCCGTAGCTCAGTGGGGTATTGCTCCAGCTCCCGTTCGTCACGCTTACTGTTGTGCCGATTACCGGGTGCGTCGTTGATAGCGCCGGCACGGTTTTGATTATGGGTTCCGATGCCGTGCTGAGTTCCGTCGCTGCGCTCGGCCGGATGACTGATAGCAGCCGCCCGGTGCTGGCGTCGCTCGCGATTGTCCCGTAGTGCAGTAGCCACGGCTGCTGTCCGGGTGCTGAGACGGCCGTGACGTGATTTTCGCTGTCGTAGCCGTAGGTGACCTTCAGTTCGTGTTCGACCTGTGGATTCCACTCGGCCCTGAGCCTGCCCTGTTTGTCCCACTTGTAGTCGGCGACCGGGGTTTTGGCCATCGCTTTGGTTGCGGGGTTGTATGCGCGGAAGATGACTTCTTTGAGACGGCCGATGTAGTCGCCCCATTCTTTCGGGCCTTCTCCAGTCGCGGTTTTGCTGGTCGCGTATTTGAATTCGAGTGCGCGGCACCCCGCGACGAGTTCTTCTTTGTTTTCTAGCCGGCTCAGGCATGTCGTCACCCCGGCGGGTTCGGGCGCCAACGCGTATCTCGGGCGGCTTATGCCTTCGCTCGTTTCGTAGATGTAGCGCACGGTCTGCGAGGGCAGCGGCCCTTCCTGTGTCGTCGGTCGCCACAGGCTCGCTGTCGGCCCTTGCGGCGATGTGAAGCGCGTGCTACCGCCGTTAGCCGCGTCGCTCAGCACGAATTCCGTGAGTTCGCCTTTCGCGTTCTTTCCTTCTGCGAGCGTTAGGTTCGCGTCGCCTGGCGGCGAGACGAATCCGCTTTTGCTGTTGCTCGTGAACGTGGTCTGTCCGCCGTTGGCCGCAGTGAGAGTAGCGTTCCCGTTTGGTAGCTTCGTGATGCTTTCCTGGCCGCCCACGCTTAGGCTCCATTGCGGGCCGAGTGGTCCTTCGCTCCCTGCGCTCAGATGCCGTGATCGGTAGTCGCGTGCGACTTCGAGGTTCGCCCCGGGGGACGCTACGGATACGTCTGTGGCGCTCAACGTCATCTCGCCCGACTGCGGGTTCACCGCGCCAGGACCCACGGAGACCGGCGCAGCGTGATGCACCTTGAGCGTGATTTCGCCCGTGCCTTCGTTATCCGCGTTATCGGTCGCCGTCACCTTGAGCTTGTGTTCCCCGGCCCCGAATTCCCCTCCGTTGATCTGCCATTCCGCTTTCGCTATACACCCCGACCCGGAGCACGAGCCGTTCGCTTTGCCGACTTCACGCCCGTCGACACTCAGCGCCATCGTCTTTACCCCCGCTAGACTGCCGGTCGCTTCGGCTTTGAGCCCATACTCCCCTTCGCCGATTTCGTTGCCGCTCCCCAATCCCGACACCGTAATGCCGGTAGGCGGGATAGCGTCGACTTTGATCATAGCATTGTGTTCGCCCTCTCCCATGACGCTTGACGCAAGATCTCCGATTTTTACTTCTCCATTTGGCATCGCGCTGTTATAGAAGACTGGTTCTTTCACACTTTGGGGGCATTGGATACCGGCGCACAGCCCGCTCGTCCTCAGGTTCTTTTCAGTCAGCAATGTCGAGTTCGCGAACGCGGAGAGCTTTTCCACGCCAATACCGTTTTCTGACGCGGTCATTTCGAACGCGCCCGATTTCGGACCGAGCCAATTGTTCGTTCCGTACAGCACGTTCGGCTGGCCTGCGATCGTCGGATAAGTGGTATTGAAGGATGCTTCGGGAAGGTATTCCTGTGTGATCGTTACGGTCGCTTTCGAGATGTCCTGTTCGCCGCCTTCGCCTTCACCGTTGGACTCGGTTAGAACCTCCCCAGAGTTATTCCAGTTGGGTACGCCGCCGACTTTCAGGTCATGGTTAACTTGGCCGGCCTGGCGTTCGATGTTGTACCACGCCGCTTCCACTTCCCCTTTTGGCGACACTACCAGCATCGAGTTTTCTAGATGCGCACCCGCCTTGGGCCAGCTATCTTCCATCGTGAGCCATTCAACGCTCGAGTGGCCTTGCGTCGTGTAGGCATACGCGCCCCATTCCGACGTTTTATGAGCGCCACCGATGCGCTCAATCCAACGCCAGCTTTCGCCGCTACCAGTTTCTTCCGCCGTGAACTGGCTGCCTTCGTGAATGAAGTGGAAGTTGGAAGGCTGCCTTTTCGTCGAGTCTTCCGCGCGTGGGTCGACCGCGATCGGATACTGATACTCTCCCGAGCTGCGATTGACCCGCAAGAGCAGCTTGTTCCCCGCTACGCTCATCGAGACCGGCACAAGCATGCCCGTCGCGTCCCTGGCACTTGGGGCCGAGATCAATGCCACCGTGACATTCCCGTCCACGACCCTGACCGGCCCCGTGCCCTGGCCGGACTGCACGAGCCTCGCACCGACCGGCATACCAACACGAAAATAGAGCTCCTCAGGGCTATCAACCGAGCGAAGCAGCACGTCTGTCTCAAAGCCATTAGGGATCGGCTTGGCGACGGTATCTGAGTCCAGTTGCGTATTCGCGTACACCACGCTCGCGCCGTCCACAACACCTTCGCCTTCCAACGGGCCCCCCTGCGCGTCGACCGGCGTAAGCGAGACGCCAACGGTCGACAGCCGGACGCCATCACTCAAGCGCTTGGGAATCACAACGCTCACCGCCGGCGTCGTCGGCTCGAACCCACCCCCGCCGTCAGCCAAGCTCAAATCCAGAGGCTTCCGCCGCCCCAGCGCGGTTTCCACCGCCATCGGTTCCGTCGATTCGATCACGGTATGCCTGCCGTCGCCCAGATCGACCTGCGCGACATTATCACGGGGATAGCCGACGATTTTTTGCCCTGCAAGCAACTGCGGCGGCCCGCCAGCCGGTTCGTTGATCGTTTCCGGAAACGCGACCGCGGCCTCCTGGCGCGCCTGCGTGTCGCCCAAGTGCTCGAAGCGCGTACCGGAGGCTCCACGTTCCGCCACCGCAGCCGGATTGCTCCGCCGGGCTTCTTCGGCGCCCCGCACCTGTTGCCCTTCGTCCAAGGACTGAACTGCCGGCACCACCAAACCCCCAGCAAACGAGAAAGGGCCGAGCATCACCCGGCCAGAGGCAGCCTCCGAAGCACTTGCTGACCAGCACGCCAGTCCCAAGCAGAACAGCAAGCACATCGCGAGTCCTCGCACAGCGATCCTCATTTGGTTGCCCCCCAGTAAGAGAGATGACCGGGCTGTCTAATGCCCGATGACCAGAACAGTTGCGGCCGACTGTAGTGGAGGGCGCTCGGCTTGCCTATCCGCCGAAACGACGTATCTTTGCGTGCCTTTAGCGTATGAAGATAAGGTCCACGCCGGAGCGATAAATGTCTACTCGCCTTTGCTTTTCGGGCGCGGCACCTGCATACCGATCAGCTCGCGCCTGTTATTCCGGCCGAGCTTGCGAAAGATCCTCGCCACGTGCGTACGGACCGTCCCGGCACTAATCTGCAACGCATCCGCGATTTCCTGATTGGTGAAGCCTTTACTGAGGCACTCGAGCACCTCGAGCTCGCGATCGGTCAGATCGCTCACGTCGGTGGGGTAGCCACGCTTCGGCTGGTCGGCCTCGGTGCGAACGAATGCCGCCCTTGCATTCGCTGCCATGTGGACCGCCGCGAGAAAGTCCTCAGTGGACGCGGTCCGGGCAAGGCTCGATACTCCCATCGTGAGCAACAGTGGCCCGACCAGCGGCTCAAGGTCGTGTGCGATCACGAGAACTCCAGGCGCCGGCTCGCGCGATTGTAGGTACTCCAACGACGCGGACGTGACAAGCTCGCCCAGGACCGCGACTCGCGGAGACGCGTGCGTCGCCAGGTCATACTTGAGCTCGTCGTCCCCTAGCTCACTCCCGATGACGCGGAGACGCCGGTCCGTGCGAAGCACGTCGAGCACACCGCGCCCGAGAAGCGGCGAGATACACGCGACAAGCACCATTATCTCCGCGTCACGCCCAGACATCTCCTATGCTATGTGCCTATGCCTCGTCGAGCACGGATGGCGCGACGACGAGTGCTGCTGGCAGCTCGGGGATGAGACCGGACAAGTCCTGAGCCGCGTCCATTACGGCCCCGGTCATCACTTCTCGGCACGCCTTGTGATCGGTGTCGGGGCCGGTTGCCAGCCGCTCTGTTCCGAGACGATCGCTCGAATGGACTGAAGGTACAGCGCGATCTCGCACACATACCAGAACGGCAGCCCCAACATTGCAGCCAGCGCATCGGTGCTGAGCCCAGGCTGCCGGCGCAGCAGATCGAGCACCTGCACCGTCCCAGCCCGGCGAATAGGCGCGGTCAGACCAGCCGTGAGCTCCGTCACCGAGACACCTAGCCTCTCCTCGAAGACGAGCATTGCTGGGAGGTCTGCTGCTCGCACGCCACGCTCGATAGCCGAGATCTGGTCGCGGGGCATGAAGCAGCGCTTCGCTAGCTGGTCCTGGGAGAGGCCGGCCGCGGCCCGCAACGTTCTCAGGTTATTGCCGAACCCGAGAAAGACATCCGCCCGCTCGTGCCTATCAGGGCCGAACGTCACCAGCCGGCTTTGCCTGGGCACCCGAGGGGTTATCCGTTGTCGCTCCACAGCTACCTTTCAACCCTCGCTGTCGGCGGAAACCCGCGACATGGCGATTACCGAGCGTGCCCGCGAGTGTCCCCGGCGCGGGCGCTCACCCAGCGTCATCAGCCACCTCGACTGGACATCCCTGGCACGTCATCCACGCGATCACCTGGGCGGCACTGGATGCCGCGTTGGGAACCGGGAAGAACGCCTTCTCGACACGCCCACCGCTGGCGATCAGCGTCAGCCTCTCATACCAACGAGCCTCGTGTCGCGCAAAGGTCGGCAGACCGAGCTCCCGCGCGAGCTGCAACTCCGGGTCGCACAACAACTTCTGCGAGACGCGATTCGCGAGATGCGCTTCTCGCTGAGACTCCTTCGACTGGCTGCTGATCCCGATCGCAGAGCAATGCTGCGCCTCCAGGTCCGGCTGGCGGTCGCGAAACGCTCGATGCTGCGCGGCATCCATCAGCGCGGTCTCCTCACCATCCCCCGGCGAGCCACTACAACCGGGGTAAAAGTAGATGACAACCGCACGCGCGCAGGCAAAGCTGTGTAGATCCAGCGGGTGCTCCCAGCCACCGCTCAGCACAACACGCGGAATCGCGACATCAACCAAGCGATCAGCGATGCCTGGCGCCTTGCTGGCGAGCGAGCTACCGCCAATCATGGGCACTCCCTCGCAAGCGACCTTTTCGTCCCCGAAGGGGCGCTCAACTTGCATCAATGCCCTCCGTCGTTGAACTCTCGTGCGCGATCTGTGCCGCGCCGTAGGCTGTGCGGCGGTATCGTCGTGAGCCCGGCTCCTGTACGAGCAAGCCGATCGCCATCCATGTCGCGATATAGCGGTGTGCCGTGCTCGGCGAGAGTCCGAGTTCCCTGGCGATGGCTGTTAGCGCGACTTCGCTGCCGTCGGCCGGGAATGCCGCGAGCACCAGTAGCGCGCGATACGTCGCGCGCGAATACTCGTCATTATCGAGTAGCGGAAGCACCGCGCGGCGTAGGCCGTCAAGGTCGCTCGCTTCGGGAAGGAGCCCCGCGAAGCTCGCGCGACCGGCGAGCTGACGAGCAACCTGCGCGACCTGCAGATCGCTCAACACGATGCTCACATTCCGATTGGCGCTCACCGCGACGCCAGCCTTCGCCCGCCCTCGACCGTTGCTGTCCTCATCGAGAACGCCAGGCGTCTCATAGCGCCAGCCTGTATGCGCGTGTGCGCGGGTCGCGCTCAACTAGGCCAACAGCGATCAGCGTGCAGACGTAGCGGTGCGCGGTGCTCGAACTCCTGCCGCTTCGTCGCGCTAGCTCACTGAGGGCCACGTAGCCTCCGTCCGCCGGAAAGGCCGCAAGCATAAGCAACCCGAATAGCAGCGAGCGGGATAGCCGCGGGTTCTCCAGCTCCGTGGGTTGCGCCGCGAGCAACGCTCGTACATCCTCAAGCCCCGACAGCAGCACCGAGATCGTGCCGCCATGCGAAGCGGCACGCACCACCTGATCCACCTGATCAGCCGACAGGTCGATGCACACCGGCCCGGCTGGCCGATCTGGGCCGGCAGCCGGTGGAAAGTGAGAAGCTCCGGCTACCGGCCCAGATGAGACATCGCGACTCCCAGACCTCGACCCCGTCACGGCGTCACCTCCCGGCGCCAGCGTCGCTGTCTCCTGGGCGATCGTTGTAGCGGGCTCTCGGCGTGTCTCGTCACGACGCCAGCGATCATGACGTCACCAACGTCAGATAGCTAGAAATCGTGTTCTCTATAGAACCAGAGCGTTATGAGTTAAATAGAGACGTATTGAGCTAAACGGGCGATGGGCGGCCTTGGGTTGGGGCGGTAGTGCGTGCCGGTTGATGCTTGCGTTGTTGAGCGCGTGGCTCGCGCTTGCATAGTACGATTTTCGATCCGGCGCTGGGGGTCAAGAGTGCGCTTCGCCAGGCTGCGCGCTCGATCTTGTCGCTGGTCGGCAGCACCCTTCGAGTGGAGAGCGTGGCTTTGAGTACGGTCTTTAGCTCGAGCAGGGCGAGGTGGCGCCCGGGGCAGAGCTTACGTCCGCCACCCCACGGAAGCCATGCTCGTGCCGGTGCGTGTTCGTCTAGGAACCGCTCTGGCCGGAATGTGTGCGGGTCGGTGAAGAGCGTGGGGTCGTGGTGCATGAGGTAGGTGCAGGCGAGCAGGTGCACGGGTGGGTGGTAGGTCCAGCCGCCGATTTCGATTGGCTGAGCGACGGCGCGTGGTGCTGCGAAGAGGAACACGGGTCGGTGGCGGATCACCTCGCTGATCGTCGCGGTCAGGTATTCCTCGCCATTGCTGGCGTCGATCTCGGCGGTCAGACGGTCTTGGACGGCCGGGTGCTGTGCGATCAGCTGGAAGGCCCAGGCCAGTGTTGAAGCGGTCGTCTCGTGCCCCGCGACGATCACGGAGACGAGGTTGTCACGTAGTTCGCCGTCGGACATTGGCGACCCGTCTGGCCGGCGGGCCTGGAGCAGCATGTTGAGCGCGTCGTGTTGGTTGCCTGCGGTGTTTCGGCGCTGGCTGATCAGGCTCGCGATCAGCTTGTCGACCTCCGCCCGTTGTCGCAGGAACGCTCGCCAGGTGCCGCGCCAGCCTGGTAGGTGGCGTAGTCTCGGCTCCTGAAGAACTGGGCTTGCGGTCACCGCCAGCATTTCAAGCAGCCGTCCGTGCAGCGCCTTGACGGCTGGCTCTTCCTCACCGAAGACGCTTCTCAGCATGACGGTGAGTGTCAAGGCGCAGAAGTGGGAGTGACTCGCTATCGGGGTCTCGAGTGGCCAGGATGCGACGGCGCGGGCGGCGAGCTCCGTCAGCGTATTGCTGTGCTCCTGTACGGTGCGGTGCTGAAACGCTGGGCGGATCGCGTTGCGCCCGCAGAGGTACTCGTCTTCCTCGAGCAGCAGAAACGAGCCTGGGCCGAAAAGCGGGGCGGTCCTGACCGCGCCTGCTCCGGCGTGCAGCACCGTCAGTGGTGCAGTGAGCACCGTTCGAATATCCTTAGGGTTCGACAGGAACACGAGTGGTGGCATGTCCCAGGGGTAGACAGTGAAGTGGTGGCCGAGTCGGCGCTGACACCAGTGGAGGTACTCAAGGGGCCGCGTGCGACACGCGCACGTCTGGAGCAGCGATGGAAGCGGGGCAGCGGGCGGCAGCTCGTGTTGGCTGGTTGTCGCCGCGGGTGAATGGTTGAGTCGCATTGGGTTCTCCTTGTGTGGTGGTTTAGGTTGCGCGTTGGGCGTAAGCAATGCGCCACAGGCGCAAAATGGGAAATAGGGCGGGAGCTAGCGGTCCTCCCGCGTTCAGGAGCGTCTGTGTGTTGCGGCGCATTGGCGGTGTGCTTGCGCTGTCCTTTGACAGGTACATCGCGACCATGCACGCGACGATCACGATGTGACGATGCCTGTCTGGTAGAGCATTGGCCTCTGTCATTGAGCGGTGAACGAGTAGGCTGATGCGGTCGATCGCGAGTTCGGCGGTCGGGTAGTGCGCGATGTAGCTGTGGTCGCCGTTTGCGGTGTCTTCTGCTTGGTCGACGAAGCTGTCGAGCATCGTGGTCGCCGCTGATATCCAGGGGAAGTAGGCGTTTTGGACGCGTGTCATCTCCGGGAGGGTTACGCGTGGTTTCGCCGCGAGCGCGAGTAGCGCGTGCACAGTGAGGGAGGCACTTGCAGCACCTGTGAGCTCGTACCAGCTTGCCTCGTGACCAGCGCGGAAGTTCTGTCGCGCCCACTCGTGCAGGTCGGTGTCGCGGCGTACTGGATCGAGGTCGTGGTTGATCGCGAGCACCTGTGCCCGCCAAGCCTCTTGAGCGAGACGCGACCGCACAGCGTCATATGACGGAAGACGCCTGCATATGGCCTGGCAAGCGTGCACGAGGGCGTTTAGGTAGCCACCGTCGTCTTGCCACGGGTGATGGCGGTAATAGTCAGACAGCGGGGCGTCAGGGTCTAGCGCGTCGACTAGCGCGCGGTGTAGCTGGCGCCCGTTCGCCTGGCCCTCCCGCGCGCCGCGCTCGTTGACGCTATCGAGGAAGTCCCACATGATCTCGTAGGCAACGAGCAGGCGTAGGAGATGCGGATCGCGGGTTCGTGGAAGGATGCAGAACAGCGCCGCCCCGTCGGTATGGCCACGCTTGCGCGCCAGCGAGCTCAGCGCGTCTTCACGAATCGCCGCGGATGGGATGGCGCTCGCTTTCGAGCGCCACGCGCGGATCTCGTGCGCGACGGCGGGTAGGGTCCACGTCAGCTCGCGGGCTGCCGCTTCGCCGAGCGCCCGCAGCTGGCGTAGCGAGAGTCCAGCGGGTCTAGTCGCTTGGCGGGGCGTGCACGGGTCAGCTAGCCGGGCTAGCCGCTTTGGGAGGGACACGCACTATGAGATATCCGGGCACGGCGACTACCGCAACGGCAGCGACGCTGACCAGCGCGAACGTGGACAGCGCGACCAGCGCTTCGATATCGAAGGAGATCGGGAACCCGGTGACGCTTGCTAGCGCGTGACTCAAGAGGAGCTGGCCATACACGCCGAAAGCCGCGCCGGCACAGCAGCCGATGCCGAGTAGCAATGAGCTCTCCCACAGCAGCCAGCGCCAGAGCCCGGGCTTGCGGAACCCCTGGCAGCGAATGAACGCCACGAATCCGCGACGCTGCCAGAACAGCGAGCCGAGCGCCCCGGCGATGGCGAGCATCGCAGCGATCAGCACGAGTAGCCTGATCTGCGTGAGCCGCAACAGGCCTTGTCGCGCAAGAGCGTCGTGGCGGTTCTCGCGTTCACTGGCCGTTTCCACGACAAGGCCGGTTTGCGGCCCCAACGCAGCCTGTACGACGCGACGCACGCTCGCTGGCGGTACGCCTGGCTTGGTCTGTATCTCATACGCGCTCGGGTCGCTGCTGAGCCAAGCGCGCGCGTAGTCCTGAGAGTTGATGATGATCGATCCTGGCGGCCACCCGAGGTTTGTGCTGAGCGCGGCAACACGGAAGCTGGTCGATGCTGGCGCGGGCAGCATGAATCTCTGCCCTACGTGTAGGTGGTGTTCCGCGGCGAGTGCCTGCGATATGACCGCCCAGCCTCCTTCGCGGAGTCTCGCGCTAGCAACAGCGAGGCTGCCAGCGACGATCTCGCTCGGGGGGACCGGCTGGGGGCTCGTGCCAGGCGGAGCCAGAATCCACAGGCGCCGGTCACCCCAGGTCAGGAAGCTCCCGCGATAGACGCGGATGTTCCTTACTCCGGCCAGCCGCGCCAAAGCTCGTGTCCCTCCGGGGTAGGTGAACGGAGTCGTAGCAAATGCGTTGGATTCCCCACGCGGGGTGACCCACAGATCGGCGCTCGAGTCGATGTCGTGCGCTGAGGCGTCAAGGCCCCGCTGCAGGTTCTGCTGCGCGCCTTGGATCGAGACGACGCCGAATACCGCGACTGCTCCGGTCGCGACGATCGCCAGAGACCGGATGCGCGTCAGTGGCGACCGTAGCTGGGTGAGAGTGAGCCGCGGGGACGGGCGGTTCAAGACGGGCTGCAGCTTGGCAAAGACAGCGACGACACCGTTGAAGAGGAACGGCAGCGCGCACAACAGCGCGATCACGAGGGTCAGGTTGCCGAGCTTTGAGTCCTGGGGGCGTGCGACCAGGATGATCGTCGTGACTGCGAGCCCGATCACGCCTGCCGCGATACGACCGATGATCCACGAACGACGGGAAAGTGAGCCGTGCTCCCGCGGGCGCGTGAACACGTCACGCAGCGGCCAGAGCACGCCGACCAACGCCGCGGCCATCCCGGCAGCGATGGAAATCACGACGCTTTGGAGGTCGACGATCCGGCCATTTCCGACAGGAAATGCGAACGATAGGTAGCCGGGCGTGGCATGGAACACCGCGATAGACAGCAGGTCACCGAGCGCGAGTCCGGCCAGACACGCCAACACCCCGAGGATCACGGCTTCGAACAACAGGATCTGGCGGGCCTGCCTCCGGTTGGCACCGCCTTGGAGACGGACAAGGGCGAGCAGTCGCCGGCGCCTGGGTACCGTGATCAGCATCGCGTTGAGCGCGAACATGAATCCAACGATGGCGCTTATCGCTGAGAACAGCGTCTCGCTCTGGTTCTCCGGCAGCGAGGCGACGGCGAATAGCTTAGAGTCGAAGTCGGCCGGCTCGACATTCACGCTCTTGAGTGCCGCGAGATGACGCAGGCCCGTTAGGACCTCGCTGTCACGGCCGGGTTGCGCCTTTACGAAGATGCGGGTGATACGTCCCGTCATGCCCGTGATTTGCTGTGCGTAGCGGACCGGGGCGATTGCGACGGGGCTGTGGACCAGTCCGCCGATGTCACCTTCGTCGAGTGTCGCCCCAAGCAGGGTGGTGATGACCTGTGCCCCGACCTGCAACTTGATCGTCTCAAGCGTTCCGGCGCCGATCGCGTTCGCGATCGGGTTGGGCAACGCGATCGCTCTCTGCGCGGCGAGCTGCGCGGCACTGAACCGACGTAGTAGCGGCCCGCCGAACCGCGCGAACTGCGGGTTGGTGCCGATCAGGTCAATCGACTGCTGCCGACCGTCTGGCCCGATCACGTTCGCCTGCTGCTCAAGGACCGGCAGCGCCACCCTGACACCGGACAGCCGGCTGACTTCTCCGAGCAGGTCTTCGTTCACGCCAGCCGGTCCCCTGGCATCGAGCTGGTACTGAGTGCTGCCGACGATCTGGCTGCTGAGCTGCTGCACCGACCGGCTGAGGCTCGTACTCGCGACCTGGGAGGCGAATAGCAGCGCCACCCCGACCGCGATCCCCGCGATCGCGAAGAGATCCTGCACCATCACGCTCCCCCTGCGCAGCCGTGGTCGGTATAGATACACAAGGTCTGAGAGGCTCATCCCTCTCGGCCGCGGCCGTCTTGCACTCATGCCCGCCGCCCAAAGACAGACTGCGCCTCGAGGACATGGTCGGGCTGGCAGTCCTGCAGGTGCCCATCGCGTAGTTCATGGATCTGGCTGGCGAATGAGGCGGCCTGCGGATCGTGCGTAGCAAGCAGGACCGCCGCGCCGCGCTCGCCGCAGATCTCCTGTAGCAGCCCCAGCACTTCCCTCGTGCGCTCGGTATCCAGATTGCCGGTGGGCTCATCAGCGAGCACCAACACCGGGTCCGTGGCGAGTGCCATCGCGATCATCACCCGCTGGCGCTCGCCCATCGAGAGCTCCTCCGTCCTGTGCTCCATCCGGTCTCCGAGACCGAGCCGCACCAGCAGCGGTTCGATCGTTCGGTTCGCCCTGCGCGTGTTCGTCAGCAATAGCCGCAGCGACGCGTTCTCGATCGCACGCGCCCCGGGGATCAGATCCGCCGGGTGCCCGATGATCCCGAGTTGCCTCAGCCGGAACTCGTCGAGATCCCGCTCAGACATCGCGAAGATGTCTTTGCCGTCCACGAGCACCGTGCCCCTGTCGGGCTTTTGCGCACCCGCGATGACTTCCAACAAGGTCGTCTTGCCGGAGCCGCTAGGCCCGTACAGCGCCACGAACTCACCGGACGCAACACTCATCGAAACACCATCGACGGCGCAGATTGGATCGCCCTTGCCGACGCGATAGTGCTTGACGAGCTGGCGCAACTCGAGCACTTAGCCGCGCTCGCCCGATACCCGCCGCCGGCCGCCATGCAGATCGATGATGCTCGCCCCGTCGGATTCGCCGGATAGGACCGCGAGCGTGCCGCGCTCGAAACACAGCACGCGGTCGGCGATAAGCAGCGCCTCCAGATCCGAGGCGGCGACCAGGACACCGCACGGCAAGTCACGCGCCAGCGAGGCGAGCAGCTCACCAGCCTCACGCGTGCCACCAGGCCCAAGCCCGTCAAGCAAGTCATCGACGACCATCAGGCTCGGACGGGTGACCAGGCCCCGGGCAAATGCAACCATGACCCGCTCCCAGTTTGAGAGCTCCTCCCATCGCTTCCTGGCACAGTCGGAGATCCCGACGCGCTTCAATGCCTCAAGCGCGAGCTCGTCAACCTCGCGCATGCCCTGCCCCCGACCCATCGCCAACGGCAGCCCTACAGAATCCAGGACATCGAAGTCGTCCGCAGCCTCGCGCGATATCCACGCGATCCGATCCCCCAGGAGATCCTGGCGCTCATCGGCAGAGCAGGATGCGAGATCCCGTCCCTGAAACCAGACCCGACCTTGATCGGCCAACTCAATTCCCGCCGCCACTTCCAACAAGGTCGTCTTGCCCTCTCCCCGCGCCCCGACAACGCCCACCATCTCGCCGGCCGCGACCGTCAACGACACGTCTGTCAAGACCTGCCAGCGTCGCCGGCCACGGCGAAAGCTCTTCCCTACCCCATCGAACACCAGCAGCGGCTCACCCATCACCATCCGCCGCCGCTTCGCTGTGCAGCTCTCTGCCGTCGTTCTTGACCTTGCTTTGGAGCCGCTTGAGCTGCTTGACCCGCTGGCCGCATATCACCGCCAGCTCGCTCAGCACCGCCTCTCGCATCCGACCACGCCACTGCGAGCCGTCCGCCGGGCCGAGGTTGCCGAGCGCTCGTTCGCTGTTCAGGCGGGTCCGTGCCGCTTCGAAGTCGGCGCGTGCCTCCTCCTCGACCTCGCGGATAACCTCAAGGATCTCGTCGAGTTCCGATTCGTCGGAATGCTCCAGCCACAGCAGCATCGCATCGCGTACCGGCGGAGGCGCTTTCGCCGCGTCGCGCAGCCACTCCTTCAACGCTGCCCTGCCAGCTGGCGTCGCCTCATACACGTCTTCGGAGCGCCTCTCGCCGGTGCGAATCCTGCGGATCATGCACTGATCCGCAAGGTTCCTCATGTCGTTGTAGGCAATCGAGCGCGACCAGCGTCCGTGCGGGAACTCACGGGCCAGCCGAGTCCTGACATGCGACGCTGTATCGGGCTGCTGGATCAGCAATCCCAGAATCGCCATGCTCGCGGTGATGTCGCCCTTCGCTGGTGCCATTGGCGCCGCTGATCCTACCCAATAGCTACAGTCATGTACGCTCTGCCTGAATCATTCCACTTGGCGGATAAGAGTAAACGCAACTCGCTGGTATGGTCAAAATGTCCGTGACGACAACGCTTCGCGATAGCGGAAGACGACGGGCCCGGTCGTGGGCAACCGCGGCCCTCGCCGTCACGCTCTTGCTCCTCGGCACGGGCCAAACTGCCTCAGGTGCCGCACAAACCCCGAGAGGCCACGCCGCGCACGCGCTGAACGTCACCGACACGGCACGCCTGCATAACGTAAAGAGCCCAGGTTCGCAGCTCGTCGATGAAGGCACCGCCACCGGCACCCTACCCGGGACGGTGCGGGTCAGCTTTAACCTCGGCGCGACCGTGGCGGCAGACTTCACGATCTACGCCCACGGCTGGTCGATCGTCGGGCACGGCTCCGGCGTGCTGCACTCAAGCAAGAGCAAAAGTGACGTGTATGTGAGCTTCGGCGGCACGATGGCGGTCTCCCACGGCACCGGCCGCTACGCGCACGCGCACGGCCAGGGCGGCTTCTACGGCGTGATCAACCGCACGAACTACGCAGTCACGATCCAAACCACCGGCACGCTCTCCTATTAGCGGCCGAGCCGGGTGAGGGTGATGAGAGCCCGCCGCGGAGCCACCCGCCTCCTCAGCGCCACACTCGCCCTCTGGCTCTCGCTCACAATCCCCGCCTCGGCCGCGCCGTCAGCGACACTGACCGTCTCGCTCACGCCGGAGCAGCTCGGGGCGGGCACAACGATCGCGTTCGCGTTTCAGATCACCGCTCCCGCCGGCCAGGTGCCCCCGCCGCTGAGCAAGGTCGACCTGCTCTACCCGGCGAACCTCGGCCTGATTGCCAGCGGACTCGGGCTCTCGACCTGCTCCCAAACAGAACTCGAAACCAACGGCGCGTGCCCCCCAGACTCGCTCATGGGCTACGGCAGCGCACTCGCCGAGATCCCCTTCGGCCCAGAAACCATCATCGAGCACGCCACGGTCACAACCTGGATGGCACCCATCGAAGAAGGACACCTAGGGCTGCTGTTCCTCGCCCAAGGCAAGACGCCAGTGGCCGCCGAACTCATCTTCACGAGCCTCGTCCTCAACGCCCCACCTCCCTTCGGCGGTTCCCTGACGACAATAGTCCCGATCGTCCCGACGCTCCCCGAAGGACCCGACGCCGTGATCACCCAACTACGCTCCACCCTCGGCCCGATGCACATCACCTACTACCAGACCTTCCACGGCAAGACCACCGCCTACCACCCTCAAGGCATCCGGCTACCCCAAAGCTGCCCACACGGCGGCTTCCCGTTCGCCGCAACCTTCGCGTTCCTCGACGGCAGCCACACAACCGCCCACACCACCGTACCCTGCCCCACCACGAGACGACGCGCGCCCAAATACGGTCGTGGGTCACCTCCCTATCGCCGCTCAACCTACGGCGTGAGCGTGCCTCCGAGCTCGGTGTAGCGGGCGAGCATTGCGTCGCGGTTCTCGGGGTCATACCGGTCGGCGCTCGTGAATAGGCCATTCTCGGTGACGTCTACGAGGCCGAGCGGGACCTCGAACTGCTCACCGTCTGGGCTCGTTCCCCGGACGGTCGCGCGCATCGCGATCACGCGCTCGTCGCACGCGAGCACCTCCTCCAGCTCGATCCGCACGTCGAGCGACCCATACTCCGGGCGCCACTCCTCCTCGGCGTCCGTGGAGTTGTGCGCGCGGTGGTCGACCATCACGAAGCCCTCCGCGTGCAGGTCGCGCACGCCGTCGAGGTCATGAGCGTCGAAGCGCCGCTTGTACTCCACAGCCAGGC
The DNA here is from genome assembly GCA_049513255.1 of Solirubrobacteraceae bacterium. Taxonomy (GTDB): domain Bacteria; phylum Actinomycetota; class Thermoleophilia; order Solirubrobacterales; family Solirubrobacteraceae; genus Palsa-744. The sequence continues at coordinate 28,160 of JBEKWH010000041.1, forward strand.
GTTCAGGGGCACGGTGGCCGAGCTTCGCGCGATATCCAGCAGGCGGTTTGCGTCCACTGGCTGGCTTTACGGTCGGTCCCATGCGCCGGATCATATGGCTGCAACGGTGTGCGATCCACCCGAGCGTGAAGGAGGGCGGCCATGCTCAGACGGTTTGTTCAATCGGTGTATTCGGCGAGGTTCACGCGGGAGCTGGCCGTCACTTGTTCGAGGGTGCGCTCGGGTGCGCCGCGCATGCGGCGATACCGGTTCAGGGACGCGAGCATCTGGTCGGTATCGCCGTGCTGTAGCTCGGCTTCTCTGCTTGGGGAGCGGGTCGGCTTCCAGTCAAGGAGCCGCTCGTTGCCGCCCTGGTAGAAGCAGCCGCCGAGCATCGCGATGACCACGATCAACAGCGGCAGCCCGAGCATCACGATCAGGCAATACGTTTCGTTGCCCATCGCGTTCAGGCGCCCGCCGGCGCGGGACGGGTTCCCGGATGAGGCCGGGCGGCACGCTTTCGCGCAGCGCTCTTGGCCGGCGCGGGCGGCGGGTCGTGTGTGGCGGTCTCTTCGGTGGTGAGCGTGTCGATCGCGGCTTGCATGCTCGCCAGGCGGCGTACGAGCCCGGCGCGGACCTGCTCGAGCTCTTCGGCGCTCAACAGTCTCGGGCCGGCATCGCGACGAGTAGTGCTGGACGGCGGCACGAGACCGGGGTGCGTGGCTTCGAGCTCTCCGAGCGCCCGCTCGAGCACCGTGATCTGGGTGCGCAGCGTGCCGCGCCGTACGGCGGCGACCTGCTCGGTTTCGCTGATCGGCTGCGAGGAGACGTATAGGGCGGCTGCGACGGCGCGGGGGTCGACGCCCGCCAGGCGTGCCCTGCGCGCCGCGCCGGCCGCGATCACACCGACATCCGACGCTTCACGCGAGCCGGACGCGACAAACGTGCCGCTGCCCTGCCGGCTTTCGATCAGGCCCTCCTGCTCCAGACGCTGGTAGACCGCACGAGCCGTGTTCACGTTCACGCCCGTGGCACGCGCCAAGTCCCGCAAGCCGGGGAGCCGCTGGCCGGGCTTGAAACGTCCATCACCGATCCGCGTGCGCAGCGCCCACGCCAGCTGCACGCCGATCGGCAGCTCACCGTCACGATCGATCGCCACATCGAGCGCTCCAGCTTCGATCATCTCCGGCGATTCCGCAGGCTGCTTACTCATGGCCACCCACAAGCCTAGTGACCCCGACGACAGATACCTATTGTTACAGTCATCTAGTACAGTAGCCGCATGAGCGGGGATCAGCATCCGCAGCACCGCCTCGCCGAGCCGCATCCCGCGCCAGGCGCAAACCCGGCGAAACGCCACCGACAACCACGATGAACGACCTGCTCGCGATGCCACGCGAATGGCTCGAAGCGGCCGGCGAAATCGCCCAGTTCACCGGCAGCATCGTCCGCGACGTATGGAGCCTGCGCGCATTCCGCTTCTTCGGGGAGACACTGCGCCAGGCCGGGATCCTGATCGTCGGCTCCACCGCCGTCATCTGGGGGCTAGTGTTCTTCGCCGGCCTCAGCACCTGCGGCATCGAGGGCGCCTACTTCACCGAGTCCACCGGCACCCCCTCCTACGCCGGCATCTTCGCCGCCTGGTGTGACCTACGCGAGGCCGTCCCCTACGTCTTCGGCTACATGATGGCCGCCAAGGTCGGCACCGGCATCGTCGCCGAGCTC
>JBEKWH010000042.1:0-28884 GCA_049513255.1 Solirubrobacteraceae bacterium
GGTCACCTTGACCCGGATCGTGTGCCCGACCTCTTCGTGGCCGATCGTGTAGGTCGAGCTGGTCGCCCCCGAGATGCTCGCGCAGCCTTCGCCGGCCGTGTTGCAGCTCTCCCACTGATAGCCATACGTGATCGTCGGCGAACCAGCCCACGTACCCGTCGAGGCGCTCAACGTCCTTTCGTCCTTAGCTTCACCCGAGACCACCGGCAGGACGGTGTTCACGGGTGCCGAGGGCAGGACAGTCGCCGTCTGGGACGAGGTGGCGGCGGCTTCGCCGGCGCTGTTTTTGGCGGTCACCTTGACCCGGATCGTGTGCCCGACCTCTTCGTGGCCGATCGTGTAGGTCGAGCTGGTCGCCCCCGAGATGCTCGCGCAGCCTTCGCCGGCCGTGTTGCAGCTCTCCCACTGATAGCGACGGCAGAACGGTCGCGGTCTGCGCAGAGCTCGCCGACGCTTCACCCGCAGCATTCGTCGCCGTCACCTTGACCCGAATCGTGTGCCCGACCTCTTCATGCGCGACCGTGTAGCTCGCGCTCGTCGCCCCCGAGATGCTCGTACAGGCTTCACCGGCCGTGTTGCAGCTCTCCCACTGATAGCTGTACGTGATGGGGGGTGACCCCGACCACGTCCCCGTCGTGGCGCTCAAGGTCTTTTCGTCCTTCGCTTCGCCGGAGATCGCCGGCGCTTCGGTGTTGGCGGGCAGGGTCGCGTAGGAGGAGAGGCCGAAGTTCGCGCCGGCCGCGATTGCGCCCATGTGGCTCAGGCCCGTGACTTCCACCGGTTCCTCCTTGGTGGTGGTCGTGCCGTTGCCAAGCTGCCCATCGGCGTTATCACCCCACGCCATCAGCTTGCCGCTTTTCAGCAGCGCGAGGCTGTGGAGTTCGCCCCCTGCCACGGCGGCCGCTTCGCTCAGGCCTTTGACTTCCACCGCTTCTTTCTCGGTGGTCGTCGTGCCGTTGCCGAGCTGGCCATCGGCGTTATCACCCCACGCCATCACCTTGCCGCTTTTCAGGAGGGCGAGACTGTGGCTGTAGCCGGCTGCGACTCCAGCAACTTCGCTCAGGCCTTTGACTTCCACCGCTTCTTTCTCGGTGGTGGTAGTGCCGTTGCCGAGCTGGCCATCGGCGTTATCACCCCACGCCATCACCTTGCCGCTTTTCAGCAGCGCGAGGCTGTGGAGTTCACCGCCCGCCACGGCGGCCGCTTCGCTCAGGCCTGTTACTTCCACCGGTTCCTTCTCGGTGGTGGTCGTGCCGTTGCCGAGCTGCCCATCGGCGTTGTCGCCCCAAGCCATCACCTTGCCGTTTTTGAGGACCGCGAGACTGTGATCGGCCCCCGCCGCGATCCCGACCACTTCGGTGAGGCCTTTGACTTCCACCGGTTCCTTCTCTTTGGTGGTCGTGCCGTTGCCGAGCTGCCCATCGGCGTTATCGCCCCAGGCCATCACCTTGCCGCTTTTCAGCAGCGCGAGGCTGTGGCCGCCGCCCGCCGCGACTGCGACGACTTCGGTCAGGCCTTTGACTTCCACCGGTTCCTTCTCTTTGGTGGTTGAGCCGATGCCGAGCTGCCCATCGGTATTGGCGCCCCAAGCCATCACCTTGCCGCTTTTCAGCAGTGCGAGGCTGTGGAGTTCCCCCGCTGCCACCGCAGTCGCTTCGGTCAGCACCTTGACGGCCACCGCTTCCTTCTCGGTGGTGGTCGTGTCGTTGCCGAGCTGCCCGTCGGTGTTGACACCCCACGCGACCGCGCCGGAGGATTCTGACGCCGACGCGGGCACCACGCTTGCCAGCGCCAGCAAGACGAGCAGCCCGGCCCAGGACAGCCTTCCACGTAGTCGGGAGCGATCACGGCCGAGATCTGCGGTCGGACTCCGGTCGCCCATAGCCACACGCCTCCCTGAGCGCCCATAGCGGCGCTCGTCGCATCCGCGTCGCCGCTCGGCTCGCCAGACCCGTTGGCCACGCGCTCGGGGCGGGAGCCTAAACCGGCTGGCCGCAATTATTCAAGATCTGGAACGAGACAAAAAACATGCAGTTTGCGAGGAAAGATGGTGAACTACTGGTGGCCGACCATACGTTCGGGCCGCACACTCGAGATCGATGCCCGTGAGCGTATGGCGGCGATCCGCTCGGTTTGGCCACGCCGATCGACACGATGACGCGTGGCAATCTGATGATATTCAGACTTTGGCGCGCTGCTGCCGACTCGAAGCCCGGGTGGGTCAGGTGCGAGGAGAGTACGAGCCGACGACGGTCGCCTCGCTCGTCGCTGGCTGCTCGACGCAGCGTTGAGCGATCTCGCGCTGGAACTCGGCAAACGCCGGCAGCGTTTGCAGCGGGTTCTCCGCTCCGTTGAGACGCGCAATGTGCACGAAGGTCACGCCGTCGGCGAGTCGGTAGGTCGAGTAGGAGAAGTCGCTTGGCCCGAGCTCGGCGAGCGACGCGTAGACCGCTTCGACCAAGCGGCTGTTCTCGTCGGCCACCTCGGGCCGCGTTCGGTAGCGGATGATCAGCGTTCTGCTCATGGACGATCCTCTCGGTGGGGTCAGTGGGCGCGCATGCGGTTGTTGCGCGCGTTGTGCTCGAGCTCGGCGAGCCCGAGGTGCTCCATGACGGGCGGCACGTAGTTGGCGAAGCGTCCGCGGAGGCCCTTCTTGACGCCGTACCAGCCACCGACCGGGTTCTCGGGCGAGCGCGCCCACGCCTCCACGGTTCCCTCCCCGGCCGGCTTCTGCTCGTCGGCTGAGCCGAGCGCCACCCAGTCGCCGTGCGCGGCCAGCATCGCGTGCAGGTCATCAAGGCACCGCAGCTGGTAGCCGAGCGTGGTCCTGCCGACGACGCAGACGAGCGCCGGCGGGTCGGCGGCGGTGTCCCGGTAGGCCAGATACTCCGACTGGCCGGGCGGGGTCCGCAGGACCCAGGGATCGTCTTTCGTTCCGCTGCCGGTGACGGGCTCGCTCATCGTAACTCGCAGGTTACCGTAACAGATCGTCTACCATTATGTTGTGGGGCGTCAGGTCGCCAACCCGTTCGATGCGCTCGCTGACCCGCAGCGCCGCGCGATCCTCGAGATGCTGCACGGCGGCGAGCGCTCGGTGCGCGAGATCGCCGACGAGCTGCCGATCACCCGGCCGGCGGTGTCGCGGCACCTGCGGCTGCTCAAGGAGGCCGGGCTCGTGACGGCTTCGGCCGAGGGCACCCGGCGTCTGTACCGGCTCCACGACGAGGGGGTGGAGGCGGTACGCGCCTATCTGCAGGAGGTCTGGGGCGACGCCGCTGCGCGCTTCCGGCTGGTCGCCGACAACCACGACGCGACGTGATCGACCCGCTGCGGATCGTGTTCGACGTCGGCTGCCCGCCCGAGCGGACCTTCGAGATGTGGACCGCGCGAACCAGCATGTGGTGGCCACTGACGCACACAGTCAGCGCCGAGCCGGGCGTCGAGGTGATCATCGAGCCGGGCGTTGGCGGCCGCATCTTCGAGCGCACACCGCGAGGCGAAGAGCATGACTGGGGCCAGGTGACCGCCTGGGAGCCCCCAAACCGGATCTCCTACCTGTGGCACCTGCGCCAGAACCGCGCGGACGCCACCGAGGTCGAGATCACGTTTGTCGCGAGCGACGGCGAGGGCACCACAGTGTCGATCGTGCACCACGGCTGGGATCGGCTGGGCGCGCGCGGTCCGGAGCGGCGCGAACTGAACCAGCGCGGCTGGGCCGGCGTGCTTCCGCATTTCCAGGCCGCCGCGACTTAACGACTACGTGGCGAAATACGGACCGGCTACGTGGGGAGACGCCGATGACGCTTCGTGCCCTGCGCGCTACGTTTGAGTTGGGGATTACGCAGGAAGGGAGTCAGGGGACATGGCTGAGCGGCTGAGCATGCTGGACACGATGTTTCTCGAGCTTGAGCAGTTCGACGAGAGCGCGCACATGCACATCGGCGCGGCGCTGATCTTCGATCCGCTCCCCGGCGGTGGGACGCCGGACTTCGCCGAGTTCCGCGACTACGTGCGCGGGCGGGTGGGGATCCTGCCCCGCTTTTCCGAGCAGCTCTCCGGCGCGCATGCGGGTCCGCTGACGTGGCTGACGTGGGAGCCGGTGCAGGAATTCGATCCCGACGCCCACGTGCATCACGCGACGCTGCCGGCACCAGGTGGAGAAGCCGAGTTGCGCGAGTGGCTTGGGGAGTTCTGGTCGCACCGCCTGGACCGCCACCGGCCGCTGTGGGAGATGATGCTGCTCGATGGGCTCGAGGGAGGGCGCTGGGCGCTGGCGACCAAGACGCACCACTGTCTCGTTGACGGCGTCGGCTCGCTCGACATCGCAGACGCCCTGCTCGACGTCTCCCCGGAGGCTGCGCCGCTGCCCTTGCAACCGCTGCCGGACGGTGACGAGGAGGTGACAGAGCACGGCAATGGCCGCTTCTGGCTCTCGCCCGGCCTGGTCTTGCGCGGCGCGCGGGCCGGCGTCGGCGCGGCGCTGCACCCGCACGAGTCACTCAATCGCGTGCGGGCGGCGGTCGAGCTGATCGTGCGCGACGAGGTGATCGGGGCGCCACAGTCGAGCCTGAACGGGCCTATGAGCGGCGTTCGCGCGTTCGCCACCGTGCGGTTGGACCTCGCCGATGTCAAGGCAACGAAGACGCGCCTCGGCGGCACCGTCAACGACGTCGTGCTCGCGGTCTGCGCGGGCGGGCTGCGCCACCTGCTGCTCTCGCGCGGTGACGCTCTGCCCGAGGGCGATCTGCGAGCACAGGTGCCGGTGAACATCCGCTCGGACGACCGCGAGCACGCGCTCGGCAACGAGCTGACGTCGTTGTTCGTCGAGCTGCCGGTGACCGAGGCGGACCCGATGATGCGCTACCGCCGCGTCGTCGAGCGCGCGGAGCAGCTCAAGGCCGGCTCGCAGCGCGCCGGGGGCAAGACGATCGTCGACCTGGCCGACATGGGGCCGCCGCTCGCCGGCGGTCTGCTCGCGCGGTCGATGTTCGGCGGCACCCGCATGTTCAACCTGACGATCACGAACGTCCCCGGACCCAGGGAGCGGTTGTACGCGTTTGGCGCCCCGCTCGTCGAGATCCTCCCGCTCGTACCGCTGTTCGCCGGACACACGATCGGCATCGCGGTCGTCTCGTACGCCGGCCAGATGGTCTTCGGCCTCAACGCCGACCGCATGGCAGCCCCCGACATAGAGGTGCTCGCACAGGGCATCGAGCGCTCGTTCTCGGAGCTGCAGGCGCACGAGGCCGGACGACCGCGGCACCGGAAAGCGGCCCACGCCGGGGGATAGAAGCGGCCGCGGCCCTCAAGAGGTGAGGCGCTAACGCGGCTTGCGGGCGGACACGAACTGCGCGAGGCCGACCACGTCCTGCTCGATCCCGGTCAGACCCCGAGCGCGCAGCGCTTGCGTCAGCTCGTCGCGCGCGAAGATCCGCACCCCGCTCACGGCCCGCACGAGTGCGTTGGCCGCCGCCGCGGGCAGAGGACCGCGGTGGCAGCTCGACAGGAGCGCCACACGACCGCCCGGAGCGAGGACGCGGGCGATCTCGTCGAGCGCCCGCATCGGCTGATCGATGAGGTACAGCGCAGCGAAGCAGCAGATGGCGTCGAAGCTGCCGTCGCGAAACGGCAGCATGCACGCATCACCTCGCACATAGGCAACATTGGAGCTGCCGGTCTCCCGCACAGCGACGGCGAGCATCGTTCTCGAGGCATCGACTCCGACAACCAGGCCGTCGTCCGCGACGCGGGCGAATCCACGCGTGAAATTGCCCGGCCCGCAGGCGACATCCAGGACCCGGCTATTCGGCGAGAGATCCAGCATGCGTAGGGCGATACGGCGCTCCTCAACCATCCCGGGACCAGTCGCTCCCATCAACAGCCGTCCACCAAGCGGGCGCCACACGCGCTCGTAGATCAGTGCCAGCGCGCTGCTGAGCATCAGCCGCTGACCGGGATGGGCTCCGGTGGGATCGTCCTCGCCGAGCAGATCGAGGTAGCCGTCCTCGAAGTGCGCCTCCGCCGGCTTGCGCGACGGCTCGAACAGCGCAAGCGCCTGCTCGATCGCGAGCGGGGGCGGAACAGGCGCTGATCTCATTGAACGGGAGTCATAGCGAGAGCTCGATCGTCGCAGGAAGCGCTAGCTCTCCGTGAACCAGACGCCCTTGCGCGGCACCTTGGGCGCCTCCTGGCCGATCGCTCGGGTGAGCAGCCACAGATCGCCAAGCGCAGGATGGAGCATGGGCTTGCCACTGGTCATCAGGCCGACCGAAAGCGCTCGCTCGGGGTCGGCCCAGCCGAGCACGTTGGTGAAGCCGAGATGGCCGAACGCCTCGTCGGTGTCCGGGCCGAACAGGCTGAACGCACTGGCGCCCAGCATGAACCCGCTGGCGTGACGCAGCGGAGCCACCAGCGAGAAGTCGATCTCGCGAAACGCCCGCTCGGAGATCGCGCGACGGATCGTGCGGGGCTCCAGAATGCGCACGCCGCCGAGCTCGCCGCCGGCGAGCAGCAGCTCGAAGAAGCGCGAGAGCTCGTTCGCGGTCGTGACGACATTGCCAGACGGCACGATGCCGGTCAGGAAGCGCCGGTCGTTGGAGCGGACGGTGACCTCATCCGGCGGAAGACCGAGGGCGCGCTCGAGCACGGTGGACAGCGGCGGCAGCGCCGGCGGGCCGGTCGGGTAGCTGAGGGCGACCCGGCCCACGTCCCTGGCGCTGACGCCGTAGTTGCCCCAGCGAAAGCCCAGGGGTTTCAAGATCTCGTGTCGCAGCACCGTGCGAATGTCCCGGCCGGTCACACGCCGGACGATCTCGGCGATGACGAAGCCGCCCGAGACGGCGTGATAGGAGAGCAGCTTGCCCGGGCGCGAGCGGGGCTTGGCCGCGCACAGCATCTCCAGCATGAACTCTCGGTCGCCGAAGCGGTCGAGATCGAACGCGTCGGCGGGCAGGTTGGGTACGCCGGCGCGGTGGGAGAGCAGCTGCTCGATGGTTATGACCTGCTTGCCGTGGGCGGCGTACTCGGGGATGTACTCGCACACACGATCGCCGACGTGCAGCAGCCCGCGCTCCTCGAGCAGGTGGGTCACCACGGTGGTCATCACCTTGGATGCCGAGAAGATCGGGAAGGGCGTCGCGGGGGTGGCCGGCACGCGCTCCGTGTCCTCGCGGTCTGACGGCCCGTTGCCGCGGGCGTGCCCGATGGCTCGGTCGAGCACGACCTCGCCCTGGCGGCGCACGCACAGCGCGATCGCCGGATAGAAGCCGCTGCGGTACAGGCGCTCCACCCGTGCCCAGATGCGCTCGATGCCCTCGGGCGTCATGCCAAGGGCCTCCAGGGCGCTCGCCTCGTCCGAGCGCGCCGTGACAGAACCGAGGTCGCGCGGAACCCGGATGCGCCGCAGCGGATCGGGCACCAGTGGAAGGCGCGGGATCGGAGGGATCGGCAGGTTCTCCAGCGAGATCATCGACATCGGGTGCTCGCGAACAAGGCGATACGTGCAGCGACTCGGAACGCTACGTGAGTGTCGCGCACAAGCTCACGCCGCAGCGACCCGCTTGCGCGTGCCGGCCTTGGGAGTGGGCTGTTTGCGCGCGCCCGTCTTGGCAGCGGGCAGCTTGCGCGCGCCCGTCTTGGCAGGGGCCGGCTTCTGCGACCGCGCCGGCGCGGCGGCGGGCTCGTCGAGGACCGGCTCAGAGCGCCTGAGGCCGGGCAGCGCCGGCAGCGGCGGCAGCGCGAGCTTGACGATCTTGCGCACGACGCTCCCGAACTGCTTGTACAGGGGGCCGGTGTTGTAGGGGATGCCGTAGCGCTCGCGAATCTCGCGGACCTCGTCGGAGATCTCGCCGTAGCGGTGGGCGGGCAGGTCCGGGAACAGGTGGTGCTCGATCTGGTAGCTGAGGTTGCCGGCGAGGATATGGAAGAGCTTGCCGCCGGTCAGGTTGGCCGAGCCGAGCATCTGGCGGTAGTACCACTCGCCGCGTGTCTCGTTCTCGGTGTCCTCTTCGGTGAACTGCTGCGTGCCATCGGGGAAGTGCCCGCAGAAGATGATGGTGAACGCCCACAGGTTGCGCGTGAGATTGGCGGTGGCGTTACCGGCGAGCACGAACGGCAGCGAGGGTCCGGAAAGGAGGGGGAACAGGACGTAGTCCTTGAGCGTCTGGCCACGCACCTTGGCCCAGACGCCGCGCAGCTTCTCGCGCTTCTCCTCGTCCAGGGCGCTCTCGCCGGCGGCGATCTGCTCGACCTCGACGTCGTGCATCGCGACCCCGTACTGGAAGAACGTCGCGAGCAGCGCCGCGTACAGCGGGTTGCCTAGGTCGTACGGACGCCACGGCTCGTCCTCGGACATGCGCAGGATGCCATAGCCGATGTCACGGTCCTTGCCGACGATGTTCGTGTGCGTGTGGTGCATGTAGTTGTGCGAGTGGCGCCACTGGTCGGCGGGGCAGGCGGTGTCCCACTCGAACGTCTTGCCGTTCAGCCGCTCGTCGCCCGTCCAGTCGTACTGCCCGTGCATGACGTTGTGACCGATCTCCATGTTGTCGAGAATCTTCGACAGCGAGAGGGCGGCGGTGCCGCCGATCCACGCGGGCGGCAGGAAGCCGGCGAACAGCAGGCCGCGGCCGGCGACCTCGAGGCCGCGCTGGACGCGGATGAGACGGTTGATGTAGTCGACGTCGCGTTCGCCGAGGTCGGCGACGACGCGGGCGCGGATCGCGTCGAGCTCCTGGCCGAAGGCCTCGAGCTGCCTGGGTGTCAGGGTTGGTGGCGCGGGGCTGCTCATTGCTGGCTCCTTGAGGGCGTTTGATTGCTAGAGGTCGAGGACGACGTCGCCGACCGGCACGGATACGCAGATGCGGATCTCCTCCGCCCCCGCGCTGGAGGTGGCGCCGGAGATGACGTTGCGCACCGTGCCGGCAGTCTTGTGGCAGCTGCAGGTGTTGCAGATGCCCATTCGGCATCCGTGGGCGGGGGTCAGGCCGGCGTCCTCCGCCTGCTCCAGCAGCGGCAGGCCGCTGTTCGCGGCCTCGCGCCCGCTGACGGTGAAGCTCACGCGGCCCTCGGCGCCGTCGGTGTCAAAGCGCAGCGCCGGGGGCGCGAACGTCTCCACGGCGGGCTCGGGCAGGCCGTCCTCGGCCCAGACGACCCGGACGGCGTCGATCAGCGCCGGAGGGCCGCAGACGAACGTCGCGGCGTCAGCGTGCTGCGAGATCACGGCGGACAGGTGCCCGCGATCGAAGCGCCCGCCGAGCTGGGAGCCCCGCGCGCGAGTGAAGCCACGTGCGACCCGCACCCCCTCGTGGCGCAGAGCGAGCGTTGCCAGCTCAGGCCCGTAGAGCGCGAGATCGCGCGAGCGCGCGTAGTTCAGGAAGCCGATCTCGCCGGCGAAGCCCTGCTCGCAGAGGGTGCGAAGCATCGCCATCACGGGTGTGATGCCGCTGCCGCCGCTGATCAGCAGCACCCGCTCGGGCGGCTCGTCGGGCAGGACGAACTCACCCTGCGCCTGCGTCAGGCCGACGATCATCCCCGGCCGCGCATGGTCGCGCAGATGGCGGGAGACCAGGCCGTCTGGGTGGGTGGAGACGGTCAGCTCGAGCGTCCCGTCTTCGGCGTGCTCGGAGCTTGCGGGGGAGTAGGGTCGGGTCGGGCGAACGCCGTCGACGTCGACGCTGACACCGACGAACTGGCCGGCGCGAAAGCCGCGCCAGTTGTCATTCGGGCGCAGTGTGAGCGTGACGCTCTTCGCCGTCTGGTGGCGGACGGCCGTCACCTCGGCACGAACGTCACGTGCGAGCAGCAGCGGGCGGACAAGCTCGACGTACCGGTCCACCCCGTGCGGGTAGGCGAGCGCCTCGACCAGGCTCGAATGCAGCAGGCGGCGGGCGAGGCGGCGAGGGCGGATGTCGCTGGATGGAAGCACCCGGTCAATCATTGCAGTAGCTGAGGATACCTGATTTGAGGTTACATACTTTGTGGTGCCCCGCCCTTGCGTGTGGTGTCGGGGCGCCACGAGGTGCAATCCCTTCGTCATGTTGAGTGCAATCCCGCCGCCAGACACGACTGCCTGCGCGTGCTCGGACGGCTCTTCTTGATCGAGGATCAGCCGAGCTGGAAGCCACGACGGGTATAGTTACGCCGAAGCAGTGGCGTTTCTTCGTTGATAGCGTAGGATATGCTACGTTGCTGACGTGATATCTGGTAATCCGTTTGTGTTTCAGCGGCCTGTCGATGACCTGATCGACCGCGAGGATGAGCTGCAGCGGCTGCTTGAGCTCGCCGGGGGCGGGCACTTCATGCGCCTGAGCGCCCCGCGGCGTTACGGCAAGACCACGCTGATTCGCCGGCTACGCGTTGAGGCCGAGCAGCAACTCGACATGACAACGATCATTGTCGACTTCAGTCGCGTGCTGTCGCTCGGCGACGTGACGGTGCGGATCGAGGACGCCTACCGGCGCGCCACGGATGGGCCGATCAGGAGCGCCGTGCGGACGCTGATGCGATCGTGGAACCTCGGCGTCTCGCTCGGCGCAGGTGGCATCGCGGCCAAGCTGGAGGCCGAGCCCAGGACCGACCCACTGCCCGCGCTGCATCGGCTACTCGAGTTGCCGAGCGAGACCTTCCAACGCACCGGCCGGCGTGTCCTCGTGGCGTTCGACGAGTTCCACGAGGTGCTGCGTTTGGAGGGCCTCGACGGCCTCATCAGGAGCCACGTCCAGCATCAAGGCGAGGCCGCAAGCTACCTGTTCGCGGGCTCCGAGCCCGGACTGATGAACCAGCTGTTCGGCGAGCGCGAGCGCCCACTGTTTGGGCAAGCGGCGCCGGTCAACCTCGGCGAGCTGCCCACGGATGCGCTCGGCGCCCACATCGAACACCGCTTCGCGCAGACCGACCGCGACCCAGGCGAGGCACTCGACGCGCTTCTCGAGCTCGTGCGAGGTCACCCACAGCGCGCGATCCTGATGGCTCACTACCTATGGGAGCACACGCAGGCACAATCTGCGGCCACGCTGACCGAGTGGGTCGCGGCGCTCGACGAGGTCATCGACTCGCTCGCCGAGGGCTTCGAGCGATTCCTCGACGTCCTCCCCGGCCTGCAGGTGCGGGTGCTGTTCGCGCTCGCGCTCTCGCCGCACGGCCTGAACTCGAACTACACGCAGGCGCGCTTCGGACTGCCCGAGGGCGGCGCCGCCAGCGACGCCCGAGACGCACTCGTCCGCCGGGGCGAGGTCCTCAGAGATCCCTACCGGATCACCGACCCCTTGCTAAGCCACTGGCTGCGCCAGCGGCGTCGCCCGCCGGGCGCCGACGAGCCCGTGTGATGGGCTGCTAAATGGCGCGGCCCGCATGATCGCCGGCTGCCGCCCGAAGAAGTCATGCAAATCGGCGGGTCGCAGGTCGAGTGCGCGGCGCCGCGATATCCCTGGCTTGCCGCGGTTCCGAGCGGCTTAGGGATGTGGCATTGCCGCCACGTCCCTTTCGCTGCACTCTCCGCGCGGTGCGGTCGCCGCTGCTGAGGTCGTAGCGACGCCGGCCGCGTCGAGCACCGCAGCAGCGCTCTCCAGCGCGAGCCGCCCGGCCGTCTCCAGCACGGCGGGGCGCCGCTCCAGCTGTCCGACCTCGGGCCCGCCGCGCGCGAGGCGCAGCCCGTACACGAAAGGCCCGCGCGGCTCTGGCTCGCTGGTCGCGGCCGCGATCTCGCTCACGGCGGCCTCGTAGTCGGACGTACGGCGACGGTGCAGCTCGACGAGCTCGGGTTGAGCCTGCGCAGCCGGCGCTCGACGATGCGGTTGGCGAGTGGCGGCAGCGGCGTGCGCGAGGCTCCGTGCGGCCGCGTCATCAGCACCAGCACGTGCGTCGCGCCGAGCCGCGCGGGGACCTGGTGCGGGATCGGCTCAGCGAGGCCGCCGTCGAGCCAGCGCCGCCCGCGGAACTCGACCGGCCCGCCACCGATCCAGGGCATGCGGCTCGACGCCAGCAGCGCGCATCGCAGATCCTCCTCTGAGCGCAGATCGGTGAGATCCTCGGCGGCAGCGGTGTCAACGTCGACCGCGATGCAGTGCAGGGAGATGCGGCTCGCCACGGTCCGCGAATGGCGCCCAGCGTCGAGCCGCTGGTCGACGTGATCGAGCGTGAACGCAACATCGATCGCGGCGCGCCCGATCAGCAGCCGGTACGGGTTGATGAAACGGCGCGTAGCGAACGCGGCGTGATAGGCCACCAGACAGCCCTCGACGACGCCGGCCAAGAACGCCGCCGCGTTGAGCGCTCCGGCGGACGTGCCGACGACGAGATCGAAACAGTCGAGCAGTCCCCGGCGCTCCAGCGCGCTCGCCATGCCCGCCGAGACGACGCCACGCATCCCGCCCCCCTCCAGCACCAGCGCAAGCCGCTGACCGTCCCCACGCGCTCCGGGCTGCGAGCCATCCCTCGCGCGCTCATGCAGAAGCGCCAGCACAGGGTGCGGCTCTGACACCGCGCAGACGATACCCAGTGCGAGAAATAAGCCGATCACCGTCGGGATGCAGTGAGCCGCAAACGCCTATCCGATGCCGCGTCCAACCTTCGGCTTGCAGACCATCACTGGGTCGCGCACTCCGCTTCGACGTGTGCGCGCATCTTGCGCGCGGTCGCCCGGGTCACGGGTCCGCCGGGAGGAAGCTCACGCTCCTCGATACGGCTCACCGCTATCACCTCGTAAACGCTCGATGCGACGAATACCTCCTCCGCTGACTCGAGATCGGCGCGCGTAGTGACTTTCTCCCTCGCCGCGGCAATCTCGATCACGATCCGACGCGTGATCGAGTCGAGGAGGTGCTCGGAGAGCGGAGGCGTCCGCAGCTCTCCGTCGGCGACCCAGAAGAACGAGGCGGTCGGCAGCTCAAGCACGTGGCTGTGCGGCGTCACGAGCAGCGCATCGTCAAAGCCCCGCTCGCGGGCGAGCCGTGTCGCGAGCATATTGGCTGCATACGAGAGCGACTTGATGCCGTCGAGCACTCGCACCGGCGCGAAGGTCACGCAGCCGAGCGTCAGCGCGTCCGGCGGTTGCGGCAACGGCTCGATCAGAGCGACGCGGTGCCCGCCCCGCGTCGCGAGGACCCGCAGCAATGCGTTGTCTGGCTGGACCCTCGCGAGCAGTGCATCGATATCGCGTGCGACCTCGCCGATGTCGAACGCGAGACGCAGCCTCTCAGCCGAGCGCGCCAGCCGCTCGAGATGGGACGAGCGTGCGAACGCCACGCCGTCGTAGAGTCGCATGACCTCGAAGACACCGTCACCTCGCAGCAGGCCGTCGTCGGTGACCGGGATGAGAGCCTCAGCCAGAGGAAGCAATACTCCATCGACACAGGCGGTATCCACGATCCGAGCCTAGTCGATCCTCCGTGACCCGTCTGTATGTCTCAATCGGGCGACCGCGCGCCAGATGAGGACGGGAGACAGCGCCTGCTCCGTGCATCATCCGCACCGTGGGGTCGTGCAATCAGCCTTCTGGTATGAAGCGACGATGACGACGATCTGCGAGCGGATCGGCAGCTGGGCGGCGAGCCTGACCGAGGCCGACATACCGGAGGGCGTTCGCGAGCGCTGCGAGCTGCAAAGGGCGTCGATCACGGCTGCGGCCCAAGCCGGAGAGCGCGAGGCGGCGCCGTTCGCCGACGTCGCCGGGAAGGGACCGCTCGGCGAGGTGTTCGCCAGCGCCGCCGCGTCGATCGCGCATGACTGGGACGACTATCTCTACATGGGCCACACCGGTCATTCGGCGGTGGCAGTGTCGCGTGCGTTTGCCGCGGATGAGCCCGCTCGTGCGCTGGTTGCGCAGGTGGCCGCCAACGAGGTCGCCGGGCGTCTTGGGCTCGCTTTGTTCCTCGGCCCCCACAACGGCCAGTTCTGGACGTCGATTCACTGCGCCGCCGGCGCCGTGGCCGCCGGGGTCGGACTCGGTCTCGACGCGCAACGCCTGGCACACGCGCTCGCAATCGCGCTCTACCAGCCTCCCTATGGGTTGTGGCCGGGGTTCATGGGGCCGGCGACGAAGCTGCTCACGGCCGCCGAGCCGGCGGTGCAAGGCGCCCGCGCGGCGCTCCTGGCAGCCAGGGGCGTGGAGGGGGCGCTCGAGATCATCGAGGATGATCGTGGACTGCTCACCCACTTTTCATTCGTGCCGCGCCCGAGCGCGTTTGGGGGTCTTGGCGAGGTGTGGCTGAGTGACACGCTCGCGTTCAAGCCGTATCCCGGCTGCGCCTACTTGCAGGCAGCGGTCGACGCCGCCGTCTCCGCCGAGGTGCGTCCCGCGGAGGTGAGAGACGTGGAGATCGCCGGCGGCTACCTGACGGCCGGGATGGAGGCACTCGGCGAGAGCGCGGGCTTGCGCCCCGTGGGCGTGGCGTTCTCGGCGAAGCTGAGCGTCGCCGTGGCGCTCTTGGCCGGAAGGCTCACCCATAACGAGCTGACCGAGACGTGGTTGACGGACAACGAGAGCGCGATCGGCGAGCTGGCGGCACGTACGACGGTGCACCACGACTGGGAGCTGACACTCGCCACGCTCGACGGCGCTGCCAGGGGAGGAGCCACACTCCGCGATGTGCCCGTGAAGGCGTGGCCCAGAGTGGGACGCAGAATGCGCGAACTGCACATGACCGATCTGTCGCACGGCATGCGCGACCTGGGCGCCCTCGCACGCGAGCCGCGCCTGCTCGGACGGCTGCGCCGCGCGGCGCTCGGTCCCGGCGAGGGTGGCACCAGCACGCTCGACACGCGCGCGCTGCGCATGACGTTCCCATGCCGGCTGACACTGCGACTGCGTAATGGCCGCGTGATCGAGCTCGACGGCGGCGAGCCGGGAGCGTGCGGTCACCCGCTCGCGGAGCAGCGCGAGGTAGTCGAGCGCAAGATGGCCCTGATCGGGATCGAGAGCGGGGCGGCGGCTCGTGGCTGAGCCGGCGTCCGGCCCAGATCCGGCACGATCGGCGGCAGGCGAGCGCGTCACCGGTGATGGCTCAGCAGCAGAGGTCGGTCCCGCGCCGCTCGACCACGGAGCGCCGGTCCCGTCCCAGGGGTGACCGAGCCGTCCAATCCGATGCCGCGTCCCACAGACCGCCTTCCCGACCCGCCGGCATCGCTTGACAGCGAGCGTGCCGCTGAGCTCACCGTCCACACCAAGGCGGCGCTGCGGCGTCAGCGGCGTGAACTCGCGACGTCGATCGACAAGGCGTTCGAGCACATCCCGTGGCCGCTGCGTGGCGCCGTGCGCCGAGCCCTGGGCGCATGAGCGCCGCCACCGAAAGCCGTGCCGAGGCCGCCAAGCTGGCCCGCCTGCTCGGGCTCGACGGGCCCGAGTCGCTCACGTATGTCCATCGGGTTCCCGCGTCTGAGCTGCGTGACTACCGGGAGGCGGTCACCGAGCTGCTCTACGACGACGACCAAGCGCTGCTGCAGCGAACTGCCGATGCCGCGCGGCTGCTGCCCGCGCACACGCTCGCGACGATCGGCGAGCACGCGCTCGGACCGCTCATCTGCGCGCGCCTGACAGGCCTGCTCGATCCGGATCGCGCGGTGGAGATCTCGGGGCACTTCTCGATCGACTTCCTCGCCCAGCTCTCCGCCGAGCTCGATCCGCGCCGCGCCGTCGACGTCGTCACGTCGATGCCGGGCGACCGGGTGCTGGAGATCGCCGCCGCCATGGCCGCTGCCGGGGAGCACGTCGCGATGGGCCGCTTCGTTGCCCACCTCGACGACGAAACGCTCGCGGGCTGCATCGAGGAGCTCACCGACGAGGATCTACTACGGATCGCGTTCGTGCTCGAGGGCAAGGAGCGACTCGACGAGGTCTTCGAACTGGTCGGGCTCAAGCGCACCCAGCGCATCCTCGACGGCGCCGAATCGATGGGGCTGGGCGAAGAGGCGCTGGACCTGCGCGATCACCTCAATGCCCGCCAGCGCAAGCAGCTGCGCCGCCGCGCCGGAGGCTAACGCGGGGTGTTCGTCCAGTAGCCTGGAGCGTCAGTTTGGGCTATCCCGAAGTGACCGTCGGGATGATCGTCACGGCGGAGGGTCGCAACCCCGCGTGGGAGGTTGCCCTGCGCGTCAGCGTCGCTCAATGTGCGCTCGGCGGAACCCAGCCGCCGAACACGCGCTCGAGCTCCATCGCGACGGCAATCGAGACGTGATCGCGCCCGGGCGCGGCCGCAACCTGCACGCCGAGCGGGAGCCCGCGGGAGCCGAGACCGAGGGGCACCTGCGTGACGGGGACGGCGGCGAGGTTGAAGACGGCCATCGGCTGGGACACATACAGACGACCATTGGTACGCCCGTGCCGCGGCGCGACGTTCGCGAGCGGCGGGTGCAGGAGAACGCCGTCGCCGATCGTCTCCGCGATCTCACGCGCGTACGCGCGTCCCCAGTCGATCGCCTTGCTGACACGCCTTGGCGGCTGGAGGCGGTTCGCCTGCTCGAGCAGCGCAAGCGCCTTCAGCGGCACGGTGTGGGGACCGCCGCGGCGCAGCGCGCTCCGCACCGTGAGGCGCTCCGCTCCCGCTTCCTCGAGCATCTGCGCCACCGATGCGTTGCCCGCATCGCTGAGCGCCGCCAGGTAGGCCTCGCCGGCGAGGCGCATCTTCGGTAGGCGGATCCGCTCGAGCCGTGCTCCCGCCGCCGCCAGCGCACCCGCGGCGCGCTCGCGCGCGGCGAGTAGCTCGCGGTTGATCGGCTGCACGAACGCTGACTCACTGATCAGCACCCGAAGTCCCTCCAGCGAGACGCTTGCGGGCAGGACCAAACTGCTCGGCTGTCGCAAGCTCTATGCACCGCTCGGCAAGGAGGGTGCCTCACAGGCGCCCTGCGGATTCGTGTTCCAGCTGATCCAGAAGCCCGACGACAGCCTCGCCTGGAACGTGAGCGCGATCGGCGAGCGTCACCCCGCTAATGAGAGAACCCGCGATGTCTATGAGCGAGCCCACAAGCGTCTGCATGGCCGTTATCTGTAGTTGAGCCTGACGGGTGCTACTGCTCTTCACGGCCACAAGCGACATCTCGCCGCCGATACCGGGGATGTCTGCCGAGCGCGCAACTGGGCGAGCAGGATTGCCGGACTGACGCGCATGCGGGCGGTCGCCTGTAGCTGACGCAGCGCGCGCTTGGTTAGCCACTCGGCGATGCTCTCTCCCCCGCGGGTCCGGGCACACGCATGAATGTTCGTCGAGCTCGGGCGGCGTGTACTCGGGACCGATAACGAGGGCGCGCGGGCTGACCATCTGCCGCCCATCGTCGGTCGTCGCTGTCAGGTCGGCAGGGTCCTCCCTGCCGACCTGAGTGACCTTCCAGCGGAGGGGACGGGTTCTGTCAAGGACGGGCCGTCAGGCCCCGCCGCAGGCGGCCCCGCAGGGGCGACCTTGACAGGTTCCGACCCCGCAGCTACAGGCAACACAGGCTGCGGTGACCGGCGCCAGCAGGGCTGTACGAAGCACCACGCGAACGCGTCTCCCATACACGTCGCCAGCTGTCGGCTTCTCCAATGCTGTGAAGCTGCGGTCCGAAGCTGACCATCGCGCTTGTACGACCTCGACGGCTTCAAGGCCTACAAGGACTCACACGGGCACGCAGCCGGGGGATGATCTCCTGCGCAGGCTCTCAGGCCGCCTGCGCGCGGCCGAGCTGCCTCCCGCGCAGGCCTCTCGGCTCGGCGGCGACGAGTTCCGCGTCCTCGTACCCGCCGATAGCGTAGACCCTGACACACGTCTAGCGAAGCGTGAACGACTGGCTGGCGATCCTCTCGTGCCGCCTCGCCCCGCTGATCAGCGTGAGCCGTGTACGTGCCCGGTCGCAGTCGGCGCACCGGCAGCAGCCGCAGACTCATGCGCCCGTGCTCCAGGCGGGCGGTTCCGGCTGCGTAGACCACGCCGTGACGCGAGAGCGTCGCCTGCGCGGCCGACCCCGTGGTCGTGATCTTGACCGTCCCCGACACAAGCTTGGTCGTGCAGCGCTGCTTGCCCTTGACCGTCGTGCACGTCACGAGGCTCGGCCGCAGCGCAGCGCCGGGCAGCGTGGCCTCAGCTCGGTGCGCCGGGGTACTTGGAAGGGCCACGACGCGATACCTGTGGATCGCAGATCGGCTGGTGCGCTCCTGCACGCACGCGCCGAGTGAGGGCTCACGGGCTCGGCCATCGGAGAGGCTCGCAGTTCGCGCGCCGGCGGTCGCGTCCGGGGCTCGCGTTTGGCGTGGTGGCGGCGCTCAGGCATCGCCGCGCTCCTTGCGGCCTCGAGCTCGGATGGCGTGCGCACGCCGAAGCGCCGAGTCGACCTCGGCGCCGCGGGAGGTGACGCGCCACGCATTTGCCGCGCCGATCGGGTGTCCGCGCGGGACGTTCTCGATCAGCCCCTGACGCTCCAGGCGGGCGAGCAGCTTGGATATCTGGCTCTGGTCCGCGATCCGCACGCGCAGCGCCAGCTCGACGTTGCTGGCGCCCGGCTCGCGCGCGATCGCCGCCAGGACCGTCGCCGCGCGGTAGGTCAAGCGCTTGTCCGGGCCGCCCAACCGAGCGTCGGGGAGTCCCGGGCGAGCGGCGGAGGACTCGGATGGCTTCGCGCGGGGCCTGGGCAGCGGGCGGCGCAGCTCCTCGTCGGCCACCGCCGGGCCCCGGTAGGGCAGGACGATCATCCACATCAGCTCATTCAGCAGCGCGGTCAGCCCGCGCGGGCGCGTCCGCAGCCGCGCCTCGATCACCGCCAGCGCGCCCCCGAGGACGGTCTCCGCCGTCAGCGGCGCGGGCTCAGGGCACGAGACATCCTGCGAACGCCCGTCCTCGAGCGCATCGCGCAGGCGCGCGAGCACCAGCGCGCTCCGCTCGTGCTCGACGTGGGGGTATCCGATGACCTGGCCGAGCACGAACTCGCCGACTTCACGCTCGGCTTCCAGAAAGGCGAGCAGCGCGCGCAGCGCACGCCTGATGCGCTCCGGCCAGCCGCCGCGCGTCGCGTACTGCGGGACCACGACATGGGCGATCTCGGCGATGCACTGCTCGAACACAGCCGTGAAGCAGTCCTCGCGGTTCTCGAACTGCTGGTAGAAAGTGGCGCGCGACACGCCCGCACGCGCGATGATGCTCGCTACGGGCGTGTTCCTGCAACCGCGCTGCGAGGCCTCCGCCAGCGCCGCTCGCAACAGGCGCACGCGCTGGAACTCGGCGATCGCAACCGCCCGCTCGCGCCTGTCGGCGGCGAGCCGCGAACCAGCCGCGCGGACGGGGTCGTGTGGCTGGTCCCGCGCAAGGCGCATCAGCGCCAGCCGGCGACGGCTCTGCGCCGAATCGCCAACTCGAGCTTTTCGCCGTCGGGCGTCAGCCGCCACGAGTTCGTCCCGCCCATCTGATGGCCGGGACCCGTGTTCTCGATCAGCCCGAGCCGGGCGAGGCGTGTCAGCAGCTTCGATGTCTGGCCCGGATCCGTGATGCCAGCGCGCAGACCGACGTAGTAGTTGGACTGGTCGGGCGTGGCCGCGATGATCTCCAAGACCCGCCCGGTACGGTAGGTGAGGCGCATGTTCAGGTTGAGCGGCTGCTCGACGGTGGACGCGGGTCCGACCGCGGACGGCGCCTCGGCCTCGGGGGGTATGGGCGCGGGCCGCTTCAGCTCGCTGGATGCCGCCGCCCGGCCGCGATAGGGCAGCACGATCGTCCACATCAGGGGGTTCACGAGAGCCGTCAGCCGCGGCTGCGGAGTCCGAAGCCGCGCGTCGATCACCGCGAGCACGCCGCCGACGACGAACTCAGCGGTAAGCGACGCCGGCTCGTGGCGCGAGACCGCCTCGGCGCGCGCGCCATCGACGATCCCATGCAGAAGCCCTAGTACCCGCACGCGGGGCCCCGGGGACGGTGGACCGCAACCGAGGAGACAGGAGACCACGAATGTGCCGACGTCCGGCTCCCGTTCCAGAAGCTCCAAGAGAGCGACCAGGGCCGCCCTGAGCCGCTGCGACCAGCTGCCCGGCGCTTCATAGGCCGGCGCCACCTCGGCGGCGATTCGAGCGAGGGCGTCCTCGAGCACTGCCAAGAGGCACTCCTCGCGGTTGTCGAAGAGGTCGTAGAAAGTCTTGCGTGAGACGCCCGCGCGGGCGATCACCGCTGTCGCGGTCAGCTCCGCGTAGCCCTCGTCGCAAGCCACGCCGAGCGCGGCCTTCAGCAGGCGGGAGCGCTGGAACTCGGAGATCACCCCCGGAGCCGGGCGCGTGGCTGCACGAGGCGCGGCGCGCCCCTGGCGGCGTGATTTTGACCTGGAGGCCCGTGACGGTGGCTGTATCGCATTAGGCATCCGTAAAGTGCTGCTCCCTTCGCCATATCTATTCGGCACGGCCAACCACCGCAAGACCTGGCCTATAACGTTCTAATTTGTGAATCCGGGGGACCGGTGTTTCGCTGTTTACAACTCTTCAGCTTGTGAGACGTTGCTCCTCATACGCCAGCGCCACCGCGCGCGCGAGCTGGGCCACCGACTCGTCGAACACCGCCGCGAAGCGGTCCTCGCGGTTGTCGAAAAGCTCGTAGAACGTTGTGCGCGAGACGCCCGCGCGGGCGATGATCCTCGCCACCGGCGTGTCGCCGAAGCCACGCTCGGAAACCTCCACCAGCGCCGCCCTGAGTAGGCGCGCGCGCTGGAACTCGGCCATTGCGACGGCCTGCTCGCGCCTGTCGTGCGGACGCTGCCGATCGGAGTCCGGGCGACTCGTGATTCGCTGTTTACATCTGTTCAGTGTTGGCACGCGCCTCCACACGCGCGTCCGCTCGAGCACTTCTGTTGAGCGTTGGTGCCGAGGCGCGCCACCGCGCAACGCCTCGCCGATCTCCTCTTCGCGCCTGCCTGCGGGCGGTCGCGGACGGCGACGCGACCGGGTCATTGAATGCGTCGCGCCTGGCTGCGATTCAACCTATGACGACGGTCGTGGTGGTCTTGAGCTTGGCGCCCTTGTTGGGAAAGAACGTCAGGTGGATCGTGGCCTGCAGCTTGCGGCCCTTGTGCTTGGACAGGGCGGCCGCCTCGGCCTTGGTCAGCGTGACCTTGACCGTGACGTCGCCGGCCTTGGCGGCCTTGCCGGCGCCTTTGGAGACGCCCTTGCCCGTAGCAGTCAGCTTGCCCGCCGACGGCACACTCACGACGATCGTCGCGGTGCGCCCCTTGACGTTTTGGCTCACGACCGTGATCGCAGGCGAGCAGCCCGTAATGGCGACCGGGGTTTCCTGGTGGATTTCGAGGCCGTTCTGGGCCTTGAGTTCAGTGGGCACCGTCAGCTTCTGCCCGCAGAAGTCGTACTTGCCCACGCCCAGGTTCGAGCCGAACTCCGAGTATTCTCCGGCGGGCAGCGTGACTTCGATGTTTTCGAACGGCACATCGGGCGTGGCTGGGAATGTTGCCGAGGTCACGCCGGTCTTGTTGTCGATGAACGTTTCCCCGGTCAAGCGGATGGTGACGTTATCGCCGGTGAGGACCATCACCGCGTCGGGAAACTTCGCACCGCCGTACGAGACGAAGTAAACAGGGCCCTTCAACGGTTCGGGCAGCAGCTCGGTGTGCACGACCGCTTCGCCGATCTTCGAATGAACCGGACAGCTGGCAGGGCTCGCTTCAAACGTCGCCGCCAGGCACGCCTGCTGGAGCGTTTTCAATTCCGCAGGCAGCTGCTTGGGGATATCGAACTTGGCCTCCGCGAACCACGCCTCGCTGCCGAGAGCGCCCTTCTGGTAGCTGATCTTGAACGTCAGAGACGCCCCGTCGGCTTTGCTGGCATGCCCGGCGGTCGAGATCGACACTTCGGGCTTGAACTTGAGATTCTGGCAGTTCGCTACCTGGAAGGGGTCGGAGATGGGGGAGGTTGTGGATTCCCAGCCGGTGATGCTGCCCGAGACGGTCATTCGGTTGCAGCTGGTTGGGTTGATCGCGAAGTTCGGGCGGTTGATGTTGGCGGTGATCTGCTTCACCTGGAGGGGGATGCCGTCGAGGATCTTCGGGATTTCGCCGGTGGTGATGCTCACCGCGGCGGTGGTCGGGTTGATTTCGATCTTCGCCCTCGTCACGACGGGTGCGCCTTCATCTAGGACGAACGGGCCCGCCTTCGCCGGCGTGACGATCGACAGGCCGAACGGCGCGCCGTCATAGGGGCCCGTCAGGTAGACCTTCCCGCCGGTGACGGTGTAGGGGTCCTGGCCGAGGCCGACGCTCGCGGTGTCTTCGCCGATCTGGCTTTCCGCGGCGCAGGTCCCGGCGTTCGCCTGTGCTTCCGGGCACTGCGGGACGCCCGTCAGGACGGCGGAGACCCCCGGCGGGTAGTTGATCGTGACGTTGTGGATCGCCTGCTGGCCGTCGGCCTTGTTGATCACTGTGGTGAGCGGGCTGAACCCGCCGGCGTTGATGCTCGTGGCCCCGGTCTGCAGCGTCGGGGAGAACGGCAGCGCGCCGGCCGGGCAGGCCGAGCCGCCCGGGCCGCTCGTGATCTGGAAGCTCGAGGAGCTCACGAACGGCGCGGTCCCCGACCATGGCGTGAACGTCCCTTCGGTCGTGTAGGTCCCGCACCTGGGACCGGTCGCCAGGGCGGCGCGTTCGCCACCGTAGAGTTCGATCTTCGCGACGCTGTAGGGAAGCTGCGGAGAGTCTTTCAACGTGAACGTCAGCTGGCCCGTTTCGGGGTTGCGTAGGATGTTCGCTGGCAGCTTGAGCAGCACTCCGGTCTTTTCTTCTTCGGCGACCGCGTAGGCGGCGGTGAGCGAGCCGAACGGGTTTTCCAGTGGTCCGGCCTTGTAGTTCTGTGGGGCCGCGACGTAGACGGAGCCTTCCAGTTCGCCTTCCAAGAGGGGGCTCTTGATCTTCACGTTACCGATCTTTGACGCGTTCGGACATGAGGGTGCGGTCGGTGTGAACTGCGGTGTCCGGACTCCCGGTTCGGTGGTGGGGTTCAGTTCCGCGCTGCCGGTATACCCGATCTGCGCGACCGAGCAGGTTTCAAGTCCGTTGACCGAGCTCGCGTTGAGCTGCAGTCCTTCCGGCAGCGGCACCGAGTATTCCTTGAGGTCGGACTCCGCCAAGCCGTTCGGGTTTTCCAGCCCTTCCTGTGGCTGGCGGGCTTCGACGTTCACCGCCGTCGGGGTGCTCGCGGTTGTCTTTTCCGGGCTGAGGTGGAGGTTTGTGGAGAATCCGAGCTTTTCACAGCCCGATATCTCAGGCATAGCAAGGCTGGCGGAACGATAGACGCCAGGTTCCTCCCAATCGTCGACACTCAGCGTGGCCGTCCGCGGGCTGCCGCATGAGGTCGGGTTGGTCAGCAGCGGCGTCAGCGGAGCCTGCGTCGCGCATCCGCCTTCTTCTTCAATCCGGGGCGTGGCCGGCTGAACAACGTCTTCTCCGGGGCCGCCGGCATTGAATGGCCCGTCGGGGCCTTCCAGTCCGGCTTCAGTTTCACTCAACCCATCGAGCGTAGGTTCGTTTGGAGAGAACTCGCCCTCCCCTGCGTTTGCACGGAGGCAGCTTCCCCGGTAGAGGTTGTGTGATGGGTCCGCCGGCACTCCCCAGATCGTCACCTTGCTCGCGTTGATAAACCCGGCCTGGCTGATATCCCGCACGGTCGTACTCAGCCCGTAGTCGGTACCTGTGCGTACACCGGCGTCGAGAAATACGGCGACTGCTCTCGCTGTCAGGAAGCCGAACTCTGCTGCCACGCCTTTTGGGGGAACGAGGTTGAAGACGGGATTCTCGTGGGGTTGGTATTCAAATTCGGTCGCGTTCGTAAGAAAACTGATCGCGATGCCCACGGCTGTGTCGTTTGGGCATTCTTCTTTCACGAACGATTGATAGGGGCAGTGTGGCGTCGCGTTAGGGTTCCCCACGATGCCGGGTGGGATTTCGAGTCTCGCGTCTCTCAGGTTGTCGTTCCCGGGCTCGACGTTGGGCACGAATGTGGTGTTCAGGGAGTACGGGTGCGACCCGGCCTGCAGGTCTGGGGTCCCGTCCTGGTTTCGCGCGGAGAAGGCGAAGCGCTGCAGGCCGAATTCCGCGTGGGCTGGTGTGGCGGAGGCGAGCCCCACCACGGCGAGAAGCGTAAGGACAGCAACGCCCCCACGGCTGCAGGCAAGCGGCGTACATCTTTGTCCTCGCCCCATTCGGGGTACTTCGCGGCTCCTCGTGTGGAGACCACCCGTCGGAGCCTGCGTCCGCACCCTAAAGGCCACAGGCGATCTACCTGCTTCGAGCCGTCCTCGTAGAGTCGAGACGATGGAAAGATTGAAGCGGGGAGTCAGGCGTTGGCAGGGCGTGCAGGCCAAAGACACCTGTCGCTGCATCTTGGCGATGGATGCGCGGAGTTCGGTACAGAGGGCTCTCATGGTGGTCATCGCGATGCCCTCCGGTAGTAGGTGGTTCGACTGGACGTCTTGGCGGTGTTGGACGTCTTGGCGCTCGATTTTGCGGCGTACTTCTTGCGGGCCACCCTTTCGCATGCTTGGCGCTTCTTCTTTTTCCTGTCCTTGTGGCAGGCCTTGAGGGCCTTCGCCAGCCTCTGAGCCTTCGTTTCGAGCTTGGGTTTCACGACGGACGGCGGCGGGGGCGCGGGGTTGGGAGGGCCGGAGAAGCTCGAGCTCGCGGGCGGCTCGCCCGCCGGCTGAGAGGATTCCGGTGGCCTGCATGATTCGCCGCTACATGCCGACGGCGGGACGGCCACCGGGTAACCACCGTTCACCCGCGCGTCATACACCACCATGTTGTTCGTGGTTGCCTGCGGCAACAGCCGATCAGGTGTCGCAAGGAACACATCGTTCCCGTTGGCGCTCGCATCCAGGAAGAACGCTTCACCGCCGCCGTCCACGTTGGAGATCGCGCTGACGTGACCGTTCTTGTACTGGTATACGTTCAGCTGTCGCCCGGTCGCGCTGGGTACCAACGCGTCGGTGCTGTCGAAGAAGAGCGTACCGTCGTTTAGTAGATTGCGCGCTCGGTAAAGAGCCCACTCAAAATTCTTGTGCGGCGCGAAGCTGGCCTCCCCCGTTGGCCGAGCACCGGTTGGGTCGCATGATGCACAAGCCACGCTGTTTGTTTCGGCGTCATAGAGATATATCTCCTGGCACCGAGGCGCGCCCGCATAGAGACTGCACTCGCCGGGCTCGGCCGGTTCGGTGTCGTAGCCCGTCAAGCTCCGGTTCGAGATGAACGCCAGCCGCGAGCCATCGGGCGATATCGCGGAGGACACGACGGAGCTTTCTTCGGCTTCTTCGCCCACGGACGTCGCGGCTACGAAGCTCGTTTCGCCGTTATGCACCACATAGAGGTTGGGCTCACCCGCGGTAGCGCCCGCAGCGAGAGCGCCATCCGCTACGAAGTAGACGTATGAGCCGTGTTCTGAGACCTGCACCACGTTCTGAACGGCGGCACCGTCCGGGTCGGCGTGGTCGACGGTGAGGTCCGTCAGGCGTTCACCGGCGGGCCTTTCCAGATCGTATTCGTAAAGGTTCGCCCCCTGGCCGTCGGTTCCCGTATACGCGTCTTCCGTCAGCTCGGCGGTGCTGGTGAAGAACACGTGAGAGCCGTCGGTGCTCGCGCCCCAGTAACGCGCGGGACGAGGACCGGCGGGGTTTTCCGCCTCCCGCTCAGAGGCGGATACGTCGATAGTGCAGGCATCGTCCTCCACGGTGCAGCCGCCCCCGGCTTCCAGTGAGACGGTCGCGCCGGAGGAGACCGCAGGCGCGGAGAGGATCAATGTCCCCTGCGCGACTTTGGCAATGGTCGTCCCCGGGGGGATTCCGTCCGCGCTGATTGGCTGCCCAACCGCGAACGGAGCGGGGCCTTCCGAGGTGACGGGCGAACCCGGTTCCAGTTCGGCTTCGGTTTGCTTTGAGAGCGTAAGGACGCGTCCCGAGGTGCCAGCGATCGGCGAGACCGAGATCGCGGTGATTGTCGTCCCCGGCGCAATTCCCGGACCCGTAATCAGCTGACCTACGACGAAGCGGCCAATATTGGCGTCGATCGTAATGGCGGTACTGTCCCGTTCGGCGTGTTTTTCTGTGGTGCCCGATGCGGCCACCAGTCCCGTGACGACGTTGGAGCCTTTTGTGACGGTGCCGGTACCCTGCGCTTCTTCGGCAGCGATCGGGCTTTGAGGCTGTTCAGCGTTCAGGCGCATGTACACGTCGCCGGGCGGCCTAGGGCTCGAAACTTGCCCAAAGGTCCCAAAGCGCGTGTAGACAACTCGGGACCCGTCCGCCGACACCGCCCCCCAACTGTCGTAAGTGTGGTGTTGGGGTAGGAATTCACCGACGACTGCCGGCAGTTCTTCGCCCCGGTTCGTGACGCTGATAGGGACGACCCGTCCGTCTACCCACTCGGAAACGACTTCGTTAGCCGACGCTTCCCTTGAGGACTGGCCGCTGACCACCACGTGGCTGAGATCGGTGGACGCTCCGACGGGCCTATATCCGTACGTCACGTACCGGTAGGGGCCCCCGGCGAAGTTAGCGACATACAAGCCGAGGATCGATTCTCCTTCGCTTGCTTCGCCGGTCAGCGACTCTCCCGTGCTGGCGATCCCTTCCGTAAGTTCCGGCGTGAACGCCGAGGATAGGTACGGCGGGACAGTTTCCGTCTTGAGGGAGTGGCGGGGTGGTGAGATGGCCTGTGTTGTCCAGCCTTCGGGGCCGCGTTTTGAGAGATATTGATCTTCGTAGCCGCTCCCCACCGGGTCGCCGAAGTTGCCCCTGGAGGCGTATGTGATGGCTTCGCCGGATTCGGCGGCACGCGGTACGCCTTCGACGAACGGGTCGGTTGCGTCCTGTCCTTCGGTGTTGACGGGTGAGACCATCTCGTAGGCGCGGCATTCGGGGAGCGCCTGTGCGTCTGGTTGTTCGGCGCGGCGGGCTTCGTTGGGGCAGGTGCCGGGCGCGGATGCGCCGGGTGAGGGGGTGGTGAACGTTTTGGTGGGTCCGTCGGTCACGCAGGGTTCCCCTGCCTGGCACTTGCTGGTCGCGGCGAGCCGGTAGACGTAGGCTGTGGCACCGGTCAGCCCGGTGAGCTTCGCCGTGACCTTCGTCGCGGGTTCTTCGGCAGCGATCGGTTTCGCGCCCGGGGAGGTCTGGGCACCGCTGAACGTCTTGCCCTTTTCGTTGTACTGGGCTTCGGGTAGGTATTCGAACTGGTAGGTCGTCGCGACGTGTTCGGGTGTGATTTCGCCTTCGAGGGTCGCGTTCGTCTGTTCGACCCCCGAGGCGGCCTCGTTGGCGATCACCGGAGCCCGGGCGGGGCCGGTTTCGAAGTGTTCGATCGTGGGGTCGGTGGTGGTGCCGGCGGCGTTCGTCGCGACCGCCCGGTAGTAGTAGGTGGTTGATGGGATCAGGCCCGTCAGGGAGACGGATCCCGAGACGCCGCTGTCGCCGGCGCCGAGCGCGTTGGGGTTGTTGCACGCGACGGTCGTGACGCCGGAGCTGAGCGCGGGTTCGGTTGCGTATTCGAAGCTGCAGGTGGTTTCCTGGGCGACCGGGTCGACGGTCGTTTCAAGGGTCGCGAGTTCGGCGGTAACGCCGGAACTCCCCTCGCTTTCGATGACGGGCGCGGTTGCCGCCTGGGTCCCGAATTCGCCCGAGCCTTCGACGGGACCGGACGCGTTTTTGGCGGTGATGCGGAAGTGGTAGGTCGTGCCGGGTGTCAGGACGTGGCCGGTCGCGACGCTCGCGGTCTGCTGACCGCCGCCTTCCAACGGGCTTTCGCCTTCGAGTTTCACGATCGTGCCGGTTAGTTTGCCGCCCGCTTCCGTGGTCGAGTATTCAAAGACGTAGGTCGTGGGCTGGTTGTCGGGGTTGACCTGCGCTTCGAGGGTGGCTTCGTAGGGCGTGACATTGGAGGCCTTCTCGCTGGACGCTTCGATCGTCGGGGCGGCCGCCGGGGTGTCGAAGTGCACCGGGGTCGAGTCGACCTGGGAGCCCGATTCGGTGATGGAGACGAGGCAGACCGTGTACTTCTGGTTCGGCTGCAGGCCCGTGACGGCCGTGGTGACGGTCGCTTCGGTGCCTTTGCCGGTGCCCGCGCTCGCCGCGGTGGTGCGGCTTTCGCCGTTACAGGACGCTTCTTCGCCGGTGTTGTAGTCGAAGGCGTATTCGGTCGCGACCTTTTCGTTCAGCGGCTTCAGCTTGCCGTGGAACGTCGCGGTCGTGGCCGTGATCGCTGTGACGGCTTCCGTCTTCGGGGTCGGCGGTGTCGTGAAGCCGGTCGCCGAGACCGTGCCATCGGTGGTGCCGGTGGCGTTTTTCGCGACCACGCGGTAGAAGTAGGTGGTGCCCGGCAGGAGCGCTCCGGTCGGGACGCTGACGGTCTGGTCGCCGAAGCCTTCGAGCGGGGTGGGCGGCGTGACCGGCACTTTGACGATCGTGCCTTCCAGGGCGCCGGCTTTCTCTTTAGTCGAGTATTCGAAGACGTAGGTGGTCGACTGGTTGTTTGGGTTCAGCTGGGCTTCGAGCGTGGCTGCGGTGGAGGAGACGGCCGAGGTGGACTCGTCATCCACCGAAGGCTTCGCCGCGAGCGTTTTGAACGGGACAGCCGCACCGTCAGCTGGTTCGGTCACGCCGCCGAACAGGCCGTAGGCTACGATGCAGAAGCTGTATTCCCTGTTCGGTTCAAGGCCGGTCACCGTGACGGACTTGGCTTCCTTTTCGAGGCCCATCGCGAGTTCCGGGGATTCCGGGTCCAGGGTCCCGGGCGTGCATTCCGTCGCGGACTGGGCGTAGGAGAACTGGTAGCTGCCGGGGGAGCCGGGTTTGGTCGGGTTCAGGACGCCGTGGAGGATCGCGGTGGTGGCCGTCGGGGTGGCCGTGGTTGTTTCGGGGGTTTCCGGGGCGGCGGCCAGGGCCGGTGTGGCGGTGAAGGCGAGCG
>JBEKWH010000043.1:0-26607 GCA_049513255.1 Solirubrobacteraceae bacterium
GGTGTAGGGGGTCAGGTGTAGGGGGTCGTCGTGCTTAGCCGCGCCGAACACGCTCTGTATAACAATGGCTATACGGCGTTCCCGCGCGGACAGTCAGGCCGGGTGGCCTGGTGACACCATGGTTCTACAGAACTACCGCGCCTCCAGGAAGTTGCCCAGCAGCTCGTGACCCTGCTCGGTGAGTACCGACTCGGGGTGGAACTGGACGCCCTCCGCGGGCAGCTCGCGATGGCGCACACCCATCACCACGCCGTCGCCGCGTGCGGACTCTTCCAGGCAGTCCGGCAGATCGGCGTCGACGACGAGCGAGTGATAGCGGCCCACCTGCAGCGGCGAGGACAGCCCGCGGAAGATCGTGCGCCCGTCGTGCTCGATGCGTGTGGCCTTGCCGTGTACGGGCGAGTGCAGCTTCCAGCGCCCGCCGAAGGCCTGCGCGAGCGCCTGGTGGCCGAGGCACACCCCGAGCGTCGGTATCCCCGCCTCGGGCATCCGCCGCACGACCTCGAGCGTGATGCCGGCCTGATCGGGCGTGCACGGACCCGGTGACACGACGCAGCGATCGTAGGCGCCGTCGAGTAGCTCATCGACGGTGGCGCGGTCGTTGCGTACGACGTGCACGTCCGCCCCCAACTCACCCAAGTACTGCACGAGGTTGTAGGTGAACGAGTCGTAGTTGTCGATCACGAGAACCTTCATCGCGCTCCCGGCCTCATGCCCAGTCGGGTTGTTCGCATGCCAGCTCGACGGCGCGCAGCACCGCTCGCGACTTGGCCACCGACTCCTCGTACTCGTACTCGGGCTTGGCGTCGGCGACCGTGCCGCCCCCGGCCTGCACGTGCGCGACGCCGTCCTTGACGACGACCGTGCGGATGTGAATGGCGGTGTCGAGATCGCCCGCGTAGCTGAGGTAGCCGATCGCGCCGCCGTAGCCGCCCCGCTTGACGGGCTCGAGCTCGTCGATGATCTGCATCGCCCGCACCTTCGGCGCGCCCGAGAGCGTCCCTGCCGGCAGCACCGAGCGCAGCGCGTCCATCGCGCCCACGTCCGCGCGCAGCGTCCCCGACACCGAGGAGACGATGTGCATGACGTGGCTGTAGGACTCGATCTCCATCAGCTCGTCGACGACGACGGTCCCGTACTCGCACACGCGCCCGAGGTCGTTGCGCCCGAGATCGACGAGCATCACGTGCTCGGCGCGCTCCTTCTCGTCGGCGAGCAGCTCCTGCGCGATACGGCGGTCCTCGTCCGGGCTCGCCCCGCGAGGGCGGGTGCCGGCGATCGGCTTGGTGCTGACGTGACGCCCGGTGACCGTCAGCAGCGGCTCGGGGCTGGCGCCCGCGACCTGGAAGTCGCCGAAGTCGAGGAAGTACATGTAGGGACTCGGGTTGACCGCCCGCAGGCCGCGATAAATCGAGAACGCCTCGACGGGCACTGGCGCCGACCAGCGCTGCGAGGGCACCACTTGGAAGGCGTCGCCGGCATGGATGTACTCGACGATCCGCGCGACCATGCCTTCGAACTGCTCGCGCGGCATGTTCGACTGAAACACAGGCAGCTCGCGCTTGGCCGGGTCGGATCCGGTCGCGGGCTCGCCGCGCGGTACGGGACCGGCGAGCGCGCATCGCACCTCTCCGATCGTGCGTGCGGCCTGCTCGTAGGCGCGCTCGATGTCGGGCTCCCCCTCCGAGGACGATGCGGCCTGCAGGTCGACGTTGGCGATGATCGTGACCGTGTGCTTGAGATGGTCAAAGACAACCAGCGCGTCGGAGAGCATCAGCGCCATGTCGGGCAGGCCCAGCGGGTCCGGGTCGGCGAGATCCGGCGCGCGCCCACCCAATGGATCGCCGAGCGGCTCGACCGTGCGCACAAGGTCATAGCCGAAGAAGCCGACGGCGCCGCCGATGAACGGCGGCGCACCGCCCTCGGCGTCGTCGATCGGCGCCTGGTGATAGCGCGCCACCCGCTCGGCTGCCAGCGCGTACGGGTCACCGCCATCGCCCAGCGACCAGCGCAGTACCGAGCGCGGGCGAAAGCCGATGAACGACCAGCGCCCCACGCGCTGCCCCTGGTCGGCCGACTCGAGCAGAAACGCGGGCTCGCCGGGCGCCAGCGCGCGCAGCTTCAAGAATGCCGAGACGGGCGTCTCGCAGTCCTCGATGAAGCTGTAGCGCAGCGGTATCAGGTCGTGCGTGCGCGCGAGCACGCGCGCCTGCTCGAGACTCGGTGCCAGATTTGTGGCGGTCGCGCCGGGGGCGCTAGGAGCGACGGCCATCGAGCACCCGCTCCGCGTCTGTGAGCGCTCGGCCACGGCTGCGCAGCAGCACGAGCAGGTGGTAGAGGACGTCGGCCGCCTCTTCGTCGACGCGCTCGTCTGACTCCTCGCGAGCGGCGCGCGCCACCTCCTCGGCCTCCTCCATCACCTTCTCGCCGATCCGTGGCGGGTCTGAGAGCAGCTCGACGGTGTAGGAGCCCGCCGGCCGCTCGCGTGCGCGCTCGGCGAGCGTGCGCTCGAGCGCGGGCAGAGTCTCATACGGCGCGCCCGGGTCGAGCTCGCCACGGTGAAAGCACGTGCGCTCGCCCGTGTGACACGCCGGGCCCGCCGGCTCCACGAGCGCGAGCAGCGCGTCGCCATCGCAGTCCAGACGCAGCGCGCGCACCGTCTGCACGTTGCCGCTGGTAGCGCCCTTGTGCCACTGCTCGCCGCGCGAGCGGCTCCACAGATGCAGCTCGCCGCTCTCGCGGGTGCGCGCCAGCGCCTGCTCGTTCATGTAGGCCAGCGTCAGCACCTCGCCGGTGCTCCAGTCCTGCACGACACACGGCACCAGACCATCGCGGTCGTATGTAACCAGCGCGTCGATCGGGTGGGCATCAGATCTCATCATCCGCACGATTGTAGGTCCCGCCGCCCGCCGCCTGGTTTTCAGCCACACTGCCCCGGCGATGCAATCGGTGCTCGACCGCAAGCTGCTAGTGGTCACCGGCAAGGGTGGCGTGGGCAAGACGACGATCGCCGCGGCGCTCGGCCTGCTGGCGGCGCGCGGCGGGCGACGCACGCTCGTGGTCGAGGTCGGCGAGGAGAGCCGGCTGCCGCATCTGTTCGGGATCGCCGATGCGCAGCCGGGCGTCGAGACGAAGCTGCAGGAGCGCCTGTCGAGTATCTCGATCGATCCCGACCGCGCGCTGCTGGAGTGGCTGCAGGTGCTCGGCGGCCGCGTCTCTGGCCGCGTGCTCGCCTCCAGCGGAACCTTCCAGTACTTCGCCGCCGCGGCGCCGGGGGCGAAGGAGCTCGTGACGATGGTCAAGATCTG
Source organism: Solirubrobacteraceae bacterium (assembly GCA_049513255.1). Taxonomy (GTDB): domain Bacteria; phylum Actinomycetota; class Thermoleophilia; order Solirubrobacterales; family Solirubrobacteraceae; genus Palsa-744. The sequence goes on from JBEKWH010000043.1 coordinate 3,309, forward strand.
GCGGCTGACCCGCGGTGGTGGCCGCGGCTCGCGCTCGGGCAGCTATGACCTGGTCGTGCTCGACGCGCCGGCGACGGGTCACGCGCTCGGCCTGCTCGGCTCCCCGCACACATTCGGCGCAATCGCCCGCGTCGGTCCGATCGCCGGACACACGCGACAGGTGCAGGAACTGCTGGAGAGCCCCGCCCACTCGGCCTACGTGGCGGTCGCGCTCGCCACGGAGATGGCGGTCACCGAGGCGCTCGAGCTCCAGGACGGGCTGCAGACCCGGCTCGGGCGCGACCTGGCGGCGGTTGTGGTCAACCAGCTGCTGCCGCGCCGCTTCACGACCGAGGAGCTGGGGCGGATCGCGGCGCTTGACGACGGCACGACCGCGCGCGGTGTCGCCGAGCGACATGGGCGGACCCGCGTCAGCGACGCTGCGGCGTCCGTCGAGGCTGAGCGCCAGGCGCTGATCGGATCGGCCGTGCACGCCGCCGCCGCGATACACGACCGCGCGCGCTTTCAACACAACCAGCTCGCACGCCTGCGTCGCCGCAGCTTCGACGTCGTGGGCATCCCATTCGTGTGGGGGGCGCGGCTGGACCTGGCGGCAGTGGCTGCAATCGCCACGCGCCTCGAACGCAGCCTGTGAGATGAGCGATCAGCACACGTGCTCAGGGCGCCGCGAGGCGGTAGCGGCGCGTCGCCGAGTCCCGCTCCAGCAGGCCGACGGCGAGCAGTGTGGTCACGTAGCGGTGCGTGGTGCTCGTGTTCATGTTGAGCGTGCGCGCCAGCTCCGCGATCCCCAGATAGCCACCGTTGGCGGGGAAGCAGGACAGCACCAGCAGGCCCGCCAGCAGCGAGCGCGAGAGGCGTCGATCCTCCATCTGCACCGGATAGGACAACGCCTGCGAATCGGGCGCCAGCGTCCAGCTCGGGTCTTTCAGGGCGGACAGCAGCACCGACATCGTTCCCCCCTGTCCGGCGGCGCGGATGATGTGGTCGACCTGGGCTTGGGAGAGCTCGATCGTCACGACTGCAGAGCTGTTCTGATCGGTCATTGCGGACACCCGATCATGCCGCCGTCCTCGCCATCCGCAAAGGCGGGCCTGAATATTCAGTGCTGACTATTCAACCGCGTGCGACTGTACAGTTGTCTGGCGTCAGCGCCGCCCGGGCGCGCGACCGTTCGGATTGCGTGAGCAGCCTCCGCAAGAGCTCCCGCGCGCTCTGCAGCCACTCGATCCTCGCTTTCCACAACGCGATCTCGGCCTCCTTGGCGAGCAAGCCCATCAGTCGCGGCCAGTCCTGGAGATCCCTGGCCGCGTCGTCGCTCTCGGAGCTCTGCTTGAGATCGCGCAGACGACCGATGCACGCCAGCTCCTGGCCGTAGACGAGGTCAATCAGCCGCGGCAGGTTGCGAGGACGGCAGAGGGCAATCTTCATGTGCAGCTCGTCGCGCAGCGGCGGTGTCGGCGAGGAACCAAGTATCCACGCTTCGAAGTGCTCGACACCACGGTTGGTCGCCTCGTAGATCATGCGCGGCGCCGAGCGCCTGGCGGGGCCCGGCCCCATCTCGCCCGCGGCGCGCACGAGTTCGTCGCGGCTCAGTTGATCGAGCGCGGAATAGACGCCGGACGGCGCAAAGCTCGAGGAGCCGAAACGCTCCTCCAGACGCTGCGCCAACTGGTAACCGTAGCCGGGACGCTCGATCACGAGTCCCAATATCGCGTACTTCGCCGACATGCATACCCTCCCCACGAGGCTGACCGAGCGCAGAAGGTATCCCAAAACGGGGCCGGGCACATCCCACAAGCTGAATGAGTCAGACGGGCGGGAATTACCCGCAGCCGATCGCATGCGCCTGTCGGAATCGACTAGGTTATCCCAAGGCGGTCGAGCAGCCCCTCATCCGCGCGCCAGTCGCGCCGCACCCGCACAGACAGCTCGAGATGCACCTGGCAGCCCAGTGCCTGCTGCAGTTCGCGGCGGGCGGCTGTGCCGATCGCCTTGATCATGCGTCCGCGCGCACCGATCAGGATCCCCTTCTGAGATTCGCTCTCGACCCAGATCAGCGCGCGCACGCGCACGAGTCCCTCGCGCGGATGCTCGACCTCCTCGACTACCACCTCGACCGCATGCGGCAGCTCCTGGAACGTGCGCCTGATGACCGCCTCGCGGATCAGCTCGGCCAGCAGCAGCTCGCGTGGCTGATCGCTGCTGGCGCCGGGCGCGAACATGAACGGCCCCTCCGGCATCAGCGACGCCAGGTGCTCGACGAGCTCCCCCACGCCGGACCCGGTGCGCGCGGAGATCGGGAACACCTCGGCGCGGGCGTCGAGCTCAGCGGCGTCTGCCAGTACCGCCATCAGCGGAGCGCGGGCGAGCCGATCAACCTTGTTGACGGCGATCGCCACCGTTGTCTGCGTTCCGGCCAGCGTCTTGGCGATAAAGCGGTCGCCCGGCCCGACGCCCTGCTGCGCGTTGAGCATCAACAGCGCCGCATCGGAGCCGTCGAGCTCGTGCTGCACGCGTTTGGCCATGCGCGAGGTCAGCTCGTCGCGCGGGCGTTGAACACCCGGCAGGTCCACCAGCACGATCTGGCAGTCGCCGTGCTGGTGGATCCCGCGGATCGCGCGCCTGGTGGTCTGCGGTCGATCGGAGACGATCGCGACCTTCTCGCCGACGACCGCGTTTACGAACGTCGACTTGCCGACGTTGGGCCTGCCGGCGAGCGCGACGAAGCCGCCGCGCGTCACCCGCCGGCTCCAGCGAGCAGCTCGCGCTGCAGCGCCAGCATCTCGCCGTCGTCGGTCTCGTGATCCATGCCGAGCAGGTGCAGCATCCCGTGGACGATCGCCTCGCGCACATCGGTCGTGTGCTCCGGACAGATCACGATGTCGCCGAGCTCGCGTGGAACGAAGTGGGTCGATGTTCCGCCGGCCGGGCTGCGAGCGTCCTCCGCTGCACCTGCGAACGGCTCGACGCCGTCGATCGGAAACGACAGCACGTCGGTGGGGGTCGCTTTGCCGCGGTGCTCACCGTTGAGCGCGGCGATCCGCGCGGCATCCACGAACTCGATCGCCACATGCCCCTGCTCGATCCCCACGCGGGCGGCCACGAGCGCGCATAGGCGTCGCAGCTCCTCAGGGCGCGGTGCCTGCGAGGCGAGGCCCGCGCCGAACAGCTCCACGTCGATCATCGACCGGCGCTCAGGCGCTGCGGACGGCGGCACGCGCGCCGAGCTCGGCCTTCACAGGAGCATCGCGCTGCGAGTGCACGTCGTAGGCCTCGACGATCCGCTGCACGAGCTTGTGGCGCACGACGTCTTGCGCCCCGAAGCGAATGAACTCGATCCCTTCGACCGCATCGAGCACGTCCCCAACCGCGATCAGGCCCGACTGCTGCTCACGCGGAAGGTCCACCTGCGTGACATCTCCGGTGACCACCATCCTCGAGCCGAAGCCGAGTCGTGTGAGGAACATCTTCATCTGCTCGGGCGTCGTGTTCTGCGCCTCATCGAGGATCACGAACGAGTCGTTGAGCGTACGCCCGCGCATGAACGCCAGCGGCGCGATCTCGATCACGCCGCGCTCGATGTGTTGCGAGACCTTCTCGGGGTCGAGCATGTCGTGCAGCGCGTCGAACAGCGGACGCAGATACGGGTCGACCTTCGCCATCAGGTCGCCCGGCAGGAACCCCAGCCGCTCGCCCGCCTCGACAGCAGGTCGCGTGAGAATGATGCGGTTGACCTCATGTCGCGAAAGCGCCGCCGCTGCCATCGCGACCGCCAGGAACGTCTTGCCGGTGCCCGCCGGCCCGACTCCGAAGGTGATCGTGTTTTCGCGTACGGAGTCGACGTAGCGCTTCTGGTTGACCGTGTTCGGTGCGACCCGCAGCCCGCGGTGGCTCCATACCACGTCCTCGAGCACGCGCGCGGGAGATTCGTGCGCGTCCAGTGCACCGGTCACGGCGGTGATCGTGCCGGGCCCGATCTGGTGCCCGCGCGCGATCAGCTCCGCAAGCTCGCGCACGACGCGCTCGCCGGCGTGCGTCTCGCTCTCCTCCCCGTCGAACGTCAGCAGGTTGCCGCGCAGGAAGACCTTGCAGTCGAGATGCGCCTCGAGTGCGCGCAGCACCACGTCCTGGCTGCCCGCGAGCTCGGCCGCCACGTCGTTGGAGAGCTCGATCTGCGTCCTCATCCGCTGAGTGTGGCTCGCACGAGCTCGGATACCCGCTTGCCGTCGGCGCGGCCGTCGACCGCCGCCACCGCGTGCTTCATCGCGATGCCCATGTCCTTCACCGACGCGGCCCCGCTCTCGCGTACGGCCTGCTCGACGATCCCCGCCAGCTCCTGGTCTGGAAGCTCGGCCGGGAGATAGGAGCCGATCAGCTGCGCCTCGGACTCCTCGCTGCCCGCAAGGTCATCGCGGCCGCCGTCGCGAAAGGCCTTCGCAGACTCGAGCCGACGCTTGCGCTCGCGCCGCAGCACCGCGAGCTCCCCCTCCGGGGACAGTGCATCGTCCGAGCTCTCCTTGGCTGCCTTCTGCAGCTCGGACAGCACGAGCCGCAGCGCGCCCACGCGCTCCTTCTCGCCGGCACGCATCGCACCCCGCACGTCGCTCTGGATCTGCTCGAGTATCGCCATCTGCAGATCAGGATACGCCGGTATGGCGATGGCGCAGGCAACTCGCCGCCACGGGCAACAAGTGCCTCAATCGCGCTCGAGTGGCGACGGGCTGCCCAGGCGCCCCGGCGCGGAGGCGTCGCGGCCGAACACGAGCGCGACGTTCCAGTCCACCAGCAGGCGCAGCCTGCGACCGAGGCCGGGCATCAGCAGCAGGTGGTAGGTGCGCGCGATCAGCCACGCGGGCATGCCGCGCCAACGGATGCCAAAGGTGATCGCGACGGCCTTGCCCGACCCGAGCTCGGCCACAACGCCTTTGGTGCGGTAGCGAAACGGCCGTGCGCTGCCGCCGGCGAGCGTCGCAGCGACGTTGCGTGCGACGAGCCGACCCTGGCGGATCGCGTGCTGCGCGGTCGGCGGGCACGTGTGGTCGGGCCTCGAGGCGTCGGGCACCGCGGCACAGTCACCGATCGCCCACACGCGCGCGCCGCCATCGCGCGCGTGCGCTGCCGGCAGTGCGACGGCGTCCACGCGCAGCGTCCGATCGACCACCACGCGCCCGTTGCCGTCGAGTGGCAGACCGAGTCGCGCGACGACGGGACTCGGCTTGACCCCGGCCGTCCACACAACGGTCCGCGCGGCGACGGTGTCGCCATCGGACAAGCTTGCCTCGACCGCCGTGAGCTCGCGCAGGGTGGTGTCCGTGCGCACCTCGATCCCGCGCCCGCGCAGCTCGCGTTCGGCGAACTCGGACAGGCTCTGGGGAACCTCCTGCATGATCCGCCCCTTCGCCTCCACGAGGACCCAGCGCATGCCCTGCGCTGCGCACCGCGGATACAACTCGATCGCCTGCACGGCGAAGTCCTGCAGCTCGGCGAGTCCCTCCACGCCGGCGTAGCCGGCGCCGACGAACACGAACCCCAGATACTCGGCTCGCAGTGCGGGGTCCTCGAGCGACTCGGCGATGTCCAGGCAGCTCAGCACCTGGTTGCGCAGCGCGGTCGCATCCATCAGCGACTTGAACCCGATCGCGTGCTCGGCCAGGCCGGGGATCGGCAGCGTGCGCGAGACCGAGCCGAGGGCGACGATCAGCTGGTCGTAGGCGAGCTCGAGCTGCTGCCCGTCGATGCGCTGTACACCCAGCGTGCGTGCCGCCGGGTCGGCTCCGGTCACGGACCCGATCACGAGGTCGGTGCGGCGCAGCTGCGAGCGCAGCGCCACGACCACGTGGCGCGGATCCAGCGTCGCCCCGGCAGCGCCGGGCAGCAGCGGCGTGTAGAGCATGAAGTTCGCATCGTTGACGAGCGTCACCCGCGCGCTCTGCGCGGGCAGCAGCCGCTCCAGGGCGCGGGCGGCATAAAAACCGCCGAAGCCGCCGCCTGCGATGACGACCTGCCAGGCCACAGGGACACAATAGGGTTCAAACCATGGACGATGCCCTCTACGCCAGCGCCCTCGCGCCGTTTCTCGCAGAGACTCAGCGCCTGCGCCCGGCACAGGCGGAAGTGATCGATGCCCACACACACCTGGGGCTCGACGAGGACGGACGCTCGCTGACGTTGGCCCAGCTGCTGTCCCAGCTCGACCGCGCAGACGCGCGCCGCGCGTGCGTCTTTCCGCTGCACGATCCCGAGCGCAAGCCCTCCTACAGCGTGCCCAACGACCGCGTGCTCGCATGGGCGCGCGAGAGCGCTGGCAGGCTCGTGCCATTTGCGCGCCTGGACCCGTCCGAAGCGCCGCTCGCGGAGGCCGAGCGCTGCCTTGCGGCTGGCGCGCGCGGCATCAAGCTGCACCCGCGCGCACAGGACTTCGTGTTCGACGGGGGCGACATGGACGAGGTCTTCAAGCTGGCCGAAACGGCCTCCGTGCCGATCCTGATCCACGCTGGTCGCGGCCTGCCGCCACTCGCGGACGGGCTCGTCGATCTCGCCCTGCGCCATCCCGGCGCGGTGCTGATCCTGGCGCACGGCGCGATCTGCGACCAGGGCATCCTCACCACGCGCCTGGCGGACCATCCGGGCGTGCTGTACGACATGTCGTGCTTCTTCCCGCTCGACGTGATCGAGCTGTTCGCGCGCGTGCCCGCCGAGCGAATCGTGTTCGCCTCCGATCCGCCTTACGGGCTGCCGGCGACCACGCTGTACATGGCGCTCCGCGTGGCCTGGCAGGCGGGCCTTGACGAGAGCACCACGAGGCTGGTGCTTGGCGGCACAATGGCGGCGCTGATCGACGGGCACGGCCTGCCGCCCGCCGGCCCCGTGCGACGCGGTCCCACGATTGAGCTGTCGGGGCGTCTGGCGCGCGTCTACGGCTACGCGAGTCTCGTCGGGCCGGCCCTGTTCGGCGGTGCGATCGAACAGGCGCAGGCGATGCTCGACATGGCGATCGCCGCCTGCCGTGACCCCGTGCCGGGCGCCGTCGGCGAGGCGCTCGAGACGATCGGCGCGGCGCTGAGCGCAGCCGCGACGCTGCTGGAGGACGAGGACGGTGTGCGCCCGGCGATCGACCTCGTCTATCGTGCGATCGTTCGCGCCGCCACCGAGGTCCCCGACAGCGCCTGAGCCGGCCGGCGCCGAGCACGTCCGGCGGACGGCGGGCGGCCTTGCGCGACGGTCCTCAGCCGGCGCTGAGCCAAACTGCGGCCCACTCGCCGCTCTCGCGTCGCTCGCGCTCGCGCAGGCCGAGGCGCGCGGCGAACGCGTGGACGACCTCGTCGACCTCGCGCGTGAGCAGCCCGCCGGCGAGCAGATGCGCGGGCCTCGCTGGCATCGATGCGGCGAGCTCGAGCAGCAGCGGGCGCAGCAGGTTGGCGAGCACCACCGGCGCAGCGGCTGACGCGTCTGCGCGGCTCATCCACGGCAGCGCCTGGCGACGCAGATCGAAGCGGCGAATCTCGAGCTCGACGCCGTTGACGGCGGCGTTCTCGCGGGCGGCGTCGACGCTCTCCTGCTCGTGGTCGAGTCCGAGCACTGGCCCAAAGCCGAGTCCGGCGGCCGCGATCGCAAGCACGCCAGAGCCGGTGCCCACGTCCAGCAGGGCGCCGGCGGGCTGCTCGCTGGCCGCCAGCGCCAGCAGCAGCTCCAGGCACAGGCGCGTGCTCGCGTGCCCGCCCGTGCCGAACGCCTGTCCGGGATCGATCACGATCTCGTGCACGGGCCCGCGGCTGGGCTCGCTCGGGGCCTCCCACGGCGGGCGCACATGCAGAGCAGGAGGCGGCGTGCGTGCACCGTCTGGCTGGCGCGGCGCGGCGATCAGGACCGGGCGATGGAACTGCTTCCAGCGCTCGTGCCAATCGTCGGGAATCTCGGTGGTGGAGATCTCGACGAGGGCATCGCCGACGACGGCGCGCACGTCGGGGAGCTCCGGCAGCTCACCCGGGGCGCCGTAGACCGCGTACTCGACCGTCCCCGCCTCGCCCTGCACCTCCTCCACGCCGGCGGGCGCGAGCTCCAGCAGCTCCGCCAGCACCAGCTCGGCCCGCTCGCTTGCAACGCGAACGGCGAGCCTGATCACGCCGCCTGGCTGCCGAGCGCGCGCCGCAGCTTGGCGAACACCGACTCCTGCGAGCGCAGATTCGCCTCGCTCAAGGTGTCGTTGAGGCGTTCCATCAGCTCTCGTTGCTCGGCGCTCAGACGCCGGGGGACGACGACGTTGACGACCACGCGCAGGTCTCCGCGCCGGCTGCGCCTGAGCGCGGGCATCCCCGCTCCGCGCAGCGTCAGCACCTCGCCCGGCTGCGTGCCTGCGGGCAGCTCGATCGAGGCGCTGCCTTCGAGCGTGGGCACCTCGAGCACGCCGCCGAGCGCGGCCAGCGGCGCGGCGACGTCGAGCGCCGTGATCAGATCATCGCCCTCCCGGATGAAGCGCTCGTCGGCGCGCACGCGCACGAGCACGTACAGATCGCCGTCCGGCGCGCCTGCCTCGCCGGCGTGGCCGTGTCCGCCGAGACGAATGCGCTGCCCGTCGGCGATGCCCGCCGGCACCTCCACCTCCAGCGTGCGCTGGCTGGTCACACGCCCACGGCCACGACACTCCGCGCAGGGCTGCTCGGGCACGCGCCCGTCGCCGTGACACTCGTCGCAGACCATCGTGCGCACCATCTGTCCGAGCATCGTGCGTGTCACCGCCTGCAGCTGTCCGGCACCACCGCAGCGCGCGCACGTCTTGATCGGCGTGCCCGGCTCGGCGCCGTTGCCGTGACAGTGCTCGCAGCGGTCCACCGCCTCGTAGGCGACCTGCAGCTTGGCGCCGTTGGCCGCTTCGAGCAGGTCGAGCTCGATCGCGACCGCGACGTCGCCGCCCTGCGCCTGCCCGCCGCGTCCCGGCGAGCCGCCGCCGAAGAACGCGTTGAACAGGTCGCTGATCGACCCGAAGGCGTCGAAGTTGGGCGCGTAGCCCCCCGAGCGCAGTCCCTCGTGGCCATAGCGGTCGTAGGTCGCGCGCCGCTCGGGGTCCGACAAGATCTCGTTGGCCTCGGCCGCCTCCTTGAACTTCTCCTCCGCGTCGGGATCGTGCGCGTTGACGTCGGGGTGCAGCTCCATGGCGAGCTGGCGAAACGCCTTCTTGATGTCCTGCGCGGACGCATCGCGGCCGACGCCGAGCACCTCGTAGGGGTCGCGGGGCATGCGTGTGTGGTCAGTTCTCGGCGTAGGCATCTTCGACGAAGCGCGACAGCTGATGCGCTGCCTCGCGCACGGTCGCGATCGCGCCCGCGTAGTCCATGCGCACAGGCCCGATCAGCGAGACGGTGCCGAGCTTGCGTTGGGCCATCCCGTAGCCGGTCGCCACCAGCGCCAGCGAGTGCATCGCCGGCAGCTCGTTCTCGTGGCCGATGCGAACGTACATGCCGGGCTCAGACAGCGCCGCGCGCAGCACACCGAGCAGCACCACGCGCCGCTCGAGCAGGTCGATCAGCTCGTTCACGCGCGTGGTGTCTTCGATCTGCCCTGCCTCGAACAGCCGCGCGGTTCCCTCCACGAACAGCGTGTCCTCGCCCTCGGCTGCGAGATCCCCGAACGCCGGCGCGAAGCGTTCCAGGAACGCGAGCTCCGTCGGCGAGAGGCTCGGGTCAACGAGGCGCTGGTGCAACATGCGCGCGCCGAGGCCGAGACCGACCAGCCGCTCGTTCAGATACTCCGCCGCCCACGTCACGAGGCCGGGGTCGACCGCGCGATCGAACGTCGCGAACATCTTCGACACGTTCCCCGCGGAGGTGATGATCACGACGAGCACGACCTGCGGCTGCAGCGCGAGCACCTCGACGTGGCGGATCGTGGCGGCGTTCATCGACGGCGCGGAGACGACCGCGAGCAGGTTGGTCATCTGCGAGAGCGTCTCGGTCGTGGTGCGCATCGCCTCCTCGACCTCGCGGCGAATCAGCGACAGCTCCAGTCGCTGCGGCGTCGCCGGCAGCGCGTTGCCCGAGCTGAGCAGGCGATCGACGATGTAGCGGTGACCAGCGTCGGTGGGCACGCGACCCGCCGACACGTGGGGATGGGCGAGCAGACCGTACTCCTCGAGCAGAGCCAGTTCGTTGCGCACGGTCGACGGTCCGCATTCGAGATCTGCGGCGGCGGCGATCGAGCGCGAGGCGACGGGCTGCCCGGTGCGCAGGTAGTCGTCGACCACCTTGCACAGGATGCGCTCTTGCCGCGGGCTCAGCATGGATCTGATTGTAGGCGCCGTGCTGGCGCCGGCACAGAGCTCGCCCGCGCTAGAGCTCGAGCTCGGCCTGCGCGTTGCGGATGATCTGCTTGCCCGCCTGCTCGGCGACCGTGTCGATCACGGCGTGCCCGTCGCTGAGCTCGCGCACCGTGCCGCTGACCACGACCTCCTGCTCGGGCACTCCCATCCCGCGAAACTGCACGGACAGGCGCTTCAGGTGCTCGGGGCCACCCGCCGCCTCGGTCTGCGCGCGAGCCACCTGCGCCATCGTCCACAGCCCGTGCAGGATCCGTCCAGGCAGTCCGACCGCGCGCGCGAAGTCCTCGTCGATGTGGATCGGGTTGAAGTCTCCCGATGCGCCCGCGTAGCGGACCGTCAGGTACTTGTCGGGCGTGATTCGCAGCTCGGGGATCTGCTCGCCTGCCTGTAGCTCCGGCATACCGCTCACACTCCTCGGACGATGTTCGTCCAGGTTCCGCGGCATACCTGCTCACCGCGCTGGTTGGTGGAGACCGACTCGAACACGTAGTAGCCGCGGCCGTCCTGTTCTGAGATGTCCTTGACGCTCGCGGTCGTCGTGATCTCATCGCCCGCGACCACCAGCGGACCCCACACGAACTCCTGACCGCCGTGGACCATCATCGCGAAGTTGAGTTCGATCTCGGGATCGAAGATCGGCGGCCCAACCGCCGGCGCGCTGAAGACGACGGCGAACATCGGCGGCGCCACGACGTCGGCGTAGCCGGCCGCGCGCGCGGCCTCGACGTCGAGGTGCACTGGATTGGTCTCCCCCACCGCGCGGGCGTACTCCTTGATCTTCTCACGGCCGACCGCGTATGTCACGGGCTCGTAGGTCTTGCCGATCGCTTGCGTGTTGACTGGCATCGGAGGATGGCTCCTTGCGGGCTGGGCTGTGGGTTTGCGCCGGACCTGGATGCGGCTCGGCCTGCGCTGCGGCGCGCCAGTTTACGCGCAGCGCGCCGCGGGATGCCGCGACGCCGAGGGTTGGCCCTTAAACACGAAAAGACTCCGTGGAGTCAGAGTTTGGACGGCGGGGGCGCTCCATCGAGCGCCCCCGGCCGCAGGACCTGCATGGAGTGCGAGCCGCCGTACGCGTTCCGCCCCCCAGGCCGCCTCTAGAAGACGAGGTCGTCCTCATCGGCGCCGACACCAACGCCCACCAGCTCGCGGCTGTCCTCGCCGCCGGCGCCGGCGTCTCCATCGCCGCCGCCGTCTGCGCTGGAGGCGCCCGACTGCGAGCGCTCACCGGGGCTGTCCAGGAACTGGATGGTGTCGGCGACGATGCTCACCGCCTGGCGGCGCTCCTGCTCAGCGGTCTCCCACTCGCGCCACTCGAGCCGGCCGTCGATGGCGACGCGGCTGCCTCTGCGCATGTAGCGGGACACGCTCTCGCCTGGCGCGCCGTAGATGCTGACGTCGAAATAGTTCGGCCTCTCGACCAGCTCGCCGTCGGCGTCCCGGTGGCTTGAGTTGCACGCGACGCGCAGGCCACAGACGCTCGTCCCGGAGGGCAAGGCGCGCAGCTCGGGGTCACGTGTCAGACGTGCGACCAACACTACGCGGTTGATTGTGAAGTAGGACATCTTTGGGCTCCATTGCTAGATGGTTGACCCCCCGCCAAGCAAGCTACGCAGCGCTTGGGACGGTATTCGCGATCGGCGCTTGCCCGTGCTGATCGCCGGTATCGAGCGCGTCGAGCGCGACGAGCGCGATCCGCTCGCCGGCCTGTGCTCGCTCGAGTGCTCGGGCGAGCGGTCGCTGCACGTCGGCAGCGACCAGATAGAGCGTGCCCGAGACGCAGCGGCAGCGCGCCCACGCCCGGCAGATCTCCAGCAGTCGCTGCGGCGCCTTGATCGTCAGCTCGACCTCGACCGCGACCGGCAGGTGCTCGGACGGGCCATCCGGCCAGAGCACCAGGTCTGGCCGGTGCAGCACCGGAGCTCCGTCGGGGCCGTGGCCCAGGCAGGCGCTCGCCAGCGCTTGGCCGGCCTCACGCTCCTGCAGGCGCAGCTCGCGCTCGCCCATGACGCTGTGGTCGGGATACGCCCGCTCCAACGCCGCCGCCACCGCGGCGCAGGCGATTGCATGCGGGGCACCGGCGACGCTGATGTGCGAAGGCTCGAAGCCGCGCAAACCAGACGCGCGCAATCCGGCGCGCGTGACGGTGTACAGCGTCGGCGCGTCGGCGAGTACCCGCCGGCCGCTGAGCAGTCCGGCGCGCTCGGCGGCCTGCAGCCGGGCGCGTGCCGAGGCCAGCGTCCAACTCCCGTGCTGTGCGAGCGCCTCGGCCGTGACGGCGCCAAGGCGAACGGTCCAGCGGAGCATCTCCAGCCGTTCGGGTGAATGTGTGTTGCGTGCTCGGACCATTTCGGTCCTCCTTCCTGTCGTGGTGATTGAAGGTGCGGCGGCCGCAAGTGCGGCGGCCGCGCGGGCCAGCCCGTCGCGTGCCGGGCTGGCCCGAGTTGCTGCGGTCATGGCCGGAGGCCGGCGTCAACGTCGACGTGTCGGCGAGAACATGCGCGCTATGCGTGCGCTGGTGCCGCGGCCGAGCACGAGCACCGCCGCCCATCCGCGGCCGAGACTCATCACCCGGTCCGGATCGAGCACCAGCTCGCGCGTTCTGACGCGCGTGGTCCTGCCGTCGCTGTGGCGCGAGACCCGCCATGCGCCCGTCTTGCCCGCGATGTTCGCGATCATCTCGGCAGAGTTGGGAACCACCTGGCGGTGCGCGATCAGCACCGTCAGGTTGCCGAGCACCTGCTCGAGCAGCCGCTCGCGTCCCGGAAGCCTGAGATCGGACAGCTCCTGCGTGCCGAGCAGCAGGCTGAACCCAGCGGAGCGGGCGCGGCCGAACAGCCTCACAACCTGCTCGGCAGCGATCGCCGAGAACTCGTCGATCACGACCAGCGTCGGCACCGGCGCCTGCTGCAGGCACGCGACGGTCGTCTGCAGGTCCTGCACGATCGCCGCGCCGAGCATCTCGCTCAGCAGCGGCCGGCTGTCGGACTCGAGGCTGAAGTAGACGACCGAGCGTTGGTTGACCGCGGTGAGCAGGTCGAACCTCTCCGCGTCAATGGTCTGTGGGTCCAGCCATGGCCCGACATCGGACTCGGTCAGGATTGCGAGCCGATCGCGCACTCCCGCCAGCTCGCTGTGCTGGCGAGGAGACAGCGAGTCCAGGTAGGTGAACGTCGCGCGAGCGTCCGCTTCGGGCAGCTCGCGGGCGAGCACCTCCAGCCGTTCGGGGTCAAGGTGCTCAACGATCGCGCGCAGGCTCACCTCGGCTCCGGACTGGCGCAACGCCCGCACGGCGTGGCCGAGATAGCGCTGCGCCTGACGCAGGTAGTGCGGCTCGGTGAAGCGCTCCCCCGCCAGCGCCTTGTCGGCGATCTCGCTGGCGCCGCCCCGCGCGTAGGGGTTGTAGACAGAGTCGCCGTCGGGCGTCCATTCGAGAAACGGCCTGCCGGCGAGCATCGCGGCGCGGCGCACCTGCTCGCGCATGCCGTCATCGCCCTTGGGGTCCACGATGATCGCGCCCATCCCCTGCTCGATCGCGCGGGTTGCGATCCAGGTCTGGGTGACGGTCTTGCCCGAGCCGGTGGCACCCACCACGAGCGTGTGCGTCCCTCCACCCCCGACGCCAAACGGGATCGACACGGTTCGCCCGCCCTCGTCCCGGCCAAGCGCCAACCCGCGGGCGCGAGCCCGGCGCCCGACGCCGAAGCGCTCGCGCAGACGCGGCGCCGCTGCCGAGGAGAGCGAGCGCAGCATCTCCAGCGGACGCGTGCGGCGCGCCGCCATGTCTGCCAGGTCGGCGCCGGCTTCGATGTCTTCGCGGTGCCAGCGTCGACTGCGGAGAGTGGCGAACACGGCTGCGAGCGCCAGCGTGAGCGTGGCGCCGCCGAGGACCGGCCGCACAACGATCACCAGCGCGAGCGCGCCGGTCGCCCAGCTCCAGTGCAGATGCCTGCGGCGCATCAGCCGTGCAGCGAGGATTCCCAGCATCACGCCGACAGCACAGTGAACGGTTGCCGACAGGACCCAGTGAACAAATTCGTCGACGGTCGCCTGGGGATCGACCGCGCCTTCTGGATATCGATTCGAGGGCATTTGAGCCGCTCCTTTCCTGGGCCGACCGATGGGGCCAGGCCCGCTCGGGCCGGCGCCAGCCGGCCGCGGTGGTTAACGGGCGATGGCGGGCCGTGGGGCCCGCCATCGGGGTGCTGCGTATTGCCTTGGCCGAGCTGATCTAGCTCGTCAAGTTCGTGCCTCGCCGAGCTGATGACAGCCCGTCAAGCCTTGCCCTGCCCGAGCTCGCTCCGCTCGTCAAGCCCTTTGCCGCGACCGGCTCAGATCAGCCGGTAACCGACTCCCCAGACGCTGATGACCCACCGCCGCTCGCCGTGCGGGGCGAGCTTGCGGCGGAGTCTGCTCGCGTGGCTGTCGAGCGTTCGCGTGGAACCGCCGGAGCGGTATCCCCAGACGGCGCGCAGGAGCTCGGCCTTGGTGAACACGCGCTCCGGCTCGCGCGCCAGGTGCACCAGCAGCTCGAACTCCATGCGACGGAGATCGATGTATGCGCCATCGAGGGTGACGACGTGCGCAGCGGTGTCGATTGCAAGCGGCCCCACCTCGAGCAGTCGTCCGAGCGCCGGTGCGCTCGCGCTGCGGCGCAGGATGGCGCGCAATCGCGCTCTCAGCTCGAGGTAGGTGGCCGGCCTCGCCAGGAAGTCGTCAGCACCCGCTTCGAATGCACGCAGCATGTCCAGCTGACGAGCCGGGGCGCCCATGATGATCGTCGGCAGTGCCGTGTCCCACGGTGTGTCGAGCTGATCCGCGTGACGTATCTCGCGCAGCAGCTCCAGCGCGCCACAGGGGGAGTCAAGCCAACCAAGCAGCGCGAGCTTCGGGGCACTCGCACCGGCGAGGATTCGTGCATGCTCGGCGCTGCGAGCCAGCTCGACGTTGAAGCCGTCGGCGATCAGCTGCTCGGCGAGCGCCTGGCCGAGGTGTCGATCGGACTCGACCACGAGCAGCGGTGCGGCTGGGTCGGGGCTCGTCACAGCTCGACCTCGCGTGGGCTGACTCCCAGACCACGCCGCGCGATCAACCCGAGTACGTCGCTGTGAATCCACGGTGTCGGCGCGCTCTGTCCGCCCTCGGGGAGCAGCCCGAGGCGACGGGCCAGCCAGCTCGTCTCCCCGCTCTCGTTGCCCCTGCGATCGCGCTTGACGCGCCCGCAGCGGACAGCTATCTCGCTCATGCTCAGCTCGTGGCGCTCGACTGTCGCGAGCACGACCTCGCGCAGCCGGCGGTTGAGCACGATCGGACTTTGCTGCACGCGCGCGAGCTCGACACGCAGCACCGTGGTGGAGACAGCGCCGCCGCGACCATGTAGCGAGAGCGCCCGCAGCGTGTGCGCACGCACCGGCTCGTAGCTCTCCAACGCGGCGATCGCCTCACGCACGCTGACCGGCTCGCGGTCGAGTGCCGGACCGGGGTGGCGCCGGCACCAACGCAGCTCGGGGATCGACATCCCGCTGTGCACGAGCTCGAGCGAGTAGCAGCGACCGAGCCGGTCGACGGGCCACGCACCGACCCGGTCCGACAGTGCATCCACATCGCTGTCGCGCTGACCGGCAAACGGCGCGACGCTCGCATCCTCGGCCGTCAGCTGGCGGCAGCGACCGCCGCCCGCGGCGGCGTCCTGCACATACCGGCGGCATTCCAACGCGGCATTCTCGGCCGGCTCGTCGGCCGCGAGATGCGCCACCAGGCGCGGATCTCCGTGGCCGGCGCATTCGCGATCCACAACGAGCGTGCTCCCTGCTGCGCCGTGCCGCGCGATCACCTCGCGGGCGTGGCCGTGGCGATCGACGTAGCGACCGAGCAGCAGGTCCTCGCGCGCCGAGCGCTCACGGCGGGTGCGAGCTCGGCGTCGGCGGCGTGGCGCGCCTGTCTCGCGGCCGGCGGCTCCACGTCGAGTGATGGTGGTGTTGGTGGTGGGAAAGGTGGTCGTCATGGCTGTCTCCTGCCGGTGAGTTGGGCACAGTCCGGCAAACCGCGCCGGGGGTCGTTTCGGCCGGCTTGTAGGAGCAGAGGGGGCAGCCGTCAAGTGGCCCTGATCGATGCAGGACTGGAGCGGGCAGCGCTCCGAGAACCCCCTTAGGGGTTCTCGGAAATCGTGATCTTGGCGGCCGTGTGGAGGCGAACTTGGCGCGAACGCGCTCTTTGCCTACGGACCGCTGGGAGGGTCTGTTCGGGCACGACTCGGCTGTCGAATGCCCACCGGCTGGACGTCGGTGCGGGTCTGCTGGATTGCTCGCGAGCGCGAGCTGTAAGAGGCGTCTGGCGCAGGGAAGGGAAATGAGGAGGCGTGAGCGTAGCGTGCGATCGCGAGATCGCTGCACAGACACCGCTCTCGAGGCTCCGCGCTGTGCAGTCGCCTCCTACACGAGCCGTGTCTTTTGGCTCTGCGATGCGGAACTGCACGGTGAGCTCGCGCAGTCGCGCGGGCTTTGACCGCAAAGGTGACTGCAACGTTGGAGCCGCTGGACGGGTGGTGACTGCAGGCTCCGCGGCCGTGACGGCGGTGCTCGGGTACCCAACTGCATGTGCCCGAACGCGCCAGTCGCCCCAGCGTTACGCGCGGACGGGTTCTACGGCTTGCGCGAGCTGTCGCAACTCCACGGTCGTCTCGCCAGCGCGAGGGTCTCCGTGAGCGGCCTGCACGCGAACCTCTGGTGGCACGCGCGGGACTCCGTAGGCGCATACGAAGCCCTCGTGCATGTCACGCTCAGCCGCGAACAGGATCCGCTCCCGACCCGGGTACTCCCAATCGAGCGGATACTCCCCGGCGTAGGCACGACACGCGCTCAGCGCGGAGTCCGCACGCCGTGCGCACTCGCGCGCACGCGTCCGATCACGGCACACGAACACGACCAACGGCACGGCCTGTGCGCGCGTGCCGTAGCGACTGGTGTGCAACGACCAGCCGGCCAGGAAGTGGTCGTAGCGCTCGAGCTTGCGGGCAGCGCGCCCGACGACCGGTCGGTCGTCGAGCTCCACGATCACGTCGGTAGCCACCCCGGAGTGCGCGGGCGCGCGAAGCTCGACGATCGCATCGGGGCGCACCGTCTCGAAGCGCTCGAGCTCGACGCGCTGACCGCGTGCGTCGGTGTACAGGAACCCGTGCGGCGTGCGTCCGCCCGGCAGGCGCAGATCGCGCAGCGTGAGCGCCAGCCTGCCATCGGCAGATGCACGCGTGGGCGGCGAGAGCGCCGATTCTCCCGGCCCGCGTATGAGGGACGTGGCGCCGCCAAGAGCTGTGGCGAGCGCCAGTGCCCAACCAGCGACATGGACGTCGTGGCGTGCCTGACCGAGACGGGCGTCGGGCGCGGACACTCCGGCTGCTTCCGCGTGAAGCTCTCGGTCCGCGAGCGCCTGCACACCTGCGGCGGTGATTACGTAACACATGGGAATGCCGCCACCGTCGCGCCGGTGAAACTGGAAGCGCCCCACCATGCCTGCGTCCGACAAGCGCTTGAGCCGGCGCTGCGTGGTGGTCGCAGCGCGCCCGGGATTGAAGCGACGGTGCAGCTGACTGGTGAGGAGATGGCGCATCGCGGCAATCGACGCGAGCATCTCCACGTCAAGCCGGTCGAGCTCAAGCGCGCGCGGGGACGCGGTCTGCTTGGCCCAGCGCACACTGTGGGCGCCGTCGAGCTCGACGAGCTCGCGATAGCTCTCGGCGGGAGCCGGCGGCAGGCGCGGGGCCTCGACCGCGGCGGTGCCGGCCTGCGGCGCACCGGCGCCCGGCACAGGCGCGTCGGCGCCGACCGGCGCACGCATGTCCGCCCGGCGCACGTCATCTGCGGACGCGGCCCGCGCCGGAGCAGCCTCGGCGCCAGGCCCACCATCGTCGGGCGCACGCCGTGCGCGTTCCCAGTGTGGCTGGCGCAGATCCGCGAGGTGACGCCCGCCACGCTCATGCTGACGAGCTGCATGCCAGGCGAGGCGCTGACGATCGACCGCCAGCGGGATCGTCTCGGCGATGAACGGCGACTGGCGGCCCTCGGCCGTGACCCAGCTCGCGATCGCATGGTGCCTGGGCAGGTGCAGGCGTACGTCGGGGCGGCCGAGCGCGGAAAGCCGCTCGAGGCCCGGACGCACCATGTCCGAGAACTCAGCCATCGTCAGCGCGACCGCGCTCCGCGCGTCGCGCTCGGAGGCGGTGGCGAAATACACGCGGTGGGCGAACAGCGCGTCCAGCTGGTCACGCACCTCGGGCTCGGTCCACTGCGCGTCGGTCTGCCAGCAGGCGACGGTCTCCAGGCCGGCCGAGCGCTTCAGCGCCATCGTTTCGGCGAAGCCGCGGTTGATGACCAGCGGCGCCTCGTCGACCTTCAGCGCGACCGCCACTCGGCGCTCGGGTGGAACTAGATCCTGCTGGCGCGCGAGCGCCGCGTCGAGCATCCCGACGATCAGCTGCATCAACACCGACGTGTTGCCCGCTCCCATCGCTCCGAGCGCGCCCTTGACGACCAGCACCTCCGCGCCGGCGATCACGCGGTCGAAGTCAAGCCTCAGGGCGTCGTTTAGTAGGACGCGCTTGATCGACGGTGAGTTCAGCAGCCGCGCGAGCTTGTTCACCGGCGCGTCGAGCTTGGCGGTGGTGGTACTGCGCGCGTCCGCCAGCTGTGCCGTCAGCTCCTGGGTGAAAAACTCAGAGATCTCCTTGAACTCGGGCAGCGCGCGCACGCGCGCTCCGACGCTGCTGCGATAGGCGTAGCCCTCCTCGCCGACCGACAACAGCCGCGCCGCGTCCCACAGCGTCGCGTCGCGGTCGTATGCGAGCACGGCGATAATCGCATTGCGCAGGTACCTGTCGGACGAAGCGCGGATGTCCGCATCGGTAAACAGATTCTTGAGCGCCGCGACAACGTAGTCGGCGATCACGTCCGCCGGGGCGTCGACCGTCAACGGGTTGAAGCCGCACGTGGGGTGAGCGAGGTCCAACAGCGTGCACGTGCGCCGCACCGGCACGACGCTCACGGCGGCCTCGGCGGCATCGCCCTTGGGGTCCAGCACGATCACCGCGCAACGCTCTCGCCGCAGGTCCTCGGCGACAGTCGCGACCAGGAAACTGGACTTGCCCTGCTCGACAGTGCCGGGCACCGCGGTGTTCTGCCTGCGCAACTCCAGATGAATCGATACCGGCCCGAGGGCGTCACGCAGCGTGCCGTGGCCATCTCGCGGTCGCAAGATCGCGGGTGGCGCGGGCACCAGCGGCACCCCCGTGCGCGCGAATGGGACGGTCAGATAGTCGACGGACGGCAGATGCCAGATGGGGGCCAGCTCGCCCGATGCGAACACGCCCCTGTGAAACGACGGCAGCGGGTTGCCCTCGCCGCGAAGCACACGGCGGGCATAGAGCCCGAAGACGCCATGGCGCAGCCCGGTGCCGCGCTCAACGAGTCGGTTCTCGGAACCCTCGGCGCGCAGCTCGGCCGCGATCCGCTCGCAGACGAGGCGACGCGGGGCGATGACGCGTAGGTCGACGAAGAACAGCGGTTTGTGCTGGACCTCGAGGCCGCCGCGGAGCTCGGCGTCCTCCACCATCGAGCGGTCGCGCACGACCAGATGCTCCCTGCGCTCGCGCGAGAGCCGCGCCTCGTGTCGCTTGTAGAGATGCTTGGCAAATGCCTCGAACAGCGCTGGCGTGGGCGTGATCGCCATCTGCACGAACGCTGGCTCACCGCAGGCCGCCATCGCCGTCAACAGCCGGTTGACCGGCGGCTCCGGCCGGCGCTCGAAGTCCTCCAGCGCCTTGACACGCTTGATGAACTCCGCGTGCTTCTTCAGCCGCAACACCGTCGGCGGCACTCCGAGTCGGTGCTCGAGCGGGC
Source organism: Solirubrobacteraceae bacterium (assembly GCA_049513255.1). Taxonomy (GTDB): domain Bacteria; phylum Actinomycetota; class Thermoleophilia; order Solirubrobacterales; family Solirubrobacteraceae; genus Palsa-744. The sequence continues at coordinate 23,511 of JBEKWH010000043.1, forward strand.
GCAGGCGGCAGTTCGGGTAGGTGGCCTGCAGCGAAGCTTCGACCATGCGCTCCTGCCCCTCAAGGCAGGAGATCGCCAACCACGTCGAGTGCGATGCGCCGCTGACGCTGTGGTGCACCTCCAGCGACAGCGACGGCTGGCCGAGCAGCAGCCGCTGCCACCAGCGACACAGCAGACGCTTGTGCAAAGCCCCGAACAGCGCGACACAGGCCTGGATGTCCGCGTGGTCGGCGCGGTAGACCTCGACGCGCAATCGCACATAGCGGCGTCGGCGCCGAGCATGAACGCGCGCGATCGTGACCAGCGACACGAGCACGAGCGCCAGCGCCGTCAGTAGCGGCACCGGCTCGAGGCCGAGCGCAGGTGTCCAGCCCCAAACCCCCGCGACCCAGTGACTGACCGCCTGAGCAAGCGCAGCCACGTGAAAGGCGCCCACATCGCTGTCGCCTCGCAGCACCCTTCCCGGCCCGCCGTCGATGAACCACGCGATCAGCGCGAAGCCCACAAGGATCGCCAGCAGGCCCAGCAGACGCCACAACAGGAAGCGAAGCACCTGCCGCCTTCTCCGACGGACAGCGCGGAGTGGGACTGCGCCCGGCAATGCGCCGCAGCGTCGCCTCCGAGCGGGCTCGCTTTGATGCTGATCGCGAGCCAGGTAAAAGCGCTCTACGCGCTCAGCGAGGCCGCGTCGCCCGCTCCACCTGCGCGCCGCGGGCTGTCAGGTGCCACGCGTTCGCGGCTCCCTTCTCCTGCCCCTCCCCGAGATTCTCGACCAGCTTCAAGCGAGCCAGCCGGTTCAGCAGCTTCGAGATCTGGCCCTGGTCGACGATCCCCGATCCTTCGGCGATCTCGCGATTGCTCGCCCCCGGATGCTCGGCAATGACCATCAGCACGCGCACGGTCCTGTAGGTGAGACGCATGTTCAGGCCTTCGAGCGGGTCCTTGTGACGTGCCGGCACCAGCGGGCGTGCGTCGGTTGGGACGTCCAGCGGCGGCCTGCTCAATTCTCTGCCCGCCGCCCGCGCGCCCAGATATGGGAGCACGATCATGCTCATGAGCGAGTTCAGCAGACCCGTCAGAGGCTCCGCGTCCGGTTCCAGCACGCGCGTGTGCAGCACCGCGAAGATCGCCCCGACCACGCCTTCGGCCGTCACCTCTGGCGGTTCGCGCGTCGCGTTGGTGGCCGCCCGGCCCCGATCGATGATCACCGCAAGCTCGTCGAGCACCTTCGCGCGGCGGTCGAGAACCCGCTCACCCGCTCCGAGAGCCTCGACGACGCACAACTTCGCCAGGCCGGGCTCTTCGTCCATGAACATCAGCAGCCTCGCCAGTGCCGCGCGGATGCCATCGCGCCAAGTCGACTCGCTCTCGTACGCGTCTCGCGCGATCGAGCTCGCCTGGCCGAGAGCCTGCTCAAACGCCGCCAGGAAGCAGTCCTCGCGGTCTGTGAACACGTCGTAGAACGTCTTGCGCGATACCCGCGCGCGGCTGATCACCTGCGCGACGGTCATCCGCGCGTAGCCGACTTCCTCGACCGCCTCGACGGCTGCGGCGAGCATGCGGCTGCGCTGGATCTGGGTGACCTGCCCGCGCGGAAGCCCCCCAGGACCCGGTCGCAACCGCGGTGTCGCGGCCCGCGTCTTGTACACAACAGTCATGTCTACCCCGCTAGTCGTCTTGTATCGCCAGTAATAGTGAACACTCGAATCCTTTCAAGCCATGACAACCGTGAGACTCCGCTGCCCAGCACGCTCTCTGCGCACCCGTACGTATACAGAAGCTTCACGCGTCTAGACCGTTAAGTCCAGGCGCGTCTCTGACTTTTCCCGCTGATTCGAATGTCCTTTCGTAGATTCAACCGGGGTTGACCCGGGCCAGTACAACATCGTCCTTGCCTCGAAGATTCCACGAAGTCCATTATCCAGAAAATACCCAACTTGGGTGGCAAGACTAGCTCCGCCGTAGGACGTAACGGACAAACCCATACGCTCAACGCTGTCGGACGCGGGGATGTGCGCCACTCCGTGGCGCGTCACGAAGGCGCCGGCCATCGGCTATGCCGACGAGTCCTATCTACACGAAGCCAGGGACCGCGCGAGCAGTCGTTCCGCTCTACGACGCCCACTCTCCGCTACGGGGAGATCGGAGCATCCGCCGCAGCGGCGGACGCTCGCGGCTTTCGATGGCGCCGCGCACACGCATCGGCCAGGTCGCCCAAGGCCAAGCCGGGCCCGGCGAGCACGGCCCCTCCGAGTACCGCTACCGGGATTCGAACCCGGGTTTCCGCCATGAGAGGGCGGCGTCCTAGTCCCCTGGACGATAGCGGCGCGAAATCAGTCGTCCGGAGGCTAGCAAAGCTCGCCGAGCCGGTCCCCGGAGGGCCGGCGGCCGCTGGCCCAGCGAGACCGGCGCCGCCCGGCACGCCGCCTCTGCGATATCTTCGCCTCCCACGCGGATGTGGCGGAATTGGTAGACGCGCACGGTTCAGGTCCGTGTCCGGGAAACCGGGTGGAGGTTCGAGTCCTCTCATCCGCATCGCAAGAAAGGCCCTGCAAATCGGCGATCTATGATCGCCGCGAAGATGATCTACAACACCCTTGGCACGCTGCGGCATGGATGCTGATGGAAGGGGACGTTGGCAGCTCGCGTGTAGGTCGCTGGCGAGAGACGATTCAGCGGAGCATCGGCCAACCGACGTATTCCAGGGGCCACCTCCGGGTGGGTGTCAGCCGAGGCCAGCCTTGTCGAGCATCGCGATGAACGTAGGGCGGCAGCGGTGCTGTTCGCGAAGATCCGCGATCCGGGTCGCGAACCACTCGCTCTGTCCGGCCGCCTCGGCGGCGTGGCAGGCGTGCTTGAGAACCGAAACGGCGCCGGCGTAGGCCCGGCGGCCGGTCTCGAGCAGCATCGCATCCGCGACGCCTGCTCGTCACCGTCGAGCACCGCCAGGCGCTCACGCGCCCAGCGCACCGCAAGAGGATGTCCGGATTGTCGTGGAACTTCGGCGGCGGTCCTCACGGGTTGATGGTCAGACGGTAACGGGCTGGGGGATCTCGATGCGTTTGGGGTTTGGTTGGGCGGCGCGGGTGGTGTGATG
>JBEKWH010000044.1:0-23205 GCA_049513255.1 Solirubrobacteraceae bacterium
GAGCTGACAGCACAGCTTGTGTCTCCTCACGGGTGGGCCGTGTCAACGCGGCGACTGGTACTGGGCGCATCCCCGCATGGCTCAAGCGAGCGCGCGCTTCGACCGATGCGAATTCTAAGAAAACACCTGCAGGCTAGCAGCAGGCAGCCAGCAGTAGACACCCCACCAGCAAGAAGGCGGCCCCATTGTTCCTCAAGCGCTTCGTCACCTCGTCTGTGCGTAACCAGATGCTCGCGGGCTTCATCGTCGTCATCGCTGCCTTCGCGGTAGCGCTGGTGATCGCGATCAGTGGCATCTCGTCGGTCTCGAGCACCATCCGCAAGGGCGACAGCGCTGCGACGCTGGCTCAAGAAGCGAGCACGTCGGCACGGAACATGACCGGCTCGGAGCTATTGAACGCGCTCACCTCAGGCAAGGAACTCGCCAGTCACGAAGCAGACGTCGCGAGCTTCAACGCGATCTACAAGCCGTTGCGCGCGGGTGCGACCTCCGCCGCCGACAACAAGGCGCAGGCGAGCTTCGAAGCCGCGTATAACAGCTACAAGGCGCTCGATCAACGGGTCGATCAGCTCGCTCGCGGGGGCATCACGCCGGCGCTGGTGAAGCTGGCCACCGGTCCCGCCAACGAAGCCGCCGACGCCCTCTCGAAATCGCTGGAAAGCTATGCGGCGCTCCGCCACCGCGAGGCCAGCAGCGCGGCGAGCTCGACGGAAACCTCCACGGTCGCGCTCGTGCTCGTGCTTGCTATGGCGGCGCTCGCCGCGGCGCTCGCAGTCGCGCTGCTGCTCTCACGTGGGATCGTGCGCGGCCTGAACGGCGTCGGAGAGCGCCTCGGCAGCCTCGACGAGAACTGCCTCAACGACCTGCGCAACGGGCTCGCTATGATCGCCGACGGCGACCTGACGGTCGGCGTCGTCCCGGTCACTACGCCACTGGAGAGCACCCGCAACGACGAGATCGGCACGCTGATCGGCACGTTCAACGCGATGCTCGAAAAGACCCAGGCTTCGATCGCCGCCTACGAGCAGATGCGCGAGCAGCTGCGGGACGCCCTCGGCGACCACTCGTGTATGGAGGCGCTCACCGAGCGCATGCACTCGCTGCAGCGCAACTGCCTGAGCGATCTGCAGGGCGGGCTGGAGTCGATGGCCGGCGGGGACCTCACGGTGACGGTGGCCGCCAAGACCACGCGGGTGCCCGTCGAGGAGGGGCAGAACGCGGGGCGCATGGCGGAGATCTTCAACGCGATGCTCGACAGCGCCCAGTCCGCGATCGTCAGCTACGGGGACATGCGCAGCAAGTTGACCGGCATGCTCGGCGAGGTCACCGCGACCTCGCAGACGGTGTCCGCTGCCTCGCAGCAGATGGCTTCCACGAGCGAGGAGGCCGGTCGTGCGGTCGGTGAGATCGCGCATGCCGTCGGTGATGTGGCCTCGGGCGCTGAGCGCCAGGTGCACTCGGTTGAGAGCGTGCGCTCCGTGATCGAGGAGATGGCGGCCGCCACCGAGCAGTCGGCAGAGCACCTGCGCGAGACCGGCGAGGCGGCCCGCCAGGCGACGGACATCGCCCAGGGTGGCATGGATGCGGCCGCGAAAGCCTCGCAGGCGATGTCGGCGGTCGCCGAGGCCACTGGCGCGGCGAGCGAGCGGATTCGTGAGCTCGGCGAGAAGTCCGAGCGTATCGGCGGGATCGTCGCGACGATCACCGGGATCGCCGAGCAGACCAACCTGCTGGCGTTGAACGCCGCGATCGAGGCGGCTCGCGCCGGCGAGCAGGGGCGTGGCTTTGCCGTCGTCGCCGAGGAGGTCAGGAAGCTCGCCGAGGACTCCCAGCAGGCCGCTGCGCAGATCGAGGGCCTGATCGGCGAGATTCAGACCGAGACGCATCGCGCGGTCGAGGCGGTCGAGCTCGGCGCGCAGCGCACCGAGGACGGCGTCCATACGGTCGATGAGGCGCGCGACAAGTTCGAGGAGCTCGGCGGCTCCGTCACCGACATGAACGACCGCATCACCGAGGTCACCACGGCGATGGCGCAGATCACGGCGTCCACCCAGGGTGTCCTCGAAAGCGTCGCCGACGTGGCTTCGGTAGCCGAGCAGAACTCGGCCTCGACCGAGCAGGTGTCGGCCTCGACCGAGCAGACCGCCGCCTCGACCGAGCAGATCTCATCCTCCGCCCAGACGCTGGCCGGCACCGCCGAGCACCTCGATGAGCTCGTCGGACAGTTCGTGCTGAGCGCCGTGTAGGTCACGCCGCGCTGCCCGGTTGATGCGCCAGCAACGGCCGGGCCGCGCGGAACGCGCTCCGTGCCGGCGTCAGATCTTGCCGACGCGCTTGTAGTGCTCGCCGATCGCGACGATGTGGTCGCGCATGCGCCGCTTGGCGAGATCGGAGTCGCCGTCGCGGATCGCCTCGAGAATGCGCCTGTGCTCCGCGATGTCCCACTCCCGGAACTCATCGCTGTCGTACAGCTCGGAGGCACGCTCGATCATCAGCCCGACGAACGACTCCTCGACGGCTGCGAGCACCTCGTTGTGCGCGGCCTCGGCGACCGCCACGTTGAATTGCGTGGCCGGCTCCAGCGCCAGCTCGACCGGTGCGCCGCGGGCCTGCTCGAGTTGCTGGATCGTGTCGAGGATGTGCTGCAGGTCCGCGTCGGTTCGGCGCTGCGCAGCGAGGCCGACGATCTCCACCTCGACCACGAGGCGGGCCTCGAGGAACTCCTGCGTGAGTCCCTTCATGAGCGCCCGCTGCAGCGCGTCGGGCCCACCGTCTTCGTCCTTGCGATCGACGACGAACACGCCCTGGCCGTGGCGGATCTCGACGACACCCAGGAGCGCCAAGCCATTCAGCGCCTCGCGCACTGTCGAGCGGCCGACGCCCAGGTCGCGGGTCAACTCGCGTTCGGACGGGACGCGAGCCCCAGGCTCGAGCTCGCTGATCGCGGCGAGCAGCTGCTGCGCCACGGTCTCGGTCAGCTTCTGTCGCGGCGCGCGCTTCAGCGAGAGGGCATTGACACCGTCGGAGTCGAGCGCAGAGCCCATGCTGAGAGGATAGCCGACCCTCAGGTGTCCAGCTCAGCGTGTTATCAGCTATGTATTGGAGAGACGGTCATCAGCTGATCAGGATCTTGCGTGATCGGCAGGCCGCGCCTGTATCCTTGACGTGTCTTGGCGGCGAAGCAGGGAACAGGAGAGGAGCGGGACCTCGCGCTGAGCAAGGCTCCCCGTCGCAAGCTGGCGGAAACGGTGGGAGCGCAGCTAGCCGACGCCGTGCGCGACCTTCCACCCGGTACGCGGGTTCCCTCCGAGCGCGACCTGATGAAGAGCCTCGGCGTGGGACGCTCGACCGTCCGCGAGGCGCTCAACGGGCTGGCGCTGCTCGGTCTCGTCGATATACGCCACGGACTGGGTGTGTTCGTGGCCGAGCGCTCGCCGGAGCGGGAGATCGAGATCTCCGAGCTGGACAAAGCGCTGATGAAGGGTGTGACGCGCGACTTCATCGAGGCGCGGCTGGTGGTCGAGGTCGAGGTCGCCAGGCTGGCCGCAGAACGGCGTACCGAAGCCGATCTCCAGCGCATCGCCGAGACCATCGAGGCGCTCAAGTCGCAGGGTGGCGCCCCTGCCGAGGAGGCGCTGGAGCCGGCCACGCAATTCAACATCGCCGTCGCCGACGCCGCCCACAACGAGGTCCTCTCCGGGGTGATCGGCTCGTTCGTGCAGCTGATGCTCGAGCGCGCCGGCGAGCTGTACGAACGCGACGACTTCCGCCATTGGGACATTGAAGAGCACTCCCTGATCTACGACGCGATCGCGGCCTCGGACCCTGAGCTGGCCGCCTCGCGGATGCGCGATCACATCCTCGCGGTCGGCGAGCACTACCGCGACGTCGGCGCGGCCTGACCCAACCCGCCCCGCGTCCCACGGCCTCCGAATTGTCCGGCCATCGGCTCGCGCCTGCCGGCTGCTCGGCGTCTGCGGGCGTGTGCTGGGCGTCTGCGGGCGTGTGCTGGGCGGTCGTGCCTGCTTGACAAGCTGAGAGCAATGATGTTATAACCGGCTTATCAGGTCATCAGTCCAGTAGAGGAGCGGCATTGCCGAGCAGCGCCGAATCGATCACCCGGGCGGGGACGACGCCCACGGCCGCACGCCCGCTGATGGCTGACGCGATGCGTTGGGGCGATCTGCTGTTCCTGTCAGGGCGCGCGGCGGTCGATCCGGCGACGTTCCAGGTGCGCTCCGATGACTTCGAGACCCAGGCCCGGATCGTGCTCGACGACGTCGCCGCGGTTCTCGAGGCCGGCGGCTCCGCCATGGAGCACATCCTGCGGGTTGAGTGCTATCTCGCCGACGGCGGGCACTTCGCGGCCTGGAACCGCATCTTCGCGGAACGCTTCCCATCCTCGCCGCCCGCACGCACGACGCTCGTGAGCGCGTTCGCCGTCGAGGGGATGCTGATTGAGGTGCAGGTGACGGCGGGTGTCCCCTCGTGAGTGAGGGACAGCGCACGATCGTCGTCGGCGCCGGCGTTGCGGGACTTTGCACCGCCTACTACCTGGCCAAGCGCGGCGCCGAGGTGACCGTCGTCGAGTCGAACAGGATCGGCAGCGGCGCATCGGCCGGCAACGGCGGCTGGCTGTGCCCCGCGCAGGCAGGGCCGCTGCCCGAGCCGGGCCTGACGCTGATGGGCATGCGGGCGCTGATGAACCGCGACTCGTCGCTGTACTTCAAGCCCGCCAAGCTCGGCGAGCTCTCTCCGTGGCTGATGCGCTTCTGGTCGTATTGCAACGAGCGCGCATACCGGCACGGTCTGCAAGCGCTGGCGGCGCTCGGAGCGCGGGTCTTCGACCTGGTCGACGCGATGGTCGATGACGGGCTCGAGTTCGAGCTTCACCGCCAGGGGATGTTGATGGCCTCGCGCGATCCGACGCAGCTACGAGCCGAGCTGGCCAAGCTGGCGCCGATGCGGGAGTTCGGCTACGAGCTGCCGGATGAGATCCTGCTCGATGAGGAGCTGCGCAAGGTCGAGCCCGCGCTGGCGCCTGAGGTGCGGGCCGGGTTCGTGGTGCCGCAGCACTGGCACGTGCGCCCCGAGTCGTTCAACCGCGCGCTTGCCGCCGCGGCGCGGGGGATCGGCGTCGAGATCCTCGAGGGCGCGGAGGTGCTCGACTTCATCGTCAGGGGGACGCGCGTCGCCGCGCTGCGCACCGCCGCCGGAGATCGCGAGGCCGAATCGGTGGTCCTCGCGGCGGGCTCGTGGACGCCGCGCCTGGCGGCGCTGCTCGGGGTCAACCTGCCGGTTCAGGCCGGCAAGGGCTACAGCTTCCTGGTCTCCCCGTCTGTCGTCCCGAAGCACGCGATCCTGCTGGCCGACATCCACGTCGGCTGCACGCCCTTCGGCGAGGGCCTGCGAATCGGCGGGACGATGGAGTTCAGCGGCGTCAACCTGCACCTGGACCGGCGGCGGCTCGATGCCACGATCGCCGGCGCTCGCGACTCGTTCCTCGACTGGGCCGAGCCGGGTGTCCGCTGTGAGTGGGCGGGGCTGCGCCCGATCGCGCCGGACGGCCTGCCGGTCGTCGACGTGGTTGCGCCGTTCGCGAACGTCTATGTCGCAACTGGCTACGCGATGCAAGGGATGACGCTCGGACCGCCCGCCGGCGAGGCGATGGCGGAGTTCATCGCAACCGGCCGGCGTCCGGAGGTGCTCGAGCCGTTCGCGCTCGACCGCTTCCCGCGGCTGCCCTGGTCGAGGGGGAGGCATGACGGAAATGCGCGTTGAGCAGCGGCCAATGCGAGTCGGCATCGCCGGCTCCGGCAACATCGGCACCGATCTGATGCTCAAGATCGACCGCTCCCCGGCGCTCGATCTCGGCGGCGTCGCGGGCATCGACCCGGACTCCGACGGGCTTGCGCGCGCCGCCGCGCTCGGGCACTGGACGACTGCGGGCGGACTCGCCGACATGCTGGCGCACGTCGAGGACCTGGAGCTGGTGTTCGACGCGACTTCGGCGAAGGCGCACGCCGAGCATGCGCGGATGCTGGCCGAGCGCGGCATCCGCTCCGTGGACCTGACCCCGGCGGCGCTTGGGCCCGCGGTGATCCCGATCGTCAACCTGAGCCAGCATCTCGGCGCGCCCGACGTGAACCTGGTCACCTGCGGCGCGCAGGCGACAGTGCCGATCGTCGCCGCGATCTCGCGCGTCGCGCCGGTCGCCTACGCCGAGATCGTCTCGACGATCTCCTCCCGGTCCGCCGGTCCGGGCACGCGCCAGAACATCGACGAGTTCACGGTCGCCACCGCGCGCGCGCTGGAGAGCGTCGGCGGCGCCCGGCGGGGCAAGGCGATCGTCCTGCTCAACCCGGCCGATCCGCCGGTCGTCATGCGCAACGCGGTCTTCGCCGACGTCGGCGAGGTCGAGCTGGACGTCGTGGCAGAGGAGATCGCCGCCACCGTCGCCGCCGTCTGCAGCTACGTCCCGGGCTATCGGTTGACCGCCAAGCCGCTGCTTGCAGACGGCACGGTCACGGTCCTGCTGGAGGTGACGGGCGCCGGCGACTACCTGCCGGAGTACGCGGGCAACCTCGACATCATGACCTCGGCGGCGGTGCGTGTCGCCGAGTTGTTCGCCGACGCGCGGGTGACGGGATGAGCGAGCGCCGCGCGGTGAAGATCGTCGATACGACCGTGCGCGACGGCTCGCACTCGGTCGCCCACCGCTTCACACCGGAGCAGGTCGCGACGGTCGGCCGGGCGCTCGACCGCGCCGGTGTGTGGGCTGTCGCGGTCGGCCACGGCGATGGGCTCGGGGCCGCCTCGCGCCAGTACGGCTTTCCCGCGTATCCGGATCCGGAGCTGATCGCGGCGGTCGCCGCCGTCGTCGCCCGCAGCCGCATCGCGACCGCGCTGCTGCCGGGAATCGGCACGAAGGAGGACCTCCGCGCCGCCCACGACGCCGGCGCGTCGGTGGTCAGGGTCTCGACCGTGTGCACCGAGGCCGACATCGGCGTGCAGCACATCGGTCTCGCCCGCGAGCTGGGGATGGCCGCGCACAGCCATCTCAACATGGCTCACATCGCCGCGCCGAGCAGGATCGCCGAGAACGCCCGGATCGTCGCCGATGCCGGCGGCGAAGCCGTCTACCTGGTCGATTCCGCGGGTGCGATGATGCGCGACGACGTGCGCGCCGCCGTCGCGGCGCTGCGCGGGGCGCTGCCCAACGATGTCGAGATCGGCATTCACGAGCACAACAACCTCTCGCTCGCCGTGGCCAACAGCGTCGCCGCGGTCGAAGAGGGCGCCTCGCTCGTCGACGTGACGCTGGCCGGAATGGGGGCAGGCGCCGGAAACTGCCAGGCCGAGCCGCTGGTGGCCGTCCTCGGGCGCCTCGGCTACGAGACCGGGGTCGATCTGCTCGAGCTCCAGGACGTGGCCGACTCCTATGTGCGGGTGGAGCTGATGCCGGGGCCGATCGTGATCGATCGTCTCACGGGGACGCTCGGCTACGCCGGGGTGCCGGCGAGCTTCCTGCTGCACGCGGTGCGCGCCGGCGAGCGCTTCGGCGTCGATCCGCGGGAGATCATCCTCGAGCTCGGCCGGCGCAAGGCCGTCGTCGGACAGGAGGACATGATCCTCGACGTCGCCGCGAAGCTGGCGGAGCATCCGGGGGCCGGCCCGGGCGACGCGGTCGCGGCGGCGTAACTGATGAGCGCGGATGCTCCCCTGATCGTGCTCGACGATGACCCGACCGGCGCGCAGGCGCAGGCCGGCGTGCCGGTGGCCCTGGAATGGGGCGCGGAGCTGCTCGCCGCGGTGGCGGAGACGAAGCCGCCCGCTGTGCATCTGCTGACCAATACCCGCGCGCTTTCGGCGGATCGGGCGCGGGTCGTCACCGGTGAGGCCGCTGCCGCTGCCGCGGCGGCGTTCCCCGGCTCGCGGGTCGTCCTGCGCGGTGACAGCACGCTGCGGGCACACCTGCTGCCCGAGTACGTCGGCCTGCGCGACGCCGTCTTCCCCGGTCGCACGCCGGTGCTGATGCTCGTGCCCGCGCTGCCCGCCGCCGGTCGCGTCACCGAAGGAGGCGTCCACTATCTCGAGCAGGACGGCGAGCGGACAACGCTTGAGCGCACCGAGTACGCGCGCGACCCCGATTTCGCCTACGCCAGCGCGCGCCTGCTCGTGTGGGCACAGGAACGCTCCGGCGGCTTCTTTCCCGCCGCCGCCGGGCGCGAGCTGCAACTCCAGCAGCTTCGCGGCGAAGGGCCGCGGGCGGTGGCAGATGCGCTCGTCGAGCTCTCGGCACGCCGTGCTCCGGCAGTGCTCGCCGTCGACAGCGTCGCGGACGCCGACCTCGAGATCGTGGCGGCCGGCCTGCGCGAGGCCGAGCGGGCGGGCGCGGACGTCGCCGTCCGCAGCGCCCCAGCCCTCGTCGGGATTCTCTCCGGCGCGGCCGCCGCGGGCTACCAGCCGCTGCCGCGGTCGCAGTCGGCGGTTCTGGTGCTGTGCGGCTCGCACGTGCAGAGAAGCACCCGGCAGCTCGAGGCGTTGGCCCGGCAGCGGCCCGAGAGCGTCGTCTGGGTGCGCCCGGAGCGACTTGTCAACGGGCGCGGCGCGGAGGAGATCGCGCTTGCCGCGGCGGCTGCCACCGAGCGCCTGGACGCTGGCGGCTTGGCAGTGGTGGCGACTTCGCGCGCAGTGCTGGCGAGCGCTGACCGGCCGCAGGCGGGCGCGGCGATCGCGTCGGGCCTGGCAGCGATTCTCGCGCGGGTTCGCGAGCACGCCGACGTCGTCGTGTCCAAGGGTGGCATCACCTCGGCCGTGAATCTCCGCGAGGGCTTGCAGAGCGAGCTGGCCGAGGTGCTCGGCCCCCTGCGAGACGGGATCTCGCTGTGGAGCGTCGACACGCCTGAGCGCACGGGCATGTCGTTCGTCGTGTTCCCGGGGAACGTCGGCGGCGACGACGCGCTCGCCGAGCTCGTCGAGCAGATCGCGGCGCCGTCGTGATCGCGTCGTTCTCGCAGGTGCTCGGCGAGCCCGGCTCGGGACGGGCGGTCGGCGCCTTCACCGCCTACGACCTCGAGGCGGCCACGGCCGTGCTGAGCGCGGCGGAGTCGCGCGAACGCCCGGTGATCCTGCTGGTCAGCCGTGGCGCCTTCGCCAGGGCCGGCGGGCCGGCGCTGATCGACGCCCTGCATGCGTGCGCGCGGCGCGCCGCGGTGCCGGTCTGCGTTCAGCTCGACCACGTCGCCGATCTCGGGCTGATCGAGCACGCCGCGCGGCTCGGATGCGGCGCGGTCATGGCCGACGGCTCCAAGCTCGAGTTCGACAGCAATGTCGCGCTGGTGTGCGCCGCGCGCGAGCTGCTCGCCGCGAGCGGGGCGCAGGTCGAGGGCGAGCTCGGTCACCTCGCGGGCGGCGAGGATGTCGCCCGGGCGAGCGCTGCCGGCGGCCTCACCGACCCGACAATGGTCGGACGCTTCGTCGCGGAGACCGGGGCCAGCTGCCTGGCTGTCTCGATCGGCAACGTTCACGGTACGTACGCCGAGCCGCCACGACTCGATTGGCAGCGGCTGACCGAGATCCGCGAGGCGACCGGGGTGCACCTCTCCCTGCACGGCGCCTCCGGGCTCGCCGCTGAGGACATCTCGCGGGCGATCGAGCTGGGGATCACCAAGGTCAACGTCAACCTCGAGCTGCGCCAGGCGTACCTGCTCGCGACCAGCGAGGCTCTCGAGCAGACGCTCGAGGGCTACGACATGCTCGCGCTGCACGATCGCCAGATGGCCGCGGTCGAGGCCGCGGCGGCAGCCAAGATCGACATCTTCGCGAGGCTCGCGTGACGCCGATCCGCCGGCTCGACCATGTGGCGATCGCGGTCCGCGACACGCAGGCCGCGCTCGCGCGCTTCGGAGCCGGCTACGGGCTGTCGGTCATCTCCAGCGAGGAGCTCGAGCGTCCACACGTTCGGCTCACCTACATCGACTGCGGCAACGCCTTCATCCAGCTGGTCGAGCCGCTCGACCAGACGAGCCCGATCGCCGAGTTCCTGGCCGAGCACGGGGAGGGCCTGCATCACATCTGCTTCGGTGTCGACGACGTCCCCGCCGGCGCCGCGGCGCTCGCGCCCGAGGGCTCGCTGCCGCCGGCCTTGGGCAGCGGCCGCGGTCGCGCATCCGCGTTCGTCGCGGGGGACCCTCCATGCGGCGTCCCCGTTGAGGTGACCGAGTTCCGCCAGGACGAGGACGTGACCCGATCCAACGGTTGGATTCCTCCAATCGGACCCACCTGATCGGCTTGGACAGGGTCGAAACGGCACTCACCAGGTGATCGGACCACCATTGCATATTCGGAAATCATCTGGTAGGATGACCAGATAATCAGGCGTACTGGATAAGCCGCGAAATAGAAAGAGGGGACACGCCTTGATGCGACGCTCTATCGGTGTCCGCAGTGCCTCACCCGGTCGGTCATCTCACCGTCTCCTCCCGCGGATCGCGGCGCTGCCCGCGCTGCTGCTCGTGAGCGCGCTCCTGGCGGCGTGTGGAAGCAGCAGCAGTAGCAGCGGCAGCACAAGCTCGGCAAGCGAAGCGGGCACGCCGGTCCAGGGGGGCGTTCTCAAGTTTGCGCGCGCCGAAGACGCGGACGTGGGCCTGAACCCGATCAACGCGCCGAGCAACGGCTCGATCTTCATCATCACCCAGATCTTCGATCAGCTCGTCGAGATGGGCCAGGGCAGCGAAGTCGAACCCGGTCTCGCGTCGTCCTGGGAAAAATCAGCGGACGGCCTCAGCTGGACGTTCCATCTGCGTGAAGCGTCCTTCTCGAACGGGGAACCCGTCACCGCCGAAGACGTGAAGTTCTCGATCGAACGCTTCGCCAACCCCAAGATCAACGTCAGCTACCCGGCGCTGGGCGAAGCGATCAAGGACGTCCAGGTGGTGGACCCGCATACCGCGATCATCCACCTCAAGCACGTCAACGGCGCGCTGCTCGACGATGTCGCGATGTTCGCCTCCTCGATCGAGCCCAAGAAGGTCGTCGAAAAGATCGGCGACAAGGCGTTCTCCGAACATCCGGTGGGCTCTGGCCCGTTCATGCTGACCGAATACGTGCGCGGCCAGAAAACCGTGCTGGCGCGCAACCCGCACTACTGGCGCGCGGGTCAGCCGCTGCTCGACGGCGTCGTCTTCGAATACGTGCCCGACGCCAACACGCGCGTGCTGAAGCTTCGCTCGGGAGAAACCGACGTCGCCGCCGCGATCCCCTACAACCAGGTCGCCTCGCTCAACGGCACGGAAGGGATCTCCGTCGAAGTCGCCAAGGCGCTGAGCTGGCAGTCGATCTTCCTCAACACGACCAAGCCGCCGCTCGGAGACGTCAAGGTCAGGCAGGCGCTGAACTACGCGACTCCCAAGGAAGAGATCCTGAAGACGGTCCTGTACGGCAACGCCCAGATCGCGAACAGCATGATCCCGCCGCTGAAGTACTGGGACGCGTCGGTCAAGGCGTACCCGTTCGATCTCGAAAAGGCAAAGACGCTGATGTCCGAATCGAGCGGCTCCAAGGGCTTCAAGCTAGAACTGCTGATCCCCTCCGGCGACCCGGTCGAGCAGCAGATCGCCGAGGTCCTGAAGGCTGAATGGGCCAAGATCGGAGTCAACGTGGATATCGTGCAGCGCGAAGTGGGAGCGCTGGAGTCAGGCTGGTTCGAAGGCAAGGGCGGCATGGCAGCCACCTTCGAAGGCGGCACGCTGTCCAGCGACACGCTCTCCGACGACGAGATCGCCGGCCTCACGCTCAACCCCGAAGCCGGGCTGCACTCGCTCGGGACCTACTACAACAACCCGAAGGTCAACAAGCTGCTCGCGGAAGCCGGCAGCACGCTCAGCGAAGAACAGCGAGCGAAGGACTTCGCCGAAGTGCAGCAGATCGCGATGGAAGACGCCCCCGCGGTGCCGCTGTTCTTCACGAAGTCGGTGACCGGCGTGCGCTCCAACGTGAAGGACTTCCAGACCTATCCGATTGGCTGGTGGCCGCTGCGCCAGGTGTGGTTGGCGAAGTAACCCTGTGGGCACCTATCTGCTCCGACGCGCCGCCCAGGCGGTTCCGGTCCTGATCGGGATCACCTTGGCGGCGTTTGTCATCATCCACCTGGTTCCGGGGGAACCGGCCAAGATCCTGCTCGGCGCGCGGGCGACCCCCGCCGCGGTGGCGACGCTGAACAAGCAGCTGGGCCTGGATCGCCCGCTGCCCACGCAGTATTTCGACTTCGTCAAGGGCGCGCTGACGCTCAGCTTCGGCGAATCGATCACGCAGAAAACGACCGTCGGCTCGCTGCTGGGCGAGCGGATCCCGGTGACGGCCTTCCTGCTGCTGTGCTCGGTCCTGGTCTCGATCGTGGTCGCCGTGCCGCTCGCGGTCGCATCGGCGCTGCGTCGCAATCGCGCGGCGGACCACGCGATCCGCCTGTTCTCGATGGTCACCTTCGCGATGCCGTCGTTCCTGCTCGGCCTGCTGCTGATCCTCGCCTTCAGCCTCAACCTCCGTCTTCTGCCGACCTCCGGCTATGGCGAAGGACTTGTCGGTCACCTGCGCGGCCTCACGCTGCCCGCGGTCACCGTCGGCTTGTACCTCGCTCCGATCCTGCTGCGCACGCTGCGGGTGGGAATCATCGAGACGCTCGGCGCCGAGTTCGTCGAGGCGGCCAAGGCGCGGGGTCTGAGCGCGCCTCGGATCGTGCTCAAGCACGTGCTGCGCAACTCGCTGGTCTCGACCGTGACGGTCCTCGGCCTCAACATCGGGTTCCTGCTCTCGGGGCTCGTGATCATCGAAAACGTGTTCGCGCTGCCCGGGCTCGGGAGCGAGCTGGTGTCCTCGATCGCGACCCGCGACTATCCGACGATCCAGGCGCTCACGCTCGTGTTCGGCGTGGCGGTCGTGGCGATCAACTTGTTGACGGATCTCTTGTATGCGGTGCTCGACCCGCGGGTGCGGCTGTGAGCGCTCAGGCGCCAGCCGATCCGGTCGCGGTCGGGCTGCCGGGCCCGCTCGGCAACATGGTGGCGGCGCGGCTGCGGCGGCGGGCCGCGAGCGAGCGGCGCTGGGCGAAAGTGACCCTGTGGCTCGGCATGGCGATCATCGGCGCGATCGTGCTGATCGCGGCCGCCGCGCCGCTGCTGGGCTTCGTCAAGCCGGACCAGCAGAACCTCGCACAGGCGCTGCAAGCTCCGTCGCTGCACCATCCGTTCGGGACCGACACGCTCGGACGCGACATCTTGACCCGAGTGATCTACGGCGCGCGGATCGATCTCACGTTCGCGTTCGTCACGACGATCATCCCGTTCTTCTTCGGCGCGCTCGTCGGCGCCCTGGCCGGCTACCGGGGCGGCTGGCTCGACACGGTCGTGAACCGCTTCGTCGACACCGTGGTGGCCTTCCCGTTCATCGTCCTGATCCTCGCGATCGTCACGATCGAGGGCCCCGGCCTGACCGGGGCCTACGTCGGCGTGTTCGCCGTGGGGTGGGCGCTGTATGCGCGCCTGACGCGCGGCGAGATGCTCGTCGAGCGCCAGCGCGAGTACATCCTCGCGGCGCAGATCCTCGGCTACTCGACGCCCCGAATCGTGCTGCGTCACGCGCTGCCGAACGTGCTGCGCGCGAGCATCGTCTTCTCGATGGCGGACATCGTGCTCAACATCCTGCTGCTGTCGTCGCTGTCCTACCTCGGCCTCGGCGTCTCGCCGCCGACGCCGGAGTGGGGCGCGCTGGTCGCCGAAGGCCAGAACGTGCTGCTGACGTCGTGGTGGGTGGCGACCCTCCCCGGGCTCGTGATCGTGCTGACGGGCGTCGGCTTCAGCCTGATCGGCGACGGCATCGCCGACCGCTTCGGACGCGACTTCACGCTGACGGGGTCGGGATGAGCGCTCCGGGCACGGAGATTCACGCCGGTGCCGAGCTGCTCGACGTGCGCGATCTGACGATCGGCTTCCCCGCCGGCGAGGGCCTGCTGCTGGCGGCGGACCGGATCGACTTCCAGGTCGCCGCCGGGCGAACCGTCGGCCTGGTGGGGGAGTCGGGCTGCGGCAAGAGCGTCACGCTGCGCTCGCTGCTCGGCCTCGTGCCCTATCCAGGCGAGATCCTCGCCGGCGAGATCCGCTGGCTGGGCGAGGATCTGCGCGGCGCCTCCAAGCAGCGGCTCGCAGCCGTGCGCGGGATCGAGATCTCGATGATCTTCCAGGACCCGACCGCGTGCCTGAACCCGGTGTTCACGGTCGGCGACCAGCTGATCGAGACGCTGCGCAAGCGCGGCGGAATGGGCAGGGACGATGCGCGCAGGCGGGCCGTCGAGCTGCTCGACAGGGTCGGCGTGCCCTCGCCGGAGCGGCGCCTGCGCTCCTACCCGCATCAGCTCTCGGGCGGCATGCGCCAGCGGGTGATGATCGCGATCGCGATCTCCACCAGGCCCAAGCTGCTGCTCGCCGACGAGCCGACGACCGCGCTCGACGTCACCATCCAGGAGCAGATCCTGTCGCTGTTGAAGGCGTTCCAGCAGGAGAACGGCATGGCGATCGTGCTCGTCTCGCACGACCTCGGCGTCATCTCCGAGACGTGCGACGAGGTGGTCGTGATGTACGCCGGTCGCATGCTCGAGGCCGGCGTGCGCGAGGCGGTGATGAGCAGCCCGCGCCATCCGTACACGCGCGGGCTGATCAAGGCGATGCCCTCGCTCGAGATCTCCGACGAGCCGCCGCCGGCGCCGATCCCGGGACAGCCGCCCAACCTCGCGGACCTGCCTCCAGGGTGCCCGTTTCAGCCGCGCTGTGAGCTCAGCCGTCCCGAGTGCCGGTCGTTGCCGGTGACGCTCGACGCGGACCTGGCCGGGCACGGCTGCGCCTGCCCGTTCGCGGAGGTGGCCGTATGAGTGCCGCCGAGCCCCTGCTCGCCGTCTCCGGGTTGACCAAGCGCTTCGTCGACAGGCACGCGGTCGTGGACAAGCTGCGACGCCGGCCGCCCGCGACCCTGACGGCGCTGGACGGTGTCGGCTTCTCGCTGCTCCCGGGCGAGACGCTCGGGGTCGTCGGCGAGTCGGGCAGCGGCAAGTCGACGCTCGCGCGCTGCATCGTGCGGCTGCACGAGCCCGACGCGGGCTCGGTGATGTTCGAAGGCACGGACATGCTGTCCGCTGCCGGCGCCGAGCTGCGCGGACTGAGGCGCTCGATCCAGATGGTCTTCCAGGATCCGTACACGTCGTTGAATCCCCGCCTTCGCATCGGCGCGGCGGTCGCCGAGCCGGCGCGCGTGCACGGCCTGATCGAGCGCGGCGAGGAGGAGGACTACGCGACGGAGCTGCTCGAAAGGGTCGGGATCAGGCCCGAGACCGTGCGGCGCTACCCGCACGAGTTCTCCGGCGGCCAGCGCCAGCGCATCGCGATCGCCAGATCGCTCGCGGTCAAGCCGAGGCTGCTGATCGCCGATGAGGCCGTCAGCGCGCTCGACGTCTCGATCCAGGCGCAGCTGCTGTCGCTACTCGAGCAGATCCGCAGCGACCTCGGGCTGACGATGATCTTCATCGCCCATCAGCTCGCGGTGATCTCGCGCCTGGCCGACCGCGTGGCGATCATGTATCTCGGACGGATCGTCGAGACCGGGGCGACCGCCGACGTGTTCGCCAACCCGCGCCACCCCTACACGCGCGCGCTGCTGGAAGCGCACCCGCGCATCGACGGCACGCGCGTGCGCAAGCCCGCGGTGCGCACGGAGACGCCCTCGCCGTACTCGATCCCCTCTGGCTGCCGCTTCCACACGCGCTGCCCGCTGGCCGAGGACGTCTGCTCCCGCGTCGATCCTCCCGCGGTCGAGGTTCCGTCGCTGCGCGGCGGACATGTCTCGGCATGTCACGTGCTGGCGCGAGCCGCGGAGGCGCACACGCCGGCGGCGGTCGGTGACGTGGGAGGCTGAAGCTGACGATGACGGAGCTCCCCAACCTCGCCCACGCGCGCCAGCTCATCGGCGCCGATGTCCGCGACGCGCCGACACCGGCGCTGATCCTGGACCTGCCCAAGGTGCGCGCCAACATCGCGGAGATGGCGCGGCGCATGTCGAGCGTGCCGGCGGCGCTGCGCCCGCACGCGAAGATCCACAAGAGCCCGATCCTCGGGCAGATGCAGATCGACGCCGGGGCGATCGGCCTGACGACCGCGACCGTGTGGGAGGCGGCGGCGATGATCGAGGCTGGCATCGCGGAGGTCTTGATCGCCAACCAGGTCGTCGGCCCGCGCAAGGTGGCGGAGCTGGCGCGCCTGGCGAGCATCGGAGAGGTAATCACGCTGGTGGACGACGCCGGCAACGTCGAGCAGATCTCCGCCGCCGCGCAGAAGGCCGGCAGCGAGGTCGGGATCCTCGTCGAGCTCGACGTCGGCCTGCACCGCGCCGGCGTGCGCTCCGTTGCGGCGGCCGTCGAGCTGGCCGAATACGTCGAGCGCGCACCAGGGGTGCGCCTGCGCGGCCCGTTCGGCTATGAGGGGCATTGCATGCTCGAGCCCGACAGGGCCGAGCGCGTGCGCAAGGCGCAGGCTGCCAACGCGGCGCTGCTGGAGCTGGCCGACGAGCTCGAGGCCCACGGGCTGAGCACGGAGATCGTCGCGGCGGGCGGGCTGGGGACGTGGGACATCACGGGAGCCAATCCGCGCATCACCGAGATCCACGCCGGGTCCTACATCTTCTCGGACGCCTTCCATCGCAACCTCGTGCCCGGCTTCGAGCCCGCGCTCACCGTGCTGGCGACGATCATCTCGCGCAGCGGCGCGATGGCCGTGCTCGACTGCGGGCGCAAGTCGATCGGGATCGACCGCACGCCCCCGGAGCTGGTCGGTGTGCGCGGCGCGATTCGCTTCGAACACGGCGAGTACTTCATCCACGAGGAGCACACCGCGATCGAGCTCGACGATGAGCCGCAGCTGGCGGTCGGCGACACGGTGCGATTGATGCCCGGCTACTCGCCGACCACCGTCAACTTCTACGACTGCTACTACGTCGTCGAGGACGGGCGCGTGATCGACGTGTGGCCGGTGCTGGGCCGCTACGGGAGCGAAACCGCGGGCAGCGCACCATGAGGAGCCTCGAGGGCCGTGTCGCGGTCGTCACCGGCGGCGCCAGCGGCATCGGCGCCGGCATCGCCGCGGTGCTCGCGCGGGAGCACGCTCGCGTCGTCGTCGCCGACACCGACGCGACCGCCGCCGGACGGCTGGTGCAGGAGCTGCACGGCCAGGGGCTCGAGGCGATCGCGATCGAGGTCGACGTCGTCGATCGCGGGGCCGTCGAGGAGATGGCCGCGGCGACACTCGATCGCTGGGGGCGAATCGACATTCTCGCGGCAAACGCGGGGATCTATCCGCAGGCGACGGTCGCCGAGATCGAGGACGAGCTGCTGGACCGGATCATGGACGTCAACCTCAAGGGCGCGCTTCACTCGATCCAGGCGTGCCTGCCCGCGATGCGCCAGCGGCGCTATGGCAGAGTGGTGCTGACCTCGTCGATCACCGGCAACCTCGTCGGCGCCGCGGGCTTCGCCGGCTACGGCGCGTCCAAGGCCGCGATGCTCGGGCTGATGCGCGGTCTCGCGCTCGAGGTGGTGGGCGAGCACATCACGATCAACGCGATCCTGCCGGGCAACGTCCGTACCGCCGGCTTCGAGGCGCTCGAGCCGGCCTACAAGGAGCAGATCCTGCGCGCGATCCCGATGGGCCGGCTCGCCGAGCCCGAGGATCTCGGCTGGGCGGTGCGCTTCCTCGCGTCCGAGGAGGCCGGGTACATCACCGGGCAGACGCTGGTTCTCGACGGCGGTCAGGTGCTGCCCGAGGGCGCGCCGTAGCCGCGATTCCCCGTTGACACGACCTGCGCAGTTATGACATGATCGGCTCGACTGGTGATCTGATGAGTACCGACCCCATGATCCTCACCTCAGACCTTGCGCAGCCCGAGGGGCCGTTGCTGCTCGCCGACGGCACGTGGCTCGTCACCGAGCTCGACGTCAAGCGCGGCACGGTCACCCGGATCGGCGCCGACGGCAGCAGACGTGCGCTCGCCAAGACCGGACGCCCGAACGGTCTGGCGCTCAGCGCCGATGGCGCGGTGTGGGTCGCGGAGTCGCTCGATCCCGCGCTGATCCGGCTCGAGCTCACGGGCGAGTTCACGCGCGAGCTGAGCCATGTGGAGGGACTGGCGCTGCTGTGGCCGAACGATGTCTGCGTCGGTCCCGACGGCGCGATCTACATGACCGACTCCGGCATCCTCGTCGGAGACTTCCTCGGCGAGGACGGGCCGCGCGAGGACTGCAAGGAGCTGCCGATCGACGGCCGCGTCGTCAGGTTCGACCCGGCGAGCCGCGAGGCGAGCTTCCTCGATCGCGGGCTGCAGTTCACCAACGGCATCGCCTTCGGTCCGGACGGGCTGCTCTACGTGAACGAGACCTACACCGGTGACATCTATCGCTACCGGATCGAGGACGGCGCGGCGGTCGGCGATCGCGAGCTGTTCGGCAACGTGCTCGACCGCGACTACACGGGGAGTGGCCTGCAGGGCCCCGACGGGATGGCGTTCAGCGAGGATGGCCGCCTGTGGGTGGCGGTGCTGGGCCAGGGGGACATCACCGTGCTCGAGACGGACGGCTCCGTGGGGCGTCGGATCAAGCTACCCGGGAACTGGCCCACCAACGTCGCCTTCGGCCCTCCCGGTGACGGGCGGATATACATCGTCGAGGACGAACGCGGCTCCCTGGAAGCCCGGACCGTCGGCGTCGACGGCTTCGCCCTGCACCGCTGATCTCGTGTCCGAACGCTTCATCTGCCAACGCCATCTCAGGAGGAACACGCCATGACGGACCGCTCACCGGTGAGGTCGTACAGCACGGATTTCCCGCTTGACGAGAATCCGATCTCAGAGGGCGGAATGTGGCTCAACGGCAAGGCGGACGGGATCGACTGGACCGATGTCGTGACCAAGAACGGCGTCGTCTACGGTGCACCCTCGCGGATGGACGTGGCGGAGCGTCGCGTCGAGCAGGGCAACCTCGAGCAGCACGACGACGGCGAGCCGATCGGGGACTACGACGATCCGACAGCGGTGCTGGCGGGCAGCTGGGGAAGCGACCAGCACGCCAAGGCGACCGTCTACAGCCGCAATCCCACGGACGCGTACTTCCAGGAGGTCCAGATCCGTCTGCGCTCCGTGATCGAGCCCAACAACTGCACGGGGTATGAGGTGTTCTGGCGGTGCCTGAAGACGGACGAGGGTTACGCCGAGATCGTGCGGTGGAACGGGCCCGTGGGCGATTTCACCTCGCTGCAGAAGCTCTTTGGAGCCGAGCGCGGGGTCAAGCACGGAGACGTGGTCGAGGCGACGATCGAAGGCAACGTCCTCAAGGGCTTCATCAACGGCGTCGAGGTGATCTCAGCGACCGATGACGTGTTTGCGACAGGCAGCCCCGGCGTCGGGTTCAACTTCGGTGTCGGCGACACGAACGTCGACCACGGGTTCTCGGCTTTCGCGGTCGACACCTACGACGGCTGACGAGCGAGCCTCAGGGCTGCGTGGCGCTGTGGCCCGCAGCCCATGCGACGATCGCGCCGGAGCCTTGGACGGTGCTGCCGTCGTCAAGCACCAGCACCGGGACGTCCTGCTGGCCGGTGAGGGAGATGATCTCCGCGCGCTTGCCGCGGCGGCTCAGCGGGATCGACTTGAACCCGCCGACCGTCTTGACCGTGTAGGCGTGACCGGCGCGATCGAGCGCCTGCGCTGCGACCCCGCACGGGTGCGCGAACAGCGGCACGTTGGCCCCGTGTGTGCCTGCAGGGCATGTGTATAGGACCACGTGTGCATCCTAGCGACGGTCGCAAGTGCGGGACCTGTGGCGTCGGTGTCGTCGCGCGGCGCGATGGCGCGTCCGGGGACTACAGCCAAGCGCCCGGCGCCGGCAAGCCGACTCCCGACTACGTCATCGTGGCGAAGCCCGCGGCGGCTTGACCGCGCCGTAGCGGCTGTAGTGGCGCTCGGGGATCGCGTCGGGGTCCTTGTACCAGTACCAGGTACACGGGTCCTTCGCGTAGTCCTCTGGCGGGTCCGACGGGTAGAGCGGGTAGCCGGACCACTGGATCGGAAGCGACTCGTTCATGAAGCTGCAGTGAGTGCAGTACAGCGGGAAGCCCTTGCGCCCGAACGACCAGTCGTGCGCCTCGCGCGTGCCGCCGCCGTCCGGCAGCCCCTCATAGGCGCCGTTGCGAACCAGGCGCTGGCCCGAGCCGCACGGGTTCATCGTGAACGTGACCTTCTCCTCGTCCTCGCCGATTGTGAAGCTGCCCGGATTGGGACCCACGCCCGAGCACGAGTGGGCGCGCCACGTGGCCGCCAGCAGGCCGACCAGCTCGCGCCGGTCGAGCGCCACGATCGCGTCGTGGTGCTGGCGCCAGCCGCGGCCCATGCTCTCGGTCCACGCCTCCGCCACGCCATCATCTCCCAGGCGCTGCTGGATGAACGACACGAGGTCCAGCACGCCGGCTGCCATCAGGTCGTGCAGCATCTGCCACTCGTGCTTCATCTCGGCGCACAGGCGTCTCGCCTGATCCAGATCGCCGGCGTCGATCGCCTCGATCGCGCGGTCCATCGTCGGCCGTGAGAGCTGCGCGAGCTCCTGCTCTGAGAACCAGCGGTCTGTCATCGTTCCCTCCTTCGATGATCGTCGAAAGCCAATTGTGACCGAGGTACGCAAAGCTCTCGTCACCGGGGCCGCACGGGGGATCGGCGCGGCGATCGCCAGACGCCTGGCCGCCGACGGCTTCGAGGTCCATACGCTCGACCTGCGCGAGGGCTGCGACATCGCACTCGACGTCGCCTGCGATGAGTTCCCGGCGCTCGAGGTCGACGTGTGCGTCGCCAACGCGGGCATCACCACCACGATCGCGCCCGCCCACCGGATGACCGCCGAGCAGTGGCAGCGCGACATCGACGTCAACCTGACCGGTGCCTTCCGCACCGTGCAGGCGTGCCTCGGCGGGATGCGCGAGCGCGGCTACGGCCGGATCGTGGTCGTCTCGAGCGTCGCCGCGCTGGGCGGGCTGCCCGGGCAGGTGGCGTACGCTGCGTCAAAGGCCGGGCAGCTGGGAATGGTCCGCACGCTCGCCAGCGAGAACGCATCGCGCGGGATCACCGTCAACGCGGTCCTTCCGGGCCTCGTCGCCACCGAGCAGGTGCTCGCGATGCCCGAAGCGGTGCGCGAGCGGATGCTGGACGCCTTGCCGACGGGGCGGGCAGTCGAGCCCGCGGAGATCGCGGCCGCGGTCGCGTTCCTGGCGGGCGAGGAGGCCGCTCAGATCAGCGGACAGGCGATCACGATCGACGGCGCCGCGTCCCTCAACCAGCTCTCGCTGGGAAGCGTATCCCGGTAGCGGGGCTGCGCGATGCGACGGTCAGCCGCACTCGCTCGCCGGCCGCAGCGCAAGTTGGGCGCGAAGGTCGTGCCACGCTCGGCGTCGCTCTCGTGAGAAGGCGTGGCGGCGCTGGCGCGGCCGAGGGGCTTCGAGCTGCGGCCGGCTAGCCTCCGGTCGCCCAGGGGGCGAGCGCCTCCCGCAGCCAGTCCGGGATCGTCAGCTTCTCGAGCGAGGCAGCGTCGACGAACACGTGGCGCATCTCGCCCTCCACGAGTACCTCCTTGCCGCGCAGCACACGATGTCGCGTCGTGCAGGCAGTCCTACCGAGGCGTGCGATCGACACCTCGAGCTCGAGCTCATCGTCGAAGCGCGCCGCGCTCAGGAACCGTGCCGAGGCCTCGGCCACGACCATGTCGACGCCCCGCTCGAGCATGGCTGCGTAGCGCCCCATTGCTGCGCGCCAGAGCTCCGTCATCGCGACGTCGAAGTACGCGAAGTAGTTGGCGTTGAACACGATCTGCTGTGGGTCGCACTCCGCATAGCGCACCCGCAGCGGGTGAACGAAAGGCGCTGGCGTCACGTCGTCAGATTACGAGGCTGCGTCTGGTCGTGTTCTCGCGCGCTCGGCGAGCTTGGCTCGATACGTCCATTGCAGGCGTATCGCGTCAGTGCCGGATGCCGGCCACGAGCGCATCCCAGTTGCCGGCGGCGATCCGCTCCTGGTCGGCCCGATCGAGCCCCGCGGTCTGAAGGAAGTGCTCGACGCCACCGTCGGGGCCGGGCCGGTACGGGTGGTCGGTCGCGAACAGGATGCGCTCCACGCCGACGGGTGCGAGCGGGGCCGCCTAACGCGATCATGTGCGCGTGGAGCGAGTGCACGTGGGCTGCTCGGGCTGGAACTACCCCCACTGGCGTGGGCGCGTGTATCCGCGCGGCCTACCCGCGAGCCGCTGGCTCGAGCATTACGCGACGCTCTTCGACACGGTCGAGGTCAACAGCACCTTCTACCGACTCGCCTCGCCCGATGCCGTCGCACGCTGGGCGCTGCACACGCCGCCAGACTTCGTGTTTGCCCTCAAGGCGAGCCGCTACCTCACGCACGTCAAGCAGCTGCGGGACATCGGGCCGGGTGTCCAGCGCTTTTACGAAGCCGTCGCGCCCCTCGTTGGCACGCCCAAGCTCGGCCCTATCCTGTGGCAGCTGCCGGCCCACTTCGAGCGTGACGACGATCGCTTGGCGGATACGCTGCGCGCGCTACCTACCGGGCGACACTGCTTCGAGTTTCGCCACGCGAGCTGGTTCGCCGATGAGGTTTACGCGCTGCTGCGCGCGCATCGAGCGGCGCTGGTGATCGGTGACCATCCGCAACGACCGTTCCAGGCCCATGAGCTCACCACCACGTGGACGTACGTGCGGATGCACTGTGGCCGAAAGGACGCCAGCGGCAGCTACTCGGCCGGAGAGCTCGAGACCTGGGCCCGACGGCTCGCGGAGTGGCGCGAAAGCGTCGAGGTGTTCGTCTATTTCAACAATGACTGGGACGCGCTGGCGGTCGGGAACGCCCAGCAGCTCATAGCGCGGCTCACCTGAGCCGCTCGCCCGGCTCAGGCCGCCGTCAGCTCGCGCTCTGCAGGCAGCGAGTGGGTAGCGGGTCTTTGCGGTGCGAGGTTGTCCGGGTTCTCGTAGAACTTTGAGTGGCGGTCCTCCCGCCTCGTCCGCTCGCGTTGCGAGCGTGACAGGCGCCAACCAAGTCCGCGAGGACAGGAGGAACCGCCATGAAGAAGGT
>JBEKWH010000045.1:0-20711 GCA_049513255.1 Solirubrobacteraceae bacterium
TCGAGTTCGGCCCCACCACAGTCGGGCTCCTCGCCGTCGCAACCCAGCTCGTCACAATGCTGATTCGCCGCCGCCGACGCTCGCAAATAGCGAACCTCACTTGACATAGGAGCAACGGGCTTTTGTCGTGCCGCGCGGGCGCGTTGTGGCGCAGGCGTCCGCGTCGACCGGCGGGGTCGCGTCGAGCGCTTCGTGGTGGGATGATCTGTGGTGGTGCGGGTGACTGACGTAGCGAAGCGCAGGCGTCAGGGGCTTGTGGCCTGCCGCGCGGCTTTGCCCTTCGAGGGCCTGTTGGATGCGCGCCCCGGTGTCGCGCCCGCACCACCCTTCGGTGCCGCCGCGCGCCAGTCAGCGACCAGCCGCCGGTAGGCGAGCTCGGCCTGGTGTTGCAGCTCGCGCTCCGCCGCTCGTTGCGCTGTGGTCGGGGAGACGGTCAGCCCGTCGTGACGGCGTGGGCGGCGTGGCGCACCGGCGGTCAGTTCCAGCCGGCGTGTCTTCTGGCGCGTCAGCGACGGGCGAGCGAACGCGTAGTCCTCGTCCTTGCTGAGCAGCTGCCAGCACAGCACGACGAGCTTGCGTGCGACAGCGACCGCGGCGACCTGGGCGCCGCGGCGGGCACGGACGCGCTCACCGAATGCCCTGAGCGGGCCGGGGCTGCGGATCGCGATCCATGCCGCCTCGACCAGCATCGAGCGGGCCTGCGCGTTGCCGCGCTTTGAGATGTGCCCATAACGCGCAGGCTCCGAGCCTGACTGGCGGACCTTCGGGTCCAACCCGAGATAGGCGACGAGCTGGCCAGCACTTGGGAAGCGGGAGATGTCCCCGACGGCCGCGATCACCGCCGCCGCGGTCCCGATGTCCACACCCGGGATCGTCAACAGCCTGCACAGCCCCGGCCACGCGAGGGCTTGCTCGGCGATCTTCTTATCGAGCTGGGCGATCTCGCCGTCCAGGAAGTCGATCTGGCGCAGAGCGCCCTGCACCGTCTCGGTCTCCTCCTCGGGCAGCTGCTGCTCGGCGAGCCACACGCGGCCCTTGCGGCCGAACAGGTCGCTCACGGGCGGGCGGCCGAGCAGGCAGCGCATCACTACGCCATGCACCTGGTTCTTGGTCCGGGTGCGCGCGCGGATCAGCGCCGCGCGGCGAGCGACGCGCCGGCGCAACGCGAGCGTCGCCTCGTCCGGCACCCACACCTCGCTGAGCATCCCCGAGGAGAGCAGCCGCGCGAGCATCGCCGCGTCAAAACGATCGGACTTCACCCGCGCGTGCGAGATCGCCCGCGTCTGCGCCGCATCGGAAACCACGACCCGGCCGACGTTGCTTTCCCGCAAGATCCGCGCGATCGCCATCACGCTGCCGCTCGCGTCCAGCACGATCTGGTCCTCGCTGCCGAGACTCGCCGCGAACTCCCTGATTGCCTCGGGGGTGCTCGCGATCCGCCCGACCTGCGACACCCGGCCGTCCTCGGCGACCGCGATCTCGCAGAACTCCAAGTGAACATCAACACCGAAATACCGCAATTTCCGCTCCCTTCACAGCATCGAACCCATGATTGGAAGGCGCGGCGGGCAAGCGACAAATACGGATTCGGGCTCTCAGCCCAACCAGGTGAGTCGCAGGGGCGGCCATATAGTCATTGACGGGCTCGCAGCCCAAATGCACGACGGCCTGCCCCACCATTGCGTCTTCCCACAAGGCCCCTGTCCCGGTCAAACGACCCTACGAACACGACCGGACAACAGCCCGGCGGTATTTCATACCCGTAGTCTGTCCGGGCTTGGCGGTGTGTCCGGGCTTGGCGGTGTGCGCCGGCCGCGGGAGCCTGTGAGCGTCAGCGAACGGCGAGCGAGCAGCCCGAAGGGCTGCAAGGCCGGCATGCACGACGCCTGGGTCGGTGGAGAGCCGACCCAGAGGGGAGGCTCGGTTACAGCGGGCGCAGCCCGCGTGCGCTACCTGGTCGTTTGCCGGTCAGTCGCGGCGCGGCGGTCGCCGGCCCGGCGATCTGAAGGGTGACCAGACCGGCTGAGTGACCTTACGATTTCAGGCTGCGGCGAGGATGGGTTCGAGTGCGTCGGCTTCGAGGTGCTCCGGTGGCAGTGTGAGCGTCAGTCGCCCGTCGCGTTCCAGGGTGTGCCGGACGTTCAGCAGCGTCAACCCGATAACCGCGCCGCTCTCGTCGTAGTGGATCGCGTGCCCGTCGGGCGTCTCCAGGCCGCGTGCTGCGGGACGGGGCTCGCCGACGTTGAGGTAGAGCACGTCGCCGCGCTCGTCGTAGTGGTGATGGTCGAACGGGATGCCGGCGATCGTGATGGTCATGATTTCCAGCCGCGCGGCGGGTTTTCTTGGACCAGTGCGGTCACGACCCACGCAGGCTCGTCATTGAAGTCTACGACCACCCGCAGCCACCTTCGGGGATCGACGTGTCGCCGATAGAAGTGCTCGCGGCCCGGGATGGTGTCATCGATGCGGTGGTCGGGATGCGCCACGGTGCCGAGGATCAGTTCGTGCTCGTCTACGAGCTCCGGCCGACCCAGGGACAAGTGCAGACGGGTGCCGGCGTCGAAGACGACAAGGCGTCCGTCGGGATCTGTCGTGCTCGGATCGTTCTCGGCCACCCAGACAAGCTACGAGCAGCGGCAGACACGGCCGTCTCGATGTGGCGAGCACTCAGGGGAGCTTCGCCTTGTCGAGCATCTCGATGAGGGCCGGGCGGCGGCGGTGTTGCTCGCGCAGGTTGACGAGCTGGTCTGAGAACCAGCGATCCTGTCCGGCGGCGCTCGCGGCACGGCGTGCGCGCTTCAGCATCGCTATCGCTCGCGCGTATCCGCGGCGGCCTGTCTGGAGCAGCTCTTCTCCGGCGACGAGCATGTACAAGGAGAGCGCCTCGTCCGGGTGTGTGGGCTCGCGTGCTTGGGCGAGGCGGGCGCGGCGATCGCCGCCCGGATCCCAGGTCGGGTCCTCGGTTGCGACAACCCACGCGGTGTCAGCGTCGCCCTCCTGCAGAAGCGCGTCGACGTAGCTGCCGCGATCGCGCTCGCGCAGCGCCCGTCTGGCGGCTTCACGCTCGAGTCCCCAGGCATCGAGCGCCTCGGCGGCGCGTCGCAGCGTCGAGTAGGTGCTTGCCGACGGTGTGCGCTCGTGCTGCTGGCGACGCAGCGCGAGCGCTTCGACCGGCTCGCCGCCGCGCTCGTGCACGCCGCAGGCGACGTCGTAGAGCTTGTCGAGCTGCCAGCCGCTCGTCTCGGCGATGCCGCGCAGCGCGAACGCGAGCACATCGTTCTCGCGCTCAAGCTCTGCCATCGCCTCGCACACGGCGATGAACTGGTGCGGAGCGCTGAGGTCTCCGCCGAGCAGCGCGACGACGGCCTCGGTGTCGCCGTCGAGCACAGCGAGCCGCTCGCGTGCCCACCGCACCGCGAACTGCTTCCTGCCGTCGGTGTGGCGCTGTCCGATCGCATGCCTGTAGGCGGCGAGGCCGCTCTCACCCAGCGCCTCGCGGTAGCGGACGGGATCGACCTCGAAGAAGTCCTGATCGTCGCAGCTGAAGCGCACCATCCACTCGGCGAGCTTCACCGGGTCGGCGACCCGCGCGTCGCACAGCTGCGCGTGCAGGTCGAGTAGCTCGCGCGCGAGATCGCCGATCGTCCCGTTCGAGTCGTCGGCGTGCATGATCACCTTCACGACGTGTCCGACTGCGCGCTCGATGAGAGCGAGAAGCTCAGCCGAGGGTGAGTTCTCTGCGGCGAGACGTAGCTCCTCGAGCACCGGCTGTGCTGCCCGCGCCCACCCCGAGCTTTCGTGGTAGTCGAGGAACCGGCGTGTGCGCAGCCCACGGTCGACCTCGCGGCGCAGCTCGCCTAGATCCCCTTCGCTACGGGCCGCCGCGAGCAACACGTGGCGTTCTACGTCGGGATGGCGATCGACGGCGGAGCGCACGATCTCGCGAAGCTCCTCGGCTGGCAGGCCGCGCACGATCTCGTGGACGTCCTTGGTCTCGCGGCGAGCTCTCGTGGGCACCGCGCCATCGTGCCACTTCGTCCGGCGGCGTGAGGCATCGGTTGGGGGCTACGATCGCGCGGTGAGCGCGTTGCGTGACAGGCCCGAGATTGTGGTCGTCTCGCCGCTGAAGGAGTGGACGTGCGCTGCGTGCGGAGACACAGATGCGGGCTGGCTGATCATGGATGACGGTGGCCCGCTTTGTCTTTCCTGCGCGGATCTCGCGCACCTGACTTTCCTTGGCGCCGGGGATGCGGCGTTGACGCGCAGGGCGCGCAAGCACAGCCGGCTCTCCGCCGTCGTCGTGCGTTTCAGCCGTGCGCGCAGGCGCTACGAGCGGCAGGGCGTGCTCGTCGAGGAGCCAGCACTGGAACAGGCCGAAGCGGAATGCCTCGCCGACGAGGACGCCCGCTTGCGGCGTCGTCAGCGAGAATGCGAGCGGCGTGCCGTCGAGGACGCGGACTTCGAGCGTGAGCTCGCGAACGAGATCGGCCGGCTGTTCCCGGGCTGCCCCCCTGAGTGCGTGAAGGAGATCGCCTCACACACCGGCAGGCGCGGCAGTGGTCGCGTCGGCCGGACCGCCTCCGCGCGGGCGCTCGACCCGACCGCGATCACGCTCGCAGTGGCTGCCGCCCCGCGTCATCGCGAAAGCGAGTACGACGATCTGCTGATGGCTGGCGTCGACCGATCGCAGGCACGAGAACGCGTGCGCGCAACGGTGGGCAGCGTGCTCGAAGCATGGCGCACACCGCCGGGCTGACGCGCTCTGGCGACGCCACGCTCGGTTACAGTCCGGCGAAGCCGGAGTCCGGTGTCCGGCCGTTCGAGCGACAGCCGCGGGCGATCGGTTGCTCCTGCGATGGCGTCGGTACTGCGCAGTTGCGTGGCCGGTTTGAGGTAGTTGGGGTCTATATCCGCGATGGCCCCAACATCGCCTCGTGCAGCGGCGGCCACTGCCGCCCAAAGACGGAGCGCACCCATCCTCGCGCTGAGCGTCGAGCAGGCGTGCGAAGCGCTGGGCGTGTCCTGGGACACATGGCGCGCGCATATCGAGCCCGACATGCGCCTTGTCCGGCTTGGGCGGCGCAAGCTGATACCCGTCAGCGAGTTGCACGCTTGGCTCGACCGGCACGCGGAAAGCGTCGGAGTGGGGAAGTAGGATGCGGGCGTCTTACAAAGCGCCCCCGCACCGTTGGCGCGGCCGGGGGCATGGCAGAGGAGGTTCAGCTCCCATGCAATCGGCACCGTACACCGCCGCATCGTCTGGAAGTGATCTCTGATGGCCACCGGAGTGCGTCAACGCCACGGCCTCAACTGCAACCGCAAGGGGCGCTGTGACTGCCCGTGGGAGGCGTCGGTCTACAGCAAGCGCGATACGAAGAAGATCCGCAAGACGTTCCCAACGAAAGCGGCGGCGGTCGCGTGGCGTGATGACAGCCGCTCTGCGGTGCGCAAGGGCTCTATGTCTGCTCCGACGGCGATCACGGTCACCGAGGCGGCCGACGCCTGGCTTGCCCGAGCCCGTGCCGGCACCAGCCTGACACGCTCGGGAGACCCTTACAAGCCGAGCGCTCTACGGGCCTACGCGGACGCGATGCGGCTGCGCGTGAACCCCGCGATCGGCTCGATGCGGCTGTCCGAGGTTCGCGCGATCGATTTGAAGCAGCTGCTCGTCAATCCCCTGGTCGCCGAAGGTCGCAGCGCGTCGAACGTAGGCGTCACGCTGTTGCCGCTCAGGGCGATCTACCGGGAGGCGATCGAGGAAGGTGTCGTGGCCGTCAACCCCACGTCGGGCCTCAAGCTGCCGCGGGTGCGCAGCCGTCGTGACCGGATCGCTACGCCGGGCGAGTGCGCCAAGCTGCTCGCGGAGCTGTCGGCGGCTGACCGGCGCGTGTGGGCGACCGCGATGTACGCGGGTCTGCGGCGCGGCGAGCTGATGGCCTTGCACGTCGAAGACGTAGACCTGCCGGGCGGCGTGATCCGGGTGTGCCGGGGGTGGGACGCTGAGGCGGGGGAGATCGCTACGAAGTCGGGAAAGGATCGCAAGGTGCCGATCGCGGGCGCTCTGCGCTCCTACTTGGCCGAGCACGTGCTCGCGCTCGGCTGGCGTGAGGGCCTGTTGTTCGGCGCCACCCCGGTCGTCCCGTTCTGCGACCGGACGCTGACCGAACGCGCAGACCGGGCGTGGGAGGGCGCTGGGCTGAGCAGGATCACCCTGCATGAGTGCCGGCACACCTACGCCTCGCTGATGATCGCTGCCGGCGTCAACGCGAAGGCGCTGAGCGAGTACATGGGGCACTCCAAGATCGCGGTCACGATGGACCTGTACGGCCACCTGATGCCCGGCAACGAGAGCGAGGCGGCGGGTCTGCTCGACGCATACTTGGCGGCGCAGCAGGGCCAGGCGGCTATCTGTTGAACGCGCTGCGAAGGGCGCGTCCTTCGGGCCTATAGGGTGAGTCCCAGCTCGCGCCAGTCTTGCGCCAGTTCAGCCCTGATTGGACCGGATTCCAGCGGACTCAGCCGGAGCGTGTTTGGCTCAACCGTGCGGAAAATGGCTCAACCATGCAGGTCGCGCGTGATCTACGACATCTTCGAGGGCACAGCCGAGATTCAGCAGCTGGTGATCGCGCGCGCGATCTCGGGGATGTACATCAAGTAACTCCGTGGCGCGCGGGCTGCGCCACGCGGCTCAGGACATTCGAGCAGCCGTGTCGCTAAGGCTTGACAGCGGCTTGACTTGCGATTAGCGTCTCGTCAAGACGGGGATCGTGGGGTGGGGTGCCGGCGTCGCGCCGGATCTTGTGCGGGAGCAGCTTGCGGTCCGTGGCTTATGAGTCCGAACAGGACCCTGGAGGGGTCATATGCCCGCGGACCACGCGGTCCGCGGCCTAGCGAACGGAGATGGAGATGAACGGAAGGATTCCAAGGAGAATCGCGACGCTGGCTGTGGCGATGCTCGCGGCAGTCGGCGCAATCGCGGTGACCGCGGGCGCGGCGAGCGCGTCGGAAGTGGTCTACAACAACGTCCCGAGCCCGCTGCCAGGCAACTTCGCGTCCTATGGCAACGAGGCTTACTCGATGCAGGAGCTCGGCGGCGAGGTCGAACTCGCCGGTGCGGCCCGCAAGAATCCGAAGGTGACCGTCGTCATGAGCAGCTGGGCGTGTCAGAGCGGGGGCGTGTACCAGGACACGTGTGAAACGGCAAAGCCGAACAAGAAGTTCAAGTGGCCGGTCACGCTGAACCTCTACGACGTGGGCCCGGGCAACACGCTCGGCGCGAAGATCGGCTCCACCACCAAGACCTTTGCCATGCCATACCGCCCGACGCGGAACGACGCCGTCTGCGTGCCTCTGCACTATGAAGCAGGCACGTGGTACGACGCAGCCACAGGCCGCTGCTACCACGGCATGGCGTTCGCGATCACGTTCAAACCGGTGCATATCGAACTCCGCCAGAAGGTGATCGTCAGCGTCTCCTACAACACGACCGATCACGGCCCCGCGCCGGTCGGGACAGCCCCATGCAACACGTCGAGCGGCGGCTGCTACTACGACGCGCTGAACGTGGCGATCGCGGAACCATCGGAAAAAACGCTCACGCTGGGCGCGCAGCCGACGGAAGACATTTTCGTGAACTCGACGTACTCGGAAATGTTCTGCGAAAGCGGTACCGCCGGGACATTCGGTCCCGCTGGCTGCTCGGCATTCTGGGAAGGCGCGCAACCGGTGATCGCGGTCAGCGCCAACTAGGCACGAGCGCAACCCAAGAAGAGCACGTTCGACGGAGGCCTCGCCAAATGGTGGGGCCTCCGTCGTCGTAGCGAAGGAACGGGCCGTGCAAGGTATCGATCAACGACGAATGGAGACAGACATGACTGGAAGGATTCCGAAGAGGCTGGGCACGCTGGCCGTGACGCTGCTCGTGGCGGTGGGTCTGATGGCCCTCGGCGCGGGGGCGGCGAGCGCGGGGGTGCTGTATGACAATGTCCCCAAGGCTCTGCCTGGCAACTTCGCATCGATCGGCTTCGAGGCGACCTCCACCGCGGAGTACGGCGGCGAGGTCGAACTCACCAAGACCTCGCCCAAAAAAGCGCTGCCGCTGACCGTCACCGCGGTGATGAGCAGCTGGACCTGTCAGAGCGGCGGCTGGTCGACCGACAACTGCGCGACCACGCCCGGCGCCACGTTCAACTGGCCGATCACCCTCAAGCTCTACAGCGTGGGCGCGGGCGGCGAACCGGTCGGGCCGATCGCGGAAAAGACCGAAACGTTCGCGATTCCCTACAGGCCGTCGGCCAGCCCGCTTTGCAAGGGCGAACTCGCCGGCACCTGGCTGGACACGACGGGCTCGGGCAAGAAGGCCACGCACGCGTGCTACAACGGCCTGGCGGCGCCGATCACGTTCCAGCCGCTGACGGTTGCGGCGCCGACGCCCAAGAAGCTGATCGTCAGCCTCGCCTACAACACCGAGACCTGGGGCGCTCACCCAACGGGCGAAGAAGGCCCGGAGAACTCGCTGAACGTGGCGATCAGCGAATCGTGGGAAGGCACGCTGACCAAGGGCGCTGACCCCGTGGAAGGCCCGTTCGTGAACTCCAACTGGAGCCCGATGTACTGCGGGAGCTCAGCGACGCTGAACACGTTCTCCTTCGGCGGAACGTGCTGGGGCGAAGGCGGCGGCTTCCAGCCGGTGATCGAGGTCAAGAGCTAGGCACGGCAGAGACCGTACAGCTGGCGAGGGCCCCGTCTAGGCGGGGCCTTCGTCGTCTGCGGGGCGCGCGAGCACGTGCGCGCGCCGGCTCCCGCGGGTGTCGGTGCGCTCGGCGCGCGCCCTGCCTACCAGGCCTGGCCGGCGCCGCAGTGGGGGCAGACGACGGTCGTCGAGACGCTGGCGCGGAACACGTAGCCGCACGCGCACCCGTAGGAGGCCCGATCCACGGGGCCGCCGGCCGCGCGTACGCGCGTCACGGCTGGGTCGCGCGGCCTCGACGCGGGCTCGGCGGATCGCTCCGCAGGCCCGACAGATCGCTGCGTGGGCTCGACAGAGCGCGGCGTCGGCTCGGTGGATCGGGGCCCGCTCTCGCCCGCCGACGCACGCTGCTTGCGCCGGCGCCGGCGCGAATGCCGCGGCTCGCTGAGGGGGTGTCGGAGGCTCGCTCTCATGCTGCTCTACCTCTTAGGACGTCATCCACGCTCAAAGGTTTCGCTGTGCAAGAACTATTTCCTCGCCAATCGCGTCCGCGCGGGTGCCGTCACGGTCATCGGCGGCTGCTGACGTTGGTGCTACGGCGGGTTTGCGATACTTCGCGGCGATGAACCCCTCGCGCAAGCGGACGGTGCGCCTGGTTGTGGCGCTGAGCGTGGCCGTGGTGTTGGCCAGCGCCCTGATCTACACGAGCTTCAGTGCCGCCAGCCCGGCGCTGACGCCCAGCCAGCTGCTCCGCCAGGCCCAGCCCGGGCGCAGCTATCAGCTGACGGGCACCGTCGTCGCGGGCTCGGTGCACCGCGAAGGCTCCGTGCTCGACTTCAGCGTCGAGGATCGCGCCGGCGGCGGCTCGGAGGTGGCGCTCGCGTACACGGGGGTGGTGCCCGACCCGTTCCACGAAGGTCGCGAGGTGATCGTCAGCGTCGAGAAGCAGGGCGATCGCTTCATCGGCGAAGAGAACTCGCTGATCACCAAGTGCCCGTCCAAGTACAAGACCGCTCCGCCGAGCGAGAACCAGAACTCCTGAGTGCCCTCCCGCGCGGCGGATAGCACCGGCGTGGAGCGCAGACGCTGATGGCCGGCCTGGGGTTCGCGTGTCTGCTGCTGGCGCTGCTCGTGTGCGCGTACGGCATCGGCGCGTCGCTGTACGGCGTGCGCACGGGACGCGTCGAGTTCTCCGAGTCCGGACGGCGGTCGGTGTACGCGCTCGCCGGGATCCTGACTTGCGCCTTCATCGTGCTCGAGGTCGCGTTCCTGGGCAACGACTTCGCGTTCAACACGGTCGCCGACACCTCCAGTCGCACGACCCCCGCCTTCTACAGGGCCGCTGCGGTGTGGTCCTCGCAGGAAGGCTCGCTGCTGCTGTGGGCATGGCTGATGTCGCTGTGGTCGAGCCTCGCGCTGTTCCTCACGCGCAAGCGCATGCGCGACGTCGCCGCCTACGCGACCGCGATCATGCTCGGCTTCGGCGGCTTCTTCGTGGCGCTGATGGTGTTCTACGCGAACCCGTTTGGAACCACGCATCCGGCGCCAGCCGAAGGCGCCGGGCTCGATCCGCTGCTGCGCTTCCCGACGATGATGATCCACCCGCCGATGCTGTACTCGGGCTACACGCTGTGCACGATCCCGCTGGCGTTCGGGATGGGCGCGCTGCTGGCGCGTCGCGTGGACGCCGATTGGATCAAAGCGATCCGGCGCTTCGCGTTCGCCGCCTGGCTGTTCCTGGGGATGGGCATCCTGCTGGGCGCACGCTGGTCCTACTCTGAGCTCGGCTGGGGCGGCTACTGGGGCTGGGACGCCGTCGAGAACGCCTCGCTGATGCCGTGGCTGACCGGCACGGCGTTCCTGCACTCGCTGATGATCCAGGAGAAGCGCGGCATGCTGAAGGTGTGGAACGTCTCGCTCGTGCTGGCCACGGGCACGCTCGCGATCATGGGCACGTTCCTGGTGCGCAGCGGGATCCTCAACTCGATCCACGCCTTCGGCGGGCAGACGCTGGGCGTGCCGTTCGTGTGCCTGATCGCGGTGCTGATCGCCGGGTCGATCTATCTAGTGGTCTCGCGGCGGGACATGCTGCGCTCGGAGCATCGCCTGGACTCGTGGCTCTCGCGCGAGGCGGCCTTCATGGCGAACAACCTCGTGCTCGTGGCGCTCTGCTTCGTGATCTTCTGGGGCACGTACTTCCCGCTGATCTCCGAGGCGCTGACCGGGCAGGAAGCGTCGGTCGGACCGCCGTGGTTCGATCGCTACACGGTGCCGCTGGCGCTGATCCTCGTGCTGCTCAGCGGCATCGGGCCGGTGATCACCTGGCGGCGGGCGACGCTCGCCAACGCGCGGCGCAACTTCCTCGTGCCGATCGCCAGCGCGCTGACGGCGCTGCTGATCCTGGAGATCGCCGGCGTGACGCAGAAGCCGCTCGCGCTCGTGATGTTCTGCTGCGCGGCGTTCGTGTTCGGCAGCATCGGGCAGGAGTTCTTTCGCGGCGCGCGCGCACGGCGGGCGATGGCGGGCGAAGCCGCGCCGCTGGCGCTGCTGGCGCTCGTGCGGCGCAACCGGCGCCGCTACGGCGGCTACATCGTGCACATCGGCATCGCCGTGCTGTTCGTCGGCGTGGCCGCCTCCTCATCGTTCCAGCACGCCTCCGAGCTCGGCCTCTCGCCCGGCCAGTCCACGCGCGTCGGCTCCTACGACGTCCGCTACGTCAAGCCCACGGCGACGATCACGCCCAAGTACGACCAGGAACACACCGGCTCGACGCTGGCTCTGGGGGCGGTGCTGGACGTGACCAAGGGCGGCCGCCACGTCACGACGCTGTATCCGAGCGAGGGCTTCTACGCCTCCGAGGAAGCCAGCCAGGGGTCGGTCGGCAGCCTGATCGGCGGCCAGCCCGTCAGCCATGTCGCGCTCGACGGCGGCATCACCCGCGACATCTGGGCCGCGATCGAGCCCGATGTCGAAGCGCCGGCGCTCGAGCGGATCATCAAGACCGGCAACAGCACGCTGCCGCCCGAAGACGGGATCGTCGCGATCGCATACCTGGCGCGCGAGTACCTCAAGCACCCGCCGCAGGCGCAGTTCCACTTCGAGGTCTCGCCGCTGGTCATGTGGATCTGGCTCGGCGGCTTCATCGTGCTAACAGGCGCCCTGATCGCGATCTGGCCGGCGCCGAGCGCGGTGCGGGCGCGTGTGTTTGCGCGTTCGCGCGCGCGCGCCGTGCGGGGCCTCGCGCGCGCCTGACGCGCGCCGCGAGTGGGCAGGCCTCCAATAATCCCTCGGAGTGGACTTTCTGATCGCGATCCTCACGCTGGCCCTGCTCGCGCTCGTCGTCGCCGTCGTCGGCGCGCCGCTGCGCCGCGCGCGCAAGCTCAGGGTCGCCGGCGCGGCGGCGCCGGAGGATGCTCGCCAGCCGCGTAGCGAGACGCCGGCTGCCGTTGCCGCGCGTGACACGCGCAGGCGGGACGAGCTCGAGGCGGCGCGCGAGGCCAAGTACCGCGAGATCCGCGACGCCGAGCTCGACTACCGCACCGGCAAGCTCTCGCGCGAGGACTACCAGGCGATCGACGCCGACCTGCGCGCCGAGGCGATCGAGATCCTCAACCGGCTCGAGGAGCTCTCAGCTGAAAGAGGCTCTAGGCCCAGGGACGCTTGAGCAGCACGAACGCGTTCAAGAAGAACAGCACCGCGAAGAACACCGTCCAGCGGTTGAGATTGCGCTCGACGAGCGAACCGCCGCCCAGCGGGCCCGTGCCGCTGCCCACGCCGAACGCGCCGGAGAGGCCGGAATCCTTACCCGAGTGCATCAGCACCAGGAAGATCAGGATCACCGCGATGGCGACCTGCAGGACCGAGAGGACCGTTTCCACGCGACGGAGAATATCGCGTTGCGCGTCACTTGGGGCATGGGATCGTGCGCTTGGCCAAGACCGTCGAGCCGTCCTGGAAGCTGAACTGCGACGCCACCGGCCAGCCGCCGTGCGGGCAGTGCTTGGGAAGGATGATGCCCTTGACATGGAACAGCTTCTTCCTGCCGTGGACCTGCCTGTAGTAGGCCACGTCTT
Organism: Solirubrobacteraceae bacterium; assembly: GCA_049513255.1. GTDB lineage: Bacteria > Actinomycetota > Thermoleophilia > Solirubrobacterales > Solirubrobacteraceae > Palsa-744. Next base: position 12,763 of record JBEKWH010000045.1, read on the forward strand.
TCGCGCCGAGCGTCAGGAAAGCGGTCTTCGCGGAGGCGTCCGAGGCTTCGGGGAGCACTTTGATGAGCGGCACTTCGACGCTGAAGCCGAGCCCGTACGGCGGCGGGCCGTTGATCACGCTCGCCGTGAACACGATTTCGATCGACACCGGCGAGTGGCCCTGCAGGAAGATCAGCATCGACACGTGCCCCGGCTGGTTGTCGGCCAGGAAGAATTCCAGCGTGTAGCTCTCGTTGACGATTTCATCGCCGATCTCGTAGACGCCCTCGCCGCCGCCGACCCCCGCCTTGGAGTCGGCCGGGCAGCCCTGCGCCCCGAGCTGTTCGAGCCTTTCCCGCACGCACGTGCCGCTGCCTTCCAGGTTGAGCGTCAGCCCCGCCGGGCCGTACACGTCGACGTGGGTGATCGGCGAGGGCACAGCGCCGTTCGTCGATCCGATCGTGGCGCTGCCGAACGCGTTCGTCGGAGCACCGGGCACGTTGGGCGAGAAGCCGGCTTCGGTGAGGCTCACGGTCTCCTCCGCGCGCGCGGAGCTCGCAGCCGACAGCAAGGCGCCGCAGACCAGCGCAAGCACGATCCAGGTCCGACCGACGCTGATGCTCGCTCTGCCCATCCTCGGAATCCCCATTCTCCCTGCGGCCGGCCACGCCGCCACCGGTTCTGTCAATGCCGCGAGCCAGCTAATGTCAACAATAGAGGACGAGAGCCATCCGATACAAGGCAGAATCCGTCCACCACGGTTGGACGTACGGCAGGAGTGCGGCGTCCCGTCCAGAAGACGCACGCGCGGTCGCGCTGACGCGCTTCTGCCGTGTATGCCGCTACGGTCCCCCGGCCAACGTCCGCCATGAAATCCGCGAGCGCCACAAATTGCCAGTGCGATTACGAATCCTTTACGGATTCATGGTTCTCTGCCGATAAGAATCCCGGTGGGCGTACCCCGCGTTTGTGGGCTAGCTGCGCCGACCACGACCATGGGACGTCCCCAAGATGATTGATTTCCGCGTATGCCGCCCGTGAACAGCGCCCGCCGCAGGGCCCTGCGAGCGTTGCTGTCCGCCCTCGCCGGCGGTGGACTGACGGCTGCCGGCCTCGGCGGACCGCTTGCCGGCGCGGCGCTCGGCGCGACCGGGACGACCGGGACGACCGGCACGACGGCGTCCGCAGAACCGGGCAGCGGCACGCCGGAATCCGAAGGCGGCCAATCCTCGACGACCACCACGCCGACGGAAGCCACGACGCCGACCGAAACCACCACGGCGCCGACGAGCAGCACGCCCACCACCACGACGCCGGCGCCAGCCGCGCCGACGCCGACGACGCCGGCCAGCACTGCGCCGACGACGACCACGCCGCAGGCGAGCAGTGCCCCGCAATCCGCCCCGACGGCCCCCACGGTGGTGCTCAAGCGCAAGCAGAAGGCGACGCCCAGCGCGCCATCGAACCCCAGCCAGACGACGACCAGGGGAAACGGCGAAAACGGCAAGCCGAGCAAGCAGAAGAAGGCCTCAGGGCCCAACAACGTCGCTCCCTCGCCGCAGACGGTCGCCGCCGAGGCGGGCGCGCTCGCGGCGCTGCTCGCCACCTCCGAAGCCTCCGACCAGGCGCTGGCCTTCTACCGCATCCCGCTGTTCCTGCTGCCGATCTACAAGGCGGCCGCCGTCCAGTACGGGGTGCCATGGCAGATCCTCGCGGCGATCAACGAAATCGAGACCGACTACGGCAGCGACCTGTCGGTCTCGACCGCCGGCGCCGTCGGCTGGATGCAGTTCGAGCCGAGCACGTGGCTGCAGTACGGGGTGGACGCCCTCAACGCCGGCTACGCCGACCCGTACAACCCCGTGGACGCGATCTTCGCCGCCGCGCGCTACCTGCGGGCGGCCGGCGCCGCGACCAACCTGCACGCGGCGATCCTCGCCTACAACCACTCCGAAGAATACGTCGAATCGGTGCTGCTGCGCGCGAAGCTGATCTCCAGCTACCCGAAGGCCGTGATCGCCACGCTCACCGGCCTGATCGACGGTCGCCTGCCCGTGACCGGCAAGCACATCGCCTGGGAAGCGCTTCCGATCGAAGCACCGTCGCCGTCGAGCGCGACCGCAGGCGCTGCCGCGGTGCCGAGCACGGTGGCCAGCCCGAGCGGCACGGCCGCGGGCGCGACCGGCGCGACGCCCACGGGCGCTCCGGGCTCAACACCGCCGCTGTCACCGACCGCGGCCGCGGCCGCCGCCACATCAAAGCTCGCCACCGCGCCCGCCCCGGCGCTGCAGCTCGTCGATCTGCTGAGCGCCCCCAACGCGTCGGTGGTCGCCGTGCAGGACGGGCGCATCGTCAAGCTCGGCGACTCGCACAAGCTCGGCAAGTACCTGGTGCTGCGCGACGTCTACGGCGACGTGTTCACCTACGCCGGCCTCGGCAGCATCGCCCCGACCTACGTCCTGCCGAAGACGCCGCGAGTGCAGGTCAAATCGCCGGTCGTGGAAGCGGCCAGCACGCGCGATCCCGCGCCCTCGCAGCCGGCCAGCGCCGGCGTGCAGACGCCGCTGACGCTGCATGTCAAGGCACCGCTCGCGCCGGCCAGCACGCGGCATGGCGAAGTGTCCCTGCCGGTGGCCACGCAGGAACCGACGCCCGCTGGCATGGGCAGGCCGCGCCTGTTCGCGCACCCCGGCAACCCCGACGCGCGCGCGGCCGCCGTCGCGAGCGCGGCGAGGAAGGCGAGGATCGCAAGCGCCGGCCAGGCGCTGCCGCTGCGCAAGGGGTCGGTCGTCGCCTCCGGGACGGTGCTCGGGCGCGTCAGCGTGCCGCCCGGCGCCAAGGACGGCCACCTGCGCTTCGCCATCCGTCCCGCCGGCGACGCCGAAACCGTCAACCCTGGTCCGGTGCTGAGCAACTGGGCGCAGCTGCAGAGCGCGCTGCACCCGCAGGGAGCCAAGGCGAGCAACCCGCTGCTCGGGGCGACCGCGAGCGATGTGTTCCTGCTCTCCAAGGCGCAGCTGGAGCGCGCGGTGCTGTCGGATCCGGGGATCACGTTCGACGCCTGCGCGCGCCACGAAGTCGCCGCCGGAGCGGTCGACAGACGGGTGCTGGCCGTGCTCGCGTTCCTCTCGCGCAGCGGCCTGGAGCCGACCGTCGGCGCGCTTCGCTGCGTCCAGCGCCAGTACACCGCCTCGACGACGCCCGCAGCCGACTACAGCGGCGGCGAAGTCGACATCTCGGCGATCAACGGCACGCCGATCGCCGGTCACCAGGGGCCCGAAACGATCACCGACCTCACCGTCCGCGCCCTGCTGACCCTCCCCGCCGAGTTCGTGCCGCACCAGATCGACAGCCTGATGCGCTACCCGGGCTCACCGAACACGCACGCCTCCAAGGCGGACGCCGGGCGCATCCACCTCGAGTTCCTCCCGCAGCCCGCCACCGCCACGCTCGACCCGGCAGCGGCCGCCACCGTGGCGCACTCCGCCGGCTCCGGGCGCACGGCCCCCGCGCCGGTCGTCACGACGAGCGCGCTGAGCGCCGCGCAGTGGACCCAGCTGATGGAGCGCGTGGCGGCGCTGCCGACGCCGACGATCGCGACCAAGCCGAGCTCGGCCGCGATCCCCGACCCGAAGCGCCGCTAGACGCTTTCGGCAGCTAACCGGCCGCCGACCCGCCGGGTGCTCCGCTGGTGCCCGGGCTGGCGTGGAAGGCGCCCACCAGGTCGCTGCGGCACTTGGCCTCGGCCGCCTTGAACGTGGCGCTGCTCGTGTTCAGCCCTTTGGTGTTGAAGATCGGGCCTTTGCCGGACGTGTTGGGTTCCGGCACGTTGACGCCGTTGGAGCGCAGGCACGACGCGAACTTCGCGAGCGCCGCTTTGATCGCCGGGCTGTTGAATTGCAGGTGACCGCCGCCGGCAAAGCCGCCGCGCGGGAACCCTCCACCGCACTTCTTGAGCGCCGCTTCGTACTGCGCACGGGTGACGCCCGCAGGCAGGCTGGGAGCGGCGCCGAGGAAGCCACCGGCGCCGGGCGCCTGCCCCGGTTTGCGTTTCGGCAGCGTGATGCCGTTCTTCTGCATGCATTCGCGCAATGCCAGGAAGCGGCCAGAGACGGCCCCTGGCACCGCCGCTTTGGGAGTGGTGCTGGGCGTGGTGCTCGCGCTCGTCGCGGCGCCTGCCGTCGTGGTCGTCGTGGAGGCGCTCGAGGAGCCTCCGCACGCCGCCAGCACGAGGCTGGCGAGCACCGCGAGCAGGACGGCCGCGGCCGCTGGGATACGTCTGGGACTGCTGCTGCTGCTGATCTGAGGCATTGAGCTCCTTGTCGAATGATCGTGCTCGCGCACGCCGCGCCCTGGAGCGCGAACGGTACGCCAAGATGGTGCGACTTCTAACTAAGTGTCGGCTAAGCGTTCTCAGCCTCCGCCGAACAGTGAGGGTTCGCCGCTGCTGCTGCTGCCGGTACTGGTTTTGCTCGAGCTCGCCCCGCCGGCCGAGCCGGCGAACAGCGCCGCCAGGCCGCCGCCGCTCGCACCGACGCTGATCGATTCGGCGCTGACCGTGCCGTTCTTGGCGGTTTCGCCGGTGACCGTCACCGTTTCGCCCGGGTGGATGCCCTTGACGCTCGCCGTGACCGTCTTCGTGACGCTTGTCCCCGGCGAGGTCGTGACCTTGATCGTGTTGCCTTCGGAGTTGGTCACGTACAGCGTGCTGCCGGCCAGGTATGCGACCGTTCCGGCGGTCGGGCGCGTGAAGCCCGCCGAGCTCGAGGCCCCGCTCGACGTGCTCGTCCCGGCGCTCGCGCCACCACGCAGCGCGCGAAAGCGCGAGGCCAGGCTCGACGCCGCGGAGCCGGCGGACGAGGTCGGGGAAGTTTCGCCCTTCTCGATCAGCACGCCGCCGATGAATCCGCACGCGATCAGCAGCACGCCGAGCAGCGCCAGGACGATCGGGTTTCCGCCGACCCCGAGCAGGCGCCGGCGCGGGCGGCGCGGCAGCTCCTCAGGCTCCTCGATCCATTCGTCCCGATCCTCGATCGGCGGCTGCTCGTGTGACATGACGGGCGGTTGCTCAGGCATTGCGGGCTCCTGGTGGGGGGGAGTGGGATCACTCAAAGCGCAGCGCTTCGATCGGTCGCAGGCGGGCGGCGCGAGCCGCGGGATAGGTGCCGAAGAACAGGCCCGACGCGAGTGCCGCGCCGAAGGCCAGGAAGATCGAGTAGGTCGCGATCTCCGGGTGCACGCCGGCGATCTCGAACTGGCTGCCGATCACGCCGACGGCCACGCCGGCGATGCCGCCGAACAGCGACACGAGCACGGCCTCGGTCAAGAACTGCGTGAGGATGTCGCTGCGTCGCGCGCCGACGGCCTTGCGGATACCGATCTCGCGCGTGCGCTCGGTGACGCTCACGAGCATGATGTTCATGACGCCGATCCCGCCGACCAGCAGCGAGATCGCCGCCACCTCTCCCAGCAGCGTGGTGAAGACGCTGCTCGTCGAGCTCGAGGTTTCAAGCAGCGAGCCCTGGTTGAGCACGCTGAATCCCGGTTCGGAGGTGTCTTTGATCCTGTGGCGTTCCTCGAGGATCGTCGTGACCTCGGCTTCGGCGGCGTTGAGCGAGGATTCGGAGGAGGCCTGGACGGTGATCGAGTCGATCGGCCCGACGCCGGTGAGCGAGTCCTGCACGGTCGTGATCGGCGCCATCACGACGTCGTCCTCGTTGGTCGTGCCGTTGGTGCCCTTTTTGGCGAGCACGCCGACGACTTCGTAGTTGCTGCCGTTGACCTTCATGTTCTGACCGACGGCGCTTGCGCCGGCGAACAGTTCCTGCACGACTTCCTGCCCGATCACCGCCACCCGCCGGTGATCGCTCACGTCTTCCGCGGTGAACGACGCGCCTTCGGCGATCTTGTAGGTGTGGGCCGTCAGGTAGGAGGGGGTCGTGCCGACGAACGAGGACGGTTCGAAGCTGGTGCCGTCGTAGACGAGTTTCACGCTGGTGGCGTCGACGACCGGCGAAGCGCTCTTGACGTCCGGGGCGAGGCTCCGGTTCTGTAGCGCTTCGGCGTCGGCCTTCGTCAGCGACACGCTCGCCGCGGTGCTCGCCCGCGCGCCAAAGCGAAAGCCGCCGCTGGGCTGCACCACGAGCACGTTCGTGCCGAGGCTCTGAATCGTCGACTGAACGGCCTTGGAGGAGCCGTTGCCGACGGCGATCAGCACGATCACCGAGGCGACGCCGATCGTCATGCCGAGGATCGTCAGCCCCGAGCGCAGCTTGTTCGCGGTGATCCCGCTCCAGGCGATGCGCAGCATCTCCGGGCCGATCATGTCTGTGCCTCCACGGCGCCCGCAGCGCCCGCGGCGCCGGCATGGTGGGCGGACTTCTGGCCGTGGAGCGCCGGCGGCGCGTCGTGCACGCCGCGCGTGCGACGGTCCTCGACGACCTGGCCGTCGCTCAGGCGGATCACCCGCTTGCACTGCTCGGCGACATCGGGCTCGTGCGTGATCAGGACCACGGTCCGTCCTTCTTCGTTGAGCCGCGCGAAGATCCGCAGGACATCCTCGGTCGAGTGCGAGTCGAGGTTCCCGGTCGGCTCGTCGGCGAGGATCAGCGAGGGATTGGTCACGATCGCCCGTGCGACCGCCACGCGCTGCTGCTGGCCGCCGGAGAGCTCGGACGGCTGATGATCCATGCGGTCGGCCATCCCGACCGAGCGAAGTGCCCGTTCGGCGCGCTTTCTACGCTCGGCCCCCCGCAGGCCGGCGTATGCGAGCGGCAGCTCGACGTTGACCAGCGCGCTCGTGCGCGCCACGAGGTTGAAGCTCTGGAAGACGAAGCCGATCTTGCGGTTGCGCAGATCGGAGAGATCGTCCTCGTCCATCTCGCTGACGTCGACGCCGTCGATCAGGTAGCGGCCGCTCGTCGGTACGTCCAGGCAGCCGAGGATGTTCATCAGCGTGCTCTTGCCGCTGCCGGAGCTGCCCATGATCGCCACCAGATCGCCGGTGTCGATGCGCAGCGACACGTCGCGCAGCGCGCGCACGCGGATCTGCCCCAGGGCGAAGATCTTCGTGACGTCGTGCACCTCGATGACCGGGTGCTGCGGAGCGCTCGCGCTCCGTCGCGCGGGCGCACGCGGGGATGCGCCGCGCGACACCAGCGGGCGGCTGCGCGGCACGCGCGCCGGGGTGGGTTCGCGCGAGCGAGCGGGCCAGCGCATCAGCCGCCGCCCCTGAAGAACGCGGCCCCGCCGCCGCCCAGGCCGCCGCCGCCGAGAGCGGCGCCGCCGAGCCCGCCGCCACCAAGGCGGCTGCTGATCCTCGAGGTGAGGCTGGTGCTCGAGCTCGTCGTGCTCGCGGCCGGCAGCACGACCGTTTCTCCGGCCTTCAGGCCGCTGAGGATGATCGTCGAGGTGTTGCCGGCCAGGCCCGTGACCACCCGCTGGCGCACCTGCTTGCCGGCGCGCTCGACCGTCACGCTGTCGGCGGTGATCGCGCTGGTCGGGACGTTGATGCCTTCGGCCTGCTTGACCACGACTTCCGCGGTTGCGCTCATCCCGAGCCGCAGGCCGGGCGCGAGCTGGTCGAGCTGGAACGTGACGTCGTAGCTCACCGCGCCACTGCTGCTGCTCGACAGCAGCGCGACTTCGCTCACGTGGGCCGCCAGTTTGGTGGCGCTGAGCGCTTCGACCGTGACCGTCGCGATCTGGCCAACTTTGACGTTGCCGATTTCCGATTCGCTCAGAGGCACCACCAGCTGCATCGTGCTGAGGTCGCTGAGGACCGCGAACGCGGAGCTCGAGGAGCTGGACGCGGCGGAGGAGCTGGACGAGCTCGAGGCGCCGGTCGCGCTGCGGCCGCTGGCGCCGGTCGCGCCCGCGCCGCTCGCGCCCGATCCGCTCGAGGAGCTGCTCGAGCTCGAGGCCCTGGTCGTCCCGCTGCCCGACACCACTTCCCCGACCTGCCCGGACAG
>JBEKWH010000046.1:0-20088 GCA_049513255.1 Solirubrobacteraceae bacterium
ACCAATTATGCCGAGGTCCCAGTTATGCCGATGTTCGCGGGGAGCATGGCTGCTGGGGTGGTGATCGGCTCGGCAAGCTCGGCATAACTGGCGGTCGGGGTCACGCTGCCCTCTCCATTCAACAGAGAGGAGCAGCGTCATGGCTGGTCGACCGAGAGCATCGGCGTTTGGCCCTCTGGACGGGTTCGCCGAGGAGTTCGTCGCGGAGCTCGCCGGGCAGGGGTATGCGCCACGCAGCAGTGAACAGCAGCTCAGGCTGCTGAGGGATCTATCGCGGTGGCTTGCGGCCGAAGGGTTGGCAGCAAGTGATCTGGGGATCGAGGTGGTGGACAGTTTCGTCGCCGTCCGGCGGCAGCGGACCACAAAGTTCAGGTCCTCGCGGGCGCTTGTGCCCCTGCTCGCGTATCTGCGAGCGCGCGGCGTCGCGCCCGAAGCACCGGTGGCGGCGCCGGCCGGGCCGGTCGATGCGCTGCTTGAGCGCTTCGCGCGCTATCTGGCGATTGAGCGGGGCCTGGCCACGGCGACCGTCTCAAGCTATCGCTCCCAGGTGCGGCCGTTCTTGGTGGAGCACGTCTCCGAGGACGGCGATTGGATGTCGCTCAGCGCGAGGGCGGTCGCCGACTTCATCACCGAGCGCGCGCACAGGCAGCGCCCTCGCTCGGTGGCGGTCAGAGCCAACGCTTTGCGCGCCCTGTTGCGGTGGATGTGGCGGGAGGGAATCGTGCCGGCACCGCTGGCTGACGCGGTGGGCTCGGTTGCCGCTCACGCCGCCTGGTCGCCTCGCAAGTCGCTGAGCGCGAGCGAGGTGCACGCGCTGTTCGCGGCGTTGCCGGCCGGCCCCGTCAGGTTGCGCGATGAGCCGATGCTCGCTCTGATGTGCCGGCTAGGGTTGCGCGCGGGCGAGGTGGCCTCGCTGCGCATCGAGGACATCGACTGGCGGGCCGGGATGATCACCGTGCGTGGAAAGAGTGAACGGCACGAGCAGATGCCGCTGCCGGTCGATGTCGGCAGGCTGCTGGTCGCCTACCTGCAGCGAGGCCGGCCCACCGGAGGCACGCGCCGGGAGGTGTTCCTGGGCCTGGACGCCCCCCACCGGCCCCTGACGTCCGCTGCGCTCACCACCGTCGCGTCCCGTGCTCTTGTGCGGGCAGGCATCTCTGGTCCCGGGGCCGCGCACCGGCTCCGGCACACGGCGGCGTGCTCGGTGCTCGCCGCCGGCGGTGGGCTGATGGAGGTCGGGCAGCTCCTGCGTCACAGGAGCGCTGAAGCCACCGCCGTCTACGCCAAGTCAGATCTGCGCGCGCTTGCGGTGCTGGCGCGCCCCTGGCCGCTTGGAGGTGCACGATGAGCGTCGATCTGCGCAGGGCCGCCGCCGATCACCTCGCAGCTCGTCGTGCCCGCGGGTATCGCCTCGCCGATCACGATTGGCTGATCACCTCGTTCCTGGACGACCTCGAGGAACGAGGAGCGAGTTCGATCACGATCGCCGACGCGCTGGCGTTCGCGCGCAGGCGCCCGCAGAGCCAGCGTGCCTGGCAGGCGAAACGACTGCGGGTGATCCGGGGTCTCGCCGCCCACGTGCATACCCTTGATCCGAGAGCCGCCGAGCTGATCCCCGCTGGGCTGATCCCGGCGAAGGCAAGCCGCCGCATTCCCTACCTGTGCTCCGAGAAGCAGGTAGTGCTGCTCATGCAAAGAGCACGAGCGCTCTCGTCGCCAAGGCTCGCAGCCAGCATCAGCACCCTGATCGGGCTGCTCGCCGTCACCGGCCTGCGCGGCGGGGAGGCCGCCGCGCTCGACATTGAGAACCTGGATGTCGATCGGGCGCTGCTGAGGGTGAACGGCAAGTACGGCAAGCAGAGAACCCTGCCATTGCATCACTCAACGGTGAAGGCGCTGACCGACTACGTCCACGAGACCCGGTCTGAGCCGAGCGGTCCCCTGCTGATCGGAGAGAGAGGCGGCCGCTTGAACATGACGACGGCCCGCGAACGCTTCAGGGCCCTCGTCGACAGCTGCCGGCTGCCCGCGCGGCCGGGATGCACCGCGCTGCGACTGCACGATCTCAGGCACCGCTTTGCCGTCGCCTCGCTGATCGAGGCGCACCGCGACGGCGTCGACGCCGACGCCCGGATCGCCGCCCTGGCCAACTACCTCGGGCACTCGGATCCGACCAACACCTACTGGTACCTGACCGCGAGCCCGCAACTCATGGCCGCCGTCCGCGACCGCATCACCGCGCACCCGAGGAGGAGTGAAGCATGACCGTCCTGGCTCCCACCCTGCAGTCCTTCTTCGCTGACTACCTGGTCGCCCAGCGAGCGGCCAGCCCCCACACGATCACCGCATACCGCGACACGCTGCGGCTGCTGCTCAGCTATGTGCACGAGCGAACCGGCATCCGCCCCAGCGACCTGGACATCGCGCTCCTCAACGCCGAGATGATCGGCGAGTTCCTCACCATGCTGGAAGAGCGCCGCGGCAACAGCACACAGACCCGCAACGCCCGCCTGGCGGCGATCCACTCCCTGTTCAAGCACGCCGCACTGCGCCACCCCGAGCACGCCGAGCTGATCGCGCGGGTGCTGGCCATCCCGTCCAAGAGAGCGCACCACGGCATCGTCAGCTACCTCAGAGACGCTGAGGTAAACGCGCTGCTCGCCGCACCGAACCGCGCCACCTGGACGGGCCGACGTGACCACATGGTCATCCTGCTGATGCTCAGCACGGGAGTGCGGGTCAGCGAGCTGACATCGCTCACGCGGGCCGACGTCTGCACCGACGCCCACGCCTCACACATCGCCGTCTGCGGCAAGGGACGCAAGGACAGGGTCACCCCGATCGATCAGACCACCACCAAGGCGCTGCGCCAGTGGCTACGGGAGAGCCGTGCAGCGCCAGACACGCCACTGTTCCCCGCACGCGGCACCACGAGGAGGATGAGCAGCGACGCGGTCACTTCCCGGATCGCGCTGCACGCCGCCACGGCAGCCGCCACCTGCCCCACGATCGCCACCAAGAAGGTCACCCCGCACGTGCTCAGGCACACATGCGCGATGCGCATGCTCGCCGCCGGAGTCGGAGGCACCACGATCGCGCTGTGGCTCGGCCACGAGTCCCCCGAGTCCACACGCCCCTACCTGCACGCCGACCTCGAAATCAAGCAACGCGCGCTCGACCGCACCGCACCACCGCACACCAAACCCGGCCGCTACAAAGCCCCCGACCGCCTCCTCGCCTTCCTGGAGGCCCTCTAATTATGCCGAGCTTGCCGAGCCGATCACCACCCCAGCAGCCATGCTCCCCGCGAACATCGGCATAACTGGGACCTCGGCATAATTGGTGTTATCCCGAAGTCGGGATAACACCAACAACCACGCCGAGCGTGGGCTGCGCAGCGCGGTCATCTACCGCAAACTCTGCCTCGGCAGCCAGTCCGAGGACGGCGAGCTACGCACCGCCAGGCTGCTCTCGGCGCACACCACCTGCCGCCTACAGCGCCGCTCGCTATTCGCCTACCTGAGCGACGCGATCGCCGCGCATGCTCGCGGCCACCCCGTGCCGCTGATCGCCTGAGCAGCCACCAACTGAACGGTTACAAAAAACCGCCCACTAGCAGGCAGTTTGTAAAGCCCAGCATCGGACTCGAACCGATGACCCCTTCCTTACCATGAGCGCGCCGGAGCGGGCGACTGAGGGTCGTTTGCGTGTTTATGCTGGCAGGACTGGGTCTTCAGGTCGTTGTGTAGCTGGCTGTGGGTACGATTCGGGTGGCTGAGGTTTCCACACAGTATTTCGGGACCATTGCAACCCGTATATCGGAAACTGCTCTGGGCCGCGGCCCGCGGCCGGGGCGTGTGCCGATGAGTGACGGCGGAGTAACGGCGAGCCAGCACCCCGTACGGAATGGCGATCTCGGGCGGGTTTCCGAGGGTCACGATCAGGTCCTCCGTCCTCGGACGCGATCTTCAGTGAGCAGCCGCGATGCTCGAGGACAGCCGGGAGCGGTTCGTCAATCGCGGCCGATAGCTCTTGGCGGTCGTCAGCGGCACGTGAGCGAGCACGCACCCGAGCGAGCCTCCGGCACGCACGCCGTGGGCGACTTCAGCTCTGTCGACGGGATGCTTCAGAAGGGGTGGGCATGGTCGTGCCGCTGCCAGGAGGCTGCGAGCGCTCGCCGCGGGGTCTGGAGAGGACCAACTGGATCGTGGCGATGATTAGGACGACCAGCACGACGATGCGATGTGTGGGGGTGTCGAAGGAGGGGACCAGGACGATGCAGATTTGGAGGGAGACTGCGAGCAGCTGCACGGTTAGGGGAAGGGCGATTGCCTTCAGGCCGTGGAGCTGGAGCGGCTCGTCTGACTGTGGTGGAGCATCGAGCCATGCGGCTCGGGCAATCAGTAGTGCCCCTGTCGCCCACAAGAATCCGTAGTGGCCGGCTGTGGCGCGGCTGCCGGCATGGGCTGCTGCATTGGCTGCGTCGGCGATCGTGATCGCGGCGCATCCGCAGCTGAGCGTCAGCCAGACCTTGCCAGGGCGCCAGGCCAACAGCCCGAGGATCCCGAGGATCGCGCCGAGGAGCAGTGTGTCGAGGATCGGGTAGCTGAGGTCGACGATGGCGGCGAGCGGCCGCAGCTGAAGGTATTTCTCGGCCGGTTCTAGGGTGAGCGGGAAGGTCGCTGCCAGCGCGAGAAGCATCACGGAGAATCCGTCCATCCACCGGTGCGCCTCCACGCGGCCGAACTTGTCTCGAAATAGCAGCGCGATGCCTAGCCCGGCGAGCGGGTACCAGAGCAGCCATAGGGCGTCGGGCACGCCGGGGTGAGCCTGCTCGACGGGGTGGCCGTCGAGCAGGCTCGAGAGTGCGGTTCCTGCGGCCCAGCAGAAGAGTGCTATCCCGAGCGCGAGCCAGGCTCCGCGCTCGTTGCGCCGCGACGCTGCTCGGGCCAGACAGATTGCTGCTGCGGCGGTGACCGCCGCAGCGTTTAGCCACCCGGCATACAGCGTGTCGGAGCCAGGAATACCAGCGAGCTCGTGCGCGGCCTCAGCCGCGGGGAGTAGCGCCAGCACCAGCCACACGAGTCCCGCGCGGCGCGGCGCGGATGTCGGGCGCGTCGCGTCTTGGCGGGCTCGTGTGGCGGTGGCGCGGTCCACCGGGTTAGAGCACATGGCGTTCGTGCCGGCCGCGAGGCGGTCGGTGGCCCTGTCTGTGGCCTTGCGTGCGGTATGTGCTCTGGCGTGTCGGTGGCGGGGTCAGGCGATGCCGGTTCCGGTGGGGCACGGTACTTCGCCACCTTTCAAACCGAGCAGGTCGGTGAGCACCGGGTTGGGTGCGATCCCGCATCCGACCTCTGCGGTGCCTAGGTCGACGATAACCCATTCGCGTGTGCCGGCTGGCTTGACCGCGACTGCGGTCGCGGCCTGGAACTTGTTTCGGTAGGCCTTGGTCGGCACGAGCGAGGCCATCGCCCACGCCTTGCTGACGGTGGAGATCCGAACGTTGGTAACGGTGTAGCGGTTGGTTGGCGTCTTGTCGATGTCGTCCACGGGGCTGCTCCTAAGCGCCCTCGCGACGGCGCGTGCCTGCGAGCTCGTGGCGTGGGTGCTAGCAAGCGCCTCACTGCCAGGGATCAGGAGCGCGGTGGCTGCCAACAGCGAGAGGGTGATGAGACGGACGCGGGGCATGGTCTTGGGTCCTTTCGATTGATGGTCGTTTTGTCGTGCTGGATTTCTCGGTCGCATTGACGACGAGCGCCAGCTGGTCACGCTTGGGACGCGGTGTGGGATCCAATTTGGGAGAGGGCTTGACGAGCATACGTGAGGTCGGTTCCCCGCTGGGCGTGGGTGTTTCGCCCGTAGTGGTTTGCCGTGTTCGTGACCTGAGCGACGCGACGTGCTTGCACAGTTGCCGTCGATGGGCTTGTGGTGGCGTCGGAGTTTGGGCGGGCGTCCGAGGGTGCTTGCTGGTGGCGTCGGGAGAGCAGGATGAGGGTAGCGAGGGCTGCCAGGAGCGCGGCTGCGGCGCCGGTGAGCAGCGCGAGGTGCATTGCGGTGACGAACGCGGCGTGGGCGCGAGCGGAGACCTCGGCGCCCATGCGTGAGGCGGCGGCGTAGGAGTCCTGACCTGGGTGGCGACTTGGCTGGAGAGGCCGGTGACGTTCACGTGGCTGGCGTAGGTGGAGGTGAGGATACTACCGATGACCGCGATTCCGGTCGCGCCGCCGACCTCGCGCGAGAGGTCGTTGAGCGCTGAGCCGACCCCTTGCTGGGCGGGCGGCAGCGCTTCGGTGATTGCGCTGGTCGCGGGTGTCATTGCCATTGCGGCGCCGATGCCGAGGACGAGCAGTCCGCCGCCCATCAGGGCGTAGGGGTGTCGGTGCCGGAACAAACGGAACCCGTAGAACGAGAACATAAAGAAGTCGAAGAACGGGCAGAACGGAAACACCAAGAAGTCGAAAACGCCACCCTGTCTCAGCAGAAATGCGCTGAAGTCCGCTGAACAGTATCTCGAAACGTCCGCGTTTTCAGAAGCCGGGCTGATCGAACAGCCGTCTTCCGAAGCCGGTAGCAAATATCCGCACGCGGACGCTGTCTGGGCTGTGGAACACCTCGAAGTGAATTGGAACGAACAGGCCGTGAACTGGCCCGGCCGTTCAGCCGGTGAGGCTTGAGCCAGGCTGGGTGTGACGGAGCTTTGATCTGGCCTGGGACAGAAGCGAGTCCAAGCATGAAAGAAGCGGGTGACCGGAGTGCGGCGCTGGCCTATTCCAAGAGGTCGTCGAGCATCTCGTGGAGTAGTGAGTTATCGCCACGATGGCTCTCCCGGGCGGCGAGGATGTTGCGTTCGGCATCGAGGTGGACCCATGCAATGGGATGGCCGGCGGCCTTGGCGATCTGGCCGAGAAACGCGCGTTGGGTGGCGCCCGTTGCCCTCGCGGAAGGGATGGACGGCGTTGATCTCGGCGTAGTAGTGCGTCAGGCGTTCCAAGAACTGCTCGCGGCCCAGGCCGTGGAGGCGATCCTCATGGGCGAGGTCAGCAAACAGTGTCGTCAGGTAGGGACCGATGTGCTCAGGCAGCGCGAACAGGTCGCCCCCCTTCGTGATGCGTACCGTGCGCAGCTCGCCGGCCCACAGGTAGATGTCGCCGAAGATGTGGCGGTGTGTCGCCTGCAGGTGGGCGAGGTCAAAATCGCCGGGAGTGAAACGCCGCTCGAGCTGCGCTATGCGGATGGCGCTGAGTGCCGCCTCGCGCTCGGCAAGCGCGGCCGCGTCGCGCAAGTCCAGAAGGTTTCGCAGCAGGTCGGTGCCGGGATAGGCGTATGGATCGGCGGCCACCGCCGCAACGTATCGAGAGTTCCGGCGTCGAGACTAGGCGCGTGCCGGGACGAGCAGCTCACCGAGCGGCTCGCCAGCGGCTATCAGACGTGCTGCGTCGTCGAGCTGTGCGTCGGTCAGTTCCCCACGCCCCCAGCGGCCCAGGAGTGCCTCGGCTACGCCGGGATCGAGACCCTCGGCGCGAACGGACGCCAATGCGTTCTCGGCTGCTTGGGCGCGCGTCGTCATGCCCCTATTCTACCGTCGTGGCTTGCCCCTGGCCTTGGTAGCAATTTTGGTAGCAATTTGAGCGAACTGGAGCTGATCTGAGGGCACCGAACCTCAGTAAATCCAGGGTATTCGGCCCCACCTGACCCCCAGGCCCGAGTTCGAGCCCAGTATCGCCCATGACAGTTGTCTGCGGTCCGATGTCGTTGGCATCATCGGTGAGTGCATCGAACTCACCGCTTCCGTGATCGCGAGGAGTCGCGGTTCTACCAAGCTCGGGGCCCGGAGGAGACCTGGCAGGTTCTCGGTGATGAGCTCGGCCGCGTGCTGAACGATGCGCAGCGGGCGTTCTGGTGCGCTCCACTGCATGTCGAGCCTGAGCGAATCCGCTGGTGGCATGGGGCGATCTTCT
Source organism: Solirubrobacteraceae bacterium (assembly GCA_049513255.1). GTDB lineage: Bacteria > Actinomycetota > Thermoleophilia > Solirubrobacterales > Solirubrobacteraceae > Palsa-744. Next base: position 7,959 of record JBEKWH010000046.1, read on the forward strand.
CCCGCCATTTCCCTCACGATGGCGGGACCTTTCGCCGAGAGCTCGCGTATTTCGGCGTGCAGATGCCAAGCGGCGGGTTGCGGCAACTCCAAGGAGTCCCGCCCCGAGCGATTCGTGACGAGCTCGGGCGGATATGCGCGACGTTCAATGGACGCGCGGACGTGCTCACGGAGCTAGATTCGGTGGGCGTCATCGACTGTAAGCGAGCCGTCGCCGCGCTCTACGCCGGCATACTGAGAGTCCATCCGTTTGTTGACGGCAACCATCGAGTGGGCTTCGTAGCGCTTTCCGCGGGCTCTGGTCGTTCGGGCTTCCCGATGTCGAGTTCGACGACGATGAGGTGGCGATTGCGCACGACGATGCGCTGGTGCCGGCGTTGCTCTCCGAGAGCGGCAGCACCGAGCCGTTCGCCGCGCTGCTGGCGGAACTCATTCGCAGCTCGATAGGTCCGGGCGCATGAGCTACGCTCAACTCATGACAGACGACTTTCCTCGCCTCGATCGGGCGCATACGGTGCGGAACGGGCAGCTCGTTGAGACGACGCCTGAGGTCAACCGCGAAGTTGCCGAAAGCGCGATGCTGCTCTCCCAAGGCGCACGACGCGCGATCGAGATGAAACGCGAGGCCGCAGAAGTCGAAGCTCGCGCCGTGCCCGCCGCTGCAGACTGAGCTCGCCGGTGTGGGGCCCCCAAGCAGCCTCACCGGCCCACGTAGGCGGCGGGTGCGCACCGCTGCAACGCGTGCGGTGGGAGCGGCCGGATACCCGGCGTCCACGAGATTCGGGGGACCGGCATGGCAGCGAATTTGGTCGCTGCCCGAGTATCGCCCATTTGAGTTAGCTCCGTGTCGGGAGCGCCGACGCCTAACGGAGCGTGTGTGTCCGCCCGTTCCTCAGCTTTGATCAAAGCGTCCGTACGAGGTGAGCGGTGTGCGCTGAACGACCTCTGGGAGGTACTCGTCGAGGAACACCCGCGCTACGAGCTCCTGGCGCGAGCAGGACGACGGGGGATGGCTCATGGCCTACGACATCTGGAACAGCGACAAGCCGGCTCCCGCGGAGGCGTCCTAAACGGCGATCCGACTTGCTCGCAGCACGGTGGCGCCTTGACGCGATTGCCGCGAGACGGTGGCGGCGTCAACGGGGCGCCCGCAGGACCTTTGATGCTGCCTCATGAGAGGATCTGCGGCGTTGTGAGGTACGTACGTTGAGCGGATCGTCAAGCGTGGGGGCGCCGGTCGTCGTCTACGGGGCGAGCGGCTACACCGGCAGGCTACTGTGCGCGGCGCTCGCCGCCCGGGGACTGCCCACGGTGCTCGCGGGCCGCAATGCCTCGCGGCTGCAGGCGGCAGCCCGTGCACTCGGGGACGCAGCCGCGGGTGTCCAGGTGGCGCCGCTCGAGGACCGCGCGGTGCTGCGCCGCGCGCTCGAGGGCGCTCGCGTGGTGGCCAACTGCGCCGGGCCGTTCGTGGTGACCGGCGAGCCGGTCCTGCGCGCTGCGATCGAGGCCGGCTGCCACTACCTGGACACGACCGGAGAACAGCCGTGGATCGCACGCGTCTTCGAGGACTTCGACGAGCAGCTGCATCGGGCGGGAGTCGCGGCGGTGGCGGGGATGGGCTTCGACTATGTGCCCGGCGACCTGCTCTGCCACCTCGTCGGCGAGCGCTGCCAGCCGCTGGGTGACCTGCTCGTCGCCTACCACCTGGTCGGCTTCGGCATGACACGCGGCACGATGCGCTCGTCGCTGGAGATGCTCAAAGGCGGCGACGTAACCTACAGCGACGACCGCTGGGTGCCGGCTGGCTTCGGACCGCGGCGCGCGTTCGTGGACTTCCCGTCGCCGATCGGCCGGCGCCAGATCGGCAAGTACCCTTCAGGGGAGATCGTCACCGTTCCCCACCATCTGCAGGTGCGCAACGTGCGTGCGGGGATCACCGTCGACTCGCTGCTGCCGCGACGGGTCTCCTGGGTGCTGCCGCCAACGTTGCCGGCGATTGCGCTGGCCATGCGCTCGCCGCTGGCGGGCGCGCTCGACCGTGCCATCGGGCTGCTGCCCGAGGGCCCGCCTGAGGAGAAGCGGCGCGCGGTCAGCTGGACGATCCTGGCACAGGCGCAGGGCCGCGACGGCACCCGCGCGAGCGGGATCGCGCGCGGCTCGGACGTATATGGGCTGACGGCCGAGACGATGGCCGCGGGCATTGAGCGCATGGCTGCCGACGACTTCGCGCGCACCGGCGCGCATGCGCCAGCATCCGCCTTTGACGCCGCCGAGCTGCTCGACTCGCTGGCTGGCAAAGGGGTCAGCTGGGAGGTCTCCTGACGCGCGTCTTCATCACCGGCGCTGAAGGGTTCATCGGCGCGCCTTGGTGCAGCGCCTGCGCGCCGAGGGCGCAGAGTTCAAAGCGCGTGGGCTGTCTCTCCGACACGCCTAGCGAGGGCGCGTATCGATGCTCCGCCGGCCCCGATGGCAAGGTGCGGCACGGTGCTACACTTGCGTGGTGCCTACATCTCATCCTCGCCACACAATCACCGAGACGCCGCCCGTCCGCGAGGCGCTGGACGATCTGCGCGCTCGCTTGGCCGGCCAGCGCATCGACTTTGCGGAGCTCGTGGTCCTCGGGGCTGGTGTGAAGGTGCGTCAGCTACCTGACGATGCCGCCGCGGCGCAGGAGGCTGCTGCTCGCCTGGCCGCAATGGTTCGAGGTCGCGCCATTCCCGTCGATGTGGAGGCTGCTGAAGAGGTCAAGCACCGCGGGCTCATCGCCGACTGAGGCACTGCGTGTTGTTGATCGATAACTCTGCGTGGGCGCGGCTGGCCTCCGAGCGCCTGGATGCCACCCGCGCCGAGACGGTCGCGGCATGGATGGGTGATCTTCAACTTGCCACTTGTCTGCCGTTCTTGCTCGAGGCCGGCTACTCGGCGCGATCAGGGCATGAGCGCTCGGCGATGATGGTCGACCTGGCAAAGCTCCCGCGCGTGGAGATCGACAAAGACATCGAAGCAGCGGCGCTAGATGCGCAGCGCGAGTTGGCCGACATCGCGCATCACCGCGTGCCGCCCGCCGATGTGATGATTGCTGCCTGCGCCCACGTCGCTGGCATGGGCGTGCTCCACTACGACGGTGACTATGACCTGCTCGTCAAGCACACCAGCCTGAGGTTCGGCAGCGAGTGGCTCACACAGCCAGGCGTCCTCTGATGGCTGACGGGATCGTCAAGGCAGTTCCGTAACGTGCGCTTGCTGGCGGGAGCGCCGACGCATAGCGTCGCGCTTGTCCTCCGCCTCGCGCGGCGCCCGGACTGCGTGCTCCAGCCCGGGCGCCCGCGAAGGCGACCTTCGGTCTACCTGAGGGTGATGCTGGTGGCGTGCGTCGTGCCGTCGCTCGCCTCGACGCGCAGGCTCCAGGAGCCTCTGGCCAGTCCTTCGGTCGACAGGCTGTACTTGTAGAGCCCGCCTTTGTAGGCCTGGAAGCGATCGCCGTTGTTTGTGGCCGATGTCGCTGGCCTGTATACGCCGGCTTCCGCGCCGGCGTTGGGGGCTATTTCCAGCGTGCCCGAGCCGTCGGTTACGTACCCGAGGGCGTCTCGCAGGTGGAACTGAACCGGCACGCTCTTGCCGTGCTTGTAGGCCTTGCCGGCCGCGGGCCTCAGCCGCGAGAACGCATACACCACGTCCGTGGTGCACGACCTGGTCGTTTCGTTGCCGACGTTGTCGACCGCGGTCTCGGTGGTCGTTTGCTCCCCGAGGCTGCCCGTCGCGATCGCCACGGTCCCCGATGGGTTCTGCGCAAGCCCCGACTGGCCGTCCGACGCGGTCACGCTCGCCGTGACCTCCGGGGAATCGAGTTCGGCCGTCGCCGGACACGTCACTTCCAGGCTTGGCGGCGTAGCGTCGACCTGCACCGTCACGCATCCGGGCTGTGAGACGTTGCCCAGCACGTCGTCGACCGTCCCGCACACTGTGTGCGTGCCGCTTTCGCTGACCACGACCGGCGAGGGCAGCGAGAGCAGGTTCACACCCGCGCCCGCGCTCCCGTCGGGCAGTGTCTGGTCGCCGTTTTCGGTGAACACGACTTCGACGCTGTCCTTGTACCAGCTGCCGTACGCCGGCGCCGTTGTCGGCGTCGCCGTCGGCGGGTTGGGCCCACTGCGGTCCACCTTCACTTCCGCGGAGGCGCCCGAGTATTCGCTTTCCGCGCCTTCGCCGCTCGCCGACACCCGGTAGGTCCATGTGCCTTCGGCCTCCGGCGAACCTGAGCTGAACGTGTATTCCGGCGAGGTCAGGCCGCCGGCAACCGTTTCCCAGCTGCCGTTCGCGTCCTTGTGCTGCAGCGTATACGTCACGCCCGAGACCTTCGCTGCTTCGCGGGTCGGCGCCCATTCCAGCGTGAACGCACCCTTGCTGGGCGTGCTGGCGCCCGCAGCAAGCTGCGGCACGCCGGGGTTCGCTGCCGAGCATCCGGTCGCTTCGAACGACGCCGCTTCGGGCTCGTATTTCCACGTCGGCAGGTATTCGCCCATCACTTCCCGCTCGGTGCCGGGTGTGGTCGTGTACTGGATCGCGTTTTTGAACGTGGGGTTCGGCAGCAGCATCCGGATCGTGATGTAGCCGAATTCTTTGTTCTGTTCCGGTCCGGGGTTGGCGTCGCCTTCCGGGTTCCATTCCAGCCACGTGTTACCGCAGAATCGCACCGCGTTGCGCGGTTTGTCTTCCGGCCGGCTGTAGACCATCGTGTAGTCCCGGTTCGCGTCGAGCGCGGTTTCTTCGTCGTCCTTGCAGCTGAGCACCTGCGAGACCGTCATGCCCGACAGCGAGCAGGTGTCGTAGAAGCGCAGCTGGTAGTTGTGCATGTCCGGCATGATCGCCGCGTGGTTGAAACTCGTTTCCGGCGTGGTCGGCATCTTGCCTTTGAGGACGACGAGCTTGCCGAATTTGCGGTTGAACACTTGTCGGATGTAGTTGTTGTCGGGGTTGGGGAAGAATCCGCCGCCGTCGTTGCCGCGCGTCGGTTTCGTTTCGGCTCCTGGCGCGGTTTCTCCCGTCCAGAGCTGTAGTAGGAAGCGGCGGTTGTACTGCACTCGCCAGTTTTCGTAGGGCGTGGCCGGAAACTCTTCAGGGTATTCCACTTTCCGAGGAACCTGGATGAGTTCGTTCTTGGCGCCTTCTTTGACCGGTTTGCCGTTCCACAGTGGGCAGTTGAGAGTGCCGAGCGGGGCCAGGACGTTGCATCCGGGAGACGGGGCTTCTTCTGGGTGGTTCATGTACTTCCACTCTTCCTGGCTCGTGAAGACCGGCACTTCCCCGAAGCGGACCTTGCCGCCTTCTTCGACCAGCGTCTTGGATTCGCTGTCGAGCTTGTTGCACGCTTCCTGGCCGGTGAATGTTTCGCCGTTTGCGAGCGTCAGTTCCGGTTCGGGCACAGGCACGCCGCCGTCGATGTTCGCCCCCTTGTCGGGGAGGTAGATGCGCTCCATGATCAGCTCGTTGACGAATTTCCTGTGAGCCGGCGATTCTTCTTCGATCGCTGGTGTGTTGCCCGCGTAGATGTAGTTGCGGGCTGGTTCGAACTCGAAGTGCGTCGCGGTCCTCGGCGAGGAGGCGTTCGGGTTTGGTTCGTTCAGGACTTCGACGGTGAAGCTCCGGTTCGTCGCGTTGCGGTCTTCGCCGGCCCTGAACGGGTTGATCGACCCGGGGTCCGGGTTGATCTGTTCGTCGTAGATGCCGTCGAGGATGATCGAGTTGGGCGTGTAGGTCACGAAGTTGAAGTTCCGCGAGTGCGGGTATTGCCCGTGCAGGATGAGTTTCGAGCCCGCGGGACGGCGGAAGTAGGCTCCGAAGTAGATCGCGTGACCATTGGGGTAGGCCAGGTTGTAGGTGGGCTCTTCGGATTCCGGGCCGCCGAAGGGGCCGTAGTGCCAGAAGCACGTGCTCCCATAGCCCCCAAGGTATTTCGCCGTCTGTTCGATCGCGCCCGCCGGTGGCGCCGGCAGGACCGCCAGCACCGCCGCGGCGAACACCAGCAGCGTTGCCATGAGGCCGCTAAACGAGGTCTTTCGCATCGTGTGTCCCTCCATCCATGCGTTTGCGGCCCGCCTCCCGAGCCTTTGGAGCAGTGTCCGCAGGCTCTCGTGCAAGCGCAAGCCAGCGGGCGGGTGTGTTGCGGCGGTTTGCTGGCGTGGGGTTTTCTGGTGTTGTTAGTGAGGAAACGCCGACTGCCTCTATGATCTCGGGCGTGGGGGCGGGGAAAGTGCGGATTCAGGTAGCGATCGTCGAGGACAGCCTGTTCGTGCGGGAGGGGCTACAGCGGATGCTCGAGCTCGACGGCGAGCTCGAGGTCTGCGCGGTCTGTGAAGACGCTGCGCAGGCGCTGGCAGTGATCGAGCGGGCGGCGCCCGACGTCGTCATCACGGACATCAGGATGCCCCCTGACCATCGCGACGAGGGCATTCGGCTCGCCGAGCGGCTGCGTGTGAGCCATCCATCCGTCGGTGTGCTGGTGCTGAGCCAGCACGCTTCCCCCGAGCATGCGGTCGCGCTGCTCGGCGAGGACGGATCCGGGCGCGGCTACCTGCTGAAGGACAGGGTGCACGACCTCGCCGCGCTGACCTCGGCGATCCGCACGGTCGCCGCCGGCGGCTGCCAGGTCGACTCGGCGGTGCTCTCGGCGCTGATGTCGGCGCCTGCGGCGCAGCCGGGCACGATCGCGGAGCTGACGCCGCGCGAGCGTGAGATCCTCGGCGACATCGCCGAGGGCTGCAGCAACCAGGCGATCGCGCAGCGCCGGGTCCTAACGCGCGGCGCCGTTGAGAAGCACGCGACCTCGATCTTCAACAAGCTCGGGCTGGCGGGCGCGAAGGAGGTCAACCGGCGCGTGAAGGCGGTTCTCATCTATCTCGGCGCGGTGGAGCGATGACGCCGCGGCGCGTGCGCTGCGCGCTCGCCGCCTGCGGCGCGACGCTCACGGCCGCCGCCACCCTGGTCGTGGCCGAAAGCGGCGTCAGCGCAGACCGTTGGCAGGTGCTTGTCGCGGGCGTCTCCGTAATGCTGCCGTTCATCGGCGCGCTCGAGCTGCAGCGCCGCTACCCAGAGCGCAGGCTCCCCGCGCTGATGGCCGCGACCGGCGCAGCGTTCTTCCTGCGCGCATTGAACGCGTCACCCAACCCCACTGTCTACACGCTGGCGCGGCTGTTCGGCCCATTCTCCGAAGTGCTGCTGATGGCCTTGGCTCTGTCGTTCCCGAGCGGCCGTCTCGGCAGTCGCCGCGACCGCCTGATACTCACCGTCGGCATCCTGTGCATCGTCTGCGTTCGCTGGCCTGCGATCGCCCTGTCGGCGACGCTGCCAACGGCCGGCGCCTTCATCTTCTGCACGTCGCGCTGTCCGGCAAACGTGCTGCTCATCGGGCACAGCCCGCAGGCGGCGAGCGTCCTGCTCGCCGTCTACCGAGCGCTCGGATTCACCCTGTTCCTAGCAACCGCGGTGAGGCTGGCCCAGCGGCTGCGGCCGGCGACCCATCTCATGCGCAGGGTGCTGACGCCCGTGCTGGTGGCGGCGATCGCGCGGACCATCACGATCATGGCCGGCCTCGCGCTCGGTTTCCAAAGCGGGACCGCGCTGATGACAGCGAGCGTTCTGACCGTTTGGGGGGTTCCCCTGGCGATCGTGGCCGGCAGCCTCCTGAACCTCTCCTACGATGCAGGCGCGCTCGAGCGGCTCGTCACGGGCCTGCGCTCGCGGCCCGACCGGCGCGAGCTCCGCGAGATCATGGCGAGCGCGCTGGAGGACCCCACGCTCGAGCTCCTGTACTGGATTCCCGACGCCGGCTCCTATGCGACCGGCGACGGCGAGATCGTCGACATCGAGGCGCTCGCGCCCGGAAGCGGCGTCACACGCGTCGCGCGCGAGGACGGCCGTCCAATCGCCGCGATCCTCCACGATCAGGCGCTGGCAGACCATCCCAAGCTGGTCGAGGCGATCTCCGCGAGCGCGGCCCTCGCACTCGAGGCCAGTCGCCTCGAAGCCGAGATCGCTGCCGGGAGCGCTGGCACCTCCAAGGCCGTCGACGCGGAGCGCACGCGCATCGAGCGCGACCTCCACGACGGCGCACAGCAGCGGCTGATCGCATTGAGGATGAAGCTGAGCGTTCTCGGACACATCATTCGCCGCGACGTGCGGCAGGCCCAGGGCGTGCTTGATGAGATGGAGGGAGACCTCGACGCCGCGCTGCAGGAGATCCGCTCCCTCGCCCACGGGGTGGCTCCGCCGGCGCTCGTCGAGGGCGGCATCGCCGATGCCTTGGTCGCAGCTGCGCGCGCGGCCCCGGTCAAGGTCATCGTCACGACCGACGGCGTCGGGCGCTACGAGCCCGCCACCGAGAGCGCTGTCTACTTCTCGTGCCTGGAGGCGCTGCAGAACGTCGCCAAGCACGCCGGGACGAGAGCGACAGCGCACATAGCGGTCCGTGGCGAGCCAGATGGAGTGCGATTCGTCGTTGCCGACGACGGGTGCGGGTTCGAGCGGGAGGACGTCGAGCTTCGTGCCGGCAGCGGCCTGGCGAACATCCAGGCACGCTTGGAGGAGCTCGGCGGGCGACTCGAGATCGCCCGCGGTCTCAGCGGCGGGACGATCGTGACGGGCTCGATTCCCGCCGCGTGACGAGAAGGCTTGAGTAGCGCGCGCGGCCGCTCCGTCTGTGCGGATAACTACGGTCGGCCCGTAGGGGGTGACCACGGATGCGGCCCGGCCGGTCGCGAATATAGCGTCGGCCCAGATGAGGGGGTGCCTACGAGCATGTGTACGACCGCACGCCGAGGCGCCGCGGCGGGGGCGCGCCGCGGCTCTCGCGATATGCCACGGGCTCGTCCATTCCCGTTCGCTGCGGGCTGGGGCTGGAGCGTAGGATGCCGAGCCGCGCTCGGCAGATCGGCGGTGTGCTCGTCACGCTCCTGGTGCTGCTGCTGGTGTTCGCCGGGCTCGTCGAGGGGACGCGCTCGATCAAAGGCCTGGGCTATGAGCCGGCCGCCGTGGCGGCCACCACCGGCCCCAACATCTACCTCTCCACGTTTCCCGACAGCTACGCCTGTCACGGAAGCAACGGCGGCGCCGGGGGAGGCCCGCATCCCGAATGGGTCACCTACTGCCCGAGCACGAGCATCAAGGTCCCCGCGTACAGCACCATCACCGTGACGATCAGGCAGTACGACAGCGGGAGCACCGTCCACAACCCGTTCTTCGCGCAGGTCAAAGGCACGGTCGGCAACGTCATGTATGTCAACGGCAAGCCGGTGAGCCAGGTCGACGCCGAAGAAATCGCGCACACCTTCACGATCCAGACCCCGCCGGACACGCACGAGACGCAGCTGTTTGTGAACGTGCCGCTGCCGGGCGTCTCCGAAAAGGCTCCCGAAACCGAACACATCGCCGGCCATGTGTACGCGGTGCCGGACGTGATCGTCTTCAAGTTCAGGACCGGCGCCCCCGGGCAGTACGTGTGGCATTGCTACGTGCCGTGCGGCGAAGGGCTCGCCGGCGAAGGGGTGGGCGGCGAGGATGGCTTCGGTGGGCCGATGGCGACCACCGGCTACATGGCCGGAACGGTCACGGTGACCTGATCGCATGGGCACGCTTCGGACAGTCGACAGCGCCGCTGTGATCACGCGCGGGCGCACGCGGAGGGCGCCGCGGTGGCGGTAGAGGCCCCTGCGATCCCTCCGGCGTCCTCGGACGGGCGCTCGCATGTCCGGCGGGTGCTGAGCATCTGGGCCGTGCTCTCGGTCGTGTTCGTCGCGCTGACGTTCCTCGTCGTCCCGCTCGTGGAGCGCAAGCCGGCGAGCTCGGTGGCGGGCTTCGCGAGCCTGACCGACCTCGTCTTCACGGCTGTCGCCGTGCCGGTGTCGCTGTTCGTGTGGGTGTTCGTGTTCTACAGCGTGTTCGCGTTTCGCGAGAAGAGCCCCGCGAGCGGGAAGGTCGAGGATCTCGAGGACGGGCCGCCGCTGCAGGCCAAGCCCGGGCAGCAGATCGCGTGGCTCGCCGTGACCACGGCACTCGCCTTCTTCACGGTCGGCTGGGGGATGTTCGGCTTCTACAAGGAGACGACCAAGTCCGCGGCCAGCGCGCTCGTGGTGAACGTCACGGGCCAGGAGTGGACGTGGACCTACGCCTATCCAAAGCTCGGCGTGCAGAGCCACGTGCTGGAGCTGCCGCTCGGCAAGCCGGTGCAGTTCCGCGTCACCTCCGACGATGTGCTGCACGGCTTCGGGCTGGCTGCGCTCGGGATCGCGATGGACGCCAACCCCGGCGAGTGGGTGGCCACTCCCGTCGTCACCCCCGACAAAGCCGGGACCTTCGAAGTGCGCTGCATCGAGCTCTGCGGCCTCTATCACACGTTCATGTCCTCACAGGTGAGAGTCGTTCCCCCGTCGTCCTTCGCGGCCTGGATCAAGGCAAGCGGGGGTAACTCGAGTGTCCTGACAAGCCCCGGCGGCGGCGCCCAGAAGCCGGCACCAGCTGGCGACGAACTGGAAGAAATCACCTGATGAGCACGGTCGCGGATACGCACAGCGAAGTCACCCCGCCCGCGCGCAGGCGCCGCGTGCTGATCCCGAGCATCCTCTCCGGGCTCGTGCTCGGCCTGGTTGCCGCGATCGTCGCGGGGGTGGTCGTGCACAGTCTCATCAGCGGCGCCCGGCAGGCCGACGACACGATGGTCAGCGCCTACCTCGCCTGGTTCATCTTCTTCCTGGTCGGCATCGGCGCGTGGAACTTCCCGATCAAATGGGGACTGGGGCGGCCCGACACCACGCACGAGCAGGAGCTGGAGCTGGCCGGCAAGGACGAGGGCGTGTGGCGCTACTTCCGTTTCTGCACCGACCACAAGGTGGTGGGCATCCAGTACCTGGTGACGGTGCTGGTCCTGTTCCTCGTCGGCGGAGCCGCCTCCTGGATGATCCGGCTCGAGCAGGCGCGGACCGGGGCCAAGGTGTTCACGCCCGCGACTTACAACACGCTCGTCGGCATGCACGGCCTGATCATGATCGCGACCACGATCATCATGCTCAGCGCCGTGATCGGCAACTACATGGTGCCGATCATGATCGGCGCCAACGACATGGCCTTCCCGCGGCTGAACGCGCTCAGCTACTGGATGCTGTTCACCGCGATCCCCATCCTGCTCAGCGCGGTGGTCCTGGGCGGGTTCCCGACCGGCTGGACGGGCTACGCGCCGCTCGCCGACCAGGCGGCCGTCGGCATGGACGCCTACTGCATGACGATCGTGATCTTTGCGATGTCGATCGCGCTCGGCGGGATCAACATGGTGACCACGGTCGTCACCATGCGTGCGCCCGGCATGACGTGGGGGAGGCTGCCGACGTCGGTATGGGGCATCACGCTGTCGACCCTGCTCGGGCTGATCGTGTTCCCGGCGTTCATGACGGCGGTCGTGCTGAGCCTGCTCGACCGCACCGTCGGGACGTCCTTCTACGAGGCCTCGCTAGGCGGGAACAACTGGCTCTATGAGCAGCTGTTCTGGTTCATGGGGCATCCCGAGGTCTACGTCATCCTGCTGCCCGCGCTCGGCGCCGTCTGCGACGTGGTCCCAGTCTTCGCCCGCAAGCCGCTGTTCGCTTACAAGCTGGTCGTCGGCGGCGAGATCGGCATCGTCGTGCTGAGCATGGCCGTGTGGATGCACCATCTGTACTGGTCCGGGGCCAACCTCCCGCTTGACCTGCCCACGATGCTCAGCACCGAGGCGATCTCGATTCCGACCGGCCTGATCTTCTTCGCGCTGATCGGCACGTTGTGGCGCGGGCGCATCCGCCTGGAGCCGCCGATGCTGTTCGCGCTGGCCTTCATCTTCAACTTCCTGATCGGCGGTGTGACCGGTCTCTACCTCGCGGACGTGCCGACCGACGCGATCTTCCATAGCAACATGTTCACCCTCGCACACTTCCACTTCACGCTGGTGGGCGGCACGGTGTTCGGCTTCCTTGCCGCGTTCTACTACTGGTTCCCGAAGATGACCGGGCGCCAGCTCGATCCGTGGCTGTCCAGGCTGCACTTCTGGCTCTTTGAGATCGGCTTTCTCGGTGTGTTCATCCCGCTGTTCCTCGCAGGCATTCGCGGCGAGC
>JBEKWH010000047.1:0-18033 GCA_049513255.1 Solirubrobacteraceae bacterium
ACCGCCGGGCCCTCCAAGCCGAACGTGTAGGCGACCCGGCCCGAGACGACGCTCGGCAAGCTGGCCGTCAGCGCGTAGCCGTCGCGATCGTGGGTGTAGGCGCCGTGACTGTAACCCGACGGCGAGGTCCCCGCGAAGACGCCGGTCTGGCTCCCCCGCAACGCAAGCGGATCGATCCCTGCGTCCTCGAAGGCCTCCCACGCGACTTCGAGCAGCACTCGCTGCTGGGGATCGGCCACGCGCGCCTCCTTCGGCGCGATGCCGAAGAACGCAGCGTCGAACTGGCCGACGTCTGGCAGGAAGCCGCCCTCGCGGGCGTAGCTCGTGCCGGGGTGATCGGGGTCCGGGTCATACAGACGCTCGAGATCCCAGCCACGGTCCGTCGGGAACGAGCTGAAGCCCTCGCCGCCGGAGTGCACAAGCTGCCATAGCTCCTCCGGGGAGCGCACGCCGCCCGGGTAGCGACAGCCGATCCCGACAATCGCCAGCTGCTGGTCGGTGCCGCCGCGCGCCGGGGCCAGCTCCCGCGCACCGCGCTCGCTCGCGTCCCCGGGCTCGATGCCTTCCAAGCGCATGCGCAACGCAGTTGCCACGGCCTCCGGCGTCGGGTGATCGAAGATCAGCGTCGAGGGCAGCTGCAAGCCCGTGGCGCTCGCCAGGCGATTGCGCAACTCGACGGCCGTCAGCGAGTCGAACCCGAGCTCCTTGAAGTTTCGTCGCGTGTCGCTCAGCTCCGCCGGCGTGCGCCCCAGCAGCGTCGCGACGTTGCTCAACACGAGCTCGAGCACCGCCTGCTCGCGGCCGGCCCGGTCGCGACCGGCCTCGCCGCGGGCGGCCTGCGCACGGCCGGCCCAGTCCACGTCCGGCTGCCGAGCCGGCTCCCGCTCGAGCATCTCCCGCAGCTTGAAGCGCTGGGGCTTGCCGGTGAGCGTCTGCGGCAACTCGTCCACGAACCGGATCACGTGCGGGTATTCGTGATCGCGCATCCGCTCTCGGCACCAGGCGCGCAGCGACTCCATCAGCTGCTCGTCGGGTTTCACCTGTTCACTGCACTTGATGAACGCCGCCACGCGGCTGTAGCTGTCGATCGTCACGCCGGCGACCCCCGCGGCATCCACCGCGGGGTGTTCGAGCAGCACCTGCTCCATGTCGACGGGTGACACCCACAGGCCACCGATCTTCAGCATGTCATCAGTGCGCCCCACGTATGCGTAGGTCCCGTCGGCGCGCCGCTCGAAGCGATCTCCGGTGGAGAACCATTCACCCCGCATGCAGCGCTTTGTGAGCTCTTGCTGATGCCAGTAGAAAGCCGCACGGGAATCGCCGCGCACCTCCAGCGCCCCGACCGCCGCGCCCTCGAGCTCAGCGCCCGCTTCGTCGATCAGCCGCAGCTCATAGCCCGGCACCGGACGACCCGTGGTGCCGGGAACGATCGCGCCGGGCATGTTCGAGCAGAAGGCCTGCAGCATCTCGGTGGAGCCGATGCCATCGACGATCTCCAGCCCGAAGCGTTCGCGCCACTGCTCAAAGATGCGCACCGGCAGCGGCTCGGCCGCGGAGACGCACAGCCGCACGGAGTCAAAGCCCTCGTCGGCGTCGGAGTCGCCGACGAGGTTTGCATACAGCGCGGGCACCGAGAAGTACACAGTTGGCTGTAGCTCACGTAGCGTTCCCAGTAGTCGCTCCGGCGTGGGCGCACCGTCGAGCAGGATGGCTGTTGCGCCGAAGTACAGTGGAAATGAGAGGCTGTTGCCGAGACCGTATGCGTGATACAGCTTCGTCGTCGAGAAGATGCGGTCGTCCTCGCGAATGCCGAGCACCTGACGCGCGAAGGTCTCACACGTCACCTCGATGCTCTTGTGCAGGTGGACGACGCCCTTCGGCCGGCCCGTCGAGCCTGAGCTGTAGAGCCAGAAGGCCATGTCGTCGGGATGTGTTGCGACGGCGGTGAGCTCGTGCTCCTGCGCGGCGAGGGCACCGTCGAGCTCGACCGCGCCGTCCCCCCCGCCACGCACCAGGAAGCGCACGTCACAGCCGGACAGCGCGGTCTGCAGCCTCGGCAGGACATGCTGGTCGCAGACGACGATCTCGGCGAGTGAGTCCTCGATGAAGTGCTGGAAGTTGCCGCTCGCCTCGAGCACGCTCACCGGCACGGGCACCGCGCCGATCCGCAGCGCACCCAGGAAAGCGATCGGGAACGTGGTGGTGTTGTCGAGGACGAGCAGGACCCGTTGTTCGCGGCGCACCCCAAGGTCGCGCAAGAGGTGCCCCATCCGATTCACCTGCCGGCGCAACTCCTCGTATGGCAGCGACTCTGCCACCGTCACATAGGCGGCCTTGCTCCCGAACCCGGCCTCGACGGTGCGATCGACGATCAGGCTGGCGTTGCAGCGATCGGCAACTGTCATCTCGTTCCAGTGGGCGACGCCGCGCCGTTCACACCGTCCGACCCGTCAGGCGCGGAGCCGGCCGACCCGACCAGGCGGTAGAGACCAGAGTGCATCTCGAGCGCAAAGGTCTCGGATATCAACATCGCGGCAAGGCCTTGGGTGATGATCCGATAGCGTCGGGTGAGCATCCGCGCCGGCGGCGTGAGCGTGGCCCCGCTTGCCCACTCCGGTGGCGCGCTGAGCCCGAACGTGAGCAACTCGCGCCAGCTCTCCAGGTGTATCTGCTGCAACGAGCCGCCGATGCCCTGCGACGTGGCGCCGAGCAGGCCGAAGAAGTCCGCTGGCAACCGCTCCGGGACGAGATAGGACTCCGCCCACACGGCGAGGTGCTCGTCCGCAATGCTCATCGTCACCCGTCTGCGCAGGCACTGCTCGCTTTCCTGCATACCGAGATAGCGCGCGGCAGGTTCGGGCGCCGGAACTGTTCGCTGGTCGACGGGCTCGACCGTGACGGGGGACAGCGTGTGGGCTTCCAGCGCGCGCGTGACCGTTCCATCGGTGAACAGCAGCCCACGTAGAAACGGATCGAGGGTCACGATCTCGACATCGTCGAGATCGCGCGGCTGCTCGTGCTGCAAGGTGAAATGCAGGTCAGCCAAGTGACCCGCTACGACCGATCGCGCGTCGAGCATTATCACGATCTTACTAGGCTTTCTTATGTTTCCTTTAGCGTTTTGCGGGCTGCAGGCCCGGTTTCAACGCGGAGCACGGACCAACCCGACCGAGGGCGCGCGCCCCGTGACCACCCCGCCGCTCGAGCCCGGCGGTATATAACTCCCGCTTCAAGACAACGCAGAAGGAGACCTCAAAGCTATGGGAGTACTCGACGGCAAGTCGGCGATCGTCACAGGCTCGGCACGCGGGATTGGACGCGCCACCGCGGAGCTGCTCGTCGCGCAGGGCGCCCAGGTTCTCATCAACGACCTCGACGGCGACGTCGCCGAGCAGGCGGCGACGGAGATCACGGGCGAGACCGCCGTGTTCGCCGGCGACCTGACCAAGCCGGGCGTACCCGATCAGCTCGTGCAGAAGGCGATCGACTCTTTCGGCAAGATCGACATCATCGTCAACAACGCCGGCTACACGCTCGACGCGCCGGTCCACAAGCTGACGGACGAGCATTTCCAAGCGATGCTCGACATCCATACCGTCGTGCCGTTCCGCATCATTCGTGCGGCCGCCCCCCACCTGCGCGAGCCCGCCAAGAAAGAGCGCGAGGAAGGTCGCGAGGTGTTCCGCAAGATCGTCAACGTCTCCTCCACCTCCGGAACCTTCGGCAACGCCGGCCAGGCCAACTACTCGGCAGGCAAGGCCGGCGTCGTCGGCCTGACCAAAACGGTCGCCAAGGAGTGGGGCCAGTTCAAGGTCAACGTCAACGCGGTCGCCTTCGGCTTCATCGACACGCGCCTGACCCAGGCGAAGGTCGACGAGAACAAGATGGAGAAGGATGGCGAGCAGATCCAGCTGGGCATCCCCGAGCAGATGCGCCAGCTGGCCTCCGCAATCATCCCGCTGGGCCGCCCCGCCACGCCCGAGGAGGCCGCGGGAGGCATCTTCTTCCTGTGCTCGCCGTGGTCCAACTACGTGCATGGGCAGACGCTGCACGTCACCGGCGGGATCTTCGGCGGGATGACAGGCTGACGGGGACTGGCCGAGGGCCCGGCGCTGCCGGCGCCTCGCCGTTGCTGTTCAAAACGGAGATCGTTACAGTTTGTAATGATTACAAGGCGTAACGATCTCTGTTTTGGTCACATTGTTGGCCGATCGGCAGGTCGACCGACCGGCAGGCCTTGGGCGAGCCAGCTGCTGACTGACCGGCAGGCCTTGGGCGAGCCAGCTGCTGACTGACGGCGGTCCGCTTCGACCTGCGCCGCTCAGGTCCCGGCGGCGGGGCCTGTCAGGTCGAGAAGGCAGCCTGAGAAGTACGCGCCCGCCGGCGACGCGAGATAAGCCGTCAGCGCGGCGACCTCGCTTGCGACAGCCGTGGCAGCCCTCGTAGCGCTGGCCGCGCCCGGCGCGATTGCGACGGAGGTGATCCCGTGGCGCGCCCACTCGATCGAGAGCGTGCGTGCGAGGTTCTCGAGGCCGGCGCGCGCGGCATCGGCGTGCTCGCCACCTCCGGCGGGCGGCGCGAGATAGACGATGCGCCCGCCATGTCCGTCGGGCAGGAAGGCGCTATTGGCGACGGTGCTCGTGACGTTCCAGCTCGCGTCAAGGCACGCGCGCAGCGCCTCGCGCGCATCGACGGACCCCTCGTCCGGCCCGCCGCCGTCCACACCCATGAGGCGACCGGCTTGCGCGAACACGCTCGCGCAATCCACGACCAACAGGTCCACGCTGCCGGCACCTGCGAGCGCGCGCTCCACGGCCGCTCGCGCCGCGCGCTCGATTGCGGCCTCGTCCTGGCCGAGCAGCGCGTCGCGGCTGAACTCGCAGGCGCATACGTGCGCCCCGCGCCCGGCACATGCAGCGCGGACGCTCGCGCCCAGCGACTCACCTGCGGCACCCGCCACGGGCGCGCCGGCGAGCAGAACCGATACCCCGTGCAGCAGGTCGGGGCGCAGCAGCTGGGAGGCGTCGATTGTGGACATGGTGCTGGCGAGCACCCTAGTCCACGGTGCCTAGTCGACGGTGCCTACTGGTCCACGGTGGCAGCGTCTTTCGCCACGGGTCCGCGCAGTTCGAAGTAGAGCACGGACGCGGCGAGCGCCGACAGTGGCGCGGTGAGCACGCCGATGATCACCCTGACGACGATGCCGATGCCGGAGCCGGCGGATTCGGCTGCGCCCTCGATGATCAGGGCGAGCAGAGCTACGACTATGTACAGCACGAGGATCACGCCGAAGACCTGCCAGCCGCTGCCACGCACGAGCTCGCGGCTGCGCCTGAGCGCGGCGAACACGCCGGGGTGCTCGAGCACGACGACGGGGGCCGCGACCGACCAGATGGTGATCAGGATCAAGCCGGGAACGATGATCAGGATGAAGCCGACGACGATGCCGATGCCGGCGACGATGCCTACCAGGATCAGCTGGCCGAGCACCGGCGTCACGGCGCGCAGCAGCTGGCCGGGGCTTGCATCGCGCTTGCCGTCCTGAACGTCGGCGACCAGCTCGACGACCATGCCCGTGAACAGCGTGGTGGCGACGAGGTCGACGATCAGCGCGATCAGCGCGAGAGCGGGGCTGGCGGCGACGAGCAGCGCGGCGATGATGCCGGTGAACACGAACACGACGGCGGCGGCGGGCATCAGCACGGACGCCTGATCGACGTAGATCTGGAACACGCGGCGGATCACGCCGCCGACGTCAATGCGATTTTGCATATCGCCTCCCCGAGCTGTGTCGACGCCGCATTGGCTGGAACCCTAGGCGACGCGCCCGACGACTCGCGGCGCTGGGGCGACGCCGGGCCTCGCTCAGGCGACGGCGGCGCCCTCGGGGGCGCGCCGCTCGGCGCGCCGCTGCTCGCGCACGCGCCGCAGGATGCCCTTGCGACCGTGTTCTTCGAGGCCGGCGTACAGCCGGCGGATCTCGACGAGGACCTGGTCGGCGACCGCCTGCTGCTGCTCGCGCGTGGCGTTCTCGATCGGCTCCCAGCGCATGGCGTCCCCGTACTGGATGGTGACCTTGGGAAACTGTAGGCGCTTCCAGTTGCGGATGTGGGAGGAGCCGTAGATCGCGATCGGCACGATCGGCGCGCCGGTCTCGAGCGCCAGGCGCCCGATGCCGCGCTTGGCGTGTTCGGCGACTTTGCCGGTGCGCGAGCGCCCGCCCTCGCAGTACATGGTGATGGCGCCACCGCGCTCGAGGATCAGGCGGGCGGTGATGAACGTGTCCTCGTCGCGCGCGCCGCGGCGCACGGGGAACACGCCGCCGTGGGTGTAGATGAACTGCATCGGCCGTTTGAACAGCTGCGACTTGGCCATGAAGCGCACCTTGCGGCGGATGTAGCAGCCCATCAGGAAGTGGTCCATGAACGAGAAGTGGTTGGGCGCGAGGATCACGGCGCCGCTGCCGGGCACCTTCTCGACGGAGATCGCGCGTGCGCGCAGGAACGTGTAGGCGTAGAGCGAGGTGAGCACCCTGGTGAACTCGTACGCCCAGTCTGGTTCCCGCGAGCGCGAGCGCGCGTGGAAGCGATCGAAGTGCTCCTTCGGCCGCGGGTCGGTGTAGACCTGCTCGCGCATCGGTGCGAGATCGCTCATCAAACGGTGTACGCCGGGCGGGACGCAAAGTTACGCGCGCGCACCCGCCCACGCGCGCGTCGCGCGTGCCCGAATGCGCCTACCGGCGCGCGATGTAGACGCGCACGAAGTCGATCAGCTGGCGACCGCGGTGGACGAATCCGGCGAGCGTGCGCCCGGTGGCGCGATGGGCGAGGTCGAGCTCGATCTCGACGAGGCGATGCCCGGCGCGGACGGCGTCGATCGTGATGCCGATCTCCATGCCGAAGCCGTGAGCGAACGGCAACACGTCCTGTAGCGCGCGCTCGCTGAGCGCCCGCTGCCCGGAGATGGGAGCGTTCGTGCGCAGGCCGCAGCGCCGGCGGATCGCCCAGCGCGCGAAGCCGAGCGCGAGCCCGACGCCGCCGCCGACGCGCTTGGCGAAGGCGGCGACGGCTACGTCCGCGTCTCCGTGCGCGACGGCGTCTGCGAGCGCGCTCAGCGCTGCCGCGGAGTCGCCGAGATCGCCGTCGCAGAGAACGAATATCGATCTATGGTCGGGGTCGCGCGTGGTCGCCGCGGGCTCGTGGGCGGTCATGTGGGCGTGTTGCAGGGCCTCGCGTGCGGCGCGGGTGACGGCGGCGCCCTTGCCGATGACGCGCTCGCTGCGCACGACGCGCGCGCCGGCGGCACGGGCGATCTCGGCGGTGGCGTCGCGGGAGCCGTCGTCGGCGACCCAGATCGGCGCGCCGGGGAACGCGCTGGCAAGCGCGGCGAGCGTCGCGGCGATGCGGTCGGCCTCGTCGTGGGCCGCGACGACGAGCACCGTGCGGGCGTGTGTGGATCGGTCGGCGACGGGATCTATTGTCTTGTTCCTATTGTCCTTGCCCAGTGGCGGCGACCGACGTGTGGAGGATCAAATGACTGACATCGAGGCTCATATCACGGGCACGGTATGGAAAATCGAGTGCGCTGTGGGCGACACGATCGAGGAGGGCGACACGGTTGCGATCCTCGAGTCGATGAAGATGGAGATGCCGGTCGAGGCGGAAGATGCTGGCACGGTGACGGAGATCCGCTGCGAGGAGGGCCAGGCGGTCAACGAGGGCGACACGCTGGTCGTGCTTGGCTAGCGTCCGCTCCCCCGCGCCGGCGGCGCCCCGATCGCGCCCCCGCCGGCCCGATGCTCGGCTAGCCTGTCGGCGCGTGTCCTCCAGCGCCCCCCCACGCGAGCTGGCCGACGGCAAGCTCCTTCTCGACGAGCCGGCCGACGGGGTGGTGCGGCTGACGATCTCCAACCCGGCGAAGCGCAACGCGCTCGACCACCCGATCCTGGACGCGATCAGCGCGACGCTGAGCGAGCTGGCGAGCGCGAGCTCGCACGCGCGCTGCGTGGTCGTGACGGGCGCGCACGGCATGTTCTCGGCGGGCTATGACATCGGCGAGATCCCGGATGAGGACTTCGAAGAGCGCGCGGAGCGGCTGGTGGCGCACCCGTTCACGCTGGCGATCGACGCGCTGGAGGCGTTTCCGTACCCGACGCTGGCGGCGCTGCCGGGCCACACGATCGGCGGCGGCCTGGAGCTGGCGCTGGCGTGCGACCTGCGGGTGGCGCAGGCGGACATCAAGCTGGGGATGCCGCCGGGGAAGCTCGGGCTGGTGTACTCGCACACGGGGCTGCGCCGCTTCATCGACGCGATCGGCGCGCCGCGCACACGCGAGCTGTTCCTGCTGGGCAGCTACATCGACGCGCCGACGGCGCTCGCGTGGGGGCTGGTCAACCGCGTGAGCAGCGCCGCTGAGCTCGACACGGTGACGCTGGCGCTGGCCGGCGAGCTGGCGGGCAACGCACCGCTGTCGCAGACGGGCAACAAGCGCGTGATCGAGGCGCTGCTGCGGGCTGAGAGCGAGCTGCCGGCAGATGTCGAACAGGAGCTGATCGAGCTGCGCCGCGCCTCGTTCGCGTCGCAGGATCTGCGCGAGGGGATGCGCGCGTTTGCGGAGCGCCGCGCTCCGCGTTGGCGTGGCGAGTAGCCGTTTGACGCGCCCGCGCGAAGCGCGTTCCACATAGCCGTCCGCCGCAGCGCGTACGTTGTTTGCCCGTGGCGCCGCTGATTACACGCGAGGAAGCCCTGACGCTCGGGGAGCTCGAGGATCACGAGCAGATCGAAGCGCTGATCCAGCGCGCGTGGGAAGCGCGCGTGGAGCGGTTCGCGGACTCGACGGACATGTGCTCGCTGGTGAACGCGAAGTCGGGAGGCTGCGCGGAGGATTGCGGCTTCTGCGCGCAGTCGCGCTTCGCGGACGCGGAGACGCCGCTGCACGCGATGATGGAGCCGGAGCAGATCCTGGAGCACGCGCGCGCGGCGGAGGCGGCGGGCGCGCATCGCTTCTGCATGGTGACGCAGGGGCAGGGGCTGTCGAAGCGTGACTTCGAGAAGTACCTGGCGGGCGTGCGGCTGGTGTCGGAGAAGACCAATTTGAAGCGCTGCGCGTCGGTCGGGCACATCTCGGCGGAGCGCGCGAAGGCGCTGCGCGAGGCTGGGATCCAGCGCGTGCACCACAACGTCGAGACGGCGCACAGCTACTACGACGAGGTGACGAGCACGGTCCGCTACGAGGGCCGGCTGCGCACGATCGAGGCGGTGCGTGAGGCGGGGCTGGAGACGTGCGTGGGCGGCATCCTGAACCTCGGCGAGACGCGCGCGCAGCGCGTGGAGATGGCGTTCGAGCTGGCGGAGATCAACCCGACGAGCGTGCCGATCAACATGCTGAACCCGCGGCCGGGCACGAAGTTCGGCGACCGCGAGCACATGGATCCGTGGGAGGCGGTCAAGTGGATCGCGATCTTCCGGCTGATCCTCCCGGAGGCGCTGTTCCGGCTGTGTGGAGGTCGCGTGGAGAACCTGGCGGAGCTGCAGCGGCTGGCGGTGAAGGCGGGGATCAACGGCGTGATGATGGGCAACTTCCTGACGACGCTGGGCAACGCGCCGGAGACGGACAGGGAGATGTTCGAGGAGCTGGGGCTGAACGTGGCGCGCCAGCCCGACAACGCGGCGAACCCGCGCCCGGACAACCGCTCGGGCTGGCTTGCGGGCGAAACGCCCGAAGTGGTGGCGCTGGCGCGCGATGGCGCGGCCCAGGCGCCTGCCGGCGAGACGGTGCCCGATACGGCAGAGCTCGAGGTGCGGCTGTGGAACCCGGCGACGCAGCTGCGCTACAAGGCCAAGCGCGCGACCCCGCCGCGCCCGGACGGCGCCCCCAACCGTGTCCCGGTGGGATAAGCGAGGCGGCTGAGCAGATGAGCGAGATCGAACAGCGCTTGGAGGAGTTGGAGCAGCTCGGTCTCTCGCGCCGCCTGCGCCTGGTGAGCGGGCCGCAGGGACCGACGGTGCTGGTCGACGGCAAGCCGGTGCTGCTGCTGTGCTCGAACAACTATCTCGGCCTGGCGGATCATCCGAGCGTGCGCGAGGCGGCAGCGGACGCGGCGATGCGCTGGGGCGTGGGCGCGGGCTCGTCGCGGCTGGTGTCGGGCACGATGACGGTCCACCGGCGCCTGGAGGAGCGGCTGGCCGACTTCAAGGGCAGCGAGGCATGCCTGCTGTTCGGCTCGGGCTACCTTGCGAACATCGGCGTGATCGGCGCGCTGGCGGGGCGCGGCGACACGATCTTCTCCGATGAGCTCAACCACGCGTCGATCATCGACGGCTGCCGGCTGTCGCGAGCGGAGGTCGTGGTGTACGGCCACCGTGACGTGGAGCAGCTGGACTGGAGCATGCGCCGGCAAAGCCGTCGCGACGGCTCGCGGCAGCTGATCGTGACCGACTCGGTGTTCTCGATGGACGGCGACGTGGCGCCGCTCGAGGCGATCGTGGAGCTGGCGAACGTGCATGGGGCGCGCGTGATCGTCGATGAGGCGCACGCGACCGGCAACCTCGGCCCGGGCGGGCGCGGCGCGGTGGCGGAGGCCGGCCTCGAGGGGGAGATCGACGTGGTCGTGGGGACGCTCGGCAAGGCGCTGGGCTCCTACGGGGCATATGTGTGCGCGAACGCGGAGATGATCCGCTACCTGATCAACACGGCGCGCTCGCTGATCTACTCGACGGCGCCGTCGCCGCCGGCGGTCGCCGGTGCGCTGGCGGCCCTGACGCTGCTGCGCGAACGCCCGCACCGAGTGCAGCGGCTGCGCTCCAACGCGCGTGTGCTGCGCCGCGCGCTCGCCAGCGAGGGCTTCCCGGTGGCAGACTCGGAGATGCACATCGTGCCGCTGATCCTTGGCGAGGAGGACGCGGCGATGCGCCTGTGCCAGGAGGCGATCGAGCGCGGCGTGTTCGCCCAGGCGATCAGGCCGCCGACGGTGGCAGCCGGCTCGTCGCGCCTGCGCCTGACGGCGATGGCGTCGCACACGGGCTCGGAGCTGGAGATGGCGGCACGCGTGTTCGGCGACGCCGCTCGCGCGATCGGTGTCGACCCCGAGTCGCTGACGCCGGCGCTTGCCGAGCGCGAGCTGGCGAGCGACGAGCGCGAGCTGCGATACACGGAGCTGACCGCGGTCGCACGGGAGCGCATCGACGGCGACGGCCGGGCTGGGGCGGCGCCGTTCGATCTCGAGCGCGACGACGGCGCGGCGGTGCCCGCGGGCGCGTTCGACGAGTCCGAGCTCCCGTTCGGCGGCGCGCGCGAAGTAGATGCAGCGCGCGCCAGCGTCGCGGCACTCGCGCAGCCGACGGCGCCGTTCGACGTCGAGCGCGAGCTCCACGGCAGCCGCGCGGCCTAGCGCCTGACGGCGGACGCAGGGCGTCGACATGCGCGGCCTGTTCGTCACCGGCACCGATACGGGCGTGGGCAAGACGGTGCTGAGCGCAGCGCTGCTGGCGGCGATGACGGCGGCGGGCGAGCAGGTACGGGCGTTCAAGCCGGTGGTGACCGGCCTGGACGAGCAGGCGAACGTGGAGGGCGGCTGGCCGGCCGACCACGTGCTGCTCGGCGCGACGGCCGGCATGGCGCCCGAGGATGTGTCTCCACTGCGCTTCGGGCCAGCGGTCTCACCGCACCTCGCCGCAGAGCTCGCCGGAGCGCCGATCGACCCGCGGCTCCTGCTCGCGGCGGCGACGGCGACAGCCGCGGGCGAGCACGCCGTCGAGGGCGACGGCGAACGGACGCTGATCGTGGAGGGCGTGGGCGGGCTGCTGGTGCCGCTGCGGGAGGACTACAGCGTGTGCGATCTCGCGGTGGCGCTCGGCCTGCCGCTGCTGATCGCGGCGCGCCCGGGCCTCGGCACGATCAACCACACGCTGCTGACGCTGCGCGCGGCGCGCGCTGCAGGGCTTAACGTGCGCGCGGTCGTGCTGACGCCGTGGCCGGAGCACCCGCCGGTGATGGAGGCATCGAACCGCGAGACGCTCGCACGGATCGGTGAGGTCGAGGTCGCAGTGCTTGGGTACGTGGAGAGTCCCGCGCCCGCGGATCTGGCACGCGCGGGAGACACGCTCGCGTGGCGTCGGTGGCTACAGCCGGAGCCAGGTTGATGCGCTGATGCGATAGCATCAAGTCATGCGGACGACGCTCGACATAGCGGATGACGTGGTTGTGGCTGCTCGGGAGCTCGCCGCTTGCGAGCGCCGCTCGCTTGGCTCCGTCATCTCCGACCTGGCCCGACGGGGCCTGACGCCCGCGCGCGTCGAGACCGACGATGGCCTGCCAGTGATCCGCGTGCCGGCCGGCACGCCGCCGATCACGCCGGAGATGGTGAGACGTGCGCTTGATGAGGACTGATGCGTGCTCATGGCATTGCTGGATGTCAACGCACTGATAGCGCTCGCGTGGGACTCGCACGTGCACCACGCGAGGATGCGGGCATGGTTCATGGAGAACAGCTCGAGCGGATGGGCCACGTGCCCGCTCACCGAGAGCGGCTTCGTGCGCGTTTCATCCAACCCCAAGGTGCTGCCGGTTGCCGTCGGCATCGATGCGGCGCTCTCTGTGCTGTCGGCACTGCGCGCGCTCGACGCCCATAGGTTTCTGACCGACGACGTGTCGCTTGGCGACAGCGACGTCCCGACGATCGCTGGTCACCAGCAGGTGACCGACGCCCACCTGCTGACGCTTGCGCGGCGACGCGGAGTGCGCCTCGTGACCTTCGATGCGGGCGTCCTGGCACTGAGCCGGGACCGCGACGTAGAACTGCTTACCGTTCTCTGAGCCGCCGCTGGTGCGCCGCGCTGACGGACGAGCTCTTCGCAACCGGCCCCCACCGCCGTCGATGAGGGTCGCGGACCCAGCTAAATGTCGGGTGAGGAGTGCTGACCGCGACCCTTCAACGTGGTCCCTCGACGAATGGCGCAGGTGACCCGGCTCCCAGCCGGAGCTCGGCGGCGAGACGCATGAGCTGCTCGACGTCCCGCAGGTCGTAGCCGGTCTGCTGGGCCAGTCGCCGCAGCCGGTCGTGCACGGTGTTCGGGTGCGCCGGCAGGGCGACTGCGGTCTGGCGGACGTTGAGACCGTTGGCGAGGTAGACGCCGAACGTGTGCACGAGCGTCCTGTCCGCGACCCTGTCGCTGAGCGCCAGCTTTCGGACAGCCGCGGGCACGAGCGAGCGCGCGATATGGTCGGCGCCGGCCAGCAGATAGTCGAGTGCGGGCATCCGGCCGAGCGCGACGATCGGCGCGGCCTGCGAGCTCAGGCGCAGCGCGCTCTCGGCCTGCTCATGAGCCGCGCCCAGTCCGACGAGGTCATCGGCCGGCAGGCTGATGCCCATCCGGGGCGAGGGGCCCGACCCGAGTCGACGCCGCTCGACGAGTTGCTCAGCGCAGGCGACGGCAGTGGCGCCGCCGCCGCACACGAGAGCGGTGACGGTGTCATGACGGATCGCCACGAGCGCCGCCCAGGGCGCGAAGGTGGCGGCTATCTCCTCCGCGAGCGCCCGCAGGGCATGCTGATCTCCGGATGGCCGCAGCGTCGCCACGAGCAGATGGTGAGGACCGTCGCCGAGCTCGATACCCGCTGCGGCGGCCGCCTCGGCCGCCTGCGGGTCACGCTCGAGCAGGAGCTCGAGCAGGTCCCTGCGGATGCGGTGGACGTCGGCAAGAGCCCCCTGCTGCTCTCGCAGGTAGACCTCAGCCACCCGCGTGCTCACGGTGTCGATGTATTGAATCGATGGCTGAACGATCAGGATCGCCGCCGCCCGCCCGCCGGGGATGCCGCTCGCGTGCTCGATGACCGCCGACCACAGCACCTGGTGACCGATGCGGAAGGAATGGTGGATCGCTTCCAGCGGTACGCCCTGGCGCACCCTGCGCATGATCGCCTGCTCGACGAACTCCAGATCTGGCTCGCTCGGGGGCGCCGGGTCCTGGAGGCTGGACAGGAAGCTCCTGATGTGCGCGCAGCAGTGGCTGCGCACGTCGGCGAGCACATTTTCCGCGTCGCCCGTGCGCGCGTATGCCGTGACCCCGCGATCGATCGCCTCCACCATCTGCGAGGCCATCCGCTCGTGGTCGTCGAGCAGCTCCCGCGCGATCTGGCGCGCGATGCCGGCATCTTCGGCTTGGTTGGCCGCCACGGTCCGATCAGCGACCTCGGCGGCGCTGACGGGGCGGTGCGTCGGTCTGCCCATCTGTGCAGGGTACACAGGCATGTGCAGCGGTCTTGGGCAGGATATCCGTTGACCTGCCGGTCGATCCGGCCCTATGATGCGAACGTTTCGGCAGGGAAAAAGGCTGCGAAGCGCCCGTCGAGGGTCTTTCGGGCAGCCGAGGGGATAGGGATAACCAAACGAATAGGGGATCAGATGCTGAAGGTCAAGGCGATTATGTTCGCTGCGCTGGTAGCAGCGATGATGGCTGTGGTGGCGCCGGCGACGGCGAGCGCGAGCTACTCGGTGCCGTATGGCAGCTCCGCGCTGGGCGATGCCATCTGGAATGAGACGTGGGAACCCGAATCGGTGGTCGGGGCGAACAACGGCTGCAAGCCGAGCTCAGCGCATCCGTATCCGGTGGTGCTGGTGCACGCTACGCTTGCCGACGAGGGATCAAACTGGGTCACGCTGGCGCCGCTGCTCGCCAACGAAGGCTATTGCGTGTATGCGTTCAACTACGGCGCGACGCTGGCATCGCTGGAACTCTGGCCTTTCATCGGGCCTCGCATCGACGGGCTCGGCCACATCGAAAAGTCGGCCGAAGAACTCTCGTCGTTCGTCAACAGCGTGCTGTCGAAAACCAAAGCGTCGAAGGTCGACTTGGTCGGTCACTCCCAGGGCGGCATGATGCCGAACTACTACATCAAGGATCTCGGCGGCGCCTCCAAGGTGAACGAGCTGATCGGGCTCGCTCCGAGCAACCACGGCACGACGCTCAGCGGGCTGACGAAGCTGGCCGAAGTGTTCCCGTTCGCCGACGAACTAATCTCGGGCCTGCTCGAATTCCTCGGCGCGCCCGCGCTTCCCGAACAGCAGGAAAGCTCCGCGTTCATCAAAAAGCTGTTCGGATCCGGTGAACCGGTCGTGGCGGGCGTGAAATACGTTGTGATCGAGACCAGCCACGATGAGGTCGTCACGCCATACACCAACGCGTTCCTGAGCGGGTCCAACGTGACGAACATCACGATCCAGACCCAGTGCCCGAGCGACCCGGTCGCGCACATCGGCATGTTCGACGACTCACCGTCGCTGCAGAACGTGCTCAACCAGCTCAGCTCGAGCCCGAACCCGTCGTTCAAAGCGACCTGCACCAACTACGGCCAAGGCATCTAGCCACCTGACCGCAGGCGATTGCGAGACACACCCGGCCCGCGCCGTAAGCGGGCCGGGTGTGCAATCGGATACCCGCGGCTCCGGCGCGACGGTCAGCGCACCACCAAACGCTCTTCCCGCGGAGCGGTGGTTTGTTTGCCGACAAGAAAGATCGTCTACCGACTGATGGTGATTTGGCGACGCAGAACGGTTGATACTCCTGTCCTGGAGTACAGCTCGATCACGAGACGCCCGCTGCGGGTCGCGCCAGGGGGCAGAAGCGAGCGCGCCTGTGAAAGCAGGCTCAGAGCGAACGACCGCGGCTTGGCAGCCAGGCTCTCCTCGTAGGTGGCGATCGGATGGTCGCGAACCTCCACGAACGCGGCGATCGTGGCAGGCAGCGTGATGTGTCCAAGGATAATCGGCACCTGCTGTTGGCGCACGTGCAGATGCCGGTTCGAGTTCGGCAGCGCGAGGCTGGGGGCCGAGCCCTGCCCGCCAGGGGGTGCGAGCACCATCGCGGGGAGCAGGTCGAACCGGGATGTCCCTCGGCTCAGGCGTATCAGGCCGAGTTCGTCGAACGGTTGCCCCACGAGCGCGGGATCCTGAACCTGGACGGTCATCGCGTGATCGCCGTCTGCGAACGTCGTGGTCGTGCGGGGAGAGCTCGGCGTCAAGCTCCCCGACGTACCCGGGTCGAAGAAGTAGCGCGTTCGAGGGCTGGCCGGGTTCGTCCACGCCTGTAGGCCCGCCGACGCCGTGATGCTCCTTCGTGTGCTGCCGAGCGACAGCTCGAACGCAGCCTGAGTGGCGGCGCTCTGTGGCGCATAGAACGAGACCGTGGTCGTCCACGTGCCAGTGCTGGCGTCGAAGCTCGAGCTGACCGACCGGATCGACCGGGCTGCCACGCCAGGAGTGCCGAGCGGCGGCAGGCCTTCCAGCGCCGTCTCGACGCCGCTCAGCGTAACGGCAGAAGCGCTGGCTGGCAGCGCGATGCTGCCAGCCAGCAAGACCAGGATGATCGCCCGTTTCATCGTTCCCGCGCTCAGGCAGACTTCGGTATGCACGAGGCTGGGATGAAGACCCAGTTGCCTTCACCTGATTTGATCGAACTGTCACGCGCCATGATGTAGTAGCCGGTGCCGTCAGAGCTTTCGTAGAGAGTCAGATAGCGAATCAGCAGCCGTTCGGAGCCAGCGGGTACGGTCACGCCGGTGTAGTTAGTATCTACGTTCCCCGAGTACCACGGATAGTAGTTGGCGTACTCTTTGCAGTTGTACGTGTTCTTGACGAGCTGACCATCGGTTTCGCCCCAAGTCCAGTACGTGCTGCCCTGGTGGTAGATGAAATCTTCGCTACTGGTGGACGGCGGATCGCATTCCGTGAAGCTGCCGGTCTCGAGGTAGGCGTCAGAATGCAGCCACCCGCAGTTGCCGCCATAATCGCCGAAGATCTTGCCGCCGTCCCAGTTGTAGCCGGATATGTTGTTGTCATACTCGGTACGGTGGAGATGTGCTTCGTTCTGGCAGTTGCCCAGGACATAGCCGCTTGGGAAGGACGCAATCCACTCCCACTTCTGATTACACTCGAAGTAGCCGCCGCCTTCATGCGCTTCATCCGGGGTTACACCGGTCTCGTTGAGCCCAACCCCGAGTTCCGTCGATGTGGACAGTCCCGGAGGCGGTTGGAGCAGCCGCCCGTCGGGCTTCGGCAGTCCCGATAGGGAGGGCGGCAGGTGCGGTATGTTCGACGGCGGCAGCTGCGGCCCCGGTACGGTCTGTCCTTCTTCGCTTGGCGTCGGCCCCGGCACGGGCTTTAGCGGCTCGAATGGAAACGGATCACCGGAAGCGCCGATCACCACCCGAGTGTTCCCGTGGTCGGGTGAATTGGCGTAGCCTGGCAGGGCAGCAAATAGGCTTGCTGCAAGCCCCAAGATGACGGCGATGCAAGCCGTCCGCAAGGTGCACACAGTGTCTCCTTCGCGTTCGTCCGGAAAAGCGCTCCGCGCTTCCGGCGCGCAGCAACCCCTGAGAATCAACGCATCCCTGCCCAACACATCAAGCTATGCTGACTCCCACGGTACGCGCGCCCACGCCTCTCGAAGGGGTAGTTACCCACATATCCGAAGCGTACCTTTGGCCGATATCAGCGCTCGTACTGATACCAACGGGCGCATGAGCCGCTCCGAAGATCGAGGTAGGGCTGCTCCGCCTTGGTGTCTCGTCTTGCCTTGCGCAGAAGGGCGAACCCGCCTCGTGACCCTCATATCGAGTCACCGGCGACACACGCTCCCCTGTTAGCCGAGAGAAACCCGTAAGCGTTCAGTCCCCTGCTGCTCAGGCGAGGGATGGGGGCGGGTCGCCGCGGGCGTGGGCGGTGAGCAGTTCGGTCGTGTAGGCGAACATGGAGCGGTGTTGTAGCCGGCAGGTGATCGACGCCGAGAGCAGCCGCTCGATGCGTCGTTCGCCTGCTTCGGACTGGCTTCCCAGAGAGAGCTTGCGGTAGATGACCGCGCCGCGGAGGGAGCGCTCGGCGTGGTTGTTGGTCTTATCCCGAAGTCGGGATAACACCAATTATGCCGAGGTCCCAGTTATGCCGATGTTCGCGGGGAGCATGGCTGCTGGGGTGGTGATCGGCTCGGCAAGCTCGGCATAACTGGCGGTCGGGGTCACGCTGCCCTCTCCATTCAA
>JBEKWH010000048.1:0-11217 GCA_049513255.1 Solirubrobacteraceae bacterium
CCGGCGCCCTGGCGCCTACCGGGACCGGACTTCCACCGGCACGGCCGATGCGAGCTTATGTTCAGATCAGATCACTCGATGCATCACCTCCGAACTGTGGGCACACGCACTACTCATCTAGGCTCAGCAGCTCCTCTACAAGCGGAACATCCTCGGTCAATGAGGAAGCATCGTCAATGCAAACGACGATGCCGCGAAGATCAGCCTCGCGGCTTAGCCGCAGGAGTGTCGTCAAGTCGAGGTCGAGAAGTGCCCGGTCGATCTCCGCGTTCGGCTCGGCCGCAAGTACCAATGCGCTCGAAAGCAAGTCGCGCTCGGTTGACGGACTGCGATCCTGCAGGTACACGCGGTCACGCCATGCAAGGTGCCAAGGCGCCGCTTCGGCGCCGGTAGCGACAGAGAGCGCCTCGACGACAGCAGTCAGCAGGTGTCGAGTGAGACGATGCCGCTTGCCGCGAACTTCCTCATTGCCGCGCAGCCATACGACCAGTCTGTTCCGCTCAGCGGCCGCGCGGCGTGCGACCTCCAGCAAGACAGTGCTGCGCCCCGCGCGTGGCTCCCCGAGCAGTACGGCGTGCCGATGCTCAGCCTCCTCCTCTGGAGCAACGGCATCTAGGGCGATTCCGATCTCGGTCCGCCGGTTCTGCAGCAGACGGGGATCTCGGACAGGTGTGCCAAGCGGATAGGGGCTGCCCACAGACGGCATGAGCAACGAACCGCTAAGCGTCGACGAGGTCGCCTGCGGGTATCAGGTCGAGAGTGACCCCGAGGGGTCCGCCAAGCGCCTCAAGCGTTCCGGCGGTGGGGTTGGACTGTCCACGCTCGATGCGGCTGATGTCGGCCTGGGCGATCCCCGAAGCCACGGCGAGCTGCTGCTGCGTGAGACCTGCGGCTAGACGCTGCTGCTGTAGCCGTGCGCCGATCTTGAAACGGGCGCGGGCTGCGTTGAGCTCCCGGCGCTCCTCCTCGGTGCTCTGGTCTTCGACCTCGCGAACGAAGTCGTCGAATTTGGCGGTCATGTGGGTCTCCTCGTATCGGGTCATATATAGTATATACCCCATATCGGACTCGACGTCAACCTACCTTTAGGCGCACTCCTCTATTTGCGTCGTTGTTCGCCGGCTTGCCGACGCTTCTTCTGCAGCTTGAAGGAGCGTAGCCGCCCACGCGCGATCTCGATCTCGCGATCCTGACGCCTCTTGCTCGACGCTACACCCTTGTCGTATCCGCCGAGCAGCAGAATGATTTTCTGGCCATGAGCATGGCAGAAGATGCGTAGCAGGACCTCGCTGCGCTTGCCACCGCTTACTTCGCCAGCCTTGCCACGGATCACAGTCTCGTCGTGGCGAATGCGAAACTCGAAAAGGCCGGTCCCGAGCTGCTTACCGTGCTCGGTCTCGCACACATCGAGGCCGAGGTCTTCAAGGTAGATCTCGATTGCCGCGATGGCAGCCGCGCGCTTGCTGCTATCGAGCGACTGCAGCCACTCACGAGCCGGCTGACGCCCAGTGTCGTCCTCAAAGAATTCGACGGTCCATTCCATCGACGCCGGAGCCTAGCTTGTGCCGCGGAGGGCGCCTCGGCAGAAATGTTCCAAGATGCGGCTTGAGCCTAGTTGATCCCGCTCCGAGCGCCAAGGAGTTCATGCGAGGACCGGGTGGACTCGGGCAGCTCCGGTCACGCTGCCTCGCCCACTGCGGTGGCGTCTGCCCCCGCGACTCCTGCCCCGAACGCGCGCTCTGCGAACGCGGCGCCACCAGCTGGGTCCGGCGCGAAGTCGGCGTAGACGAGCGTGGTCGTGAAGTCTCGGTGCCCCATCCACTCCTGGAGAGTGCGCATCGGGACGCCTACGGCGGCCATCCGTGTGCCGAAGGTGTGGCGTAGCGAGTGGAAGGTGATGCCGCCCTTGCGTCCACAGCGGTGCTCCATGCCGGCGGCCTTCATGGCGTCGTAGAAGCGTTCGCGGAGCTTGGAGGCGTCGTAGGGGTTGCCGGTGTGGGAGTGGCAGAAAACGAGCTGGTCGTCCGCGCTGTACGCGGAGCGCTTAAAGTGGCGCTCAAGCTCGGCTGCAGCGCGATCGGCGAGCGGCACGGCGCGGCTTGAGCGGCGGGACTTCGGCGTGCCCCATGCCCCGCGCGTGTAGTTGCGCCGGACGCGCACGACGCCGGCGGTCCAGTCGATGTCGCGCCAGCGCAACGCCACGAGCTCGCCTTGGCGTAGCCCGGTCATCGCGGCGAGCGAGTAGAGGGCGTGGTCGGTGGGGCCGAGCACGTCGTGGGTTGGCACGGCGCGGAGCAGGGCCTCCAGCTCTTCGTTGCTCAGGAAGCGGATGTCGGGGTCCGCCTGTTCGGCACGTGGGCGGTCAGTCGCGGCGACGGGGTTGGATGTCGCCCAGCCGCGCTTGATGGCGAACTGGAAGACGCCGTGGGCGAAGTTGAGGTGGTTGGTGATCGTCTTGACGGCGAGGCCATCCCGGGACTTGGTTGTGATGTATGAGACGACGTGCTCGGGCTTGATCCTGTCGATTGCGGTCGTGTGGAAGTGCGGCGCAAGGTGGCGGTTGACCATGATGCGGTAGTCCTGCACGGTCGATGCCTTGCGTCTCATGACGTGCTCGACGTGATGCACGTAGCGCTCGGCGGCCTCTCGAAACGTGATCCGCTCCTCGGGCGTGAGGACCGTGACTTCGCTCATCATCCGGCGCAGCGCCGCCTCGGCCTGCTTGCGGGTGAGGCCGTCTGTTGAGCCGACGGTCCTGACGCGGCCGAGCTTGCGCTTGACCTGCCGATCACCGACGCGCCACTTGCCATACCAGGAGCCGCGTTCCTCGATGATCGAGCCGGACCCGTAGGCGCGTTTGTGCCTGCTCTCGCTCGTCATCGCCCCAACCCCGGTTTGCGCTCGGTGTCGTGCCGTGGACCGGAGCGGGTGTCGGCGAGCCAGTTGGCGAGGTCGTCGGGGTTGAAGCGGACGTAGTGCCCGAGGCGGTGGTGGGGGATGCGTCCGGCGCGGGCTTGGGCGAGGAGCCAGGTGTGGGGTACGCCGAGTAGTCGGCTGGCGGCCTTGGCGTCGATCAGCGACGTGAAGCCCGCCGTTTCGATGCCACGGCGGCGGTGCAGCAGGCGTGCAGCGCTGGTGCGTAGGCGCTCTTTGGGGCTTTGGGGGATGGCGGTCAGGCTTTGCATCGGGTCTCCACGATTGGTCGTTGGCTGTAGGTCGGCAGGGCTTGCCCTGCCGACCTGAGTGATCTTCCGGCGGAGGGGTCGGGTTCTGTCAAGGCCGGGCCGTCAGGCCCCGCCGTAGGCGGCCCCGCAGGGGCGGCCTTGACAGGTTCTGACCCCGGAGCTACGGGCAACGCTGGCTGTGGTGACCGGTACCGCAACGGCTGTACGGAGCACGACGCGAACGGGTCTCCAATAAGAAGCCGGTGTCTATTCATCACGCAGCGAGATCGGGGCCGTGGACGTGTTGTCCGCTCGGGTATGGCGGCGGCACCTGGTGGACCTGCACGTGGCTGGTCTTGCGGAGCTTGTCAATGCGTAGCTCTGTTGGTGGGTGGGTGTGTTCGGTGAGCCAGATGAAGGGGACGGGGTGGTCGTGCATGAGCGCGTGGACCTCGAGGAAGTCGGCGAGCCCGTCTGCTTGGCCGAGGCTGGCGGCGTACTGGTCTGCGATGTACTCGCGTTCGCGCCAGTAGGAGCCCCAGGTCGGCGCGAGGAACCGCAGGCCGAGCCCGCCCCGAGCGAACCGCACAACGAACCGTGCGAGCCAGAGCGTCGCGCCGAACAGCGTGACGGTCAGCAGCAGCCGTGAGCCGCCGAGGACGATGAGGTTCCCTTCGCGCTGCTTCTTTTCGCGGGTTTTGGGGAGGGGGTTGATGATGAGCCGGTTGATCGCGGCGGTCAGCTTCCCGTCGCTGGTCGCGAGATGCCCGAGCTCATGGGCGAGCACGGCCGAGAGATACTCGTTTTCCAGCAAGCCGCGCGACAGCATCAGCGTGTCCCCGCAGACCGCTGCGTCGGGTTGTGGCTCATCGACCACGAACCACAGGCTCGGGAGCCGCAACGGCACGTCGGCGTTTGCCTGCAGGAGCTGCAGGGCGTCTTGGTAGGCGGCTTGCTCGCGCTCGGAGGGGTCGCGGCCACCCATGTTGTTCAGCCACCACCAGCCACCACCACGCGGCGTTACCAGCGCGAAGATCGACCAGCCCGTCGGGATCAACGCGAGTTCGACGAGGCTTTCCGCGCCGAGCGGCGATTTGCCTTCGATCAGCAGGAAGACCGCGAGGGCGGCGAACGTGAGGAGCATGCGGGTGAAGATCACCGGCACTTCGGCGACGAGCGTCGCCGCATACAGCGCGAGCGTGGGGATCGAGGGGAGCCGCCATTTCCGTAGCAGCTCGTCCATCTGAGTCATGACCGTCTCCTTGATCTAGAACGGGACGTGCATCACCACCTCCTCCGACCTAGGCAAGTCGACCGGGACAACCACATGCCCCCCTCGAATCGGCCGACACCGCGGGTGCGGACGAGGCCGTGCGCCCAACCGTCGTTGTCTCAGAAACAGTCAGAGACGAACCGGCCAAAAAGACTTGGTCAGAAACAAAGTTGAAAAAATACCTGCAAAACCGAACAAAAAACAGAAACAACCGTCTAGAACTGGGCCGCATTCGTCGAGTTGGCCGCACTCGCGCCGATGGCTATCGACTACGGTTTGCCTAGACGCGTCAGAGGCCCTCCCGGGTGGGGCGAGCGCCGGCAGTCCAAGTCGGAGAAGCTAGCCCAAATCCCGGGAGGGTCTTGCCCTTGCTGCCGCGCGAGCTTAGCGCTTGCGGCCCGCCTTCGGAGCTCAGAAGGGCAGCCTCGGTGGCGACAACGGTGAGCGCGGAGCACTGCCCGTGCGTTGGATAGCTCCCGCGGGCGAGGACCTCATCGGTAGCTCAAGGCGCATCTCAGGCGATTGGAGAATGGCGACCTTCATCGCCTTCCCGCGGCTGATGACATACGCGTGGCCTACTGGGAGTGCCCGGACCTTGTTCGGGTCGACCTTGTACTGGTGCTGGACGCGGGCGGACCCCTCGCCGGTCGCGCCTTCTGTGGCGTAGCGCGTCGAGTACTCGACCGCGCGGCGGGTGCCGGCGATAGAGATGATGTCCTCCGGGGTGTTCACGCGATGGCAGACGACCGTCTCGACGCTGCCGAGGATGCGTGCTGCCTCCGTCTCGTCGCCCATCCCGGCGACGACCTGTGGGGCGAGGATCAGGCTGGTGTTGAAGCCGCGTGCCTGCTCGATGCGGGAGGCCATGCCGGCGCCTTGGGCGAGGGATGAGAACTCGTCGACGATCAGCACCGCGAACTGGCTGCGGGGCTTGCGGGCGGTGAAGTAGTGCGCGAAGTCCTCGAAGATCATGCGTGCGAGCCCCGCTGTCTCCTCGCGTAGCGAGAGTGAGTCGAGCAGGAGATACGCGGCGCTGGTGTCCTCCCATGCCCAGCTCCCGTCGAGCGCACCGCGGGTCTGACCGAAGAACGCCTCGTAGCGCAGCCGCACCTGGCATATCTGCTGGGCGGTCAACGCGGCAAGCGCGCTCGATCGCCGGTGTGCTTTGCCGAGCGTGTCCGCGTCCATCCGCGACAGCGCCTCGACGCTCGATCGTGGTGGGCCGTCGGGGTGCTCGCACACGAGCCGCAGCACGTTCTTGGCGATGTCGCGATACCACGCCGCTGGCCCGTCGCTGCTGTAGTCGATGACCTCCATCAGTCGGCCCTGGATCTCGTGCGCCTGCCCGCGCCATGCGTCGAATGGCTCGTTCGGGAACACACGGGTCGTGCGTCCGGCGTCGGCCATCAGCCCGCAGAACCTCGCGGCGGTCTCACGGTTACCCTTCCCGTCCAGGTAGAACACCGGCGCGCCTGTCTCTCGGGCGAGTGTCCAGGCGAGCCGTAGCAGCGTCTCGGTCTTCCCCGATCCAGTGGCGCCACACACGAGCGCATGCCGGCACAACCGCTCCGGGGAGAGCAGCACAAGCCCCTGGTCCACCGGTAGGGCGCGCTCGCCGCCCAGCCGCGACGCGATGGTAACCCCACGCTCCCCATCCGCCTCGCCAACCAGCGAACACGCACCGGGCGCCGGCGCTGGCACCTGCGTCGGCTGGGAGGGGACCGGCCGATAGCGCCCGAGAAGCGATCCCTGGTGCCAGCCGATCACGCCGCGCCGCCTGACAGCGGCCCGCGGGCTCACTCTGCGCCCCTGCGGGGGTGGGGGAGCTCGCGCACGCCGAGCGCCGGCCAGCGGCCGCTCTCGGCCAGGCCGGTGAGCTGGCGGTGCGGGCCGGCAGCGCAGAAGTACAGGACCGCGTTGAAGCGTCCGGCGAGCTCGTCAAGAATGCCTGTGAGCCGGCGCTGTGACTTGACGGTCAGCTCAACCTCGATCGCGACACGCTGCCCATCGACCAGAACGACAGCATCGGGAAGGTGCTCGCCCGCGCGACGCTCGCGGGCCAGCAAGCGCTCGGGTATCCACTCGCTGCCGGGGGAGCGGGCCTGCACGTGCAGCCGCACGTCGTTGACCGCCGCGACATGCGTGAGCAACCCGACCCGCGGCTGCCACATGGCGAAGCTTTGGCCTGCCGCACGCAACCCTGCACCGGTCGGGATCACCCACGCGGGCTCGCCAAGCAGCAGCCGGCGGGTGCTGACGAAGCCCGCGTCGCGTAGCCGTGCGAGGACACGCTGCACGGTACGCGGGCCACAGCCAAGCAAAACCTCAAGCTGGTCTGTGCGGGCGCCGTACTGCTCGCCCAGCCATCCCACGAGCTCAAGATCACGACGGCGCAACGTCTCGCGGCCGCTGTGGCGCGCCACGCCGCACGCAGTCCTTCTGGTCACGCCGCGCGCGGGCGGCGGCTTGAGAAGCATGTGGCTCATCGGCTGCCCCTTGCAGGCTTCTCGCGCAGATACCAGCCATCGCTTCGGCTCACGAACCGCGTCGTCTTCGCCCGATACAGGTGCGCGGACACCCTGCCCGTCGAGACACCGAGCGCCTTGGCGATATCCCCCGGACGCGACCCCGGATGCCCGCCGAGATACGCGGCCACGTCATCCTGGGATATCTGCCCGACCGGGCTCTCCCCGAGCAGCGTCGCTCTGGCGGCACGCAGTCGTTCGCGTTCCGCCAGCAGCTCCTCATGGGAGGCGAGCTCCCGGTTCAGATCCGCAAGACGCTCGTCAATCCCGGCGATCACTTTCGCAGCCCGTCCACGTCCAGCCACAGTCAACCTCCGCAATCCGACACCCATACATCATATGACACATCACATCATCTTGTCAAATCGCCACCACGTTCCTCGTCACACCGTCCGATCGCCCTAACGCACGCCGCCCGCCCTCAGCCCCAACCCCATCTCTTCTTTCTTTCTCTCCACCCACTCTGCTCCCGCACCCTTCCAACCACCACTGTCCGTCTCTGCCTGCCTCACCTACTTCTCAGGTCAGGTCATTGACCACCGCATAGCAGCGAAGCGGAGAGGGGGTGGTCAATGACCTGACCGCACCCGCCCCGGCCAACCCCGGGGCAGGCAGAACCGCATCACAAAGCCAAAAACAGGGTGCGGGAGCCGACCCGAACCTGACGCCAAACCTGACGCCAGCGCCGACAACAACCACGACAGCAATCAGCCCTGCATCGGCCGCTCACGCCACCCCTTCTTCGACTTGGCGGCCCGGCCGATCAGCGTCGCCGGCTTGAGACTCAGCGCACGGGCGAGCCCGAGCAGCAGCTCATAGTCCGGGTCGACCTCACCAGCCTCCAACCTCGCGATCAGCCGCTTTCCGACCCCTGCTTTGGTGGCGAGGTCGGATTCGCTGATGCCTTGCCGTTGGCGCTCTTGACGGATCGCCTGCCCGAGATGCACCAGCATCGGGTGCGCGTCCCACAGCCGCGTGTTGCGTCGCCCCGCCCGGCGCGCACGACGGATCGCACGCTCTCTCGCCTCAAACGCCCTGTCGTCCGGGTCGCTGTGATCGTCAACGTCGGCTCGGGCGTCGTCCGGCTCGCGCCACTCGTACAGGCAGTAGCTCGCCGACCCGAGACGCCTACACGCCCGCTGCAGACGCTCCCCCAGCTCGAATAGCACATCCGACGACGGGTACCCCGGCACCTGCGGCGAGCCCAGCAGATCGCGTGTCCGCTCCACGTCGTCCAGTAGCGCCATCCGGAACCCTTCGATTCGTTGCTCCGCCAGCGCGCGTGCCTCACGCCACGCTCGATGTTGCGGCGACTCGGGTAGCTCGGGCAGCCCGCCTTTGCCGCGCAACCGCGAGGGCCGACGCTTACCGGCCGGCGTCAGCTCCCACATCTCGACGCTGTGGCGCTTCCCGCGTCGGAGTGCCGAGCCGTCCAGCGCGGCTAGCCGCGCGCGCAAGTCTCGGCCGGCCCGCGAGCGGCTGGAGACGCCCAGGTGCTCATAGACGGCCCACACCGGCGCCCCTCTCTGCGTCCCGGTCGGTTGGTGGTGGACGGCTCTGTCCACCACCGCGAGGGTCAGTACGTCGGTGATCTCGGTAGTGCTCATCGGTTCCTCCGTTCCGTGGAGGCCCCGGGAGACAGCCAACGGCAGGCAAGACCCGGCCCACGCCAGCAGGGGTACGCTGCGCCTTGCGCCGGGAGCCCAAATCTCTCGGTGCCGGCCCCCGGCTGTTCGTGCAGCGCGGGGGCACTATTTACTTGTCGTCCAGCCTGTCCTGCGTCTACGCCATGTCGGCGAGCCCGTGCAAACGCGCCGCCGGGCGCGTCGGCCAGACAAACTCGTGGCAGACATGCACGAGGCCCGCCGCGTGCAGCCTCATTACCGCATCAGTCGCCGCCAGGTCGCTGCCGATCTCAAGGCCAAGCTCCTGCAACGACCACGGCCCCGGCAATCTGGACTCCACGAGCAGCGCCAACACTTCACGCTCGACATCGTCATCCGCTCGCCCGATACCGACACCACTAGGCTTATCCCGCATGGGAAGGCTTCCTCCTTTCCGTGCCACGGCCCCGGGGCAGTTCGCGCTGTCGCCGGGGCCAATATCTTGCTGCATCGGCCACGCTACACACAGCCCAGGAACAACGCCAGCAATCCGGGCGAACTTGGCGCGAGCGGGCTCGTGCGACGAATGGTCGGTCAGCTTCGCCCGGCTCAGCTGAAGAGCGAAGAGCCGGGCACATAACCACCCGCTCTCAACGGGGTGGGGTCGATCAAAGACCGCTGGCGGACGAGACCATCGCGCAGCTCTACGATGAACCTCACCGGCCTAACCGCGGAGGTCGGCCTCTCGGGTGCGGCACGCTGTACGCCTTCTGATAGTCGCGACAAATCGAATCAACGCTGCATAAGGTGCATCCGCAGTCTGCCGGCGTGGGGTCTATGATCGGCGCGTGCGGTCCGTGAGGTTGTTTTTCCGCGGCGTATTCGCGGCGGTCATCCAACGTCTCGCTTTAGCCCGGCCGGGCGGTCGGGCTCTCGACTCGGACACCTGTTCGTAGGACGGGAAGGTTGAACCTCGGGCCGCACAAGTCGTCCGCCGCTTCGCTGCCGCCACTTCTCACACGAGCCGACGTGGCGCAGCTGGTCGGCGTTCCACTGCATACGATGACGTGGTGGCTGTGGGCGCGGCAACCAGAACGTCGCTATACGCGATTCGAGCTGGCGCGCTCCGACGGGACGGCTCGCGTGATTCACGCTCCGATTAAGCCGATCAAGGATATGCAGCGCCGCTTCGCCGAGACTCTCGCACGTTCCTACGTTCCACCGCCTCACGTGCACGGCTTTGTCTCCAAACGCAGTCCCGTATCGAACGCACGCCCGCACCGCCGGCAAGAATGGGTCTTGCGGCTCGACATTGCGGACTTCTTTCCGTCGATCAACTTCGGGCGTGTGCGCGGATTGTTCATGGCCTTCCCGTTCGAATACCCGGTCGACGTGGCAACCCTGCTTGCGCAGCTGTGTTGCCATAACGACGAACTGCCCCAGGGGGCGCCAACGTCGCCCATCATCTCCAATTACGTATGTCGACGCCTCGACACCCAGCTCGCACGTCTTGCCCGCTCCGAGCGTTGCTTCTACACGCGGTACGCCGACGACATGTGTTTCTCGACAGATAGGCGTTCGTTCCCACCAGCGCTTGGCGCAGTAACCAGGAGCGAGACTTCCGCGGGCGACACTGTGGTGGCCATAGTCCTAAGCAATGGATTCACCCTCAACGATCAGAAGGTGCGCTTGATGCGCAGCAACCAGCGCCAGCGCGTCACTGGTCTTGTCGTCAACGAGAAGCTCAATGTGTCGCGTTCATACACACGCGAACTGAGATCCATCCTGTATGTGTGGAAGCAACATGGCGAAGCCACGGCGATCGAGGTGTTCAACCGTTCGGTGCCTCACGCGAACTGGCCGCCAGGCAAGCAGCCTCCGAAGTTTCACCTCGTCCTTCGCGGACGTGTACAGCACGTCGGCAGAATCAAGGGCTGGGATGATCCTATCTACCTAGCGCTAGCGGAGCGACTGAGCCAACTCGACCCGAAGTTCTCAAGGCGGGCTGCGCCGCTTGCTGCGCGTCATCGTGCCCAAGTCTTTACCGAGGGTGCTAGCGACGGCGAACATCTGCTCGCCGCTCTGAGACAACTCCAAGAGCAAGGCTTGTTCTCCGACCTAGCCCTGGACGTAAAGACCGTTCCAGATCTGCACGGTGATGATGCCCTGCTAAAGCACTGCCAGGCGCTCGCCCGCGCCGTTCATGCCCTGCCATGCGCGTGTGTCTTCGATAGCGACAAGGAGTCTGTTGTCAAGAGGGTCGCAGGATCATCAGGCTGGAAGAACTGGGGCAACGGGGTCGTATCTGTCGCACTGGCATCGCCCCCGTGGCGCGAGAGCCAAGGCGTGTGCATTGAGTTGCTGTACGAAAATGCCGTGCTTCAGCGCACGGATACCAAAGGACGACGCTTGTTCCTAGCAGAGGAGTTCGACCGGAACAATGGTCACCACCTGACCGACAAGTACACCACGCCAAACCCTGGCGGTCCGACGCTGGTGCGCGAGTCAGTGCACACGAAGGACGAGGGGGAGGTTGTCCGGGTTCTCGTAGAAGTTTGAAGGCGGTCCTCCCGCCTCGTCCGCTCGTGTTGCGAGCGTGACAGGCGCCAACCAAGTCCGCGAGGACAGGAGGAACCGCCATGAAGAAGGTA
>JBEKWH010000049.1:0-9164 GCA_049513255.1 Solirubrobacteraceae bacterium
CGAGCAGGACGGATTCTGGGACATCTACCGCGCCACAGCCGATGACCAGACCCGCGGCAACCACGTACCCGATGCGCACATCGCCGCGCTGATGCGCCAACACGGCGTCAGCATCATCTACACCCGCGACAGAGACTTGCGCCGCTACGAGATGATCGACGTACGCAACCCGTTCGCGTAGAGCATCTTCCCCTCCCGAGCCGCGGCAGCCGAAACCCGGTTGCTGGAGCCAATCTGGCGCGAGTCCTCGCAAGCGGCGGACGGGGGTCGAACCCGCGACCTCAAGCTTGGGCGCCTCAGCGTGGGCCGCACGTGCCGCGCGCGCCCTCGCTTAGGTCTGTCGGCTCTCGTAGCGCGACCGAACTACCCACAGAAGGCCCGCCACCTCGATCCTCGATCGCAGGACACGAGGCTCGGCTGCTGTGCTCGCGGTGCAAGCGCATCGCTACGGCCGGTCCTTGGGGTAGCCGACCGCGACCAGTTCAGTCGTGCCGTCCGCGCGGCGCCAGTAGATTATCCTCGGGCTGTGTGCGGAAGGTGAGTGCGCGAGATCGCACCACCATGCTTTCGCGTCGTCTTTGCGCGAGAGCTGCGGCGCGTCCGGCTGCGGGCGCAGTGGCCCGGCGGCCAGGCCAGCGAGCCTCACGTCGAACCGGCAGATCACGAGGGAGCAGACCCACGCGAGACGGTCGATCGGGACTCTGCCAACACGGCTCCGTACGTCGTTCAAGAACCGCGGTGTCATCGTGTAATCCCTGAGTGGGTGGCGCGTTTGCTCGCGGCGCGGCAGGTAGCCGGCCCACTGAGCAGCGATGAGTTGCCGCATCTCCTCCGCTAGCTGGCGACCCGCGGGTTTGGCTCGCCGAGCGAGCGGCCGGCGGACTGCTGAGTTTTGGCCATTCGGCTCGTCGAGGACCGATGCCTCGTAGCGTGCACGCAGCACACCAAGTTCTCGGGCACGTGCCTTTGTGAGCCGGCGGAGCTCATATTCCAGGACAGAGACTCGCTGCTCGGGTGAGAGCTTTGGTGGCCGTGCGACGCTTGGTGTGAAGATCCTTCCAAGCCAGTCCAGGATCTCCTCGCCGTACTCGCCCGAGGGGTCGTACAGCAGTGGATGGCCCCAGGGGTCCTCGGTGACCCCTGGTCGGTAGACCCGTAGGGCGCCACCATAGACATGCGTTTTTGGCGGCAGCAGACTCGCGAGGTGCGTCGCGAGAAGGCTCTTGAGAAAGACGAGGGGGACGTCAGGGCCGATGATTTCTCGAACGCTCATTGGTGGCAGCGACGGGGCTGACTCCAGGCGGCGTGCG
Source organism: Solirubrobacteraceae bacterium (assembly GCA_049513255.1). Lineage (GTDB taxonomy): Bacteria > Actinomycetota > Thermoleophilia > Solirubrobacterales > Solirubrobacteraceae > Palsa-744. Next base: position 1,311 of record JBEKWH010000049.1, read on the forward strand.
GTCAGAACCACGATCCAGAAGTCGCGCTTGCGGTGCATGATCGACTTCGCGAGCTGCTCGACGTCCTCGAGCGTCTCGGGCACCGAACAGTCAGCTCGAGCGAGCTCGCTCCAGTTGATCGGCTCGTTTCGTGAGCGGCGCGGCAAATCCGGGGCCATGACTAGCAAGCGTCGTCGCTCGCATCGGTCGGCTGCCGATGAAGCGCCAGCCACGTGAGGACCTGGCTGGCGCTTGCTGCTGCGTTCGCCACCGGGAAGAACAGCTTCTCGACGCGGCCTTTGCCGGCGATCAGCGTGAGCCGCTGATACCAGTGGGCGTCATCGCACGAAAACGTGGGGAGCTCAAGCGCCTGCGCGAGCTGCAGCTCGGGGTCGCACAGCAGCCGGTGTACGAGGCGATTGGCGCGCGCGCTCCGGCGCTGCAGCTCATCGGATTGACTGCTGACCCCGATTACGGTGTAACCACGGGCTTCGAGGTCCGGCAGATGATGGCGAAACGCTCGATGCTGTACGACATCCATCAAGTCGGCGCGCTCACCGTCGTCCGGAGAGCCACTGCAGCCGGGAAAGAAATACAGGACCACCGGGTGCGCACCCGCAAAGATCGCGAGATCCAGCGAAACTTTCCAGCAGTCATCCAGCACCAGCGAGGGCACCGCGACACCAACAAGTCGCTCCGCGATAGCTCGCGCCTGCCCAGACGACGCGCTGCAGGCGATCATCGACACCCCGCTCGCGAGCAAGAGACCCCACCTCCCCGTGGGCGTTTAGCCAGCATCGCTGCCACCCGTCGCCGACGTCTCTCGCTCGCTCCCCTCGCTACTGGCGAGCGGCCGGCGGTATCGTCGTGACCGCGGATCTTGCTCGAGCAGGCCAATCGCCATCCACGTAGCGATGTAGCGGTGGGTCGTGCTCGGCGAGATCTCAAGCGCGCGGGCGACCTCGGTGAGCTCGACCTCACTACCGTCAGCCGGGAACGCGGCGAGAACGAGCAGCGCGCGACATGCCGAGCGCGAATACTGCGTGTCCGTCAGCAGCGGCTGCAGTGCATGCTGCAGCTCGTCAAGGTCCGGCACCTCGGGGAGCAGCCGCGTGACGCCGGCATGCCCCGAGATCTGCCGCACCACCTGCTCGACCTGCACGCCGCTCAGCGCGATCCTAACGCCCCGGTCAGCGCTCATGATCGCGCCCATCCTCGCCCGAGATCGCCCAAGACTTGCAGCCGCCACCAGAACGCTGGCCCGCTCATAGCGCAAGCCTGTACTCGCGTGTGCGCGGGTCACGCTCAACCAACCCAACCGTCACGAGCGTAGAGAGATACCGGTGCGTCGTGCTCGGATTACTGCCGCTTCTTCTCGCGAGCTCTACGACGCCCACGTAGCCGCCATCCGCCGGCATAGACGTAAGAACCACGAAGCCAACCAGCAGCGAACGAGACAGGCTTCGATTCTCGAGCTCCGCGGATCGCGCGACGAGCGTCTCGCGTACGTCATCGAGGCCCGACAGCAGCACCGAAAGCCTGCCGCCATCGGATGCGGCACGCACCACCTGAGCAACCTGATCGGCCGACAGATCAATACTCACCGGCTCGGCCGACCCGGATGAGGTATCTCGACCGTCTGGCCCGCCCATCACGACGTGGCCACGTCCTTACCACTGCTCGAGGCTGCCCCTCCGGGGCCGCTGCAAAGGTATGGGATGAGGCTTGCCGGTACGCTGATAGTACTGGGGGTCCGGCCGAGCAGAGGTACGTTCGCGTCTCGCCAGTCGTAGTCCAAGCTGGCTCGATTCAATACGCGCTCACCGCCGGGCGCGATGACGCTGGCGGCGAGCGCGCGGCATGGGACCGTGGAAGGCACCGCGGGATGGTTACTCGCTGAGTCTCGTATGTCTAGCCTTTCGGCTGATTCGTGTATCTGGCTAGCGTCTGGTATATCCCGTTATTAACCGGCTACAAGAATCCGTAGCCGGTTAGCTCGGGACGTGCAGATGGGGGCGTCGACTGCTGAGGAGCACACGGCCGCCGTTCGCGGGGGTCACGATCACGCTTCGCCATCGCGCTCGCTCGATTCGAGGCGATGCCGGCAAGACGGTCCGGGTGGAGAGCGTCGCGCGGATCACGCTTTGCAACTCAAGAGTCGCGAGCCGGTGGCCGGGGCAGCGCTTGCGGCCGCCGCCCCACGGTAGCCAGCTGCTCGGCTCGGGCGCGTCTGACAAGAAGCGGTCAGGCCGGAATTGGTTGGGGGTGCTGTAAAGCTCCGGGTCATGGTGAAGAAGATAGATGCAGGGGAGCAGCTGGACCGGTGGCCGGTAGGTCCAGCCGCTTAGCTCGAATGGAGCGGCGACGACGCGGGGGATGGCAAATAGGAACACGGGTCTATGGCGCAGCACCTCGGCCACCGTCGCTTGGAGATAGCTTTCCTCGCCAGCGTCAAGCTCCTCGGCAAGTCGTGCCTGCACCTCGGGCGCGTGCGCGATGAGCTGTAGCGCCCACGCTGCCTCAGACGCCGTCGTCTCGTGGCCAGCGAGAATTACGGAGACGAGGTTGTCGCGCAGTTGCTCCGGACTCAGAGCAGAGCCGTCCCTGTTGGTCGCGGCGAGAAGTCGTCCCAGCACGTCGTTGCTCGGCTTGGCGCGGGCGGCCTCGACGAGTGTGCGGATGTCCTCATCTACCTGAGCACGCTCGCGGATGAAGCGCTGCCAGATGCCCCTCCATACTGGTAGATGGCGAAGACGCGGCTCTACGAGGACGAAGCTCGCGGTCAGGTCGAGCATGCGGAGCATGTGATCGTGGAGCCGCCGCAGTGGCTCGCCGTCGTCCTGAAAGACGGTGCTCAAGATGATGCGAAGACTCATGCTTCGCAGGCGCGGGAATACCGCGAACGGCGAGTCAAGAGGCCACGACGCCACCTCGGATTGGATGATGTCCGTAAGGCGCTGGGTGTGTCGCTCAAGCGCGGACGCGCCAAAGCACGGGAGGATGGTGCGCCGACCGCGCATGTGCTCGTCGGCATCGTGGAGCATGAACGAGCGTAGACCGACGATCGGTGCTATTGCGCTTCCCCCTGCGCCCGGATGTAGCACAGAGGTTGGGGCGCCCAGTACCGCACGGATGTCGGCCGGCTTTGACAAGAATACTACCGGCGGTAGATCGACTGGATAGAGTGTAAACTGGTCGCCGAGGTTGTGACGGCACCACTCAAACAGGCCGAGCGGCATCCAGCGGCACACAAGCGTCTGTATCGACGCGGGTAGCGGTGGCGTCGGCGGCAAATCGCCTTTGATGCGGCTTAGAACTGTGTGTGCGGTTTTCATGGTACGTGTCTCCTTGTGTTGTTGGATCAAGAGGCGCGGGATTTATTGGCGATGCGCCATAGCCGCACGACGGGCAGCAATGCACAGGTGAGGGAACCCCCCGCGTGTGCGATTTGCTGAGACGCCCTGCTCAGTGACGCCGCGCGAGCGCTGTCGCGCGAGAGATACATCGCTACCATCGCGGCAGCAACGAGAGTGTGCCGCTCGCTGTCCTTTAGAGAGTGAGTCTCTGAGACGCACCGCCGCACGAGGCGACTGATCTGCGTTGCGACGTCGTCCGGTGATTCGTAATAGACGACATAGCAATGCTCGCTCTGTTGTGCGTCGTCGAACTGATCGACAAAGCCGTCGAGCATGGTCGCGAGTGCGCCGGTCCACGGAAAGTAGGCGCAGTAGGTGCGCTCGATGCGATCGGAGGTACAACGTGCCTCTGCGGCGAGAGTCAATAGCGCATAGATCGCGAGATTGGCGCCTGCGGCCGCTGCAAGCTCGAACCACGCGACCTCGTGGCTGCCGGGGTATTCGCGAGTGACCCAATCTCGTAGTACGTGCGCCACCTCCGCGGGCTCACCTGCATGGTTAATTGCTTGCACACCGATGCGCTCAGCCTCCTTGTGCAGCAACGGGCCGACCTCATCAAACGACGGCAACGCTCGGCAGCAATCGCGGCATGTCTCAACCAGCGATCGCAAGTAGCCACCATCGTCGGGGAAAGGTCGGGCATAGTAGTCTCGCATCGGCCCCTCGGGATCGACCGCGTCCACAAGCGCGAGATGGAGGTGAATTGTGTCGTCGTGCGCGAGCCCTCGCCATGTCTCACTGAGACTGTCGAGGAAGTCCCAGAGAACTTGGTAAGTCGTTAGCAGCCGCAGAAGCGGCCGACTACGTTTTCGTGGGATCACAGAGAACAGCGCCGCACCTTGGGTATTCCCACGCTTGTGATCGAGAGCGCGCAGCGCGACTTCTCGAACGGCACTTGCGGGGATGCGAAGCGCTCGTGCGCGCCAGCGCCGCAGCTCGAGGATGGCGAGTGGGAGGCCCCAGCCAAACTCGCGCGCGACGGCCCCAGCCAGCGCGCGGATTTGGCGGCGTGTTAGTGGGGCTACATCGCCGCCAGCGACGCGGACACTCGTCTTATAGCGTGGCGCTGGTGGCTCGCGGGGATGCTTGAACCACGAGGGAGCCGGGCACAGCGACAATTGTAAGGGCGAGCGCAGCCGCCCACGCGAAGCTGACGATGATGACAGCGGTTTCGACACCGAGGCTGATCGGAAAGCCGGTGACGGCCGCGAGGGCGTGACTGAGTAGAAGCTGCCCGGCTATCCCAAAGATTGCGCCCATGCAGCACCCGGTACCGAGCATGAGGACGGTCTCGATGCACAGCCATTGCCAGAGCACGAGGGGCGAGTAGCCTTGGACTCTGATCGCGGCGATTCCGTCGCGGCGCTGCCAGATCAGCGAGGTCATCGCGCCTGCTAGCGCGAGCCCGCTTGCGAGCAGAACGAGCAGCTTGATTTGGGTCAGGCGGGACAAGCCCTGGTTGATGACGGCGTAGTCGCGGGCCCGTCGTTCTGACGAGGTTTCTACGGCGAGCCCTTCGCTCGGCCTGAGCGCTTGCTGAACATCCTTGCGCGTCGCCGGCAGAGGCGCCCCGGCGCGTGTCTGTATCTCGTAGGCGCTCGGGGCGTTGCTTCCCCATGCGCGAGCGTATTCCGTGGTGTTGAGGATCACGGCGCCGGGTGGCCATCCGAGGTTTGTGGTCAGTGCAGCGACGCGAAGTGTGGTCGGGATCGGGGAAGGCAGTGTGAAGCTATCGCCAATGTCTAGGTGGTTTTCGTGGGCGAGCGCCTCGGATAGGACTGCCCAGCCACCATTGCGTATCCGAGCACTGGCCATGTCGAGGCGCCCGGAGACCAGTTGTCCAGCTGGGATCGGGGCGCGGCTGTTAGCGGGTGGGGCGAGCACCCAGACTCGTCGGTCGCCCCAATCAAAGAAGCTGCCTCTATAGACGCCGACGCTGGCGACGCCGGGCAGGTGCGCGATGTGCAGGGGCGATGCCGGCGCGAACGGGGTTGTGGAGAGCGGGCTGGCCTGGCCGCTGGGGCTGACCCATATGTTCGCGCTGAACGAGACAGCGTTGGCTGATGAGTCAAGGCCCCGTTGGAGGCTCACCTCTGCGCCTCCTATGGATATCGTGCCAAAGACCGCGACGCCGCTGAGCACCGCGATTGCCAGGGCGCGTACCCGGACTCGTGATGCACGTAGGGAGTCAACGGCAAGCTCGGTGGCGGCGCCGCCTATAGCGAGACGCTGAACGCGCTCGAATGCGAAAAGGACTGCATGAAACGCGGTCGGCATCAGGGCTAGAAGCGCGATGATGAGCGTAGCGCTCCCGAGAAAGGCATCTTGTGGACGCGCAATGAGAACGATCGTGGTGACCGTGGCGCAGATCACAGCAACGAGCAATCGCGAGCCCGTTACCCAGCGTGGGCTTGGCGGGGTCGATGTCCGAAGCAGCAGCTCGCGCATCGGCCATAGGACGCCTCCTGCTGCTGACGCGCTACCGGCGAGCACGGCGAGAATGACGCTCCGCGCTGTGATGATGCGACTGTTGCCGACTGGAAACGCGGAGGCGAGATAGCCGGGCGTGCGGTCAAACGCTGCGATAGAGAGCGCATCGCCGAGTGCTAGGCCCAGCACGCACCCCAGGACGGCAAGCACGGCGGCGTCGAACAGTAGGATCTCGAAGGTGATGCTGTAGCTCGCCCCGTGCGGCCAGAGTTCTTCAATGTGTTTGCGGCGCCTCGGGACGGTCAGGAGGATCGCGGTGAACGCAAACAAGAACCCAACTAGCGCGCTGATGACCGAGAATAGCGTCTCGCTTTGAGTCTCCGGGTTGGATGCCACCGCGAAAAGCTTTGAGTCGAAATCGGAGGGCTCGACGTTGACGTTCTCCTGGCGCGCAAGACCCTTAAGCTCGTGGTTGACCAGGGCCTCCCGCCCAGCTGCTACGCGCACGAAGATCCGCGAAAGCCTGCCTGATAGTCCTGTGATCTTCTGTGCGTAGGCGAGCGGCGTTACCGCGACGGGGCTGGTAATGAGGGCCCCAATCTGTTGTTCACTCAGGGTCGCGGCCAACTCGGTGCGCACGATGCTCGCTCCGATTTGGATTTTGATCGATTCCAGCGAGCTCGCGCCGATGTCTTCGCCTATCGGTTGCGGCAGCGCTATTGCATGGATATGAGTGAGCTGCCGCGTGCTCAAGTGTCGGACGACTGGGCCTCCCGCCGTAGCGAATTGTGGAGTCGTGCCGAGAAGCTCGACGGCTTGCGATCCCTTTGGGCCGATCACCGTGGCGGACTGTTCGAGCACGGGAGCGACGCCCTGAACACCCGGTATACGCGAGACTCTCCCGAGGAGCTGTTCGTTGAAACCGCCAGGCCCCCGAGCATCGACCTGTATCTGCTGCGCACGCCCGATAATCTCATTCGTTAGCTGCTGCACCGAGCCGCTAAGGCTCGTGGACGCGACTTGCGAGGCGAACAACAGTGCGACGCCGACCGCAATTCCAACAACGGCGAGAGCTTCCTGAACAAGCATCGTTCGCGAACTGAGCCGCGCGCGCCACAACCGCAGCAGATTGCCCGGCGTCATCAGCCCGTCCCGCGAGCGTTCCCGAGCGGCCGCAGACGTCCATCCTCGAGCTCGTAGGCGCGGTCGGCGAACGCGACGGCCTTCTTGTCGTGCGTAGCGAGGAGCGTTACGGTGCCACGCTCGGTGCAGAGTTCTCGCAGTAGTTCGAGGACTTCACTTGTTCGACGTGAGTCGAGGTTGGCGGTCGGCTCGTCAGCCAGCACGATTTTGGGATCGAGCGCGAGAGCACGTGCGATGGACAGGCGTTGTCGCTCTCCCTTCGAGAGCAGTTCGGTTGGGTGGTCGAGGCGATCACCGAGGCCGAGGCGCACAAGGAGGGGTACTACGACGGCCTCGGCGTTCCGGCGGTTCGTGAGCCAGAGCTTTAGGCAGGCGTTTCGGATCGCACGGTCACCGGGAAACAGGGCGTCGGCTTGGTCTACGATCCCGAGGTCCCGCAAACGATAAGCGTCTGCCTCTCGGCGCGACATGTCCGCGACGTTCCGGTCATCGACGATGACGCGGCCGCCATCCGGCGTGCGGACACCGGATATGAGGTCTAGAAGTGTGGTCTTGCCCGAGCCGCTTGGTCCGAAGATCACGACGAGCTCGCCGGCTTCGACGGTCAACGAAACGCCGTCAATCGCGCGAATCGGATCGCCGCCGCCGATTTGGTAGTGCTTGACGACGTGTTCGAGCTTTAGCACGCGCGGGTGCTTCGAGGAGCGCCACGTGCCGCGCGACCGGCCCGTGCGAGAGCAAGCTCGTCGGCTTGCGGGTGGTGCTCGGCCATGAGCCGGAGCGTGCGCTGCTCGAAAGCGAGGACGCGATCGGCCATGATCGCTGAGTCGATCTCGGAAACGCTGAACAGCACACCGAACCCGAACTCGCCCGCGAGAGAGTTCAA
>JBEKWH010000050.1:0-8586 GCA_049513255.1 Solirubrobacteraceae bacterium
CAACGGCGCGGGCGGCCAGGAATATACGTCTTTCGAAAACGAAAACGGCACAATCGTTGACGCGAACCTTGAATCGAACCTCAACGGAGGCGCGTTCTCGGCGGCCACACTGACATCAGCAGGAAACAACATCACAACCGAAAAACTAACGGAAATCATCAACTAGTGGTTTGAGGGGGTGGGCGGGGGGTCGTGTGGCCCCGCCCACCACCTACTGGCTACCGGCTGCGCTGTGTGGTGGTGAAAAACATGGCTGGCGGCCGGGCTGGGGGAGACATTAGACTCAACCGTGCACGGGCAAGGTTTGCTTGTTGTATGTCGTGGTGTGTGGGCTTGATTTTCGATCGAAAGGTTTTGTGGCTGGTGTTGAGGGTGTCGGTGGTGTTGTTTGTGCTGGCTGGTGTGGGGGTGCTGTCTGGCGCTCCTGCTGAGGCTGCGCGTGGGCACGTGCCCGCCAGCCCGATCACGCCGGCGGGCGCACACGCCCTCAACGAACCTGCTGGCGTCGCGGTCGACGAAGCGACAGGCGACGTGTACGTGGTCGACAAGGGCAACGACCGCGTCGAGTACTTCAACGAACAAGGCGTGTTCCAGGGCGAGTTCACCGGCCCCAGCGCGCAAGGCACGGGTACCCTCACGGAAGGCTCGAGCACGATCGAAGAAGCCGCGGCGACAACGGGCGCGTTCACGGTCGGCGAGGAAATATCGGGTGAAGGCATTCCCGCGGGAACGACGATCACGGGCATCCCCGCCGCGGGTATCCTCGAAACCTCCAACCCGGTCGAAGAACACAAATCCGGGATACTCGTGCCACTGAAAGCGCACCAGCCCTTCGCCGGCCCCGAAGGCATCGCGATCGACAACTCGTGTGTGCTGCGCAAACTGGCTGAACCGAAATGCCGTACAGAGGACCCGTCGGACGGCGACGTGTATGTCGTAGACGCCGGCCATGAAGCGGTCGACAAGTTCAGCGCCACGGGCGCATACATCGGGCAACTTGCAGGCCTAGGAGAAATCGAGGGTGTCGGAGTGGACCCCCACGGCGAGCTGTGGGTGGGAACACATAGCGGCACCGTCGACCGTTTCAGCGACGAAGAAGCGAACGTCGAGACCGCTAGCGTGGTGGCACACCTTCCGGGTGAATACAATGCACTGGGGTTCGCTGTCGACGCCGAAGACGATCTGTATCTGCGCAGCGAAGCGGGCGTGATCTTCAAGGTCGGCCCGAACGGGTGCGGAGGTACCGGTATTTGTGAAAAGGGAGCAGAAGAATTGCTCAATAGAGCGTTTGACCCGGAAGGGTCGGAGTGGTTCTCGGTGGAACTTGCGAGTGGTGATGTGTATGTCGATGATGGCGGGGCGCTGGTGCGGCGTGGCGCGGGTGGGTCGGTGCTCGAAAGCTTGGCGCTGGTGGGCGGGGACGGTAGTGGTGTGGGTGTGAGCTCCAGAGAAGAAGAGTTGTATGTCGCGCAGCGTGCGGGCGATGATGTGGAAGTCTTCGTGAAGGAGCCGCCGGGCCCGCCGACGGTGGAAAGCGAGGGGGCCGCGAGGGTGACGGGGGACTCGGCGGCGCTCGAAGCCGAAGTCAACCCGCGCAGCGTACCCGGCGAAGCCGGAACCGAATACTATTTTCAGTACGGGCCGTGCGCGACGCCGAGCACGTGTTCTTCGAGCGCGTTTGCTGAGAGCGCGGCGGGTGGCTCGCTCCCGGCCGACTTCGACGTTGACACAGTGACGCCTGTCGAAGTGCAGGAGCTCTCCGCGGGCACGACCTATCACTACCGTGTGGTCGCCGTCAACGATGCGAATCACACGGCGAACGTTGTGGACGGTGCAGAACGCACGTTCACGACGCAGACCGTGGGCTCGTTCGTGCTGCCCGATGATCGTGAGTGGGAGCTGGTCTCTCCCGCGGATAAGCACGGCGCGATAATCGAAGCGCCGGGCGTGTTCGGCTCGATCCAGGCGGCGGCGGACGGTGGGGCGATGACGTTCGGTGTGGATCTGCCGACCGAATCGGCGCCGCAGGGTTATACGGGTGTGGCGCAGGTGCTGTCGGTGCGCGGCGCGGATGGCTGGGTCTCGCGGGATCTGACGATCGCGCACGAGGCAGCGACCCGCACCTCGGTCGGGGGAGGCAGCGAGTTTCGTGTGTTCTCGGCGGATCTCTCGCACGCGCTGGTGCAGCCGCAGGGGAGCTTCGTCGCGTGCCGTTCGCCGGAAGGCGCGGCGCAGCCGTGCCTGTCCGCGCAGGCCACTGAACAGACGCCGTTCCTGGCCACGACCTTCGCGGGCGGGAACCCGGCGCAGGCGTGTGTGCAGCCGTCCGGGCCTGGCTTGGAAGCGGGCGCGGCGAGCTGCTTCCAGCCGCTGGTCACGCGCGCGGATGACACCGCCAACCCGTTCGAAGCGTTCGGGGAAGACAGCGAGTGCGCGCCGCCGGAATCGGCACAGGCGTTCTGTGGCCCGAGGTCCGTCAGCGCGACGGCGGACCTGAGCCATGTCGTGCTTGAATCTTCCGTGGCGTTGAGCTCGCCGGCTGGCGCGAACCTGTATGAGTTCTCGGCGGGCGAGCCCGCGGGCGAGGCGCTCGCGCCGGTCACGATCCTGCCCGAAGGCGCCGGCCCGACCGACGGTGACCTCGGCCTGGCCGATCACGATATGAGGAATGCGATCTCGGCTGATGGCTCGCGCGTGTTCTGGTCCACCGGTACCGAAGGCGGGGCGCTGTATGTGCGTGATGTGGTGAAGGGCGAAACGTTGCTGATCGCGGGCGGCGCGGAGTTCCAGGCCGCTTCGAGTGACGGGTCGCGGGTGTTCTACACCGAAGGCGGTGGCTTGTTCGAATGCGCGATCTCAGAAGTTGCGGGGAAGCTGAAGTGCACGACGACGGGACTGGGCGCGGGTGTGTTGAGCACGATCGCGGGGGTCAGCGAAGACGGCTCGTGGGTGTATTTCGTGGCGTCGAGCGTGCTGGCGGAAGGTGGTGTCGGCGGGTCACCGAACTTGTATGTGCGCCACGCGGGTGTGACGAGGCTGGTGGCGGTGCTCTCGCCGGCGGATGCTCCCGACTGGGCGGGACGGCCGGGAGAGAGCGGACATCTGCCGTTCTTGGCTGCGCGGGTCTCGCCTGACGGTCGTTGGCTTGCGTTTATGTCTGAGCGGGGGTTGACGGGCTATGACACGCGTGATGCGGTGAGTGGTGCGCGTGATGAGGAGCTGTATCTGTATCACGCCCCGGAAAGCCTCGGCACGGAACCGGCGAGCCTGGTGTGTGCTTCGTGTGACCCCTCGGGCGCACGCCCGGTCGGCGAGGAAGCCGAGAGGGTGTCGCTACTAAGCCACGGGGCGGGGATCGTCGGTGGGGATGCGTGGGCGGGGTCGTCTACTTGGCTTGCGGCGAACGTGCCGGGCTGGCAGCCATATGCGGCTTTTACGTCTGTGTATCAGCCGCGGTATTTGTCTGATGGTGGCCGGCTGTTTTTTGATGCGCGTGATCCGTTGGTGTCGTTGGCGTCGGGTGGTAGCTGGGATGTGTATGAGTATGAGCCGGTGGGGGTCGGGCCGGAAGGCGCGGCGTGCGGGCCTTTGGTGGATAGTGGTAGTGAGGTGTTCAAGCCCGGTGGGAGCGTGGTGGTGGAAGGTCGGGAAGTGGTGGAAGGCGCGGGTTGTGTGGGGCTGGTGTCGGGTGGCGCTTCGGGGCAGGAATCGGCGTTTTTGGATGCCTCGGAAGATGGCTCGGAAGTGTTTTTCATGACGGCGGCGCGGCTGTCGCCGTTGGATACGGATGATGCTTATGATGTGTATGACGCGCATGAATGTACGGGCGGGTCGCCGTGTTTTCCGGCGGGCGCGGTCGTGCCGCCGGGGTGTGTGACGGAAGCGTCGTGTAGGCCGGCGCCGACGCCGCAGCCCGGGGTGTATGGGGCGCCGGCGAGCGCGACGTTCTCGGGTGCCGGGGACTTCGGCCCACAGCCGCCGGTGGTGCTCAAGCCGTTGACGCGTGCGCAGAAGCTCGCGGCGGCGTTGAAGGTGTGCCGCAAGAAACGCGATGCCAAGAAGCGTGCGGCGTGCGAGCGCGCGGCCCGCAAGCGTTACGGGCCCAAGGCGAAGTCCGGGTCGCGCGGGAAGGGCAGGTAGGGGATGGTTGCTTTGATCGCCAGCCGCGCTGTGCGGGCGGCCGCTGTGGCGGTGCTCGTGGCTTGGTTGTGTGTCGGGCTTGCCGGTGTGCAGGCGGCGTCCGCTGCCCCTGTCGCGTGCTCGTCGTGTTCTGCGTGGTGGCACCTGCTGTCGGTCGCGCGCCCGACGAACCTGAACGCGGGCAGCGGCACGGACGAGGTTCAGCGTTTGACGGTCAAAGCAACGACGGGGGAGTACGTCGCCGGGAATCCGGAAGACTACATAGCGCAGCTTCTAGAACTCTTGGAAGGCAAGCGCACGACGGTCACGGCGGCGACGGTGCTGCCATTCGATGCGAGCGCCGGCGAAGTACAGAAAGCGCTTGCAAGCGCTTACCCCGAACGGGCGGTGCAGGTGCAAGAAGAAGCCCCCGGCGGCGAACACGAACATGTGTATAGGGTCGTGTTTCCCAGCCAGTCGGTCGGGCCGGTCCTAGCTGAAGCGAACGGCCTTGACGTCAGTTTTCTCGGCGCGGAAAAACTGAAGCTCCCCGGAGAATGCGTCGAAGGGGAACCGGAATCGTGCGGAGCGGCGAGCGTCACCGAAGTCTCCAAAGGCGAGGCGAGCGAAGACGAACTGATCCTGACGGCCGAGAACGTCGGCGACGCGACAGCGGTCGGGAGCACGATCATGGATGCCCTGCCGAAAGGGCTGAGGGCGGTCTCGATCAGTGGGGGTGTAGCGGAAGGCCAGGCCGAGCATCTCAGGGATTTGGTGGCGATCCCGTGTCAGCTTGAAGGGCCCGCGGGCGGCTCGTGCAAGCTCGAAGGCATATATAGTAGTAATGGTGTTGAACGGGCGACGAAGGTCGTGCCGCCGTTTGACGTGATCAGGGTTCGTATCGGGGTGCTCGTGGAAGGCGCCAGATCTGGCGAGGAGAACCGTGTCAGCATCGCTGGCGGCGAGGGTTTCCTGTGCAAGGCGGCGAGCGGGAGTAGCGTGAGGTTCACGGACAGCTCGTGTACCACCGAAGTATCCAAAGAAGAAGAAGAAAAAGGGCTTCACGGGAGCTTCGCGCGGGCGTCCACCGAGCCGATCGCCGGCGCCGCGAGTGAATATCCGGTCGCTATCGGCGCGGGCCCCGCGCCGTTCGGCGTCGAAGCCTATGGGTTGGCCAACGAAGAAACGGGTGGTGCGGCGGATGTCCAGGCCGGCTCGCACCCGTTCCAGCAGACCACGTCGATTACGTTCAATACCGCGTTCAATACTTCTACGGCGAGCGCGGGGGTCACTCCGCAAACGGCCGCGTTGCCGAAGGACGTGAACCTCTTGTGGCCGCCGGGTTTGATCGGTAACCCGGTGCCGTTCCCGCGTTGCACGCTCGCCCAGTTCTTCACGAAGAGCTGTCCCGCGCAGAGTATCGTTGGTGTCGCGACGACGGAGGTCGTCGAACCGGGGTTCGGGGCGGGTTTGCTAGATACCTACGCGCCTTTGTATGACGTGGAACCGGCGCCCGGGGAGGCCGCACGCTTCGGGTTCATCGTGGCCGCGGCGCCCGTGTTCGTCGACGCGACGGTGCGTACCGGCGGGGACTATGGTGTCACGGTGCACGCCGAAAACGTCACACAGACCGTGACATTTCTGTCGAGCGCGGTAACGGTATGGGGGGTCCCGGGCGAGGCGGCGCATGACGGGGCACGCGGCGAAGGCTGCCTGAAAGAAGCACGCGGCGTGTCAAGCCAAGAAGTCGAAGGTGAAGGCTACGCGCCCTGCCAGCCGCTGGACGAGGCCGACCCGCTACCGTTCTTGACGTTGCCGAGCGCTTGCACGGGGCCGCTAGAAACAAAGGCGGAAACGGATTCGTGGCAGGAACCAAAGCCCGAAGGCGAACAGGTGGCGTTGAAGTCCTCGATGCCGGCGCTGGATGGGTGTAACCGGCTGCCGTTCTCGCCGTCGATCACGGTCACCCCGGACGTCGCCGCGGCGAGCACCCCGACGGGCTTGACGGTCGATGAGCACGTGCCCCAGGAATCGACGCTCGACGCGGCGGGCCTCGCGGAGTCCGATGTGAAGGGGCTGTCGGTGACGCTGCCCGAAGGCATGCAGATCAACCCCTCCGCCGGCGATGGCCTGCTTTCCTGCTCTGAGGAACAGGTCGGCCTGCATACTCCTGCCGCGTCGGCGTGCCCGGAAGCGGCGAAGGTCGCGACCGTGAAGGTCAAGACGCCCGTGCTCGAAAATCCGCTGGAAGGCGCGGCGTATATCGCGACCCAGAACGAAAACCCGTTCGGGACGCTGATGGCGATGTACATCTATGCGGAAGAACCCGTCTCCGGGGTGCGCATCAAGTCCGCCGGCGAAGTCCGCGAGAACCCCACGACCGGCCAGTTGACGGCGCACTTCGAACGCGACCCCGCATTCGAAGGGGCCCCAGAAACGTCCCAGTTCTTGCCGCAGGCGCCGTTCGAAGACGTCGAACTGCACTTCTTCGGCGGGGAACGCGCGCCGCTGGCGACGCCCGCACGCTGCGGCGCCTACACCACCACGGGCTCGTTCGTCCCGTGGTCAGCGGACCCGTCCGACGAAGCGGCGGTGACGGTCCATTCTTCCTCGACGTTCGATATCACCAGTGGCCCGCACGCCAGCGCGTGCCCGGGCCAGAGCCTGCCGTTCTCGCCGTCGCTGACGGGCGGCACGATCAACATCAACGCGGGCGCGTTCAGCCCGCTGACGACGACGATCGCCCGCGAAGACGGCGAACAGAACCTCGGCCAGGTACAGATCCACATGCCCGAGGGCGTGGAGGGGCTGCTCGCGGGCGTGAAGCTGTGCCCCGAAGCGCAAGCCAACAATGGGACGTGCCCGCCGGAAAGCCTGATCGGCGAAACGACCGTCTCCGCCGGCGTGGGCTCCGAGCCCGTGGCCGTCAAGGGCGGCCGCGTGTACATCACCGAAGCATACGATGGCGCCCCGTTCGGCCTGTCGATCGTGAACCCCGTCAAGGCCGGCCCGTTCGACCTCGAGCACGACACCGCCAACCCCGCGAGCAACGACCCCGCCTGCGACTGCCTGATCGTACGCGCGAGGATCGAAATCAACGCCCTGAGCGGCGAACTGACGGTCACGACCAACAAGGAAAGCGAAGGGCACGCGATCCCGCACATCATCGACGGGATCCCCGTCCAGATCAAGCGCGTGAACGTAACCATCAACCGCCCCGATTTCGCGTTCAACCCCACCAGCTGCGACCCGCTCGCGATGACAGGCACGATCACAAGCGACGAAAACACCGCCAGCCCGTTCGCCGTCCCGTTCCAGGCGGCGAACTGTGCCCTGCTGAAATTCGAACCGAAGCTCACGGTCTCCAGCGGCGGGCACGCCTCGAAAGCCAACGGAGCGAGCCTGAAGTTCAAGATCGCCTACCCGCACGGCGCGATCGGCAGCAACGCATGGCTGAGCGAGGCGAAGTTCGACATCCCCAAGCAGCTCCCCGCGCGCCTTACGACGCTCCAGAAGGCGTGTCTGGCGAGCGTCTTTGAAACCGACCGGCCGGCATGCCCACCCGCGTCGATCATCGGCCACGCGGTCGTGCACACCCAAGTCCTGCCGGTCCCTCTCGAAGGCCCACTCTACTTCGTGTCCTTCGGCTCCGCGAAGTTCCCCGACGCCGTGCTCGTCCTCAAAGGCTACGGCGTCACGATCGAACAACGCGGCGAAACGCTCATCGATAAAAAGACAGGCGTGACCAGCGCGACCTTCCGCAGCATCCCCGACGTCCCCTTCGAAACTCTCGAAGTGACCGTCCCCACCGGCCACTTCTCAGAGTTCGGCGTCAACCTCCCCACCAAAGACAACGACAACTTCTGCGGCCAGAAACTCACGATGCCGACCCTCTTCAAAGCCGCCAACGGCCTCGAAATCCACCAAGACACCCCAATCCAAATCACCGGCTGCACCAAAAAACCAGGCAAACACAAAACCAAAAAGCACACCACACACAAGAAACACTAGGCAGCAAGACAACACACGCCGGTCCGGGCACAAGCCAGCCCTCCCCGCCCGTGCCCATCCCGCTGCGGGCGTACGCGCCACATGCTCCTACAACACTCGGGCGGCCTGCGCCCACCCGGCAGCACAGGTGGGAGACAAGACCGCAACTGTCTTGACATTCGGAATTATTCCTGGGATGCTGGCGCTTCGGCCGGCATCGCTCTGTGGGGTCTCGTGACGTGACGATCGTAAGGGCCCAGCGCCCCTCGACAGCATCGAGACACGCCCAAGCCCGACCCCACCCACAGACACAAAGGAGACATCCAAGATGCGTCACTTCAAGCACCTCAGCCTCGCGCTGGTAAGCATGTTCACGCTGGCTGCCGTTATGGTGGCGAGCGCGTCCGCAGCGCACATGACCTTACCCTCATGGACAGTCGCAACCCCGTCCACGGGGACAAGCGGAGAAGGCAAACT
>JBEKWH010000051.1:0-5653 GCA_049513255.1 Solirubrobacteraceae bacterium
AATGCCACACCCATCGGACAGCAAAACCCAATATTAGTGTCTACGCCCAACCACCAAAAGAAGGCCCGATTCCCCGCAAACACGGGCGATCGGGCCTCAGAACCTCAAAAACTTCCGTCTAGCGCCACGTTGCGGAACCCACTCGCTATGCCGAGCCAGTTCGGGGCAGTCGGAGATGTAGATCGGCACGTCGCCCGCCCGGGTCTCGGGATCCGCTGCGAGCTGCACGCTGTTGCCGGTGAGCTGCTCGCACAACGCTGAGGTCTCGTGCAAGGAGAGGCTGACGTCGACGCCGCCACCGACGTTGACCACGGCGCCAGCCCAGTGCCGGGGACGCACCAGCTGGTCGTTCACGAGATCCGCCAGGTCGGCGACGTGCAACAGGTCGCGCACCTGCTTTTCGTGCGCATCAAGAAGCCCGTGGCCCCATCAACGCCGGCCATCACGGCGGGCTCCGCCGAGCACTCCACGAGCGCGTCGAACGGCCCAGGCGCACGCAGGTCGTCGGGCTCGCGCACGTCGCCGTGCGCGAAGCGCACCATGCCCTCGCGCAGGCGGGGGAGGTTCAGCTACGATCCACGGCGGTGGAGGTTGTCGAAAGCAACCATCTCCCAATCGGGGTGGGAAGCGGCTAGCCTCAGCGCCAGGCTCGAGCCGATGAAGCCGGCGCCCCCGGTGATCAGAACCGTGCGGGCGCTCATCAGGGTCCCTGCCGCGCCTCGCTGAGACGTCACCCTGCTAACGTGACATGCCGTTCTGCACTCCATCGCTCAACGTTGTGGTCGTATATCTCCTGCAGCACCGCGCGGATACCTCTCGTCAGCCGCCATTGCGGGTGATCGCGCTTGAAGGCCTCCAGGTCACTAATCCACCAGCGGTGATCGCCAATCCGTGCTTGCGGCGAGTAGGTGTAGTCGAGCTCCTGCCCGGTGATCTCCTGGCAGAGCGTGATCGCCTCGATCATCGAGACGTTGCTGTCGCGCCCCCCACCCAGGTTGTAGACCGCCGCCGGCCGCGGGTTGCGGTGGAAGGCGTGGAACGCGCGCACGACATCGCCGCAGTGGATGTTGTCGCGCACCTGCTTGCCGCCGTACCCGAACACCGTGTAGCGCTCCTCGGATACCGTGCACCTCATCAGGTACGCGAGGAAGCCATGCAGCTGCGCACCCGCGTGCTGCGGGCCCGTCAGGCAGCCCCCGCGGAAGCAGACGGTTGGCATCTGGAAGTAACGCCCATACTCCTGCACGAGCAAGTCAGCCGCCGCCTTGCTGACGCCGAACAGGCTGTGCGTGCACAGGTCGATCGACATCTCCAGGTCGATGCCGTCGTACCAGCGGTGCTCTACGGGCAACTCCAGGCGAGTCTCGAGCTCCACCAGCGGCAGATGGTTGGGGGTGTCACCGTAGACCTTGTTGGTGGAGGTGAACACAAACGTCGCGTCGGGCGCGTACCGGCGTGCGGCCTCGAGCAGGTTAAGGGTTCCGTTGGCGTTGACGGTGAAGTCAACGTGCGGCTCCGAGGCGGCCCAATCATGTGAGGGTTGGGCGGCCGTGTGGACGACCAGCTCAATGTGCGGGGAATGCTTGGCGAATACCCGCGCAACAGACTCGCCGTTACGGATGTCGAGCTGCAACGGCGTGAACGCGCTGCCAAGCTCAGCGACCAAGCGTTTGGTATTGGGAGCCGTCGATGCGCTCTCGCCGAAGAAGTAGGCGCGCATGTCGTTGTCGAGCCCCACCACCTCGAAGCCCTCCGCGGCGAAGTAGCGCACGGACTCCGAGCCGATCAGGCCGCCCGACCCCGTGACGATGGCGACCGGAGCGCTCACTTCACCACCCCCACGACCGTGGCGGGCTCATCCACCGTGGCTTGGGCGTCCCGCCATTGCGGTCGCCGCAGCGAGGCCAATCCCCCGTAGCGGACGACCACTAGGAGCAGCCCCACCACGGTGATCGGCAGGAAGATGACCATGCGCACGAGCAGTCCGAAAGCGACAGCTCCTCCGCCGGGCACGTGTAGCGCACGCAGACCAAGCTGGATCGCCGCGTCGTAGGTGCCCGCGTAGCCGGGAGCAGCGGGAATGGCGGCCACGAGACTTGAGAGCACCACCAAGAAGCACCCTTGCAGCAGGTCGACACGAAGGCTCAGCGCGCGTCCGATCAGCCAGTAGATGCACCCCTCCCCCATCCACACGATCGCCGTAAGCAGCGCGAGCAGAACGCCCTGCGCGCTGAGCAGGTTGCGACTCGCCAGCGTGAGCGAGTCGACATGCGGTCTTAGGCCGCGCAGACGCCAAGAGCGGCTGAGCCGCCGACCGGTCGACAGCGCGAGCGCTAGCAGAAGTAGCACAATCGCGGCCGCGAGGCTAAGCTCGAAGACGCCCCGGACACCGCTGGCAGTGGCAAACGCAAGCAGCAGGAGCATTGCCACTAGCGCAAGGACGTCGAGTAGCCGTTCGGCGACGAGCGTGCCAACAATCGTCACCCGCGAACTGTCTGTGCGCCTTCCCAGCAAGAGCACCCGCAGCAGTTCCCCACCGCGCAGCGGCAGCACGGTATTGCCCATGTAGCCGACAACGATTAGCCCCTGCGTGTCAGCCATACTTGCCCGAACGCCGGCTGCGCGTAGAATCTCGTGCCAACGCACGCCCCGCGCCGCGGTCACCAACGCATAGACAAACAACGCGAGCGCGAGCAGAAGCAGGCCGGCGACACTCGCTGGCAAGCGCGGCGCACGCTGGTGCAATGCCCACCACACAACCGCCGTCAGCGACACGACTGACATAACCGGTCCCGCCAGCCGTCTTGCGAACCGTCCTCCAGCCGACCGCGTGCTGCAAGGCAGGACAACAGCCATCACGGTACCTGCGCGCCCGAGACCGAGCGGATGTCCCCGTGCGAGGCCGGTGCTGGCGACGCAAAGAGCGCCTCCGGCATCTTCGTCCCCGCGTACACGCGCAGCTTGCCCTTCGACGGGATACCCGGTCGCCGGTAGTCGCCACCACTGAGATGCTGCTCCAGGAAGACGTACAGCACGATAAACGCGTAGCGGCTTCCCATCTCCTGCATCACCCGAATGGCGAGGTTCACAACGCGACTAACGACGAGCTTCGAAACCGGGGATCCAATGATCTTTCCGCCCTTGACGAACCGCGATCCGAATGCGCAGTCGAATCCACCCATCAAGACCCAGTAGTAACGCACCACGTCCGCAGGTGAATCCGAGCTGTCCGCCATGACGATCGCGACTGCATCACCTGTGTCGTGCTCCAGGCCAGCGCGAACCGCATGACCGAATCCGGGCGGCAGATGCGAGCGCACGCACCTGACCGAGGGATTGCGCGTGGACACGTCGTTTACTATCGTGGCCGCGCCGTCCGAGCTCGCATCATCGATCACCACGATCTCATGGGGTATGCGTTCGGCCGTCAACGTGCCTGCCAGGGCGGTGACGGTCTTGCCGATTGATCCCGCCCCGCTGTGCGCCGGTATCAGGAGCGACATCCGTAGCCGCGCCCGGCGTGACCTCAGTGCTAACTCCCCCTCGGCACCTTGCGCGCTCCGAGACATCATCGCACCCGTGAAGCCACTAGTGCCCACGATGCAGGGCGTGGAGGCCGATCGCGGCACCGACCGCCACCACAGTTTCGGTGCTCTGTTTGCGTATGAAGTGCATCGCCGGCGAAACGCTACCACGACATACCGCCCGCGATCTACCTGTATGCGCCTAGCGTTATACGCCGGCCAGTAGGCCCCGAGCCGAAGCCGTCCGCGTACCAGCCCCAGAGACGATACTCGCCCGCAGGGAAGCCTTCATCACTCCCAAGGCCAGCTTGTCTCCGACTCGGCGCTCAGACGCTGGGGCCTCACGTACCCCTTCCATCTTGCTTGCCGCGCCCACGGGCAGTGCACTAGAAGCCTGCCCAGTGAATCTGGCGCAGGTACTGGATCTGCCGGAATGCATACTGCGGGCTTTCCGGGTAAGCCACGTGCAGGCAGGGTGTGCTGGCCGACCGCGCGGTGTACACGCAGTGCGGGTAATCAACGATGTCTGGCCAGCGCTGCCCGAGCGCAACGCCGGCGGGGTAGCCAATTAGCACCAGGATCGCGATGAGCGAGGCGGGAACCGCTATTGCGTTGCGCAGAAGTCGCGGGCGGTCGGATAGAACATGCTCGAGGACGACCAGCGTCACGACGATGGTCGCCAGCAAGAACACAAGCGTCGCGGTGACGTATCGGCTCGATAGGGCCTGGACGCCGCCCAGCTTGAGCCGTCCCACACTGGTCAGCACGGCGCTCGCTACCACGAGCGCCCCGAGAGCGATCCACGGCGCCAGGCGCGGTATGGCTTCGCGATAGCGTAGCCCTACGAAGCAACACGAGGCGGTGAAGGCGCCCAGCAGGGCCGTGCCGCTAACTGCAGCCACGATTTGGGTGATTACGGCGCGGTGGCTGGTTGAGAGTGGGTTGCCGAGGTAGGTCAACACATACCTCACGAAAGCAACCGGATGTTCCAACGTATAGGTCACCGAGCCTTGGGCGGGGTTGGTGCCACGATAGTGATAGTAGTAGGGGGCCGCAATCAGCACACCGATGACGGTCCATGCGCACTTCCAAGCCAGCTTCTCCCCACGGCAAGACAGAATGATCAGGCCGGCGACCCAGGCCAAGACCCCGCTCGCCAAGGAGTAGTCGGCCACGGTAGCCGCGACAGCCGCAATTCCCAGACGCGTCTTTGAGAGCGGCTGTTCTGATGACAGCGTCGTCACCGTCACGAGCACGCCCACCATGCACAAGAACCACTCTATCTCCCATCCCGACAGCCAGTTTTCGTACTCGCTGGGGGAGAAGACGATCCAGGAGAACCCCACCGCCAGGCCCCATCGCATCACCGCTCGATCCGGGAACGTCTGCCACACCAGTCTAAGGATCAGCGCGAATGAAAGGCCTGCCAGGATCAGGTCCGTCACAATCTCCCAAGAGATGGTCCAGTGGGAGATGCTGGCCATCCCCAGCATCAACAGGTTTGGAAAGAAGGGACGATGCTCATTGTGCTGCGCCATCACATCGGCGAACGTCAACGTGCCGATGTTCATCTCGTGGATGAGCGGTACCAAGTTGAATTCATCGCTGAATGGCACCAGGATCGCGTGTTGCCACGTGAATCAAATCAGAATAGGTAGCGGCAAGAGCATGGCCGTACCTACCAACCAGCGTTTGTGCCGTTCCAGCCGATGTGGCGCTTTCGCGGGTCCAATCAGTTCTGACAGTTCGCTGCGGCGCGCTGCGGCACGTAATGCCCACGCTCTCTGCAGGTCACGTGCCGCCATTGGCGCTGATCTTACTCGGGACGGTGGGTCGTTCTGACGAGGCAGACCCCGAGCCTTCTAGTTCGCGGACGACGAGTCGCGCCGAGACCTTCGGTCAAGGTCAGCGTCAAGGCACCCGCGTCAACCACGACTGCCCGCGCCGTTCGGGCTCACTGATGAACAGCCGTCGTGATCAAGCCGCCAAACGCCAGGAACGTTGCGGGATCTAGATGAGTAGTGCCACGGTTTTCAGGCTGTGTAGTTGGCGAGACTGCGGCTGGGGCGGCCGAGTTGGTGGTTGAGGGCGACGGCTGCGGCGAGTGCAGCGAAGCGGGCGCAGAGGCG
>JBEKWH010000052.1:0-5593 GCA_049513255.1 Solirubrobacteraceae bacterium
AAACCGGCCAGCCGGACGCCAACAAAGACAGCCAAGGCACGGCTCTCAGCAAGCTGAGAGCGACACCACCCTGAGCGCTTCGCTTGACGCCCACCATCCGGCGTCAAGCAGCTTCGCACTCAGTATAGACCAGATGCACAGCCCTGCGGGCGCTGTGCGATCGCTGTGCCCTCGGAGCGCACCCTCGAGCGTGGATCAGCGCCTCAGCAACCTCGAAGAAAAGCTCGCGCAAGCCCTTGACTTTTCATCCGGATGCACCGCTGTGCCCGCGCTGTGTCCGCGCTGTGCAAATTCGTTGGCCGGTCCGGGGCAGTTGGGGTCTGTACCCGTTGTGATGACCGCAGCAGCATCGGCGCCGCCAAGGGCGGCGGCTACGCGCGCTACCTGGAGTCAAAGACCGTGGCGCCAGAGCGCGGCGACTACTACCTCTCCCCGACCGGGGAGCCCACCCAGGCACCCGGCCAGTGGCTCGCCAGCCCGGACACGCTCGCGCGGCTTGGCATCAAGGGCACCACCATCGAAGGCCGCGACTTTACCTCGCTGATGGAAGGCAAACACCCCAGGTCAGGACGGTGGCTGCGACAGGCCGGCTCTAACGGCGCGCGGGGCGGCGGGATCGACCTGACCTTCAGCGCCCCGAAGTCGGTATCCGCTGTGTGGGCGCTCGCCGGCGAGTCCCAGCGACGCGAGATCGAAGCCGCACACGCCACAGCCGTCACCGAGACGATCGCGCACCTGACCGACACCGTGCCGACCGTGCGCCGGCGCTCCCACGGGCAGGTGTTCGAGGAGCCCGCGCGGGACGTCGTGGCCGCCGAGTACCGGCACACCACCGCCCGCGGCGTGCTCGAGGGAGACGCTCCCGACCCGCAGCTGCACAGCCATGTGGTCATCACGAGCGCTGTGCGCGATGACGGCAAGATCGTCGCTGTCGCCTCCCGGCCGATCTTCCGCTCCGCCCGTGAGCTTGGTGCCTACTACCGCTCGGCGCTCGCGCACCAACTTCAGCGGCGGGGTTATGCGATCGAGCGTGGCACCGGCAAACACGGGCGCTACTTCGAGATAGCAGGCGTACCGCGCGGCCTGGTGGACGCCTTCTCCTCCCGCAGCCGCGAGGTCGCCAGGGCCGCCGAGCGCTTCCGCGCGAAGTGGGGCCGCGCACCCGAGCGCGGCGAGCTAAGACGGCTCAAGCTGGAGAACCGCAAAGCCAAGGTGCTCATCACCCGCGCCGACCTGCAGCAAGCCTGGAACGACACCGCAGCGCGCTACGGCTTCGCCGGCGAGCAGCCCGGCCGGCTGCTCGCCGCCACCGTCGAGCAGCCGCCGCAGGGTCCGCTTGAGGATCGTGTCGAGCAGCGCCTGACCGAGCGCGCCGCGACCTTCGAGCCAGGCGAGTTCCGCGCGGTCCTGCTGGAGCAGTCCGTCGGCGAGCTCTCACCCGGCGGCGCACTCGACCTCTCACGGGCGATGATCGCCGAACGCCGCGTCCTCCCTCTGGAGGGCGGCCTGATGACGACGCTCGCCGTGCGTGCCCGCGAGCAGGCGATCGAGCGCAGGTTCACCGCGCTCGCCGCCGGCAGGGGCCGAGACGTTGGCGTACAGGCTCGCGCGCTCGCCGGCGACCAGATCGCCGAGCGGATCAGCGGACGCCTCAGCGCCGAGCAGGCACACGCCCTGGAAATCATCGCCGGCCCCGAGCGGGCCGCGATCCTCGTCGGACCCGCCGGCACCGGCAAGGGCGTCGTCATCGACGCCGCCGCCAGAGCCGAGCAGCACGTCGGCAACCGCACGCTCGGGATCGCGGTGTCCGGGTCCACCGCGCAGCGCCTCGGCCAGGACAGCCCCGCGCTCACCGGCCAAACGCTGACCCTCGACGCGCTCGTCTCCCGCGTGCAGCGCGGCCAGCTCGCCGTCGACCAGCACACCACGATCTACTTCGACGAGGCCGGGATGGCCGACACCGACCGCCTCAGCCGGCTCACCGAAGTCGTGGAGCAAACCGGGTCAAAGCTCGTGGCGATCGGCGACGCCGCACAGCTGCCCTCAATCGGCGCGGGCGGCATGTTCGCCCGGCTCTCAGACATCGCCCCCAGCGCCGAGCTCTCCAACATCCGCCGCACGCTTGACCCCGACGAACAGCGCGCCTGGGCAGACCTCCGCGCCGGCCGTTCAGACCGCGCGATGGCGCACTACCACGCGCGCGGGCAACTACACATGGCAGACACCCGCGACGAGGCCGTCGAGCACGCCGCGCAAAACTGGGCGACACTCACCGAGACCCACGACCCGAGCGAGGTCGCGCTGATCTCCGACGCCTCAAACCAGGAGATCGGCCGGCTCAACGCCCGCGCCCAGCACTTCCGTGCAGAGCGCCGCGAACTCGGCGATCTCGAAGTCCCGGTGCCCGGCGTCCACTACGGCATCCGCCAAGGCGACCGGATCGCGCTCATCGACCAGCACTACGAGCCCGGCGTCGAGCGGATCGAGAACGGCAGCCGCGGCGAAATCCTCCACATCAGCGAGAGCGGCGAAGTACTGATCGAGTTCGACGTGACCGGCCGCCGGCGAACCATCACCGGCGAGGACCTCGCCCGCGTCAGGCTCGGCTACGCCCAACACATCCACCGCGCCCAAGGCGCGACCGTCACCCGCACCCTCGTCGTCACCGGCGGCTGGCAGACCAGCAAGGAGCCCGCCTACGTCGAGGCATCCCGCGCCCGCCAAGGCACCAGCTGGTTCGTCTCGCGCGAGGATCTCGGCGTCGAAGGGCACGACACCAACCGCATCCAACGGCTCGCCGAGAACATGCGCCGCAGCCACGCCCAAACACCGTCGCTCGCGCACCCCGAACTCGCCGACCGCGACTACGGCACGAACTTCCACCGCCAGCTCTCGCCCAGCCGCACCAGCCGCATACCGGGGATCCTCCGCGCGATCAACCGGATCGTCAACCCACCAGCACAGGAACGAACACGATGAGCCAACGAATCCAAGTCGTCCTATCCGACCCCGCAGCCCTCCAGCGACGCCGAGATCCCTCGCGACATGCGCGACCGGACGACCCGACTCGAACACCAGACGAGCGCCGCGATCCAGCAACTCCTTTGGATACTTCCTCGCATGTGGCATAACTCGAGACTTCTCCCCCCGCCAGGCAAACCCTGGCCTCGAAGTCTCCGCCAAACACAGGATGGCTCAGGTCCGACGAGGCGCGGCCTAGTCTCTTGTGCTGAGAGGAGACACCCGGCACACACCGGGAGCCGCGGCGGAACCCAAAACGCTATCTATTGAAACCTATGGGCACCACGACCACGCCCCCTCTGCCGCCACCGGGCGCCCATCCTCCGATCCTGCCGCCAACGGGCGGCCCGCCGGCCAGCGGTTTGCCCCCGGAGCCGCCACGGCGGCGCTGGTGGCTGGTGTGGCGCTTCCTGGTGGCGGCCGTCGGCGTCGTCTTCATCTCGGGTGGGGCGACGTATACCATCGCGCGCAACGAGGTCAGCAGGCTGGTGGAAGCGCTCAAACAGCACCCGCAGGTGAAGGTGGCGCCACACGTCCTCGCGCCGACTCATCGGGGAGCGCCCGAGACACTGCTGCTCGTGGGCAACGACGAACGACGCCACACGACTACTACACCGGTGCTGCCACACTCGAATGAGATGCTGCTGGTACGCATCGATCCGAGCCAGCCGACGATCTCGATGCTGTCGATCCCGCGCGAGCTGAAAGTCCCAATCCACCGGCCAAACGGCGAAGTCGACGAAACCCGCATCAACGCCGCCTACCAGTTCGGTTGGGAAAATGGCGGCGACACTGCTGGCGGAGTGCGGCTGATGGTCGAAACCATCAAGCAGGTGCTCGGCCTCCCCGAAATCAACGGTGTGTTCGTGACCAACTTCCACAAGTTCGCACAAGCCGTCAACGCGATGGGCTGCGTGTACATGACCGTCGACAAGCACTACGAACACACCAACGAACCCGGAGGCGAACAGTACTTCGAAATCCACCTCAAGCCCGGCTACCAGAAACTGTGCGGCGAAGAAGCGCTCGAATTCGTCGCTACCCGCCACGAAAGCACCTCGCTGATCCGCGATGCACGCGACCAGCGCTTCCTGCTGGAAGCGAAGGCCGAGTACGGCTCGTCGCTGGTGGGGCGGCGTGAAAAGTTCGAGGACATCTTTGGCAAGTACGTGGAAAACACGCTCAATGAAGAACAAATCCTACAGTTGATCTACCTGCTGATCGAATCCGCAGGCAAGCCCGTGCGCCAGGTCCACTTCAACGTGACCCTCGAAAAAGAATTCGACTCGGCCACACCTGAACAGATCCACGACGCGATCAACTCGTTCCTGCATGGCACCGCTCCTATCTCCGGCGCACGCGTGAACGCCACCGCGCACCCCGCCCGGCACACCCACCACAGCGCCGCCCCTAGCGGTGGCGGGCTCGCGCTCACGCCCACGACTCCCGAAGAGCTCGCCGAAGCGCGCGCGCAGGCGCCAAATCTGCCGTTCCCGCTGGAGTACCCGCGAGTCCGCGACAGCTTCGCCGGCGCAGAACCGGACGAACTGCGCCCGTATCAGATCCACGACCTCCACGGCCACGTGCAAACGATCTACTGCGTCGTCATCAGCCGCGGCGAATCCGGTCAGTACTACGATGTCCAGGGAACCACGTGGACCAACCCTCCGGTGCTCAGGCACGCCGAGCAGACCGTACACCTGGGCTCGCGCACCTATGAACTGTCCTATGTCGGCGAACAGGTCAAGACGATCGCGTGGCGCGAAGACGGCGCGGTCTACTGGATCGAAAACACCCTCACCAACAACCTCTCGCCGCACATCATGCTCGACATGGCCGAGCAAACCCTACCCGTCATCCACACTCACGCCACCCCACCAGTCACAGCACCGGCTACTCCCGCGACCGCGGTCGATCTGGCGCCGCGAGCGACCACAGCGACCAACCTGACCGCGAAGATTGCGGCGCTACTCGGTTTTCTCGGCCTCGGCATGGTCGCCGCCATCTCGCTGCTCGTCTTCGCCCGCCAGCGCGAGCTCCATGCCCTGGGCGAGCAGATCGCGTACGCACTAGCTCTCGAAGCACGCCAGCGTTCGCTGCTCGGTACCGCCGGCAGCCCAGCCACCCAGCCACCTATCTCCGCTAGGCAAGAATCCATTACAAGCCCGCCGCTTGCGGAACCGCAACGCACGATCTACCACGCCCGAAGTGGCTGGCGTGGCGTGCTTACCACGATCGTCGGGGCCGTGATGGTTGGTCGCCGCCGTTCATAAAGCTCTTGGCCGTCCCATCTGTGACCCTGCCGACCCATCATCGCGAGCGTCGCGCGCCCTCTGCTCCCGTCGCAACCGCGGGCGAGTCAGAGACGGCTCCCCCGTGTGGCCCCATCGGATTCACGCCGATAACTACTGTCGTCGCCTCAGGGCATGACCGCCCGCTGCGGGCGCGGTAGGGAGCAATTGTCAAGAGTTGTGGATGAGAAGGTGAAGCATCAGGCGGCGACCTTCTCGTCCGTTGTCGTGGTGTCGTCGTCGGTGGCCTTCACTCCGTCCTTGAACGTCACGCCGTCGAG
>JBEKWH010000053.1:0-4686 GCA_049513255.1 Solirubrobacteraceae bacterium
CAGAGCACTCGAACTACTCGACATCAAGCTCACCGCGTAGACAGAACCCGCCAGCCCAAAACAGGGCCAGAGCCCCGCCACCCCGGGGAATTCAGCGCCCCGGCCTCAAAAACTTCCGACTAACCAAACTCTCATGGATCGAGGACTTCGTCAACGACTTGCTCGATCCCGCTGGGCGCGCACGACGGGCGAACGCACTACGGAAGATCGGCGGCAGCGGACGGAGTCGAACGTAGGTTCGCATCCTGCTCCCAGGGTTTGAGGCTTCGCGCGAGGCGTTGTCTAAGCCCGCTGGCTTTGAATCCGCGGCCATCGAGCCGCGGGTATCCAAAGCGCACTCCCTCACTGCGAGAGAAGCCAAGATCAACGACCCGCATCGTTAGGTTAGCCTCGGCTTAGCCTCGCAGCTTGCGCCGCACGGCGGCCTGCCGAGGCTGCTCTAGATCCGTGAGTACTATGCCATCCGCACGGTGACAAACCGCACCTCCAATAGCCTCCGGTACATCGCCGAGTACGTCCCCCGTGGGCAACGATAGAGCTTTGACTCGCCAAACAGTCCGCCGCCGGGCTGGCTACGGCCCAATGCCGCGCCCAAATCTGCCGGTTTTCCAGGGCTTTCGTGCCGGCACGATCTGCGGCACTGCCACGAGCCTCTCCGATGTCTGTGCTTCAAGGCTATTGCGCACACTGCTAGGCTATGATACGATGAGCTAGCAATCAAGGAGACATCAACATGAACGACGAACAGACATCGACTACGAGCCGACGGAAGCGCGGGAAGGGCTTCGCCACTGTCCCGCTTGGTGAGGCGATCAGGGCAGTCAAGGACGCAGGCAAGTACGGCCGTGATCATGGCTTGAGCGACTTCGCCGGCTATCTCGGCCACACGACTACAAATAGCGGACCATTTCGGCGAAAGATGGCCGCATTGAAAGACTGGGGCCTTATCGAGCGAAACGGTGACCGTGTGACCTTTACCGACCTCGCAAATGAAATCGCACACCCCCAGTCAACTGAGCAAGAAGCCGAGCGAATTCGAGATGCCTTCCGCAATGAGCCTCTTTTCGCGAGCATTTACGATGAGAGCACTAAGGACACGGAGCTTGATCTCGAATTCATCGGAGGCCGAGCCGTAAACGGGTTTGGCGTAGCGCCGCAGTCCAAGAGACAGTTTGCCCAATCATTTGGAGAGAGTGTCGAGGCGGCGAATCTCGGCACTCTCGTCGGTAATGGCAAGGTCCGGTTGCGCGCCCTTGATGCCAGCAATGACGACGCTAGCGGTGATGATCACAACTCGGATGATGATCGCAGCGCCGACTCGACGGGCCAAGAGCCGGGCGGGGCGCTCGCCGTAGACCGCAAGAGAAAATCATCGCAGTCTGGTTTGTCGCCAGTACTGCATCAAGAATGGACGATCACTGGCGGTTCTGTAGTATTCGATGTCCAACTGGATCGTCCGCTACCGGCGTCGGCGTTTAACGATGTAACGCCAGTAATCGAGAAGATCGAGGCGCTAGTGAAATCACTGGAACCTAAAGCGGCGGCCGGAAGTGCTACCGAGTAGAAGCTGGCCCAGCTATGAACAGGTGATCCTGTCGATCGGCGAGCACCGCGTAGAGGTGACTCGAGATACGGCCGACGACAACCGCTTCTTGGGGGCGCTGGGATTCGTTAGTACCACTGCGCCGCCAGCACTTACGGCTTTGGGTCAAAAATACTTTCACGCACGGTTTATTGATGAAGATCTTGATGCGGCCAGAGAAGTTCTGCTCCACCAGCTTCTCGAAGGGTACGCGCCCGCTCAGCTGATAACACAAGTTCTGGCAAATAGACCAAGTGTGCCACGCTCGACCGCCGAAACCGTTCTCCGTAATCAAGGTGTAGTCACGATGATTACTGATCGTCAGCTTGGCTCACTTCTCGCGCTCATGCACTCAGCGGGTGCTATCGAGTATTCGAAGCACCAGAGTTCATTTAGGGTTCTAGCGACACCACTCCTGCATGCCGAGCTACCCAGCAGCATCTTCGTGTCGAAAGAGACGCCGTGGAGTAACCGCCGATGGTTGCACCGGCTAATTGCCGAGTCCGAAGACCACGTCTATTGGCTGGATAAGCACTGGCTACCAACGGGGATCGACATTCTCGGTGAGGCAGCCGACGGGAGTCGCCTCAATACCATCAGGATTCTGTCGCTCGAACTCCCCGAAAATGCTACGCGCGCCGCGAGACGAAGTTATCGCGATCTCGGCCACGAGCTAAAGCAGCGAGGCATAGACTTTGAGTGGCGCTTTCTAGAAAGTCAAAAGTTTCGGGGAACTCACGATCGGTGGATCGTCTCGCAGGGTCGCGCCTGGAATGTCCCGAACCTAAACGCGATCCTATCCGGGCAGAACTCAGAGCTCATTAGATCAGCCAACGAGTCTGACCTCCGCGCGGTCTTCGAGTCGGCATGGTCCGCAGCGCCGGAGCGGGCATACCACCACTGACTTTCACCATGTCGCACAAGTGCCGTTGTGCGCCCGAATGGCGTCGTGCGACAATGGAGCCATGTGCGGACGCTTTTCGCAAATCAAAGCCCAACAGGATCTTGAGCACTACTACGGCAAGTCCCTCGGGCATCCGTATCGGCCCAACTTCAACGCGGCCCCTAGCCAGACTGTGCCGGTCGTCACTGCGCAGGGCTTTGAGGACATGCGGTGGGGCCTGGTCCCTCAATGGGCGCAAAGCGATCGGGTCGGCTACTCGATGATCAACGCTCGCGCTGAGACACTGACCGAGCGGCGAACCTTCAAGCAGCCGTTCCTTTCAGGTCAGCGCTGCCTGGTTCCTGCCACGAGCTTCTACGAATGGCACGACAAGGTGCCATTCGCGATTCACCTGAAGCGGCGCGACCTGTTTTCTATGGCTGGCCTGTTTGTCACCCGCCACGACGGCGATACTGAGCTAAAGACATTCACGATCATCACGACCGCGCCGAATGCGGTGATGCGGCCGATCCACGACCGGATGCCGGTCATCCTTGCGCGGAGCGAAGAACAGGAGTGGCTCTCGCACGACGACCCACTCGACCTCGTGCCTCTCCTTGACCCTTACGACGCCGACGATATGGAGGCATACGAAGTTGGGAAGGCGGTCGGGAATATCAAGAACAACTACCCGGAGCTGCTAACGCCCATCAAATAGCTCTTGCCCTGTTCGGTGTTTGTTCGTATTATGGTGATATGCCATTCAAGCTACAGTGCAAGCGGTGTCATCGGGTATTAGAGGGCGGAAGCTGTCGGGATGGCTTTTGCTATCACCGTATGTACCACATCCCTCACTCGCACTGTGGCTGCGGCGAGATTATTCAGCTAGAAGATATGTTGATTGTCAGGTCTGACGTCGGTTACTAATCATCCGGCCACGCTTGCGCGATACGTACGAACGCGCCTGTGCGCTCGATGAGGGCGGCGGCTTGGAGGGCGTCCAGGGCTTCGGCGACGAGGACTGGGCTGCCGATCTCGTCAACCAGCTCCCCGACTCCCCATGATCTCGTTCCTTGCTCAAGCAGGAGGTCAAGAATCAGCCATTCGACGCTGCCAGAGCGACGGATTGGGTTGGGCATGGCGCACCGCATCGCTCAGTCGTTGTCGAAGCGGTTGACGCTTCGGCGCCCTACCTTGTGCTTTGGCGGGATGTCGGGGGCGGAGTCGTCGGGCTCCGGCCACTCAAGGAGGCAATAGCTCGCGGACTCAAGGCGCTCGCAGGCGCGCTGCAAGCGGCGGCTGATCGCGTGCCAAGCGTCCGAGTCGGGCGTATCGTGGGCGTCGAGTAGGCCGGTCGCATCTGCGAGCTCTTTGCGCAGCAGCTCTCCGAACTCGCCGATCCGCCTGCTGGCGATCTCCCGAGACTCGCGCCAGTAGCGGTGCTGCGGGGACTCCGGCAGTTGTCCGACCTCGCTAGCCGCACGCGCGGCGTCCAGGTGCTTCTGTCCGGCGCTGGTGAGCGTCCACACGGTCATGCCGCGCAGGCGGGCTTGCTCGATCAGGCCGGCGTTCTCGAGTCGCTCCCATGCGGGGCGTAGCTGGATCGTCGTCCATCCGCCCTGTCGTACTCCGGCGTGTTCCTTGATGGTTGCGAACAGGACGCCCGGTTGATCGGGTTTGCCCCGGTGCAGTTCGGGGTCGTCGTGCTTGATCCGGTGGCACTCGGCGCGCTCGATCGCGGCAAACAACAGCTCATCCGACGGCATCGCGTCGGGGGTACGCTTCTCTTTGGGCATGGGGAGTCACCACTCCTTCTTGTCCGGGCCTCGGCGCGGGAGAAGACGTGCCGAGGCCGCTTAGTATGGAGCCACTGACGCTAAGGCTGTGGCCGCAGCGTGGTCAAGGTGTGAACCGGCGAGCAGTGAGTAGCTCTCAGTACGTGATGATTGCTGGGGTGTCCCCGATGAGCCGGTAAGGACTCATCGGGGACGGGTGCGGCTGCACCAGGGTGGAGAAGTGCGAAGACTCGCCGCGAGCTACTCACGACCCCGGTGTCCACTGTGGAATCTGCTCGAAGCCGGGGATAGGCGTAAGTTCCTCGTTCGCGATCATCTTGGCGATTTCCGCGCTGTCACATGATTCCCGCCAATCGGCAAACGATGACATACGAGTGCCTATCCGGTTACCGGGACAGCTGTATTCGTGGAACCATACCTCGCGG
>JBEKWH010000054.1:0-3534 GCA_049513255.1 Solirubrobacteraceae bacterium
CCGTAGTAGCAGGCGACGAGCACGATTGCGGTTGCCATGCTGATGCCCTTGATGGCGCTGTAGAGGAAGTCGGGTGGGTTCTGGAATTGCCAGAAGATCAGGAGGTAGCCGCCGGCGGAGGTGTAGCCGATCTGCTCGACGATGGCGAGGTAGGAGGCG
This sequence comes from Solirubrobacteraceae bacterium, assembly GCA_049513255.1. Classification (GTDB taxonomy): domain Bacteria; phylum Actinomycetota; class Thermoleophilia; order Solirubrobacterales; family Solirubrobacteraceae; genus Palsa-744. The sequence continues at coordinate 160 of JBEKWH010000054.1, forward strand.
AGGAACGCGATGCCGATCGCGCCTACGTACATGAATGGCAGGACGATCCAGGCGGCGAGTAGGCGGGTGGCGCAGAGGAACAGGATTGAGTCGACGCCCATGACCTCGAGGGCGTCGATCTCCTCGGAGATGCGCATCGCGCCGAGCTCGGCGACGATGCCGGTGCCGACCTTGGCGGCCATCATGTAGCCGAAGACGTAGGGGACGGCCTCGCGTAGGTCACACCAGGCGGCGAAGATGCCGGCGTAGGAGGGGGTGCCGGTTGACTCGGTGAAGTAGGCGCCCTCGATGCCGCAGGTGCTCAGGCCGGCGAAGAACACGAGGCCCCAGATGACGGCGGTGGAGCCGACGATCAGGATCCCGGCCTGGCGCAGTGTCTCCCCGAAGAAGCGGAATACGCGTAGGCCCCATACGTCGCGGACGATGCTGCCGGTGAACTGGGCGATTTCGCCGGCGGCGGCGAGCCATTCGCGTGGCATCGCGAGCAGGTCGTTCATCGCGGCCGCCGGGGCCACTTCGACACTCTCACGCCAGGCGGAGAGTGCGGCCCGGCGAACTGGTGCTGCGGATGCTGATCCCCGCTCATGCGGCTACTGTACTAGATCACTGTAACAATAGGTATCTGTCGTTGGGGTCACTAGGCTTGTGGGTGGCCATGAGCAAGCAGCCTGCGGAATCGCCGGAGATGATCGAAGCCGGGGAGCTCGATGTGGCGATCGATCGTGACGGTGAGCTACCGATCGGCGTACAGCTCGCGTGGGCGCTGCGCACGCGCATCGGTGATGGTCGTTTCAAGCCCGGTCAGCGGCTCCCCGGCTTGCGCGATTTGGCACGGGCCACGGGCGTGAATGTCAATACGGCTCGTGCGGTCTACCAGCGGCTGGAGCAGGAGGGGCTGATCGAAAGCCAGCAGGGCAGCGGCACGTTTGTCGCGTCCGGCTCGTGTGAAGCGTCGGATGTCGGTGTGATCGCGGCTGGCGCGGCGCGCAGGGCACGCCTGGCGGGCGTCGACCCCCGCGCCGTCGCAGCCGCCCTATACGTCTCCTCCCAGCCGCTCAGCGAGACCGAGCAGCTCGCCGCCGCGCGGCGCGGCACGCTGCGCACCCAGATCACGGTGCTCGAGCGGGCGCTCGGAGAGCTCGAAGCCACCCACCCCGGTCTCGTGCCGCCGTCCAGCACTACTCGTCGCCATGTCGGCCCGAGACTGTTGAGCGCCGAAGAGCTCGAGCAGGTCCGCGCCGGCCTCGTACGCCGCCTGGCGAGCATGCAAGCCGCGATCGACGCGCTCAGCACCGAGGAGACCGCGACACACGACCCGCCGCGCGCGCCGGCCAAGAGCGCCGCTCGAAAGCGTGCCGCCCGGCCTCATCCGGGAACTCGTCCCGCGCCAGCGGGCGCCTGAACGCGATGGGCAACGAAACGTATTGCTTGATCGTGGTGCTGGGGCTGCCGCTGTTGATCGTGGTCATCGCGATGCTCGGCGGCTGCTTCTACCAGGGTGGTAACGAGCGGCTCCTGGACTGGAAACCGACCCGCTCCCCAAGCAGAGAAGCCGAGCTGCAGCACGGCGAGACCGACCAGATGCTCGCCTCCCTGAACCGGTATCGACGCATGCGCGGCGCACCCGAACGCACCCTCGAACAAGTGACGGCCAGCTCCCGCGTGAATCTGGCCGAATACATCGATTGAACAAGCCGTCTGAGCGTGGCCGCCCTCCTCGTCGCTCGGGTGCGGCGTATGGATCGCACACTCTTGCAGCCATATGATTCGACGTATGACGCCGACCGTCCAGCCAACCAGTGGACGCAAACCGCCTGCTGGGTTTCAAGCGGAGCTCGGCCACCGCGCCCCTGAACGCCTGGCTGTGGAGTACAAGCGACGCTTCGACGTTCACGACCTCGACGGCGTGCGCGACCTGCACGCCGAGGGCTTCGTGATGGTCGACCACCGCGAGCACAACTCCAGGGACGCCGAGGAGGAGTGGCGCCCGGAGTACGGGGCATCCGACGTGCGGATCGAGCTGGAGGAGGTGCTCGCGTGCGACGAGCGCGTGATCGCGATGCGCGCGACCGTGCGGGGAACGAGCCCAGACGGTCAGCCATTCGAGGTCCCGCTCAGACTCGTGGACGTCATAGAGGACGGCCTTTTTGTAAGCGCCGACCGATATGACGCCGAGAACCGCGACGCAATGCTCGCCCGCTACACCGAGCTCGGAGGCTCGCAATGTCCGTGGAGGCGGCGAACATCTAGCCGGGCCGGGCGCTGCGACGCCGCCGCTCTCCTCGGCAGCCGGCGGTCAGAGCCGCTGCTGCATCGGGTCCGCAGGCGCCGCCACGCGCGTCTGCGCATCGGAGCCGTCAGACGAGCCGCTCGTGGCATGATCGCCCGGTGTCGCGGTCCAGCTTCGCTCGTCAGCCGCTCCCGCAGCTCACGCGGCGCTATGACCGCATGGCGCGCTGGTATCGCGCCGCCGAGATCTCGATCCTGCTGCCGCACCGGCTCCGCAAAAAGGCGGTGCGGCGACTTGAGCTGAAGCCCGGCGATACGGTCCTTGAGATCGGTTGCGGCACCGGCCGCAACCTGCCACTGTTGTGCGAGACCGTCGGCGATGACGGTCATGTGATCGGCGTGGACGCATCGAGCGGCATGCTCGCCCGCGCGCAAGATTGGGTCACACGCCAGAACCGGCAGAACGTTCGCCTGCTTCACCAGGACGCAGCCGAGCTCGCCCTTTCCGGCCAGGTCGACGCAGCGCTATTCAGCCTCAGCTACTCGGCGCTCCCCGACCGCCAGCCCGTGCTCCAGAGGACATGGGAGGCGCTGCGTCCCCGCGGACGGCTCGTCATCATGGACGCCGGACTACCGGCCAGCCCTCTCGGCAGGCTCCTCGGACCCGTCGGCGAGGCGATAGCGACGATCTTCCCCGGAGACCCATACTCACGACCCTGGCAAGACCTGACAAGCCTCTCCCAATCCGTTCAGAGCGAATGGTTCCAGCTAGGCATCTACTTCATCTGCACAATCCGCAAGCCGGCAACCAGCCAGAACATGCCACCACCAGCAGCCGGGCCGATAGGCGCCTGAAGCGAGCACGACGCCTGCCCGCGATCTGGGCTTCGGCAGACTGGGGTCAAATAGCACCAACGACAACTGCTGGTGCCTCCTCGATCGCGCGAGGTCACGCGGCTTGCCGTCCGGGTGTACGCTGCGGTCAGGGTGGTTCCGCGTGCGCCGATCGTGTCCTCCGATTGTGCCGGTTTGCTGGCGTTGCGTGGTGTCCGTGTGGGCTTTCGGCAGGGTGGGCGTGCTGGGCTGATCTTGGAGGATGTGTCGCTTGAGGTTGACGCCGGGCAGACCGTCGCTGTGGTCGGTCAG
>JBEKWH010000055.1:0-3325 GCA_049513255.1 Solirubrobacteraceae bacterium
GCGTCCATCGAGGCCCCCTTGGGTCGGCGGTGACTACAAGCACCGCCGACTTCGACCTGCAGCGTTATCTCCCCTTCCCCAACCCCACGACCACGCACCCCGCCGTGGCACTACTCATCTAGTCGACAGCGTCGGCGGATACAGCCTGCTTATGGCCGGTCTTCCAACGACAGCTACCCACTTCATGGAGGCCGCCTCGCCGTGCCTGGCCCGTTTCGTGCCCATCCATCTGAGGCCGTTTCGGGGACCGCACCAGATCTTCACTTCCCTCAACGCCCCACTGACCGGAACTGCCTCCAACTGGGTACGGATACAGGACGCATCGCTTCTACGCGACATCTTGCGCCTCACTGGCGGGAACCCGTACGAGCTGATGCTCGTTGGCCACTACCTCTGGCTCACCTGTCAGAACGGTGACCAAGACCGCTACGAGTTGACGCCGCGGGTGCTGGATCTCGTTATCCCCCACCTCGCGTTGCTCGCTTCGGCAGGGGATGCATTGCTCGATGGGGCGCAGGCGATTGACAAGCTCGCTGACGAGCATGTGCGCCAGGCAGTCAGATTGGTGGCCCTGTCTCAGCTGAGTGTGCGCCAAATCGCCATTGCCCGAATCCTTAAGGTTGACAGTCGCGACGCTGACCACGTCGACCAAGCCATCCTGACGGCTGACATAGAGCAGGAGACAGAGCGTGTCGTTACCGAGCTTGAGGCGCTGCAAGAGGCAGGCGTGGTCCAGTTGCGCGATGACCAAGAGCGCTTTAGCGTCGTGGGGGGTCGGCCTGCTGCGGTCCTACTGAAGTACAAGGCACGCGCTCGCTTCGGTGCCGAGGTCTCGAGCAACCCCTTCGAAATGAGCTTCCTGGCCACCGTCGGACGTGCCCTAGCGCGCGACGCCACCCTGCGTGTCCGAGAGATACTTGGGGACAGTACGAGTCTCGGGTTCAGCATCATTCTGTCCGAGGACGGGGCTGGGCGCCTATCGCCGCGTCCGGCGATCCGCGATCTCAGCACATCAGGCCGGATTGGGCGCTTGGTCGAGGCCGAGATAGACATCATCCCGTCGAGTGTCGACACGTTCGACCGGATAGCCGAGCTCCTCGCGGAGAACGATCTGACGATCGCGCTGGTGAGCACGGCCGTAATCTATGGACGCCAGCAGCTTGAGTACACGGAGCTATGGGAGCTGCCGTCAGGAACGCAGCAGGAGGACCTAGGACATGCTTGGTCGGCGGTAGCCGAGGAATGGGAGCCTGTCGTCGCCGCCGCCGACCTAAGTTGGAACGGGAGCGACTACGCCGTCCTTCACGGCGAGGCAGCACGGCAGGCACTGATCGTTATGCAGCGCTATGCCGCCACGAGTGCCGTCCATCTACTGTTCGACCGCTGGCATGAAGATCGCGACGAGCGCCTGCTTGCTCGCGCCACGCAGATCAGTGAAGAGGCAGTTGCCACCATGCGGGCCACCGGGCTATCGGAGCGGGAGCTTAGCGGTGAGCTCAGCGCTATGCTCAGCCGCGTCGGCTTCCTCAAGAGCTTCGATGACGAGCTCCTCGGCGAGGCGAGGGAGGCCCTTGAGGACGCGCTCCGCATCGGCGAAGCCGATGGCTGGGTCACAAGGTGGAACCTCGCGAATGTAGCCGCTCGTCAAAGTGACACGCCGAGCGCCAAGGAGCAACTCGCGAAGGTCATCGAGGAGGTGGCCGGCTGGAACAGCACTGCATCTCTCCTGATCTTTGTCCCTGGCCGTGCCGCTGCCGACTCCCTCGTCAATGCCACTCCCGGGGGCTTCCTTGATCTTCTCGAACTTCAGCGGGCTGTTGTGGACGCTGTGGCTGCAGGCGACGGTGTGCTCAACGGGATCGTTGAGCGCTGTCGAGCGAGCGACGACGTCGCAACCGCACAGGCCGCCAGTTGGGTGGCGGAGTCGTTCCCTGGGCCAAGCACCTAGGTGGTTCCTGTTCGTACCAATTTTCGTACCAATCTGAGCAAAACTGCGGGAACCTGAGCGACCTAATATGGCTCTGGAAAGCCAAATGGACCGGAGCGCAACCCCATCGATACAGCTCATAACCCGAAGGTCGCGGGTTCGAATCCCGCCCCCGCTATGAAGCGGAAGCCCTGGAAATCCAGGGCTTTCGTGGTTCTAGGGCTCGGGCGCTGGCGGAGCTTCCTCCCGAGATTTCCTCCCAGGATCGGGCTCGGGCTGGGGGCGCTTCGCGTCGGCGAGCAGCGAGGCCGCCCAGCCGCTTGCGCTCCCGGCCGCTGCGAGCGCGGCGGCGCGATCGAACGCGATCGGCTCGTCGTAGCGGAGTTCGGCCGCCCAGGGCGTGAGCCACGCGGTATCCAAGATGTCCTGTGGAGGCTCTGTGCCCGTCTCGCGTACTTGACGCACGAGGAACTTGAGATCGTGGGTGAGGGGGAGGTCGGCGTCGGCGAGCACGAGTGCGACCTTCATGGACTTCTCGACCGCCTGCTGTGCGTGAAACCCGACGATGTTGTCGTCGATGTCTGCGTTGTCGGCGAGCACGCGGCAGGCTTGGAGGTCGCCGTTGGCCCGGCGCAGCAGCAGTTCGGCGTACTCGATCTGTTCAGGACTCGGCGAGAACACGACCCTCGCGCAGGGCTCGGTGCACCATCGTGCCCCGTACCTTCGCTCGCCGTTCGGCGAGTGCTGCGTCCATGACGATCACGTCAACGGGTGCGTTGAAGTCTCCGAGAGCGTCGCGGAGCCTGACGGCCTCGGCGAGACGATCCGGGACTGTCTCCTCGATGACCAGGAAGTCGAAGTCGCTCCCGTCGTTGGCCTCGCCGCGGGCGTGTGAGCCAAACAGGATCACCTTGGCTGGCGCTGGCGCAGCGTCGATCAGCGCACGGCCTGCGCGGTCGATCATCGCCTCAGCGGTGACGGCGTTCATCCTCGCCGCTCCTCGGCTGTGGCTCCATCCAGCGCGGCAGGTGTCGATGTACGCATAGCCCGGTCGATTGTAGCCCGGCCCACGACGGCCCTATCGGTCTGAGGTCGCGCCAACGAGACCGCCTTCGCCATGCCGGCGTGCGCTGTAGCAAGGAGGGCGTAGCCCGACGCCTCCGACGCAAGTAGCGGCGGCCACCGCGCCGTGAGCCGCCCTGGGTTTCGCGGAGACGGTGTTTGTAGGTTTCCTATGTTCATGCTGCCCGCCTGGTTGCCCGGGTTTTCACAGCGTAGAGTTCCTCGATCTCTCGGGGTGGCCGGTCGTCGAGGGTAGGAACGTCGTGCAGGTGCAGCGCTGGCTTGGCCACCATTCGGCGAGCTTCACGCTCGACACCTACGTCCACCTGCTCGATA
>JBEKWH010000056.1:0-3490 GCA_049513255.1 Solirubrobacteraceae bacterium
CAGAGCGAGCAGCACACGGTCGTGCTCGAGCGCCCCGACCCCGCGCAGCTGCAGGCCGCGGCTGGCGGGCGGCGGGTCGTGCACGTTCTGATCCGGCTTGACGAGGCGGCGCTGATGCCGTCCGTCAGAGCGCTGATGGCGCTTACCGCGATCTCCGACCACGGCGAGATCCTCGCCTCCCTCCCAGCCCAGGACGCGGTCGAACAGTTCGACGGCAACACTATCGAGGCATGGCTCGCAAGCGACCACGAGGACGCCTCGATCGAGGCTGACGCGCGCGCGGTTCCCGATGTGGCCGAGGTGACGCTCGCGGAGCCAAACGCTCAGGCCGCCGGCAAGCCACAGCCCGCCGCAGTCGAGCCCGAGCCGACGGCAGCGCCGGGCGCGGGTGAGCGTAAGACGACGGCTGCGACGAGCAGTGTGCGGGTTGATGCTGAGCGTTTGGATCAGTTGATGCATGTGATGGGTGAGCTGGTGGTGCATCGTACGCATGTCGAGTCGTTGACGCGTAGTTCGCAGGCGTTGCAGGCGATGGTGATGCAGGTGCGGATGATCCCGGTTGAGGCGGTGTTTCTGCGTTTCCCGCGGCTTGTGCGTGATCTGTCGGGGAAGCTCGATAAGAAGGTCGAGTTGTTGCTGTCTGGTTCTGAGACGGAGCTGGATCGTACGGTCGTTGATCAGCTTGGTGATCCGTTGGTGCATTTGGTGCGTAACTCGCTTGATCATGGGCTGGAGCCGCCCGAGGAGCGTGTGGCGGCTGGCAAGCCAGCGGCCGGGACGCTTGAGATCTCGGCCCAGCACACGGGTGGCAGCGTGCTTATCTCCGTGCGTGATGATGGTCGTGGCATCGATCCGGTGCGTGTCGCGGGGAAGGCTGCTGAGCGTGGTTTGATCGCGGCGGACGCGGTCGACCAGGTTGATATGGGGCAGGCGATCGAGTTGTTGTTCTCTGCGGGGTTCTCGACGGCTGATGAGATGAGTGATATCTCTGGGCGTGGTGTCGGGCTGGACGCGGTGCGCACGGCGATTCGTGGGCTCGGCGGCGAAGTGCTTGTGCAGTCGGAGCTGGGTGCTGGCACGACGACGCAGATCAGGCTGCCGCTGACCCTTGCGATCGTCGCGACGTTGCTTGTCGAAGCTCAGGAGCAGCCGTTCGTCGTTCATCTCGATCGTGTCGAGATGACGCTTAAGCTCGAGGATTATCCGTTGCGTCATGTTGGTGGGCAGCGGATGTTGGTGTTGCGTGAGGATGTCTTGCCGATCCTTGATCTTGCGGGCTCGCTTGGTTATGGCGAGGCGACGGGGGCGTCTTACGGTGTGGCTGTGCGTGGGGCCGACGGCCGGGTTGTGCTGGCGGTGGATCATCTCATCGGTCAGCGTGAACTTGTGACGCGGCCGCTTCCGGATGGTGTGGGCGCGCACCCAGCGTTGTCGGGTGGTGCTGTTTTGTCCAGTGGTCAGATCGCGCTTGTGTTGGATTGCGATGCGTTGACCGCGACGGGGAAAAATGAGGCTGCCGCGGTCGCGGTGGCTGTGTAAGGGGAGGGTGCGCGTTATGCCGAAGTCTTATCCCGAGGTGCAGCTCGATGCGCTTCGCGAGCTCGCGAACATCGGCTCGGGGACCGCGGCGACGGCGCTCTCGAGCATGCTCGGCCGCTCGGTCAACATCTCCGTGCCGACGGCGCTCGCGCTGCCGCTTGCCGATGTCGTCGACGCCGTGGGGGAGCCCGACGCGATCGTGACCGCTGTCGTGCTGCCGCTCGTGGGTGATCTCGACGCGATCGCGCTGCTGCTGTTCGCGCCGGAGGACGCGTCCGTGCTGTGCGGGCTGCTGGGTGTCGATGCTGACAGCGAGGTTGGCCTGTCGGCGCTGGCTGAGATCGGCAACATCCTCGGCTCCGCCTATATCAGGGCGTTGACGATGATGACGGCGCTGGCGCTGGAACCGCGGCCGCCGGAGACCGCGACGGACATGCTCGCGGCGATCGTCTCCTCGGTGCTGGCGGCGGGGGCGCAGGAGACGGATGTGGCGTTGCTGCTGGACTCTGAGTTGACGGTGCAGGGCGCGGAGTGTTCGTTGTCGTTCATGCTCGCGCCTGGCAAGGATGGCGTGGCTGAGATCCTTACCAGGCTTGGGCTTGACGGGTGACGGGCGAGAGTGAAGAGACGATGGTGCGGATGGGCGAGCTGTCGGTCTCGCGCACCCCTGGGCATGTGCTCGCCTCGATCGGGCTGGGCTCGTGCATCGGGCTGGTGCTCATCGAGGCTCAGCGTCCGCTGGCCGGGCTTGCGCATATCGTGCTGCCGTCGTCCAGCAGCGGCTCGGATGCTGTTGGCAAGTTCGCCGACAGCGCTGTGCCGGCGTTGATCGAGCAGATGACGGCGATCGGGGCGATGCGCTCCAGGCTGCATGCGGTGCTGGTCGGGGGCGCGCACATGTTCGCGCTTGAGAGCGCGTCGAGTCTCGATATCGGCCGGCGTAACGAGCAGGCCGCGCGCGAGGCGCTCGCGCGGGCTGGCTTGGAGGTTCGCGCGGCGGCGACCGGCGGTAACAAGGGCCGCACCGTGAGGGTGTATGTCGATGAGGGCCGCGTGACCGTGAAGGAACCCGGCGAGGATCACGTCGAGATCTTCTCCAGCCTGCAGGCGGCAGGAGCGCTGCGATGACCGACGCTCTTTCACCTGAGGAGATCGCGCAGCTGTTTGCTGCTGCTGAGGATGGCAAGCTGCCGGAGGGGCCGCGTATTCAGGCGCGTCGCTCGCGCTCGATCCGCAAGATCAACTTCAGCCGTCCGATGATGTTGAGCCTGGCCGAACAGCGACGCTTCGAGCGGGCGCACGCGACGTACTGCAGTGACGCGTCGATGCGTCTGTCGAGCGAGCTGTTGACGCAGGTCGATCTGGAGATCATCAACTCCTCGCAGCTGACGTGGGGCGGTGCGCTGGGCGAGGTGCCGCAGCCGTCGGTTCTGGGTGTCGCGATGTGCACGCCCGGGGAGAACACGATCTTGATGTGTGTCGAAGAGGCGCTGGTGCTGCGCATGATCGAGCGTCTGCTCGGCGGCAGCTTCACCGACACGCCCGCGCCGCGCAAGCTGACCGATATCGATATCGCGATGGCGCGCCGCGCGTTCGATGGGCTGCTCGCGCCGCTGTCGAGCGTGTGGCGGGGCCTTTTGGGGCTCAATCTCAACCTCGTTGAGTTCGAGTCCCGCGAACGAGCGCTCGAACTGCTGCCCTCGACCGAGCCGACGCTCGAGCTCACGATCGAGGCGCGCGATGAGAGCTCTTCCTCGACGATCTCGCTGCTGGTGCCCAACGCCGCGCTGAAGTCCGCGACCAAGAGCCTCGGCGACAGCTCCACCGAGTATGCAGACGCGGGCGCCGACGAGGAGGCCGCCCAGGCGATCCGCTCAGCGCTCGGGGCAGTCCAGCTGGAGGTGCGCGCGGAGGCCGGCGCGGCCGGCCTGACGATCGGCGAGGTCCTCGC
>JBEKWH010000057.1:0-2697 GCA_049513255.1 Solirubrobacteraceae bacterium
TCACGCTCGACACCTACGTCCACCTGCTCGATAACCATCTTGGTGAGCCGCTTCAAGCGGCGCCTCCGTTGGTGCTGCCTCGACCACCGCGACGATCTCCTCGGGCAGTGCGTGTTGCTCGCTGGCCGCGTGGTGGAGGCTGGTTGCACGCTGTTCCCAGAACGTGTGATGCGTCGGGACTCCCAGAGGGCCCGTCGCGCGCGCCCGATTCGACCAGCCGCGCCCACCTCAGCCCACGCCCACATCTCCTCCACACAGTCCCCAAACCCACCCTCACCAGCAAGTCAGCGTTAGGTCGTGCTCGATCCGCGATGCCCGGTGCGCGCTGCGGAATGCTGGGCTGACGGTGCACGGGATTCCGGCCCCGCGTGCGCCTGCCCCCGGCGCTCCTGGCGAGGGATCTATGGATTGTGCGGCCTTTGGCCGGCCGCGGGCCTCAACGCTCGCCCCTGTCGGCTACCGACTGCTTACTCGATCAAGGTCGCCTGCCAGTTGTTCTCCTGCAGGCGGTTGTCCAGCTCCCTTCTCTCCTTTGCCAGTTGGTCGAGCCTGCTCTGCAGCTCGCTCACACGCACCTGTCGCACGAGGCGGATCTCGGAGCGGCTGTACCTCGTCAAGCCGAGACCCAGCGATCCGCCCGTGGCCGCCTTGATCGCGGCGCGCAAGGCGCCTTGGCGCAAAGCGAGCGCGTCGCGGCGAGCGAGTCCTTCGGTGACTGTCTCCCCGCCGGCGAGCCTTGCCGTGGCGTTGGTGTGGTTGATCTTCGCGATCAGTCCCTCGAGCTCGTCGCACAAGCTGGCGTGCTCGGCCAGCAGCTCGTCGGGGTTCTCGGGTGGCTCCTCCCCCTCCTGGGCGAGGACGCAAGCCGACACACGGTCCTGCAGCTGGGCGATCCGCTTCTGCAGGTCAGCCCTTCGGTTGAGCGCTTCTCCAATGATCAAAGTCATAAGAACATCATTGCACACTATAAGTAGCAATGCAAGCTCGGTGGTTTGGGTCGAGCCCTGATTGACGCCGCGTCCCGCGCCCCAACCCCGACCATTAGAGATCCCTTACCTTTAGAGACGGCTTAAGGAACCCCACATACGCTCCGGCGCGTGAGCACAGAGACGATCAGCGCTGGCGCCCGGCCGGGAGTCGACTGGCGGCGCGCGGAGTTCGTGCTGACGCTGCTTGCGTTCCTGGGCTTCCTGACGCTGCCGATCCGCATCAAGACGATCTACAGCGGTCTGCCTGCGCACCCGTTGTTCGTGCACGTGCCGGTGGTGCTGATCCCGACGACGATCGTCGCTGCGATCGTGTTCGTGATCAAGCGCGACTGGTTCGCGCGTTACGGGATCGCGCTGGCGGTGGTGTCGATCGTCGCGATGAGCTCGGTGTTCCTGGCGATGCAGGCGGGCGCCGCGCTGCGCGGGGCGCTGAACCTGCAAGGCCCGGCCGCGAAACTGATCTCCGAACATTCGCGCGCCGCGCACATCCTCGCGATCGTGTACGTGCTGTTCACTGCGACGCTGATCGTCACCTTCGCGGCGCAGCGCATCTCCGGCGGCATGCCGACCGGGCTTGGCATCGTCGATGGCCTGCTGTCGCCGAAGCCGATCTTCACTGCATTGCGCGTCGTGCTCGTGCTGCTGGCGCTGGGCGCCGGCTACATGTGCTTCAGGACCGGCGATCTCGGCGCGAAAGCGGTGTGGGCGGGACGGCTGCAGGCCGCTCACGGCGGTGGCTTCGGGGGTCCGGGCGCACCCCTGTTCGGGCCGCAGGGCGCTGGCGGGCCTTAGCCGCACCGCCGCCGAGCTCTCCACGTCGCCGACTCCTACGGCACGTTCAGAAACACATCCTGCCGGACCGTCTTTCCAGGTGGGATTTCGACGGTCGCGGGGAACGACTGTCCCGGCTGTTCGTTGATCGTCGCGCTGCCGAACGTGCCTTGGATCGTGTACGTGCCAGGGGCCAGAGGGATCGTCGCGAGATGCCCGCGTGTAACCGTTTGCGAGGCGACGACCGCGCCGTTGACTGGATCTCGCACCGTGATCGTCCCGGCGCCGGGTTCACCAGGGTGGGGCGTGCAGCGGGGTTCCGACCACAGCGCGAGCGGCCCCCCGACGACGTACAGGCCGCTGACCAGCTCGGTGGGGCCGGCGGTTACGCGCGGCTCGTTGATGTCGGGCCCTTCCGCACCCATGCCGCTGCACAGCGGATTCACCCACACGGTAACCACTCGCCCGTGGCGTCCCGCGCGTGGCGTCTGCGTTCGGATCGTCTGCACCTGGGGAGTCGTCACGTGTGCGCCCTGCAGCCGGATCCTGCAGCCGGCCTTTGCGGCGCGTTTGCGAGCGACCGACAGCACAAGGCCCGCCAGCCGCGGAACACGGCACACGCTCGCGGCGTGAGCGTGTGCGTGAGCGGGCGCGGATCGATGGGCGTCGCCTTGGTGAGTCGTGTGCACAGCGCCAACTGCCAGCAAAGGCAGTCCGAGCGCGGCGAGAACCGCGACGCCGAGCGTCAACCCGAGGGCTCGCATACGACGACGACGGCGCAGACTCGCAGGCAGATGCACATGCGAATCCTCGCACGGAGCTATACCCAGAAGTTGTGGATGCGCGTGAAGAGGAAGGCGGCGTACCTTCCCGGTTGATGAAGACCGACCGCCGAGAGGCGGGAAAGGAAGGCACGCCATGTCAGATGTTCGCAGGC